>CAOKDX010000007.1 GCA_948467395.1 uncultured Clostridia bacterium | reverse complement strand
TTTATTTATATATCCGTGAAGTGGAAGTGTCAAGTATTATGATACAACATCAAAATGAGTATGAAAGTAAAGTGCCGGAACGCTTTGAAAAATTATGCGACGAGGCATTAAGGAGGCATGATTTATAATGTTATCCCAAGCAGCAATAAAAACGGCAGCAAATGAGTTGTTAAAAAACGCTACCGGATTGAAAATATACGGCAAAGAGATTACAGAGGGCTATACAACGCCCTCTTTATTTATTGAAATTATATCAAAGCCATTTCAGAGAGAAACAAGAGATTTTGCAAAATCGGGTTTTACACTGAAAATAACATATTTTCAAGAGGCGCCAGACGAATTGCAGCAACTACAGCTTGTAGACACGGTAAAAGAGGCTTTCGGCATGGTTTTTACTGTGCAGGACAGGAGATTAACAGTAGGAGAAATAACCCACGATTATATAGGGCAAAAAGAAGATATTTTGCAAATATCAGTTGATTTTGAGTTTTACGAAAACACAACCACAGAACCGGAGGGAGAAACAGCCGGGGAAATGGATTTTAATTTATCAAAAACAGAGGAGGCATAACATGAGCGATATTAAAGCACCGGAAATTAACATTTCCTTTATCGAAAGGGCTAAAAGCGCAATCGAAAGAGGATCCAGAGGTATTGTATTATTGGGCGTAAAAGACACCTTTGTAATGCCTATGGTAAACCCTATCACGATTACAAGCCCAGGCGATATTCCAAGTGGGATAGCGGACGTTACAAAGGAGCAGATTAAGTTAGCACTTATCGGCTACCAGACGACGCCTATTAAAGTTTTGGTGTATGGCATGGGCGTAGACGAGGAGGGAGCGAATGTAGACGAGGCATACACAGCCGCGTTAAAAGCATGGGAAACCATCAAATTTGATTATTTGGCAATTCCCACCGTGTCAACAGACGGAAAGGCGCAGGAGATCGCCGCATGGATTAAAACCATGAGGGAAAAGAAAAAGAGAATTAAGGCAGTGTTGCCGCATACACCGGCAGACCATGAGGGAATTATCAATTACACGATTGATAAAAATGTGTTCGCAGAGGACATTACACAGAAAGACGGAAGTGTAGAGCGGATCACGACAGAATATAATTGTGAACAGTATTGCGGCAGAATTGCCGGGCTTATTGCCGGGACACCGTTACAGATTTCGGCGACGTATGCGCCAATGTCAGAATTGGACGATTGCACAAGATTAGAAGATATTGACACGCCGGTAAGCAAAGGCGAATTTATTATTTTCTACGACGGCGAAAAAGTCAAAACGGTAAGAGCGGTAAACAGCTTTGTAACGACGGTGCAAGGAAAAGGCGACAGTTACAAAAAGATTAAAATTGTAGACGCTATGGATCTGATAGCAGACGACATTACAAAGACGGCGCAGGACAGCTATTTAGGAAAATTCCCAAACAGCTATGATAACAAATGTGTGCTGATTACAGCAATTAAAGGTTATCTCAAACAGTTATCTATGGACGAAATCATAGATACGGATTACGAGGTAACTTTTGATATAGACGCTTTGAGGACGTACCACATCAGCAGGGGGAAATATACCGAGGAGCAGTTAGCAGCAATGGACGACACAGCAATAGCAAAGTTAGGAACCGGATCTAAAGTGTACTTAAAAGGTAATGTAACCATATTAGACGCTATGGAAGATGTTGACTTGCCTATTGCAATCTAAAAGGAGGTAACGACAAAATGAAAGAATTTAAGCCAGAACAGGTAATTAGCGGCACATGGGGGCAAATTTGGTATGACGGCGAGTACATGGCAGAAACGATCTCATGTAAAGCGGAGGTAAGTTATAAAAAAACGGCAGTGCAGCAGGTTTGCAAGATGATTGAGGGGCAAAAAATTACCGGCTTGGAGCCAAAGGGAGAATTTAAGATCCACCACATTAACAGCACTGTTATGAAAAAGGAGCAGGAGGCGTTAAAAGCAGGAAAAACAGCGACACATACAATTATTACCAACGTAGACGATCCCGACGCAATCGGAGCGGAAAGAATAGCGTTTTATAATTGCGTTCTTGATAAGATGATTTTGACAGATTTTGAGAGCGGTAAAATGGGCGAGCGTTCTTATGGGTTTACGTTTGACAGTTGGGAGCTTTTGGAAACTATTTAATAAACAAATCAACGAAAGGGCTACGCGGCAGGCATAGCCCTTTTTTAATGCAAAAAAAACGGAGGTAGAACAATGAATTTAGTAGAAAAGTTAATGAAAATCGACAGCGGAGAATTTAACAAAAAGAAAACAAAGGAAATGAAAAGTAAAATGCTGTCTGAAATTCTGGGAGAAAAAGCAACTGTTACAATACAGAGCGTCGATCCGCAGGAAATCTTAGAATTATCCGCAAGCGGATTGGACGACGACGGAAACCCGATTATCACAAAGACGCTTGAAACAAACAGCTTGATTGTGGCGGCAGCAGTCGTGGATCCACCGTTAAAGGACGCGGATCTAATGAAACATCTTGGAGTAGCGACACCGGCGCAGGCAGCACTAAAACTTTTCAAAGGAGAAACAAACACCATTGCAGCGGAAGTTAATAAAATGGCGGGCTTTAACATTGACGCAGACGAGGTAGACAAGGAAGTAAAAAACTAATTGAAACCGATAGCGAGGTACAGTTTGATTACCTACACTATCGGTTTTTACATTGGAAAATAGGGGAGTACATCAATTTACCCTATGGAAAAAAGCGGATCGCACACGCCTATATGCTGCAATACTTGGAAGATCGCAACGAGGAAATTAACGCAATATTTGGAGGAGAGGAGGGTTAAGGCATGGGCAGAGTAATAAGTACCTGCATACAGTTCATTGACGCGTTTAGTAATCCGTCAAAACAAACGATTGCAAATATGCGGAAAATGGCAAATGAGGCGAAAGCAGCAGGAAAAAGCATACAGAGCGCAGGAAATACCATACAGAACGCAGGGAAAAGCCTAACCAAGACCGTAACCGCCCCGATTGCAGGAGTAGGAATTGCAGCAGTAAAGACAGCGGCAGACTACGAAAGCGCAATGAGCAATGTTAAAGCGATTACCGGAGCAACCGGCAATGACTTTAAGAAATTAGAAAAATTAGGCAAGGATCTTGGAGCCTCTACCGCATGGAGCGCAAAAGAATGTGCCGAGGCTATGCAATATACCGGCATGGCGGGTTGGACGGCGGCAGATAATGTAGCGGGATTAAAAGGTATCTTAGACCTTGCCAGTGCAAGTGGTACAGACCTTGCGAGAACGTCGGATATTATGACGGACGCTATCAGCGCGTTTGGTTATAAAGCGTCAGACAGTGCGAAATTTGCGGACACAATGACAAAGGCGTGTACCTCTGCAAATGTATCAGTAGAAACACTGGGAGAAAGTTACAAGTATTGCGGTGCTATATGCGGCACTATGGGATATTCCATTGACGAGGTAACAACGTCGTTAGCGGCAATGGGAAATATGGGCATTAAAGGCAGCCAAGCAGGAACGACGCTAAAAAATGCTATATCAAATATGGCAGCCCCAACAAAAAATATGAAAACGGCTATGGACGATTTGAAAATAAGCATTACAAATCAAGACGGCAGCATGAAATCATGGGGCGACGTTATTAAAAATCTGCAAACATCATTCAAGGGATTAACGCAGGATCAGCAGGCGGCATACGCAAAACAGCTTTTCGGAAAAGAGAGCATGGCGGGTATGCTTGCCATTATCAATACATCAACAAAAGATTATAACGCACTATCAGACGCAATCAAGAACAGCGGAGGAGCGGCAAACGAGGCAGCGCAGACACAGCTTGATAACTTAAACGGTCAATTAACCCTATTAAAGTCCGCTTTAGAGGGCGCAGCAATTACGATAGGGGATAAACTGACGCCATACGTCAAAACGGCGGTAGGTTGGGTACAAAAGGCTACAGACTGGTTTAACAGCCTATCCGACGCACAAGTAACCTCAATAATGAAATGGGCGGGAATAGCCGCAGCTATTGGGCCGTGTATATTGATTTTTGGAAAAGTAGTAACCGGAGTAGGAAAAGCAGTAAGTATTTTTGGAAGAATAAGCGGGGCAGTAGCAAAAGCGGGTTCGGTTATGGCACTAATCACAAGCCCGGCAGGTATTGTAATCGGCGTATTAGCAGCTATCGCAGTAGCAGCCGTGTTGGTTGTTAAGAATTGGGATAAGATAAAGCCGGTTATTATGAATGTGAAAGCATGGTTTGTTGACACATTCGGAGGAACGATCAAGCAAGCGATCAACGGATTTAAGACAGTATTCACGGCTGTAATGAATGGCGTCAAATCAATTATGCCGAGCGTGGGGCAGTTTATTAAAAACGGAATAGACGCAGCAATGCCCGCGGTGCAGGCGATTGTATCAGCATTAAAAACTATGCTGCCCGCAGCAGTTGAAACCATAAAAACGGTTATTCAAGCAATATTGCCGATTATACAGACAATCGTTGCAACATTATCAAAAATATTGCCAAAAGCGATAGAAACCGTAAAAGCGGTAATAAAGTCGATTACGCCGGTAATCCAGACAGTTATAGGGGTTGTAGTGAAAGTAGCACCTATTATAGCCTCTACGTTTGTGAGCGTACTACAAAAACTCAATCCAGTTATTAAAACAATAGGGAATGTAATAAAAGCAGTGATCCCGGTTATCGGCAAGCTATTTTCAAATGCGTTTTCCTTTGTTGGAAAAACCATTACAAAAATAATGCCGAGCATAAACAGGATTGCCAAAACGATCGGCGGCGTTCTTGTATTTGCAATTCGGAAAGTTTCGCCGGTTGTTACGAAATTGGCGGGTACGTTTTCAACTGTATTCGCAAAAGTGTTTAGCGTCGTGAGCGGAGCGGTAAAGAAATTACAGCCAGTCTTTAATGTGATAGGTACTATCGTAAAAACGGTAATGAATGTTGTAGGAAAAGTAATAGGCACGACATTTAGGACGGCAGCTAATGTTATATCATCAGCGGCAGGGAGCATTAAGCAGATTATAAGCGGCGTGGTAAAGGTATTTGACGGTGTTATAGACTTTGTAGGCGGCGTATTTACTGGAAATTGGAGTAAGGCTTGGGAGGGTGTTAAAAACATATTCGGAGGCGCATTTGAGGCATTAAGCGGCTTGTGCAAGGTTCCAATCAATGCAGTTATTGGACTAATCAACAGTGCAATCAATGGAATTAACAGTATTTCCGTAGACATTCCAGAGGGGATCCCGCTTGTCGGTGGCAAGCATATAGGGTTTAGCATACCGACAATACCGACACTTGCAAAAGGTACGCCAGACTGGAAAGGCGGCATTGTTCAAATTAGCGAAAAGGGCGGCGAGATTGTAGACTTGCCAAAAGGATCAAGGGTTTATCCTCACGATCAAAGCGTACAAATGGCGCGAAAGTCCGCAAACGGAAAGTTGGCGGCGGCAGATCGGAGAGTGGCAAGCCTAGAAAAAACAGCAGCAGACAAGAAAGGAAAAGGCGACATTACAATAACTATTCCGAAACTTGCAGAGCAGATTATAGTTAAAGACACAAAGGACATTGACAAAATAGCGGAGGAAATAGCAACGAAACTAAGAGATACCGCAATAAATATGGGGGTAGCGTAATGGAAATTTGGTTAAAGCAGGGAAAGAAACAATTAAGGCTGCCTATATTACCGCAGGAGGTAGGAGAGAGCAGCGAGCAGGACAATAAAACGGAAATTGTAAATGCTTTGGGGGAGGTAAACTTATTAGGTTTGCCGAAACTGGAAACAGTGTCTTTAGAGGCACATTTTCCAGAAAAGCCCATGTATTACGACCAGTACAGCGGCTACCCAAGTCCTAAAAAGTGCGTAAAGCTAGTTAAAAAAATGAAAAAGAACGGCGTGATTAGATTTATAGTCACGCCGTTAATCAATTATGAGGCAACCATAGAACAATTTGAATGGAAATATGCCGACGGAACCGGGGACATTCACTATACAATGCAGATAAAGAGGTATAGGCGACCGGTTAAAAAGCGCAGCACTAAGAAAGCAAAAAAGGTTACTGTTACAGTAAAGAAAGGCGACACATGGGCGAAATTAGCCAAAAAGTACACAGGTTCAAGCAAGAACGCCAAAAAGATTGCGAAACAAAACAAAATGGCTAATAAGAAAAAGCCCCCGGTTGGAAAAAAGGTAACGATAAAACCATGATTGTAAAATGGACGAAGAAAAGCAATAAGAAAACCTACAACATAACAAAAGCAGTAGGTACGGTTACATGGAGCGGATCCGTAGAGCAGGCGGCGAGGCAGGCAAGCATAACTGTATTAAATGCGCCGAACGATCCGAACATAAAGAAATTAAAATTAAATTTGGCAGTGGGCGACGTAATAGCACTATATGAGGACGGAAAAAATATTTTTTACGGAGAAATCCAGACAAGCGAAAAAAAAGGGGAGATTGGGACAGTTACATACAATGCAACAGATTTATTGGGGCACCTTTTACGGATCATGCACAAAGGAAAATACAAGAAAAAAACGGCAGAGCGGATTACTCAATTAGTGTGCAAAAAATACGGAATACAGACCGGAACTATAGCAAAGACAAAAAAAGCCATAAACAAGATTATCATAGATGGCAGCAGCATTTACGATACAATTATGATCGCATATACAAAGGCAGCGAAAAGCACAGGGAAAAAGTATATGTGCTACATGAAAGGAAAGAAATTTTGCACAAAGGTAAAAGGCACAGTGGTAAGCGGCTATTCACTGGACGAAAAGAAAAACATTGTTTCAGCCTCATACGAGGAAACAATAGAAAACATGGTAGATCAAGTTAGGATATACAACGACAAGGGTAAACAGATAGGAGTAGTAAAAAATGCAGGGCACCTAAAACGCTATGGGCTTTACCAAGAAATATACACAAAAGAAAAGGGAGTGAACGCCAAAAAAGCCGCTAAGAATATGCTTGTGGGAGTAGAGAAAAAAGTAAATGCAGAAATCATAAACGGAAACATTAAATGCACCGCCGGATCCGGCGTAAAAGTGCATGATAAGGCTACCGGGCTAGACGGTTTATTTTGGATTGGCAGCGATACCCACACATGGGAGGGAGGAAAACACACTATGAGTTTGGAATTGAATTTTAAGAATATTATGGATAAGAAAACAACGTAGGAGGCGATAAAATGAACGGTTACGAACAGATCATAAAACTAATGAGGCAGCAGGGGGAAGTTAATAACTTGCCAGTACCGAGGCTTGCGGAAATGACAGCACCGGCAGAGTGCGACATAGGAGATCTGATTTTAGACAGCGACGATCTTTTAGTAGCCGATCATTTAAAGGGAGAATTAAAAAAAGGCGATACGGTTTTAGTGCAGCGTGTCAATGATGAAACCTACGCAATTATAGAAAGGTTGGTGGAGTTATGAGCCTTTTTCCGGCATACATTGAGGACGACGAAGTATTAGAGGATTTGGAGGAGGAATTAGAAACACCAAGAGAATTTGGAATAGATTTTACAACAGGACAATTAACCGGGGAAATTGTAGAGGGTATAGAGGCAATCAAGGTATGGTGTTATTTGGCATTAAGGGTAGCACGATACCATTTTTTTATCTGTAGTTGGGACTATGGCAGCGAAATAGAAGATTTATACGGTCAAGGGTTCAGCGCAGAACATATAGAGAGCGAGGCGGCAAGAATGATAGAGGAGTGCTTGCTTGAAAACGATTATATAGAGGCGGTGGACGTTTCGGACGCAAAATATCAGAATGGGCGTTTTAGTGCCACGGTAACAATAGAAACAATTTACGGAGATAGCGACAGCGACACATACGAAACGGAGGTAGCGTAAATGTATGATAACAAAGATTACGACACTATATTAGGGGATATGTGCGCGAGAGTAAACGGCAGCATAAACACCGGAGAAGGAACACTTGTAAATTTCGCATTAGCACCCGCAGCGGCAGAGTTAGAGGAGGCATATAACAATCTGGAAGTAGCAGACTTAAACGGAAGTGCCCTAACTTGCGACAGAGAGCATTTAATTATATTTGGAAACGAAAACAATATACCGATCAAGACCGCCACAAATGCTAAATGGCTTGCAGAATTTAATGTAGATTTTGAAGTGGGGGAACGCTTTGAGGCGGGAGAATTAACGTATATCAGCATAGAAAAGGTGGCAGAGAAAAAATATTATCTGGAATGTGAAACAGCGGGCACGGAGGGAAACACGAAACCGGACGACGAGTTATTACCAATAGAATTTATTGACGACTACGAAACCGGCGATTTGATAGAACTTGTAGAGGAGGCAACGGACGACGAGGAAACAGAAGTATATAGGGAAAGATACCTTGCAGAGAGAAAGCAAGAATACACCATGAGCGGAAACAGGGCAGACTACAAGAAATTCATTAAAGAGTTGATCGGAGTAGGAGGAGTAAAGCAAGAAAGGGTAAAAAAAGAGCATAAACGCATAAACACCTATATAATATCGTCCCTGTGGGGAAAACCGAGCGACGATATTATAGCGCAGGTGCAGCAGGCGGTAGATCCGAAAGACAATCAAGGGGACGGAGAGGGGAAAGCCCCTTTTTGGCACGTTGTAGACGTTTACCCGGTGGAAACAGAGGAAATAAACATAAGCGCAAAATTTGAATTATCGCCGGGGGCGAATTTTGAAACAGTGCTACCGAGCATAGAGGAGGCAATAAGTAGATATTTTACCGAACTTAACAAAACATGGGAGGACACAGGAAAAAACGGATTGATTGTAAGGGCGTTAAAGGTGGCAGAGGCTATGGCGAGTGTGGAGAATGTAATTGATATTCAAGATTTGTTGCTAAACGGTTCAGAGGACAATATAACGCTACACAGAAACACAATACCGGTCAAGGGGGCGATAGCAAATGTTGATTGATTATTACCCAAGAGTAGTAGGACAAATCCGGGAAATGAAAGAAATATGCAAAGCAGAGCAGCCGGAATTTGACAATATAAATAAAGAGGTAGACCGGTTATTAGCGAATATGTTTATCACTACATCAGATGAACACGGAATAGCGAGATTTGAGGAGGAACTAGGGATAGTGCCAACACCGGAACAAAGCATAGAGGAACGCCGCATAGTGGTACTAATAAGAGTTGCAAAGAAAAATCTTAGCTTTAAGGATATTCTAAATCTGATACAAAACTATTCGAGTGAGATTGATTTAGCACCAGATTACGACAATGACGAATTGAGCATTATTGTTGGCGACGCAGTGAATAATGTAGGGACAATATATAAAACTCTGGACGGAATTTTAGGATTAAACATCTATATATATTTTGCGTATGAGGCTACGGCATTTCTTGAAATGATAGAAACGCCAAAAGCACTTGACTTGGAAACAACAGTTAATTGGTGGGGAAACCGAAAAGACGCATGGTACTTAGACGGTTCTGTAAAGTTAGATGGCAGCAGGCTATTAAATGCGGCAATATGGCGGCAGAATATAGCATTAGAATTAGAAACGAAAGCGAAAACGGCAGAGCAGTTTAAGTTAGAGGCTATAGAAAATGAAATAACGACATTTCTTGAAATGAAAGAAACGAAAGGGGAAACGGAGTTAGAAACAACTGTTAATTGGTGGTTGAGCAATCCTAAAATATGGTGCTTAAATGGTTCCGTAAAATTGGACGGTAGCAAAAAACTTGACGCCGTTTTGTGGGAACAAACAGCGGCGGTAGAGTTGGAAACGTCAGTAAAAACGACGGAAACTTTTGAGGATATAACCGTAACAATGCGGCGGGATTTATGGTATTTGGACGGTTCCGCGAAATTGGACGGTAGCAAAAAACTTGACGCAAAGGAAATAAAGGAGGAAGTTTAGAAAATGGCAACAAAAGCAATCACAACAACGATAGCAAAAAAGAAAATGCTACTTGCGAGAGCCGGGCAGCAGGAGTTACCGCAAATTACGAAAATGGCTTTTGGAATTGGCGGCGTTAATGTCGCTGGGGAAGTATTAGAACCAAGTGAGGGGCAGCAGGAGTTAGGAGAGGAGGTTTACAGAAAAGATATTGATAAATTTGAAATTATAAGCGACACACAAATTAAATACTACTGTACGTTAGATGAAAACGAATTAGTAGACAAGGATATTAGCGAAATTGCGCTTGTAGACGCCGACGGAGATTTAGTTACTATCAAAAACTTTAAGGCAAAAGGAAAAGATAGCGATTTCGAGATGACATTCAAGATCAACGATACCATGTAAGGAGGGCATAAGAAATGGCAAAATTACCACTCGCGGATAATCCAGTATTTAATTTAGTCATGGAGGCTATGACAAAGGACACGCCGGGATCATACGAAGAATTTAACCCGCGATATATTCAACTTTTGGAAAATTTGTTATATCTGAAGAACAGTAAATTTGACGCGGAAAAGATCGTAGAAAGCCTAAACATTACAGAAAATGGCTACATACCAGACGGCGTTGTGATTGCCGAGGCAATACAAGATTTACGAGATCGAACCGGGGCAGGATATGACGGCGTTAATCTGAATATGACTTTTGCGCAGCTAAAAGCAAAAGTGGCGACAGAAGATTTTAGCGGATTACATTTGTATGATTATATCGACTTTTCAACAACGAGCGGCGAGGCGGTGCGCGCGGAGATTATGGGATTTAATACCATGCTTTATTTTGGCGATACGGCGATTAGAAAGCCTCATGTTTTAATGCAGACAAGGGATTGTTTAGCGGCGACTTATTCATACAATGACGATCCAGTAAACACAGGCGGCTTTAATGCGTCAAAATTAAAAACAAGTTTAGAAACCATTCTAACAACATTTCCGGCAGACTTACAAAATGCAATATTAGAGTGCAGACGCTTAGAAAGTACTAAGGGTGGTTGGAGTTGGTACGGTAGAAAATTGTTTTTGCCAACCGAGGTAGAAGTATTTGGAAATGTAGCATGGAGCGAGGCGGGGTATGGTTCCGGCGGTAGTAAACAATGGGAGGGCTACCAAAGATCATATAAACACGTTATTAAAGGACTTGGAAAAGGAAAGGCAGACAGCGGATCGCGTTGCGACTGGTGGCTTTCGTCGCCGTCCGCGTCGTACACTCCCAACTTTTGCCTTGTCAACAACTACGGCGGCGCCAGCAGCAGCGACGCGCGCAACAGTTATGGCGTCGCCCCGGCTTTCCTTATCGGTTAATCTTTAGATCCCGCCCCTATATGGGGCGGCAGGGGAGGAATAAGACAAAATGGCAGTGTTGAAAAATGAGCGGGGCATTTCCGAAATGGAGGCGTATAACACAGCGGCAAAACTTAGGGTAGAATTAACAAGAATTTTATTACGGAATTTTGGGATTAAGACAACCACAGGAAAATACTTAGGAAGTTTTACCGAGGAGGAAATAAAGCAAATCGCAGAGAAAAACCCGCGAGTAGGTAAGTTTATACGCATGGCGTACAAGTTGGAGGAGGAACTAGAAACGCATGAAATTTTGAGAGAATACCCGGCATGGGTTACAGAAATGTTACGGCAAAAGATAATTGCAACATTAAACAATCTTGTAGATCATGTAGTAAGAGCAAATGGTTATCCGGTCAATTTTCACGAGTTGGAAATAAGGAGGGATTACCAGAACGCGGCTATAAAAGATTGTGAAATATTATTGCAAGATTTACAATACGTTATGCAAATCCTACCTATAGACGTAAACAAATTATTACCTTATGTGGATAAGGTAGAGTTTGAAATTGCAGTGCTAAAAGGTTGGAGGAAAGCAAACGGAAAAATAGCAAAGAGAATTAAAAAACAGGAGGCAGGCAAACAGAAAGCAGAGCAGAAATAATATTATGGGTTATTTACTGTACGGATCGCGTTACAACTGGTGGCTTTCGTCGCCGTCCGCGTCGAACACTACCAACTTTTGCAATGTCAACAACAACGGCAACGCCAACAACAACGACGCGCGCAACAGTAATGGCGTCGCCCCGGATTTCGTCAGAGTAATTAAAAGGTTTGTGAACCGCTTTACTCACAGAGGAAAGGAGTAGATAACCCACCCGGCAAGGGTAAATAGTCACTTTGATACAATCGGGTGGACGCTGCTTGCATGGTAAGCCGCAGACGTGCGCGGTTTATTTCATACCCGGTATTGTCACGCAGTTAGTAGGTACGTCAAATTTTACTGTACGGAGTGAATTTATAATGAATAGCAAAGAAAGGCATGAGGCTAGATACCAAAGAAGAAAGGCGGCGCGGGAAGAAAAACGACGTGCGCGGCTAGGGGAATACGATAATTTCAACAATCTTTTAGACGCCAATAATTTAATTGGTGCCTTTAAGCGTTCACAAAAAGGCGTGTCTTGGAAGTCAAGCGTACAACGGTATGAAATGAACCTATTACAACAAACGAACGATAGCCGGAAGAAACTAGCCGCCGGGGATCCGGTGGCACAAGGATTTATTGAGTTTGATTTGAGGGAACGCGGGAAAATGAGGCATATTAAAAGCGTTCACATAAAGGAGCGTTGCATACAAAGGGTACTATGCGATCATGCGCTAGTGCCGGTGCTGTCTAACAGTCTGATATATGATAATGGCGCAAGCCTTGAAAACAAAGGCATACATTTTTCGTTAAATAGATTGGATAAACACTTGCACTGGTACTATAGGCACAACAATTTCAGTAACGAGGGCTATATTTTACTGATTGATTTCAGCAGTTATTTTGATAACATACGCCACGAGCATTGTTACAGCATAATTGACAAGAATTTTAAGGATCAGCGCATTAAGAATTTAACAAAAGAACTAATAGAGCCATTCAGAGAAAAAGACGGATCCGCAAAATCTTTGGGGATAGGCAGCCAGATTTCACAGATTTTAGCAATTAGTTATCCTAACACTATAGATCATTTCATCAAAGAGAAATTAGGGATTAAATGCTATGGCAGATACATGGACGACAGCTACATAATTCACAAAGATAAAAACTATTTAAGAAAATGCTTAGATATATTGCGGGAAAAGTACAAAGAGTTAGGAATTGTAGTAAATGAGAAGAAAACACAGATTGTAAAAATAAGCCGTGGTTTTACATTTCTTAAAACGCGTCATTATTTGACAGAAAGCGGAAAGATAATAAAGAAACCGTGTAAGGCGTCAATAACCAGAGAACGCAGAAAGCTAAAGAGGCTTAAAAAGAAAGAGTTAGAGGGCTTAGTATTGTTCAAAGAAATATATACACAATACAAGTCTTGGAGAGGGCATATAAGCCACACAAACGCATATCGGACAATACAAAATATGGATAAATTGTTTAATTCCTTATTTGTATTCAATAAAGAAAATGGAGGTATAGAGCATGGAAACATTACGTTTCGCAGGTTCCAAGAGAACCTACCCGGCAGGGTTCGTAAGATTATGCGAGAGCAGAATATTGATTATATCCCCGGATTTGAAAGCGGATATTGTCAATACGGAAAAAATTGAATTGCTTAACGAGCAGGGCGAGGCATACGGAGTATATGAAAATTATACTACGGTATGGAAAGAAGTTGAGGGCGGCTTTATTCTATCGAATGACGGTTCAGTGTATGAAGAGCCAGTTATTGAGGAACCGCGGGAAATGGCAGATCCGGGCATGGAGCCGATCACAGGAGAGGAGGGCACAGAATGAAAGAAATACTATTAAAATCAGATATTGGAGGGTTAAAGTTGAGCGTATCAGCAGTATTTACAGCAGTGGCGGCACTTTTTAATAAAGTACCAACGCTGCTTATTTTATTTATGGCAGCAGTAGCGATTGATTACTTGACAGGTTGGGTAAAAGCAGCCTTTTTTTTGAAAGAGTGGAATAGCCAGACAGGGCTACAAGGGATCATTAAAAAAGCTATGTATTTTGTTTTGATCGGCGTAGCGTTTTTGATTGGCTACGGAATAAAGACCATAGGAACGCAGATAAGTCTTGATCTGGATTTCTCTATTTATATTGGTTGGTATGTAACGGCAGTCATGCTAATCAATGAATTTACAAGCATATTGGAAAATCTATATGTTATCATGCCGGAAAAAGTGCCTACATGGTTAGTAAAGGTGCTAAAGGTCACGGATAACAAATTAGATAATACGATCAATGGTATTGTATGTAAAAATCAGAATTGCGAAGTTTGCAGTATCAAAGATCGGTGCAACCACTACAAAACAAAAGAAATGGAGGGTTAAAACATGAGCGTAAGAATCGGACACGCAAGCATTGACGAGCGCGGAAAAGCAAGAGGAGGAGCAGCAGGAGATCAGACCGGCAGGGAGGTTTGTACAAGAGATTGGTATAATAAGCCGTGGATTGCGGTAATTAGACCGAAAAGCAGTACAGTAGCCAAAAAAATTGCAAAAGCTATGGAGGCGGCTTGTGCAAATGACAATATCGGCTACGACCAGAACGAAAGGACGACGCTTTACATAAAGGCAAAGGCTAATAACTGGAATATTGCAGGCATTAAAAGCAAGTGCGAAACAGATTGTAGCGCGTTGGTTGCGGTGTGCGTAAACGCAGCCGGAATAAGAGTAAGCAAGGATATATACACAGGGAATGAAAAAAGCGCACTGGTGGCGACTGGAAAATTTACAGTACACACGGAAAGTAAGTATTTGACGTCTGATAAATACTTGAAACGTGGAGATATTTTGTTAGCAAGCGGTCATACGGCGATAGCGTTAAGCAATGGAACCAAAACAGCAGGGGGAAAAGCGGGCGCAAACGCAAGTACAGCAGACAACTACAAAGAGATCATCAGAACATTACAAAAAGCGTTGAATAGCGAGTATAAAGCAGGGCTTGTGGTGGACGGCATACCGGGATCTAAAACATTTGCAGCAACGCCGACACTCAATAAGAAAACGCGAGCAAAGAAACCAAAGACGGTTAAGGCATTGCAGAGCCTTTTAACCTATTACGGCTATAAGTGTGACGCTGACGGAGATTTTTACACAGCCACAGAAAAAAAGGTTAAGAGTTTCCAAAAGGAAATTGTAGGGCAGAAAAAACCGGACGGAGAAGTAACGGCAAAAAACGCAACATGGAAAAAGTTGTTAAAGTTATCATAATCAGAGGAGGTAAAGAAAAATGGCAGCAGGAAAGAACGCTACAGCGGCGAAAGAGGCAGCAAAACCGGTAAAGGAGTATAAAGTTACCGGAAAAGGTTTTAAGAACAAATCAGAGGCAAATACAGAGTTAAAAAAGGTATTTGAAAAAGGTTTTAAGAGTGCCGGGCTTATGGTTCGGGGCAGCGAGTTTGTTATTTTGTTCGGGACATACACCACAGCGCAGATCGCAAAGGCAAACGCGGCAGCGGTAGAAAAGGCAGGATTTACAGCCACAGTAACAGAGTAAAGAAAATATAGAAACGTATTTGAAAGAGTAGCCGGGGCAGACGCCCCGGCACTTTTTTTATTGGGAAAATTTATAAAATATTACAGAATATGTATTGACATATTACAGAATATGTTATAAAATAATATTGTAATCAGTTAAGGGGCTACACCGAAAAGGAGTAGCAAAATGATAGTAATAAAAGTGCTTTTGGAAATAGCCATTGTAACAGTGACAATCTTAGAAGTGATAAAGGACATTAAAAAAGGGGCTGACACCAACCAAGACGACAACCCCAAAGATCGTAAAGAGTAACTTGTAAACCAAGCCCCTTAACTTGGTTACACTTTATCACAGAAAGAAAGTAAAGTCAAGATAGGAGGTTTTGGAAATGAGGACGAGCAAAGACGGAAAGGAATTTAATCAGATTGCCTACCAGAATGACTATAAACGCGAAAAGTATGATCGTATGGAATTGCTACTACCAAAAGGGAGAAAAGAAATATTGAAGAAAAAAGCAAAAGCAGCGGGGGTAAGTATGAGCGAATATATAAATAGCTTATTAGAAAAAGAATTAGGGTAAATTTGCGCATAATACAACGCCATAGAAAACGCCGCAGGCTACCGAAATGGGATAGCCTACGGCGTTTTCTTGTGAGAGGAGGGTACACAATGAGAACATTCAAGCAATTAACATTTAACGACCGCTTGAAAATAGAGGTATTATTAAAAGCAGGACATAAGAAAAAAGAAATAGCAGATATTTTAAGCGTTCATATAAGCACTATATATAGAGAAATCAAGCGAGGGAGGTTTGAGGCGTTAAATTCTGATTACACAACAGAGGAAAGATACAGCCCGGATATTGCACAGGAAAAGAAAAACGAGGCGTTAGCTGCCAAAGGCGCAGATATTAAAATAGGTAAAGAAAGAGAATTTGCAGACCGCATAGAGGAAATTATAATAAATGACGGCTATAGCCCGGCAGCAGCATTGGCAAAAGTGAAAGAGGAGGGCTACACATTTTCAATATGCGTTACCACATTATACAGCTATATAGATAAAGGTATATTCCTTAATTTAACAAATAAGCAGCTACCAGTAAAAAGAAAAGGGGAAAAGAGAGCATATAGGAGAACGACGGCAAAAAGGGCGAGCAAAGGCGAAAGCATAGAAAAAAGACCAGAGGAGATTAACGAGCGTGGGGAGTTTGGGCATTGGGAAATGGATACCGTTGTAGGAAAAAGAGGCGTTTCTAAAAAGTCTCTTTTGGTTCTCACAGAACGAAAAACGCGAAAAGAAATTATTATGCTGCTTAAAGAGCATACAGCGGCAGCGGTGGTTAAAGCATTGGATCGACTGGAAAGAAAACTAGGGGCAAAATTCCGGGATATATTCAAAAGCATAACTGTAGACAATGGATCGGAGTTTGCGGACTATGAGGGAATGAAACGATCCCGCAGGGGAAAGAAAGACCGTACAAAGATATATTATTGCCACCCATACAGCAGTTGGGAGCGTGGGAGCAATGAAAATCAAAACAAGTTAGTGCGGCGACATATTCCGAAAGGGACAGATTTTGACGATAAGACGCAAAGAGAGGTTGAAAAAATAGAGGAGTGGATCAATAATTACCCGCGCCGCATATTTGATTACAGAACATCAGAACAGTTATTCGAGGAGGAGTTAAAAAAAGCGGCATAAGTGTATTAACCGGCAGCAGAGAGGCAGCAGGTTTTATTTGTTTTGTCTGTTTGTGCAAAAGTAACAATAAAACGGCTATGTTTATTGTGCAAAATGCTAAAGATGAAAAATTATAAATTTTTTTCGCATTTAATGTTGACTTTTTCATGCTGTCGCTTTATTTGAAATCCTACTTGACAAATCAATGTATAAGTTGGTAAAATGTATTTCGATATAATAAATATAGTGTGAAACGTTTGTAAAATGTCTGCACACGGGATTAAAAAAGGAGAAAGAAAACTATGAAAAAAATCACATCCAAATTGACGTTACTGTTGATGGTACTGGCTATGACTTTCGGTCTGGTTGCATGCGGTGGAAAAGAATTTTCTTCCATATCAGAATATTTGAATTCAGATCAGGTTAAGACACAGCTTGATTCCGTGAAGAAACAGGTTGAGGGCTCTGGTATGAAGATCGATGTTACTGCTGACGGCGACAAGATGGTCTATACTTACACCTATGAGAAGGTTGAGAAGACAGACGGTATGGCAGAGCAGCTGGAAGCAGCATTGCAGCAGCAGGATTCTACCTTCCAGAATACCTGTGAGGAAATCAAAAAGTATGTTGATGTGGATACCGCTTATGTTGTGATCAAGTATGTAGACAGCAAAGGGGTAGAGATTTACTCAAAGGAATATTCATCTAAGTAAGGCATACATATAAAAAAGCGTTGACTGAAAATCACGACGCTCCAAGAATCAGCTTTGCTGATTCTTGCTCCGCACAAGACGGTCTTTTCTAAAAAAGTAAATGTAAGAATGCCGGGAACTGCAGAACACAGAGACAGTCCCCGGCATTTTGTTATGTGGACAGAGTATATAGTAATATATACCCTGTCCTTTTTTTGGAATAATTATTCGGGACAGGCATATACATGTTGTAAGGATTGGAGGTAACTATGAAACAGGAAGAAATATTACAGATTCTGCCGGATCGCATCCGCCGGATCGTTCAACAGAGCGTGAGGGAGTGGAATTCCCTTCAGGAAATTCATATCCGCAGCGGAGGCAGCATCATACTGGTGATCAGAGGTGAGAAAATAATGCCTGACCAGGGGGGACAGGTTGTGGGAATCAGAGAACTTCGTGAGATCCTGGAGTACATAAGCAATTATTCCATGTATGCGTTTGAAGAAGAGATCCGAAAGGGTTATCTGACGATACCTGGCGGGCATCGTGTCGGCGTGGCGGGAAGGGTGCTGATGGAACAGGGGCAGGTAAAGACCATCCGCCATATGTCGTTTCTCAACATCCGTGTCTCTCATGAGGTAACAGGGTGTGCGGACAGGATCATGCCCTATCTCTTTGAGAATGGAAGATTTATGTCCACTCTTATTGTGTCGCCGCCGGGAGCGGGGAAGACAACGCTGTTGCGGGATATTGTCCGGCAGACTGCATCAGGGGGAAAAATGTTTCCGGCAAAAAAGGTATCGGTTATTGATGAGCGTTCGGAGATTGCCGGATGCTATATGGGGATACCCCAGAGAGATGTGGGAATACACTGCGATGTGCTGGATGGCTGCCAGAAGCAGGAAGGAATCTATATGATGCTCCGTTCCATGGCGCCGGAGGTAATCGCAGTGGATGAGATTGGGGGGGAGAGGGATTATGAGGCGCTGAGTACGGCACTGACAAGCGGATGCGCTCTGCTGGCCACCGTTCACGGAAACTCATTCCGCCATATCCGTGAGAAGCCCCAGATCAAGAGAATCATGGAGGAGAAAATGTTTGAGAGGATTCTCTTTCTTCAGGGCGGGACGCCGGGAAAGGGCGTGACAGTGTATGACGGCAGAGGGCAGGTGATGACTGGGTGAAGATTGCGGGAATGCTGATGATTTTGTGCGGATGTATGGGAGCGGGTATCTGGTACAGCCAGCTCTGTATCAGAAAGTGGCGCAATCTCCAGAACTGTCAGAAGGCGCTGATGATCCTGCGAAATGAGATTACCTATGGAAGGACCCCGCTTCCTCTGGCATTTGCCCAGATGGCAGGAAGGACAAGCGGAAGTGTGTCGGTTTTCTTTGATACGGTGTCCCGGCGGCTGGAAGAGGGCGGTGGACGGCTGGAGGATATATGGATCACGTCTCTGCAGGAGATACTGACAGCCAGTGAGATGAGGCAGGAGGACCGTCAGGAGCTGGCGGGACTGGGGAATACGCTGGGGTATCTGGATGCCCGGATGCAGATACAGGCGCTGGAGCTCTATGAAAAGAGACTGGAGGGGAGCCTTCGGATGCAGGAACGGGAGAAGGAGAAAAAGGCGAGACTGTATCCGGTGCTGGGAACAATGGGCGGAGCACTGATCTGTCTGATCATTATGTAGTATGCGCGAATAGAGGTAGCTATGGAAATAACAATTATTTTTAGGATTGCATTGGTTGGGATTCTGGTGACGATACTGAACCAGATACTGAAACAGTCGGGAAGGGAAGAACAGGCATTTCTTGTCAGCCTGGCGGGGCTGATGCTCGTACTTTTCTGGGTGATTCCATACATATCTGAACTATTTCAGACAGTAGAGGACTTATTTACCTTTTAAAGACTGATCCGGAAGGGGGAATATTTCTTGCTAAAGGTAGTTCTGATCGGTATGGCGGCAATTTTCCTGTCACTGCTGGCGGGGAATATCCGCAGGGAGTATGGAATAGCCATTGCCATATGTGCGGCGGCAGCCATTTCGGCATACGGGCTCAGCAGGATATCGCTGATCATGGAGCAGATCCAGGCATTTGAGAATGCCATTGGTCTGGAACACGAGTACATGGCAGTGCTGCTCAAAATGGTAGGAATTGCTTATCTGACACAGCTTGCAGTGAGCCTGTGCGGGGATGCCGGACAGGGTGCCATTGCCAGTCAGATTGGGTTTGCCGGGAAGGTCAGTATGCTTATCGTGAGTCTGCCGGTCATCTCTTCCCTTGTGAAAACGATAGGTGAACTGTTATCATGAAGATTCGAAATGGAAAATGGATTATATTGTTAATGTTCTGTGCGGTGCTGCTGGGAGATGGGGCCTTCTGTATAGAGGCGGCAGTTACAGGGGAGACGGATAAGGATATCAATACCGGAGTAGAAAACGGTGTCGAGGGGCAGGACAGCTATAACGTGACAGACTGGCAGGACAGCATACCACTGGATGAGGTGGAGAGTGCGTTTCGCAGCATGCAGGGAACGGAAAGCAGTTTTTCCCTAAAGGAATATGTGGAAGACATTATGGCCGGACGAGCCACCTTCTCACTGGCGGAGATCTGGAATAAGGGTCTGGCACATATTGCAGACCAGTTTAATAATCAGAGAAGGGTATTATTTCAGATTCTTGCCCTGGGGATTATCGCCGGCATCTTTATTAACTTTTCCGGGACGATTGGAGACAGGAATCTGGGGGAGATGGGCTTTTATGTCACCTATTTGTTATTATTTGCCACCATGACGGCGGGATTCTATATGGTATACCGCGTGGCGGAGCAGACCATTGGGAATCTTCTGGATTTCATGAGGGCGCTGATACCAGCCTTTTCCCTGTCTCTTCTTATGGGGACCGGGGGAGGGACATCGGCGGCATACTATGAATCTATGCTGATCGCCATCAGCCTTCTGGAGACACTGATGGTAAATATTCTGCTGCCCGGCGTACAGGTATATTTTTTCCTGAGTATGATGAACCAGCTGGCAGAAAATCATTTTTCACGGCTGACCGAGCTTGTCCGCAGTTTCCTGCGGTGGAGCCAGAGGATCCTTTTCGGCGTGCTGGTGGGATATCAGGGGATACAGGGAATCCTGCTTCCGGTGATCGACAGGGTAAAGAATAACACAGTGCTGCAGACGGCGAAGGGGCTGCCGGGAGTGGGAAATACGGTGAGAAGCGTGGCGGATACGGTGGTGGGGAGCGGTATGCTGATAAAAAGTGCCATCGGGGTGGGCGGCCTCATCTGTATCCTTGTACTTTGCTTCTATCCGCTGGTAAAGATCCTTATATTTACCCTGCTGTACCGGATTGGCGGCGCTGTTGTGCAGCCAGTCAGTGACCGGCGGGTGGCGGCGGCTCTCCATGCGGCGGCGGAGAGCGGAAGGATTCTGGCAGGTTATGTATTTGCCGGCGCATTGATGTTTCTTTTATCCATTATTATCGTACTGGTATGTACAAATATTATATAAAGAGGATTGGGCAGAAGAGGTTATGCTCTGGCGGAGACTGCCATTACAGGTTGGAAAGGAGAAAAGATGCAGGAGATTCTTTTCATGGTACAGAGGGTTACGGTGTTTATACTGATTGCCACATTGGTAACAAATATTTTTTCCGGCACGGAATATAAGAAGTATCTGCAGTATGCCATGGGGCTAATCGTCATTGTGCTGGTAGTGTCTCCCTTTTTCAAGCTGATCAGCAGGGGGATCGATCTGAGGGAGTGGACAGACCTTACGATACAGGAGGGGATACTGGATGAAGACAGAAGAGATTAAAAAGCTGATACAGAAAGCGGGACCCATGCGTCTTGGGGCTCTGGTTATATGCGGGATATTACTGATCCTTATTTCCTACGGGGTTTCCTTTGAGAAAGTCGGCGGGGAGAGCGGTGAAAGGGAAACGGAGGCGGTGGAGACCGATGCCATGGTGAAACAGAACCGGTACAGGGAACAGATGAAACAGGAACTGATAGAACTTTTGCGACGTGTGGAGGGAGTGGGCAGTGTGGAAGTGATGCTGACACTGAAAGCCACCAATGAGAAGGTGACCTTAAAGGATAATTCGGACAGAGGGAATGCCACTGAGGAGCAGACCGTTCTGATTGAAGATAGCGAGAGGAATTCATCTCCTTATGTGATACAGGAAAAGGAGCCGGAGCTGGAGGGAGTGGTTATTGTCTGCGACGGGGGTGCGGACGCCGGAATAAAAAGAGAAATAACTGAGGCAGTCAGTGCATTATTTCAGATTGAGAGTCATAAAATTAAAATAATGAAGAGTAAGGAGGCAAAGGAGTGAAAAAACTTTTGCGGAAAAACCAGATTATTATCACAGGGCTTGTTGTCATGGTGGCAATGGCCGGGTACTTAAGTATGACAGAGCGGGATGAACTTAGTATGACCACAGAGAATGAGGTGATACAGGATAATGAGGTGGCGGATATCTCAGATGAGGATATCGTGCTGGACGGAGGAGATTCTGCCAGCGGCGTGTCAGTGGCAGCAGCTTCAGCAGAGGAGTCCCAGACGCCGGCCAAGGTGACAGACGGATCCTCCGGGGAGCTGGCATCCAGGGAAAATGCCGGAGAGGCCGTGCTTGTGAGCAATACGGTTACAAAGAACTACTTTGAGGAAGCAAAGCTGTCCCGTGAGCAGACAAGAGCGAAAAATAAAGATACCCTGACACAGCTGGTCAATAACCAGAATGCCACGGACGCACAGAAACAGAAGGCCATGAACGAGATTATGAATATGACACAGGTCAGTGAAAAGGAGACAGCGACAGAGAATCTTCTTGCCGCCAAGGGATTCCATGAGGCGGTTGTGACGATACTGGATGACAGCGTAGACGTTGTGGTGAATGCCCAGGAGCTTACGGAACAGCAGATCGCCCAAATTGAGGATGTAGTCAAACGGAAGACGGAATGTGCGGCAGATAAAATTGTCATTTCTCCTGTTGGCAAAAAGTAATAAATCTGTTATAATAGGAAAATAATAGTTATATGAGATTATCATATAGACAGGAGGTACCAGGATCATGACAGATAACAATCATGATACATTTGAAAGCCAGTCCGGCATCGGAGAGGTGCAGATCGCCAATGAGGTTGTTTCCAGCATTGCAGGTATTTCAGCATCGGAAGTAGAAGGTGTGGAATCCATGGCAGGCGGGTTTAAGAATGAACTGGCAGGAAAATTTGGCGTCAGAAATTTGTCCAAGGGTGTCAAGGTAGAGGTAAATGACGACTCTGTGAGAGTAGATCTTGCCATTAATATGAAGTACGGATATAATATTCCAAAGGCTTGTGCACAAGTACAGGAGAAGGTCGCACAGGCGATCAATTCCATGACGGGGTTGAGAGTCAGGGCAGTCAACGTGAGGATTGCCGGAGTGGAGATTGAGAACAAGGACTGACGGTGCCCCGTTTGGAAGTGAGGATTGACATGACGAGACGAGAGATGAGAGAGTACCTTTTCTGTCTGGTATTTCAGAATGAATTTTATCCGGCAGGGGAGTTTGCGGAGCAGAGAGATAACTTCCTTCAGGAAAAGGAACTAAAGGAAAAGGAAAGACAGGAAATCCTGGATAAGCTGGAGGCACTGATCCGGAAGCTGCCGGAGATTGATGAGAAGATATCCGCCCATTCGCGCGGGTGGAAGATCGACCGCATCGCCAAAGCGGAACTGGCGCTTCTGCGTCTGGCCATCTATGAGGCATTGTATGATGACAGTGTACCGGTAGGTGTGGCGGTAAATGAAGCGGTAGAACTGGCAAAGCAGTATGGTGAGGACAACGGATCTGCTTTTGTCAATGGAATCCTGGGGAAAATAGTAAATGAATAGAGGAAAAGTGTATTCCGTCTCTTCTGTAAACCAGTATATCAAGAATATGTTTTCAAACGAATATGCCCTGTCGGTTGTATTTGTAAAAGGCGAGATATCCAATTGCAAATATCATAGCTCTGGGCATATTTATTTTACGATCAAGGACGAGGGCTCGCAGCTGGCCTGCGTTATGTTCCGCGGTGACCGGGGAGGTCTTGGTTTCACAATGGAAAACGGACAGGAGGTCATTGTGGGCGGCTCCATCAGTGTTTATGAGAGAGACGGGAAATATCAGCTGTATGCCAAAAAAATCGTTCTCGCAGGAGATGGCATGTTGGCGGAGCGGTATGAACGATTAAAGAAAAAGCTGGAGCTTGCCGGTTATTTTGATGAGGAACGGAAACTGCCGCTTCCCAAATACGTCAGGCGGGTTGGGATCGTCACAGCGCAGACCGGAGCCGCCGTGCAGGACATGATCCATATCGCCAGACGGCGGAATCCTTATGTACAGCTGATCCTGTATCCTGCCCGGGTTCAGGGGGAAGGGGCCGCAGACACCATTGCAGCGGGAATCCGTGTTCTGGATAATGCGGATGTGGATGTGATCATTGTTGGCCGCGGCGGCGGCTCTATGGAAGACTTGTGGGCATTTAATGAGAAGACGGTGGCAGACGCAGTTTTTGCCTGCCGGACGCCTGTGATCTCTGCAGTGGGACATGAAACGGATTTTACCATAATTGATTTTGTAGCGGATCTGAGGGCGCCGACCCCGTCTGCGGCGGCAGAGCTTGCCATATACGATGTAAGACAGGCGCTGCAGGAGCTCTACGACTATAAGGACCGTCTGGCCCGGAGCATTCTCCGTCAGGTAGAGACATGCTGTGAAAGACTGGGTTTTCTGGAGGATAAGCTGAAGAGCCGTCATCCGGAGCAGCAGATCCGGGAGCAGAGACAGCGCCTCACAAATCTGGAGGACAGGCTCACTGTCCTGATCACGCAGACCTGCACGGAGAAGAAGCATGAGTTTGCCCTGCTGGCGGGGCGGCTTGACAGCGTAAGCCCGCTGAAAAAGCTGGAGAGCGGATATGCCTATGTATCGGATGGGGAAGATAAAATGATAGATTCGGCACATGGGGTAAAGAACGGCGACAGGATCTGTGTGACATTTGCCGATGGCACAGTGTCGGCGGAGGTGAAGGAGATCACATTGTCTGAGAACGGAGGGAAATAGTGGAACTGGAAGAGATTATGGACAGGCTGGAGGATACGGTAAAGAAGATGGAACAGGAAAAATTGTCCCTGGAGGAATCCTATCAGTGCTTTTCTGAGGGAATGAAATATGTCAGAGAGGGAAATAAGGCGATTGATCAGGTAGAGAAGAAAATACAGGTGTTGATGGGAGATGAAGGCGATGGGGATGAATAAGGAGGCTCTTGTACAGAGACTGAAGGAGACGGAGGAGGGATTCCGTCCCTATCTGCCGGAGGAAACCGGATATCAGGAGACGGTGCTCCGGGCGGTGAATTATAGTCTTCAGGCTGGCGGCAAGCGGCTGCGTCCTCTTTTCATGTATGGCATGTACCGGATTATGGGAGGGACGGACGAAGCGGCTGTCCGGCCCTTTATGATGGCCATGGAGATGATACATACCTATTCTCTTGTACACGACGATCTGCCGGCGATGGACAATGATGATTACCGCAGGGGAAAGCTGACGACCCACAAAAAGTATGGAGAGGATATGGGGATACTCGCCGGAGACGCCCTGCTGAATCTTGCTTATGAAACGGCGTTCCGGGCCTTTGACAGCCGTACGGACAGCCGGAGGATTGCGTCCGCACTCCGTATACTCGGTCATAAGGCGGGGATCTATGGCATGGTAGGCGGACAGGTTGTGGATGTGGAGAATAACGGGCAGTTTGTGGATGAAGCCACACTGTTCTATGTCTATAAAAACAAGACAGCTGCACTTATAGAGGGAAGCCTGATGATCGGCGCTGTGCTGGCGGGAGCTTCAGAAGAGCAGCTGGACACGGCAGAGAGCATCGGTACGGACATCGGGATTGCATTTCAGATCCAGGATGATATACTGGATGTGGCTGGTGATGAAAAGAAGATAGGGAAACCGGTACATAGTGATGAGAGAAACAGGAAATCCACATTTGTGTCGATGCGCGGGCTGGAGGAGAGCCGGCAGAGGGTGCGGGAATATACGGACCGTGCGCTGGAGAGACTGGATCATATGGAGACCGCAGAGAGGGAGGAGAAAAGCCTTCTGCGGGGGCTTATGGAATCGCTGGTAAACAGAGAAATGTAAAGAGGGTACGAAAGTGAGTGAATTACTGCAAACGATCATAAAGGAAAATGATATTAAGAATATTGATCCTCAGGATTATCCGGCGCTGGCGAAGGAGATCCGCCGCAAGCTGGTGAGGAGTGTGAGCCGGACAGGCGGACATCTGGCGTCAAATCTGGGAGCGGTTGAGCTTACAATGGCTCTGCATCTCTGTCTGGATTTTCCGAAGGACAAGCTTGTCTGGGATGTGGGACATCAGTCTTATGTGCATAAGCTGCTGACGGGAAGGGCAGATGTCTTTGATACGCTGCGGTGTCTGGGCGGAATCAGCGGCTTTCCCAAAGTGAGGGAAAATGAGAGCGATACCTTCGATACGGGGCACAGCTCCACTTCTATTTCTGTGGCGCTTGGGTTTGCGAAAGCAAGAGATCTGAAGGGAACGGACGAGAAAGTATTTGCGGTGATCGGCGACGGTGCACTTTCCGGGGGCATGGCATTTGAGGCATTGAATAATGCGGCTTCCCTGCATTCCAATATGGTAGTTGTTCTGAATGACAATAAAATGTCCATTGCCAAGAATGTGGGGGGCATTTCAAATTATCTGGGGAAGATCCGGGCAAACCGGAAGTACCGGGATCTGAAGGTAAATGTGGAGAATGCCCTGGACCGGCTGCCGAATCTGGGGAAGCCCATTACGAGACATATCAAGAAAGCCAAGTCCTCCCTGAAGCATCTGCTGATCCCGGGGATGATGTTTGAGGATATGGGACTGATCTATATCGGACCGGTGGATGGTCACAATATTGATGAGATGGTGACTGCCTTCCATACCGCATCATCGATTCATGACCAGCCGGTGCTGGTTCATGTGCTGACGAAGAAAGGGAAGGGTTACCGGCCGGCAGAGAAGAAGCCGGATGTGTTTCACGGCGTCGGTTCCTTTGACATCAGGAGCGGGGAACCGGAGGCAGAGGAGGCCGTCACCTATACCGGGATCTTTGGCCAGTGGATGATGGATACGGCGGAGAAAGAGGAAACGATGGTGTCGGTTTGTGCGGCCATGCCTGATGGCACAGGGCTGCGGGAATTTTCCGGGAAATACCCGGAACGTTTTTATGATGTAGGCATCGCAGAAGAGCATGCGGTGACATTTGCCGCCGGCCTTGCCGCTGGAGGTCTGAGACCGGTGGTATCCCTTTATTCCACCTTTATGCAGCGTGCCTATGACCAGCTGCTTCATGATGTGTGCATTAACCGGCTTCCTGTGATCGTTACACTGGACAGGAGCGGCATTGTGGGAAAGGACGGCGAGACACACCAGGGGATCTTTGATATTTCCTATCTCTCGTCCATTCCGGGCATCACGGTGCTGTCCCCTATGGACGGGGCGGAATTAACGGAATCCCTGGACTTTGCCATGTATCATGTAAAGGCTCCGGTGGTGATCCGGTATCCCCGGGGGGCAGCTTATGAGTATAGGGGAACACATACCAAAATGCGGTACGGTAAGGCGGAGGTGCTGCAGGAGGGCCGGGAGGTTTTGATCCTGGCGGTGGGGAATATGGTGAAAACTGCCCTGGAGACTGCAGAGCGGCTGAAGGGATCCGGAATTTGTCCTACGGTTGTGAATATGCGGTTTGTCAAGCCCTTTGACGAAGAACTGGCAGGAAGATTGTCAGAGAGTCATTCCCTTGTGGTGACAATGGAGGACAATGTATACAGCGGCGGATTTTCAGAGAGGATTCAGGCATTTTTAATGAGCCGTGGGTGGAGAGGAAGGAACTGCCTTCCGGTCTGCCTTCCGGATTCCTTTATTGAGCACGGGGCGCCGGAAGAGCTGTATGAAAAATATGGAATGAGTCCTGCGGCTGCAGCGGAGAGGATAGAAAGGGAATTGAGGCATTGAAGGAGCAGAAGGAACGACTGGATGTTCTGCTGGTGAAACAGGGGCTGGCAGAATCAAGAGAGAAGGCCAAGGCTGTTATCATGGCGGGAGAGGTATTTGTGGACGGACAGCGTGAGGACAAGGCGGGACAGACCTTTCCTGTGACGGCAGGCATCGAAGTCAGAGGAAAGAAAATGAAATATGTCAGCCGGGGCGGCTACAAGCTGGAGCGCGCCATGGAGAGTTTTCCCATAGAGCTGTCCGGAAAGACCTGTATGGATGTGGGATCTTCCACCGGCGGCTTTACCGACTGCATGCTTCAGAACGGCGCCCGCTATGTGTATGCCATTGATGTCGGAACGAACCAGCTGGCCTGGAAGCTGCGGCAGGATGAGCGCGTAAGGTCGATGGAGAAAACAAATATCCGGTATGTGAAACCAGATGATATCGGCGAACAGGTGGATTTTGTCTCTGTTGATGTGGCATTTATTTCCCTGACGAAGGTTCTGGCACCAGTGAAAGCGCTGATGTGCCAGGAGGGACAGATTGTGTGCCTGATCAAACCGCAGTTTGAGGCGGGGCGGGAAAAGGTTGGCAAAAAGGGGGTTGTCCGGGACCCGGAGGTCCATGAAGAAGTCATTGGGATGGTAATCTGCCATGCCGGAGAACTCGGTTTCCGCATACTTGGAATTGATCATTCACCCATCCGCGGACCAGAGGGGAATATTGAATATCTTCTCTATATGGAGAATGGCGGACAGAATTTTTCCGGGATTACCGATGAGTGGCGCCAGAGGATTCGAGGGCTGGTAGAGACGGCACATAAGACGCTGTAGGAATGGAGGCTGTGGTGGAGAAGCATTGCGTGACAAATTTTTATATTATATCGGACGAGGAAAAGGACAGGAATTATGAAACTGCCGAAGAGATAAAAAGATATTTGGAAAAACATGAGAAGTGTGCTAGAATAGAAAAGGTATCCGCGCCCGAGGGACGGGAGGACTGGGCGGATATGGCGGTGGTGCTGGGCGGTGACGGATCCATGATCCAGGCGGCGAAGCGCTTTGCCGGCAGAGATGTTCCCATTTTGGGGGTTAATTTTGGCACTCTCGGTTTCCTTACCGAGGTGGAGCGGCCGAAGATCAGAAAGGCATTGGACAGCATTCTTGCCGGAAGGTTTGAGGTGGAGAAGAGGATGGCGCTCTCCGGAGTGGTCCGGGGAGGCACATGCGGGGAGGACTCCAGCCTTGCGGTGAATGAATTTATCATTGGCAAGCGGAACTTTGGGCGTATGATCACCACACGGGTATATGTGGATGATGAACTGCTGGATACCTATGTGGCGGATGCCATCCTGGTATCAACGCCGACGGGTTCTACCGCCTACAATCTCTCTGCGGCGGGACCGGTACTGGCTCCGGGGATGGAGGCGATGATTATCACGCCTGTCTGCCCCCATTCTCTCAACAAGAGAAGCCTGGTAGTATCCGCGGGGGCAGAGCTGCGGATCGAGGTGGGGCGGACCAAGGAGCAGTATGAGGATGAGGCGGCTGTCCGGGGGGATGGGAAATTTCTCTGGACGGTGTCCACAGGGGATACCATATGGATCCGGAGGGCGGAGACGACTTTCGACATGGTGAGTCTGGGGGATGTCAGTTTTTTTGAAAAAATGCGGAGCAAGCTCAACAGAGATTGATCGGGGAATGGAGCGGTATTGTGAAACGTTCAAGACAAAATAAGATACTGGAGCTGATAGACCGGTATGAGATAGAGACCCAGGAGGATCTGGCGAAACGCCTGCTGGAGGCGGGATTTCAGGTAACACAGGCTACGGTGAGCCGGGATATCCGGGAACTAGCCCTGACAAAGGTGTCAGGAAGGAATGGGAAGCCCAAATATGCAGTGACGGAGCATGGCGGAAACCCGCCGCCCGCCTACTCCGACCGCTACGCCCGGGTGCTGCAGGACGGGATCGTGTCGGTGGTCCAGGCGGATAATCTGGTTGTGATCCGGACGGTGAGCGGTATGGCCATGGCGGTGGCGGCGGCAGTAGATGCCATGGGAATCGAGGAAATTGCTGGATCCATCGCGGGTGACGATACGGTGATGTGCGCTGTGCGGACGGCGGGGCTCGTGCCGGCAGTGATGGAAGAGATTAATGGATTATGGAGGAAAGGATAAATGTCAGGACATTCTAAATTTTCAAATATCAAGCACAAAAAGGAAAAAAATGATGCGAAGAGGGGAAAGATTTTTACGGTGATCGGGAGAGAGATTGCGGTAGCGGTTAAGGAGGGAGGACCGGATCCCAATAGTAATAGCAAGCTCCGCGATGTGATCGCTAAGGCGAAGGCAAATAATATGCCGAATGACACGATTGACCGTGGGATAAAGAAAGCGGCCGGGAATGTGGATGCCGTAAATTATGTCAGCTGTACTTATGAGGGATATGGTCCAAGCGGAACGGCGATCATAGTGGAGGCGCTGACTGACAATAAGAACCGAACCGCTTCTAATGTGCGAAATGCTTTTACGAAGGGGAATGGAAATGTCGGAACCACCGGCTGCGTTTCCTATATGTTCGACCAGAAGGGGCAGATTATAATCGACAAGGAAGAATACGATACGGATGCCGACGAATTTATGATGGCGGCACTGGATGCCGGGGCAGAGGATTTCAATGAGGAAGAGGACAGCTACGAGATACTTACTGCTCCGGAGGAATTCAGTGCGGTGAGGGAGGCTCTGGAGAAGGAGGGAGTCCCCATGGTACAGGCAGAGATCACGATGATTCCGCAGAATTATGTGGCGCTTGCCAGTGATGAGGACAAAAAAATGTTCAACCGGATCATTGATCTTCTGGACGAGGACGATGATGTACAGAATGTTTACCACAATGTAGAAGAGGAAGCAGAATAAGCAGATTAAATTTTATTACCTGCATGAATTCACCTGCCTGGGGAAATACTAGTACAACGACTTGGGATAAGGAGGCTGGTATGGGTGAAATGGTGGATTCGTGCAGGTGTTCTTTTATCTGCGGTGGTGATTGGATTCTGGAAAATGCCTGTAGTTAAAGTGGGATCAGGAGATAAGGTGTCGAGCAGCGTGCGCTATGTGGCACTGGGCGACAGCATCGCTCATGGCTATGGACTGCCGGATCCGGAAAAGGATTCTTATGTGGGCCAGGTGGGACATTATCTGGAAGAGAATTATGATTATGTATTTATGGCAAATCTTGGTACAAACGGACTCCGCAGTGAACAGCTTCTGGATATACTGACCAATCCGGACAATAATATGTACCGCAAATACCGCGCCACCCTGAAATATGCGGATATCGTCACCCTGTCGATCGGATCCAACGATCTGCTGCATCTCGTCAGTCTGGACCGGGACCTGCGGGATTATATTGAAAAGGGGGATCAGATGTTCCGGGAAGCATGCAGCCAGTTTGCCGTAAATTTCCCGAAGATTATCCGGGCAATCCACAGTATCTCCCCAGAGGCGCAGATCTATGCCAACAATGTATATAATCCCTGCGGCGATCTTTCTGGTTTTGCCAATCTGCATTATCTGACAGAGCGGTATGTCGGACTGCTGAATGAGGCGTTTTGTGAGTCCGGGGAATATACGATAGTGGATATAAAGGAAGAGTTTGACAGGACAGAGGAAAGCCTTCTCAATATGACCATATCCGGCAGGGATATTGACCCGCATCCAAATAAGAAAGGGCATGCCAGGATTGGAAGTAAGGTGATAAAGGCCATAAGGAATGGAGGACGAAGAAAAAATTGAAAATCGAAGGAGTTATATTTGATCTTGACGGGACGATTTTAGATTCCACCTGGGTCTGGCGGCAGGTGGATGTGGATTTTCTGGGGAAATACGGCATTCGGGTGCCGGAAGATTATTCGGATGCCATTAAGGCCATGGGATTTGAACAGGTGGCAGAGTATACCATTGCCCGGTTCCGGCTGCCGCTGAATGCCGGTGAGGTGATGGCAGAATGGAATGCCATGGCGCTCCAAGCCTATTCAGAGAGGGTGCGGATCCGGCCGGGGACAATGGAACTGCTGCTGTGGCTGCGGGAGCAGGGGATTCCGGCGGGAGTCGCCACCTCGAATACGGCACTTCTCTTTGAACCGTGCCTGAAAAATAACGGGGTGTATGATCTGTTTCACTCCTTTACCGAGGGGAATGAGGTAGAGCGGTGCAAGGAGTTTCCGGATATATACATAAAAGAAGCCGAGAAGCTGGGCTGCAGCCCCGACGCCTGCATCGTTTTTGAGGACATTATACCAGCGCTGAAGGGGGCCGGCAGCGGCGGGTTTGTGACGGTGGGGGTGAAGGAAGAGGCTTGGGGATATGAGGACGGAGAATTTGGGAAATATTGTGATCATATTCTTTATGAGATAACCGATGCGATTTCCTTGCTAAAAAGTCTGCAATGAGATATAATGGTGCTATTATACCAGTTGGAGGAGAAGATCAATGCCGATTACAGATTTATTGGAAAGAAATGCCAGACAGTATCCGGATGATGTCAGTCTGGTTGAGATAAATCCGGACATTCAGGAGAGGAGAAGGGTTACATGGAGGGACTATGAACTCATCGAGTCCAGTCCCATGTGCCATTACCGCAGAGAGATTACCTGGCATGTCTTTGATGAAAAGGCAAATCGTTTTGCCCAGCTTCTCATGAGCCGGGGAATCCGCAAGGGCGATAAGGTGGCTATTCTTTTGATGAACTGCCTGGAGTGGCTGCCCATCTATTTTGGGATACTGAAGACAGGGGCCCTGGCAGTGCCGTTGAATTTTCGTTATGCCCCGGATGAGATTGAGTACTGTCTGGAGCTTGCCGAGGTGGATGTGCTAGTATTTGGACCGGAATTTACCGGCCGTGTGGAAGAGATAGCAGACTCCATCAGCCAGAACCGTCTTTTGTTCTATGTAGGAGGGGACTGCCCATCCTTTGCGGAAGACTATGACAAGCTGGCTGCCAACTGTCCCAGTCTGGCTCCGGGCATTGAACTTGCCGATGAAGATGATGCCGCGATCTACTTTTCTTCTGGAACTACCGGGTTTCCGAAAGCCATTCTGCACGATCATGAGAGCCTGATGCATTCCTGCCGGGTTGAGCAGATGCACCACGGACAGACAAGGGAGGACGTATTCCTATGCATTCCGCCGCTGTACCATACCGGGGCCAAGATGCATTGGTTTGGCAGTCTTCTCAGTGCTGGAAAGGCAGTGCTTCTGAAGGGAGTGAGCCCGAAGACGATTCTGGAGACAGTGTCGGAGGAAAAATGCACCATTGTCTGGCTTTTGGTACCCTGGGCACAGGATATACTGGTAGAGCTGGACAGCGGCAGATTAAAGAAGGAGGACTATGATCTGGAACAGTGGCGCCTGATGCATATCGGGGCGCAGCCGGTGCCCCAGAGCCTGATCCGCAGATGGAAAGGATATTTTCCGGATCACCAGTATGACACCAATTATGGACTCAGCGAATCCATTGGTCCGGGATGCGTGCATCTGGGCGTGGAAAATATACATAAGGTGGGTGCCATTGGTGTGCCAGGATACGGCTGGGAAGCAAAGATTATAGGTGAGGATGGCAGTGAGGCCGCCCAGGGTGAGGTGGGTGAGCTGGCGGTGAAGGGACCAGGGGTGATGAAATGCTATTACAACGATCCCGAAGCTACTGACGAGGTACTTCACGGGGACTGGCTTTACACTGGTGATATGGCGGAGATGGATGAGGACGGGTTTATCTATCTGGTTGACCGGAAGAAGGATGTTATCATCAGCGGCGGTGAAAACATCTATCCGGTGCAGATTGAAAATTTCCTCAGCCGTCATGAGGCCATCAAAGATGTGGCGGTGATAGGGCTTCAGGATGACCGCCTGGGAGAGATTTCGGCAGCTATTATAGAACTGAAGCCGGATATGATTTGTACAGAAGATCAGATCAATGATTTTTGCAGGGGACTGCCGAGGTATAAGAGGCCGCGCAGGATCTTCTTTGCCGATGTGCCGAGGAACCCCACAGGAAAAATTGAGAAACCAAAATTACGCAGGATGTATCAGAGTGAAAATCTGGTTGACGCGCAGAACAGGGGATAATATTCCCCGTTTCTGCCGCCAGCCCGCTGTGACCTGCTCGAAACACCAGAAAGGATGAAGGCATATGAAGATTAAGACAAAATTAATTCTGATGGAAATGATTTCTCTGTTTATTCTCACCGCGCTGCTTATTGTGTGCAGCATACGGATTACAGTTCGTGAGATGAACAGCCGGGTAAGGGAGACACTGGAGGTTGCTGTTACCGGCTATAATGGTTATGTGGGATATTTGGAAGGTGTGGGAATCACTCTTGTAGCATACGACGGGGATACGGTAGTTAGCAGTTCAACCCCTGAAATGTTTGGAGAAAAGGCCAGTGATGTAGTTGTACAGAAGGTGATTGAGAATGGGGAGACCTATTTTTCGGATGATGTTGTCATCAATGGACAGGTATATTATGGACTGTATAAAATGACAGACCGCGGCATGGTACTGGCCGGGGAACCCAAAGAGGGTGTTGACCAGTTTATCAAAGAGACGGTGATAACACTTGTGATTGTGGGCGTTATCGCCTATGTGTTCTGCCTGGTCATCGCGATACTGATCTCGAATTCCATTGCTTCGCGGATCCGCAAGACTTCGAAACGGGTAGAGACACTGGCCAGGGGCGATCTGAGTGCACCGGTGGAGGAGACATCAAAGAGGAAGAGCCGAAATGAAATTGTGATTATCAATAATGCCGTTTCCGACCTGCACAGGCAGCTGAAGATCATTGTTTCTGTTATTGCCAAACAAACCGAGCAGCTCAACAGCAGCAATCTGAAATTTTCTAAAAGGTTTACCCATATTGCGGACAGTGTAAGCAGTGTGGATAATGCCATGGAGGAGATTGCCCAGGGAAGTATATCCCAGGCTCAGGAGACTTCATCGGCCAGTGAACAGGTTACCGATATGGCCGATGTGATAGTGAGGAATGTGGAGAATACGAAGAAACTGGAACAGGCGGTCTCTTCCATGACAGGCTTATCCAGAAGGGTAGACGAGATCCTGCGGGATCTTGCCGTGATCAATCAACAGACGTCTTCCGATATCGGGCAGGTGGCAGATCAGACAAAGGCTACCAATGTCTCGGCAGAGCGGATTGAGGAGGCTGTGGAGATGATACAGAATATCGCCGAACAGACCAGCCTCTTATCCCTGAACGCCTCCATCGAGGCCGCCAGAGCGGGAGAGGCGGGGAAGGGATTTGCCGTTGTGGCAGAGGAGATTCGTCAGCTGGCGGAGGAATCTGCCGAAAGTGCAGGTGAGATTGAAGAGGTTGTGAAGGAGCTTTTGACTAATTCTGGTGTCAGCGTATCTACCATGAAAAAGGTAAATCAGGCAGTGATTTCCCAGAAAGTGAAGCTGGAGGACACCAGAGAGGCTTTTCAGGGGCTGCAGAAGGGAATGGGGGATGTGGCGTCTGTTTCCGACAGCATTTACGAGCAGACGGGTCTTCTGGAGAAACAGAAGGACATTATCCACGGTGTGGTGGAGCAGCTGGCCGCCATCTCCGAACAGAATGCGGCATCCACCCAGCAGACCAGCGCCAGTATGCAGAGTCTGTCATCGGCTGTATCGGAATGTCATAAGGAGACGGAGAGACTTTCCGAACTCAGTGAAGACCTGAGCCGGCAGACAAAGAGGTTTACTCTATAGTACTCTTGCCGATTATTGACTTCTCCGGGAAACTCCTTTATAATAGGTCAGTAGAAGCATTTGAGGAAAGGAGCTCGTGAACATGAGTAAGAAACCAACCGTATTGATGATCTTAGATGGATATGGATTAAATGAAAAGACAGAGGGGAATGCCGTGGCAGAGGCAAATACCCCGGTAATGGACGGACTGATGAGGGATTGTCCTTTTGTGAAAGGAAATGCCAGTGGAATGGCAGTGGGACTTCCCGATGGGCAGATGGGTAATTCTGAGGTAGGACACCTGAACATGGGTGCCGGCCGTATCGTATATCAGGAGCTGACAAGGATCACCAAGGAGATTGAGGACGGTGTATTCTTTGAAAATGAGGCATTGATGGCAGCCATGGAGAATTGTAAGAACAATAATTCTGACCTGCATCTCTTTGGACTGCTTTCAGATGGTGGCGTACACAGCCACAATACCCATATGTACGCCCTGCTTGAGATGGCAAAGCGGAACGGTATTGAAAATGTATATCTTCACGCCTTTCTGGATGGCAGGGATACTCCTCCGGCATCCGGTAAGGATTTTGTTAAAGAGGCAATGGACAAGATGGAAGAGATCGGTGTCGGACAGGTAGCGACAGTGATGGGACGCTATTATGTCATGGACCGTGATAACCGCTGGGACCGTGTAGAAAAGGCTTACAATGCATTGGTTCTCGGTGAGGGCGAGACAGCGGCCTGCGGTCTCTGTGCGGTCCAGAATTCCTATGATAAAGAAGAGACCGATGAGTTTGTAAAGCCCACTGTCATTATGAAGGATGACAAGCCAGTGGCGACGGTAAAGGAAAAGGATTCTATTATTTTTTATAATTTCCGCCCGGACCGCGCACGTGAGATAACCCGTGCTTTCTGCGATGACAAATTCGATGGTTTTGAGAGAAGGAAAGGGTTCTTCCCCACGACATTTATTGCCTTCACGGAATATGATGTGACGATCCCCAATAAGATTGTTGCCTTCCATAAGGTGGAGATCACAAATACTTTCGGAGAATTTCTGGCAAAGAATGGATTAAAGCAGCTTCGCACAGCAGAGACAGAGAAGTATGCCCACGTTACCTTTTTCTTTAATGGAGGGATTGAGGAACCCAATGAGGGAGAAGAGCGCCTGCTTGTAAATTCCCCGAAAGTGGCGACCTATGATCTGCAGCCGGAGATGAGCGCTTATAAAGTATGCGACGGACTGGTTGATGCCATCAAATCCGATAAATATGATGTGATCATTATTAATTTTGCCAATCCAGATATGGTTGGCCATACTGGGATTGAGGATGCTGCCATCAAAGCGGTAGAGGCAGTAGACGAGTGTGTCGGAAGGGCAGTGGAGGCCATAAAAGAAGTGGATGGACAGATGTTTGTTTGTGCGGATCACGGAAATGCCGAGCAGCTGGTGGATTATGAGTCCGGTGCCCCCTTTACTGCACATACCATTAACCCGGTGCCGTTTATTCTTGTGAATTACGATGAAAAGTATACGCTCCGTGAGGGAGGGTGTCTTGCTGATATCGCCCCGACACTGATCCAGATGATGGGACTGCAGCAGCCAGAAGAGATGACAGGAAAATCATTGCTGGTGAAAAAGGGATGATGAAAGAAATAGAATAATATGAGTAAATTTTTGATTTTACCCCGCAGGTGAATTCTGTGGGGTAAAAATACGACAGAGGAGGAAGTTTTATGGCATTAATATATTGCCCGGAATGTGGAGAACAGATTTCTGAGAAAGCAGTGAAGTGTATTCATTGTGGAACAATTTTGAAAGAAGAACCAGAGTTAGAGAAAAAGTGTCTCGAATGTGGAGAAATACTCAATGATATAGATACGATATGCCCACACTGTGGCTGTCCTGTTCATTTGGCGGAGGAAACGACTGCAGAACCACAAAAGGTTGAGATAATAAATGCAAAGCAGAAAATGAGCAAAATGAAGCGCAATCTAATTATAGTGGCTATAGCAGTTATTCTTCTCGGCTGTGCGGGCGGATTTTTTGTGAAACAATGGCATGATAAGAAAACAGCAGCAGTTTATAAAGAAAATTTACAGACAGCAGTTATAACTATGTTATCTGGTGCAGCAAAAGCAGAAAGCTGTGGTAATTTGATACATAAAGTATGGAAAAATGCAATATATGAAAAATCTGATGATGAGACAGATGAGTTTACAAAAGGAAAATATGATTTTTTTATTGATTTTGATACAGCACTTTCCAATCTTTTTTCGGATCAATCTTTCAAATCTGACATTAATGAGATTAAGAGAAATCAGGAAACGGTTCAGTTATTGATGAAAGACTTGAAGAATCCACCAGCAGAGTATGAAGATGCATATACTGCTTTAAAAAAGTTCTATGATTCCTATACGGAGTTGGTTGGCTGCGCTATTGATCCAACGGGAAGCCTGACAACATATACAAGCACATTTAATGATGCAGATACTAAGACTATGAATTGCTATAAAGAGATGGCGCTTTATACGGAGGACTGATTATGGCACTGATAAAATGTAACGAATGTGGAGCAAGTGTTTCAGAAAAGTCCGAGATGTGTATGAAATGCGGCAATCCTATGACTGAGATTCTGAGAGAAATACAGGCCGTGAAAAAGAAAAAGCATAAAAAGCTTATTATAAGCGGTATTGCTATTTTTTTATTTTTTTTGTTAATTTCAATTGGAGTAACTATATTTTTTAAAATCAGGGCGTTAAAGAATCCGTTTTATGTGGAGATGGACTGGGGCAGTAGTTATGAATCGGTATTGGAGGAACTGAAAGGCCGGTATCCTGACGATGCAATTGAGGATAAAAAGGATAAACGGAACATTACTGTAATGGAAACTGATTATTTAGGTGTCAAAGGCGTTACTAGTAGTATATCCTATAAATTTACCGAGGATAAATTCTCAAGAGTAATAATAGTGATTACAATAGACAAAGAAGCAGAGGTACAGAATAGTGATTTGATAAAGCAGTATGAATCAATACTTACCAGGATGTATGGTTCAAAGGACAAAGATCCAAAAAGAGCTGCGACATCATCCTGGACAAAGGAGAATCTTACTGTAAAAGTAACTGCTTTTATGGAGGGATTGATTTCGATTGATTTCAAATCAGAAAATCAAACATTTGATTTATAGCAGAGAAATTACTTACGGTGTCCGTTTTGGAAATTTTCCAAGACGGACACCGTTTGAATTATTATAGACATTTGACTTACATAAGTGTTTTCTGTTAAACTAAAAAAAATAATATTTTGGAATGGAGGAAGAGATGGGAAATGTGATTGAGATACAGAACCTGTCAAAGACCTTTGGCGAAGTAAAGGCGGTGCAGGATCTGAGTTTTCGGGTAAAGAAGGGGGAGCTTTTTGCCTTTCTTGGATTAAACGGGGCAGGAAAGAGTACGACAATATCGATTATGTGCGGACAGCTTGCGAAGGACAGTGGTTCGATCCGAATTGACGGAGTGGATCTGGATCACAATGTGGATACAATCAAACGGAACCTAGGTGTAGTATTTCAGAACTCGGTACTGGATAAGGCGCTTACTGTACAGGATAATCTGGAGAGCAGAGCAGCTCTGTATGGCATGACCGGGAGGGCGTTTAAGGAACGGCTGGATGAATTGGAGGGACTTCTGGAATTTGGCGACCTTATGAAACGCCCGGTGGGGAAACTTTCCGGGGGACAGCGGCGCAGGATTGACATTGCCCGCGCCCTGCTGCATCGACCGAAGATACTCATTCTGGACGAGCCTACCACCGGGCTTGATCCGCAGACCAGAAAGAAACTATGGGATGTGGTGTCACAGCTCCGGAAGGATTCCCATATGACCGTATTTCTTACAACACATTATATGGAAGAAGCGGCAGATGCCGATTATGTCATTATACTGGATCACGGAAAAATATCTGCCGAGGGGACGCCGCTGCAGCTAAAAAATACCTATACCGGTGATTTTATTACATTTTATGGGGTGGAGGAGAGCAGCATTGCCAGTCTGGATCTGGCTTATGAGAAAATACGCGATGCATACCGCGTGGCAGTGCCGGATACATCGGCAGCCACAAAACTCATATTGGATCATCCGGAGCTCTTTCAGGACTATGAGATCACGAAGGGAAAGATGGATGATGTTTTTCTTGCTGTGACAGGAAAACAATTGACAGGAGGTGAGAAAGAATGAATACATTATTTGCATTGATCAAGCGGAATGCAAAACTGTTTTTTAAAGACAAAGGGATGTTTTTTACTTCCATGGTCACACCGCTGATCCTTCTGGTGCTGTATATTACATTTCTGGGCAATGTGTATCGTGACAGTTTTCAGAGTTCGCTGGAAGAGGGTGTTACAGTGGCTGATGAGGTAATGAATGGACTGGTGGGAGGAGAACTGTTTTCTTCCCTTCTGGCAGTCTGCTGCGTGACGGTGGCATTCTGTTCGAATATGCTGATGGTTCAGGATAAGGTATCAGGAGCGAGGAGTGACCTCACGATTGCCCCGGTGAGACCGTCGGTACTGGCACTGAGCTACTATATTGCGACCTTTTTTTCTACTATGATCATCTGTCTTGCAGCTACTGCCGCTGGCGTGATTTATCTTTTGAATGTAGGATGGTATCTGAGTGCGTCGGATATTCTTTTTATTCTTGCTGACGTATTTTTACTGGTGATGTTTGGCACCGCGCTGTCCAGCATCATCAACTTCTTCCTCTCATCGCAGGGGCAGATTTCGGCTGTGGGAACGATTATCAGTGCGGGGTACGGGTTTATCTGCGGCGCCTATATGCCCATCTCGAACTTTGGAGAGGGACTGCAGAAGGTCCTTTCGTTTCTGCCGGGAACCTATGGCACTTCCCTGATCCGCAATCATTCGATGCGGGGCGTATTTGAGGAAATGTCGGAGATTGGTTTTCCGCCGGAGGTCATAGAGGGAATCCGGGATGGGGTGGACTGCAATCTATATTTTTACGGAGATAAGGTGGGCATCTCAGCCATGTACCTTATTGTGGGCGGATCTGTTGTGCTGCTGCTTGGAATCTATATCATGATAAACAGACTGGCCGGAAACCGGGCAAAGAGGACAGGCTGAAGCCAGTTCTAATTTATCCGTTGATTACCGTTTTGTAACCTCACTGTGGTATCATGGCGTTATATCGTCCGGCGGCTGTTTCGACAGCACCGGTTGGAAATAGGAGTGAAAGTGCTATGGAACGGATTCTGGTTGTAGAGGATGACAAAAACATTCGCGAGCTGATTCGCCTCAACTTACAGCTTGCGGGTTATTACTGTGAGATGTGCCGGGATGGAAAGGAGATGGAGGACAGACTGAACAGCGGCAGATTTGCCCTGATCCTTCTGGATGTCATGCTGCCAGGACTGTCCGGTTTTGAACTGATGGGGAAATGCAGCGGCATTCCGGTGATCTTTGTTACAGCAAGGGGGGAGCTGCAGGATAAGGTTCATGGTCTGACATTGGGGGCGGAGGACTATATAGTCAAGCCCTTTGAGATGATGGAGCTCATTGCCAGAGTCAATGTTGTGCTGCGGCGTTTCCGCCAGGAAGAGACCCGCTTTATCCTGGGGGGAGTCACGGTGAATCTGGATCAGCGGCAGGTATTTCGGGGGGAGCAGGAAATCGACCTCACACCAAGGGAATTTTCTCTTCTGGATCAGTCCAATAGTACAAGTCTATTCTGGTGGTTTGTACTCTTTTCGCTCTAGTTGGAAAATAGTGTCAATCGGAATTGAATTCACGGCAGAGAACAACTGTACGGGTAGAGTTACCATTGATCCTGAGACAAATGAGGTGTTCGCATGGGATCTGCTCGTGCTGGAATGAGATTTTCGGGTGAATGGGAATCAGGGCTGTTCAGAGAGGACAGCTCTGAATTTTTTGAAATATGCATAAAATAGTATGCAAATATGATACAATAGTGAATTATGATAATCAGGTACATAGCTCAATGACGCCGTTGAGCTGGCTTTCTGATAAAAGGGTATGGGAAGGAGCAGCAGCTTATGAACCGGATCTTAGTAGTGGAGGATGAAGAGCCTATTGCAAACCTTATTCGAATGAGCCTGAAAAATGCAGGTTATCACTGTGATGTATCATATGACGGGGAGGATGGGGCCAACCGGATGCAGGCAGAGCATTACGATCTTTGCCTGCTTGATATCATGCTGCCAAAGGTGGATGGTTATGAATTGTTAGATTATGCCAAAAGCATGGATCTTCCCGTGATCTTCCTGACAGCGAAAGGGCGGACACAGGATAAGGTGAAGGGCCTGAGAGCGGGAGCGGATGATTATATTACAAAGCCCTTCGATGTGCTGGAGCTTCTTGCCAGGGTGGAAAGCGTGCTCCGGCGGTATGAAAAGACAGAGACCAGTGTGGATGTGTTGGATCTGCATATTGACATAGCTTCCAGGACGGTGACTAAAAAAGGGATTCCGCTTCGTCTTACGTACAAGGAGTTTGATCTTCTGCTGTTATTTGTGCGCAATCCGGGAGTGGCTCTTTATCGGGAAGTAATTTATGAGCATGTATGGGAGAGCTCCTATATGGGAGACAGCCGGACCGTAGACCTTCATGTGCAGCGCCTTCGCAAGAAAGCGGGATTGGATAAGCAGATCGAGGCAGTTTATAAAGTTGGTTACCGCTTTTCCCTTCCGGGTGAGGAAGTATGAGAATATTCTTTAAACAGTTTATCACCATGATGTGTGTGATGATCCTTTCCTTTATGGTATTGGGAAATATACTGGTATTTACTGCTTTTGAAACTACCATTAACAGGGAGACGGAGCAGAATATAGAGGAAATGAGAATATTCCAGTATGCGATGCTGGCGTCACTGGAGGGTCTGCCAAAGGATTATCAGGCAGTGGATCTGGCGGCGGCAGAAATTGTTCAATCCATCCAGCAGAGTTTGTATGGTGATCAGGGAGGCATTGTTCTTTATGACAGGGATAATACTGTTGTCTGGCAGGACAGCGATTATCAGAGCCGGCTGCTGGAGACGGACAGGGAAGGACATACGGGCGCCTGGCAGATCGCCAGCCACAATGGACATTATTATCTGGAATCATTATGTGAGATCAATAGTATGGCAGGGAAATATGTACTGGAGATACACCGGAGCATCGATCATGTCTATCAGGACAGGGAACGGCTGTATGACAGATATCAGCTTCTTCTCATTGTTGTAGCCGCTATTTTCGCCGTTGTTCTGCTGATCCTCTCTCTTCATTTTACTCGTCCGGTCAGGAGACTTTCCCAGGCTACCCGGGCCTTTGCAGATGGCGATTACAAAAAGAGAGTGAAGATCAGGGGGAATGACGAGATGGCTGTGCTGGGGCAGGACTTTAATCAGATGGCGGCGCAGCTGGAAGAAAGCATCGCACAGCTGGAGGAGGAAGCGAGACGTCAGGAGGAATTTACGGCAGCCTTTTCCCATGAACTAAAAACTCCTCTCACTTCAATCATTGGATATGCCGATATCCTGCGTTCCCATACGATGTCGGATGAAGAGCGGAGCCTTTCGGCGAATTATATTGTAGGACAGGGGCGGAGGCTGGAGCGGCTGGCTCTGAAAATGCTTGAGATGTCTTATCTTGACGGACAGGAGATACACTATCAGGAGAATATTGTTTCCATCCTTGCAGGCCAGGTACAGGAGATGACAGAAAAGATACGGAAAGAGAAAAATATCCGTCTGGAACTCCATATCCGGGAAGGAGTGGTGTACGGAGATCCAGACCTCCTTCTGTCCCTTTTTTCCAATCTGATCGATAATGCCAGAAAGGCATGCGATGCGGGAGGGACGATCTGGCTGGAGGGAGAACCGAGTGAAGAGGGTTACTGTCTGTGCCTGACAGACAATGGGTGCGGAATGCCGGAGGAAGAGATCTATAAGATTACAGAACCGTTTTATATGATTGACAAGTCAAGGGCGAGAAAAGAAGGTGGTGCCGGGATCGGTATGGCACTCTGCCAAAAGATCGTAAAAATGCATCATGCCCGGTGGGAGATCCAGAGCCGGGTAGGCGAGGGAACGCGTATACGGATATTTTTCCCTGACTCCGGGAGGATACCGGATCAGGACAGCCAGAATGGGGTGGTAGAAAAGGATGAGTAGGTACGAGGATAGATATCAAGGCAGGAGAAAGAATTTTCATATCAGACAGACCATATATACTGTTCTGGGAATATTTTTTATTATTGGTCTCTTTGGTGCGGCGATGGTATTTCCGGGTTATTACAGCCGGTTCTATGACCAGAATACGCTGAATCACATCTCTTTTTCCGATGTCAATGTAACAACTTATGAGGCATCTTACAATTCATTTGTAGAAAAATTACATGCCATTGCCAGAGCATGGCAGGAGAATACCGGTATGCGGGCAATCCGGACAAATGAACTAGAGGAAACGGCAAATCGGACAGAACTGACAAGGATCGTGAAAAAGGAACTGGATAAATTATATAAACTGTCAGTATTGGATAAGCAAATGAATCCCAAAGAGAAGCGTCTGGTTCATTGCGAGAGATACACGATCTATGAGACAAAAGAATCGGGGGGGATGAAAGGGATCAGTTTATGGAAACTGGTATACGAGACTTCAAAAAGAACGGTCTCCTTTTATTTGGATGAAGAATACCATAAGATTTATTATATGGTCATCCATTATAAGGAAACAAAGACGGTATTTGATGTATCATCAGCTTCGCAGACGAAAGATGGATATACCAAAGTTGGAGGCACCATTGAAAACTGCTGGCCCCTGATAATGGAATATTATGATATTTCATCCTATCAGGAAGGAACCGTCAACTCATGGATCAACGATGAGCAGACAGCCGCGGTAGTGGAATTTGATGAACGGTATCAGATCAACTTTCTATGTAAAGGGACAAACAGCATAGAATTTCAGGATTACCGTCTCGGACTTCCCCTGGACAAAATGATACAGTTTTGATGGGGATTTGCGGGGAGTTGGTTACAGCTTACCGATATACTTATCTCAGATTTTAAAAATCACTGAGATAAGGAGGCATTATTGTGAAGCTGAGAAAGATGTTAGCGGTAATTATGGGAGTATTGGCGATAGAGGGTGTTGTCCTGACAGGGATCTTTGTTCTTTCACCGGGAAATAAGGTTTATGGTGAAATGGACCAAAGTACAGGGAGTAGAAGTAAAGAACGTGATAGCCGGAATGACAGGTCTGGCGACAGTACGAAGGAGAAGAGGGAGAAGGCAGGCCAGGGGGAGCAGGAAGCACGGAAAATATATGAGAAGAATAAACGGCTGCTCATACTGGTAAATAACAAGAAGGCATTGCCCGAGGGCTACGATGTGTCCCTCAGGACAATCTGCAACGGCCGCCTGCAGGCCTCGGACAGAATGTATGATGAACTGGTCGATATGCTGGAGGATGCATCAGCGAAAGGACACCGGTATTGGATTGCCTCTGCCTGGCGCAGCAGGGAAAAGCAGCAGAAACTGGTGGATCAGGATGTCAGGGCGGGTATGGAAAAGGGAATGTCATATGAACAGGCATTGAAGGAAACATATAAGGAGACAATGCCTGCCGGCCACAGCGAACATGAGACCGGGCTTGCCCTTGATATACTCTGCTCCGGCAATATGGCCATGGACCGGTCCCAGGAGGCGGAACCGGGAAATATCTGGCTCAGGGAAAATAGCTGGCGCTACGGTTTTATCCTGCGCTATCCGGAGAAGAAGAAATCCCTGACGGGGATTAACTATGAACCATGGCATTTTCGCTATGTGGGGAAAAAGGCGGCGGTATATATGCACTCCCAGGATCTGACCCTGGAAGAGTTTTGGGAAGAATTAATGAACTGAATGGAAAAGAGAGCAGATGCCATAATCCATCTGTTCTCTTTTTCATTGGTTTTATTCCGCCCTGTTTACTGTCGGAAGGGAAGACAGATTATTTCCCTCGGAATCATCTGGTATGGATTTCAGATATTCTGTATCCTTATTATGGGCGATTCCTACTCCGCGGATACCGCCGGAGCGGGCCAATGCCACACCTTCCGAACGGCTGATAATACGGTTGTCCGACAGCTGATAGCCGGAAATCCTGCCATGATCCTTTACCAGTCCGGTAATGGTGACAGCATCCTCAGCAGGTGTGGGGATATCGTCCATGGCAAGCTTTGGCAGTTCTGATCGCAAAGATTCTTTCATACTCGTGGATTCCTCCAATTCATTTAATGGTTTTTATAGTATTTACAGGAATCACGGATTGTATGTATTGACTTTTTGATAATCACTGTTATAATAAAACATATGTTGCAAAACTAATGTTTTATATTATATCAGTAAATACCGGGAGGGGATGCAATGCCGCCAAGGGCCAAATTTACGAAGAAAGAAATCATAGATGCCGCAATGGAAATCGTCCGGAGAGAAGGTTTTCCAGCTCTGACAGCCAGGGCACTGGGAGACAGGCTGGGAAGCTCTGCGAGACCGATATTCACTGTATTCCGGAATATGGAGGAGGTTCAGCAGTCAGTTATGGGAGCGGCGAAGGAGCTGTATGCCGGTTATGTAGAAAAGGGGCTGGGGGAGGAGCTGCCCTTCAAAGGAGTGGGTATGCAGTATATTCTTTTTGCTGTTCAGGAACCCAAACTCTTTCAGCTTCTTTTTATGAAAGAAAAACAGGAAATACCGGATCTGAAAGAGATATTGCCACTGATTGATGAGAACTATAAAAAGATCCATTTTTCCCTGAAGGAGGGGTACGGACTGGCAGATTCCGAAGCAGAAAGGCTGTATCACCACTTGTGGATCTATACACACGGCATTGCTTCCTTATGTGCTACCAGAATGTGCCGGTTTACAGGCGATGAGCTCAGTGGAATGCTGACGGAGGTTTTTATAAGTCTTATAAACACTATAAGGGAGGAAAATAAACAGTGATCGAGGTAAAGGATGTCAGAAAATATTATGGCAGGGGGGAGAGTCGGTTTGAAGTTTTAAAGGGTATTTCTCTTTCCATTCAGGACGGGGATTTTACTGTGATACTTGGTGCATCTGGTTCAGGGAAATCCACACTGCTTAATGTAATATCCGGACTTGAGCCTGTGGATGCGGGGACGGTCTGCTATGATGAGACGGATATTACTTCTCTTTCAGACAGGGAATTGACAGAATTCCGGAAAAAAACCGTTGGGTTTGTTTTTCAGCAGTATTATCTGCTCACGGATATGAATGTGGATCAAAATGTTAAGATGGGGGCGGATCTGGCGGGCAGTCCGGGAAACCATGGCTGGCGCAGGGAGAAAAGGCTTCAGGAGAAGAGGGCTTACCGGGAAGTGATCCGGGCCGTTGGGCTGGGAGATAAACTGTACCGGTATCCGGGTGAATTATCGGGAGGAGAACAGCAGAGGGTCTCAGTGGCGCGGGCGCTGGCGAAGAAACCCAGAGTATTATTTCTGGATGAGCCCACAGGCGCCCTGGATGAAGAGACGGGCAGACAGATTCTTGATTATATCAGCAGACTGCAGGAAATCTATCATTTTACCATTGTTATGGTGACACACAATCAGAATATATCGCAGATGGCCAAAACCGTCATCGAGATGAACAGTGGAAGGATATCCGGTGTCAGAACGAATGATCAACAAAAGAATGCTTATGAGATTGGATGGTGAGGATATGGTAGTGTCATTCCGGGATTCGGCTAAGCTGCTGGGGATTTCTGTAATCTCTTGCTGCGCTGTTATCGTGTGTACGCTGTTTGTAACATATTATCTGGACGTGATCATGCTTGAAGATCAAATTACATCAGGGCGGGCCAGAATCTTTTATGAGGCGCAGGTATCCACGGCAAAGGCTGTATGCTTTATCAGCGGAGGGTGTCTTCTTGCCACATCGGTTGTTATGCTCTTCTTTTATATCAGGCATTATATTGATACCCATAAAAAGCAGCTGGGGATATTGAAAGCGATGGGATATACAGAGTGGAAAATAGCCAGACATTTCTGGGTTTTTGGAAGCAGTGTTTTTCTTGGCACGGCAGCCGGATTTGGCGGTGCATTCCTCCTTATGCCGGAGTTTTATGAGATGCAGAATAAGGACAGAATCCTGCCGGAAATTGTAATGCATTTTCATCCCGCTGCAGCGGTATTCTTTGTATTGCTGCCCACAGTTGTTTTTTCTATGCTTGCCGTATGCTATGCCAGGATCAGGCTGAAAATGCCAGTGAGAATGTTATTGCTGGGACAGGACTGGAAATGCGGGATTCGCAGACGGAGGCGTAAAGCTTTGGGGGCAGGGAGAGAACGAAGCTTTTTGGAAGAACGGAAGAGGACTACCCTGAGGTCAAAAAAATCCCTGGTGTTTTTTATAGTATTTGCCTCTTTCTGTTTTTCAGCCATGACGCAGATGTCCTTTAGTATGAAGGATCTGTCAAGTGAGATGATGGGAATCATGATGTTCTGTATCGGCATCATCCTGGCCTGTGTAACGCTTTTTCTTGCCATTACAACTGTAATCAATGGGAATACCCGGACAATCGCCCTGATGAGGGTGTCCGGGTATACACAGAGGGAATGCTGCCACGCACTTTTAGGCGGTTACCGGCCGCTTTCTTATATTGGGTTTGCCCTCGGTACTGTTTATCAGTACCTGCTGCTTCGAATCATGGTCGATATTGTCTTTAAGGGAGTCAAAGGGGTTCCGGAATACCGGTTCGATCTTCCCATGATGATGGTGTCCTTACTTGTGTTTCTTTTATTTTATGAGACAGTTATGTACGTCTACACGGAGAAAATGAAAAAGGTGCCGGTGAGGGAGCTCATGTCCGAATGAACTCTCGGCAGACTGCGGGGAATCTGGCTACAGATCCTCTTCCTCTGCCGGCTGCCAGGCATTTCCAAATTTTACATCCCGAAACAGCGCAGTGAGTCCTGTGATCTGTTTCAGGCGGAGAATCTCATCCCGGTCCATCCCCAGATGCTTTGAGATCCAGGCGTCGGATCTGCCGATTTCGTGGAGCTCTTTGATGATGTTGCTCATAAGCTCCACATTATGGCTTCCCCTTGCCCGGTTGTGCCGGATGGTACTAGCCATACGGTGGTCGATGGGCTTATCGATGACGGAGACCGGAAGCATGCCCTGCTCCCTCTCATAAATATCGGGATAATCCAGCATGATCCGATAGCGGTGGAAACCGTCTACAATGATATAATAATCGTTTTTTTGTGAATAATAACATACAATTGGCATCGTATAACCGTCTTCCCGAATGCTCTCATAGAGCAGCTTCATCTCTGGCGGGGCAACGGCGTTGGGGTTATATGTATTGGGCTTAATCTTTTCGATGGGTACTGCGATCACATTGTATACCGGACTTTTCTCGCTCATAGTTTGATTTCCTCCAGACTTTTATATTTCGATTTAATGATATCTATGCGCTTCTGCTGCTGCCTTGTAAGGCCAAATCCCATAAATCGGCAGATATGGTCGTTCTTTAAGATGCAGAAGCACATCCTTTTCCAGCTGGGAATATCCTTGGTAGATTTTATGTCGTCCGTATCATCGGGTATTTTGTCGAGAAAGATAATGCGGGATTTTTTATCCAGAGTGTAATTGGATACCCCGTTCCGTTTTATGTTGTAGCCATGTTCTTCCAGTTCCGCAATGGTTTCTTCATCCAGCCCTCCTCCTGTATTGTGCCAGAAATGGATGGAGGAGTTAAATTTTTTTACATAATTATTGCGGATACGCACGGGAAGAGTTTCCAGAAGAAACTGTGTATAGGATTTCCAGGTATGTCCTTGCGGAAGAGTGATGCTCCGGTAGCCCATCGCCTTGGATCTTCCGTATATGGAGGCAAAATTTGCCCCCTGTACCCGTCCCACCAGCTTACTCCATATCTGCGGGTCGATGACCCGGTAGAGGTTCAGACTGTCCTTGGAATAGTCGTTAAAGGGGGAGGCAACACGCATCTGGGACACCTGCAGCCCTGCCATGTGGTACAGATCATACAGATGATTGTAGTCGTAGTGGAAGACAGCGTTGGCGTGCCAGACGTCATTCAGGGACCAGTCGTAGAGGGGAGACGCACACCAGACATCACTGAATTGTTTGCTGATCCAGCAGTTATTTTTATACCCATATTTTTTATTTAGAAACCCGCTGTAGCGGTGCATGGATTCGTCGGCGCGCATCCCAAGAAGACAGACGGTCTTCTTATTGCCATGGGACATTTTGTACCACCGGCTGAACTGTTTTGCCAGATCTTCCTGATGCATCCGGTATTTATATGTGCTGATGGGATTGTTGTCCAGATTGATCACAAAGTCGTATTTTGGCATGGGCCGGACCCAGGCTTCTTTCTTTGTGTCATCCCATGGATACCAGAACATCTCATAGCTGCTGACGGCAGTCCTGGTGGCCATGGGGAGACATATCCAGAATGGTTCCACATCCTCCCGGACCGCCTCGAAGGTTCTCTCAATATATTCGGTTGTCACAGTATATTGTGCCTCAAAGTCCTGATGGAAGACACCGATCTTTTTGTCAGGATAATTCTTTTTTTGATAATCCAGTACCAGATTTAATAGAAGTCCGCTGTCCTTTCCGCCGGAGAAAGAAAGGTATATATTTTCAAATTCTTCAAAAATCAGCTTTAGTCTGTCCTGCAGAGCGTCATAGACATTCTGCGCCACATATTGTCGTATCATCAGAATCCTCCCCGTTCGCTTTTTCTTAGCCTGGCGGTATTTATCGAAAGCCGCCGCCCGGCCAGTAGTAGAATCATAAATCATTTCCATATAAAGGTAAATATAGCATAAAATAGTAAATTATTCAATGTTTAGATTTTCAAATTCGTCCGGTTCCCGGTTGTATTCCCCTTGTATTTGTGATATTGTAATAGGAATGAGGTATCGAAGGAAAAGGGAGGCACGACAGGATGGAAGAAGAAAAAATTGCGATGCGGGTGTCGCGAAATAGTATATTAGTAAATATTTTATTGTCAGCTGCCAAATTTATTGCGGGGATCGTCGGCCACTCCAGCGCCATGATATCGGATGCGGTGCACTCCGCTTCTGATGTGTTCAGCACCATTGTGGTCATGGTGGGAGTGAAAATCTCCAACCGGGAATCTGATGAAAACCACCCCTATGGCCATGAACGGCTGGAGAGTGTAGCGTCCCTGATCCTTGCCCTGCTCCTCGCCGCCACAGGAATCGGAATCGGTTACCGGGGCCTGCAGACCATTATCTCTGGTACGGAGGGTAAGGGTATCACCGTGCCTACGGCGCTGCCGCTGGCCGCCGCCCTCATATCCATTCTTGCCAAAGAAGGGATGTACTGGTATACCATTCATGCGGCGGTGCGCATTCAATCCGGCGCCCTGAAGGCGGATGCATGGCATCACCGTTCTGATGCACTGTCCTCTGTCGGCAGTTTTGTGGGTATATTGGGAGCAAAGATGGGTTATCCCATTCTGGATCCCATTGCCAGCGTCGTTATCTGCGCATTTATAATGAAAGCTGCCTTTGATATATCCCGGGATGCTGTCGGCAAAATGACGGACGAGGCGTGTGATGATAAGATGGTGGAAGATATTAAAGACGTGGTGAGACATCAGGAGGGAGTTATTGCGCTGGACGATATTAAGACGAGAATGTTTGGGAATAAGGCATATGTGGATATTGAGATCAGCGCAGACGGCAATATGAATCTGAGGGAGGCACATTATATCGCTGAGTGCGTCCATCATCAGGTGGAGAAGAAATTTCCCTCTGTGAAGCATTGCATGGTCCATGTAAATCCTTCCGGGGATCCGGATAATAATTCATAGTTAATTCACAAATTCAGTGTAAGATTACTATTTAATCAAGAAGAAAGGAAGGCTGTTATGAACTGGTTTCGGAGATTTATGTATGGAAGATACGGCAGTGACCAGCTGTCCACATGTCTGTTTTTTATCTATGTGATACTCGTTGTATTTCAGTTTGCATTCCGCAATTCTGTGCCGGGGATGATCCTGATGGCGCTGAGCTATGTTGTGGTATTCATTTATTTCTTTCGTTTTTTGTCGAGGAATATTTATAAAAGGCAGAGGGAGAACCAGAAATTTCTTCAGATGTGGACTCCGTTGAAAAATTATTTCAAATATCTAAAGCTCCGGATCCGGGAGCGCAACGGTGTAAAAAAACTGTTCCGCTGCCCCAAATGCCATCAGACTATCCGTGTACCCCGGGGTAAGGGAAAGATTGCCATTACCTGTCCGAAGTGCCGCTTTGAGTTTATTAAGAAGACCTGATAGGAGTGAGTCATGTTTGGCTATGTGACAGCGAATAAACCGGAACTGAAGATAAGGGAGTTTGCCCGTTACAGGGGATTTTACTGCGGCCTGTGCAGGAGGCTCCGTCAGAATCATGGACGTCTCTCGCAGCTTACCCTGACCTATGATATGACCTTTCTTGTCCTTCTGCTGAGCTCCCTGTATGAACCGGAGACGGCGGAGTGCCGGAAGAGGTGCCTGGTTCATCCGGCGAAGAAGCAGTTTATGCTGACCAATGATATCACGGATTATGCGGCGGATATGAATATCCTTCTGACTCACGACCATTTCCGCGACGACTGGGAGGATGAGAAAAAAATACCGGCTTTTATCGGAATGAAGGTATTTGCAGGGAGGAAACGGCGTATTATAAAAAAGTATCCAAGACAGGCGGAGGCGGTGGAACATGCCCTGGCAGAACTGGCAGAGAGGGAACGCGAGAACTGCCGTGACATCGATGCGGCGGCCCGTCCCTTTGGAACCCTTATGGCGGAGCTGTTCGTCTGGAAAGAGGATCCCTTTCAGGAAATCTTGAGGATGTTTGGCTTCTATCTGGGGAAATTTATCTATATTATGGATGCCTATATGGATTTGGAAGAGGATAGAACAAAGAATTGTTACAATCCTTTTCTGGAGGAGTATAGAAGGGATGGATTTGAACAACGCATCCATGGGATTCTGGACAGTACGCTTCGCATGGCGGCAGCTGAATTTGAGAAGCTCCCCTGCGAACAGGACCTGGCAGTCCTTCGAAATATTTTATATGAAGGAGTTTGGACAAAATACGAAAGGAAACGAAAACATGATGAATGATCCATATAGCATACTGGGTGTCACAAGGGGCGCCACGGACAGGGAGATCAAAAAGGCATACCGTGAGATGAGCCGCAAGTATCATCCGGATTCCTATCCCGATGAGAGCCGGAAGGCATGGGCTGAAAATAAGTTCCGTGAGGTACAGGAGGCTTATAATCAGATTGTGGATGAGCGTTCTGGCAAAGGCAGGCAGCAGTATGGCGGCGGCTACGGCAGCAGCCAGCAAAATTATACGGAAGAGGATCAGCATCTGATGGCGGCGATGAATTACATCCGTGCCCGCCGTTATAATGAGGCCGTAAATGTTTTGAATTCTATGGAGAACCGCAGTGCCAGATGGTATTTTTTCAGTTCCTGTGCCAATCAGGGCCTGGGAAACAATGTGGTGGCGCTGGATTACGCCCGGCGCGCTGTTGAGATGGATCCGGGCAATCAGGAGTTCCGGCAGTATTACCAGCAGTTGCAGAACGGGGGGACTATGTTCAGCGGGAATCCCTTTGGCGGCGGCTATGGTGGAGGTTATGGAGGCTATGGCGGTTACGGGCGGTACGGTGGCGGAAATGATTCCTGCGGCACGGGGAATATCTGCTGTGATCTCTGGTGTGCGGATACTCTTTGTGAGTGTATGGGAGGGGATTTGTGCGCATGTATGTAAAGAAGGCAAAGAGAATTGCGTTACTCGGCATGATGGCAGCGTTGAGTACGGTGTTGACTGTACTTGGTACTGTCATTTCTGTGAATACGGTTTTTTTTACGGCGGCGGCCGCCTTTCTGGTGGGAATTGCCGTTATTTATTATGGATTCGGAGCGGGCACTGTTTTTCTATGTGTTTGTGCCGCACTGGACTTCTTCGTTAATCCGAATAAGCTCCATCTCTTTCTTTACCTTGCCCTGGCGCTCTATATACTCGTATGCGAGGGAAGTTATCAGTGCCTGGGGAAAATGGATCCTGGCAGGAAGAAGGAATGGCTGCACCGGCTTGTGCGCTTTGTTGTTTTTGCTGTGCTGTATGGGCTTCTGGTTGTCTTTCTCCCCCAGCTTCTTGTATCCGGAAGCATTGCTGCCAAAGCCTGGTTTCTGCCGGTAATGCTCGGTGCCGGCGCTGTGGCCTGGTTTCTCTATGATCTTGCCTACGTGGAGGCTAAGAAGTGGTTTTGCGCCCGATTTCATTCCCTGTTCCGGTAATCTGTCCGCCCCCGCTGCAAACAGGAGGCACTGCCTGGCGGGAAAGGATAAGGTAGTTCAGAGTAAGCCGACATATGGTTTTCATTGCTACGATTGACATTTGCCATCATTAGGCAGTATACTTATTATCTGATAGTGAATATCGTCCGGTATTGTGCCGGAGCGAAAATAGAGGAGAACATGGAATATGGCAGTCAGAATTATTGGTACCGGCAGTTATCTTCCGGATAAGATTGCAGATAACAATTTTTTATCCACTATTGTTGATACGGATGATGAGTGGATCAGACAGCGTACAGGGATTAAGGAGAGGCATTTATCCGATGGCAATGAGGGAACTACATATATGGCGACCCATGCGGCGGAAGCGGCACTGGAAAATGCCGGCATCCCAGCGGAGGATCTGGATATGATTATCGTAGCTACCGTGTCGGCGGATACGTATGTTCCCAGTACCTCCTGTTCCGTGCAGGGAACCATTGGCGCCATCCGTGCCACCTGTTTTGATATCAATGCCGCCTGTTCCGGCTTTTTATTTGCCCTGAATACCGCCTATGCCTACATTGAGATGGGGATGGCGCGGACCGTTCTCATTGCGGGATCTGAGACATTGTCCCGTGAGGTGGACTGGTCTGACCGCAGTTCCTGCATTTTGTTTGGCGATGGCGCCGGCGCCGCTGTCGTTCAGAGGGATGACGGGGCAGAGGGGGGGTTCCTGGCCAGCATTACCGGATCTGACGGCACTCAGGGAGATGTTCTCACCTGTAAGGGCAGGGGAATCCAGAATCCCTTCCACACTTCCAGGCGTAAGAAGGATTACATCCGCATGGACGGCCAGGCAGTCTTTCGTTTCGCCGTCAGCACGGTTCCCCGGTGCATTCGGCAGATATTGAAAAAGACGGAGCTGGAGACGGAGGACATCAAATATTTTGTACTTCATCAGGCAAATTACCGGATTATCGAGGCTATCGCTCGCCGCCTTAAGGTGGATCTGGAGAAATTCCCTACCAATCTGGATCATTATGGCAATACCTCCTCCGCCAGTATCCCGATCCTTCTGGACGAACTGAACCGGAACGGGCTCCTGGAGAGGGGCGATAAGATTATTATGTCTGGATTTGGAGGCGGACTGACATGGGGAGCGGTCCTGCTGGAGTGGTAGCCCAAGGGCCTCAATTTGAAAAAATACAATAAAAAGGTTATTTTTCTCTCTCTCTTTGCATAAATATAAGTGCAAAGGGGGATTTTTTTTGAGACGGACAGGCAGAGTGATATTGATATTTATACTTATCGCAGGCAGTATTATGGGGATGTGGATATTCCAGTCATGGCGCGAGGCGAAACAGAGAGAGAGGGAGAGCACGTTACATAACGCTTATGTAACAGAGAGCAGCGGTACATCCATCCGGGTGCTGCACAACGGTGGGGAACAGAGCCTGGAAATGGCTTCTGCTGTGACGGGGCAGTCGGTCACCGGAGTGGCGGATCTGCATATCAGGGAGGATAAGGTTGTGCGGATTGTGAAAAAGCCGGAAGAGGTGAAGGGTAAGATTTTGAAGATCACAAAGGGGAGTATTCAGCTGGCAGACTACGGAGAGGTGGCACTGGACAGCAATTTTGTTGTGTACAGAATGGATCAGGCGGGGAAGGTAACGCAGGGGAAGGCGTCCGATCTTATGATCGGGGCCGGGAATGTCCGGTTTGTGGCGGTACAGCAAAGGCTCTGTGCAGCCGTTATCCCGGCGGAGGGTCTGCGGGATATCCGGGTTATCCTGCAGAATAGCAGCGGGTCCTCCTACGATATGGAGAAGGTGGTTGTCTCATCCGATACAGCGTATACCATTGCGCAGGGGGACCGGACAAGCCGCCATGGAAAGGGGGAGAAGAGTACACTGACACCGGATAATGTCACGGAAAGATTGGTTATTACGCCGGATAACGGCGGCCGGCTCATCCTGGAGAATCTGAAGAGAAGCCAGGGGACGCCGGCATACAGGGGACGCCTCGAGATTTACAGATCAGACGGGGCGCTGCAGGTGATCAATGAACTGCCCCTGGAAGAGTATCTGTACAGTGTGGTGCCCAGTGAAATGCCGACAGAGTACGCCGCGGAGGCGCTGAAGGCACAGGCTGTGTGCGCCAGAAGCTATGCGGTCCGTCAGATGCAGAGCCACCGGCTGGCGGAATATGGCGCTCATGTGGATGACAGTGTGTCGTTTCAGGTATACAATAATCTCAGAGAGGATGAGAAGGCCATAGCGGCGGTGAATGCCACAAAGGATCAGGTGGTGGCGTATAACGGAAAAGTGGCGTCTACTTATTTTTATTCTACATCCTGCGGAAGCTCGGCGGGGACAAAAGATGTGTGGTATACGAAGAAAAATATAAAATATCTCCCCTCATGCCTTCTGGATGCAGGGCGGTCCTCCCGGGACCTTTCTTCCGAAGAAGAATTTGCGGCATTTATGAAGGAGAAGCCCCAGACGGTGGACAGCGAATCCGGCTGGTATCGGTGGGAGACAACAATATCCTCCGCCAGTCTGCAAAAGTCTGTGGAGCGCTCTCTGGAGAAGCGGTATCAGGTGAATCCTACGCAGATCCAGGTTCGGGCGGATGACGGGAGCTTTGTCAGCCGTCCGGTGCGCTCGGTGGGAAAGATACAGGATATCATTGTAAGGAAACGGGGGAAGAGCGGGATTATTTCCATGATTGAAATTCAGGGGACGGAGGCAGTAGTGCAGGTCTATACGGAATATAATGTCCGTGCCCTGCTGATCGGCGACGACACAAAGTTTACCCGGCAGGATAAAAAGATAGTCAGCGGTCTCAGCATTCTTCCCAGCGGTTTTTTCTATATCGAAAAAAAGGGGGATTCTTTTATCTTCCGCGGGGGAGGGTACGGACATGGTGTGGGAATGAGCCAGAACGGTGCCAATATTATGGCGAAACAGAACAAAACATATGCGGATATCCTTACTTTCTATTTTCCAGGAACAGCCGTACAGTCCCAGGGAGCTCTCGGATAGAGGAGAGAAGATTCAGCCGGCCCTTATGCTCTTTCAGATACTGGTTCAGCATAGCCCCCACAAAGATAAACAGGATGCAGAAATAGAGCCACAGCATAAGGAGGACAATGGAAGTAAGGCTTCCGTAGGCGGAGGAGAAGCTGTGAAAGGAATCGATATAGAGCGAGTACAGATAAGAGAAGACGATCCACAGGAAGGCGGCAAGGCCGGCTCCGGGAAGCTCATTCCGGAAGGTAGTTTTGTGCTTGGGCACAAAGCGGTACAAGAACAGGAAATAGATGACGAATGCGAGAAATGACCCACAGGAGCGCAGCAGAAAGACGATCAGGTTGATCTCCCGGAAGAAGGGGAAGTAGGTATTGATCAGCTGTACGATCTGGTTGCCATAGACCAGGAGAATCAGGCTGATTATGATCATCAGTGTGAAAACGACAGTATAGAATATAGACTGCAGGCGGCAGATCAGGAGATTTCTCTTCTTCCTGACTTCATAGATCTGATCCATCTCATAGACGATCCCCCAGAGCCCTTTGGATCCGGTCCACAGCGCTGCGATGACAGTGACGGACAGGATGGTGCTGTTAGACGCACGGTAGGTCTCCAGAAGCCATGAGTTTACCATGGTGCTGAGATATCCCGGCACTACATCCTTTACGACAGAGGAGATGACATCCTCCCTCAGGGGAGTGTACTGAAGCAGGGAGATCAGAAACATAAGGAATGGAAAAATAGATACCAGTATAAAAAAAGCAACATGGGCAGCATGGACGGATACCCGGTGTTCATTGAATTTTCGGCTGAACCAGAAAAAGATATTGTTCATGGAAACCTCCCGACATAATTATAATCTATTGATCTTGGCATCATATTATTAAGTATATGAAATATAATCCAAAAAATCAATCTTGTTATGTAAATCATCTTGTGCTACACTCATATTGGCGTCATTGGGCAGTTTTAACTCGATCGATATTGTTTCCGGAGGAATTTACATATATGAAAAAAAGAAATACAGGACAGGAGTTTGTCAGGGGGCTCCATGCCGGAATTCCCATTGGGCTTGGATATCTGTCAGTTTCGTTTACATTTGGAATCATGGCAGTTTCCTATGGGTTCACCTGGTGGCAGGCCCTTGTGATATCCATGACCACAGTGACTTCCGCAGGCCAGTTTGCCGGAATCGGCGTAATGCTGTATCCGGGGCATTACATCGAGATGCTTCTCTCACAGCTTACCATCAATGTCAGATATTCCTTTATGTCCATATCCCTGTCACAAAAGGCAGACAGGCAGTTCCGGGGGATATACCGCTGGCTGCTGGGCTTCTTTATGACGGACGAGATCTTTGCCGTGGCGGTGACAGAGGATAATGTGCGCCGGTCTTTTTTTGCCGGGCTGAGTACGATTCCCTATCTCGGATGGTCGGCGGGGACACTGATTGGCGCACTGCTGGGCAATATTCTGCCGGTGCGGCTGATGAGTGCTCTGAGTCTCGCTATTTATGGCATGTTTGCAGCCATCGTTGTGCCGGAGATGAAGAGGAAAAGGGAAGTGGTCATTGTTGTGCTGGCCGCCTTTGCAGCCAGCTGTCTGTTTTATTATGTACCGGTTCTCTCACGGGTTTCACCGGGACTTGCCATCAGTATCTGTGCTGTTGTGGCAGCGGCGGCAGGGGCGGTGCTGTTCCCGGTTGACGCAGATAAGGAGGCGGAATAATGGAATTACATATATTTTTTCTCTATCTACTGATTATGGCGGGTTCCACTTATCTGATCCGTACGATACCCTTTTCACTGGTCCGGGAGAAGATTGAAAACCGGTTTATCCGTTCCTTTCTCTACTATATTCCCTATGCGGTGCTTACCGCCATGACGCTGCCCGCCGCCCTGTATGCCACGGATCATTTTGTGTCGGCGCTGGCGGGGATTGTGGTGGCTGTCATCTTCGCTTTGTGGGGAAAGGGCCTCACTACGGTGGCAGTGGCTGCCTGTGGGACGGTGTATGCGGTGGAACTGTTCTGGTTTGGCTGAGAGACATAGGAATCTTTTTTCTTTGAAAATCTGCAGATGGCAGCATCCTGCAGATTTTTTTGAATTTACTTCGACATATTCACTGTCTCAATCGTATCTATAGTGAAAGGGGGGGGAAACATTGGAACAGGAATTTACAAAGGTGTATGAAAGGTACGTTGATGATATTTTCCGGCTTTGTTTTTCTTTCATGAAAAATCAGATGGATGCGGAGGATGCGGTACAGGAAACCTTCTTAAAGTATTTTTACAGCCATAAAGAGTTTGAAAATCCCGATCATCTGAAGGCATGGCTGATTGTTACGGCATCCAATCATTGTAAAGACCTGTTGAAACAATGGTGGCGGAAAAAAAGGAGTCTGGATGAGTATGAAGAGGCGGCCGGTGAAGAGATGGCAGAGGCCGATGATATGATGGAACTGGTCATGAGCCTTCCGGAGAAATATAAGACAGCCGTCTATTTATATTATTATGAGGGCTATGACAGCAGGGAAATTGCCAGACTGCTCCATAAACCGGATTCTACAATACGGACCTATCTGCAGAAGGCGAGAAAGATATTGAAGCAGGAGCTATTGTAAAAAAATTGATACGAAGGCAGTTTTTGTGTAGGGCGCTTCGAAATGGAGGTAATATTATGGAAGAGAAGATAAAAGAATCGTATTCCCGGCTCCGGATGCCGGAAAAAGCAAAAGAACGCATCGGCAGGGAAATTCAGCAGTCCGTTACAGCGGGAGAAAAAGGAGAGAAAGCCGGACATTTGCGTATGAGGTGGAAAACCGGCCTGGCTGCCTGCCTTGGGCTGGCACTGATCATTCCCTCCGGTGTATTTGCAGCAAAAAAGCTTTCCCAGTATTTTACAGTTAAGATCAGCGGGGAAAAGTATCAGGCACAAATCAGTCTGGACAAGACGGATGCGGCGGAGCCGGGTTCGGTCCGGGATAAAAATGGTTTAGAGGAAAAAATGAAATATATTCAGGTGAAATCCCACTTTGGGAAGGAGTATGTACAGGCCGGGGATGAAATCTATTATGAACAGAATGAAGACGGCAGAATGGTTTCCCATGAAGAACAGCCGGAAATAGGTACGGATGGGGTTTATTCATATTGCCATAAGGATGGGTTTGAGGCAGGAAAGGATTTTTATTATGAGGTGATCTATGTAGATCAGAAGGAAAATGCCGTCCTAAAGCTATATGACCAGAATCAGAAGGAGGAGATCACAGTAAACGGACACAGGGCATTGATCTGTCAGTCCGGAGGGATAAAGGGATCTCGATACCGCTCGGAAAAGGATACGGATTATACCATCCAGATCTATGTTTTCTATGAAGAATACGGGTATATTATCGAGTACTGTGGAATGCAGGGGTTGGGACGGGAAAGACTCACTGCCCTGGCAGAGAAAACGAAAGTGTCGGAATGCGGTGAGGAAAAGGCATCCCGTTACACGTATCTGAGTCTGTATCAAAAGGGGGCCGCCGTCCCCATGCCGGAACCTCAAAAGAGACTGGTTACAGATTCCATTAAGCCCATCGGGCAGGAACTGGAGGACGAGGCGTTTGTGTATGAGGTGAAGGATGTGGAGGTCTCTTCCCAAATAAAAGATAAGGATAAAAACAAGCTGGATGATACCCAGATTCCGTCAGGAAGCATTTTGTGGGATGAAAAGGGAAATTTGAAATCTTATATCCGGGAATCCATCGCATGGGGCGATGGCGTATCCACACCGGAATGTTTCGTCACTGGACGGGAGAAGATACAGCCGAAGATGGTATATATTACGATGAAGGTGAGAGCGAAAAAGGATCAGGAGCTTTTTGGGCTGCCGGGTATTACATTCTTTGAGAAGGAAGGCGGGAATTATTATGACACAGAATTGTATCATCAGTACAGCCGTCCGCAGCGCATCAACGATTCCCTGATGGATTTTATGCCCTGCTGCTTTAGAGAAGCAGAGAAGGGGGACAGCTTCCGGCTGAAGAAAATGAAGGCTGGTGAGGAGAGAATTTTTCATTTCGCCTATATGGTGGATGGTGATATGACAGATAAAATGTTCCTTAGCCTTGATTATATGATGAAGCAGAAGTATGTGAAGCTAAATTGAAATTTTGAATTCCCTCTTGACACCGGGAGGAGGTCTGTGTTACAGTATAAAGCACTAAAGACGAAGAAGGTGCGGGCAGACTGCCCACAGATCATGATTTTCCATCAGAGAGACGGGATCGCCGGCTGAAAGTCCTGTCAGGTCCAGGTTATGGTTGAATTTCCCACCGGAGTTGTGTTCCTGAAAGACGAAGTTTTGATACGGGTTTGTCAACTAGGGAGCATCGTTTCGCGCTCGTTACGCGCATATGAGAGTCTGTCAGTCCGGCTGGCAGGAATCGGGGTGGTACCGCGGAATTTTCGTCCCTTGCAGGATTTCCTGCAGGGGATTTTTATTATGGAAAGGAAGGATAGAGACCATGAAGGAAAAATTATCGGGTATTTTGGACAATGCCTTGCATCAGATCGAAGAATCCGGGGAACTGGAGAAATTAAATGAGATCCGGGTGGCCTTTCTGGGCAAGAAGGGTGAACTCACCAGTGTTCTGAAGTCTATGAAGGACGTGGCGCCGGAGGACCGTCCCAAGGTGGGACAGCTGGTGAATGAGGCCAGGACAAAGATCGAGGCAAGGCTGGAGGAGAAGAAGACCGCTTTTGAAAAGAAGCTCCGGGAAGAGAAAATGAGACAGGAAGTCATAGATGTGACACTGCCGGGGAGTAAAAAGGAGTTCGGGCACAGACATCCCAATACGCTGGCGCTGGATGAAGTAGAGAAAATCTTTATCGGAATGGGATATGAAGTGGTGGAGGGACCGGAGATTGAATATGATTATTATAATTTCGAAGCCCTGAATATTCCGGCGGATCACCCCGCAAAGGATGAACAGGATACCTTTTATATCAATGACCAGATCCTGCTGCGCACCCAGACTTCATCGGTACAGGTGCACGAGATGGAGAAAGGGAAGCTGCCCATCCGTATGATCAGTCCGGGGCGCGTGTTCCGCAGCGATGATGTGGATGCCACCCATTCCCCTTCTTTCCATCAGGTGGAGGGACTGGTGATCGACAGGCACATTACCTTTGCCGATCTAAAAGGAACACTGGAGCAGTTTGCAAAGCAGCTGTTTGGCGAGGAGACGAAAGTAAAGTTCCGTCCCCATCATTTTCCGTTTACCGAGCCGAGTGCCGAGATGGATGTGAGCTGTTTTAAATGCGGTGGCAGAGGCTGCCGTTTCTGCAAAGGCGAGGGCTGGATCGAAATTCTTGGCTGCGGCATGGTTCACCCGCATGTTTTGGAGATGCGGGATATTGATCCGGAGAAATATACAGGCTTCGCTTTCGGCGTCGGGCTGGAGCGGATCGCCCTGTTGAAATATGAGATAGATGATATGAGACTTCTCTATGAAAACGATACGCGTTTTCTTTCACAGTTTTAGGAAAGGGGATAACGGGATATGAATACACCATTATCATGGATCAAAGCCTATGTACCGGAGCTTACGTGTACAGAGCAGGAATATATGGACGCGATGACGATGTCTGGAACAAAGGTGGAAGGATATGAAAAATTGGATGCCGACCTGGATAAGATCATTGTGGGCAGGATTGAGAGTATAGAGAAACATCCGGATGCGGATAAACTGGTTGTATGCCAGGTTGCCATAGATGAGGAGGGGACTACAACCCAGATCGTCACCGGGGCACAGAATGTAAAGGAAGGACAGAAGGTGCCTGTGGTGCTGGACGGTGGCCGGGTGGCAGGCGGCCATGACGGCAAAAGAGTAGAGGGCGGACTAAAGATCAAAAAGGGAAAACTCAGAGGAGTAGAGAGCAATGGTATGATGTGTTCCATTGAAGAGCTGGGTTCCACTACGGATTTCTATCCGGATGCGGCAGAGGACGGTATTTATATTCTCAGCGATAATCCGGAATACAGGGATGCTCCCATAGGCAGCGATGCCATTGCGCTGCTTGGACTGCGGGATGCTAATTTTGAGTATGAGGTAACATCGAACCGGGTGGACTGCTTTGGCGTGATTGGCATAGCCAGAGAGGCTGCCGCCACATTCCGGAAGCCCTTTGCGCCGCCGATGATTACTGAGGTGGGAAATAATGAGAGGACCGAGGACTATATCTCCGTAGAGATCCAGGCTCCGGAGCTGTGTTCGCGGTATGTGGCCCGGGTAGTGAAAAATATTAAACTGGCCCCGTCGCCGGAGTGGATGCAGAGACGTCTGGCAGCCAGTGGAATCCGTCCAATCAACAATATTGTGGATATTACGAATTATGTGATGCAGGAGTATGCACAGCCAATGCATGCGTATGATCTTGATACCATTGCCGGCAGAAAAATTGTAGTGAAAAGGGCAGAGGAGGGAGAGGTTTTCCAGACACTGGATGGTCAGGAGCGAGTGCTGGACCCCTCTGTGCTGATGATCTGCGATGGTGAGAAATCTGTCGGGATTGCCGGTATTATGGGCGGAGAGAATTCCAAGATCACCGATGAGGTAAAGACAATGCTTTTTGAGGCTGCCTGCTTTGACGGCACCAATATCCGTCTGTCTGGTAAGAAGCTTGGAATGAGAACCGATGCACAGGCAAAGTTTGAAAAAGGACTGGATCCGAACACTACTTTGGAAGCCATGGACCGGGCCTGCCAGCTGATCGAGGAGCTTGGCGCGGGAGAAGTGGTGGGCGGCCGTGTCGATGTATATCCCCAGAAGAGGGAACCGTCTTATGTGACCTATGATGTTAAAAAGATCAACGATCTCCTTGGCATCGAGGTATCAGAAGACCAGATGTGTGAATATTGGAATATGGCCGGACTGATTTCCAATAAGGCAAACAAGAACGTTTATATTCCTACCTGGCGTCAGGATGTACTGCGGCTGGCAGATCTGGCGGAAGAGGTGGCGCGGTTCTACGGATATGACAATATCCCCACTACCCTGCCCAGCGGCGAGGCGACCCAGGGAGGGGTTTCCTATGAGACCTCGATACGGAATATGGCAAGAGCTGTGGCCGAGCAGTTTGGCTTTTCCGAGGCCATGACATATTCCTTTGAGAGTCCCAAAGTATTTGATAAACTGTTGATACCAGTGGACAGCAGCGTGAGAGAGGCTATTGAGATACAGAATCCTCTTGGTGTGGATTACAGTATTATGCGTACGACTCCGCTGAACGGAATGCTCACATCCCTTGCCACCAACTACAATCACAGGAATAAGAATGTAAGGCTGTATGAGCTGGCCAACGTCTATCTGCCAAAAGCACTCCCGCTGGCTGAGCTGCCGGAAGAGAAGATGATGCTGACGCTGGGCATGTACGGTGAGGGGGATTTCTTCGACATAAAGGGATGTGTTGAGGTGATATTTGAAAAGCTGGGAATCCGGGATGTAATTACTTATAAACCGGAAAACTGCCGTCCCTATCTGCATCCGGGCAGACATGCCGGCATTTTCGCCGGAGAGGATACCATGGGCTTTGTGGGAGAGGTCCATCCGGAAGTGGCTGACAACTATAATATTGGCACCAAGTGCTATGTGGCGGTTCTTGATATAGAAATACTTGCCAAAAAGGCATCCTTTGATGTAAAATACAAAGGAGTGGCAAAATATCCGGCTGTGACGAGGGATATCTCCCTTGTTATGAAGAAATCCGTACTTGCGGGACAGGTGGAAGAGGTGATCCGCCAGAGCGGCGGAAAGCTTTTGGAGGATTATCATCTGTTTGATATCTATGAGGGCAGCAACGTCGGGGCTGATGAGAAGTCACTCGCCTACTCCATCCGTTTTCGTGCGAAGGACCGCACACTGGAAGATAAGGATGTCACAAAAGTGATGGATAAGATTTTGAAAAAACTGGAATCCTTAGGAGTAGTATTAAGACAATGACGTAAGCTGTCATTGGTAGGAGTGATGTGGTTGAAACGGCTGATCAGTAACATGCTGACCGTATGTTTTATTTGTTATATGATCCTGCTCATATATTTTCTCTTTTTTAGCGAGGAGTATGGAAGAGATGAGGTCTATACGACATATCAGTATAATCTCAAGCTCTTCCATGAGCTGCGCCGCTATCTGGCGTACAAGGATCAGATAGGAAATCTGTATTTTCTGATCAATGTAGTGGGAAATGTCGTGGCATTTATGCCCTTTGGTTTCCTGGTTCCCGTGCTGTACCGGGAACAGAGGAAGGAGGCCACCCATAATGGGCACTATTTCCGCAGCTTCCTCTTTGTGACCGTGCTTGGTTTTCTGCTGAGTCTTGGTGTGGAGACGATACAGCTTGTGTCCAAGGTGGGCTGCTTCGATGTGGACGATCTGATGCTGAATACAGCTGGTGTCGTGCTGGGGTATCTGATCTATTATATAAGCAAGAAAATCATTGGATTTATGGAAATACACAGAAGAAAATAGGGGGGGCAGGACAGATGCAGGTTCGGTTTGGCAGTCGGAGAAAAATTCAGTTTACGGATAAGACGCACCCAGTCACTGGAATTTTTTCCGTTATCATCGGCGCCCTGGCACTGGCGGGACTGGTTGCACTATGCCTTATCTCCAGTTCCCAGAAGGGAAATTCCGGATTTCTCTCCGGCGTGTTTGGTCTGCTTGTGCTGGTGGCGGGCATTGTTGGATTTATTCTGGCAGCAAAATGTTATAAAAGGGACGAGATCTATATGGCAGCACCGGCCGTTGGGACGGTGCTGAATGTCATGATCATTTTGTTCTGTATACTGATCTATGTTATTGGCGTGGTGTGAGCCCCGTGATCCGGGTGGAGATCGGAATGCTTTTATAGATCCTGTTGTACTCACCGGCAGATAATTCTTCAATGTAATTTACCGGATATTCTTTGTGATATCCTTTTGTGATAAGGATGGAGGCGGCTTTGTTGTATGCGACGGCGGCCTCTGTCTCCGTCTTATACCGCCCGATGATCCAGTCGCCGTTGGCATGGATTCTGGCTTCGTAGAGTGGGGAATTATCCTTTTCAAGGCTGAAAACACCATGGAAACGGTTGACGATCTGAATATTTTCGTAACGGTAATCCTTATTATCCCCATTGATAAACCGGTAATCCCTACCGGCTACGGCATAGTTTCGGATGCCATAACGGGACAGTATATTTACCTGCATCCCGTAATCGGCTACAAACAGGTGGCCTCCCCTGCGGCTGATGCTGTGGGTGGAATAGTAAAACAGATCGTCGATATCGAAGGTCAGGAAATCATCCGGTGCGAAATAATAGAGAAAAAAGTTCTTTTTCAGGTAGATGGGTGTCTTGATGTACATGCCGTTATCACGAAAATTCACAAGGGTAACCCATTTGGAAAAAGAGGGGAGTGCACTGCGGCGGCTATAGGATTCCAGCGTCAGTGTGCTGTCCTGAAGGAGCCGGCTGGCAAACCGATAGGCGGAGGAGGCATCCTCTTCCCGGTGGAAGCTGCCAAGACTGATATGTTTATTCTTATAAGTGATGGAACTGCGGTAATACAACGTTCCGTCTTTTTTTTTGGCATGGTAAACTCCTGGCAGCATAGTTCCGTTTCTCCTTCCCGTAGACGACTTACTGTTTATTGTACCACAGGGAGGAATCGGAATGCAATCCGTCTCTGTTGTTTTGCCGTGGATGTTTTTTTGTTAAATATTTTGTAACATTTATGTAATAAATTAACAAAAATGGCATATACTCCAGATAAAGACAGGCAGGAGGTGTCCCATTTTGAAAAAAAATCGTGTGAAAATATTTGTAGTTGTCTATGTGTTTGTGCTCTCTTCCCTTGCCGTGGGGTGGTATCCGGAGGAGCGCAATTGTTATATTGCCGGCACCGCGGCAGATGTCAAGGTCCTGACAGACAACCTCTGTATTCTGGAGGAGAACCAGCGTCTCTTCCGGCAGGGGGTGAGGGCTACGGAACCAGAGGAACGCCATGCCGGAGAGCATCTGGATGAGACGAGCCGCCGGGAAGCGAAGGCGGTGAAACCGGAAGTGGAGTACCGGGTGAAGGGTCTGGTTCTGGATAAGAAGGATTGTCATATTTTGGAGAGGATCGTGGAAGCCGAAGCCGGGGATCAGACTGTGAAGGGAAGGATCCTGGTGGCAAATGTGGTTATAAACCGGATGAAGTCCAAAGAATTTCCGGATACGGTGCAGGGGGTTGTGTTTGCGCCGGGGCAGTTCTCTCCGGTGTCAAATGGAAGCTATTACCGGGTAAGGGTATCGGATGAGACAAGAGAAGCGGTGCGGCGTATGCTTAAGGGAGAGGATTATTCCAGGGGGGCCCTGTATTTTATGTACCGGGCAGGTTCCACGGCGGCTAACGCGGCGTGGTTTGACAGGGATCTGAACAGGCTGTTCCGATATGGCTGCCATGAGTTTTTTCGATAATCAGCTGAGTAACTTTGTAAGACACTATTGTAAAATCAACAGAAACATGATATTCTTATGTTTGCAAATCTGATTACAAGCATTCTTGGAATGGAGGAATATTATGAGTATCATGTATAAAAGTACCCGCAGCAGCAGCGAAAAGGTTACCGCTTCTCAGGCAATCCTGAAGGGACTGGCAGAGGATGGGGGATTATTTGTGCCGGATTCCATTCCGGTACTGGACATACCTCTTGACAGGCTGCCCTCTCTTTCTTATCAGGAGACCGCCTATGAGGTTATGAAACTCTTTCTCGCTGATTTCACAGAGGAGGAGCTGAGGGCATGCATCCAGGGTGCTTATGACGATAAATTTGACACGGGGGAAATTGCGCCGCTGGTCAAGAAGGATGGTGCTTTCTATCTGGAGCTGTTTCATGGGAAGACAATAGCATTTAAGGATATGGCGCTCTCAATCCTTCCCTACCTTATGACTACCTCTGCGAAGAAAAACGGGGTTACCAATGAGATCGTGATACTGACTGCCACATCCGGCGATACAGGTAAGGCGGCTCTCGCAGGGTTTGCCGATGTGCCGGGGACAAGTATCATCGTATTTTACCCAAAGGATGGTGTCAGCCCGATCCAGGAGAAGCAGATGCTGACCCAGAAGGGGGCCAATACGAGCGTGGTGGGGATCGTTGGGAATTTTGATGACGCCCAGACTGGTGTGAAGAAGATGTTTGGCTCAGCGGAGCTGGCCGGGAGGATGGATCAGAAGGGCTATCAGTTCTCCTCTGCAAATTCCATCAATATCGGCCGCCTTGTGCCCCAGATTGTGTATTATGTATGGGCCTATGGACGGTTAATAAATCAAGGAGAGATCAAGGCGGGAGACAAGATCAATGTAGTTGTCCCGACGGGGAATTTTGGAAATATTCTGGCGGCATATTATGCTAAGAATATGGGAATCCCCATCGAGATGCTTTTCTGTGCGTCCAATGAAAATAAGGTACTCTTTGATTTCTTTGAGACGGGAAGATATGACAGAAAGAGGGAATTTATACTGACCTCATCGCCCTCCATGGATATACTGATCTCCAGCAATCTGGAACGTCTGATCTACCGTATCGCCGGCGATGATGCAGCGAAGACAAAGGAACTTATGGATGCCCTGGCGGATCAGGGAGAATATGAGATCACGCCGGCGATGCGGGAAGGGCTTTCCTGTTTTGCCGGCGGATATGCCACAGAGGAGGAGACTGCCGGTATGATCCGCAGCATGTATGAGAGGGAAGGGTACATCATGGATACACATACGGCGGTGGCAGCCCACGTATATGAGACAAAAGGAAGGGAGAGCGGAGTACCTACCGTTATTGCTTCTACTGCCAGCCCGTATAAATTTACCCGGAGCGTGACAGACGCCATTGACAGGGAGAAATATGGCAGTATGGGAGATTTTGAACTGGTAGATGAGCTGAACCGTCTCTCCGGCGTTCGGATCCCGGCTGCCATTGAAGAGATCCGCACGGCGCCCGTACTGCATCATACGATATGTGATAAGAGCGAGATGCAGGCAGCGGTAGAAAAGATTCTGGGGTTATAGGAGATGGAATTCAGACCTTGTATTGACATACATAACGGAAAGGTCAAGCAGATTGTAGGCGGCACATTGACGGATGAAAATGACTCGGCCAGGGAGAATTTTGTCTCCGAAATGAAAGCAGGGGATTATGCCCGCTTATACAGGGAAAAGGGGCTCCGGGGTGGTCATGTCATTCTTTTAAATGGAAAGGGCAGCCCCTATTATCAGGCAGACCTTGAGCAGGCGTCAGGCGCCCTTGCCGTATGGCGGGGGGCGCTTCAGATCGGAGGCGGTGTGACGGCAGAGAATGCGGCATCCTTTCTTGAGATGGGGGCCAGCCATGTAATTGTAACCTCCTATGTTTTTAAGAGCGGTGAAATCCGTTATGACCGGCTGGATAAACTGGTTTCCGAGGTCGGAAGGGACCATCTGGTGCTGGATCTGAGCTGCCGGAAAAGAGAGGGGAACTATTATGTAGTGACAGACCGCTGGCAGAAATATACGAAGCAGCCCCTGGATGAATCTCTGATCCGGGAACTGGGTTCCTACTGCGATGAATTTCTCATCCATGCAGTAAATGTAGAAGGGACGGGAACCGGTGTGGATCAGGAACTTTTGTCCATACTGTCCACAGACAGTCCGGTTCCCATAACATACGCCGGCGGGATTGGCACCATGGAGGATATCCGGAGGATTCAGGAGACGGGTAGGGGCCGGGTTAATTTTACGGTGGGAAGTGCGCTGGATCTGTTTGGTGGAACATTAAAATTTGAAGAAATAGTTACAAATTTTTAAGAGAGAAAAAATTGGAAATGCGCTGAACATAACGAAAAATCGTCTTTTCTCATGGGGGAAGGCGATTTTTTGTTCTCCAAGGGTTGATTTTTTAGAAAAATATGATACAATTATTACATAAATGTTACAAAATAGATTCAAAAATATTACAACCAATGGAGGAAGTCATGAATTTCAAAACTTTAGTAGTGCGTATGATAGCGGTTTTTGTTCTGGCGGGGGTAATGCTTATGCCAGGGACAACACTTTCAAAAGCTGCTGAGTGGGATGATGAGTATACAAGCAGGGAAGTAAAGATGATGGCGTCCATAATTTTCTGTGAGGCGGGAAATCAGAGTTATGCCGGCAAACTGGCTGTGGGAATCGTCATTATGAACCGGAAAAATTCAAAAAATTTTCCAAATAGTGTGGAAAGGGTTATCAGACAGAGAGGACAGTTTACTCCGGTGAGGACAGGGAAGTACAGCAGGGAACTGAAGAAGTACAGCAAGGGGGCCTATAAAAAGGGAGCGCGCGCGCAGTGCGTCAAAGCGGCGAAGCAGGCGCTGGCAGGAAGGGACACTGTCAGATACAGAGGGAAGAATATCCGAATGAATAAATATCTGTTTTTTAGCCAGCATCTGAGCAATGCAAAGCTCCGGATCGGAGGACATGATTTTAAAATCAATTTTTAATTGAGATAGAAGAGACTCTTACAGCCCGGCGGGAGGAACGCGATCCGTTCCTTCTGTCCGGGCTTTATGAAATGATAGGAAAGTCCGTTATGTGCCCTGGCCGGATGAAACAGAAGTACTTCCCTTGTCAAAACCGGCGTATTGTAGTATTATTAGATAGCGTGGATTCATTGTGATCAGATGATTCCATATAGAAAGAGGCAAGGAGGACATAGACATGTGGGCATACGAGAGTGTATTTTATCAGATTTATCCGCTGGGATTCTGCGGGGCGCCATTTGAAAATGACGGAGAGGAGAAATCACGTATCCTTAAGGTGCTGGACTGGATCCCCCATATGGGTAAGCTGGGAGCCAATGCGGTGTATTTTTCCCCGGTTTTCGAATCGGACACCCATGGATACAATACGAGGGATTATAAAAAGATAGACTGCCGTCTGGGAACCAATGAGGATTTTGCCAGGGTGTGCAAAGAACTGCACAAGGCAGGGATCCGGGTTGTGCTGGACGGGGTATTTAATCATGTGGGCAGGGGATTCTGGGCTTTTCAAGATGTGCTGCAGAATCGGGAGGGCTCCCGTTACCGGGACTGGTTCCATATTGACTTTGGGGGGAATTCTGGTTATAACGACGGCCTGTGGTATGAGGGCTGGGAGGGCAATTATGACCTGGTAAAATTGAACCTTCACAAGGAAGAGGTCGTTCAGCATATTTTGGATGCCGTGAAATTCTGGGTGGATACCTTTGATATAGATGGGCTGCGCCTGGATGTGGCATATTGTCTGGATCAGGGATTCCTGAGACGCCTTCGCCAGTTTACGGATTCTCTGAAGGAGGATTTCTATCTGGTAGGGGAGACGCTCCATGGGGATTACAAGCAGTGGATGAATGATGAGATGTGTCATTCCGTCACCAATTATGAGTGCTATAAGGGACTTCACTCCAGCTTCAACAGTATGAACATGTTTGAAATCTGTCATTCCCTGGCAAGACAGTTCGGACCGGAGGACTGGACACTGTATAAGGGAAGGCATCTTCTGAGCTTTGTGGATAATCATGATGTCAGCCGCATTGCCAGCATTCTCAGCAATGAAAAGCATCTGCCGCTGATTTATGCCATGTGCTTTGGCATGCCGGGCATTCCCTGTGTGTACTACGGCAGTGAGTGGGGCGCAAAGGGGGACAAGAGTCAAGGGGATCCGGCACTGCGTGTCAGCTTTGAGGCTCCGGAATTCGGTGAACTGGCGGAGTGGATTGGGCAGCTTGCCGAGGCAAAGAAGGGCAGTAAGGCTTTAAATTATGGCAGTTTCCGAAATGTTGTGCTGACGAATCACCAGTGCATCTTTGAGCGTGCCTGTGAGGACGAGAGGGTTCTTGTAGCTGTCAATGCATCGGATGAGCCTTATACGGCACATTTTGATGCGGGCTGCGGCATGGCAGAGGATCTGATTACGGGAGAATCCCACGATTTCGGTGGTGGAAGCGAGCTCCCGCCATATTCGGCTGCATTCTGGAAGATGGAGAAATAAATGAGATGAGAGGAAGTGTAATGATATGAAAGCAGGGAAGAAACTGATAAAAGGGTTAGCTGTTTTGGGATTTGCCATTGCCATTATGGCGGCTGCGTTTCATGCGGGTCTGGCAGAGGCAGAGGAGGCACCGTCTACGGATCCGGCAGCTGCGCCGCAGGATACACAGACTCCCCAGGAAACACCGAAAACGGGACCGACTGCGGAAAATGACTATCAGCAGGGCAGGGTGTATAAAATCTCGCCAAAGAGCAAACCCCTCAAGGCGTCTAAATTTGCGAAATCTACTTTATATAATAAGAAAACCAGGGCATATTTTACCATCCGGTCCTATATGGAGAAGTTCCAGAAGTCGGGAAAGGGAACCCTGATTCTGAAAAAGGGAACTTATACTATTACCAATACGATCCAGGTTCCATCCAATGTCACCATTATATTTGAGAAGGGCGTTAAGCTTGTAAAGGGGACGAAGACCGGAACAAAGAAAATGCCGGCGTCCATTACAGTATTCCAGCTGATCCGGCAGTCTAAAAGTAAGAAGAAGGGCGCCTATGGAGGCCATAACGGAGAGAGAAATATTCATTTTGTGGGAAAGGGAAATGTGACTATCGATCTGAAATACATGAAAGATGCCATTGGTATCGTGATGGGACACAATCAGGATGTCACGGTAGACGGTATCGGCTTTCAGAAAATGAATAACGGACATTTCCTGGAAATCGATGCTGCCAAAAATATTACTATCAGCAATTGCTCTTTTAAGAAGGTGAAGAATAAATCGGACTACGTTAAGGAGGCGATCAATCTGGATACGCCGGACAAGGCAACCGAAGGCTTTCACAACGACTGGTCCAAATACGATAAGACACCGAATGAGAATGTAACGATTGAGAACTGCCGTTTTTCTGACCTGGGCCGTGCCATAGGGACACACAAATACAGTGCCAGGGGAAACAGTCAGATCTACCACAGCAATATTGTGATCCGCGGCAATCAGATCAGCAATATGAGATGGGATTCACCCATCCGGGTTATGAACTGGAAGGATTCTGTTCTGGAGAATAATACCATTACGACAGTAAAGCAGAAGGGAAAGGGCGATACCCGCGGCATTCTTGTGAGCGGCGGAGTGAATGTATCTGTCAAAAACAACACGATTACCGGAACGGGAAGGCCGATGCAGTTTATCGCATGGAAAAATAAGGGACCGGGATCGAAATATCCTATCACCTATAATTCTCTGACAGAAGAAAATCTGGCGGATCTTGCCACCAATGTGGCGAAGAAAATGTCTACCGGCGAATATTTTGTGCGGATCAATCCGAAATATAATGTATTTAGTGATGCGCAGAAGGTAGATATTAAAAAAGGATAATGATTTCAATATAACTCAATAAAAATTTTACTTTTCTTAAAAGCCTCTTTGTGTTATCATAAAAGAAGATATGCTAAGGAGGCTTTTTTGTATGTCAGAAATCAAGGATGAGGTTGTGACTAGAAATTTTATTGAAAATGAGATAGACAGGGACCTGGCGGAAGGCGTCTACGATAAGGTGGTGACCCGGTTTCCCCCGGAACCAAACGGGTATCTGCACATCGGACATGCGAAATCCATTATTCTGAACCAGGGACTGGCAAAGCAGTATAATGGGACGTTTAATCTCCGGTTTGACGATACCAATCCGCAGAAGGAGAAGGAAGAATTTGTGCAGTCCATTATGGAAGATGTGGAATGGATCTGTGGCGGCAGGCCGCCGGTATATTTTGCATCGGGCTACTTCGATCAGATGTATGAATGTGCGGTAAAGCTCATCCAAAAGGGGAAAGCATATGTATGTGACCTGTCTCCGGAGGAGATCCGGGAATACAGGGGGACGCTGACTGAGCCGGGAAAGGACAGCCCATACCGCGGCCGTTCGGTGGAAGAGAATTTAAAGCTGTTTGAGGGGATGAAGAACGGGGAGTGTGAGGATGGTTCCCGGGTACTGCGGGCAAAGATTGATATGGCATCGCCGAATATTAATATGCGGGATCCCATTATTTACCGGGTGGCGCATCTGCAGCACCACAATACGGGGAATAAATGGTGTATCTATCCGATGTATGATTTTGCACATCCAATAGAGGACGCCGTGGAGGGAATTACCCACTCCATCTGTACGCTGGAATTTGAGGATCACCGGCCATTGTACGACTGGGTCGTGAGGGAATGTGAATTTGAAGTGCCGCCGCGGCAGATTGAGTTTGCCAAAATGTACCTGACCAATGTGGTTACAGGGAAGAGATATATTAATAAGCTGGTAGAGGATGGAATTGTAGACGGATGGGATGATCCCCGGCTTGTGACTATTACGGCTCTGCGCCGCCGCGGTTATACGGCTTCCTCCATCCGCAAATTTATGGAGTTGTGCGGTGTCTCCAAATCAAACAGCTCCGTTGATTATGCCATGCTGGAGTACTGCATCCGTGAGGATCTGAAAATGAGCCAGCCGCGGATGATGGCGGTGCTGGATCCGATTCGCCTGGTGATAGACAATTACGAGGAGGGCGCTGTGGAATATCTGGATGTGCCAAACAATCAGGAAAATCCGGATCTGGGCACACGGAAGGTTCCTTTTGGCAGGGAATTGTATATTGAGCGTGAGGATTTTATGATTGAACCGCCTAAAAAGTATTTCCGCCTGTTTCCAGGCAATGAAGTCCGGCTGATGAGTGCTTATTTTGTCACCTGTACCGGATATGAGACAGATGGAGATGGAAAAGTTACCGTTGTGCATTGTACATATGATCCGGAGACGAAAAGCGGTTCGGGATTTGCCGGGAGGAAAGTGAAAGGCACGATCCACTGGGTGGCTGCAGACACGGCGGCGAAAGCAGAGGTGCGTCTCTATGAGAATATCGTCGATGAAGAAAAGGGTGTCTACAACGAAGACGGCTCGGTAAACGTAAATCCAAATTCTCTTACGGTCTGTGAGGAATGTTATATGGAGCCCGCGCTTGCCGAGGCAGAGCCGGGGGATAAATTCCAGTTTATGCGGACGGGATTCTTCTGCGTGGATACTAAGGACACCACAGAGGACCATCAGGTTTTCAATCGCATCGTATCATTGAAAAGTTCTTACCGTCCAGGTAAGTAATATATAAAGAAGGGAAAATTGAGATGAAAAATATTTTTGCTGGATTAGAGAGCCTTGGTCTGAAGGGAACAGATAAGGTTGATGTATTCGAAGAAAAGACAGAGGAAAAAGCACACGAACAGGCAGAGCACAAAGAGAAGAAAAAGGAAGTGACGGAAGAGGATCTTCTTTTTGAGAAAAGCTATACCTGTCCGGTCTGCGACAATGAGTTTAAGAGCAAAATGGTGCGCACGGGAAAGGTTCGTCTCGCGGGAGCGGATTCTGACCTGCGACCGAAATACATGGGGGTGGATGCGCTGAAATACGATGCGGTGCTCTGTCCTAAATGCGGATATGCAGCACTGAACCGTTATTTTAATTTTATTATGGCGCGGCAGGCAGCCAATATCAAAGAGCAGATTTCAAAGACATTTACCTATGAGGACAAGGAAGATAAGGTATACAGCTATGACGATGCCATTATGAGACATAAGCTGGCACTGCTGAATACCGTTGTAAAGAATGGCAAGAACAGTGAGCGGGCCTATACCTGCCTGAAGCTGGCGTGGCTGTACCGCGGCAAGAGAGAGATGCTGCTGCAGCAGGAGGAGCACGATAAGGATGAGGTGATCCAGCTTGCCACAGAGGAAAAGGAATTGCTGACCAATGCCTATGAGGGCTTTGAATCAGCTTTCAGCCGGGAGGACTTCCCGATGTGTGGAATGGATCAGTATACGCTCCTGTATCTGCTGGCGGAGCTGGCGAGACGAATTGGGGACAACGAGGCTGCCGCGAGACATGTATCCAAAGTCCTGGTAGGAAAAAATGTGCAGAAACGTATTAAGGATAAAGCAGTGGATCTGAAAGAGAAGCTTCATACGCATGAGTAGGTGAGGCGGCGGTCAGATGGAGGAAGGAGAGAGGCTTATGAAAAGGAAATGGCGGAGATCGTTCTTGTCTGTCGTGCTTGTTTTGTCACTGGTGACCGGAAGTGTGGCTGTACCGCCTTCCGCCATTGCAGTTCAGGCAAAGGGACAGCACGGGACAGCGGCGGAACCGGTTACAAAGAAGGAACTGAAAGATACGCCTCCCTCCCCGGAAGAATATGACGTCAATATGAGTATGCAGAGGGAGGCCAGAGAGGGCGCATACAATGCCTATTTCCTGAAGGATGATATCCAGACGGTAAGAATCAGCCTGAATGAGAAAAATCTGAATTATCTTCTGCAGAACGCGGGAGATAAACCGACGGTTATGACAGACCAGGTTGTCATCGGCGGTCAGAGCACTTATTATACCGGGCTGAAAACAAAAGGAAATTACACCCTGGCCGAGACAGACAGGTCCGACAGCGACCGGTTTTCCTTTACGGTGAACTTTGGCAAATATATTAAGAAGAAAAAGGGGTATGCTGCCACCCAGAATTTCTATGGATGTAATAAGATCAGCTTTAACAATTTCTTTTTTGACAAGACAATGATGAAGGAGTACCTGGCGCTGAAGCTCATGTCGGAGATGGGTGTTCCCACGCCGCAGTATGGTCTGGCAAAAGTATATATCAATGATGCGTATTATGGCGTCTATTTTATGCTGGAGGCCATGGATGGCTCTATTCTCGAACAGTATCTCTCCGTTTCTTCTGACGGGATCAGCGACTATCTGACGAAACCGGAGGGAACCAGGCTTCAGTTTGGGGAAGGGCTTTCGGCGTACAAAGATGCCGGGGGGGATTTTACCATGGACTCCCTGGGAGAGGTACTCTACAAGAATGAGGAAGGCGACTACGAGGTAGATGAAGCCTCTGCGCTGGCGGACCAGAGCGGGTTGTGGGAAAGCGATGCCGATACGCTGGGAGACGTGGCGGAGATGCTGCCTGTCGTCCTGACCTGGGAAGAGAAGCTGAACCTTCTCAGCAATGGAAAGGATTTTTCAGGAAATGCCATCGATGTCAACAGCCATGAATATATGCAGCTTCTTGCGCAGATTATGGATGTGGATGAGGCAGTCCGATATTTTGCTGTTCACAGCTTTATCATACAGATGGATAATATGTTTAATAAGGAACAGAATTTTGGCCTGTATGTGGATAAGAGCGGAAAGAGCATGATTCTTCCCTGGGATTATGATCTTGGCTGGGGCTGTTTCTTTACCCCGTATGATGCGGAGAGTGTGGCAAACTGGGATTTGGATAAGATGTTTACGCCGGATCTTGTACAGGGGACGGCGGACACCGTCTACCGGGATTTCCCACTCTTTCATGTGATCTACCAGAATAGTTCGCTGATGGCGCGGTATCACCAGTATATGATGGACTGCTCCATCATTACGACCCTGGGCGGAAAGACCTCGTCCGGTTCCGTATATGAGGCGGGACGGTTTGCCGCGGCGGTGGATAAGCTGATGCCGGCGCTGCGGGCTGCGGCATCCGAAAAACTCGCAGACCATGTCTACTATATGGATCATGAAAAACAATATGATGCATACCGTCAGTGTCAGCAGCCGGCGGCACTTCTGGCAGGACTGCCCAATCTATCCAGGGTGGCGGCGCGGCGGGCAGTGGGCGTCTATAAGCAGCTGGAGGGAATCCGTACTACGGTGACTGGATACGGCTGTGATATGTCCACCATTGGGAATGCGGGGCCGGGCAGACCGTCAACCGGAGGAAATCTCGCCATTGTGGATGAGAGGACAGGAATTTTTGCCACCGCGCAGTATGCACAGGACCAGTGGGCAGGCATCGGCCCTTCCCTTGCTGTCACAGAACTGGGAGTGAATGATCCGGTGTATCTGGCGGTCAGGAAAAAGGCCGGGGAAGAGGCGGATATACTTGTATACCGCATGATGGATACAAGAACCCCTGTCTCTTCTTACCGCGTTTATGTGCCGGTTTCCCTGAACCTTCAGTCTGGCGGTGGAAGGGAGACGCATCTGTATTCGTATTCGGATGCCCAGGATGTTCTGGTTCCGCTCTCAGGAGAGAAGATCTCAGGCAGCGTTTATTCTGCAGAGACGTCGGTGCTCCGGTATATCGCCGTTGTGAAGAAAAGCAGTACGAAGGGAGCTTCGGCTGAGGAAATGCCTGGCAGTACTGTGAAACCGCAGGAAACCATTAGAAAACCGGGTCAGGTAAAGTCCCTGAAGACCAAGAACGTCAAGGGGAAAAAAGTTAAGCTTTCCTGGAGGAAAGTATCCGGAGCAAAGGGTTATCAGATACAGTATTCCCAGAAGAAGAAATTTCCCGCTGCAAAGTCAAAGAAAAAGAATGCGGTAAAGCGGACAGTGACCATCAGCAGACTGAAAAAGAAAAAGACCTATTATTTCAGAGTGAGAGCGTATAAAAAGAAAGCCAATGGGACCAGGGTATATGGGAAGTGGAGTAAAGTAGGAAAAGCAAAGATTCGCAAGTAACCTGACATCATGATTTACAAATTTATAACCGGGGGATCGCCATGAAAAAAGAAAAAAAAGATAAGCTGGATAAGCAGGCGAAGGCTTTAAGGAAACAGGCAAAACAGGACGCCAAAGCGGCCAGAAAACAGGCAAAGAGTCCGAAAGCTAAGAAAGAAAAGAAGAGCAGGAAGGCAGAAAATCCCAAAAAGGCGAAGTTAAAGCCGAAGAAAGAGAAACTGCCGAAGCAGCCGAAGCAGAAAAAAGCAGGGAAGAGGCTGGCCTGGAAGAAGAAAGAAAAGGCTGCCGGCAAAAAGGCAAAGCTGCCTATTAAATTTGAGATTTTTGCTGTTACCCTTGTACCGCTTGTATTACTTGCAGCCATCATTACAGTATATACCGTGCATTCCATGAGAAGCAGCCTGGCCGAGCAGACTATATCGGGACTGAGAGATCTCAGCACCAGTGTGATCGGTGCTTATAACACACTGGACCGCGGTGCTTATGAGATGAACGATAAGTATCTCCGGAAGGGAGAGTACGAGATCACGAAGAACGAGTCCATGCTGGACAGTTTTGTGAAGAATTCAGAAGTTGAAGTTGCCCTGTATTATGGCGATACGGTAGCTGCCACATCCATGACCAGCCACAAGACCGGAAAGAAGATCAATGGTGAGAAGGCGCCGGCAGATATTGTGGAAATCGTTATTAATAATAAGGAAGAGCATACAGATAATAATGCTTTTATCAATGACAGCTACTATTATGCCTACTATGCTCCTCTGAAGAATCCGGGAGGGAAGGTTGTGGGAATGATTCTCACGGTGAAGCCGGTGAAGGAGACAGATGAGATGATCCGCGAGAATACTATCGCCATCCTTATTGTGGCGGCCATTTTGTTTGTACTGGCGGCCATTGTAGTTCTGTTTATCGCCAGCCGCATCGGAAGAGCTGTCCGGAGGGCGGGAAAGCTTCTGGATGATATATCCCAGGGCGATCTTACCGTCTCCATAGACAGCCGGATGATGAAGCGGAAGGATGAACTGGGACTGATGGCGCAGGCACTGACGGGGCTGATGCATGAGCTGCACGGCGTTCTTGCCGATATTAAAAATTCTTCTGTCGTATTGTCAGAGGCGGGACAGGAATTGAATCATTTTGCCGGCGATACGAAGATCACGGTAAATGAAGTGACTATGGCGGTAGAAGATATTTCCCGGGGGGCGTTGACCCAGGTGGAGGATTTTGAGAAGGCAACGGGCCATGTATCCAATATGGGGCAGACCATCGATCAGATCGTGAACGAAGTGGGAAATCTGTATCAGACCTCGGAATCCATGGAACAATCCAAAACGGATGCAGAAGGTATTATTGCAGAACTGTCAGCTTCGAGTGAGAAAACCTTTGAAGCCATCAAAATGATAGAAAACCAGGTAAATCTGACAGACGAATCCGTCAGCAAGATTCAGGAGTCGGTGAAACTGATTTCTTCCATTGCGGAGGAGACCAATATGCTCTCCCTGAACGCCAGCATTGAGGCAGCGCGTGCCGGTGATGCCGGTAAAGGTTTTGGGGTTGTGGCAACGGAGATCCAGAAGCTGGCAGAGGAATCCAATCAGTCTGCATCCACCATCGATAAGGTAATCCGCAATCTTGCATCAGAATCCCGCAATACAGTGGAGGCCATGGAACATATGAATGGCATTATGCAGGAACAGCAGCAGAAGCTGAGACAGACAAAGATGAAGTTCCAGGACGTCAGCTATGGTATCCAGTCATCCTTGTCAAAGATCCGGGATATCCGGACGGAATCGGCAGCATGTGACGATGCCAGGGAGAATGTGACAGAGGTGATCCGTAATCTTTCTTCTGTAACAGAGCAGAATGCATCTGCCACAGAGCAGACAACAGCGTCTATGGATAACCTGAATACTACGATTGGTGTTCTTGCCCAGAAGGCAGACCAGCTGGAGACTATGGCAGAAAGAATGCAGGAGAATCTTGAGTTCTTCAAATTATAGTAAAGCTTGTTTAGGAGGCAATAGCAATGAAACCCTATGGATTAAATGAATTGAGGAAAATGTATCTGGAATATTTTGAGGGTAAGGAACATCTCGTAATGCCGAGTTTTTCTCTGGTTCCCCAGAATGATAAGAGCCTGCTTCTGATCAATGCGGGTATGGCCCCGCTGAAGCCGTATTTTACCGGTCAGGAGATTCCACCCAGATGCCGCGTCGCCACATGTCAGAAGTGTATCCGTACAGGCGATATTGAGAACGTGGGAAAGACGGCGCGACATGGTACATTTTTTGAAATGCTGGGCAATTTTTCCTTTGGGGATTATTTTAAGCGTGAGGCCATTGCCTGGTCCTGGGAATTTCTGACAGAGGTTCTTGAGATTCCCGCAGAACGTCTTTATCCGTCGGTTTACAAAGAAGATGATGAGGCGTTCAATATATGGAAGGATGAGATTGGGATTGCCCCGGAGAGGATTTTCCGGTTTGGGAAGGAAGACAACTTCTGGGAGCACGGCGCCGGACCCTGCGGGCCCTGTTCGGAAATTTATTTTGACCGGGGAGAGAAATATGGCTGCGGCAGACCAGACTGCACGGTGGGCTGTGAATGCGACAGGTATGTAGAAATATGGAACAATGTATTTACCCAGTTTGAGAATGATGGAAACGGGAATTATACGGAATTGGAAAATAAAAATATTGATACTGGTATGGGCTTAGAGCGGCTTGCCGTTGTGATGCAGGATGTGGAATCCATTTTTGATGTGGATACTATCCGGGCGATCCGGGATAAGGTATGTGAGTTTGCCGGGGTGGATTATGGCAGCGATGAGAAACACGACGTGTCTATCCGGGTGATTACGGATCATATCCGTTCTGTCACCTTTATGGTATCCGATGGCATTACGCCCTCCAATGAGGGCAGGGGGTATGTGCTGCGGAGACTTTTGCGCCGTGCCGCACGTCATGGCAGGCTGCTGGGCATCCAGGGAGAATTTCTGGCCGCTCTCAGCAGGAAGGTTATTGAGGAATCCCACAGCGGATATCCCGAGCTGGCGGACAGGGAGAGTTATATTCTGAAGCTTATTACAGTGGAGGAACAGAATTTCAATAAAACCATCGATCAGGGGTTGTGCATTCTGAATGAAATGATGGGAGAACTGGAGAAGGACGGCAGGAAAGAGCTGTCGGGGGAGGATACCTTCCGGTTGTATGACACCTACGGCTTTCCTATGGATCTGACCATCGAGATTTTGGAGGAGAAAGGGTTTTCTGTGGACGAAGACGGTTTCCATGAGGCGATGGAGAATCAGAGGAAGACTGCCCGTGAAGCAAGGGAGACAACGAACTATATGGGAGCAGATGTCACTATCTACCAGTCCATCGATGCCTCTGTGGAAAGTAAATTTGTCGGTTACGACAGATTATCCCATGAGTCCGTAATTACTGTGATGACAACCAGCGACGCCATTGTGGAGGAGCTGGTGGCAGGACAGGAGGGGACGATTCTTGTAGAGGAGACTCCCATGTATGCCACTATGGGCGGTCAGGCGGCGGATACTGGTGTGATCACCACTGCCGGGGGACGTTTTGTTGTTGAGGATGTTGTAAAGCTGCAGGGGACAAAGATTGGTCATGTGGGCAGGATGGCAGAGGGAATCATTAAGACGGGTGAGCGGGCAGCACTCACAGTAGATGAGAGACGGCGAAGCCTGACGGCCAATAACCACAGTGCCACCCATCTCATGCAGAAGGCATTGCGTCTTGTATTGGGAGATCATGTGGAGCAGAAGGGATCTCTGGTAGATCAGGACAGGCTGCGTTTTGACTTTACACATTTCTCCCCTATGACGCCAGAGGAGATAAAGAAGGTAGAAGAAATTGTGAATCAGGAGATCCAGGCAGGCCTGTCTGTTGTGACTAAGGAGATGTCCATTGAAGAGGCGAAGAAAACTGGTGCCATGGCTCTTTTTGGAGAAAAATACGGAGAAGTAGTCCGTGTGGTACAGATGGGGGATTTCAGTTCCGAGCTGTGTGGCGGTACCCATGTAGCTAATACACAAAATATTTCGGCTTTCCGCATCGTGTCGGAGGGCGGTGTAGCCGCCGGTGTAAGACGTATTGAGGCACTTACCGGAGCTGGTCTTATGGCATACTACAATGAGATGGAGGAAAATCTTCAGAAGACATGCCATATACTGAAAGCCGTCCCCCAGGAGGTTTCTGCCAAGGTTCTGGCCCTGCAGGAGGAGATAAAGGCGCTCCAGAAGGAAAATGACAGACTGAAGGCAAAGATTGCCAAGGATGCTGCGGGGGATGTGACGAGTGAGTCAGAAGAGGTCAACGGAATCCGCATTCTGGCAAAGCAGCTGACAGATATTGATATGAACGGTATGAGGGATTTGGGAGATGAGACGAAAAATAAGCTGGGAGAGGCCTTTATCGTATTCGCCTGTGAGAATGGCGGCAAAGTAAATCTGATTGCCATGGCGACCCAGGGAGCGATGGATCAGGGAGCCCATGCCGGCAATCTCATAAAAGAGGTGGCGGCTGTCGTTGGCGGCGGAGGAGGAGGAAGGCCGAATATGGCCCAGGCCGGTGGCAAAGATCCGGCAGCCATTCCGGATGCGCTGGATAAGGCAGTCCAGGTTATGAAAAACCAGCTGGCATAGAAACCCTTGGTATCTGTAGAGTTAGCTCAATAAACAAGACAGGAGCCCGCACAGGAAGTCTTTGGACAGTGCGGGTTCTTTTTCCGGATCCAGCCAGCAGAAGGATGGGCCGCCCCGTCTCTCCTTTTTGAAAAGAGGTATTTCTTCCGGCAGATATTTTTGCGGCAGTGGAAGGAACAGTCCGGATTTCTTTGTATAACAGTTGGAGGCGGAGGCTTTCTTACGGTGTGCCGGGTCCACATAGATTCCAACGCTTTTGTGGACGGCAGTGTCTTCATCCGGCAGGTAATAGTAGTTTTTGTAATCTTTATAATAATGATACAGCGTTCCCTGATACAGGGGGATGGACAGCGTCAGCCGGCCGTCCCGGAAAGAGTAACGGATTTGATCCTGTTCTGTCTCAAGGGAGACCGGAAATTCTCCCTTCTGCGTATCGGACAGGATCAGGTTTCGGTCTGAGAGGGAGCAGATGGGCTGGGCCGGCTGATAAGAGGTATAATAAAGAAGCTGGCTGCAGAGGACAGTGCCCAGAAGATCGTCATGATTATGGAGCAAAAGCTGATTTCTGCGTTCCTCCATCCGGCTGTCCCGGAAATATTTCTTTTGCATGAATTCGGTGTACAGCTGGATACAATCTTTTCCGGTAAAGCAGTCGCTCCGGTGAAAGTGGAGAAAACGTTCCATGGTAGTCAGCTTCATATTGGCAGTGCCAAACCAGTTCTTTTTCTTTGCCGCCTGGCGGTACAGATCTAGATTTTCTTTTTGGCAAAATGGCGAGGACAGGCCGTGGGCGACATATTTTTTCTCAAGGTAAGGGATATCGAAGGTGCTGCCGTTATAATGGATCAATGCGGAGAAGTTTCCGGCAAAGGAGGAAAAGGAGGAAAGAATCTCCCTCTCACTGATGTAGTCGTCGGCAAACCATTGCCGCAGCATAAGAGCTCCCTCTGAATACCAGGCGGCGCCTATCAGGTAGAGGGAAGAGATCTGGGGAGAGAGCCCCGTTGTCTCAATATCGAAAAAGCATACGCTCTCTGCCGGAAAGGGAAGAGCCTGCAGGCAGTTTCTCAGTAAGGATGAATCCATCTCTATTCTTTGTTCGGTCATTTGCATCTGTTTCGCCTCCATCGTATACAATATATTTTAATATAAAATTTCCACGCCGGCAATCCCGGAGTTTGGCCAGGAGAAAAGAAATTTGAAAATACGGGAGCATTATGGTATGATTAGGAAAAACGATCTAGAGAGGTGAGACCAGGATGAGGATCGACATACAGGAAAAATTAAGAGGATTCAAACATTTACACGGACTGAAGGGCAGGGTTCAAAATAGTCTCAGCGGCTTTCTCAGGGCGTGTGTAGTGGCCCTGCTGGTGGCGTTTCAGTTTGTGGTGATACTGATCCTTCCGTTTTTTCTGCGTCAGTTTTCATCCTGGTTTTATGTGATCCTGGAGATTGCCAGTGTGCTGGCGATTGTCACGCTGACAAATAACAACCGGAGCATGACGTACAAGTTTGCCTGGCTCTGCATTATCGTCGTTCTTCCGATATCCGGCTATATTATGTTTGCCCTGTGGGGGAAGGTGGGAAAGCGGAATAAACTGAACCGGCTGATCAAGCATCAGGTACGGGAGGTGGATACCCATCTGAAAGAGGATAGGGAGGTGTCCCGTGAATTTGTGGCGAGGCATCCGGTCAGTTCCCGCATGTCCCGCTATATGCAGGCGGAGGGATCCCCCATCTATAAAAATAACCAGGCGGAATACTATTCTTTTGGGGAGGACGCCTTTGAGGATCTGTTCGCTGATCTGGAACAGGCGGAACGGTTTATCTTTATTGAATTCTTTATTGTGGCAGAGGGCGCCCTGTGGGATAAGATACATCCGATACTGAAACGCAAGGTGGAGGAGGGGGTTGAAGTGAAATTCCTCTACGACGACTTTGGCGCGCTGCTCCGGACGGGCAGGGATTTTGCCGCGGAACTGCGGAAAGAAGGGATCCAGGTGGAGATCTTCAATCCCATCCACAAATATGTGAGCAAACTCTTTATGAATTTCCGGGATCATCAGAAGATTGTTGTAATTGATGGGAATATAGCCTATACCGGAGGATTTAATCTGGCGGATGAATATGCCAATCTCGTTGAACGGTTTGGTGTCTGGAAGGATTCAGGACTCCGTCTGACCGGGGATGCGGTGTGGGGTATGACCATCACCTTTCTGGAACTCTGGACAGTCTGTGCCTGGGATGACGTGATTGATTATGAAAAATACCGGCCGCAGAAGTATTTTCCGGAGAGCGATATGTACTGTCATATTCTGCGGGATGGACCGGCGCTGGACACCCGTTCCCTTGTGGGGAGTATTTATAAGCAGATGATTCAGTATTCCGGTGAGAAATTATATGTAATGACCCCCTATCTGATCCTGGAAGAGTTTATGGTGGACACGTTTCTGGAAGCGGCCCGCCGGGGGGTGGATGTGAGGATTATCACACCCTATATACCCGATAAAAAATACATTAAGTGGATGACGGAATATCATTACGGCATTCTCCTCAAAAACGGTATCCGGATCTATGAGTATCTGCCAGGCTTTATCCACTCAAAGGTAGTTATGAATGAACATTGTGCGGTGGTGGGGACCATCAATATGGACTACCGCAGCTTCTATCTCCATTATGAGAATGGTGTATGGGTGTATGACAGTGAATTTCTGCAGAAGGTGGAAAGAGACTTTATCCAGACCTTCGCCGAGAGCAGGGAGATTACTTATCAGGAGTGGAAGAACCGGCCGGCAAAGCGCAAAATGATACAGCAGATTCTGCATGTATTTGATACACTGGTATAGGAGGATAAAATGATAGCATTTGTGGAAGGCATTCTGGATACGGTGGAGGAAGACCGTATCATAATTGACCGTCAGGGAATGGGCTTCGAGGTGCTTGTGCCCGGCTCTGTCCTGCCGGAGCTGCCCCAGACGGGAAACGAGATCAAGCTTTATACCTATATGCATGTCAGAGAGGATGCCATGCAGCTTTTTGGCTTCCGGACCCGGGATGAGAAGGAAATGTTTCAGCTTCTGATCACGGTGAACGGCGTTGGCCCAAAGGGGGCCCTGGGGATACTGTCGGTGATGGATGTAGATTCACTCCGCTTTGCCATTCTCTCGGATGATGCGAAAAGTATCTCCAAGGCACCAGGGATCGGTAACAAGACGGCAAGCAAGGTGATCCTTGAACTGAAAGATAAATGTCATCTGGAGGATATGCTGGGAAATACGGCGGATATGGAAGAGGACTGCCCAGCGGCGGCCGTGTCGGGAGCAGAGGAGAGAGAGGCCCGCAATGATGCAGTCCAGGCGCTGGTGGCGCTGGGGTATACTGCTGCAGAGGCGGCCCGGGCCGTGAGAGCAGTTAAGGCAACCGCAGATATGACGGTGGAAGAAATTCTGAAACAGAGCCTGAAAACAATTGGGTAACGGTACTGAGAGTGGACACGTTAGGAAATGAGGAAAAGAAGAATGGAAAAACGGGTGATCTCCACAGATATTATGGAGGAGGATTATAAGATTGAAAACAGCCTGCGTCCCAGGCTTCTTGTAGATTACATCGGACAGGCCAAAGCGAAGGCAAACCTGAAGGTGTATATTGAGGCGGCGAAGGCACGGGGGGAGGCACTGGACCATGTTCTGCTGTATGGACCGCCGGGACTGGGAAAGACGACACTGGCGGGTATCATTGCCAATGAGATGGATGTGAATCTGAAGATCACCTCCGGACCGGCTATTGAGAAACCGGGAGAGATGGCCTCTATTCTGAATAATCTGCAGGATGGGGATCTTCTTTTCGTGGATGAGATCCACCGGCTGAACCGCCAGGTGGAAGAGGTTCTGTATCCGGCTATGGAGGATTATGTCATCGACATTGTCATCGGGAAGGGGGCGGCGGCCCGGAGCATCCGGCTGGATCTGCCGAAATTTACCCTGGTGGGCGCCACTACCCGGGCGGGAATGCTGACAGCCCCTCTCAGGGACCGCTTTGGGGTAGTACACCGTCTGGAATTCTATACCCTGGAAGAGCTGACGGAGATTGTGCTTCGTTCCGCCCGTGTCTTTCAGGTTGAGATGGAGGATCAAGGTGCGGTGGAGATCGCAAGGCGTTCCCGGGGAACTCCCAGACTGGCCAACAGGCTGCTGAAACGTGTCAGGGATTTTGCACAGGTAAAATACGATGGGGTCATTACCGGGAAGGTGGCTAACTTTGCCCTGGATCTTCTGGAGGTGGACAAGCTGGGACTGGACAATACGGACCGGGCGCTTCTTATGTCCATGATCAATAAATTCGGCGGGGGGCCGGTGGGCCTGGATACACTGGCTGTCAGCATCGGTGAGGACAGCGGCACCATTGAGGAGGTGTATGAACCGTACCTGATCCAGAACGGTCTGATTGACAGGACGCCGAGAGGGAGGGTTGCCACCGAGAAAGCGTACCTCCATTTTGGAATTTGCTGACGCCATAGAGCTTCTTCTTTTCATTCTGTATAAAATATGGTAAAATGGATGTATTAAATACGAGGAGGTATATTCAGATGAAGTATTCAATTGAAGGAGCACCCTTGCCCGTAGTGATCTGCGATCTTGATGCGGGAGAGACAATGATTACGGAGAAGGGGGCTATGTCATGGATGACCCCAAACATGAAGATGGAGACGGTGGGCGGCGGCGCCGGGAAGATGATCGGCCGCATGTTCAGTGGCGAGGCTATGTTCCAGAACCGTTATACGGCGGAGGGCGGTCCGGGACAGATTGCCTATGCATCCAGCTTTCCTGGATCCATCCTGGCCTTTGAGGTCGGCACAGGAAAAGAGATCATTGCGCAGAAAAGCGCTTTTCTGGCCTCTACAGACGGTGTTACTCTCTCTGTGGCTTTCCAGAAAAAGCTGGGAAGCGGTCTCTTTGGCGGAGAGGGATTTATTATGCAGAAGTTATCGGGCAGTGGAATCGCTTTTGTAGAGATCGACGGTCATGTGAAGGAATATGAGCTTGCTGCGGGCCAGTCCATGGTGATCGATACCGGTTATCTGGCCGCCATGGAGGGGACGTGCAGGATGGAGATTACATCGGTAAAGGGATTGAAGAACAAACTGCTGGGCGGTGAGGGCTTCTTTAATACTGTTGTTACCGGACCGGGCAGGATTTATCTGCAGTCCATGCCGATCAACCAGATGGCGGACGTACTCCGGCCGTTCTTCCCATCCGGGAACTGATTGACGGAAATCACTGTTTGACGAACCGCGGCATTTCATGTATACTAATGTCATAAAGAGCGATGAGGTGAACCGATGAAAAGCAGGAATGATATTGAGGTTTTGATAGAGGGAAGAAGATATACGATATGTGGATTTGAGAGTGAGGAGTACATCCAGCAGATTGCCTCTTATATCAACCGAAAATTTGCGGAGTTTAAGAAAAAAGAGTATTACCACAGACTGGATCTGGATCTTCGCAACGTCCTTCTGGCGATCAATATCGCAGACGATTATTTTAAGACAAAAAAGAAAGCCAGGGATTACCGGGCAGAGAGCCAGGGGAAGGACAAAACGGTTCTCGATATGAAACATAAGATCATTGATCTTCAGGAAAAGGAAAAAAAGGACGAGAAGAAGATAGATGAACTGGAAAAGGAACTGGAGGCTGCGGAGAAGAAGATTATAGAACTGGAGACACGGTTAAAACAGAGAAAATAAAGATATGGACACATGTCGGGGGATTACCAGACGGTCACAGGATTGTCTGATGATTCCCCTTTTGAATACCCAGCTGACGACGATTGGAGTGCATAATGAGAGAGATTGAAATTCTGGCGCCGGCCGGATCCATAGAGGGCCTGTATGGGGCGCTCAGGATGGGAGCGGACGCGGTTTATGTGGGGACGGAACGGTTTGGGGCAAGAGCCTTCGCGGACAACCCGTCTGTGGAAGAACTCACCGAGGCGCTGACCTATGCCCATCTGAGAAAAAAGAAAATTTATCTGACGGTCAATACCCTGCTCACGGACAGGGAACTGGAGGAGGAGCTTTATCCTATGCTGCTGCCGCTGTACGAGGCGGGACTGGACGCCTGTATTGTGCAGGATATGGGCGTATTGAAATTTCTGCATGAATATTTTCCCGGGATGGACCTGCATGCCAGTACACAGATGACACTGTTTTCCGGGGAAGAGGCGGAGCTTCTCAGGCCATATGGAGTGACCCGGTATGTGCCGGCCAGGGAGCTGACTATAGAAGAGATACGGGAGGCGCGCCGGCAGACAGATCTTGAGATCGAGGTTTTTGTCCACGGGGCTCTTTGTTACTGTTATTCCGGCCAGTGCCTGATGAGCCAGGTGATAGGCGGACGAAGCGGAAACCGGGGCATGTGTGCCCAGCCCTGCCGTCTGAAACTTCAGACTCCTTATGGTGAGGGATATTTTCTCAGCACAAAGGATACCTGCACTCTGATGTATATTCCGGAACTGGCAGATGCCGGTATTGACTCCTTCAAGATTGAGGGAAGGATGAAGAGGAAGGAATACGGTATGTTTCTTGCCTATCTTTACCGCAAATACACGGATATCTATCTTCGGAAAGGACGGGAATATTTCGACGGGCTGCGGGAGGATAAGGAAAGCCGGTTGTGGAGGGATTACAGGCGGTGCATGGATCTGTACAACCGGGGTGGTTTTTCTGACAGCTATCTCTTTGAAAAGAAAAAGGACGCTATGATCTATCCGGATAAAAACGGACATTTCGGTGTGAGGGCAGGAGAGGTAGTGAGAGCCGGCAGGGGGAAGGCAGAATTCACTGCCCTGGAACAGCTGCATTACCAGGATATACTGGAATTCCGGAATGCGGACGGCACACAGGCATATGAATATACCCTGGGGGAGGATGCGGCGGCAGGCACTCTTGTTTCAACAAATGTGAGGAGGGGCAGCCATATCTATCCGGGGCAGGCCGTGTACCGGACCCGGAATCAGGCACTGCTGGATAAGATCCGGGAGGAGCATGACAAAATAGAGGATTCCTATGGAATCAGGGGCCGGTTTCTTGCCAGAAAGGGGGAACCGGCGGAGCTTATCGTATCGGGAAATGGCGTGGTGGTGACTCTGCGGGGGGATGTGGTTCAGGCGGCATCCAGAAGACCTGTTACAGAGGATGAGGCAGTGGACCGGCTGGACACACTGGGCGGCACATCCTATCGCTGGGAAGAACTGGAGGCACAGGTGGAACCGGGAAGCTTTCTGCCTATGGGGCGTCTAAAGGAGCTCCGGCGCAGGGCGGTGGCGGAGTGGGAGATGAGGGCGGTTTCCCGGAGAAGGGCGGCGGATAGTCCCGCTGCCGGGAAAAAGAGTACTCTGGCGGCCCGGGATCCGGTGGACATGATCAGTGTGGCAGAGCTTTCCCAGCTTCGGACGGCGGTTCGTCATGCGGGACAGGACACGATTTTTCATCTCAAGCTGGAGGATATTCCCTGTATCCAATGGGAAGAGGCCGCCGGGCTTCTGACCGGCCGCCGGATGGCGCTGTCCTTTCCCAGGATTTTGCGGGGAAAGGGGAAACGGGTGTTTGAGCAGGAATGGGAGGAATATGGCGGTGTCTTTATGGGTGGGCGGACGGAGATGATCGTGGTAAACAGCCATGCCATGTTTCTCTATGCAGGAAAATTTTTCCCGGATGCCGTCCTGACAGCAGATACAAATCTGTATCAGGAAAACCGGTGGGCGGCGGAGGCTTATGCAGACTGGGGGATACGGCCGCCCTTGGTGAAGGTTTACGGAAGGGTTCCGGTGATGGTGACAGAAGGCTGCCTCGCAAAGACACTGTCTCTGTGCGGCCGGGGTGAGTCCCGGATTCCGTTTACTACCCCCAGGGGGGACAAATTTGTTGTGGTAAATCATTGCAAATACTGTTACAATACTATATATACAGAAAAGCCTGCTGTCTGTGCGGAAGATGTGCCCTGCCGGCGAATGGATTTCACATGGGAGCGGGAAGCTGAGGTGAGAAAGGGTATTAGCGAATGGAACTTTTGATAGCGGAAGTCTCGCGCTATGTCATCATTATATTATTTGCGGTGTATACATTTTACTGTTTCCGTGCTTTTGCACGAAAGACCCAGGAGGGAAAAGACCGGGTATTCCGTATACAGCGGACACTGAATCTATTGATACTGATGCTGTGCGGCGGGGTTCTGATCATAGAGACGAAAGAACTCAGATATGTTTTCTTATTACTGCTGGAGCTGGCGTTTTGTATCGGCTTTGCCATAGTTTACCGGATTTTTTACAAAGGACTTTCCCAGCTGGTTCTAAATAACATGATGATGTGCATGAGCATTGGGTTTATCATGCTTGGGCGTCTGCAGTATGAATATGCCATCCGGCAGCTTGTCATGGCCACAGCGGCCATGGGGATCTGTCTTTTCGTCCCGCTCTTTATCGAGCGGTTTACCATATGGGAGAAGCTGGGCTGGCAGTATGCCCTTGTGGGAATCCTGCTGCTGCTTCTGGTATTTGTCATAGGCGTGGAGCACAAGGGGGCCACGAACTGGATTTCCATTGGGGGAATTGAACTCCAGCCATCGGAATTTGTCAAGATCATCTATGTGTTTTTTATGGCGGCGATGCTGTCGAAAACGACAGGGATGCCAGATGCGGAGCGAAAGGAGAGGTTCAAAAATATAGTGGTCATTACCGCGTTTGCCGCTGTCCACGTGGTTATTCTCGTTGTGGAGAAGGATCTGGGAGCCGCTCTGATCTACTTTATCACATATCTTGTCGTGCTTTATGTGGCGACCATGCAGCCTCTGTATCTGGCGGCAGGTCTTGGCGCCGGCGTCGGTGCAGCCCTGGTTGCTTACCGCCTGTTCAGCCATGTCCGCACCAGGGTGGTGGCGTGGCAGGATCCCTGGGGGCACAGTGACAGGGAGGGCTATCAGGTGTGTCAGAGCCTTTTTGCCATCGGAACCGGCGGTCTCTTTGGTATGGGGCTGGGACAGGGTATGCCTTCTACAGTCCCTGTGGCGGAGAGCGATTTTATTTTTGCCGCCATATCCGAGGAGCTGGGGGCAGTTTTTTCTGTGTGCCTGATTCTTGTCTATATTAGCAGTTATATTATGTTTGTAAATATTGCCATGAAAATGAAGAAACGGTTTTACAAGCTGACGGCCTTTGGCCTCAGTGTAGTTTTTATCTTTCAGGTATTTCTCTGTATCGGCGGCGTGACGAAATTTATTCCTTCCACCGGGGTGACGTTGCCGCTGGTGAGTTATGGGGGCAGCTCCATCATAACGACCATTGTGATCTTCAGCATTATACAGGGCATGTACGTGATGAATGGCAGGGAGGAGGTGATCCGGGTTGAACAGGAAGAAAAAGGCTCTGGACGGAGTACCGGAAGAAAAGCAGACAAAAAGCGCGGCAGCCGGAGGTAAGCATCTCAACCGCGAGATGGCACTGGTCACATATCTGTTTATGGCTCTCTTTCTTGTTATGGCAGGATATATGGTCTGGTTCGTCATGCACGATACGGACCAGGTGCTGAATAATCCTGCCAATAAACGCCAGGAGCTGTTGGCGAAGCGTGTCACCAGGGGAAGTATCCTGTCGGCTGACGGCAAGGTGCTGGCGCAGACAAAGACAGATAAGAAGGGAAATGAGACCCGGGTTTATCCCTACGACGGGCTTTTCGCCCATGCAGTGGGAAGGCTGTCACACGGAAAAACAGGACTGGAATCGACAGAGAGCTATACGATGCTGACCTCCGGCGTCAATCCGCTGATAAGCATATACAATGAATTCCGGGGCAAAAAGAATCCGGGAAACAATGTGGTGACGACGCTGAATCTGAAGCTGTCCCAGGCAGCGGGCAATGCACTGGGTTCCAGAAAGGGTGCCGTGGTGGCGATGGATCCCGAGACGGGGAAAATTCTTGCCATGGTCAGTAAGCCGTCCTATGATCCGAACGATCTGGACGACTATCGGTGGAACCAGCTGACGGCTGACAGCGGGGAGGATTCCGCACTTTACAACCGTGCGGCCCAGGGACTGTATCCGCCGGGCTCCACCTTTAAATTGTATACTGCCCTGGAATATATGAGGGAACAGGAAAAATATAATAAATTCCGGTATACCTGTACCGGCAGCATGGGAACGGGGAAGGACAGGATCCGGTGTTACGGAGGCGAGGTACATGGCGGCGTCGATCTAACGGAGGCGTTTGCCGAATCCTGTAACGCTGCTTTCTGCCAGATTGGCTCCGGTCTGGATCCGACGGAATGGAGAAAGCTCTGTGAGTCATTGTACTACAATAAAAAGACGCCGCTGCAGAAGCTGGAACAGAATTCTTCCCGGTTTGCCATTACGGACAGTACGGCGGCAGGAGATATTATGCAGGTATCCATCGGGCAGGGGGACACCCTTGTGACGCCGCTGCAGAACGCGCTCTTAGTCTGTGCTGCCGTCAATAAGGGAACGCTGATGCGGCCCTATCTGGTGGATCACACGGAGGATCATGACGGAAATGTTCTGGAGGACTTTGAGCCGGTTGTGGATTCAAAGCCGGTTACGGAGGAGGAGGCGAAAGAACTGAAGAAGCTGATGCGTGCCACCGTGACAGAGGGGACAGCGCATTCACTGTACAGCGGTACGCCGTATAAAGCGGGAGGAAAGACCGGATCGGCGGAGTTTCAGAATGGTACGAAGGATTCTCATGCGTGGTTTGTGGGGTATGCGGAAAAGGACGGGAAAAAGCTGGTGGTAAGTATTGTTGTGGAGGCGGCGGGAACAGGAAGTACCTATGCCGTACCCATCGCCAAGGAGATTTTTAATGCCTACTGGTGATTTCCCATGAAAATAAAGGAGGGTTTGCTTATGCTGAAACAGATCAATTTGAAGAAGAAAGCGGAGTGGCAGGACTACGATGACAGAATGGCCCATCTTCGCATCCAGATGGGGGAGCTGCAGAGAAAGTGCAAGGAACTGGGTATTCCGGTGACGATCGTTTTCGAGGGATTTGAGGCGGCGGGAAAGGGGACGATGATCAACAAGATGATCCAGCCGTTAGATCCCAGGGGATTCCAGGTCTATACGATGGAGAAGGAATATGAGGAAGATATGCGCCATCCCTATCTCTGGCGGTATCATATAAAGATGCCGGCCAGAGGGCGGATTCATATTTTTGACCACAGCTGGTATCAGGGACTGGGCGACGGCAGGCTCACACCAGAGGAGGTGCGTCTGTACGAGAAACAGTTTACGGATGACGGCATGGTTCTGATCAAGTTTTTCCTGGGAATCACGAAAAAGGAACAGAAGAAACGGCTGGAAGCGCTGGATAAGGATAAAAGTACCAGCTGGCGCGTCACCAGGAAGGATTGGGAGAAAAATAAGGATTATGACATGTGGATGGAGCGGTTTGACAAAATGATCGTCCAGACGGACACACCCAATGCTCCCTGGACGATTATTGAGGCCATGGATAAAAAATATGCCATCTGCAAGATTATGACTACAGTGGCGGGATGCCTTGTGGACGCCATCGGCAGAAAGGAAAAGGGGGCCGTCCGGACGGAATATGCAGAGCCGCCGCTGACAGACGATCTGCTGAGCGGTGTGCTGCAGGGAGTGGATCTGTCTCTGGACTTGGAACCGGAGGAATATAAGGAACGGAAAAAGGTTTTGCAGAAAAAGCTGGGGATCCTGCACAACGAAATGTATCTGAAACGGGTACCGGTAATCCTTGCCTTTGAGGGCTGGGATGCCGGGGGAAAGGGCGGAGCCATTAAGAGGATCACACAGAGCATTGATCCCCGGGGATATGAGGTAGTTCCGGTTGCCTCACCCAATGATATAGAGAAAGCCCATCATTATCTGTGGCGTTTCTGGGAAAGATTTCCCAAGGACGGGCATATGGCGATCTTTGACCGCACCTGGTATGGAAGGGTACTGGTGGAGCGGATTGAAGGCTTTGCCACAGAACAGGAGTGGCGGCGCGCTTATGCCGAGATCAATAATATGGAAGCCCATCTTGTGAACTCCGGTGCCGTGGTATTGAAGTTCTGGATGCACATTGATAAGGAGGAGCAGGCTGAACGGTTCCGTCAGCGCCAGGAGACACCGGAGAAGCAGTGGAAGATCACGGATGAGGACTGGAGAAACCGGGAAAAATGGGAGGAATATGAAAAAGCGGTGGATGAGATGATTGTCCGTACCTCGACGAAAGAGGCCCCGTGGCATATTATTGAGGCAAACTCCAAGCTGCATGCCAGGATCCGGGTTATGGAGATTGTGGTGGACGCATTGGAGAAAGCCTTAAAAAAGATAAAATAAGGCAGCGGAAAGGAGCAGTGTATGAAAGAGACAGAAAAGGCAAAGCTGGATGAGATCTTACAGAGACATGAGTATGATAAGACGCTGGTGATTGCCATTATGCAGGAGGTGCAGAAGGAGTATCACTATCTTCCCCAGGAGATGCTGTGCTATATTGCAGGGGAGCTTGGGATGAGCGAGGCGAAGATTTATGGAGTCGCCACGTTCTATGAGAATTTCTCACTGGAGCCCAAGGGAAAATATGTACTGAAAATTTGTGACGGCACCGCGTGCCATGTGAGGAAATCGGTGCCGATCCTGGAGGAATTTAGAAAGGTACTGGGGGTTTCCGAGGAAAAACCTACAACGGAGGATATGCTGTTTACCGTAGAGACGGTGTCCTGTCTTGGCGCATGCGGCCTGGCGCCGGTATGTACCGTAAACGACCATGTTCATCCATCCATGACGCCGGAGAAGGCAAGAGATTTGATCAAGGAATTGAAAGAGGAGGCAGCCAATGAAAATTAAAGACCGGGAACAGCTTACTGCCAAGCAGGAAAAATACCGTGCCTCGCTTAACAGCCAGAGGAAACAGATTCTGATCTGTGCCGGAACCGGCTGTGTGGCAGGCGGTTCGCTGGAGATATACGACAGAATGAAAGAGATCATTGAGGAAAAGGGACTAAAATGTGCCCTGGTCCTGGAGAAGGAACCTCATGGGGACAGCATTGGGCTGAAGAAGAGCGGATGCCATGGCTTCTGTGAGATGGGGCCGCTGCTGCGGATCGAGCCGATGGGATGGCTGTACATAAAGGTCGGTATCAATGACTGTGAGGAGATTATTGAGAAATCCATTATCGGGGATGAGGTGATCGAGCACCTCGTCTATAAAGACAAAGACGGCAATCCCTATGTGAAACAGGAGGAAATCCCCTTTTATAAACAGCAGACTCGTATCGCACTGGAATACTGCGGCCATATCAATGCGGAGAGCATTGCCGAATATCTTGCGCTGGGGGGCTACTCTGCCGTGGCGAAGGCTCTCTTTGATATGAAGCCCCAGGACATTGTAGATGAGATCACAGAATCCTGCCTGAGAGGCCGCGGCGGCGGTGGATTTCCCGCCGGGCGCAAATGGCAGCAGGTGCTGGATCAGAAGGAAGAGACAAAATATATTGTGTGCAATGGTGACGAGGGGGATCCGGGAGCCTTTATGGACCGGTCCATGATGGAAGGAGAGCCGCACCGTGTCATTGAGGGAATGCTTATCGCGGCCATTGCCACCGGAGCCCATTATGGCTATATCTATGTCCGGGCCGAATATCCGCTGGCAGTGGAACGGCTGCAGAGAGCCATTGACAAGGCAAATGACAGAGGCTTGTTAGGGAAGGATATTCTTGGCTCCGGCTTTGATTTCGAACTGCGGATCAGCCAGGGGGCGGGGGCGTTTGTCTGTGGCGAGGGAAGCGCCCTGACGACTTCCATCGAGGGAAACCGCGGCATGCCGAGGGTTAAGCCGCCCAGAACGGTAGAACACGGATTGTTTGACAAGCCTACCGTATTAAATAATGTGGAGACATTCTGTAATGTACCGCCCATTATCCTCAATGGCGCCAGATGGTATCAGGGATACGGTCCGAAGAACAATCATGGGACAAAGGCCTTTGCCCTGACAGGAAATGTGCAGAATACCGGACTGATCGAGGTCCCTATGGGAACGACCCTGAGGGAAGTGATTTTTGATATCGGCGGCGGGGTAAAGGACGGCGATTTCAAGGCGGTGCAGATCGGGGGCCCCTCTGGCGGATGCCTCTGTATCAGTGCCACCCAGGACCACCTGGATATGAAGCTGGATTTTGACTCCCTAAAGAAGGTGGGTGCCATGATTGGCTCCGGCGGGCTGGTTGTGATGAATGACAAGAGCTGCATGGTTGAGGTGGCAAGATTTTTCATGAACTTTACGCAGAATGAATCCTGTGGAAAATGCGTGCCCTGCCGTGAGGGAACGAAACGGATGCTGGAGCTCCTGACAGATATTACAGAGGGAAGGGGCACGATGGAGCATATTGAACTGCTGGAGACCCTGTCCGAGACGGTGTCTGCCACGGCGTTGTGCGGGCTGGGAAAGACGGCGGCCTCCCCGGTGGTTTCCACACTGAAATATTTCCGTGACGAATATATCGCCCATGTGGTGGATAAGAAATGTCCGGCGGGACAGTGCAAGGCGCTGGTCAGCCTCCGGATCGATCCGGAGCTCTGCCGCGGCTGTACCAAATGTGCAAGGATGTGCCCGGTGGGAGCAATTACCGGGAATGTGAAAGAACCTCATGTTATTGATACGGCAAAATGTATTAAATGCGGCGCCTGTATGGAGGGCTGCAGCTTTGGCGCCGTGAAGCAGGCAGATGAGTAGAAAGGACGGAAAAGATGTCTAAGAATAGTAAATATATGATAATCGACGGCATTCGTGCCGAGTACACAGATGAAAAAAATATCCTTCAGGTCATTCAAAAAGTGGGGATCCATGTACCTACCTTCTGCTATTATTCGGATATGTCCATCTATGGGGCATGCCGTATGTGTGTAGTGGAGGACGAGAGAGGAAGTATTATTGCCTCCTGCTCCACTCCTCCCAGGGACAAGATGGTGATCCGGACCAACACCGGGCGTCTGCATGATTACCGGAAAATGATACTGGAGCTGCTTCTCGCCTCCCACTGCAGGGATTGTACGACATGTGAGAAGAATGGCAACTGCCGCCTTCAGATGCTGGCGTCCCGTTTCCGGCTGACGGAAGTGAGATTTCCCAATACACACCCGGAACGGATGGTGGATGATTCTTCCTGCGCCATTGTGCGCGATCCGAGCAAATGTATCCTCTGTGGCGACTGTGTGCGCATGTGCAATGAGGTTCAGCATGTGGGAGCCATTGATTTCGCCCACCGGGGTGCGGATATGATCGTGACTCCTGCCTTTAATAAAAAGATCGCGGAGACGGATTGTGTAAACTGCGGGCAGTGTGCCGCGGTGTGCCCGACTGCTGCCATTACGATCAAAAAGGATCTGAAGGAGGTCTGGAAGGCCCTTTATGAACCGGAAAAGAGAGTTGTGGTCCAGGTGGCCCCTGCTGTGAGAGTGGCTATCGGCGAGGAATTTGGTTTAAAACCGGGGAAGAATTCTATCGGAAAAATATTTACCGCCCTGCGTATGCTGGGGTTCGATACAGTTTTTGACACCAGTGTAAGTGCCGATCTGACCATTGTGGAAGAGGCGGAAGAACTGCTCCGCAAATTGGAGAATGGAGACAAGGACAAAGAGAAATATCCCAAGGGAAATGCCTATCCGCTCTTTACCTCGTGCTGTCCGGGCTGGGTCCGCTTTGTAGAGACGAAGCATCCAGATCTGCTGCCTTATGTTTCTACCTGCAAATCACCCATGGAGATGTTTGGCGCCGTGATCAAGGAGTATTATAAACCCGCGGACAGGGAATCGGGACTCGAGACGGTGTCTGTGGCGGTTATGCCCTGTGTGGCCAAAAAATATGAGGCCTCCCGGGAAGAATTTAAGAGGAACAATGTACCCGATGTGGATTATGTCATCACTACGAAGGAACTGATCCGCATGATCAAGGAGCTGGGGATCCAGTTTGCCGAAATCGAGCCAAGTTCTCCGGATATGCCCTTCAGCATATCGTCCGGTGCCGGAGTTATTTTCGGCGTTACCGGCGGTGTGACGGAAGCCGCCCTGCGCCATGTGGCGGCAAAGGATAACCAGGCGCTGAAGGATCTGGAATATTCCGGGATCCGGGGTCTGGAGGGAGTAAAGGCGGCTGAGGTGGAAGTGGGAGGCTCCATTCTGCGGATCGCCGTGGTCAATGGACTGGGAAACGCCGACGAACTCATTGCGAAGATCCGTTCTGGGGAAGAGCATTTTGATTTTGTAGAGGTGATGGCCTGCCCATACGGCTGCATTGGAGGAGCCGGGCAGCCCTTTGGCTACCAGGCCGTGAAGAGCGAGCGGGCCGGGGGAATGTACCGGGCGGATAAATCAGCCATCATCAAACGTCCGGGAGAGAATCCGGTAGTGAGCCAGCTCTATGAGACGGGTGTTCTCAAGGGAAGAAGCCATGAGCTGCTCCATGTGGATTACCAGAAACAAAAGGAGACCCTTTAATAGACGGGATCCAGTGACAACTGCTTTCGGAGCCGTGCTCTCAGGCTTTTCAGGAACCGGTCATTACCCAATACCCGCAGCATAGGGCCGAAGGACATGACTTCGATCAGCAGTTCGGTTTCCATCATCTGATTATAATAGATCAGGCACTCATAGGTGTCCTGGTCTATTTTTCTTGTATTTTTTTCGTAATTGGCAAAATGCAGCATTGCCCTTTCCAGGGCATTTCTTTTGTCGATGATATGAAGCCGGACCGGTTCCTTATAGTATGTATTTTGGATCACCCTGTTAAGGTCCGTTTCTTCTGTGAGAAACTTATCCGTCAGCCGGACACTCTGGATCCGGGAGAGATTCAGGATTTCAAGCCTGCTTTTATCCCGCCGGATATTCTTCAGTGCCAGAAGACGGAATTTATCATTTTTTACCGAGTATTCCAGCCGGGCAGGCACGTAATAATGATGTACCCGGGATCCGGTGGGGGAGTTGTAGTCAAGATCCACATATCGTCTCTCTTTCTGTGCCAGTAGGAGAGTGCGGAAGATTTGGCGGTAATCCTTATCCTGGTAGGGATCCCCGTCGGAAAACTGGTCGTAATAGAAAAACTGCTCCTGCCGGAATAGCGGAGACACGGATTTCAGCATATGATCCATTGTGTCCAGCTGTTCCCTGTCAAGGAACAGGCGGATCCGGGGATCGGAGAGAAGTGCTTTTAGGTAGGATTTTTCCAGACCGGAAAGGGGAGCGACAAAGGGGGATTTCAGCCGGGACAGATAAAGCTCTCCCTTTTTCTCAAAGAGATCCCAGGTGCTGTTCTCCAGCTTTGGTATAATGGCAAGCAGGCTCTCCTCGAAGCCCTCCCCCTGGATCTGGGCCCGGATATCCGGCAGGACGGCGGATTCCCGCCGGCTCAGCAGATGGCGCAGCACCTGATAGTAGCAGCTGTATATTTCAGAAAATATTTCCATAGTTTGCCTCCAAATAACATAGATGATAGTTATAGGTATAAATGATACATCGTCTGCAGATCCCGGTAAAAGCGCTTGACAACGGAGGGGGAGGTACATTCCAGAGACAGGATCCGGCCGGTAAAGGTGCGGATCCAGGGCAGCATTTCATTGCAGTCAAAGACCTGGATCTCATAACGGTAAGTGTTCTCTCCAATCTTTGTCACCAAACCGCCTCTTCCTTCTTTCCTCAGCCGGTTCAGTATGTAATTCTCAGCGGGTTCCATAACCTGTATGGTCATGGTGAGCCTGTCGAGATGGTGTCCTGCCTCTCCCTGAAAGGAGACTCCCCACAGATAGCGGCGGTTTCGACGGAGTTTTTCGCACAGCTCATCGTACTGGCCGGATTCATCCATCGGGGTAACGCGTCTTATTGCATCCAGCCGATAGCAGGTAAAGCGGCTGTTTCTGTGTACATATCCGCACAGAAAACGGCGGCCGCTCCGGGTGCTGACAAAGATCTGGAGGGGGACACAAACTGCTGTGCCAGCCGTTTTCTGCCGGGCCCCCTTGATCTCAAGCCCTACAGACTTTCTCTGGTTCATGGCTTCCAGAAGATCATGGAGAATCTCATCCTCCAGTGAGTGAACGAAAAAGCTGTGCTTTACCCGGAAGGTCTGATTGCGATGGTCGAACTGATCGGTTATTAAATTTGCGATTATGCCGAAATTTCCTGCCATCTGATAGAAAGAGAGGGCATCCAGGACCGTTTCATTGGACCGGATCCAGAGAGCCAGGGAATTGTCCAGGGAGAAGGTGATCCGCTTCCCCTCCCTGCCCTTATCCAGCAGTCCCTCCTTTGCATAGGCGTTGCATTTCCGGCGCACAGTCTGGATATCGAACAGCACGCTGTATTCGGAGAGGAGGGAATCGGTGATGGCATCGGCTGTCATAGCCCTGTGTGACTGCAGCAGATCCAGGATGAGGAAATGCAGGATGATGTCATTATCGGTAAAGGATCTGGTCTTCCAGACCTGAAACAGGGGGTTGGTATCCAGGAGATTACTGTCTATGGCAAGGGAGATATTGGAGCCGTCTGGGGTGTGGTCCTTTCTCACATAGGGACCAAGCCAGCTTTCCAGCCGCCGCCGTTCATTATCGTAGGTGCGGGGGCTTTTTTCCTTAAATTCATTTCTTGTTTTAAAGCTGTAGACAAAAAAATCCCTGACATATTCCCGGGTTTTGGAAAAGCTTTTGATTAATTCATGAAAATCCGACATCGTTTTGTACCCTCCTGTTCCATCAGTATACCATATCCTGACGGGGGTGTGAATAGGTGTCCTGGCAGAACTGCAGTGTCAGGGAGCCCAGCTCGCAACTTTTTTGAAATGATATTCCGGTAAATATTGGATACAATGGGTTACAGAAATAGAAAGAGGAGGCGGACACTATGTTTGTGCTAAATAATGAGAATACTAAATTTCCCGTAAAAATATGGCTGGAGGATGAGACAAAGCTGGAGGCAAATTGTCTGGAACAGGCCTGTAATCTGTCCCGGCTTCCCTTTTTACATAAATGGGTCTGTCTTATGCCGGACACCCATGCCGGGAAGGGGATGCCCATAGGAGGTGTGATCGCCGCCAGGGATGTGATCATACCGAACGCCGTAGGGGTTGATATCGGATGCGGCATGGATTTTATCCCTACCAATATCCGTCTGGAGGATATACGGAAGATCCAGACGGGAAACGGCTCTCTGATCCAGGCTATCGTCGGCAGTGTGATGAGGGCGGTTCCTTTAAATGCCGAGAGGTATCGGGAGCCCCAGAGATCAGAGGTGCTTGACCGGGCGAAACAGGAAATAGATAAATACGACAAGGATACCGAGCTGCTGCCACTGATCCAGGACGGATATTTCCAGGTGGGGAGCCTGGGAGGAGGCAATCACTTTATAGAGCTGCAGGAGGATCAGGATGGATATCTGTGCATCATGATCCACTCCGGGAGCCGTCACCTGGGGAAGGCAGTCTGCGATTATTTTCATACGAGGGCAGGAGAGCTGAACCGGATGTGGTACAGCGAGGTAAAGAATGAGTACCGGCTTTCCTTTCTTCCCGTTCACTCCGATGAGGGACAGCAGTATATCCACTGGATGAATCTGTCTATGGATTATGCCTTTGAGAATCGCGCCCGCATGCTGGATAAGACATGTTCGATTGTAAAGGAGCTGATTGAAAAGCATATGGGACAGATCGTGGAATTTGGAGAGGAGATCAACTGCCATCACAACTATGCCGCCCTGGAAAACCACTATGACGCCAATGTGTGGGTACACCGCAAGGGAGCCACCAGGGTGAGGGAGGGGGAAATGGCTGTGATACCGGGGGCTATGGGGTCCTACAGCTATGTGGTAGAGGGGAAGGGGAACAGGGAATCCTTCTGTTCCTCCTCCCACGGTGCGGGAAGAAATTATTCCCGTTCCGGCGCAATGAAGGCGTTTTCGATTGAGAAGGTTATGGTGGATCTGAAGGAACAGGGGGTTGTCCTTGGCAAACGGAAGAAAAATGATGTGGCAGAAGAGTGCCGTTTTGCCTACAAAGATATCGATGAGGTTATGGCGCAGCAGCTGGATATGGTGACGCCGGTGCGCAAGTTAAAGACTGTCGGCGTTGTGAAAGGCTGACTTCTGCCAGGCGGTGCCAGCGGTGTGCTGTCCGGTATACCATAAATATTGTACTGCGGCAATCTGGCCGGGGGCGATGTTTTTTTCAATAGAAAATTCGATTGGTGTTCCATTATAGCCAGGATGATGAAGGATTACATGGAGGGCGGAATTTATCATCAGTATCAGGACTGCCGGAAACTGCTTGATTTTTTTGAGAATATTTGTGCCAGGAGTTCATAGACGGAACCTCATCTTGACATCGTCATTAGAATATGATATGATAACCAGCAGATTGAGGGACACCTCAAGAAGGGGCACACCACCACGGGTGTGAAACTTCTTGAGGTGTCTTTTTTTCTTGTAGGAAAGGAGGATGCCGATGGTTACGATAAATGGAGAAAACAGGGCAGATTACAATGAGATCACCATTACGGAGATGCTTGACAGGGAAGGGTTTGACCGGAACCGGATTGCCATTGAGATCAATGGTGTGATCATCCGTAAGAAGCAATATAATGAAACATATCTGCATGACGGTGACAGAATCGAGGTAGTCAGTTTCGTGGGCGGAGGCTGAGACGAGGAAGTCAGGGAAGTGGAATGGCAGAAATAGAGAGGAAGAGAAAGAATGACGCAAAATAGAAATGACAAATTGGTTTTGGGAGGTCATGAATTTACCTCCCGGTTTATTTTAGGATCCGGGAAATATTCGCTGGATCTGATCCGGGCCTCCGTGGAGCAGGCCGGAGCGGAGATAATTACACTGGCGCTGCGCCGTGCCAATCAGGATGGACGGGCAAACATACTGGATTATATTCCGGAGGGGGTTACCCTGCTTCCCAATACATCCGGGGCAAGGAACGCCCATGAGGCAGTGAGGATTGCCCGGCTCTCAAGAGAAGTTGGATGCGGTGATTTTGTAAAGATTGAGATTATGCGGGATACAAAATATCTGCTGCCAGATAATTCTGAGACCGTGAAAGCGACGGAGATACTTGCCAAAGAGGGATTTATCGTTATGCCGTATATGTATCCGGATCTCAATACGGCCAGGGATCTAAGGGAGGCGGGGGCGGCATCCATTATGCCGCTGGCCGCTCCCATCGGCTCGAATAAAGGTCTTTGCACGAAAGAATTTATCCGGATTCTCATTGAGGAAATAGATCTTCCCATTATTGTAGACGCGGGAATCGGCAAACCGTCAGAGGCGTGTGCCGCCATGGAGATGGGGGCGGCGGCCATTATGGCCAATACTGCCATTGCCACGGCAGGGGATATACCGGCTATGGCTGAGGCGTTTAAATTGGCAGTGGAGGCGGGAAGGAGAGCATATCTTGCCGGAACGGGGCGTGTGCTGGAACGGGGCGGCAGCGCTTCGTCCCCCCTGACCGGATACATTCAGGATGGAAGTGGGAAGGAGAAGTGAATGTATGAAGAATAAGATCAATGAGAGCATTCTAAGTGAATCGGTCCGGGAGGATCTGAAAGAGAACCGCATCGATCATATGACCTATCTGGATGATATGGAGGTGCTGGACTCGGACATTGCCGCACAGGTGATGGAGGCAGTGAATGCTTATGATTATAACGGTTATACAGGGGAGGATGTTATCCGTGCCATTGGGAGCGGGAACCGGACGCTGGAGGATTTCGGAGCACTTCTTTCTCCTGCGGCGCTGCCTTTTCTGGAAGAGATGGCACAGATGGCGCAGAAGGAGACCAGAAGGCATTTCGGCAACTCTGTTATGATGTTTACTCCGCTGTATATAGCCAACTATTGTGAGAACTATTGTATCTACTGTGGGTTTCAATGCCACAATAAGATCCGCCGTGCCAGACTGGATATGGACGGGATTGAGAGGGAGATGAAGGAGATCAGCAGATCCGGTCTTCAGGAGATCCTGATTCTGACAGGGGAGAGCCCCAGGATGTCCGATGTGAGATACATTGGAGAGGCGTGCAGGACGGCAAGAAAATATTTTAAGGTGGTGGGCCTGGAGGTATATCCGGCAGATTCGGAGGATTACCGTTACTGGCATGAATGTGGTGCCGATTATGTCACTGTATTTCAGGAGACCTATAACCCGGATAAATATGAGACGCTTCATCTGGCAGGGCGGAAACGGATTTTTCCCTACCGCATCAATGCCCAGGAGCGCGCCCTGAAAGGCGGGATGAGGGGAGTGGGCTTCGCCGCTCTTCTGGGGCTGGATGATTTTCGCCGAGACGCCTTTGCCACAGGGACACATGCCTGGCTGCTGCAGAAAAAATATCCTCAGGCGGAGATTGCTTTTTCCTGTCCGAGACTGCGCCCGATCATCAATAATGACCGGATCCATCCAATGGATGTACATGAGGCGCAGCTTCTTCAGGTGGTGTGCGCCTACCGTCTGCTCCTGCCCTTTGCCTCTATTACAATATCTACCCGCGAGTGCAAGCGCGTGCGGGATAATCTGATCCAGATTGCGGCCACGAAGATTTCAGCCGGGGTAGATGTGGGCATTGGAGGACACAGCGGGGAAGAGATGGGGGATGAGCAGTTTGAGATTGATGATACCAGGGATGTGCAGGAAGTATACGATGATATTCTGTCTTATGGAATGCAGCCTGTCATGAGCGATTCTATTTATGTATAGGATAGCAGTGACAAACCGCCATCTCTGTCAGGATGATTTTCTTGTGCGGATTCGGAAACTGGCGGAGGACCCTTTCTATGATGCCATTCTTCTCCGGGAGAAGGATATGACGGAGGAGGAATACAGAAAACTTGCCAGAAAGGTGCTGGCGGTCTGTCAGGAAACAGGCAAAAAATGTGTTCTGCACACCTTCTGCCGGGCAGCGAAGGATTGCGGGCATCCTCTGATCCATCTGCCGCTGCCCCTGTTTCGGACAATGGGGAAAGAAGAGAAAGCTTTCTTTAGAGAAATCGGGACTTCCGTGCATTCCCTGGAGGAGGCGGAAGAGGCGGTGTACCTGGGGGCAGCCTATCTCACAGCCGGACATATTTTCCCCACTGGCTGTAAACCGGATCTGCCGCCCAGGGGACTGGATTTTATTAACAATCTATGCAGCAGGGTATCAATTCCCGTTTACGGCATTGGGGGGATCTCCCGGGAAAATGAAGGGTCCGTTATGGATCAGGGAGCGTGCGGAGTATGCATGATGTCCGGATCCATGAGATGAAAAATATTTCACTTAGCGGGTGACAGATTGCGTATTTTATGGTACTATTTTATCAGACTTTCTGGGAGGAGTTAGGAATGAAAAAATATACAACAGAGTACGGTCTGATAGAATACATGCTGACATTACTGCAGACGCTGGATCAGAAGCATACGGATCTGGATCATCTGATGGAATATGGAGAGGAGACAGGGGAAGAACTTCTGGGTGATTTACAGGAATTCAGGATGGCATATGAGGTCATACGGTTTATGGATGAGATGCCGGGAGGGTTTCTTATCTATCATGCAGATGATACGGAAGAGATCATTTATGCCAATAAAGCGCTGCTACGGATCTTTCAGTGTGATACGATGAAGGAATTCCGGGAGCTTACCGGCAATTCTTTCCAGGGCTTTGTGCATCACGAGGATCTGGATGCCATTGAACAGAGTATCCGGGAACAGATTGCAGATAGCCAGTACGATCTTGATTATGTAGAGTACCGTATCATCAGGAGGGATGGATCCATACGCTGGGTGGATGATTACGGTCATTATATTCACAGCGATGCGGTGGGAGATATCTTTTATGTCTTTATCGGAGACGCTACGGAGAAAAGAAAGCGTGCGCTGCTGGAGAAGGCAAACTGGATGAAGGAAAAGAAAAAAAAGGAACAGAAGATGCAGAAGCTGATGGATGAGATTGAGGAGTATGATCAGGAGAGAAAACTCATCAATCAGGAGCAGCTGAGAAGGCTTGAGGTAATCAAGGGACTCAGTGTCAACTACGAATCCATTTTATATGCAGATTTGGAAACGGATCAGATCCTTCCATATCGTCTGAGCTCAAGAACGAAAGTCCAGTTTGGCGAAAAATACCGGAAACGTTCGTATATGTGGTATGTGGAAAATTATGTAAGGACATGGGTGCATCCGGAGGAGCAGGAGATAGTTTTGCGAAGGACACTTCCGGAATATATCCGGAAGAAGCTGGGCGAGAATAAAACCTATTATTTTAACTACAGGATTCAGGATCGGGATGAGGTACAGTACCTGCAGCTTCGGATTGTCAATGTAGGCAGTCCGGACCAGATTTCGCAGATTGTAATGGGATACCGGAGAGTGGATGAAGAGGTTCAGCGGGAGATCGAGCAGAAACAGATGTTGGAAGAGGCGTTAAACAGTGCAAATCTGGCCATTGTGGCAAAAAATACGTTTTTATCCAATATGTCTCATGATATGAGGACACCATTGAACGCTATATTTGGGTATACTACACTTGCCAGAAAAAGCATTAGCGACAGCGATGCCGTCAGCGGCTATCTGGATAAGATTGAAGAATCCAGCCGGCAGTTTCTGGAACTGATTGATAAGGTGCTGGAGATTTCCTGGACAGAGGCAAATGATACCCGGATCACAGAGACCGAGTGCAATCTGAATGATATTTTGTCGGATGTAATCCGACATCTGGGTTCCCAGGCGTCGAAGAAAGAGATCCAGATCACTTTGGATACTGCCTCTCTGGACGACAGCAATATACTGGCCGACAGGGAGAAGCTCCGGCAGATACTTCTTCATCTTACCGGCAATGCCATAACATATACAAGACCTGGCGGAAGTGTTGATATTACGGTAAAGGAGCTGGAAAAACAGATCAATCATTTCGCTGTCTATCAGATTCAGGTAAAGGACACCGGTATCGGCATCAGCAAAGAATTTATTGATCATATATTCGAGCCTTTTGCCAGGGAAAAAAATACGACCTACAGCGGAGTTCATGGCACCGGCGTGGGTCTCACCATCGTGAAGCATATTGTCGATCTTATGGATGGCAGTATAGTGGTTTCAAGTGTTGTAGATGAGGGGACGGAATTTACTGTTACGCTGCGTCTCAGAATACAGAATAAGCCTTTGGCTTCGGCGGCTGACATGGATGCTGTCCTGGATTATATTATGAACCGCACCATATTGCTTGTAGAAGACAATGAGATCAACGTGGAGATAGAGACGGAGATCCTTCAGGGACTGGGATTTCACATAAAATCTGTTATGGACGGTAAAATGGCGGTAGATGCGGTCCGCCGGTCTGAACCGGGGGAATTTGTTCTGATTCTGATGGATATACAGATGCCTGTCATGGACGGCTGGCAGGCTACAAGGGAGATACGCCGGCTGGAAAATACGGAACTGTCCGGGATTCCCATTATTGCCCTGTCGGCAGATGCTTTTGAGAGTGATGAAAAGAAATCCATACGGTGTGGTATGGATGCTCATCTGACCAAGCCGATCGACATACCGCTGCTGCTGGATACGATGGCTGCGGCAGTACATAATCACGGGCTGGTTTAGTGCAAGACAGGCGGAGCAGCGCCAATTAACCCATTAAATTAAGTAAGGAGTGGTAGCATGCCAATTAAAATAAAGGATTCTCTTCCTGCACAGAAAACCCTTGAGAGTGAAAATATTTTCGTTATGACAGAGTACCGGGCGATGCATCAGGATATCCGGCCGCTGCATGTACTGGTTCTGAATCTGATGCCCACCAAGATTGAGACGGAGACCCAGCTTCTCAGGAAGCTGTCCAATACACCGCTGCAGGTGGATGTAGAGTTTCTGCAGACAGCCAGCTATCAGCCCAGACATGTGGAACCGAGCCATCTGGATACGTTTTATCAGGTGTTTGATGATATCAGGGACAGAACATTTGATGGCATGATCATTACCGGGGCGCCCCTGGATTATACCGCCTTTGAGGATGTGGATTACTGGCCGGAATTGTGTGAGATCATGAAATGGAGCAGAACGCATGTCCACTGTACGCTTCATATGTGCTGGGGTGTGTATGCCGGTCTGTATTATCATTATGGAATCAATAAAGTGGACCTTCCGGAGAAGCTGTCCGGTGTATTTGAGCATTATATGCTGAAAAAGAGTTCGCCCCTGTTCCGCGGGTTTGACGATATTTTCTATGCGCCGCAATCCCGTGCCATGACGGTAGAACGGGAAGCGGTGGAGGGGGTGCCGGAACTGGAACTGCTGGCCGTATCCGATATTGCCGGGGTTACTATGCTGAAGACCAGGGACAGCCGCCAGTTCTTCATCACCTGTCACCCGGAATACGATTCCGACACATTGGCAAAGGAGTATTTCCGCGATCGGGAAAAGGGAATGAATCCCCATGTGCCGGTAAACTATTTCCCGGATGATGATCCGACAAAGGAGCCGGTGGTGAGGTGGAGATCCACCGGCCAGCTGTTCTACAGCAACTGGCTGAATTACTACGTATACCAAAGCACGCCATATGATGTGGGGAAAATATCGGAGAAATCGTGAATTTACACAATGTTATTAACGTAAGGAATCTTTTGCATCTTGAATTGTAAAAGGTTCCTTTTTTCTCTGTTTTTGATGAATAATAAAAATAAATAACTAATGTTCTTTCTTATGGGGCGGATGATTTCATGAAAAACTCTCAAAAAACGTACATGTTGTGATAACAGTTTAATCCGTCAAGATGGATTCCATGATTATTATAGTATTAGAGATCCATTATTTTTTCCCTTAAACAGGAAGATGCTATTAACGGATGTTCTGTTTACCATGATTAACCTAAAGGGAATCACTTTAAGTTTGGAATCTTCACACCCGGGAATGGAATTATCAAAGCCCAGCTATCTGAAACAGCACATGAAAATTAACCCGCTAGCTATTTTTGAACTTTATCACCTCTATAACAAGACCTTTTATGAAGAACAGATTGACCGTGTATGTGAAACAATCGGCGGTTCTCAGCCGTTTCTGGTTGTCTAGGAACGAACGGCTCAATATTTATTGCGAAATCATGATACATGCTTAATTACGAAAACAACAGAATACTTTTAGATGTCACTATGAGTGATCATGACGGTTATTCATCAATACATGATTCTACAGTTAAGAAACAATACAGCATACAGGGAATCAAGAAAAAGTTGTTTGATTGCACCATTGACAGTTTTAGAAGCAAAAGGTCGTCTTTGGGAAAATATATTAAGCAATGTTTTCTGGAAAGAGGCTAGAAATACTGTAAGGGATGATTTGGTTTATGGAAATAAAAATCTATACCAACTCAAAAGGATTGATTTAATTTAATATAGAGGCTGCATATGGAACTGACTTTCTTAAGGGCGAATAATGACAAAGTGAAAATTTCCAAATTTCAAAGAGTAAATGTTTTGTAGTAATTTTAAGAATATGATTGTCTTTAACAGTATTGCATATTTAGCTTGAATTTAAAAAGATAAGGATTTATATAACACCATTTTAATATATCGGATTATTAACACTATTCTTAATGTTAAAAATAGACAAATAACAAGTACATTTTCCTCTACTTTTGCTCTTGAAATTATTTCTTACATTAAATATAATGTAAGAAATAATTTTTAAGGAGATATTAGTGTGAAAGAAATTAGAGGAAAACCATAAATTGGGGCACTTGAATAAGCTGTCTAAGGCAGGCAACTTTTTGAAGTGTTATGGAGTTAGGAAATTAGATCAAGAAACTAATGGTTCTTCGGGTGGAAGAATCCCTTCCCTTTGCAACAGTTTCTTAGCTTGCTTGATAGAAGCCATTGACTGAACTGCCACACAATTAAACTAAGGCGCTTAAACAATTCTTAGTGTACGGATTCATGTTGCCACTTATTTGTGCTTGAAAAGGCAGAACCTACACTGATTAATATGCTGTCTAAAACCAAGAAAGTTATTACAACTCCTCCTCCCGTGCTTTGTAGTGTAGCTTCTTATAAACTACTTTACAGCACAACGTGGAGCGCAGGAACACTTTCATTACTATTTGTGCCGCCAGCCGAAGGCGACGGAATGGAGATTAATATGAAAAATGAATTATGTTTAAATGCTCATAATAATCTAGCAAATACCAATACTAATATTAACATTGATTTAAAAAATGTACAAAAGGTAACTACAAAAACAAAAGTTTGGTCTGCTAATATTAATTTTGAAAATGGAATCAGAATTGACTACATGGGAACCACACAAGAAATTTATAATGGGGGGGATAAGTAATTATGGACAATGACCTTGGTAATTACTTTAATTCTAATAGTAATCAATTAATAACAAGCAATACAATAAAACAAACAGTTAAAAATAAAGGGGAAGTAAATGGCGAAAGATATGTTGAATATCAAACAACAAAATTAACACGAAGGAAAGTAAGGATTTCTGAAAGTTTAGTAAATTTCTCAAAAAATATTATTTCTTTTGTTTTTGGGTTTCTTTTTGTTTTGTTTTTTGGATTTCTTCCTGAAAATTTAAAAGAAATAGCTAATATTTTTAAAAAAATATTGTTGAACTTCTATGATGTGCATTATTTTTTGTTGCCCTATTCAAGAAATATGCCTTCTTCTTGGAAATTTATCTATTCATTAAATGCTGGAATGGTAATGGTTTCATTATCTGCTATAATATTTATAATCATAATTTTAGTAGAAAAATCAGACGGATGTAAAATATCATTTTTTAAGAGTTTAATTTTATTATATGTATTGTTCTGGGGATTGTCATATATTAATTATTATATTTCGTTTATTTTTTACAAAATTGATTTTATTTATAAGATATTAGTTGTTATTTTGTTACTAATAGTGAATTGTATATTGTCAATATTATATTATGGTATTTTCTGTTGCATGGTAGAAGATTCAAAACAAATAAATAAGTTAGAGAATATTTAAAGGGCATTATTGCTCATATTCAGTCATTTTACATAAAGAATAGTAGTATTTTTATGCTATAATTAATAAATATAGAAATAAGGATAAATATTTGAGCTATCTTTATTTAATAATGATGAGAGAAACTAACTATTAAAAATCAGGTCCTTGAATCAAAATTTTTGAATGAGTTACTGAAAGGCATTTCAGATAGAAAAGAATACAAAAATGATTCTTAGAACCATGAAAACCGCATGACAATCAGAGTGTCGTTACTGGCGCTCTAAAAGAAGATATCAAAGTGTCAAACTGACATACTTGATGGCATTGTAGAGAGTATACCGCAGGAAACGGGAATCACACTTTCCATGCAGGATTAACAGTTACCAAATTGCCTCAATTGGTATGTAGACGGTGACATTTCGTTCGGCATAGGCAAGAATCTTATCAGGTGAATTAAAACGGCTGAAATCGCTGATTTTTGCAATGATTATGACTCTAATGTGGTAGCTGGTGCTAGGAATGGTGATAATGGGTGAGTGGATTTCTTCATTCATAATTCATTTGACGGCTGTTTCGATTTCAGCGATCTCAATCGTTAATTCCTAAATGAGTTTGATGGTGTGTTTCAGTTCCAAAAACTTAGCAGGCATATGTGAACTGATAGAACTTCTTGTAGCCTCACGAAACATGACAGCATTTTCCATGTCTGCCTTTGTTCTATTGGAAACAGTGGATGTAAATCAAGACAAAGTACCGAATGCTAGAGGCGTTAGGACTTGAACACTGGAAAGCGAAAGAACTTGAGTGTAGCAGAAAAGGTTATTGGTGTATGGCAAAGGCATAAACTAATTCTTTTAAATAAAAGAAAAGCCAGGATATACATCCAAGCTTGACTATCATCTGATTGTATATGTGAAAACTGAGGAACCGCTGTATACGGAACCATACGCACGGTGGTGTGAGAGGCCGGCTAACCAATTAATGGTTAGCCTCCTACTCGATTTAAAATTGATAAATTATAGGACAACTGCCGTCAGTCCTTTTCCACTTCCGCCATTTTCATGGCGCGTACCTTGGTAGACAGGCCAAAGAGGTTGATGAATCCCTCTGCGTCATGGTGGTCATAGAGATCGCCGGTGGTAAAGGAGGCAATGCTTTCATTATACAGGCTGTATGGTGAGGTTGTGCCGGCCTTAATGATATTTCCTTTATAGAGCTTGAACTTTACTTCCCCTGTTACATATTTCTGTGTTGATTCAATAAATGCCTGCACCGCTTCACAGAGTGGGGAGAACCATTTTCCCTCATAACAGATCTGGGCGAGTTTATTTCCCATATCCAGCTTTACCGTAGTAGTATCCCGGTCAAGGATCAGTTCCTCCAGCTGCTTGTGGGCCTCGTACAGAATGGTTCCGCCGGGGGTTTCATAGACGCCGCGGGATTTCATTCCGACAACGCGGTTTTCCACGATATCCACAATACCGATACCATGCCTGCCGCCCAGTTCATTCAGGGTGCGGATGATGTCAGACAGCTTCATCTCCTTACCATTGACTGTTTTCGGCACGCCTGCCTCAAAAGTCATGGTGACATATTCGCCTTCCTCCGGTGCTTTTTCCGGAGTGGTGCCAAGGACGAGAAGATGATCGAAGTTCGGTTCGTTGGCCGGCTCCTCCAGCTCCAGTCCCTCGTGGCTGATATGCCACAGATTGCGGTCTCGGCTGTAGCTGCTGTCAGCAGAGAAGGGGAGATCGATGCCGTGTTCCTTACAGTATTCAATCTCAGATTCACGGGAATCCAGTGTCCATTTGTCATTTCTCCATGCAGCGATGATTTTTAGATCAGGAGCCAGTGCCTTGATGCCGAGCTCAAAACGGATCTGGTCATTTCCCTTTCCTGTAGCGCCGTGGCAGATCGCCGTTGCCCCTTCTTTCCGTGCGATTTCAACGAGGCGCTTGGCGATGACCGGACGTGCCATGGAAGTGCCTAACAGGTATTTATTTTCATATACGGCATGTGCCTGTACACAGGGGAGAACATATTCGTCACAGAATTCGTCCACAACGTCTTCTATGTACAGTTTGGAAGCACCGCAGAATTTGGCGCGCTCTTCCAGACCGTCCAGTTCTTCTCCCTGTCCGCAGTCGATGCAGACACAGATTACCTCATAATCAAAATTTTCCTTCAGCCATGGGATGATCGCCGTAGTGTCCAGACCGCCGGAATAGGCTAAGATAACTTTTTCTTTCATAATAAAAGACCTCCAAATAGTTTTTAACTGGTTTCTAACCTTCTAACACTGTTTAATATACAACAGAAATGCATAATATGCAAGAGGTAATTGTTTCTGAAATCTAAATATTTTTAAAATTTATGTTATAGTGTTGCATAATTAAAGGAAAAGGAGTATAATAAACAAAGTTTATGAATATTATGCATAAATATTCAATTTTTATGAATATCGAAAGGAAGGGTTTTATGATAAAGGCGGGTATTATTGGCGCGACAGGGTATGCCGGACAGGAGCTGGTCCGCATTCTGCTGCAGCACAGTGAGACAGAAATCGTATGGTATGGTTCCCGGAGCTATGTGGATCAGAAGTTCAGTTCTGTATTTGGCAATGTATTTCAGATCGTGGAAGACGTATGTAAGGGGGATGATCTGCTGGCGCTGTCAAAAGAGGCGGATGTGATCTTCACGGCGACCCCCCAGGGATATCTTGCCGGCGTGTTAAATGAGGAGATATTGGAGAATGCCAGGGTGATCGATCTCAGTGCTGACTTCCGAATCAAGGATCCGGCAGTATATGAAAAGTGGTATGGAATACAGCATCAGAGTCCGCAGTTTATTGATGAGGCGGTATATGGCCTCTGTGAGATCAACAGGGAGCAGATAAAGAAAGCGAGACTTATTGCAAATCCGGGCTGTTACCCCACCTGTTCCACCCTATCCATATATCCGCTGGCGAAGGCGGGACTGATCGATCTGGATACACTGATAATCGATGCGAAGTCAGGGACATCCGGCGCCGGGCGGGGAGCAAAGGTCCCGAACCTGTACTGCGAGGTGAATGAAAATATCAAGGCATATGGCGTATCGACCCACCGCCATACACCGGAGATCGAAGAGCAGTTATCCTATGCGGGCGGTCAGAAGGTAGTATTGAACTTTACGCCCCATCTCATCCCCATGAACCGGGGAATTCTTATTACGGCATATGCAAAATACAGAGAGGGGATAACCCCTGACCAGATCAGGAAGGCATATGAGGATGCATACAGGGATGAATATTTTGTGCGGGTGCTGGAGGAGGGAGTCTGCCCGGAGACCAAATGGGTTGAGGGCAGTAACTTTGTGGATGTCAATGTGAAAATGGATGAACGGACCGGACGTGTCATTATGATGGGAGCCATGGATAACATTACAAAAGGGGCCGCTGGACAGGCAGTACAGAATATGAATATTATATTTGGGTTGGATGAGGCAGAGGGGCTCCGCTTCGTCCCAATCGTTCCATAAAGGAAAGGAGAGGTGGAATTGGAAAAGATAGAGGGCGGTGTTACCGCAGCAAAGGGATTTCAGGCAGCGGCGGCGGCAGCGGGGATCAAATACCAGGGGCGCACAGATATGGCGCTGGTGTATTCGAAGGATCCGGCAGTCTGTGCAGGCACGTTTACTACCAATGTAGTAAAAGCAGCTCCTGTCCTGTGGGATAGAGAAATTGTGTCAAAGGGGAATCCGGTACATGCCGTTGTGCTCAACAGTGGGATTGCCAATGCCTGCACTGGAGAAGAGGGTAGGCGGCAGAATGTGCGGATGGCAGAAGCGGTGGCTGACCAGCTCCGGATAAAAAGGGAAGAGGTACTGACGGCATCTACAGGAGTCATTGGCATGCCGCTTCCCACGGAGCCATTAGAGAGGGGGGCAGTCCTTCTCAGGGAGAAGCTTTCGGACAGCAGGGAGGCGGCTTTGGAGGCGGCAAGAGCCATTATGACTACAGATACAGTGCCGAAAGAGGCGGCGGTGAGCTTCGAAGTGGATGGCGTGACGGTGACGGTGGGCGGCATGAGCAAGGGTTCCGGTATGATCCATCCCAATATGGCCACCATGCTCAGTGTGACAACAACGGATGCCGGTATTGCCAGAGAAGATCTCCAGGAATTGGTGAGCGCTGCCGTCGACGACAGCTTTAATATGATTTCGGTTGACCGGGATACCTCAACCAACGATACCTATCTGGTGCTGGCCAACGGTAAGTCCGGCGTCACCATACAGAAGGGGACAGAGGCATATGAACGGTTCCGGGAGGCACTGGTGTATATCTCCACAGAGCTGGCCAGACAAATGGCTGCCGACGGCGAGGGAGCTACGAAATTATTAGAGGTGCAGGTGGTTCACTGCGCATCCGTGGAGAAGGCAAAGATACTGAGTAAATCCGTGATCACTTCCAATCTTGTAAAAACCGCTGTGTATGGCAGTGATGCCAACTGGGGGCGGATTCTGTGTGCCCTTGGCTATGCCGGCGTAGAATTTGATCCTGGGGTGGTGGACCTGACACTGGAGGCAAGGGGAGAGACGCTGACACTGGTGCGGGATGGTGTGGCTGCCAGCTATAGTGAGGAGAAGGCGACGGAGCTTCTCCGTGAAGAGAAGGTAACGGTGATCTGTGATATGAAGGAGGGGGAGTGCCGGGCTGCGGCCTGGGGCTGCGATCTCACCTATGACTATGTGAAGATCAATGGAGATTATAGAAGTTAATTTATAGAAGGAGCAGGAGGAAGAAATGGAACAGCAGCAATTGGATGATGTTATGTTAAAGGCGGAGACGCTTATAGAAGCGCTGCCGTACATAAGGGACTTTAACGGAAAAAAGGTTGTGGTGAAGTATGGTGGAAGCGCCATGCTGGACGAGACACTGCAGGAATCGGTGATAAAGGATGTGGCGCTTCTGAAGCTGGTGGGCATGCAGCCCATTATCGTTCATGGCGGCGGCCGGGAGATCAGCAAATGGCTTGGCTATATGGGAAAGGAGAGCCAGTTTGTGGAGGGACTCCGGGTGACGGATGCCGATACCATGGAGGTTGCCGAGATGGTGCTCAGCAGGGTGAATAAGCACCTGGTACAGATGATGGAGAAGCTGGGAGTAAAGGCGGCCGGAATCAGCGGTAAGGACGGCGGTACCATGATCTGCCGCAAAAAGACGGTAAAGGGAAGGGATATCGGATTTGTGGGAGAGGTGGAATCCGTGGATCCGGGACTGATCGACACACTGATCGACAATGATTTCGTCCCGATCATCGCCCCCATCGGAATGGATGATAACTTTCAGTCCTACAATATCAATGCGGATGATGCGGCAAGCGCCATAGCAAAGTCCATCCATGCGGAGAAGCTGGCGTTTATGACAGATATAGACGGGGTGTGCATGGATCCGGAGGATCCGGATACGCTGATCTCTGTCCTGCCGGTCCATGAGGCGAAACATCTCATCAAGGATGGCACGATAGGAGGGGGGATGATCCCGAAGATCCGCAACTGCATTGAGGCAGTGGAACAGGGCGTGGGCCGGGTGCATATCCTGGACGGACGGCAGCAGCACTGCCTGCTTCTGGAGTTTTATACAAAGAAGGGTATTGGAACAGCGATCATCGGAGATCAGGTGGATCTGTACCCGCATGAAAAGGAGAAGTGATTGTCATGCAGAAGAAAATACAGGAGGCAGAAAAGTACTTGATCCATTCCTATAACCGGTATCCGGTTATGCTGGATCACGGTGAGGGCGTATATCTATATGATATAGAGGGCAAAAAATATCTGGATTTCGGAGGCGGCATCGCTGTCTGTGCGCTGGGGTACAGTGACGGGAAATACAAAGAGGCATTGAAGAGACAGATTGATAAGGGAATCCATTTCTCCAACTATTTTTATTCAGAGCCTCTTGTGGAGGCGGCGAAGGGACTGGCAGAGGCCTCCGGCATGGACAAGGTATTTATGGCCAACAGCGGCGGAGAGGCCAATGAGGGAGCGCTTAAGATGGCACGCAAATATGCGGTGGCCAATGGTTACGGGGACCGTCATGAGATCGTATCCATGGACAAGGCGTTTCATGGGCGGAGTATGGGAGCCCTTTCCGTGACGGGGACGAAGAAATACCGCGAGCCCTTTGAACCGCTTATCGGAGGCGTCAGCTTTGCCCGGTACAATGATCTGGACAGTGTGAGAGACAACATAACGGACAAAACCTATGCGGTCATTGTGGAGGCGGTGCAGGGAGAGGGCGGCATCTATCCGGCGGATCCGGAATTTCTCCAGGGGATTCGTGAACTGTGCGACAGACACGATATCATGATGATCTGCGATGAGATCCAGTGCGGCATGGGGCGCACCGGAAAGATGTTTGCCTATCAGCACTATGGCATACAGCCGGATATTGTCACGATGGCGAAGGGGATTGGCAATGGCATGGCAGTAGGAGCTTTTGCCACGACGGCAGGGATCGCGGAAACTCTTGTGCCGGGAGATCATGGCACGACCTTCGGCGGCAATCCGCTGGCTTCGGCGGCAGTAGCTGCGACACTGGGTATTTTCAGGGAGCGGGATATACTCAGGCATGTAGAAGAGGTGGGGGAATACCTTGGCCGGCGCCTGCAGGAACTCACGGTGAGGAAGGACAGGGCAAAGGAAACAAGGGGAATTGGCCTGATGCGCGGCCTGGAGCTGACAGAAGAGGCAGGACCCTTTGTGCTGAAGGCGCTGGAACGGGGCGTGATCTTTATGAGTGCCGGGGCGAATGTGATCCGTTTTGTGCCGCCTCTTGTCATCACGAAAGAGCATGTGGATGAGATGATGGCAGTGCTGGAAGAGATCCTGTAGATGAAATAACCTGTATAAAACACTGATTTCTGGATGATACTGGTAATGGGACTGATTTTATTACAATGTGCATAGTTTTTCAGTCCATATAGATTCAGAAAGAGGTGTTTTTTATGTGGGGAATTCTGGTAGCGGCCATATCCGGCGCACTCATGAGTGTGCAGGGCGTATTTAATACCGAGGTGACCAAGCAGACCAGTATATGGCTGTCCGCATCCTTTGTTCAGCTGACGGCCCTGGTAGTCTGTGTCGCAGCATGGTTTGTTACAGGGAAGGACGGAACGGTGGGAAGCCTTTTTCAGGTCTCTCCCAAATACATGCTTCTGGGCGGAGCCATCGGAGCCTTTATCACCTATACGGTGATCTTCAGCGTGGATGCAGTGGGACCGGCCAGATCTGCCATGTTTATTGTTGCCACGCAGCTTCTTGTTTCCTATATACTGGAGCTCTTTGGGATGTTCGGCGTGGAGAGACAGCCCTTTGAATGGCGCAAGTGTATCGGCATCGTTATCATAATAGCGGGAATTGTAACCTTCAAGTGGAAATAGTAAAACTTCTTTGAATTTCATATTGTAATATTTTCTTTTTGTTGGTAAAATGTTTTTGTGCATCGCATTTCCTTTTCCGACCAAAAAAAGGAGATTACGGGATGGACAAATGGAAGAATGTAAAAGTGGTAATCGGTGTGATGGCCGTACTAGTATGTGGAATTATCTATATCACTGCCAACTACGGGCGGGATTCCGGCGGTATTGTTACCGAGCAATTTGCCGATGCCGCCGATCCAGGGAAGGAGGGCTCCCGGGAGGATGCGGCTCCGACAGGGAAGGAGCCTGCCGGTGATAAAGTGTATATCCATATATGTGGAGAAGTAAAGAAACCAGGCGTATATACCTTTTCCGTGCCGCCGCGTCTTGTGGAGGTTGTTGAGCATGCAGGCGGATTTACGAAAAAGGCGGACCGTTCAGCGGTAAATCTGGCGGAAAGTGTGCCGGACGGAAGTCAGATTACGATTCTGTCCAGGACAAAGAAGACGAAAGAGAAAGGTCATGGCGTGACTTCAGAGGAGGGAAGGGTCAATATCAATACCGCATCCCGGGAAGAGCTTATGACACTGAACGGAATAGGGGAATCCAAGGCCTCTCAGATTATTTCTTATCGGGAGACGAATGGATTATTCAAAAAGATTGATGATATTATGAATATCCCAGGGATCAAAGAAGGGGTATTCAGCAAAATTAAAGATCATATCATAGTTTCATGAAGGCGGAGGCAGATTATGGCAAAGAAAGTATTAGTAGTGGATGATGAAAAATTGATTGTAAAGGGGATCCGTTTCAGTCTGGAGCAGGACGGGATGGATGTCGATGTGGCGTATGACGGAGAGCAGGCACTGGAGGCGGCGCACAACAATCAGTATGATGTCATTCTTCTGGATGTCATGCTGCCGAAGATGTCAGGATTTGAAGTGTGCCAGCAGATCAGGGAATTTTCCGATGTCCCCGTTATTATGCTGACGGCGAAGGGGGACGACATGGATAAGATCCTGGGGCTGGAATACGGCGCCGATGATTATATCACCAAACCCTTTAATATACTGGAAGTCAAGGCCAGGATCCGGGCGATCATCCGCCGCAGCTCAAAGCAGTCCCGCAGAGAAGAAGTGTTGGATCAAGGTGCGGTTTTCTATGGACAGATGCGGGTTGACAGAGAGGGCAGGCGGGTATTTCTAAATGACCGGGAGATCAATCTTACAACGAAGGAATTTGATCTTCTGGAGTTTCTGACCAATCATCCCAATAAGGTTTATGGCAGGGTGGATCTGCTTCATCAGGTATGGGGGGCGGATTATCCGGGAGATGTGCGGACTGTGGATGTGCATGTCAGGAGGCTTCGTGAAAAAATAGAATCCAATCCAAGTGAACCCAAATATATACATACAAAATGGGGTGTTGGTTATTACTTTGCAAATAAGGAATAAGATCAAACAGGTAAAGAGCCTTCGTGTCCAGAGCTTATGCGTACTGATCCTGACGGGAATCCTTCCCCTTATCGTCTTTACGCTGATCTTTATGAACACATACCGCTCCCGTGCTGTATCACAGAGAATAACGGAACTGCAGGCAAGAGGTACGATCTTGTCTAATCTTGTTGTGTCTTCTGCATTTTTTTCTAATAACAGCTCCTCGGAACTGGATTCCGAGCTCACCCAGGTCTCGGATATCTACGACGGCAGGATCCTCATTGTGGATTCCAATCTGATGGTTCTCAGGGACACCTATGATCTGGAACAGGGGCGTACCATCCTTGTCCGGGATATTGTCCAGTGCATGCAGGGGAAGACGAGCCGGATCATCACTAAGTATCACGATGATGTCCAGATCATACTTCCTATCTTCAGTTCCGACAAGCAGTCTGTCAACGGCGCTGTCGTGATGGATTTTTCCCTAAATAGTGTGAACCGGATGTTTAAGAGCATTCAGACGATCTCCCTGACTATGATGCTCCTGCTGGGGGTAATTGTTATTGTCAGCTCCGTGCTGTACTCAGGACAGATCGTGAAACCCATTAAAGAGGTGACAGGTTCTATCACCCAGATCACCCAGGGGGATTTTAATGAGACCATGGATCTGCATGGATATGTGGAGGAGGAGCAGCTGACGGAGAGCTTTAATCTCATGCTCAGTGACCTGCAGAATCTGGAGGATGCCAGACAGGAATTTGTATCCAATGTATCTCATGAGCTGAAGACGCCCATCACATCCGTGAAGGTGCTGGCGGAGTCACTGGTGGGGCAGGAGCAGCTTCCGGTGGAGCTCTATCAGGAATTTATGGTGGACATCAATCAGGAGCTGGAACGCATGAATCAGATTATCAATGATCTTCTGTCGCTTGTGCGGATGGACAAAAATGCTGCCGAGGTATCCATTTCCGAGGTAAATGTCAATGAGTTTGTAGAGAGTATATTGAAACAGCTGAGGCCCATTGCCGATCAGAGGAATATTGATATCATATTTGAGAGTGTGCGTCCTGTGAAGGCGCAGATGGACGAGGTAAAGATGGGAATGGCGGTGCGCAATCTGATTGAGAACGCCATAAAGTACAATTATGACGATGGATGGGTGAGGGTCTCGCTCAATGCGGATCACAAATTTTTCTACCTGAAGGTGTCGGATTCCGGCGTGGGTATTCCGGAGGAGCTGCAGGAAAATATATTTGAGCGTTTTTACCGTGTGGATAAGGCGAGATCAAGGGAAACCGGCGGCAATGGCCTGGGACTTGCCATTACCCGCAGCGCCATCCTTCTTCACCGCGGTTCCATCCGCGTCCACAGCGAGGAACAGCAGGGGACGACTTTTAATGTTCGTATTCCGCTTATATATCTTGAGTAAGGAGGCGGCCGCTATGGAGAGAGACTGGCTGAGGAATATATATGGAGCGGGTGGTGCCCTTCTGGCGGCACTTGTATTGGTCTTTCTGACTGCCTGCCAGGGAACATCGGATGATGAGGATAATATTTTTCATGTGTATTATATCGACAAAGAGGGCTGCGGTCTTGTGTCAGAGGAGTACGAGATTGAGACAGAGGAACAAAATACGGTTGACATCATTCAGCTCCTTCTGTCTAAGCTGCAGACAAACGGGTCAGAGGGGAGGTATCAGAACCCCATCCAGCCGGACGTAGAGATTAGTGATTTTATGATTAAGGAGACCCAGCTCTCCATGTATTTCACCGCAGCCTACAACAACAAAAACGGCATCCAAGAAATTCTGGCGAGGGCGGCGGTGGTGAAGACATTGTGCCAGGTGCCGGCGGTCGACTCGGTGGAGTTCTATGTGGAGGACCAGCCGCTGACGCTGGCGGGAAACACGGTGGGACTCATGGACGTCAATACCTTTGTGGATGAGCTGAGTCCGGAATTTAAGGAGCAGAAAAAGCTGGTTACCCTGTATTTCGCAGAGAACAGAGGTGAGAGACTGATGCAGGTCTCTCTTGAAGTCACCTATAGTGCTGCGCAGCCCCTTGCGCAGCTCCTGCTGGAGAAGCTCATCGAGGGGCCGGAGCAGATCGATCATCTGAAGGATATGGATTATTACGGCCTGTCCCGCACAGTTCCCTCCGGGACTGTTGTAAACAGCGTGACCATTCGTGACAATATCTGTTATGTAGATCTTAGCAGTGAATTTATGAATCAGATACCGGAAGTGAAGAGCGATGTAACAATCTATTCCATTGTGAATACCCTTTGTGAACTCTCTACTGTGAGCCGGGTCCAGTTCACGGTGGACGGGGAACAGTGGACCAGATACGGAGAGACAGAAAACTTTAACACCCCATATGCGAGAAACCTGGATCTTGTGACAGGGGGGACATCCATATGGGTAAATCCATAGAAAACCAGTGGGAGGAATAATTGAATAAACGTCCTTTATGTACTGCACTGGGGGCGGTTGTTTTTCTTATCATCCTGTTCCGCGGCTTTCTGGAACAGGAGAGGCCGGAGGTATATCGGGGGGAGAAAAAAACCGTACAGTGCCAGATAGAGGAAATAAGCGGGCAGGAGGATCCCGTTTTGACGGTGCGCGATGTTATGGAGGGGGACACGATGCTGTGCCGGCGGATGAGGCTCCTTGGGACCGCAGGCGGAGGAAATTTTACCGGGCTGAAGATAGGGAATATTTTATCCGTGACAGGGGAGATCCATTCCTTCCCTCGTCCCGGCAATCCCGGCCAGTTTGACGAGTACCGGTACTACCGGGATCAGGGGATTTCCTACCGGTTTTTCGCAGAGACGGTAACGGTGCAGGACGGGGCCTGTAAAAAGCTGGAACAATGGCTCTGTGATGTGAGGGCTGCTCTCTATGAAAACATTATGTCCTGCCTTCCCCCGGAGGAGGCGGGCGTTGCGGCGGCTATGCTGCTGGGGGAGAGAGCCGCTCTCTCCCGTGAGATACGGTCCCTGTATCAGGAAAATGGAATCTCTCATATTCTTGCCATATCCGGGCTTCACATATCATTTATTGGTGCAGGCATCTTCTTTCTTTTGCGGAGTACAGTGATGCCCATGAAACCGGCGGCTCTTGTAACGGGCACTCTTTTAGTTCTGTATGGTCAGCTTACCGGATTTTCCATATCGGCCCAGAGAGCTGTGTGGATGATGCTGTGTTTCCTGGCGGCGAAGCTATTTGGCAGGCGGTATGATATCTATTGTGCCCTGGCTCTGAGCGCCCTGATCCAGCTGCTGATTCATCCGACGGTGCTCTTTCAGGCAGGATTTCTCCTGTCCTATGGAACGGTGCTGGGGATTGCATTGTTTGTGCGGCAGTTTCAGCGGACGGACGGAAAATATCCGGAAATCTTCCGCATCTTTCTGGGTGGTCTGGGAATCCAGATAGTGACGGCGCCGATTCTTTTGTATTACTATTATGAAATAAATCCCTATAGTGTATTTGTGAATCTCCTGGTGCTGCCTCTGGTAAGCATTCTGCTTGTTATGTCGGCGGCGGGCTGCCTGATAACCGGCTTCTTCCAGGGGGCAGGACGGTTCCTGTTTGGCATCGTGCACTATATCTTACTTTTCTATCACAGACTGGGCGGCGTGGTACGGGAGTTTCCTATGGCATGTTATATTACGGGACGTCCGGAGGGGTGGCAGATTCTTCTATATTATCTGCTGCTCATCCTCTGGACTGCGCTTACTGTCCAAACGGGAGAAAAAAGAAATAACGCTTGGGCAGGCCGTAAACTGGTCCGCGCCGGACTTCTGCCGGCGGCGGTAATAGTTCTGCTGTTTCAGATGCCGGAAGAAAAACATCTAAAGATTACCAATCTGGATGTGGGGCAGGGGGACTGCACCTGCATTCGTCTTTCCGGGAAAACAATACTGATCGATGGCGGCAGTTCGGATGTGGCGGAGGTGGGAAAATACCGGATCAGTAAATATCTGAAATATCATGGCATACGCAGGCTGGATTATATCTTTATCACCCATTCTGACAGCGATCACACCGGCGGCATCGCGGAGATCATACAGGATCACAATAGAATGGGCTTTGATATTGGGACATTGGTGTTCCCGGATGTGGAAAAGAGGGATGAAAGTTATAAGGAGCTCGAACGGCTCTGCCAAGGCTGCGGCATATTGGTGAAAAAGATGAAGAAGGGGGACCGGGTCCGGGTCGGTGGGATGGATATCCGTTGTATCCACCCCAGGAGGGATTATGACTGGAGGACAGAAAATGACTATTCTCTTGTTCTCAGTGTGGGATATGGCGGCTTTCGCGGACTCTTTGTCGGGGATCTGGAGCATGCCGGGGAAGAGGAAATTCTCAGGGATATTACAGATGTGGATTATCTGAAGGCAGGACACCACGGCTCGGCGGGTTCTTCTGGGGAAGAGTTTCTGGCTGCCCTGAGTCCGGAGATTGCTGTGATCTCCGCTGGAGAAGGCAACCGGTATGGCCATCCGGCGCCGGCGGCGCTGGAACGGCTTCGCCAGGCGGGGGCCGATATTTACAGTACAATTGACAGCGGAGCCGTCACGGTAGACACAGACGGATCCAGGATCCGGGTGAGCACCTACAAATAGCTTGCCATTCCCGCCGGATGCGATTAAAATATAGGTAAAAGTCTGATTGAAAAGAGGAGAAACTATGCTGAAGCTGCAGGAGGAATTAAAGAAGGGTTCCCTGTCCCGGTATCATCTGATCTGTGGAGAGGAGCGGTATATGGTGCGGTATTATAAAAATGCCCTGAGAGAGCGTCTTTCGGCACCGGAGGATGAGATGAACTGTACATTGTTTCAGGGAGAACAGGCAGAACCCTCTGTCATTGCCGATGTGGGACAGATCCTTCCCTTTATGGCGGAGCGGCGGCTTATTATTGTGCAGGACAGCGGATTTTTCAAGAAAGCAAACGATATGGCAGATTATCTTGCGGATTTTCCTGATACTACATATGTAGTCTTTGCGGAGCGGGAGGTGGATAAACGCAGCCGGCTCTATAAATGGATCAGTAAGAACGGCTGTGTTACGGAATGCCAGGCACAGACGGAGCCGATGCTGAAACAATGGATTGCCGGATATCTCAAACGGCAGGGCAAAGCAATGTCGAATGCAGCGGCGGAACACCTAATGGAACGGGTGGGAACGGATATGGAGACTTTGAACAACGAGCTGGACAAGCTGATTTCTTATGTGGGGGAAAGGGATGCGGTGGGAGATGAGGATATCGATGCGGTCTGTGCCGGACTCACGGTGTCCCGGATTTTCGAGATGATTGACGCCGTAGCGCTGGGGGAGAGGAACCGGGCTCTCCGGCTGTATGATGATCTTCTGGCAAACCGGGAGCAGCCCATGTCGATCCTGTATCTCTTTTCCCGGCATATCAATATCCTGCTGCAGCTCCGGGAGCTTTCCCCTATGGGGCTGAGCCGGAGTGAGATCGCTAAAAAAATAGGGATACCGCCGTTTACCGTTCCGAAATATAGTAAGCAGGCCGGGCTTTTCACCACATCCCGGCTTCGGGGGATGCTGGAACAGCGCATACAGTTAGAAGAGGATTTTAAAAGAGGAAGGCTGTCGGATCAGCTTGCCGTGGAAATGTTTTTGATTCAGGCATTGACAAATGGTGAAAAAAATGATTAAATAAGACTGTTGCGGATAATATCCGCAACAGTCTGACGGGGAGACGTATCGAAGTGGTCATAACGAGAACGACTCGAAATCGTTTTGCCTTAACGGGCACGTGGGTTCGAATCCCACCGTCTCCGTTTCATCTGCTCCAGGGAGAGAGAACCTCTCCGATGGGGTCGTGCAGGACAAGATCGGCCTGGCTGTCCCGGCCGGTCTTGTCTTTATTTATCAGCACCAGCTTGTCGCCGCGGTAGTAGTCGATGAGTCCGGCGGCGGGGTAGACGGCAAGGGAGGTTCCGCCGATAATCAGCATTTCAGCATTCCGGATGTAGGAAACCGCTTTTTCCAGCGTATAGGTATCCAGTCCTTCCTCGTAGAGAACCACATCTGGTTTAATCATTCCCCCGCACTCACATTTCGGGATACCTCTCTGTGCCAAAACATCTTCAAGAGAATAGGAGCGGTTACAATGCATGCAGTAATTCCGGAGCACCGATCCGTGAAGCTCCAATACCTCCCGGCTTCCTGCCTTTTGGTGGAGGCCGTCGATATTCTGGGTGATAACGGCTTTTAATTTACCCAGTTTTTCCAGATTGGCAAGGGCTTTGTGTGCGTTGTTAGGTCTGGCGTCAGGGAAAAGCATTTTGCTGCGGTAGAAGCGGAAAAACTCCTCCGGCTCCTTCATAAAGAAGGTGTGGGATAGAATGGTCTCAGGGGGATAATCATACTCCTGATGATAGAGTCCATCCACGCTCCGGAAATCTGGTATTTCGCTCTCTGTGGATACCCCCGCACCACCGAAAAATACAATATTGCTGCTGTTTTCTATCCATTTCGATAATTTTTCTTTTGGTTCCATAGGCTGTCTCCTTTTTCATTTTATTATAGATCATAAGAGAAGTTCTGTCCAGTTTATTGATATTTGGAGAGGGATACGTTATAATCAAGAGGAACTGCATGCGCAAGCTGTGTTACAGTTTTTTCCCTTGCGGTTCCTCCAACAAAAAGCGTTCTCGGAATGGAGATTAACTATAGAAGAAAGAAATGAAAGGAGAAGGGTGATATGGATTTATTTATATCCCACTCCTCAAAGGATGCCGGGGAGGCAGCAAAATTGTGTGCCGTACTGGAAGGGGATGGAAACCGGTGTTTTCTGGCGCCGCGGGATATTCGTTCCGGGTATGAGTATGCGGAAGAGATTATCAATGGCATAGACCGGGCGGATCTAATGATACTGATGCTGTCACAGGCTTCCAACCAGTCCCCGCATGTGCTGCGGGAGGTGGAGAGGGCGGTGAGCCGGTCCGTTCCGATCATTGTGTATAAGCTTGAGGAAGTCGGCCTGACAAAATCCATGGAGTACTTTCTTATGACCCATCAATGGCTGAATGCCCAGTCCGGCGGGGAATATACCGAGCTGGCAGATTGTGTGAAAAAAAGAGAGGGAACGCCCTCGGCACCTGCCGGACCGGAGGACGCCGGGTATTCCGGGAAATCAAAAAGAATTCGGCGTCAGCGCGGCAGGATACTGGCGGTATTCCTTCTTCTGACAGCGCTGGTCAGTATGGCTGTAGTCATTCCCCGGTTTTTATCGGATGGCACGCCGGAACTGGGGGAGGAGATAACTTTTGGCCGCTATAATAACGTTCCGATTGTCTGGCGTGTTCTTAAAATATCGGAGGATGGGAGTGAGGCGGTGCTGATATCGAAGGATATCCTGACAATGAAGGCATACGATGCACCGGAGAGTGGGAAATACAATTATGACGGGAATATAAATTACTGGACGAAGGATTCCGCGGCGGACAAAGATCTGGAGATTCAGGAGAGAGTGCGCGGAAGCAGCCGGTGGGACAGCTCTACGATCCGGACATGGCTGAACTCCGATGAGGAGGTAGTGAAATATCAGGGGCAGGCCCCGGTTTCTGCGGCCATGTCCAACAGGCAGAATGGATACCATAATGAACCAGGATTTCTGCACGGATTTACAGAGGAGGAGAAGGAGAGGATACAGGAAACAGAGATTACCACCAGGACCAACGGGCTGTCAGATGCCGAAGAGAATCGGACAACGGACAGAGTATTCCTGCTGGCCAGGGATGAGCTTGTCTGGTTTGACCGGGCGGGGATGAGTGTTTTGTCAGAGCCTGCCGGGACAGCGGCGGAACAGGATGATACGAAATGGTATCAGACCTATTCCCTGGATCTGGGAGTGGACACCTATTACTGGTGGCTCCGGGATCCGGTGGAGACGGCATCCAGCCAGTGTTATTTGGTCAGCAATGGCTACGGAGAGGACAAACTTACATCGGAAAATGCCGGCATGGAGGGATTTGGCATTCGGCCTGCTCTGACGATGAAATTAAAATAACCGGATCGTACCGGAATGGAGGAGTTTATGAAGCTTGCTAATTTGAACTGTTTTAATGAAATTGTCATTCAGATGCATGATAATCCGGATGCGGATGCGGTTGGCTCCGGATATGCGCTGTACAGATATTTTGAATCGAAGGGAAAGAGCGTCCGCCTGATCTACGGGGGAAGGGAAAGGATTAAGAAGAGCAATATGCTTCTGCTCATTAAGGAGCTGGCGATTCCGGCGGAATATATCGGCGATTCCGGCGATCCTGGCAGACCGGAGCTTCTGTTGACGGTGGACTGCCAGTATGGGGAGGGAAATGTCACTCCCTTCGAGGCGGAAAATGTCGCCATGATCGATCACCACGATACGGCCCGGTCATCCGATGATATGGTGGAGATTCGAAGCCATATCGTAAGCTGTTCTACCGTTTGTTTTGATATGCTTACCGAGGATGGATATGATGTGAATCAGGATCTGAGTGTTTCCACTGCTCTGTACTATGGGCTTTTCATGGACAGCAATGAGCTGTCAGAGATTCGTCACCCGCTGGAGCGGGATATGATTGAATTCCTAAATGTGGATCAGGGCCTGATCCGCAAGCTCACCCATGCCAATTTCACACTGGATGAGCTGGAGACGGCTGCTCTCGCCATGATCCGTTTCAGCTACGATGAGAATAAGAGATTGTCTATTGTGAAATCCAAGCCGTGTGATCCAAATATACTGGGACTGGTGGGAGATATGGTGCTTCAGGTGGACAGCATCGATGTATGCATTATCTTTAACAAGTGTGCTGGCGGCTACAAGCTGTCGGTCAGGAGCTGCGATGTGGAAGTGGCGGCAAATGATCTGGCGGAATATCTGACGGAATCAGTCGGCAACGGCGGCGGCCATATCGACAAGGCCGGCGGCTTCATCAATGAAAAAAATTATGTGGAGCAATACGACGATATGGTGATCGAGTCCTATATTTTCAGCCGGGTGGAGGATTATTATGACAGTTTTGACGTAGTTTATGCCAGAGACGGTTTTGAATCAAAGGATGGCTTTTTACTTTATCGCAAGAAACCTTATACATATGGTTATGTAAAGAGCACAGATCTCTTCGATGCGGGGACGGAGTGCCGGATTCGGACATTGGAGGGGGATGTGCGGGTCACGGCGGAGGAAGATATCTATCTGATCATTGGTTATATGGGAGAGGTGTATCCCATTGAGAGGGACATTTTCAACAAGAAATACAGGGCGAAGGAAGAAAAATTTTATAAGAAATTTGACTATGCGCCGTCTGTCCGCGGTATGAAGGACGACACTAAGTGCGAGATAATGGAATATGCCAGGGAATGTGTCTCCCGGGATGAGGCTAAGATCTATGCCAGGCCCCTGCAGAAGGCGGCCAAGGTTTTCACTAAATGGGATTATGAGAAATATATGAGTGGAAAACCGGAGGACTATATTTGTTTTGCCTATGATGATGAACACGATATCTATGTGATCAAGAAAAATGTGTTTACAGAGACATATGAAATGGTGGAATAAAAAAGCGTTGACTGAAAATTGCGACGCTCCAAGAATGAGCAAGGCTGATTCTTGCTCCGTACAAGACGGTCTTTCCTATAAGATAAAAAGGGAATGCAGCTCCGTGTCAGGAGCTGCATTTGATTTTATATGTGTTGGTATAACCGGAACAGATCCATTTGGAACCGGACCGGATCCGGCTTCGGAGCCGGAAATACAAGACCTTCTTTTTTTTCACAGATAATGTGCAGCTTGTTTTGGATCGGATGATCCGTTTCTTCCATTTTCCCCGTTTGCTGTATTTTATATATAGAATGGTCTGGGTGATTTTCTGTTTTTTCCAGGAAATCCTGACCTTCTTTTTCTTTCTGGCAGCACGCAGCCGCAAAGGTTTTTGGGGCTTCTTAGTCTTTGCTGCCGGTTTCTTTGCTTTGGGCGCTGGAGTGGGTGGCGAAGCCGGCGAGGGACTCCTGTCAGGCGCCGTGGTGGGAACAGGGCTTTGTGGAATGGGAGGGTCCGTCCTGTCCGAACTTTTTTCTACTTCTGACACGGCGAACAGTGTATTGCTGTCATTGGAATAGTACAATGTTCCATCGATGTCAGCGGCGATGCTGGACATGCAGAACTGCCTGGCAGCAGCAGGAGTATACAACGTCTGCAGCCGTCCTTCTGTACAGGTGCTGTCGTCCGTCAGATAATAGATTCCCCCCGGTATGTTGTTTGCCGACACATAGACGTGGACACGGTTATGATTCTCGTCAGAGGAATACCCGGTGGATATAAGGGGGGAGGACTTAATCTCGGCGGAGCGCTCTCCCTGTACGGTGTAGATCAGGGAAAGCGTTTCGGCATCCAGTACGGACAGGTGTCCGAAGCCCTCCGCGATACTCCCCACATACAGCCTGCCATTCCAGACAGAAGGGGTGCTGGTGCAGTTCAGGAAAGCTGCGCCAGGTACGGCGGAGCCGGAAAGGATTTCGTCTTTTTGAATTTTTCCGGGAAAAGAATATTCGGAGCCGGAAAGGGGAATGCGGTAGATTACGCCGTCCGTGTCTGCCGTGTAGAGTGAGTCCGTATCCTGATGGAAAGTAAGGCCGGACCGAATCCTCGCCCTGTCTGTCAGGACCGCCGTGTCGTATACCTGATCCGTTGTCAGGCTGTGGGAGACAAGAATTCCGTTGTCTCCGGCAAAATACAGGATATCCTTGTGGGATACGGCCCCGCTCCAGTAATAGCCGCCGGGGTGCTCCGGGTCCTCATAGGTCCACTGTGTACTGCCATTCCGGGTGTCGATACAGTAAAAGACCCCGGTACTGTCTGTTCCTGATAGCATATTGACGGTGCCGGCGTACAGGTAACCGTCCTGATAAAAGAGTGTAGACAGTGACTGTCCGCCCAGGGCTTTGCTCTGCCAAAGGGATGTCATGGTGCGGATATCCACGCACTGAATCCTGCCGCCGGAGAGGGGGATCATAAGCCGGTCTCCCTCTAACAGCATATGACAGACAGAATCCGTCCGGGCTGTCAAAGGCAGGGTGCGCCGTATCGTTCCGTCTCTCTTGTCCAGCTCATACAATGTCGTGTCATTTGCAATATATATCATGGCATCACAGAGAATGGGATCGGAATTGTATGAATATTTACCCTGTGCAGAGGGGAAAGTGCGGGTCCAGATCGTCCCCCCCCTCTCCGTATCAGTGGGAGTCCGGGCAGAAGTTACACCGGCATAGCCTTCCCCTGTTTCCTGCCGGAATGTAGTAAAGGAACATAGAAACAGCGCAGATGCGAGAATCAATGGGAGAAATTTTTTCATATCTTTTTCACCTTTATTTTTATGGGATTGCTATAGGCTCCGTATAATATTTTATTTCCTGATTTGCGGTAAGCTCGTACTTTGATATAATAGGTTCCTCTTTTCAACCGGATTACCGCTTTGGACTTTTTTGTGTTTTTCTTCATTTTGTATCCCTTTTTCTTTTTTTTGGATACATATACCTTGCAGCCAGCGGCGCCGCTTCCCTTTTTCCAGGTGATGATAACACTTTTTTTAGATTTCCCGGATTTTTTAACAACTGCCTTGACCTTCTTTACCTTAGCCGGTTTTTTTGTCCCGGCTTTCACCTGGCCAGGGGTAATATTTTTGTCCGCGTTATCCGCCGCAATGGGTTCCTCCCGGCGGCTGTTCACCGTGACAACGGCATAGGGACGGGAGATGTCAATATGTTTTCCATCTGCGGCCCGGCGGCTGGCTGAAAGGACATATTTTCCAGCTTTTTTAAAGGTCAGGACGGCTTTGCCCTCCGCACCGGTCAGGGCGGTTATAACGGCATTTTGTTCTGCGGCCATACTGTCCGAGCCGGTATATTCTGCGGCTGTGACCGCTGCTCCTGTGACCACTTTCGTATACACAATGGAATTGAACTGCTCATCGTATGTCATACCGCTGCCCTTCAGTGTGACGATTAAGCTCTCGTCTGTCTGTGCTGTATAGGCGGGTTTGTCAAAATAGCTGTATAGTGTCTCATCCTCTGCCGGCCAGGCGTTCCAGAGACCATAGAACACTACGGAATCATTGCTTTTTAACACATACTGGTCTGCCGCACAGCCCATGTGAGTCACCGGATCAATGGGCGCTGCGTCGTTGACCGTGAAGCCCCAGTACACGTTGTCCTGGCTGCCCGAGGCAGCGCTGCCATAGGGCGCCTCGCCGCACTTTCCCTGTATGGATATTCCGGTGATATAGGCGGAGCCATATGTAAAATCTGCGGCGATGTACTGTTTCATAGTGGTGTTATCCGCCCCCTTCTGCCGCATATATTTTGCCAGCGCATGAAGTGGAGTGGCTGTGCTGGCGACAGGTCCGGTGGCAAGCCCCAGTCCAAAGTCAGTCTGTGTATCAGCATCGGTCAGGGTGATCTGTACCGGCGCCGCCGTCATAACTTCGTCCTGTTCTATGCGGAGCGTGATGGTAACAGAGGACTCTGCCCTGGCGGTGAGACCGTTTGTCAGGGACAAAGTCATGGCAAGAACAAGAATAAAAGAGATAAGCCTGCATTTGTAAGTCATTTTGTAATCCTTCTTTCTTAATTAAATGTGATCCTTCTTTCTGATGGACCGTGTTACATTATAACAATGGGGGATATTTTTGTCTACTAAAAATCCTTGTATATTTCCGGTATATTTGGTAAAGTGGTAAAAAGAAAGATGGGGGCAGGCTATGGAGCAGAAAAGAAAAGCAGTGATATTGTGCCTTGCGGCACTTTTACTACTGACAGGCGTACTGATCTGGCAGGGGAAACGGCAGTTCCCTGCATTGGAGACAAAGAATGCGGCGGGAGATATACTGGTTACGCAGCCGGCGGTGCAGGCAGCCAGGAATCAGCAGGAACAGGAACTGTCCGCCACCGACGAAGCAGTAACGGCAGAGACGGAGGCAGATGAGGCAGAGCTGGAAAAGACAATGCGGCACCGGACTCCGTCTCCCACAACAGGGCAGGGGCCAGGTGCCGGAAACAAACGATCTGGGAAAATGGAACAGAAAAAGAACCTCACAGCAGATAAAAAGGGGCGGAAGAAGGAGGGGAGGGATTCCGTATCATCCCGCCCTTCTTCCAGTCCGGCGCCAGCTGTCACAGCCACGGCAATCCCTTCGCCTTCTCCGTCTCCGGCACAGACAGTGGGGGACGGGGAAAAGGTCAGGCTTACAATCCAGTGTACCAGTATTATGGGATACAGGGAGCTGTGGAAGGATGGGCTGGAGGAGGTGATTCCGCCGGACGGGATTTTCTATGATGGGGACTGTGGATTTTCCCGGGGAGATTCGGTTTATCACATTGTCAGCAGGGTGTGCAGTGAGAATGATATTCCGCTGGACAGCCAGTACACGCCTGTCTTTGGGACATATTATATCCGGGGAATCGGCAATCTTTATGAATTTGACTGCGGAGCTGAGAGCGGCTGGAAGTACTCGGTAAATGGGATTACGCCGGGAGAGGGGAGCAGTTCTTACTTTCCCCAGGAAGGAGATAAGATTGTCTTCTTTTACGATCGCAGGCTGTAATGCCTGGAATACAGGCAGGGAGGAGTGCAGATGAATCCTTTGGGGCGGTCACATCCAATGGTGATCTTATTGTATTACGTGTCGGCGGCGGTGCTTATGACGGCTGTTTCGCATCCCCTTCTCAACGGGATGATCTGGGTTATGTCGCTGTTTTATTATTTCTCCCTTGCCGGAATGCGAAAGGGACTCCGCATGGTATGGTACAGTCTGGGGACAGGGGTTCTCTGCCTTATATTGAACCCACTGTTAAATCACCGGGGAGAGACACTGTTCTGTATGCTGGGGGGGCAGCGCATTACATGGGAGGCAGTACAGTACGGGATGCATATGGCGGTGCTCCTTCTGGCCGCGCTGCTTCTTTTCGCCTGTTTCAGTTATCTTATGACAGCTGAGAAGATTATGACCTTAATGGGAAAAAGGATGCCGTCTTTTGCCCTCCTTTTTTCCATGATATTGCGATCTGTACCCAGGGCCGGCAGGGATTTCCGGATGATGTCGTCCCTTCATGGTAGTCATCCCTCCATGTGGTCGGCTCTGATGGGTATGGTTCTGGAGGACTCCGTGGCGCGGAGTCTTTCTATGAAAAGCCGTCACTATGGAATGGGTCTTCGCAGCTCTTATTACTACAAAAGGATGAAGGGCATCGAGATCTGTCTATGTCTTTTGTTTGCAGCGGCGGTGGCGGCGCCCGTGGCAGGCCAGAGGCTTGGCGGGCTGCGGGTCCGTTTTTTTCCCAGCGTCCGTATTGACAGCCTGCCTGTCTGGATGTGGATCATATTTATTGTTTTTTACAGCCTGCCGCTGCTCTGGCGGGGAAAGGAGGGATTATCATGGCATTTATCCAGGCGGAGGATTATCGGTTCCTCTATCCCGGTGAAGAAAAGCCGGCGCTGCACATAAGCGGGTTAGAGATTGGCAAAGGGACATTCTGTCTTGTGGCAGGCTCTTCTGGCAGTGGGAAGACTACCCTGCTGAGACAGCTCTCCGGCAGCACGGTACTGCAGGGGAAGGAGCGGGGAAGTCTTATCAACAAGGCCGTGCTGCCGGCTTATGTGTGGCAGGATCCTGCGGCACAGATCGTGACGGACCGGGCAGAATATGAGATTGTATTTGGCCTTGAGAATATGGGGATGCCAAAGGAGCAGATGCAGCGCAGGCTGGCGGAGGTGGTGACCTTCTTTGGCCTGGAGGAGCTGACAGGAAGGGATACGATGTCGCTCAGCGGGGGAGAGATGCAGACGCTGAATGCCGCTGCCGCCGTGGCGCAGAACCCGGATCTGTTATTGCTGGACGAGCCAACAAGCCAGCTGGATCCGGTGGCATCACGTCATTTTTATGAATTTCTTCACCAGATCAATGAAGAGCTGGGCATCACTGTCATTATAACAGAACAGAGGCTGGAGGATGTAGTGCCATTGGCGGATCAGATGATTCTGATGGAGGATGGCAGGATCGCTGCTTCCGGCAGGCCGGAGGAGGTATTTTGGCAGCTGTCCGGCAGGCTGTCTTCCTTTTTTCCCACCTATATGCAGTTGTTCCACAGGGTGGGAGAATCTTTGGATGTTCCACTTACCAAAAAGGAGGCGAGAACATGGTTTTGTTCCAGTTTCCGGACTAAAATGCCGGATGCAGCCGGAGCGGGGGAGTACACGGATCCACCGAAGCTTATTACAGGGAATCCGGTTATTGGAAAAAATCTCTTCTTCCGCTATGAGAAGTCCCTGCCGGATGTCCTTCGGGATTGCTCCTTCGCCTTCGCCAGGGGAAGGGTGACCTGCCTGGCAGGAGGGAATGGCAGTGGAAAGACTACTCTTCTGGAAATTCTGTATGGACGATATCGCGCATATCACGGAAAGCTGAAAAATGTACCAGATCATCCCGGCTTTCTGCCGCAGCAGCCGGGGTATCTTTTCCTGAAAGACACGGTAGAAGGGTGCTGCTCCGGGAGGGAGCGGATGAAAGAGCTGTTATCTTATTTTGGACTGGAGGGATTACGGGAGCGTCATCCCGGAGATCTGAGCGGAGGGGAATTGCAGAGACTTGGTCTGTGTCAGGTATTGGGACAGGAGACGGAGCTCTATCTTCTGGACGAGCCCACGAAAGGACTGGACCCTTATAATAAGAATCTGCTCGGCAGGCTGCTGCGGAATATGTCGTCCCAGGGAAAAACTATTCTGATTGTTTCCCATGATATGGAATTTGCGGCAGAATTTGCGGATTCTATGGCTCTGATGTTTCAGGGGGCGGTACAACTGGTGGCAGATACGAGGGATTTCTTTGTGGAGAACCAGTTTTATACGACGAGCCTGAACCGGATCGCCCGGGAGATCTGCCCCTATATTATCACACAGGAGGATGTGGAACGATATGTGGAAAAAAAGGATAGTGGATGCCTGTCTTTTCCTGATCCTGGCGGGACTGCTGGCATATGAGATTGTTATCATGAGGGGGGATCACTTTTATGCGGTGAGCCTTTTTATCATTCTGACCGGTATTTTGCGGTTTCTCCTCTCTTTTGAAAAAAGCCATCCCAGCGTGCAGCTGATGGCCGTCATAGCCGCACTATGCGGTCTTGCTACGGCGTCCCGGATCGCCTTTTTCTTTCTTCCCCAGGTGAAACCCGTCGCTGCCGTGGTTATTATATGCGGCATCGTTTATGGTGGTGAGGCGGGGTTTGTGACGGGAGCTGTCAGCGCATTTGTTTCCAATTTTTATTTTGGACAGGGGAGCTGGACGCCCTTTCAGATGTTTGCTCTTGGATTGATTGGGTTCTTTGCGGGTATACTCTTTAGAGAGAGACAGAACCGCATCGCGGTGTCAGTATATGGTTTTTTCTCGGTGGTAGTGCTCTATGGCGGTATTGTGGATCTCAATACGGTTTTTATGATGTCGGGCGGTCTGGATACCGGCGCTGCCGCAGGGGTGTATCTGTCCGCCATGCCCTTTAATATTGCATTTGGAATATCGACAGCCGCCTTCCTTTTCCTCCTGTACAGGCCGGTAGTGCGGCGGTTGGAGCGGATCAGCAGAAAGTACTGTCTGATTGACAAAGATGCGGAAAAATAGTATCATTAACACAGATTTTATTAAAACGTGCAGCGTATGCGGCGGTATTGCGGCAATTGCCAGCACAGAAAAGAGGAATTTATGAGCAGAGTAGCGGTCATTACGGATAGCAACAGCGGCATTACCCAGTCACAGGCAAAGGAACTGGGGATTCAGGTTGTACCCATGCCGTTTTTTGTCAATGGGGAAACCTATTATGAAGATATCAGCATGACGCAGAAGGAGTTCTATGAATATCTTGCCGGAGGGGCCGAGGTGACTACCTCCCAGCCCTCGCCGGATACGCTGATGAGTCTGTGGAATCAGACTCTGCAGGAATACGATGAGATTGTCTATATTCCCATGTCCAGCGGTCTCAGCAGTTCCTGTGGGACAGCTATGATGCTCTCTTATGAAGAGGAGTTTGAGAATAAAGTTTTTGTTGTGGACAACCAGCGCATCTCGGTTACCCAGCGTCAGTCCGTTCTGGATGCCCTGAAACTGGCGGATAAAGGCTATGACGGGGCGAAGATCCAGGAGATCCTGCTCCGTGAGAAATTTGAATCCAGCATATATATTATGGTGGATACCCTGACCTATCTAAAGAGGGGCGGCCGGGTAACACCTGCCGCGGCGGCTATTGGAACAGTGCTCCGTATTAAGCCGGTTCTGCAGATCCAGGGTGAGAAATTAGATGCGTTTGCCAAGGTGAAGACTCTCAAGCAGGCAAAGACAACGATGCTGAAAGCCGTCCACAGGGATTTCGAAGATCGTTTTCATGATCCTGAGGGAGAGAACTTCTATATGCAGATCGCATATACGGCAGATGATACAGAGGCACAGATCTTTAAAAAAGAGGTAGAAGAAGAGTTTCCTGGTCATGTGGTATGGGTAGACCCTCTGTCACTGAGCGTATCCTGCCATATCGGACCCGGTGCGCTGGCGCTGGCTATTGCCAAGAGGGTAGAAGAGTTAAAGTGAGAACAAAAAAATTTTATATAAATTATAGCTGCTGCTGGAAATACAGCGGATAAAGGAGTACAATTTCCAGCAGCGTTTAATGAAGTTATGGCTGTTGGCTCTGTGGATAAAAATGGTGAGCATGCACATGATAGTGCTATAGGAAAAGAAACAGAAATTGTTGCTCCTGGTGAACTTGTGAGAAGCACGGGTGTTCTTGGAGATCAATTAGTCGCTTCTGGAACGAGTCTTGCAGCACCTCAGGTAGCAGGTTTAGCTTCCTTAATTTGGGAAAAAGACAAGAATGGCATTACATAGTTTGGCAGATTGTTTTGCACATAATACATATATTACTGTAAATGGAAAAAATTATCCAATATCCCATGATGGGAAGTATCCATTTGCAGATACAATAACATATAAAGAAGAACGGTATCAGCATGCATTTCTGGCTGTGAGGAGTGCTATGGAAAAATATAAGGATTCAAGTCATCCAAATGGAACATATACAGATTTTTTACCATTATCAACAGCAACACAATATAAAATGGGTGGGATAGTAAATTTCATTTATGATGTGGCAGGATCATCGGCTGCTACTCCCTTTAGAAATGTTCATTGTTCAACTAAATAGGGGGATAGCAGAATGAATGGTGTAAAAATTTGGATAGCTTTCTGTATTTGTCTTTTTTGCTCCGCATGCAGTATACAGGAGAGTTCTGTCGATTCAAATGAAAAGAACAGTGGAGCAGCAATACAGGGATCATCGGGTACGGTGAAACCAGAACCTGCCCCTTCATCTGGGCAGCCTGATACCTCTTATATTGAGAAAGAAAATGTCACAATACAGGGAAAGACCTATTCCTATATTCGATATGCATATGAGTTGGGGAAGGTTCGCATCATTTGTCTTCGATCGAAAGAGGATGAATTGGTTTTTCCTTCCGAGATTGACTCTCATCCGGTGTATCTGATCGGCGGATATGAACCAGAAGATGAGATCCCTGCTAATTTGAATTCTGATAAATTGGGAGAGATGGCACTGGCATGGCAGGAAAGCAAGGCAGAACCTTACCGGCGGATTGTGATCCCGGAGGGTGTGAAGCGCATTATAGATTTCGCTTTCCAGGGAGTCAGGGCCGATGAAGTTCAGCTTCCGTCCAGTATGTATGAGATTGGTAAATTTAGTTTTATGCATTCACGGCTGGACAGGGTAATCGTAAAAAATCCAGAGATGAAAATAAGCCGGATGGCATTTGCATATTCCCAAATAAAAAAACTGGAACTGCCGGAAAATTTCGGAGGTAAGGTGGAATCGTTAAGTTTTCAGAACAGCGGATTGCAGAGCTTTACATGGCCTGCTCCATGCAAAAAAGAAACGGTGGGCCGGGCGGCTTTTTCATATTGTAAAAATCTTAAAGAAATCCGTTTTCCGGAAAACCAGCCACTGATCTACATTCCGGAATATTCCTTTCTTGGCTGTGAATCTTTGAAAGAACTGGTATTTCCGGCCTCAACTGGAAAAGTGCGTTATACCAGTCAGCCCTATGCAGATAATTTCACCCAGGGAGGAGCCAGCACACTTCGTTTCCTGGGAAAGGATACAGAATTGGATGCCTGTTCTTATGTCAGGGAATATACGGGCAAATATTTTGTTACCACTGGCAGGATCGTCGGGCCAAAGGATTCAAAGGTGATACAGTATGCAAAAAATTCCATGAAAATGAAGAGTATGTCAGGGAAACTACAGAAAGAGGTGTTTCGTTCTTTTCTCAGGGAAGAGGAGCCGGTAGAATATAATTTCAGTTCACCCAAACTGGAAAAAGAGATAACGATGGCTCCCATGGATTATAAAGAGACAGAGTGAACTAGCTCAATGGCGGACATTTGGGCTGGAAAGTGCGTAAAATCGGCACTTTTCAGTCTTTCTTTTTGCTCCGTGAGATTGTATTGAGATTGATATTGAAACACTTTCCACATATTCCATGAAAAGAGAATCTGATTGAAATTCCTGTCGAACTGTGATAGTATTCCAATATGGAACCCATGACAGGGGTGGTAGCCTCCCAAGCCAATGACCGGCTTGCCGGAATACATAGGAAGGGAGGTGGCGCCAATGACTGCTGCGGATATCATTTTGATATTTATAGGGATAATCGGCTTGCTGATTGCCTTTGGTAGCTTTGTTATAGCGTTGCTTGCCTTTCTCGACAGAGACAAGGATCACAAGCGAAAAAAATAATGCCCACCCTGTTGAGACCAGGATGGGCGCCTCTCGCTGAGAGGTAACTGCCTTTGCTTGGGATACTCCACCTTTGGAGTGGGGCTCCTGTGGGGCATCTGTTACCAGCAGGTGCCCTTCTTTATGTTCAATATACCACAATCTGTGTAGAGTTTCAAGTGCTTTCTTCTGGCGGTGTCCGGCGGAACTGGTTCAGCCTGTCGGCCAGCTTTTGGTCTTTGTCCGGGTATAGGTGGGAATAGGTGTCAAGGGTTGTCTTTACTGATTCATGCCCCAGGCGGTCAGCTATCTCCAATGGGGCAAAGCCAAGTTCTATAAGCATACTTGCGTGGCTGTGCCGCAGGTCGTGTACTCGGATCGGCGTCAGCCCTACCTTTTCGGATGCCCGCTTTATCTCCTTTTCCAGAGCGGATTTTGTAAAATAGAAGATTCGGTCTCCCTTTCCAATCCCATAGAGCTTTGATATATATTCGTGAATATCATCATACAGAAAATCCGGAATGGAAATACACCGTTTTGCTTTGGGCGTCTTCGGTTCCAGAAACAGCTCCTCTCCCTTTACCTTTGCATAATTCTTATTGATATCCACCCGTTTCGTGGGAAGAATATCTGCAGGAGTGAGTGCCAGCAGTTCTCCGGATCGCATCCCGGTATAAAACAGCATATCAAAAGCCAGTTTTACGGATGATTTCTGGATGGCGCTGGAAAACTGCTCATATTGTTCCTGCGTCCAGATGTGCATTTCGTCTGCTTTGCTTTTCCCCATGCTGCCGGCGGCCTTGCAGGGATTGAATGCAAGGTGGTAATGGGACACAGCATAATTCATCAGTGCTGAAAGCTGGTTGTTGACCGTTTTTAGATATGTCTGGGAGAATGGTTTTCCATTCTTGTCCCGGTATGAAATCAATTCATTCTGCCATTTCCGGATTTTAATGGTATCAATATCGCATATCTTCAGCCTGCCGAAGTATGGGAGCAGCTTGCCTTCGATGATAAACCGCTTATTCTCCATTGTGGTAGGTTTCAGACGGTGTTCCATGTCTTCCAGATAATTTTCTACAAGGGAGGAAAAGAGTATGTCGCTGGTATTCTTTTCCTGATCCAGAAACGACCGTTCATACTCCTTTGCCTCTCGCTGTGTTTTGAATCCTCTTTTACAGGTATGCCTGTTCTGCCCAGTCCAGTCTGTATAGTTAAAGGCAACATACCACATGGTTTTTCCGTTTTTGAGGGTGTATTTGTATGCTGGCATTATTAGTCCTCCAGGTTAGTTGAAATCTGGTTCTTTTCAATTGTTACAGATGTACCATCTACAGAAATTCCTACCATATTACTTAGGAGATTTGAAATTGAGTATGATATCCCTATAATAGAATTTCCGCCAAGTGCGACAGATTGCCGGATCATATCTTCAATAGCCAGTTGTTTAGCGTTTTTCATTTTTTCAGAATATCCGCTTGTTTCTGTTCCCAAAGTATTAGCAATGCTGGCCTCAAAATAAGAAATCAATCCTGAACCAAGAACACATTCTCCGGAAACCAAACCGTGGTATTTAGATATGGTATAACCTTCGAAATTGTATCCCGTGGTAAGCATATGATTTCTAGTTGCTTCTGCGTATTGCTTTTGGTTTCGTTCCTTTTGCTGTTCTAGTTCCTTTTTATGTTCTTCTTTGATTTTGTCTTGCTGTTCGTTATAAGCTTTTTCAGAATCAGAAGTTGAACACCCGCAAGAAAAGCACATGCCACTACTGAACATTTCTGGGGTTAATTCATTGCCGCAATTTGAACAATTCATAGTTTATTTTCCTTTCTTGCCCCGGTACCACTCGAGGCTGATTATTTTGTTGAATTTGTTGTTCCGGTTTTCTTTAAAGGCTCATCTGCTGCAACAAATGAAGCTTCTTGTTGAAGGAGCAATTCTTTTGTTTTACCTATGATTATGTCTTTTCGATCGGTATCTAGTTTTACAAATGAATTTAAAAGTTTCTTTTCTTCTTTATTTAGTTTTGGAATTTGTCCTAATAGATAGTCTATTGAAGTGTCTAAAAATTGGGACAATTCAATTAAATCATTTGCGGTTGGTTCTCCTTTACATTCAAGGAATGAAGCTGCCCTTTCGGCTTCGATGGGGACTAGATTTATGAAATCATCTTCGCTTAACCCCATATCCGCAATTGCTGATTTTATTCTATTGGCGAAGGTGCTTCGTAGCAGACTTTCTTCGTCAAAAAAGAAGAAAAAGAAGTTTTTTTCCATAAACTTATGCGAAATACTATTATTTGGGTTTAAAAGATAATCAATTGAAACATCAAAATATCTACTGATTTTTACAAGCGTTTCCATATTTGGCTCAACACTGCCAGTTTCATATTTAGATATGTTTGATTTTGATGTATCCAATATCTTTGCCATCTGTAATTGCGTCAAATTTTTTTGAGTACGTAGTTCTTTAAGTTTTATTCCAAAATCCATGGTACACCTCCAATTTTATTATACAGTTTCAAAAAATGAAATTCAATAATGTTTCAAAAAATGAAAAAAACTATTGACAAATTCAAAAAATGAACCTAATATATAAATGTAAGGTTCAAAAATTGAAACGAAAGGAGAAAAGGGAATGTCTGCAATAAAAAAGTTTAGAGAATCATTGGGGCAGACACAAGAAGAATTCGCAGCTATTATTCATGTGTCGAAGGTCAACTACAGTAAAAAAGAAAATGGAAAAGTAAAATTTTCCCTTGATGAAGCGTTTTTGATTTCCAATCATTTCAACCAACCTATTGAAGCTATATTTGGAAACAGTGAAATTTCCAAAAGAGAAACTTCATAGTTTCATTATAAGAAAACGAGGTGAAAACTAAAATGTCAAATTTGACAGCAAACACCAGATCCAACGTATTTTACAAAGCACGTTGCGAGGCAGCAAAGCATAATGAGCAACTGAGTAGCCGGGAAGGAGCAGCGGACATAATGTCAATCGACAGAGGCCGGCTTTACAGAATTGAGAGTGGAATAGCCAATCCGTATCCAGAGGAAATACATCTTATGGCAGATTTATATAACGCCCCAGAACTGAGGAATTACTTCTGCAAGACCATATGTCCTCTTGGCGAGGATATTCCTAAAGCTGAGATAGCAGACCTTGACCGGATTACAGTCAAGACATTATCGGCAATCCGCAAACTGGGAGATACAAGGGAACTACTACTCGATATTACGGAAGATGGAGTGATTGATGAATCTGAAAAGGAAGATATGGAAAAGGTTCTCCAAAATTTAGAAGAACTAGAACAGATTGCACAGAACATGAAATTATGGATAAAGAAAAATTTGTGATAAAAGGCTGACGGTATCACTGGACCGAGCGAAAAGTGAGGACAGCCCGGTGGCATCACTGGCATATGAGAGATTGGGATTTTACATATCACTTGCTGACATTTGACAGCAAGTGACAACAAGAGTGTCCGTAATCCAATCGGAATCCAATTTGGATATATGTTTTGAGCAGATAGGAGGTGTCAATTTGTATTTAGCACAGAATTTGAAATATCTGCGTGAACGAAAAGGATTAAGCCAAAGGGAATTTTCGGCAGATTTAGGTTTAAGTCGTGCAACGGTTGGTAATTGGGAAACAGGAGAAAGAAAACCAGACATAGAAATGATTATTCGATTGGCGGAGTATTTCGGTGTAACCCTTGATGATTTGGTATTGAGGGATTTGAAACCGCCCATTCCAAAATATGCAGGTAATATACGGTATCTCCGTTTAAGCCATGGAATAACACAGGAGAAGATGGGAGAGTTGTTGGGGTTAAAGAACAAAAGTAGCCTATCTCTTATCGAAGCAGGGAAAAGTGGAATATCTATTGAGAATTTAGAAGAGCTGGCTGATTTCTTCGGTGTGACACTGGATGAGATGGTAAAGCAGGATTTATCAAAGGAGATGTGATGTATATGCAGGGAAAAAGAATTACACCCGAACAGGGGAAAGTATACCAGAACAAAGGCGGTGGAGAGTTCCTTTGTATCGAGAGTTTTGATGGTAGCGCAGTAATGCAGAACACTGCCAGCAGATGGACCTTTAAGGCGCATGGAATAACCCAATATGAAGACGGAACTGTTGAATGGGATTACTCTACCAGAGGGCATTTTGAACGCTGGCCAAAACGATGTCGCTTGTGCGAGACACATTTTGATTTCAGCACATTGATTATCAATAAGTGTGGGGGCGAATGGGCACTTGGTCTCAGGGGCGGAACGATAAGAAATATCAGTGACGAGGACAGGGTTTATTTCTGTCCGGAATGTGGCAGGAAACTGACAGATGAAGATTTTGGAGGAAAAGGAGGAAAGAATCCATGAAATCAAAATGGAAAGTGAGTAGCCAGTACATTAATGGCGAAAAGGTGTACATAGCATTGCGGATACGTGATATTTCACAGCCGCAGCATGGCGGGAATGTGGAAATCAAAGGGGAATACAGTACTGACCGGACCAGTGTGCAGGCTTTGGTAGATAAGTTGAACAGGGGGTGTAGAGCATGAGTGCACTGACAGAAGCACCGGGGGTTGTGCAGAAAAGCACACGGATATTTGTTACCCATGAAGATGTGGCCACACTTCTTGGATGCGGAAAAAGCAAAGCATATGACATTGTCCGTGAAGTGAACAGGCAGGCCAGGAAAAAGGGAAACCATCCGTTTCCGTCCGGCAAAGCAAATAAGTATCTGTTTTCAGATATTTTCAACATCCCGGTGGATGAGGTGGATAAGGTTATCAATGGAGAATAGGAGGTGCGACATGGCATATTACAATACCTGCCCGAATTGTGGTGCAAATCTGGATCCGGGCGAACCATGTGATTGTTTGAAGGAAAGTGAAGAGCGGGAAAGGTTTTATGAGAGTGTTACAAGCATAGCACCAAAGACTAGGCAGTTATCGTTTTCGCTGAACAGCAGGGAGGTTGTGGATTATGAAAAAACTGCTTATTAGTGCAGGCAGTGTAGCAGGACTGCTTCTGATTTCACTGGTAGCGTTTTTGTATCCAATGGACGCTGTGCCGAGAAAGGAACCAGTGGCAGAGGTTACACCATTGCCACAGCCGACAGAAATGGGAGTGCTGCCGACAAGGATTCCAGCGACACCAAAACCGACAAAGAAGCCATATATGTTTAGTGATAAAAATGCCTATCTACTCATGAAAATAGCTATGGCAGAGGCAGAGGATGAGGACACGGAGGGAAAGGCTCTTGTTATGAGGGTGGTGCTGAACCGTGTCAAAAGCAGGGGATTTCCGGATTCTATAAAGAAAGTGATCTATCAGGAGAGACAGTTCAGCCCTATAGAAAATGGGCGGTTCGACAGGGTAGAACCGAATGAGGACTGCCAGAAGGCCCTTGATATGATTGCGGAGAATGGATGGGATGAAAGCAGGGGTGCGCTGTATTTTGAAAGTAAGAGCACATCCACATGGCATGAGGATAACCTGCAGTTTCTCTTCCAGCATGGAAACCACTATTTTTATACAGACAGGGAGGAGGACAGTGATTAGAAGAAGAGTTATAAGAAATTTGGCAGCGGCTGCGTATACCATGGCAGTAACATCTGCTGTCGGAAGATGGGCTGTCTATGCTGCATATCTCGAAAGGGGATATGAGGCGGCAGGTGGGGAATATTGCCTGATACTTATTGCCTGCTGGATGGCGTGGAAAGCAATAAATCATTTATTTGACACATTGGAGGATTTGGAATATGAGCAAAATTGTAAAAAAAGGAGAAGTGGAGAAACTTCTCGGATGCATGATAACAGATGAACAGTTCAACAAGGCATTGGGATATGCCAGAAAAAAGCAGGAGTACATATACAATCGGGATCACCGGGCGGTGGTATTGCAGCGCTGGTATCTTGTGAAGCTGACAGAGGAATATGTCAGAAGCCTTGCTTTATCAAAATTCACTATGGATTTGTGCAGTACACTGCGCGATATGGAAAAAGAGCACTCGGTAAAAAACCAGAGCGCCCCTACGGATAACCATATTGTAGCAGTTCCTGCTTTATAAATCAAGTAAAAAATACAATATGGAGGTAATTTTATGAGCAATTCTACTACTTTGGCTGAAATTCAGTCAAAATATCAAAACTGCAATCTGCTGATACCAGCAGCTACATCGGTGCAGATTAATCCTTTTTACAAATGTACGGTTATGGAGGTCGTGCCGGATACCTCAGATAATTCCGGTGATATTTTCAAGGTTGGAAACACGAAAGTGGGAGAAGATGAAAACGGAAAGGCTGTCTATGCAGATGTCTTTTCTCTTGCAAAGCCTCTTTTGATGAAATTGGCAACAGCGGCAGGGATTCAGTTCCATCCTGAATACACAACCGTAGTAAGAGAAAATTCAAATACCTATGTTGGAAAGGCATACGGAGCGGTAAGGCTGCCTGATGGCACCTTTAAGACACACGCAGAAACGAAACGTATCTGCCTGGATGATGAAGAGGCGAAATACCGCATTGAATTTATGGATAAGTCCATAAAGGGAATATCAGACTGGCGGGCGGCAAAATCTGCAGAGGAAATGTTCAAAGGACATTGGGAAGATACAGCCGAAACAAGGACATACAAAGGCAGAGAGTATCCGGTCAAAAAGTTTGTGATTGATGATTGTGACAGGGAAAAATATATTGAGCGCTCTATGCTTGTAAACATGACGCTTCTCCGGAAAACGGCATCTGAAAAAGCACAGACCGGGGCAATTCTCCGGGTTATTAGAGCGCTTTTGGGAATTAAGGGGACATATCAGCTGCAGGAACTAAAAAAACCGTTTGCGGTTCCAACCGTAACATTCTCTCCGGATTATTCGGATGCCAATGTAAGGCAGGCTATGTTACAGCAGGGTATGAGTTCCATGGGGAATATGTTTGGAGCCGCATCTGCACCACCGGCAGCACTTCCGTTTGAGACAGAGGCGTTTGCAGATAGTTTTGATCCAGAGGAAAACCTCAATAATCCAGCTTTTGCATCTGACAGCCAAGAAGATGATGAAATGTCATCTGCGGAAATGGAACATATTTACACTCAGGAATCAGCAACTCAACAGGAAGAATTGCCGCCAAGGGAGCAGGTAAATGAAAACGGTTATATACCGGGAGACTTGTACTGTGAAAAATGCGGAACACCGATCAATGAGCGGGTATATGAATACTCATTAAAAAAATTTGGCAGTCCATTGTGTATCAAATGCCAGAAAGGAGCTGGCAGATGAAGCTGATTAAGATTTCTGCAGACCTTGAATTGTCTGTACATGAATTCCCTGATGGTTCTCATGAAGAACAAAATCAGTTTTTGAGGGAGTTGCTTGGTAATGGTTGCGATATATACGAACATGTAATGCCAGATAGGCTTTATACAGAATTGCATATGTTTGACCGTCCATCTAAAATACCCGGGCAGTGTGTAAGTATGCTGATAGATGAAGAAGGCAGATTAAAAGAGAACGTACCAAATATGATTGGCAGCTACTTATACAGAACGGAACAGCATGGATGTCCGATTATGGGGAATATCCTCTTTGTGGGGGAAGAATGGAGTGGAGGCGGCATAGATTTTTGCGGCATTGAAGACAGTGTATTTGAGCTGTTGGAACTGGAACTAAAGAACCTTATTCTCACTATGAAAACAACAAAGGAGGCGTTGCATAAATGAAGATTTTACATACAGCAGATTGGCATCTTGGGACATTCCGAAGTCCGGTCAAAGACGGGGTAAATCTCCGGACAGAGGATACAAAGCGTTGCCTTGATGAATTGATAAGGGTGGCAAAGGAGGAGCAGCCGGATTACTCACTTATTTCCGGTGATGTGTTCCATGTCGGTCGTTTGTGGTCTGACAGGTGTTGTGAGGAAATTATCACAGCAATCCATTATATCAGAGATCTGGCGGCAGTATCAAAGCAGGTAGTTGTCATGCGTGGCACTCCAAACCATGACGGAGCAGGACAGTTTAATGTTCTATCTGAAATGTTTGCAGATTGTCAGAATGTGCATGTTGTGATTACTCCACAGGTAATTTCCTTTGATGATGTGGATATTGCAGTGCTGCCGGGATTTGACAGGGGAACTTACAGAGCAAAGTTTCCGGGACTTTCCAGTGATGAAGAAAACGAAGTGTTTACAAAAGAACTTTCCAATATTGTCCTCGGCATGAAAGCACAGTGTAATCCGGCAAAGAAAAGCATCCTCATGGCACATTATACCGTTCCGGGATGCAACACGGAGAGCGGACAGACAATGATGCTGACACAGTTTGAGCCGATTATTCTGCAGGAGGCATTGATGGCGGCGGGGTATGACCTGGTAGCTCTTGGGCATATCCACAGGCCCCAGAGGATATTGTCGCAGGACTGGTATTATTCCGGTGCGATAAATGCCATGAATTTTAATGACGAGGGGCAGGAAAGAGGGTTCTGGATACATACGGATATGCCATTTGATGGATGGGACAGCAGATTTTATAAGACGCCGAGCAGGGAGTTTATTACAGTTAACTTTACGGATACTGACATTACAGCAATCAATCTTGGGCATATTGACGAGGTAGCATTCAATTACTGGAGATACAACGGAGCGGTGCAGGATAAGATCGTCCGCATCCATTACAGCTGTTCTGGGGAAAATGCAAAAGCCTATAAGATGAATGAGGCACTGGTGGAAAGAACCCTGCTTGAGGATGGGGCGTTCATGCTCTGGGAAAACCTTCCGGACAGGATTGACGAATTTGCCAACAGGACAGAACTTGCCAAAACAACGGATCCGGAAGAGAACCTTATAAAATATTTAGAAGAAAAACAGGTAGAGCCGGAAAAGGTGCAGGAGCTGGTTCTGAAAGCGAGGCCCATTATTGCAGCGGCAGAGGCAAGAATGACAGCAGCTGTAGGTACCGGTGCATTTGAGCCAGTAGAGATTGCAGTTAAGAATTACCGCAATTATGAAGAAGAAATATTCAATTTTGAGGATATCACATTCTGCACTATCAATGGGCAGAATGGAGCCGGAAAAAGCAGCCTGTTTATGGATGCCATCATTGATTGTCTTTTCGAGGAGCCGAGAGAGGGGATTATCAAAGATGATACAGGGAAATCCCCTTGGCTCAGGAATGATGAAAAAGCACGTTCCGGCTCAATCATGTTCACATTCCGCATAGGCGAGAGGAAATACCGGGTAACAAGAACAAGGGCACGTTCCGGAAAGGGTACTTTGAATATTGCGGAATTTGCAGATGGAGAATGGAAAGACTGCTCCAAAGAACGATACAACGATACCCAGCAAGAGATATTAAACATTCTTGGTATGGATAGTTTCACATTCAAATCATGCGCCCTTATCATGCAGGATCAGTATGGGTTGTTCCTACAGGCAAAGCCGGAGGAACGTGTGGAAGTGCTTGGCACACTCCTGGGATTAGGAGTGTACCAAATCATGGAGAAAATCGCCATGGATAATGCAAAAGCGAGCGGTATAAAAGTCCGGGAATTTAAGAAGGAGATTGAGATTCATAATAGAACGATTACTGAATTGGGAAAGCCTGATGAAGAACTCGAAGTGTGCAGGACGGAGTTGGCAGGATATGAGAGCAGCCTGCAGTCGAAGATTGTGGTGAGGGACCGGCAGAAGATGTATCTTACAAACCAACAGGAAGCTGCAGAAAGGCGGGAAAAGCTGCTGGCATCTATTGCTGCCCTGCAGAGCAAAAAGGCGGCGACAGAACAAAGCAGAGCCGCCCAGCAGGCGATTATTGACAGCAGTGCAATTATTCTTGAGGGAAAGTCAGAGATTGAGGAAAAGGTTGCTGAACATAAATCCTTGCTGAAACGTGAATTGGAATTGGCAGGGGAATCAGCACTCTACTCATCTAAGAAACAAGAAACAGAGAATCTTACCAGACAGATTGAGACCGAACAGAGAGCTATTGCAGATTTGCAGGAAGCTTTTCAAACAAAACAGGATGAAAAGAATGCCATGATATTGGATTCTGCCAATGATGGCGAGGTCAGGAAGAAAGCGGAGTTATATACCTGGAAGAAGACGGAACTGGATGAAATACAGGAAAAAGCGGTTGTGTACCAGAAAGCAAAGACAGAGCATGCTGCGGCAGTTTTTCATCATGATGAAATAACAAGGAAGTTTGATACGGAGAAGCAGTCCGCAGACGACCAGAAAAGGGTGCTGGAAAAGAAAGTGGAAATCCTTAATGAATCAGGATGTGTTGATATTGATCATGCACATTGTAAGTTTTTGCAGGATGCTACCTCTGCAAAAGAGGAACTGGCAGCGCTTGATGCGGTCTATGCGGATATTGCGTCCAGACGTGAGACAGAGCTTGCCAAATCCAAACTGGAAGTTGATGAAAAATTGTCTGCAATGAATGCAATAGAATTTGATGCAGAAGCACTTTCCACGCTGCAAAAAGAATGTGCCGAACTTCTTCCATATGTGTCACAGCTTGAGGCCATTAAGCAACGTGAAGGCAAAATTGCACTGTTAGAGGCTGATGTAAAGCATTTGCAGTCAAATATACTCGAAGCGGAAAAAAGGCTTGCTGAGGTCAAAACAGAGGGCATGGCGGCAGAGAAGGAGCGTGACCAATATGCGAAAGCATTTGAAGAACATGTAAAAGTGCTGAGTTCTATTACGACTCTCGAACCATGGCTTGAAAAAGAAAAGCAGCTGCCAGTGGCAGAAGAAAGAAACCTCACAGCGAAAAACCGTGTCTTGGAACTGACAGAGGAACTAAAGGATATTGATACGGATATTGCGGAAAAACAGGCGGAGGCGGATAAAGAACTTCTTGCTATGAGCGGAATGGAAGAATTGACCGGGATTGTTGCCAAAATGAATGCTGAAGTAGAGGATTTGAATGCTTTGGTAAAGGAAAAACAGATGGAGATTGGGGCGTTACAGCAGAAAGCGGATCAGGCTACCAGACTGAAAAAAGAGATTTCGTCATTGCAGGAGCGGCAACTGGGATACTCAGATGAGGCATTTGACTATGAAACATTAAAGACAGCATTCAGCCAGAGCGGGGTGCCACACCAGATTATCCGTTCCATTATTCCGCAGCTGACGGCAACTTCCAATACCATACTCGGACAAATGACCGGGGGCAAGATGGGAGTGGAGTTCCGTTTGGAAAGGCTGCAGAAGAGTGGGAAGGAAAAAGTATCACTGGATATTTTTATAGAGGAATATGGGAAATCAGTACTGCCTTATTTATCAAAATCCGGCGGGGAAAAAGTAAAGTCTTCCCTGTCAGTTATCCTTGCATTGGCAGAAATCAAATCATCATCTGCTGGCATCCAGCTTGGGATGCTCTTTATCGACGAGCCACCGTTCTTGGATGGGGATGGAATACAGGCATACTGTGACGCATTGGAAACCATCCAGAGCAGATATAGCAATATTAAGATTATGGCTATTACCCATGATCCGACTATGAAAGCCAGATTTCCTCAGAATTTGGATGTTGTGAAGACGGAAAATGGCAGCAAGGTAATTTATTAGGAGGTGCAGCATGGCAGATAACAAGAAATATTATTATCTAAAACTCAAAGAGAATTTCTTTGATTCTGAGGATATGAAGCTGTTGCAGGCTATGAAAGATGGGTATGTTTATAGCGATATTCTCTTGAAGTTGTATCTGCAGAGTCTTCGTCAAGAAGGACGTCTGATGTATAGGGGAATAGTCCCCTACACACCGGACATGATTGCCACGATTACCAATCATCAAGTCGGAACGGTAGAAAAAGCCATCCGGACTTTAGAACAGATGGGGTTCATTGAAATATTGGATAATGGGGCAATTTATATGACTGACATACAAAATTTTATAGGTCAGAGTTCTACGGAAGCGGATAGAATTCGCAATTATCGAAAAACCATAAATGCAGAAAAGACAATGGTTTCAGCGATTGAGAGTGTAACAAATGACGTGACAAATGTTACAACAAATGATGTACAAATGTACAACGAGAGTACACCAGAGATTAGAGATAAGAGTATAGAGAATAGAGATAAAAATAATATAAATACTTCTGCTCGGAGCTCTGGCAAGCAGACCTCCGAACCGGAGGCAGATGTGGCAGCTTTAATCCTCAATGACGGATCCGAATGGAGACCAACAGAAGCATTATTCGCAGAATACGTAAGACTTTACCCAAACGTGGATGTAAAGCAACAGTTCAACG
>CAOKDX010000006.1 GCA_948467395.1 uncultured Clostridia bacterium | reverse complement strand
GGGTTAGATTATAAAATTATTGGTGGAACAACTGTAGAATATGCCAAAAAGTCTGTTAAAAAAGAAATTGATGAAGGCTGTCCTGTTGTTTTAGGGCCATTGGATATGTTTTATTTGCCCTATCTGAAAATGTACCATACGGAACATATACCTATACATTATGTTATGATGACTGGATATGATGAAGAAAAGGATTGTGTTTTGATATATGACTGCGATCGGGAAGATATGGTAGAACTTGCGGTCAGTGATTTAGAACTGGCTTGGAATATTGAGAAAAATGGGGTGGGGGACAAAAACGGATTTATTAAAATTCGTTTGGGTGAAAATCTGCCAGATAAATATAGCCTTAGTCTTAATTGCCTGTTGGAAAAAGCGGAAAGACAGCTTAGAGAAAAGCCATATATTCTCGGAATTTCTGCATACGAAAAAATAGCAAGGGAACTTCCAAAATGGAAAAAGAAATTTTCTGAAGAAGATTATAGAAAAGCTCTTATTTCTATTACTGAATATATGGGGAAAGTGCCTAAAGTGCCAAATCGTATTATGGGAGTGAAAGAAGCTGATATACCATACTGTGCAAATTATGACAGGCTTGCAGTGATTGTGCGTGAATTAGGGCAGGAATATAAGCAGGATAATTGGGTCAAGTCTGCAGAATTGTTTGATAAATGTGGGAAAAATATCGAAACAATTGTTACATACGTTGTGCAGTATTGTTGTAATGATGCTGACAGAATAGATGAACTTCCCAACTTGTTTCTTGAAAATGCTGATTATGCAAAAGAAGCCTATCGGTTAATTCAAGACACAAGATAGATTTCATATTTGCAGGGAAGGCGGAGAAAAAGTATTGTTATGTCATAATGCACTAATTACACAATGTCTTACCATTATATGATTGCATTTTGAATTTGAAAGGCATATAATAGGAACTGGCAAAAGGCAAAACAAATCATAGGGAGGGATCGTTATAAACGAACTAATGAAATTTTCCAATAGAGAAGAATTTCGTGAATGGCTCGGTGAGCATTGTCTGTCAAATGACGGTATTTGGCTGTTGTTTGGCAAGGCTGGCGGGCCCAAAACGATAAAAGCGGGTGAAGCCCTGGAAGAAGCGCTCTGCTTTGGCTGGATTGACGGCCAGATTGAAAAGATTGATGATAAGACTTATAAGAAATATTTTTCTATGCGCAGGGAAAACAGCAAATGGTCGCAAAAGAATAAGGCATTGGTGACAATGCTCGACGAAAAAGGTCTTATGACCGATTTTGGCAGGAAGAAAATAGAAGAGGCTAAGAAGAACGGCCAGTGGGATGCGCCAAATCCTTTGGCGGTCATTACCGAAGAACAGATTGCCTGCCTGTCTGCACTGTTGGAGGGATACGAACCTGCCTATACAAATTTTCTGGCCATGTCCCCATCTGTCAAGAAAACTTATACGCGGGCATATCTGGATGCAAAGACAGACGCTGGGCGGCAAAAGCGGATTGCCTGGATGGTGGACAGACTGAATAAGAATTTAAAACCTATGTAATCAGTATTCGGTATTCTTTATAATTGTTAAAAATAGTATTGTCTTTCTCAATCCTTCCTCGTGCCAAAAAAAAGTTTCTCAAAAGATTTTTTACGGGTGCGGCCAACAGGGATTGTTTGGGTATCTATTTTAATGCGAAGGAGTGTTTTGCTGTATGAAACAATCCTTCGCATATTTACGATAAAACAGCGGTGAATCTGAAAAAATTGTTCAGGAAGTTTCTGCATAACGGATTGCAGAGAAATATTAGTAAGCATGATACATTTCTCTGTTGTATGGATTAATATTGTTTTGTTTTGTGATTCAATATAAGTAATACGGTATGGTTCCACCTTGAAATATATTCCATTGCCATTCTGGAAGAGAATTTCTTTCTCTTTAGGAGCCTTTAGTCTAAGAAGATAAGCAAGTGTATCTAACAACTGTTTTGCAGAATAAGGTTTTGTAAGATAGGAAAAGCAATGCAGATTCTGTACCGCAGGAATAATCTGGTCTGCAAGGGCAGTTAGATAGATGATGGGTGTATAATGATATAAAGGAATATTACGGAGCAACATGCCGAAATCCATACCAGTAAGTGAATTTTGGCAGTTTGTTAGTGCGATATCTAATAAAAACAGATGGTATGTATGGCAGCTCAGCAGGGATACAGCCTCACTATATGATGCAACGCTAAATATACACCAATTCGGATAGGATGATCTTATGATCGATTCAATTCCTTGTCGTTGTTCTTTTTCATCTTCAAGAATTAAAACATTATACATAATCCCTCCCAGAGTATTAGTTTATTTTTAATTTCTTAATTGTCATTGTATCATACTTTTTATATATTGAAAAGACTGGCTTCGGCGTTGTTGTTTTATCCAGATATTATTTAAAAATAATTTTAAAAAATCGTTGTTCAGGCGCTGTGACATGTTATTGGGAAATAATGAATTGACTTTTAGGTGGCAGACTGCTATAACGAAAATAGATTGTAGTAAAGTGGGAGGGGGTAAAATGAAAGAGAAACTTATAAAACTGCTTAAGGAGGTTTTGGAGGAAGAATCTGAATTGGATGTAGGAGTAGATCCTATTGCGGATCTGGGGATGGATTCCGTAGATATTGTGGATTATGTCTTGCGGATAGAGGAAGAATTTGGTTGTAATTTTGACGAATTTGAACCGTTGAGCCAGAATATGAAAACAGTTGGTGAAATGATTGATTATCTGGTATTGCTCTTAAAAGATGCGGAGAGATAAATGGATAAAAAAATACAAATGGCAGAATATGCATACAGAAATACAGAGATGTATCGGGAAAAGTGTTTCGGGCAGTTTATATTGGACGATTGGGCAGGTATAAGCAATTGGGGGGAAATACCACTAATTGATAAAAAAGATTTTGTCTTTGCTGGGACACGGGCAATATCAGATGAATACATAGGAAGATACGCAGCGCAGCAATTGGTAGAAGCACATACTTCTGGCACATCTGGTATTAGTTTAAATATATATTGGGAGAAAAGAGATTATCTGACCTCGCTTTTTTCGCTCTGGATGGAAAGATGGAAGACAGCTAATATACATCCATTAGACAGAGTGTGCTTTTTTAATACCATTCTTCCACAGAATCAGGATTACATTCAGGATGATAATGCATTAATTTTTTCTAAATCTAATATAACAGAGGGTAGGTTACAGGAGGTTTATGAGTTAATAAAAAAGTTTGAACCTAAATGGATGCTATTGCATCCAAGCATGGCCATGCTCCTTTGTGATTTGGCAGAAAAAGAACAGTTGTCACCAGTAATTACATTAAAATATATTGAACTTACAGGTGAAATGTTTCTTCCTTCTTTGAAAAAACGTTTGGAACAGGTGTTTTGCTGTATAGTAAGGAGTCATTATGGTTCTATGGAAGTCAGTTCTATAGGTTATGGTGATGAAGGAGGGGTATACCGGTTGTTTGAGTCTTCGACCTATGCCGAAATACTGGATGATACCGGGAAAGCTGTGGAGGACGGTGTGGAAGGAAATATTTATGTGACATCTCTTCATAATCATGCAATGCCAATTATCCGGTATGGACTAGGAGACAGGGGCACGATTATTAAAAAGAGGTATAAGAAAAAAGAAGTTCGTTTTTTACAGCTTTGCAAAGCGAGAAAGAACGATATGCTTTGTATGCCTGATGGAGTCTGTATCCCGCCAGATGGATTACTAAAACCGGTGGAGCAGATGAATATGGAAGAAGATACAGTTGTTCTTCTGTTTCGGGCAATACAGGAAAGGCGGGATTGCATACGATTGGAAATTATTTTGGATAGTGAATATGATAAAGAAGAATTTGTGGTTCGTTATATGAATCTTTTAGATTTAGGACTTCGTGATGGAATGCATTATGAAATTGAGTTTAGAGATGAAAAAATGTTTCCAGACAGACTGACAGGTAAACTAGGTTGGTTTGAAAGTAGATGTGGAGGAGGAACAGGAGTTGAAAAGAACAAGAATATATAGGGCTTTAGTGGTAGTTGTGTCTGCTGTCTCATTATTAGTAAATGTAAATGCAGCCGAGGCATTGGAATGCTACAAGGAATTTTGGGCAGTATACAGATGCTCTTCATGTGAGGATACGGCGAAAGATTCTAAAATGACAGACTCTGCTTTTTGTTCAGGTCGACATGCAAGACAATATGGGGTAAAGCTGTGTACACACTGCAAAAATGTTAAATCAAACTGTGCATCTTTCTATAAAAGAGGATACACAGATTATAACTGTCTTGCCTATGCACTTGGGCGAAATGGTGTGCAGTCATGGGTTTGGGAGAAAAATTGGGGACAGATTGGACCTACTTTAGATGAATTTAAAAAGTATATATCTAAACGAGGATATAAATATACTACAGATGGGAATAAAGCGACAGGGAAAAAGATATTTTATGTATATGCACAGAGTGGACACGTAAAGCATTTTGCAAGGAAGTATACATTAGATGGAAAAAAAGTCAGCGGAGCTGCGACTTTGTCAAAATGGGGAAACGGAGCTCTGTATGGCACTGCTTCTACGGATCCTTATAATTATGATTCGGGATATGGAAAACTTGCATTAATCTGTTATAAATAATAGAGAGGAGATCATTGATATGAGAAAAAAATTTTTAGTTATAAGTTTATTTTTTGTTCTATTATTGCTGGCACTATTAGCTAGTCTGGTGTATCTCATCGGAAGAAAACGACCAACAAATTTGCCAGCGACTACTGGTCAAGTATTAACGGGTAAATCGGTGGAAGAAATTATTAAAGAGAATGCGGAAGAAATGAAGAAAGGAGTGGAGGATCAGACAAGTTCCAACCCATTTGACTATATTGATGAGGAATGCTTTGACAATATAGCAGCATTAGGATTTGATGCGGTAGAGGTGTTGGGAGAAGAGCATTCAAAAGTAGGGTTGAATTCTTATATATCTGGTTTGCTTATAGAGAAAATTACCAGATGTGATTTAGGCAGTTGGGAATCGGGGATACAATTTTTTCAATTATGGAAAGGCTATATTTCGATGATTCCCGAAGAATTATCGGTGCTTGTTTCCAATAAAGATATGACAGGTAACGATAAAGTAGAAAAAATAAGAGCTTATGGTATTTTTGGGGAGGCATTCGTAAAGGATTTTTTGCGAAACGGAGAGAATTCAAAGTTATTCTGTGATGTGGGAAAGAAAACGGATCTTACAGAGGAGGAGAGAGAACAGCTTGAAACATTGTTAATTTCTGATTCTGCAGAAATTGAGAAAGCATTTGTATATCTGATAAAAAAGAACAAATTACAGGAATAATTCAAATTGAAGCTTTCCCCCGTTATTTTCTTCAAATACTGCTACAAAGATATCTCCGTTATATGAATCAACTAATTTTTTTAGCTTATATAAACCAATTCCATGGTCAGCGGAAAAATTGACCTTTGTTGTATAGCCTTTGTCAAAAAGTGAAGGCAGATTTATTTCAGAGGCATTTAAACAGTCATTTTCAATGAAACAGTGTATCTTGTTTCCTATTGTATCTAGCAATAGGTTAATACAGCCCTGTTCAGGGCAGGCTTCCAGTGCATTATCGATAAGGATGCCCAAGATTTCCACCAGGATATACTCAGGGATCCTGGTGGAGAGGGAATATTTTTTTATTTGAATATTGAAAATTTGATTTCGGTTTTCTGCCTGGGTATATTTATTGATCAGGAGACCGGAAACAAGATGATAATTTAGTTTCAGTAAATCCAGTTGGCGAGGATCCGGGATAAGCTGATTGATGTAATTCAAAAGTGCATTTGAAAGAGATTCATAATCGGGACAGTTCAGGGGCAGCATTTGTATTGACTGAAGATGATTATGAAAATCATGTTGACGCATCCGGATGCAGTTAATAAGTTCATCTAAAACAGGGAGATAGGCTTTGTAGGCATCTAGTTCTCTTTTTGAATTAGAAAGAGGAAATAGAGGAAGAAAGGAGTAAATTAGACAGGATATCAGTACAAGTATAAAATTTGCAATTAATGTGTCGAGACCGTTCATTCGTATAGGCCCCAAAAGGTCTAAAATGAAAAGACACAATGATTTTATTATCCCGGTAAGGATATATGTCACTGTGAAGATTACAAGCAGTTCCCCAACGGGGATGTGAAAGATGAAAAATAATAAAATGAGATAGCACAAAATAGTAATGACAGCGGACAGCAGAATATGCTGGACTGAGAGGTTCAGAAGGCAGGCAAAAAAAATGCTAGGTATGGATAGGCACAACATTTTTCTTAACGTAAAGCCGAGCTTATTTTCCAGTAGGGAGTTTATAATAATATAAATGTACAAAAAATCTAATATAAATGTCAGATAGTTTATCAACAATGTCATATAAATTTTCCTTCAACGTGTATTCCTTTTTATTCTAATTTATTTTTTTGTGAAAAGCAAGCAGATTGCAGCAATATTCTTGCCCAAAACAAGTATTTGCCAAAACAGATCGCATTGTGATAAAATAATTCTATAAGTAAAAGGTATTGGGATAGAGAACGAGAGAGGGGGCAATGGGCAGCATGAGGACTTACAATCATTTATATTCTGATATAGAAACATTTCACGAGTTTCTGGATGATATTTCAATTAAGCGGGCGGACAGGATGCTGGTCAGGATTCACAGTGCGGTTCACACAAAGGAACAGATGCAGGAGCTGGCGGGGGAAGTGCGGGAACTTCTTCCGAAGGCAGAGATTATTGGATGTAGTACGATGCAGGTGATAAGCGATGGAAGGCTTTATCCGGAGGCGTGTCTGATCTCCATAACAGTGCCGGAGCGGGCAGAGGTGAGGACCGCCCGGGTGAGCTGCCTGACAGAAGAGGGCGGATGGAAAGAAGGAGCTGTGCTGGCAGAAGAGGTAGTGGGAAATGTGCTCTTTGGCCGGGGCGGCTTTTTATTGATCTTTTTTCCGCTTCCATACAGCAAGATAGAGGATTTTGTGGAAACCGTCAATGAGACAGGCATTCCGGTGAGGATGCTTGGGGGAGCGGCCTATCTGGAAGATGAGCAGGGGAATGGCAGGGAGGATCTGGCCTATGTCCTGGAGGGAACAGAAGCTTCCGGAACGGACGTAGTCATGGCGCTGATCTCATCCGATGAGCTGCATATCTATGGCGATTATGTCTGCGGCGTGGAGCCGGTGGGAAGGAAATGTCCCATTGTCAGCCGGGGCTGTTATATTGATAAGATCGATGGGAAAGATGGTGCAGAATGGTATGCAAACCTTCTGGGCGGAGAGGCGCTGCAGGAGAATCCGGCCATTTCACACATATTTCCGGTGGTAAAGCGGGATGAGAGGGGCATTGCCTATTATGTGGATTATTCGGAGGATTCCGGGCATACCGGCGGGGAAGGGGAGGACAGACATTATGTCCTGAAATCCTATGGCGAATTAAAAAACGGGAGCTATGTGTCTCTGGGCTATTTTCATCCGCAGAAGATTTACGATCAGGTGCAGGAGCTGTTTCGTAATATCGGGGCGGCTCCGGTAGAGGTTATCTTCGCCTATGACTGTCAGTCCAGAGTCAATTTTTTACATAATTGCGCCAACTGGGAGATTGAAAATTTCTATACTACCAATATCAGCGGGGCGCTGCTGTCAGGGGAGGTTTCCAATGCCGGCGGAGCCAATGTGTACGCCAACTATACATTTGTCACTACGGCGCTGTCAGAGGATCCGGAGGCGCGTGTTATCCTGCGGGAGCGGGAATTGAAAAATATGTCGGAGCTGCAGGAGGACAATCCGCAGATGCTGAACTATCTTCTTGTCAATGCGAACCGGCATCTGAATGAGGAGCTGCAGGACCAGCAGAAGAAGATACAGGACGCCATGTTTTATAATCAGGTGCTGGGAGTGGATAACCAGCTTAGGTATCTGTATGACCAGGAGAGGGAGGAGCTGGACAAGGCGGCGGTGTTCTGCCTGAATAACGAGCGGATGCTCCGGTTATTTGCGGGTATTACCAAGACCTATACGATTCTCAGGGAGTGTTATGAGAAGATCCGGACGTATTATCTTCCCAAAGGCATGTATCTGTACAGCTATGAGGATGCGTCCTTTATGCTGGCGGCGGATACGGCGGTGGCTAAGACAGAATTTATTGAAATTGTAGAGAAGATCCGGGATTTTCTGGCGGGAATCCGGTGTGAGGAGGTGGATCTCTCCTGCACTGTGGCCGTTGTATATGGAAAAGAGGATACCATGAGCCGGCTGGAGACGACGATGCGTTATGCAAGAGCGCGGAGAGTTCCGATTGCACAGTTTGATGAGATAGGAGATATCGCCAGAAAGGAACTGGAGGAAATTCATATGCTCCACATTATCCGGGAGGCGCTGCAGCACAAGCGAGTGAGGCCGTATTTTCAGGAGATCCACAACAACAAGGGGGTTCCCAAAAGGATGTTTGAATCCCTGATGCGCATCTTTGATGAGGATGGGAAGATCTATTTTCCGGATCAGTTCCTTCCAGTGGCGAAGGAATATGATCTGTATGAGAGCCTCTCGGAGTTGATGGTGGAGACGGTGATACAGATGTTCCGCGACAAGGATATCCGGGTTACCATCAATCTCAATGTACAGGATATCTATGACCGCAAGATGCTCCGCATGATCTTTGAGAACATGCAGGAGGTGCCGCACCCGGAGAATTTTGTTTTTGAGATCGTGGAGAGCGAGGAAATTATGGACTACGCCTATATCAAGGAATTTGCCGACCGCATTCACGAATATGGCGGCAAGGTGGCCATCGACGACTTCGGCAGCGGTTTTTCCAATCTGCTCCACGTCCTGAAGATCCAGGCGGATTATATTAAGATTGACGGGGCCATTATCCGGACTATCACGGAGGATCCCCACTGCCTGGAGTTTATCCGGTTTATTAACGGCTGGTGCGTGGGAAATGACCAGGAGCTTATTGCAGAATATGTGGAAAACCAGCAGATCCAGGATATTATGATGGACATCGGAGTCGCCCATTCCCAGGGATACTTTTATTCGAAACCTCATCCGTGGACGGAGGAATAGTCCAGGAGATGTACATATAAAAAATGAAGACGGAGATAGTTCGTGTGAAAAATAAATTTTTCACACGGCAATTTGTGTCTGCGCGCTGCTTGACACAAAGTTGCTTCATGTGCAAAAAGCAGCGCAGAAATGGAGATTATTATGGATCGAAAACGAAAAATAGCCTGGCTGACGGCCGTGACGGCATTATTCCTTGTGATGCTGATTGTGGGTACTGCTGTGACAGCAGATACCGTGTTTGCCGGGAAGGAAGAGGAGACAGAAGAAGAGCCGCTAAAGGATTCCTCCGACACGGGAGGCATCCGGGTCACTACGTCGGTGGATAAAAAATATTATGCCGACGGAGACAATGCTGTAGTCACTGTCTCTGTCACCAATACAAATGAATACGATGTGACAGATGTGGGCGTGACATATAAAATGCCGACAAATTTCTCTGTGACGTCCGGCAAACAGACCCAGGAAATAGAGAAGCTGGCGGCAGGAGAGACGAAGGAGTTTCAGATTGAGGCGGCAGTCAGCAGGAATGAGAACGGTGAGCTTGTGCTGGCAAGCTATTTTACCCTGCCGGTGATGGTGATGATCGTGGCTGCGGCAGTAGTCATACTGGCGGCCGTATTTCTTTTTATCAGGAAGAAGACCTCCGGCGGGAAGGGGACGAAGCCGCCCAAGGCAGGGGTATCGATGCTTTTGGTTCTGGCGCTTCTGTCTGCCTGTCTGTCCGGTGCGGCGGCGCCGTCCCGGGCGGAATCGAAGGAGGGAGGGGTAGTGAATGAAGATTATCTGCCCAGGGTTTCCGTGCACGATCCCTCCATCGTCAAGGATCCGGAAACGGGAACCTATTATGTCTTCGGCTCCCATCTTGATTTTGCCAGATCAAAGGACCTGATTCGTTGGGAGAAATTTACTACTAATATTACAGATGACTATCAGACGCTTTTTGCCGAGCCATGGGAGTGGGCGGAATATGCCACGCCGCCTTCCGCCGGCGGTCTCCGGGGCCGTATGTGGGCGCCGGATGTGATCTGGAACGATACGATGAAGAAATGGTGCATGTATATGAGCATCGACGGCGATAACTGGTGTTCCTCCATCTGCCTTCTGACGGCGGATAAGATTGAGGGACCGTATGAGTATCAGGGCATCGTTGTGTACTCCGGGATGAACAATGCCAAGACGCCGCCGGAGGATCTGTCAAAGACGGATGTGTACAAGGTACTGGGAGAGGGCGCGGACCTGACCCGTTATAAATCTACTTCGAATTCCTGTATCAATGCCATAGATCCCAATGTGCGTTATGACGAGAAGGGAGATCTGTATATGACATACGGGTCCTGGTCGGCGGGAATCTATATGCTGAAGCTGGATACAAATACGGGACTGAGGGACTATGATAATAAATATGAGACGAAGGAGGATGTGTCAGACGCCTATCTGGGAACGAAGATAGCGGGGGGGCATTATAATTCCGGCGAGGCTCCCTATATAATCCGATCCGGCAAATATTACTATTTCTTTGTTTCTTATGCCGGTTTTGCGGCCAAGGGCGGTTATCAGATGCGCATCTACCGCTCTGAAAATATAACGGGCCCCTATGTGGATCAGGCGGGCAATACGCCGATCTGTCAGCGCTCCGAGGATATGAAGGGGAGCACGAAGGGGGTAAAGATATTTGGAAGCTACCAGATGCCGGGAATTGAAAAGGTACAGGTATCACAGGGACACAATTCCGCCTTTACGGACGATGACGGCAGGATGTATCTGGTGTACCACACCCGGTTCCAGTCAGACACGGGAAATGTCGAGATGCACCAGGTCCGCGTCCACCAGTTATTTGTCAATGAGGACGACTGGCTCGTGGCAGCGCCTTATGAGTATTCCGGCGAAACGCTTCCGGATACGGCGTATGACCAGGATGAGGTTGTGGGGGAATATGACTTTATTTTCCATGAGCCGACAAAATATTACAATGTTGTGGGCGGAAAGCAGATTGGTATTGTGGGTAGCCAGGAGGTCACCACAAAGGAAGTAGAGCTTCAGAAGGAGATGGTGGTGGGTCACCGTACCACCTCCCTGAGATGCACCGTCACCTATTCCCATGAGGGGGCGGAGAAGGTAATTCTCAAAAAGGACGGTACGGTGGCGGGAGATTATACCGGCACATGGAAATTTACCAATGGCTGCCATGCCGAGATGAAACTGAACGGCGTTACTTATAAGGGAGTCTTCCTCAAACAGCAGGATGAATCCATGGACCGGAAAATGCGCATGACCTTCAGCCTTCTGGGTGATAACGTCACGGTATGGGGCGTACAGGAACACTAATTCAACTGATAGTACAGCCCCTTCTGTGCCATCAGCTCCTCATGGGTGCCGGATTCGGCAATACCTTTATTCTGGATATATAGGATCCGGTCCGCATTGCGGATGGTGGAGAGCCGGTGGGCTACGATAAAGGCAGTCTTTCCTTCCAGGATCACATCCAGCGCCTGTTTAATGAGATTTTCCGTCTCCGTATCTATGGAGCTGGTGGCCTCGTCCAGAATGATCACGGAGGGATCCTTTAGGATGATCCGGGCAAAGGAGAGAAGCTGCTTTTCACCGGCGGACAGGCCGGCGCCCCGCTCCTCCAGAACATGGTCGTACCCGTCGTAGAGACGGGAAATAAAGTCGTGGGCAAAGATGGCTTTTGCCGCCGCGATACACTCCTCGTCGGTGGCGTCCAGCCTGCCATACCGGATATTTTCCATCACCGTTCCCCGGAAGATAAAGGGATCCTGCATCAGGACGCCCACCTCCCGCCGTAGGGATTGGAGGGAGGCGTCTCTCACGTCCACATCGTCCACCTGGACGCTGCCCGCCGATACGTCATAGAACCGGGTGAGCATATTGATAATGGTTGTCTTGCCGGCGCCAGTGGGACCCACCAGTGCGATCGTCTCTCCGGGCGACACGTGAAGGTCGAAATGTTCCAGTATATTATTTTCTTCATCATAGGCGAAGGTCACATCATTGAAATCTATCTTGCCCCGGACATTGGTCAGTTCTACGGGATCCTCCGGATCCTTTATGTCAACCGGGCAGTTAATGGTGTCAAAAACCTGTTCCAGGTTTGAACTGACCTGTGCCATCTGCTGTACGATAAAGGCAATCTGGGTCAGGGGGCCGCTGAACAGCGTCATATAATTGGTAAAGGCAAATACCGTGCCCGCATTGATCAGATTATTACCTGCCAGGATCAGGGACAGACTAAGCCCGTACAGGCACAGGGTACCGACATTCCAGAAGGTTTCCACAATCGGTGTGTTCAATTCATTGCGGATCACGATCTTCATCCACTGCGTCAGGCTCAGGCCGTGGATATGGGAATAAATTTCCTCGCTGCTCTCCGCATGGTTATAATTCTTAACAATCTTTTCCCCCATGATCGTCTCGATCAGAAAGGCGGTCCGGTTGGAGATCTTCGCCCGGTGCGCCCCGAAAAGCCTGCGGACAAAGTAGCGCAGGGTAAAGACGCAGATCATCATGGGAATCACTGTGAGAAAGACGATTCCGGTGAGCTGCGGACTCAGTCCCAGCATAAAGAAGGTGACAATAATGATCTTGGCAATATAGGTCAGCAGGAGCAGGACATAATTGGTGAAGAAGTTGGCCAGGTCATTGATGTACTCCGTTACCCTTACTACGATCTTGCCATCCGGCTTGGAATCAAAATATTCAAAGGAAAGCTGCTGCAGCCTGTAGAAAATATCCTTTCGGACTGTGGCGATAATATTGTGTCCCAGAGTTCCCATCAGGCGCTGGTGGATATAGGTGACGCCAATCTCGATCCCGGCCAGTACGATCATGCCGGCGATTATAAGAACCAGGGTGCGGTATTCCTCTGTCACCACGACTTCATCGATCACCTTCTTCAGCAGAAGCGGTGCGATCATGGAGACAATGGAGGAGAGCACCATCAGGGCGCACACAAAGAAGAAAATCTTTCGGTAGGGCAGAATATAGCGGAGAATCTTGCCAAACTGCCTGATATCAATCTTTCGTTCAATTATCTCATCCTGAAAATAGGTATTTCGTTTTGCCATGCTATCTTGCACCTCCCTCTGCCAGCTGGTCAAAGTCAATGACGGATTTTTTCTGGGCCTCCTGGATATTGTATACCGAGGCGAAATGCCCGTTCTGCCGCATCAGTTCCTCAAAGGTTCCCCTCTCTACGATTTCTCCATCCAGAAGATAGAGAATCTCGTCACAATCCACCACCGAGGACATGCGGTGGGCGGAGATAAGAAGGGTCTTGTCGGAGTAATGCCGGTTGATAGCTTCAAGCAGCCTCTTTTCCGTATCCACATCGAGAGCGGAGGTAGAGTCGTCCAGTACAAGAACCGGTGCGTCCTTCACAAGGGCGCGGGCAATGGAGACACGCTGCTTCTGTCCGCCGGAGATTCCCAGTCCCCGTTCGCCTACGATGGTATCATACCCCTCCTCCAGTTTCGTGATAAAGTCGTGGGCCTGGGCATGCTCTGCCGCACGGATCACCGTCTCCTCTTCCACTTCCGGATCGGCATAGGAGATATTGGAATCGATGGTATTCGAGAAGAGAAATACATCCTGATACACATAGGCAAACTGGCTTCGCAGGGATTTCAGGGAATAATCCTTTATATTTCTGCCGTTCAGAAGGATCTCCCCCTCCGATACATCATGAATCCGGATCAGGGCTTCCAGAAGCGTACTCTTTCCGCTTCCGGTGCCGCCCACGATACCAATTTTCCTGCCGTAGGGAATATCCAGGTCGATGTTCTGCAGCACCGGTTTATCCAGTATTTTCAGGGAGGCGTTCCGGAAACGGATGTGGGGTGCGCCATTGTCCGCCACAGCTTCCGTGCCGTCTGGAATCCGGCTTTCACACTCCATAAAGTGCATCATTTTGTAACCGGAGACGATCTGCTGCTGCATCTGGAACATCATATTATTGATCATGGTAATGTAATCCATGATCTTTAGAATATAGGCGGCACAGGATGCGAGATAGCCTACCCGGATCTGGCCGTTCATAACGAGAACCGCGCTGACGGCAATGCTGCCGATATAGGCAAACTGCTTGATGGCGCTGAAAGCCGCCTCAAAGGAGGCGGACAGCTTCACCTGTTTGATATAGGAATCCCGGAGGTTCTGATTGGACTCGTTAAATTTCTCCTGCTCCTTTTCCTCATTTGTGAAGGAGCGCACCAGGCGGACGGCTTCGATATTTTCCTGTACCTTCAGGTTCATATCGCTGTTGCAGGAGCGGATATTCCGGAAATTCAGCCGGGCCAGCTTCTTAAAACGGACCAGGGCGAAGGCAAAGACCGGCATCATCAGCAGCGGGATGATCAGAAGCCAGGCATTGATGCTTGCCAGCAGGATTATGGCGATTACGAGTACAAAGGCGCTGTCCAGAATGTTTGGTATGATGCGGCAGAACATTTCCTTGAACATGATCGTATCGGAGTTGACAGTGGTCAGAAGCTCTCCTGTGTTGTACTCAGAGATGGTAGAGCTGTCCAGCTCCATCAGCTTGTGGAAGGTGGCGAGCCGGAGATCCGTCTCCAGATTCAGCCCCAGCTTCTGGTTTATCACATTCTTGCCGTAGACCAGCATAAGCTTTAGGAACAGCAGGCCGAGAAAGACCAAAGCCAGATGCCAGAACAGCTCCATGGTGTGCACCTGTCCCCATGATCCATCCAGAAGAAAGGAAAATACATTGTCATCTTTAACGGGACTGTCCTTAATAATATAGTCGATAAACAGGGCAGTCAGCATTGGGAGCAGAAGATCTGCTCCCAATGCGGTGAAACTCATGATCTGGGTGATCACCGAGAATCCTAGATTGCGTTTCCAGTAACGGAAACCGAATTTTAAAACATCCATGATAATTTACCTCTTCTTATTCTTTTACCGCCAGGGTAGCCGGTGGTTTCGACAGGATGCCGTACACCGGAAGGATACTGATCAGGGCGTGTACCACATAGATACCTGCCAGCAGGGTCAGGGCGGACCACCATGGGAAGATCATATTGATCTCCAGGGATGGTATCGACCGGATAAACTGGATGACGCCACAGGTGAGCAGCACTGCCGGCAGGGATGTGTAGGAGGTTACCAGTATCATTTCCAGCATATAGGCTTTCAAAATGCTGCCCCGGGATATTCCGATGAGTCGATATACGGTGAGCTCCTCGCTGCGGGAGGAGGCGTTGGACTTAATGGTGAAGTATATCATGATCAGGGAAATTACCGCCACGGCCAGCGGGATCAGCTGTCTTGCATCCACTTCGGTGGAATGTGCCTCGCGGTATGCCTTCACCTGCTCCCGGACGGGGATTGAAGCCTCCATTTTATAGGAAAAACCAATATCGAGATCCCCGCTGTTGAGTGTTTTCATCACCTTATCCGGATCTGCGGCGTAGATATAGGTCTCCATGCTGTCCAGGATCATCTGGTTGCGCACATTCAGGCAGCCCTTGTCGGACATGACATAGTTGACGTCAAAGGTGTCGGGAAAGGTCCCGGTGATCTTGTATTTGTGATCGTGGTCGTCCCCAATGGTCATGGAATTGCGGTTTTCCATCTCCATGGAATCATACAGGCCCTGGCGCACGAGAATCTCATTATCCTTCAGGTTGAGATCGTCATATTTTCCTGGCAGTTCCACCTGCAGCTCTCTTACGCTGGCGATAGGATAACCCTTCGTGCTCACTCCCAGCATAAGATTCTGTCCGGCGTAGATGACCGGCTGATTCGTATTGCTGATACCTACAATGTTGAAATCCTGATCAACGGCTGCCAGTGCAAGTCTCATGCCCAGATAGGATTCCGGTGTCGGATGAAGGGTGGAGACGGATGCCCTTGTATCAATGAGCCGCTGCGCCAGCAGGGCGTCCATCACCACTTCATTTCTCTTTTTCGGCATCTCGCCGCAGATCAGGTTGGACTCCTTTAAGTGGGTCACAGAGGTAAAGGAATAATCCTGGACAAGCTGTGTCAGATTTGTCAGCTGCCGGAATCCGTCGCCGGTGAGGTATACATTGATCTTTGGGATAAAGAAGGGCTCTCCCAGAGCTCCCCCGGAGAGATCCTTCCGGATAAATTCACTGAGCTGCTCCGTGGCTTCATAGGAGTGCCGGGAGGTGGTGCCTGAGAAATCAATATATACATAATGGAAGTCCGTGGTGACGATAGAGGACTCATCAATGGTGTGGATATTGATAAACTGCGCCAGCGTGACGGAAAGGAGTACCGCCGTGACAAGAAGGATCATAATGATAAATGCCTGCCGTTTTCCCATCATCTGCAGATTTTCCACAGCGATGCGGGATATCTCCCTGGCGGAGAGCCTGGCGGATCCCCTGCTCTTCAGCTTGGGAAGCTCATAGGAAAAGCTTTCCACCTCATCCAGATCCAGGGTGGGGCGCTCCTCGTCCAGCATTTCCACGCCGTTCTCCACTCCTTCGATCAAAATGTCAAAAGGCATATTATTCTGGATATACAGCTTATTATCCTTCCATGCCAGCGTCAGCTGGATTTTTCCCGGCGTATAATCCCTCTGGTGATAAATTTTGAAATCTGCCAGCTCGTCAGAGACAGTGGCCTTTTGCAGCTCCTTCAGATAGATATTGGAGTCGTCGCTGCGCTCATAGGAATCCGCAGGGGTATTCGGTTCGTCCCTTACAATCCTGCCATCGCATACCTCGATGATCCGGTCTCCGAAGAAACGGGCAATTCTCTTCTCATGAGTTACCAGGAGGACCAGGCATTCCTTGGAAATATTTTTCAGGATGCTCATGGTGCGGATCGTATTTTCCTCGTCCAGGTTCCCGGTGGGTTCGTCGGCAAATATCACGTCCGGGGATTTTACAAGAGCCCGGGCGATGGATACGCGCTGCTGCTGTCCGCCGGAGAGCTTGGAGACGGTTTTCTTCTTGTATTTCTCCATGCCAAGGGTACGGAGGACATAATCGACCCGTTCCTCCTTCTCCTCCTCGGATAAACGGTATCGGTTCAGGGCCAGCTTAATATTGTAGGCCACGGAGTAATCCTTCAGAAGATAGTAATTCTGGAAAATATAATCGAAGTGGTCGTTGCGGATGGGCTCCATCACCTTCGGGTTATATTTGGACAGCGTCCGCCCGTCGATGGAGATGGAGCCGCCGGAGAAGGTGTCCAGGCCGCCTGCCGTATTCAGAAGGGTGGTCTTGCCGGAACCGCTCTCCCCCAGAATACACACAAGGCCCGTCCGGGGGAATTCCAGGGAAATGTCATTCAGCACATGCTGCTCATTTTTCTTCCCCTGATTGTAATATTTATGTAGATTCTTGATCTGGATCATGCGTTTAACCTCCCTTTCAGTAAGCGGTTAAAGAAAAATACCGTCAGCAGGGTCAGCAGGATATTGTACAGTATAAAGAGCAGATAGGAGCTGATCTCATAATACCACATCATTTCCTGGATCACCGGGATACCGCACAGCCGGAGCACCCACATCAGTGTAATGGTAATCACAATGGATACGGCTGTGTAGGCAAGCATCTCAAAATAACTGATCCTGCGGATGACCTGCATCTTCATTCCGATGAATTTCATCACGAAATAATCCTTAATGCGGATCTTCATCAGGGAGCGGAGGATCAGAACCTCGGCCAGAAGCAGTATCACAAGGCCCAGTGCGCAGATACCGATAATGGTGAGCCGCTGGGTCGTCCGTTCCTCGTTGTAATCAATGGTGCTGATGCGGTAGCTGCTCATGCCCTCATATCCGAGCCGCTCCAGCTTCTTCAGTACCTGGTCCGTCTTGGCGTAGCTGGATATGTAGACAGAAGCCTGGGAGCTGGTGAGACGATAGTGCTGGTTATAAAATTCCGCACTTACCTCCAGCAGATTTGGCGTGGAATTGTGCTGGCCGTCGGCAGAGTGCGGATCTTTGATATATACGGTATCCGTCACTACCTTTCCTGTCGGTTTCCCCGCCAGGTCATATTCTTCCATGGTACAGGGGAATTCTCCTCCGAGAAGGTATTCTTCTGCCATGGTGGAAGAGAGGCGGACCTCGTTGCCGGTAAGGGAATCACTTATGACCGGCGTGATCTCATGCCGGATCCGGTCGTCGTAAACGATGCGGAATACACTATTGTCCGTTAGGTTCATGGAGAGCATCCGGCAGAGCTCCCGGGAAAAATACACCTGTCCGGAGGACTCTCTCAGGATACCCGTGACGGTTACATTGGTCTGGTAGTAATGATTTTCCGCCCATACATTGTGAAAGACAAAGTAACACGGCATAGTTTTCTCCAGCAGGGAGTCGTCTGATGCATAGAGGACGATCTCGTTTCTCGCCTGGGGCAGGCGGCCGTAGGCGAGATCGGCTTCCGAAATCGCGTCCGTGGACATCATAAAGCGTTTCTCATTCAGAAAGGAAACCCGCTTGATCTCCCCCTCCCCGGCGCCCTTTCCGTAACGGCTCCGTTTTGCCTCATTGCCGAAGGCGTATTCATAATCCTTTCCTTCCTCTATATAATAATTGATATCATTGGCGATGTCACAGGAGTCCACCGTCTCCACGTATCGGACGGAGGAGAGTTTCTTCACATCCTCATCCGTAATATCCTTTCCATCCTGTCTCTTCACCACGATGCGCGTATTGTCTTCGTGGTAGAATCCCGCCTGCGTGTAGTTCTTTGTTGTGGTATCATCCCGATATACAAAGAGCTCACCAATAAAGAGGAAAGAGGCGGCGGCGATCACCAGAAGAAAAGAGGTGAACAGTATGGCGCGGCCCTTCTGTGTCCTCTGATTCCACCTGGCAAAGATGGAGGCCGCCTGATTGGAGGTCAGGGGCTTTTTGACGGTTTTCTTCCCGGCTGCGGTATCTCCTGCCGGGGCGCAAGGTTCTTCTGCCAGTCCAGATGTATCCGGTGCCGGTTCTTGAACGGCGCCATCGTCCTCCGCCTTGACGTCGGAGATGATCTGGCCGTCATGCAGCCGTATCTTCCGGGTGACATAGGCCTCCGCCTGATCGTAGTTATGTGTTACCATGATTACCAGACGATTCTTTGATAGCTCCTGCAGAAGCCGGATGATCTGCTGGCCCGTCTCGCTGTCCAGATTGCCCGTAGGCTCATCCGCCACGATGATTCCTGTGTCCTTGGCCAGGGCCCGGGCGATGGACAGGCGCTGCTTCTGTCCGCTGGAGAGCTCGGAGGCGCGGTGCGCCCCATATTCCTCCAGACCTACCTGTCTGAGGTAATCTGCGGCAGTTTTCCGGGCCTCTTCCGGATCCTGTCCCATGATCAGAAGGGCGCTGGCAACATTGTCCAGTGCGGTGTAATGGCCGATGAGGCTGTAATCCTGGAATACATAGCCGATCTTGGTGCGGCGGTACGTCTCCCAGTCCTCGTCGTCATACTGGAAGGTGGGTTCCCCGTCCACGATCATTTCTCCCTCATCGAAGGAATCCATACCGCCGATAATATTCAGCAGGGTTGATTTACCGCTGCCGCTCTCACCGGTTATTGCTACAAATTCCCCCATGGCAAAGGAAAGACTGACCTTGCGCAGGGCCTGGGTCACTGCAGTCTCCGAATAATAGCTTTTGCTTATGCCCTGCAGTTCAATTCTGACCTTCTTCATTTTCTGTGTTCTCCTTTCCTGAAGTGATCTCATGGTTCCGGCGGTAATTCATGGGAGTATATCCTGTCAGCTTCTTAAACTGGCGGGAGAAGTGCTCGGCGTTATTGTATCCGCACAGAATCCCGATCTCTCCGATGGTATAGCTTGTGCTCTCCAGCAGGCGGCAGGCGCGGTGCACCCGTCCCTCAATAATATCCTGCTGCAGGGTTACATGAAAATAATCTTTGTATATATGCTGCAGATAGGAGGTGCTGATGCCCAGCGTGGCGGCAAGCTCCTCTGCATTTTCGGGCAGATAGATGCGCTGCTTCATCATCTCCCGAAGTTTCTCGAGAGTGCGCCTGTATTTGGCGGATCCGTCGCCGCTGATCTGGGAAAAGCGGTACAGGTCACTGAATTTATAAAAAAGTGTCCGCAGCTTCTGATCCATAATCTGCAAGTGATGTTCTCCGGACTCAAAAAATTCAATAAAAAGATCTGCCGTGAGATCTGTCACCACCTCGGGATTAGTCAGTCTCACCGGCGTATGGAAAGGGATTCCCAGTTCCCCGAAAAAATTCCGGTAGTCGTCAAAGTCGAAATGAATCCAGTCATTGTTGAAGCTCCCATCGGTTTTTCGGTAATACTGCGGCGCTCCCTTCTCATAGAGAAGAAAGGTGTTTTCCGGCACCGGTTCATAAGTACCGTTCAGATTCACCTCCGCGGCACAGCGGAAGAATAAAAAAAGATAATCTCCGGTGCCGGCAGGGCGGCGGATATCAATGCCCCCCGGATTGATGCACTGATACCAGAGTTTGCTGGCGTGGATCAATAAGTGTCCTCCTCTCGGTAAAAAGCTGAAAAAATCAAATAATAGACAGAATGTGTATTCTTTATGTACTCTTTGTAAAACAGATATATTCTCCGATTTCAGCGTCTGTTATAAGTACATTATAGCAGAAAAAATCAAACAATCAATCCCTTTATGAAAAATAGATGATTTTATTCTGCAGGATCCTGTACCCCATGGCAAATAAAAAGGGCAGGGGTCAAAACCCTGCCCGTCTGCGGCCATTATTTTAATAAGTCTGGGATTTGCTGATGGATACCGTCTCCGTCTTCCCATTCCTTGTAACCTTCACAGTCAGCACCAGTTTATATGTACCTCTGGTAAGTACATAACAGGTTTTCGTAACATTTAACGTCTCGGAAGTGGTGGATACGGTCCAGCTCTTAACTGCTGTAGTTCCCTTCATTAGTTTCAGGGTTCCGGCAATTTTCGTTGTTCCCGGATAGCCCTTGACATATCCGTGGCATCTGGTTACGCCGTCGGTGTCAATGTCCAAAGCAACGGAAATAGTACTGGTATTGTCAGCCAGGGTAGATATCCCGCCGTTGGCGGCAGCCCGGCTCACTGTACCGGAAAGGGGCTGGATAAGAAGTGCCAGCGCCAAAAGTAATACGGTAACTTTCTTCATGTACGTCATAAAAACCTCCTAAGTAATATCCTTTTGAACTAAGAAACCACTGCGATTATCTTATCAGCAATCTGCTTCAGTTCATCCTCTGCCAGATTGGAAACCGTGAGCACACAGTTGTAATTTTTCCTCTGCCATATCAGGGAATCCGATTCCTTTCCTTTGTACAGGTCACAGAGAGTACCGTCAGCCAGCTCCAGCTGGGCTGCCGTTCGATCCTCGTTGTCAAGGGCGGTGTGTGCGCTGTCGGACCGGGTATAATAAAACTCTATTTGGTCACTCCCCCTGGTGTATAGTATATTTCCGGTAAACTCATTGGTCACTGAGCTTTTGGGCACGTATCCCTCTGGCACATATCCCAGGGTCAGACCAACAATCTGTTGTGGCTCCGCGGGGACAGCCGCCGACTCATAACCGGTCATGCCGCTGCCAGTCATGGTTCTGATCCACTGGAGGCATGTAGCACGCACATCTTCATTAATGGCAAACAGAAGAAGAAAGCTGCAGGTAATGATAATAAGACATGCAGCCGCGTTTTTTGCAATTTTGTAAAAGCGCGTCCTTATCCGGTGTCTTTTGATCAGACGCGCCATCTTTTCATGAAATTCCGGGGATACCTGAATTGTTTCCTTCAATTCTTCTGATGAGGGAAGTGTGTCCTGTTCCCGTTTGTATTCCTCACGTAATGCCTGCCTTAATAATTCTTCATCGAACACAGCACGAACCCTCCCTTATAGAAACCAAAAAGATGGTTTGTATGGAAAGACACAGATAAGCAGGATACGGGAGTCGAACCCGCCTCTTCAGCTTGGGAAGCTAACATACTACCGATGTACTAATCCTGCGAAAGGTACAGCCTACATTCTCCATTATAACAGCTTTTCAAAAAAAATCAATTAAAGTTGATAAATTTTTCTTTTTTTATTATGATAAGAGAATAAGTAAGAGAAAGAGGGAGGATGGGTATGCAGGAAATAATGACGGGGATCCTGTCCGGACTGGCTGTGGCGCTGGCACTGGGGATCCTTTTGTACAGGACGCTTTCGCGGTCCATGGAGGCGAAGCTTCATCATTATATGGAGGTCCTGCTGAAATATCAGCAGTCCATGGGAAACAGCCAGGTACAGCAGATCGCCGGACTGTCAGGAAAGCTGGAGACTCTCAGCAGCAGTATGGGGGTTCTGGAAAGATCCCTGACCAATGTCAAGACAAGAGGAATCTATGGGGAATGGCAGCTGGGGGCGATTCTGCAGGAAATCCTGACGCCAGATCAGTATGAGACGGAGTGCATGGTGGTGCCGGGCAGCCAGAAACGGGTGGAGTATGCCGTGAAGATGCCAGGTTATAGTGGACAGAAGGTATATCTGCCCATTGACTCGAAGTTTCCACTGGACGCCTTTCTTCAGCTTCAGGAGGCGGCCCAGGAGGGCGATCCCGAGACGGCGAAGGACGCGGCGGATCTATTCCGTTCCCGGGTGAAGCGATTTGCCAGGGAGGTTCATGATAAGTATATTATGCCGCCCTTTACGACAGATTTTGCCATCCTCTTCCTCCCCTTCGAGGGAATCTACACAGAGGTGCTGCGGCTGGGACTTCCGGAGGAGCTTATGGTGAAATACCGGATTACGGTGGCGGGGCCGGGTACGCTGGCGGCCATACTAAACAGTCTTCTGGTGGGATTCCGGAGTGTGGCGCTGGAGGAGAGGTCGGCAGAGGTATGGGAGGCGCTCACGGGAATAAAAGGCGAGGTGGACCGGTATGAAGAGACGCTGGTAAATGTGCAGAAGAGACTGGATCAGGCGGGAAGAGAACTGGAAAATCTGGTTGGAGTGCGCACCCGGCAGCTGAGAAAAAAGCTGGAATCACTGGAAGGGGGAAAGAAACTGTGATAAAAACCTGTATTCGCTGTGGGAAGAGCTTTGACATATCGGAGACGGAGCTTGGGTTCTATGAGGAGAGGGGACTTGCGGTGCCGGATATGTGCTATTCCTGCCGGCGCCAGGAGCGTATCCGGCGCAATGCCCCAGTGGTTCCGAAAGGGGTTGGGAGCTGGCGGTTTGGCAGGAGAGGGATTGGTTTTGGACGGGGAATGCCCGGAATTATGTCTATTGCCCTGATGGTGGCAGTTTATATGGTGGCGAGATCATTCTTTCCCGTTGATGGGACAGGACCGGCAGGGACAGGGAATCATGCCGTTACACAGCCCGCCGTCCGGACGAAAACGTATATTTTCAGATGCTTTGACCTGCTGGTGGAGAATTATCAGGAATTTGGCAGGGCCATGGGCTATGTCTCGGAGGAGAAATATCTGGAGGCCGCAAATGACGTCATAGAGGATCCGGCGGCGATACGCCGGGAGACAGATGGCGTAGAAATCTATCAGCGGCCGGAGACGGGAGAGAGGGTGGTGCTGTCAGCCGACGGCTATATTGAAAAATTTTACCGGACAGATAAAGAGGAGGGATGACCGGTTATGGAAAAATTAGGAAATCCTCAGGAAACGATACAGATCCTGCAGAAGCATGACTTCCATTTCCAGAAGAAATTCGGACAGAATTTTCTTATCGACACCCATGTTCTGGAAAAGATCCTGGAGGCTGCCGGTGTGCAGGACGGGGACTTCGTGTTGGAGATCGGACCTGGAATCGGGACGCTGACCCAGTATCTCTGTGAGCGGGCGGGCCGTGTGCTGGCTGTGGAGATTGATTCGAACCTGATTCCTATCCTGAAAGAAACTCTTGCGGGATACAGTAATGTGGAGATTGTCCACGGCGATATATTAAAACAGGACATACAGGCCATCGCCGACCGCTATAATGGCGGCAGGCCCATTAAGGTAGTGGCAAACCTTCCCTATTATATAACTACCCCGATTATAATGGAGCTGTTTGAGAGCCGTGTCCCCCTGGCCAACGTAACGGTTATGGTTCAGAGGGAGGTGGCGGAGCGGATGCAGGCGGGGCCGGGGACAAAAGCGTATGGCGCCCTGTCCCTGGCGGTACAGTATTATGCGTCGCCGTATCTGGCGGCCAATGTCCCGCCCAACTGCTTTATGCCGCGGCCCAATGTGGGCAGCGCGGTGATCCGGCTGGACTGCCTGGGCCGGACGCCGGTGGAGGTGAAGGATGAGAGGCTGATGTTCCGGTTGATCCGGGCGTCCTTTAACCAGCGGCGCAAAACCCTGTTGAACGGCCTGGCCAACGGCGGTGTACTGAGAGCCGCCAAGGAGGAGATAGAAGAGGGGATTCGGGCGGCTGGTCTGGACCCTGCCGTCCGGGGGGAGAAGCTGGGACTTGCAGAGTTTGCAGCACTGGCCGACGAACTGATGAAATATACATGATCCATAGAGTTTTCTGATTCCGGATCCCGGCTTTTGGTAAGCCGGGATTTTTGTGAAATATTGTTATAAAGAATGACTATTAAAAGTAGTCAGGCTATAATGATAAAACATTATTTAATCTAAATGTGAGGAGGAATCAGGATGAGAAGGCAGGATAAAACCGGCAGGGCATGGAGAAGAGCCAGGCGTGGAACAGCGTTCGCAATGACGGCTGTTTTGTGCCTGTCTGTCTCTGCTGCGGCTCCCGATGCGAAGGCGGCAGGATTTGCCAAACCTAAACTGGCAGCAAAGAAAAAGACATTATATTACAATAAGAAAGACAAGAAGACATACACATTAAAGCTAAAAACCAATAAGGCGTCAATTAAAAAGACCACCTGGAAGACAAGCAGCAAAGGTGTGGTGGCCATCAGTAAGAAGAAAAAGACATCCGTTAAGCTGACGGCGAAGAAGAAGGGGACGGCGACAGTTATGGCCACGGTGCGCTATGTTCCGAAAGGGAAATGGATGGTTCGTACGCTGAAGCTGAAGTGTAAGATCACTTCAAAGAAGGCCGCTTCCGGCGGCAGCACCTCCACAACTCCAAAGAATACGCCGAAGCCCGTGCCGACACCGCCCGGAAATACCAATCCGCCGGCGGTAAACGATCCGGCTTCGAAGGCAGCGAAGGTGGAGATCGACAGGCCGGAGCTGCTCTTTGCCAGCACGGAGGAGGGCGAAAATACGGAGACCCTCACTGCCGTAGTGAAGGACAGCCAGGGAAATGAATTGCAGGATCAGGCCGTCAGCTGGATCAGTGACAATAAGACGGCAGTTACTGTAGATGGCGATGGAACTGTAATGGCGAAGAAAGAAGGCGTGGCCCACATTACGGCTGCGGCGGGCAGGATTAAGTCCGATCCCTGTACGGTAGTGGTGGATACGACTGCCCCAGCCGTTGAGGGCGCTGTCATTACCGATTATAAGACCATCACCGTTTATTTTGATGAGCCAATGGAGGGTGATGCGGAAGTGGATGCCTCCGTCGTAACCCCGGACAGTCCTGCCGGTCTGGAGGATCTGCTGCAGGGGGAACCGGTTTTCTTTACACCGGAACTGAGCGGAGATGGAAAGAAACTGGTATTGTCCCATGACGCCTCGCTGCCAGCGGCCATTTATAACATCTCGGTCAGCGGCCTGACGGATCATGTGGGAAACGAGCTGGGGAACGGCGGAAAAGTATCTGTCATGAAGGAGAGCAGCCGGCCGAAGGAAATTATCTTCCCGGTAAAGGAAGTGCCGGCAGGAAAGAGCCAGGCTGTCATTCGCTATGCCATTGTGGATCAGTATGGGGAAGAAATGGCAGACGTCATTGGCGATCTGGAAGTGGAGGCTGTGGCGGCAGACAGCGGAATGCCGCTGGAGACAGATGTGGAGGAACAGAACAGCCGCATCCTGCTCTCTGGCGCGGTCAGTATGCTGCCAGAGGGAAAGAAAATCAGGATCACCCTGAGCAGCGAATCCCTCAGCCTGCGCCAGGAAATCATTGTCGGGGTGGTGAGTCCGGAGGACTTCGACAAGCCCGCCGGCATTGACCGGATTCATGTATCGTCTCTTACAATGGAGGGCGGGGAGAACAGCTCCAAACCGGAATTCACCCTGAGCGTGAGAGATGCGGATAATGTGTTCACCCTGAGCTCGGAGATCTCCAATAAATTTGGGAGCAGTGTAGAATCCAAGGTGGTCTATGTCATCAATGAGACGAAGGACAATAGGGATGTGGCAGAATTTATCGACACAGGGGAATCCGGCAGCAAAAAGACCTGTATTGCGGATTCCGGCAATCCCGTGCAGGTGAAGGCCAGGAGAGGCGGCGTCGTAACGATTACGGCATATCTGGCGTCTGATGACAGCCTGAGAAAGGATATCACGGTTGTGATCCATGCCACGGAGCTGGAACAGATCACAGTGGGCGAGCTGGCCAGGGGATATAACAGGCAGGCCGGGGAGGCAAAGGTATCTCTGTCTCCGGCGGGCACCGGAATTACGGCGAAGGATCTGAGATGTAAGATCATTCAGGGAGAAGAGCGGATTGAGGATCCGGAGACGGACATCTACTGCTTTGACGACAGCATCACTGGTGAGATCTATGTGAGCATAAAAACAAAGAACGACGGACTGGATACCCCGGTGAAATTCCGGCTCTATCACGAGGGATCCGGCATCGAGTCCTCTGTGGTGGCATATGAATCCTCTCCGCTGCCGGTTGTGGATTCCATCCGGATCGAGCCCTTTGGAGACAGGCAGGTACCGCAGGGGGAAAAGATTTCTACGACATATCAGCTGCTGAACCGTTATGGCGAGGATATTACTCGTATCGCAGAGGGCAGACTGGAGGCGGAACCAGCTGCGGGGAGCAGCAAGACCACTGTCGGCGATGTGGAGGCAGATGGAGGAAAGCTTTCCCTCACTGGAAAGCAGGAGGGCAGAGCAACTATTATCCTTACTTATAATACTAGCATTACTGCCAGTGTAGATGTGACAGTGGCGGAGAAGGCCCATGTGAATCACGTTATTTTTGTAGAAAAGACGGCGGAACTCATTATAGGCAAGGCAGGACAGCACGCAGATATACCGGTGGCCTTCAAAAACCAGCATGGTGGTGAGATGGAACTGACACTGGCAGATGTTACCAGGGAGCTGGGTTGCGTGATGAATTCTAATAAATTAGAGCTTACATATTTAGCCGCAGATGGGAACGGCGGGTATCAAACGTTGGCATCAAGTGATACTGGGAAAACGGTAAAAGCAGTACGGCTTAAACTAAAATCTTCACTTACAAACGGGGACGCAGGAACAGAAAAGATTATCTTTGAAAGTAAGAATAAATATGAGGGATTTGAATCGACCCAGCTCTCCGTACGAATTCAGGAGGGATCGAGCTTAGACAGCCTGAGTTTTGTACAGAAAAATATTACTTCCATCACAGGAACTGAGGTTGTGAATAAGGTTATGGCCCAGGATCAGTATGGTAATGATTGGGATCTGACGTCAGAGACGTTGAAATTCCAGGTGGCAAAGGACAATGAAATAAAAGTTTCTGCTCACTCCCTGCTTTCTGGAGAAACAGAGGTTGCTTATACACCGACAGAGAGCGGCGTATATATTGTGACTGCTTTTGTCGGTACTGACTTAGAGTCGGCATCTGTTAAGGCCAGCTATACCCTGACAGCAGGCAGTGCGGCGGATCTGGTGCAATCAATTGTTATTGACAGCGAGATTAAGAGTGGAAATACTACACATAATGTGAAAGAAGTCGACTATATCCGGTTTGATGAGGGCTCGGAGGGCAGCACTCTGGAGTTGAATTTTAAGGCATATGATGAGTGGGATAATGAGATTCTGCTCAACGATACCTCTATTGAGTCGACAGAGGTAAACTGGAGTGCGTCCGGTGAGGGCGTACGTGTTTCCGTAGATAGCCCGCGTAATGGTAAGATCAAGGTAACAAAATCAGGCTCCAGTACAACTGGTACAGTAACGGTGGATTTTGACTGGCCAAGCAAGAATATACACGCCAGCATAGATATTCCGGTAAGCTGTGAGGCGCCAAAGGCAAAGGCAGGCACCTATAAGATTGTAGAGCGGGATCAGGGAGAGGATATTACAAACAAGACTCTCCCGGTGACTGGCAGCAGCTTCTGCCAGGTAAAGGCCACGGACCAGTACGGGGATCCGATGGTATATAAGGACGGATTCTACAGCATGTTTTCCATGGATGCCAGTGCGGCAGGCGTTACACAGACAAAGGACGGCGACATCCTTGTCTGGGGAAAATCCTCAACAGAGAAAACGACACAGATTAAGATTAATGTTACGAAAGACGAAATCCTTACCTTTACAGTAAGGGCGAAGAAGGTATTTGAGGAAACGGATGTAACCGCGCAGTGGAAAACCAAGGCAGCGAAATTTGCTTCTACATATTATAATAAGCGTACAGACGGTGAAACGGTTATAGTTACATCGACGACGGAGATGGATATATGCTATTTTGCCATTCCCTGTGAAATATCTGACCAGAGAGTATTGAATATTTCCGAAATTTCCGAAGTTAGGTTTGATGGGGAGCAGCTGAGCAGTGTGCCCATTAAGGTTAGTATTGGCAATAATGCTTTTCTGGAACTGCCGGATTATATGGTTCACGATAACAAGCTTATGATCTCATATGTATTTGCGGCCCTGCATAATACAAATGCCGCCAATAAAATGATTTTTGAAGTGGAATTTAATGATGGTTCCACATATGCGGCAGTGCTAAAGGTGAGAGATATCCAGGAAGGACTGTTCTGCAATGGAGTGAAAGCGGCTGCCGCTGCTAATAAGGCAACGGTAGAAGTCATGGCTCCGGCTGTACAGGGGGATAAGGTGGAGAAGTGTGAGCTGGTAATGAAGCCGGGATCTGCAAGTGGCTGGTACCATATGATCTACCTCTCCTTCTCACAGCCCTCCGAACATTACTTTACCAGGAAGGTTGTAGACGGCAAGGCATCTTATGGATTTACAAAATCGGATGGAGACAATGGTGAGTTGGGATATTATCCGTACAGATATAAGGATGGAAGTATGGAAAGGACAACGCAGTATACCGTGGCTGTGGCAGACCGCCACGGCGCCGCTGAGATTGAAATTCATCAGAGCGATGCTAAAGCACAAGCTGGCGGCACAAATTAATAGATAAGGAAAAAGAGGGCGTCCCGCCATGCATGAAATAGTTGACAGGATGCCCTTTTTGGCGTATTAGACTCGTTTCTATGGACATGGAAGACGGTAAAGCAAAATATCTGGCCGTATGTAAAAAACGGAGGAGACCCGATGGATTAAGTGGATCTCCTCCGAAAAGCATGTCTCATCAGTCATTCTTTCCTGACAATACCTCATCAATTGCTTTGGCAGCGGCTTTTCCCGCACCCATGGCAAGGATTACAGTGGCAGCTCCTGTCACGGCATCGCCTCCGGCGTATACATTGTCACGGGTGGTCAGACCGGAGTCATCCTTTGTAATCAGGCAGCCGCGGTTATTCGCCTCCAGCCCCGGTGTGGTGGAGCGGATCAGCGGATTCGGACTGGTGCCTATGGCCATAATGGCGCAGTCCACATCCAGGACAAATTCACTTCCCGGCTTCTCTACCGGACGGCGGCGGCCGCTTTCATCTGGTTCGCCCAGCTCCATCTCGATGCATCGCATGCCGCTTACCATGCCCTCGTCATTTCCCAGAATTTCCACAGGGTTGTTCAGGGTCTTAAAGATAATGCCCTCTTCCTCTGCATGTTCCACTTCTTCCTTCCGGGCCGGGAGCTCATCCATGCTGCGGCGGTATACGATATACACTTCCTCTGCGCCGAGACGCTTGGCGCTGCGGGCAGCATCCATGGCAACATTGCCGCCGCCTACGACAGCCACCTTCCGCGCGTGCTGGATCGGGGTCTTGCTTCCGTCCTGATATGCCTTCATCAGATTGATGCGGGTCAGGAATTCATTGGCAGAATATACGCCCTTCAGACTCTCGCCGGGAATATTCATAAAGCGGGGGAGTCCGGCGCCGGAGCCCACAAAGATCGCCTCATTCCCCATCTCAAAGATCTCATCGATGGTAAGTACTTTGCCGATGACCATATTGGTCTCTATGTCCACGCCGATGGCTTTCAGATTGTCGATCTCCTTCTGCACGATGGCCTTTGGCAGACGGAATTCGGGGATACCGTAGACAAGTACGCCGCCGGCGAGATGCAGTGCCTCGAAAATGGTAACCTTATACCCCATCTTGGCCAGATCGCCCGCTACGGTAAGGCCGCTGGGGCCGGCTCCGATTACAGCCACCTTGTGGCCGTTTGGCTCCGGCATCACAGGGGCATCACTGCAGTGCTCCCTGTGATAGTCTGCCACAAACCGCTCCAGACGTCCGATTCCAACCGGTTCACCCTTGATGCCCCGGACGCATTTTCCCTCGCACTGGGTTTCCTGTGGGCAGACACGTCCGCACACGGCGGGAAGGGAGGTGGATTGTGAGAGGACATCAAAAGCTCCCTCCATATCTTCGTCTGCCACCCGCTCGATAAAGGCAGGTATGTCGATCTGTACCGGACAGGCGCCGACACAAGGTTTGTTTTTGCAGTTCAGGCATCGGCGTGCCTCATTTACTGCCATATCATAGGTGTAGCCAAGGGCCACCTCCTCAAAGTTTTTATTTCTCACATCCGGATCCTGGACAGGCATCGGACATTTCTTCATATCCATGTTCTTTTCTGGCATTATTTTCCCTCCTTCAGCAGTCTGCAGGACTCTTCCCTGGCGTGTGTCTCAAATTCCCTGTACATCGTTCCGCGGTGCATTGCCTCGTCGAAATCAACCAGATGGCCGTCGAAATCCGGTCCGTCCACACAGGCGAACTTCGTCTCACCGCCCACCGTCAGACGGCATCCGCCGCACATACCGGTGCCATCTACCATAATGGGATTCATGCTGACTATCGTCTTTATATTATATTTCTTCGTAGTGAGACAGACAAACTTCATCATGATCAGGGGGCCGATGGCGATCACCTCATCATATTCATTGCCGTCATTGATAAGTCTCTCCAGGGCGTCTGTCACAAGACCCTTCTCGCCATAGCTGCCGTCGTCCGTCATCATAACAAGCTTGCTGCTGGCCGCCCGGAATTCATCCTCCAGGATCACCAGATCCTGACTGCGGAATCCGACGATGGCATGAACCTCCGCACCCTGTTCATGCAGCTTCTTCGTCACGGGATAAGCGATGGCACAGCCTACGCCGCCGCCCACCACGGCAACCTTTTTCAGTCCTTCTGTATGTGTTGGCTCGCCAAGCGGGCCGACAAAATCATGAATATATTCTCCCTCATTCAAAGTATCCAGCTCCATGGTTCCTGCGCCGACGATCTGGTATATGATCGTAACAGTTCCGGCCTCGCGGTCAAAATCTGCAATCGTCAAAGGAATTCTCTCGCTGTCTTCCTTTGCGCGGAAAATAATAAACTGTCCCGGCTCCGCCTTTCTGGCAATCAGAGGCGCTTCTATTGTCATTTGGGAAACAGTAGGATTCAGGGATTTCTTTCCAACAATTTTGAACATGATATTTATCCTCCATTTAGCAGTTGATAGTTACACGTAGAACCATTCTAGCATAAAAACAACGAAAATTCAATAAAAACAGTTGACAAACCGATTTACGTGATGTAATCTTTACCTTAAGAAGTGGTTTTAAAAACCACATACATGTAAACAGCGCATAATAAAAGGAAAGGATGACATTCATGAGCCTTAAAAAAGATGCCGTAGCCGCACCATTTGTCCAGGTGGAGGAAGACGAAAACGGAGTGTTGAAAAACATATCATTTACCAATGACGACAATTTTAATTTTGCCTATGATGTTGTCGATAAACTGGCGAAGAAGTGTCCCGATAAGACAGCTATGATTCATATATCCAAGGAAGGGAAGGAGCGGGCTTTTACTTTCTACGAGATGTCCAGGTATTCTTCCAAGGTGGCAAATTACCTGCAGTATCTGGGAATCCGCAAGGGTGATCATGTGATGCTGGTCCTGAAGCGTCACTATCAGTTCTGGTTTGCAATCCTCGCTCTTCACAAGATCGGCGCCGTCGTGATCCCGGCGACAAATCTTTTATTGAAATCAGATTTTGAGTACCGCTTTAAGACAGGGAAGGTGGACGCCATCCTGTGCACAGCGGACGGTCCCGTTTCCCGGGAGGTGGATAAGGCCACAAGGAGTTACCGGAATCTCAAGGTGAAGATTATGGTGGGAGCCAGCCGAAAGGGATGGCACAGCTTTAATAAGGAAGTAAAATATTTTTCCAGTCATTTCAAACGGCCGAGAGGAGAGCAGGCGATCCATGGAGACGATCCCTCTATCATGTTTTTTACCTCGGGCACTACCTCATATCCGAAGATTACCACACATAATTTCAAATATCCTCTGGGACACTATGTCACGGCGAAATACTGGCATCAGGTAGATCCGGAGGGAATCCATTTCGCCATCTCCGATACCGGGTGGGGCAAGGCGCTCTGGGGGAAAATCTATGGTCAGTGGCTCTGTGAGGCGGCTGTCTTTACTTATGATTTTGACGATTTTGATGCGAAAGAGATTCTGCGCATGATCGAGAGATACCGGATTACAACATTTTGCGCCCCCCCCACAGTTTACCGTGTAATGGTGCATCTCAAGCTGGATCAGTACGATCTGTCCTCCCTGCAGAACGTCACTACGGCGGGAGAGGCGCTGAATCCCGAGATATATGAGAAATTCCGGGCAAAGACCGGGCTGACTCTGATGGAGGGCTTCGGTCAGACGGAGACGACGCTGATCATCGGAAATCTCACCGGTGCCAGGCCGAGACCGGGCTCTATGGGAAAACCGACACCGCAGTATGACGTGAGGGTCATGCTGCCCGATGGTACGCTGGCGGCGCCGGAGGAAGAGGGAGAGATTGTGATCCGCACCGCAGAGGAAATACCGGACGGGCTCTTTATGGAATATTACGGGGATGAGGAAAAGACGGACGCCGCCTGGTATGACGGGTACTACCACACTGGGGACACGGCATATTATGATGAGGACGGATATCTCTGGTATGTGGGACGGACGGATGACGTCATCAAGTCCAGCGGATACCGCATCGGCCCCTTTGAGATAGAAAACGAGATCATGAAGCTGCCCTATGTGCTGGAATGCGCCGTGACGGCGGTGCCGGATCCCATCCGGGGCCAGGCCATCAAGGCCAGCATCGTCCTGACAAATGGGGAAGAGGCATCGGATAAGCTCAAGAGCGAGATTATGAAGTCTCTGAAAAAGAATATTGCCTCGTATAAATGGCCGAAGATACTGGATTTCACCAAGGAGCTGCCGAAGACCATCAGCGGCAAGATCCGCAGAAAAGAGATTCGGGATATGGATGAGGGCAGTGAGAAAAAAGAGGAAAATGGGAAAGAGAATGAGGTAGAAAATGAAAACGAATCCAATGAATAGCCGGCTGGTAGTGACGGGAATGGGTGCCGTGACACCGGTAGGCATCGGAGTAGAGGAATACTGGACCAATCTCACGGAGGGAAGGTGCGGGGTGGGTCCCATTACACGATTTGACACTTCGGAGCTTCCTGTGAAGATTGCGGCAGAGGTCAGAGATTTTGATGCGGAAAAATATATGTCCAAAAAGCTTATGCGGGAGATGGATGTCTTTATGCAGTATGGATATGCGGCTGCCATGGAGGCCATCGGGCAGGCCGGTGAGCCGGCGGCAGAGCCGGAACGAATGGGCATCGTGGTCGGGACAGCGCTGGGGGGGCTTTCTCCCATCGCAGAGACCCAGGACGGCGTCAGCCGGGGCGAACATAAGAAAGTGAGCCCGCGTTTTGTGCCGAAGATCATTGGCAATGAGGCGGCGGCACAGGTGGCTATCGCCAAGGGTTACCGCGGCCCCAGTCTTACCGTCAGCACCGCATGCTCTTCCGGCGGAGACGCCATCAGCGCGGCATGTATGCTCCTTTTGTCGGGGCAGGCGGATGCGGTTCTTGCCATGGGGACGGAATCCGCTCTGTCACCCCTGTTTATCCTGGGGTTGTCGTCGGCTCATGCCCTGTCAACGAATAACGATGATCCTCAGGGAGCCAGCAGGCCCTTTGACAGAGACCGGGATGGGTTTGTCATCGGTGAGGGCGGCGGAGCGCTGATCATCGAGACAGAGGAAAATGCGAAGAAGCGCGGGGCGAAGATTCTGGCGGAAGTGGCAGGTTTCGCCAACTGCACCGACGGCTATCATGTGACCAGTCCGCATCCGGAGGGGATCGGCGCGGTATTTTGCATGAAAAAGGCGCTGGAGAATGCGGAGCTTCGCCCGGAGGATGTGGATTATATCAATACCCACGGCACCTCTACCCCGGTGGGAGATCCTATCGAGACCGCAGCCGTGACAGAGCTGTTTGGCAGCCACGCAAAAGAGATGGCGGTTACCTCTACCAAGGGAGCTACAGGCCATATGATGGCGGCGGGGGGGATTACGGAAGCCATCGCGTGTATTAAGGCAATCCGTACAGGTATCATACCGCCTACATTAAATCTTGAAAATCTGGATGAAAAATGTGAGAAATTGAATTACGTGCCGGGAACGTCTATTCAAAAGGAAGTAAGGGCGGCCATGAGCAACTCCTTTGGTTTTGGGGGGCAGAATTCCAGTGTGATTTTTAAGAAATTTGAATAAAATTTTCCAAGGAGGATATCCTATATATAACAATTCATCGGTAAGGAGTTGACAGGATATGCTTAGAAAATTTCGTATCGCGGTTTTCGCTGCGGCAGTGCTGTGGCTGATCGTGCTGGTTCAGATTATAATCACAAGGTTATATGTTTCAAATACAGATTTTACCCAGGCCTTTGCCAAGAATCAGGTAACCGTACTGCGGGAGCAGACGGAGCGGCAGAACGGGGACAAGAGAAATGCTGAGGAGGGTAACACCTGTACTCAGGGAGCAGTCAGGGGCAGGCTTACTAAGGAACAGATGAAGGGACTGGCTCATGACATGTTCCGCACCATGGGCGGGAGTGAGGTAATGGCCCAGGATTCCCAGCTCAGTGCAAACTACTACACCGCTTATGGTTATACAACAGGCATTAAGAAATATAAAACGATAAATGGTAAAAGAATCAATATGAACGTGGCAGTGTCCTATGATGAGAAAAGGGATGTCACAAATGTCCTATTTGGTTCGCCCATTATCAATACAGATTTTTGACGTAGTAAAATTGAATAAAGGAGTACCCTTTGAAAGCCCGCGCTTTTCAGCCGGGCTTTTCTTTTGTCTATTTTGCATAAAAATGTTGACGTATTTTTATGCAAAATAACGAAAACAAGAAAATTTAAAAATTTTTTGTAGGGTTTTGGTGTGTAGTGGTGTTCTTTAATAGTGAATGGCGTTGGTATGCCATTTACCCGGGGCGCCGAAATGCTTCGCTCATAGCAGGGGACTCCACGCCCCACTGGCGTTCCGGGTTTTTCCATAATTTATAAATCAGGCAGAGGAGGGGATTGAAAACGGAAACAGACGTATTTGTGCAGCTGCTTTCTAAATGCGGTCTTGAAATGTATGCTGTATCATATCGTATCCTGAAGAATCATTATGATGCAGAGGATGCGGTGGCAAATGCTATTCTCAGGGCTTTTCAGAATAGGGATACGCTGCGGGACAGGAATAAATTCAAACCCTGGCTCTTAAAAATCCTTATAAATGAAACCAAGCTGTTGATGCGAAGGAATCAAAGGATCGTTACCGCCGATGATCCTTACAAGGGAAGGGAGCTTATAGAAGCAGTAAATAATGGCTACATAGAGCTTCGGGAACTCATTTCTTCCCTGGAAAAGGATTTAAGAGATGTAATCATACTATATTATTATCAGGGATATTCAACAAAAGAAATGGCAGAACTTCTCCATAAACCTAAGGGGACTATCTTGTCAAGACTTTCCAGGGCGCGGGATATTCTAAAGAGGATGCTGTAAAAAAACAGAGATTTTTAAATTGTTATGAATCAGAATACCTTCTCGTGTATCTTATATATAAAGGAGTTAGGGCGTGTTGTTTTGGATAAATTGAGCTTGATAAGGAGGATGTGCGTATGAAAAGATGTTGTAAAAAAACAATAGCTGCTTCACTATGTGCCATACTGGTGCTGGGATTGGGGAATCGAATGTGTTACACCAGTGTAAGGGCAAAAGATCAGGAGAAGAAACAAGTCTATATTGTACAGACGGCTGCGGGAAATAAAAGGGAGGCGTTGGGTGAAAAATATGAAGAAGGAGATACCATTTCTGAACTTAGCTGTGACAGTATGCAGGAAGATAATTTTATCACACTGGAACTGACAGAAGGGGAGGCAGAGTTATTGGAACGGGACCAAAAGATTGATCTCGTCGAGAAAGATATTGAAGTACGAGGTTCTTTTGAAGATGTCGAAACCGAGAAAGTGGAATCAAAAGAAAAAGAGGACCTGGAATGGAATATGCAGGCAATACGTCTGGACGAGGGCGACAGGGCAGAAGGAGCCTGTACAGGGAACCGAGTAAAGGTTGCGCTGATCGATTCCGGTGTCGATTTATTTGAAGATATTGAGGTGGAGGAATCTATCAATCTGATCCCTGGGGAGGAAGAAGTGCTTCCGTTGTTCTGGGATACATCCGGTCATGGAACCTCCATTGCCGGAGTGATCGCCGCACGTGATAATGAGGAAGGGATCACAGGAATCGCTCCGGATGTGGAACTGTATTCGGCAAGAGTTTTGGATGGGAATAAGGTGGCGCCGGTGAGCCGGATTGTGGAAGCAATCTACTGGGCGATAGAAAAGGATGTCAATATCATTAGTATTAGTTTTGGCACGATGGAGAGGTCGGAGGCACTGGAAACGGCTGTGAGAGCGGCTCATAAAAAAGGAATTCTGATAGTGGCGGCGGCGGGGAATCATGGAGTGGTAGAATACCCGGCGGCAATGGATGAAGTTATGGCAGTAGGGGGAACGGATATAGACGGGACTGCCTGCGATTACAGTGCGGAAGGGGAAGAGGTGGAGATTGTTGCGCCGGCTGAGAAGATAAGAACAACAGGGGGCTTTGGTGGTACGTTGGTCTGCAATGGCACTAGTATGGCAGTGCCGCACGTGGTTGGGGTGGCGGCAAGACTATGGGAAAAAGATCGGACGAAACCAGCGGACTTTATCCGTCAACTTATGGATGTGGCAGCAAATCAATATGGAGATGAGAAAAAATATGGAAATGGACTGTTGGACTATGGGCAGGCATTGAATATTTATGATGAATTTGAACAGAGCTACCAACCTTGGAAGACAGTAGAGCAGAATGAAAATAAGGCAGAAGAAAATAATGCCCCAGTGCAGGAGTTTACAGATGTGGATTATGTGAATGGGTCCTGGAATTGCAATAAAAAGGAGGATCCTGACGGGAAAACACATGAAACGTTGGCTGATAGTGCATTAAGTGCAAATGGATACATTAGTCAAAATCCCATAAACGCAAATGTTATTTCTATGGTAAAGAAGGGAGCGGTATATCCAGATACTGCGGCAAGTGGAATGGCAGGAATGACAAAGCATCCCTGTCTGCATGGCTATTTTAAAACGACAGCAGGGACAGTGGGATGCAATTATGTGAGTAATTATATTACATGTACAAAATATGCAAAAGAAATAAGAGGAGGAAAAATATACAATGATCCAGGTCCATGCGATGTGAACAATCCATCACAGGATTATTTAAAGTTATTTGCCAATGTTTCCTGGGGAAGTATTGGGAGTTCAACGAAATATCGGGCCGCGTTTGCTTATGGAGTAGCAATGCATACAGCTACAGATGTGTATGCTCATTCTGTTTGGACTGCTAAATATGGAAGGCTGTTTCACGGGACACCAAATGATTATGCTGATAAGTCAAATATTGTTAAAGAAAGGTTTATAGCTGCTCAATCAGTCGCTGCTAATGTAATCAAACATTTCGCAAATGATTCAATAGGAACTGCATCAGATTTTTATGTTGGAGTAAAATATAATGCTAGTATTTTTAAACTCTACTATTTTGAAGATTATATGAAATCGATCAGTCCAACATTGGCAGTTAGCGTGGCTGCTTACTCTATTAAATAGTAAAATCAGTTATGAGGGAGGAATTGTGATGGAAATAAAAAGAAAAATAATGATAACAGGAAAAATTTTTTTGGCTGGAGTGTTGCTTGCTTTTTTACCTGCAGAGGTAATAAAAGCGGAAGGGGGCAGTGATAAACAGGCAGTTAGTGGGAGAATTACTTATACTTATCGAGAGTCCAGTGAGTTCAAAAACGCTATTGAAATTACAGGGGCTGCTGTTGAAGGGGATGTTTCTGTGTTAAAAATTCCAGAGGTTCTTGACGGGAAAAAAGTGATGAGTATTGATTTTGGCCGTTATTTCTGTGTGCATATTAGCGGAGAGGACCAGAGAGATGCTGCTGTTAAAAAGCTGATTTTACCCAAAAGCATTAGGCCTGTCAAGGCGGCGGATCATACGGGGAAAATGAAATATATACCGCTGGAAGGACTGGCTGGTCTGGAGCAAATAGAAGTAGATCCAAACAATAAATTCTTGAAGGCGAAGGAGGGGGTGTTGTATAATAAAGATATGAGTGCGCTTCTGGAATATCCGGATGAGAAAACAGCCACAGTATACAGAATGCCGTCCAGTATTACATTTTCGATGGCTATTCAGAATCGATTTATTAAGAAGATTGTATTTTCAAAAAATAAAAAATACAAGACAGCATCGGCAGTAGCATGTGACGGACTGGAAAGCATCTATCTTCCGGATAATATCACAAAAGTGCAGGGCTTTAACTGGTGCCATAAATTAAAGAAAATCAGATGGAGCAAAAATCTAAGAGAAATCCATGGATTCAAAAATTGTAATTCTCTTAAAAAAATAAAGATACCAGACAGGGTGAGGGTGATCGGAGCGGAGACTTTCCGATGGTGCCGTAATCTGGAAGAAGTGTCTTTTCCCTCCGGACTGAGGAAAATAGAGGGAAGTGCATTCGGCGGCTGCACAAATCTTAAGAAAATCTCAGCATTGCCGGCATCGATGGCATATGTCGGGACTGGTGCATTTGCCAAAACGCCGGGAATCAAAAAGATAAAGAAGGCTCCCTATCTGCTATCCTCCGGGAATAAAAAGGTAAAGGGCAAGACGGGAGAAAAATACAGATATGTGGCAGTGATAACACTGACAAAGGGCAAGAAAAGGAAATATTTTGATTCCCAGAGAGTTTATGCCCTGAAACCTTCAAAGAACAGGCTGGAAGTAAAAAAAGGCAGTTCCAGAACATTGGATATTGCCCCAGGAATCACCGTCTCTACGCCAACTGGATTTTGGAAGGGCTGGAAATTAAAAACCGATATCCTCAAATTTACATCCTCCCATCCCCGGGTGGCAAAGGTAACAAAAAAAGGGAAGGTCACAGGGATAAGGAAGGGCAAGGCAGAGATTACAGTCCGGATGAGAACGATGGATGTGAAATGCAAGATAAAGGTAAATGTAACAGAAATCACAGGAAGATAAGAAACGACGAAATAGCGAAAACGGAGGAAGGCAGGATGGTTACAATATGTCCTCACTGCAGGAATACTCAATGGAATAAAGAGGTTTCAGATCATTATATAATATGTCCGGAATGCGGTTCAAAGTGGGGATTTATAAAGAAACCTCTGTATGTGATCACTGGCTGCAGCGGCGTGGGAAAGACAACGGCAGCGAAGGAATTACAAAAGCTGACTACAGACTATGTTGTGCTTGACGCAGATCTGTTTTATAATATCATGCCTCATGAAACAGAGGCGGATCACTTTGATCAGATTGAGCAGATTTTCTGTCTCTCTAATAATATTTCCCAGTCTGGCAGGGCGGTTGCCTGGACGATGGCGGGAAATATTGATAAGTTAGATCAAGTGTATCATGCCCGCTTTTTTAGTGAAATAAGGGTTTTGGCACTCACCAGTGGGGAAGAGACACTGCGTAAAAGAATGACCGACGGCCGTGGGATCGCGGATGAGGGCTGGATCAGCAGTTCTGTGGATTACAATGAATTTTTCAAGACTCATGAGAAAATCGGCGAAGTCCCGTTTTCTACGATGAATGTGGATGACAGGACGCCGGAAGAGACAGCGAAATGCATTTTGGAATGGATGGAGATGGGAACATAATGAATTTCAGAGAATGGATGGAGCTGCCGGAATATGATTTCCTGCGGGATGACCAGCGGCTGGGCAGACGCATTATCTTATTCGGACTGGGTGGAAGTTATGCCTATGGCACAAATAACGAAGAAAATTGGTAGAAAAACGGGAGGTGGATGATATGATTATTTTGATAACGGGTGCGTCTCACACAGGGAAAACGGCACTGGCGCAAAGATTGCTGGAAAAATACAAATATCCCTATTTATCCATAGATCACTTGAAGATGGGACTGATCCGAAGTGGTCATACAGAGCTGACGCCGGAAAGTGACGAAGAGGCACTGACTGGTTATTTATGGCCCATCGTATGTGAGATGATAAAAACAGCCATTGAAAACAGGCAGAATCTCATTGTAGAAGGATGCTATATTCCGTTCGGCTGGGCGGATGATTTTGAACCGGATGATCAGAAAAATATCAGATATTACTGTCTGGTTATGAGTCAGCGGTATATAGAGAATCATTTCAAAGATATTAAAGCATACGCCAGTATAGTGGAAGACCGTTTGGACGATGAGTATTGTACGATCGACACAGTATTGCGGGATAATGCCAGGATGCTGGCTCAGTGCCAGAAGCATGGGATTGATTTTATTCTCATTGACAAAGAGTATAAAATTGATATCAGACTGTAGCTCAATGGCGTCCTGGATGGTACATCTGCGGATGGCGGATTTACTCATACATCCGGACATACTGCTTAGGCGTCATTCCACAGTGCTTTTTAAAGGTTGTGATAAAGTGGTTGTAATCGTTAAAACCAACTTCAAAGCAGACCTCGGTCAGGCTATTTCCCTCAGCCAGCAGCCGTTTCGCCATAGCAATCCTCTTTAACTGGATGAAATGGTAAACGGTTGTATTTGTTTCTTTCTTAAAAATATGGCACATATGATATTTATCTATGGAAAAATGCCTGGCGATCCGCTCCAGGGACAGTGGTTCGCTCAAATGATCCTCAATATAGTATATCATTTCGCGGATGCGCTCGGAGTACTGCTCCAGAAACTGTTCCGTCTGGCCATTCCGGCAAAGGTCATTGACGGACACGAGAATTTTTAGTAATTCCGACTGTATCAATATATCGTATCCAAAGTCTTTCTTCTTTTCTAAATTCATCATATTTCTCACTGTATTAAAAAACAGATCTGCCTGTTTCTTCCCGGGCTGGAAGAACTGGCCGGAGACGGCATGGAAACAGGCGGAAAGGTCCGTGGAGGCACTGGAGCAGGCATTCAGGAGGGAGGGCGGGATATGGATATAGGCCCGCTCATACAAACCTTCCGTGATCAGTGTGCTTTTGTGGATGTCCTGGTCTGTGATAAATACCATAGTGCCCGGATCAATATGACGCTTCGTATTATTCATGTAAAAATCAATATTTCCCTCCTGCAGCAGAAAGATTTCATAAAAATTGTGCATATGAAAATCGGGGTTCCAGTAGTTGTAATCCCGGTTAATCTTAAACTCTAACTGATCTGAGTACAGCTGAATCATTCGCATCGCTCCTTAATCGCAACATTACAAAGAAAATACGCAATATGGCATGAGAAATTTGTGAAATTTAGTAATATAGTATAAGAAAAAGAGAATTTTGTCAATATAACTCAACGGTACCAATTTGTAGCGTTGAGCTAGCCCGATGGTATCATGGGAAATCTGTCATTGAGTTTAGGAGGTGGAGTAATGGACCAGAGTCTTTTTCCAAATAGGAGTGGATACGTTGTACTGTCCTATTCCAAAGAGGAGGACAGGGCGGTGGAGAGAAGTATCCGCCAGCTTAAGGCGGATATAGAGAGGGCCATTGGCTGCCGTTGTGAGACAGAAAGCGGTGGAGACGGCAGGGCAGATTTATACATTGTGATCGGCACCATTGGAAAGAACCAGGAGATCGACAGCCGGATCCGGCAGGGGAGGTTAAAGACAGACCCTATTCTGGATGAAAACGGCGTGTACCGCTGGGAGGGTTATGTGATCCAGGAGCTGGAAGGGGCTCTGTACATCGCCGGGGCGGACCGGAGGGGGACCATTTACGGAGTATATGAGCTATCCCGGCGGATTGGCGTCTCGCCGTGGCACTATTTTGGGGATGTGCCGGTCAGGAAACGCCCGTTTCCTATCTCTGCCGGCTTCTATCTGGCCGACTATCCGTCGGTGCGGTACCGCGGCATCTTTATCAATGACGAGGAGGAGCTGGAGGCATGGGCGAAGGAGCATACGGCGGATGGAACGATAGGGCCAGAGCTGTATGAAAAGATATTTGAGCTGCTGCTCCGGCTGAAGGCAAATTACATATGGCCGGCCATGCACGTCAATTATTTTAATGAAGATCCCCGCAACGGGGAGCTGGCGGATGAGATGGGGATCGTGGTAGGCACATCTCACTGCGATATGCTGTTGCGCAGCAACCAGAACGAATGGCAGCCATGGCGGGAGAGGAAGGGTTATTCCGATCTGAGCTATGATTATTCCATAGAGGGGGAGAACCGGGAACGGATCCGGGAATACTGGCGGGAGGGTCTGGAGCAGAACCGGGAATATGAAAATACATATACCATCGGCATGAGAGGGATACACGACTCCGGGTTTGTCACAAGTAAGATCTATGAAAATAAGGAACTGGATGAAGAGGGGATCCGCCGGGAGAAGATCAAACTGATGCAGAAGGTATTCCGTGACCAGCGGGAGATACTGCGGCAGGTACTGGGGAAGGAAAAGGCAGAAGATGCCGTGCAGACATTTGTCCCCTATAAGGAAGTTCTGGATCTGTATGATGCGGGGCTGGAGGTGCCGGAGGACGTAACGCTGATCTGGGTGAACGATAACTTTGGCCATATGCGCCGGTATCCGGATGAAAAGGAGCGTGAGAGGAAGGGCGGCCACGGACTGTATTTCCACAATTCCTACTGGGCGCACTCGGAGATGTGCTACCTCTTCCTCAATTCCATCCCCCTGGCCCAGACGGGGAACGAACTGGAAAAGTCCTACCGGAAAGGGATCCGTAAGCTGTGGGTGCTGAATGCCGGGGCTCTGAAACCGCTGGAGATGGACATGGAGTATTTTCTCCGCTATGGCTGGGAGGCGGGAAAGGAAGGGGCGGTAACAAGGGATCCGGAACGGTTTGTACAGGAATGGACAGATTATAACTTTTCCGGGGACATCGGCAGTGAGGCGGCAGATCTGTATGGCAAGTATGCGCAGCTGACCAATGTCAGAAAGGTGGAACACCTGGTATCGGATGCCTTTTCCCAGGAAGGGTATGGAGATGAGGCGGGAAGAAGGCTTGTGCGCCTGAAGGATTTATACGACAGAGGCAGCCGGTTATGGGGCTCTCTTCCGAAAGAAGAAAGGGATTCTTTCTTTCAGCTTTTCCTGATGAAAATACACGCCTCCTTCTGGTGCAATGCGGAGTATTATTATGCCGACCGCAGCAGGCTGTCGTATGACAGAGGATTTGGCGCGGCGGCTGACAGATACCTGGAGTATTCCAGAGTGATGATGGATGGCAGAAGGCAGATGCTCTATTACTATAATTATATTATGTGTGGTGGAAAATGGAGCCGGATCCTCACCCCCGAGGCATTTCCACCGCCCGGCATCCCTCTCTATCCGGCGGGAAAGCCGGCTCTGGCAATCGAGGAGAGCCCCCGCATGGGCGTGGTGACATGGGATGGCGTCCGGATCGCGGAGGAAGGAGAACTGACCTTCTATCCAGGCGGCAGCCGGAAGAAATGGATTGAGATCGGCAATCTGGGAGGCGGCGAACTGGAATACGAGATCCGGGGACTGGAGGGTTCAGGCGTTGCCGTTTCCAGCCCAAGGGGAAAGGTGACGACAGAAAAACGGATCTACTTTACCCAGGTGAAGGAAGAGGAGGACAGAACCGGGGAAACGATACTGGAATTGTGCGGGATCAATACCGGGGAGAGGAAAACCCTCCGCATCCAGAAAAGGAATGATCTGCAAAAACCGGAAGGCTTTTGCGGTTTTGTGGAGGCGGACGGCGGGGTGGCGATCATTGCCAGCCAGTTCAGCCAGGGGGAGAAGGTAGAGATCGTACCCGGGCTGGGGCGCATGTGCGGGGACGCGGTGATGGCGGTGCCAGAGAACGGCGCCAAAGCGGTGCTGGAATATGAATTCTATATCGGTTCCTGCGGAAGGACCCAGGTAGAGATCCAGCGGTACGTGACACTGAATTCCAGAGGAAGGATACGGATGGAGGTGCAGATGGACGGGGAGCCGGCGGTGCAGCTGGAATCCTCCGTTACCGATGAATGGCGGGCCGGCTGGAAGGACAGCATATTGGATAACGGTGAGAAACTCTGTTTTGTGTGGAATCCGCAGAGCGGGGGCAGGCATACCATGACGGTGACGATACCGGATGAATTCGTTACACTGGATCGGATCAACATCTATACCGCCCCGAGGAAATCAAACAATCTGGGACTGCCGTCCATTCTGGAAAACGGCGGCTATGATATGGTATATCCCAAGGATGAACCGGAGATCAACCTTCCGGAGCTGCAAAGACAGACCGCAGGATTTTACCGGATCCGGCAGGAGGAGCTGCCTCTGCCGGAGCTGGTCTATGCAGGAAAGGATTTCTGGAAGATCGACCGCCTCTATGCACACAATGAGGCGTATCCCCAGACCGGGAGAGGGAAGGCGAGAGACTATGAGAGGGCAGACGGTATGGGGAAGGATGTCCGGAAGGTAATTGCAGTGGAGAGCCTGACGGAGAAAGAGGGACGGCTGGGCATCGAAGCGGAATGTGTCCTGGCGGAGAACGAGACGGCCTGGAGAACCTCCGACAGAGGGAGGATCAGCGGCTGGGAGCATCTGCAGTCGGAGACAGCAGGGCGGACCGGACTTGCCATGCAGGCAGAGCCGGCGGGGATGCTATATGAGGATCCCCGGGATGCCCCGGGACTGAATTATAGACTGCAGATACAGAATGAGGGACGTTATCACGTGTGGTTGTTGATGTATGTTCCGGGTGACCGGTCGGATTCCCTTGCTTTGGCAGTGGACGGGGACGTCCGGCCCCGGGAAGAGCAGTACTCGGGGGGCGGCCAGTTTACTTATGGAACATCCCATATCTATTACTGGAATCTGATCGCAGATATCCGGCTGACAGCAGGAGAGCATACCTTCACCATCCTCCCGGTAAAGACCGGGTTCCGGGTGGACCGGATCTACCTGACCATGGGAGATGAGCTCCCGCCAGGAGACCGGGAATGGGATGGGGAGCCGCGATGATCTGGGCAGCTCTCACCATTACCTTCTATTCCCTCACGGCCTATGGGGACAAATACATATCCGCAAAGCTCAAGTGCACGCCGGAGGAGTACACCTTCCTTGTATCACTGATGACGGTATTCTGGCTGGTGCTCTGCCTGCCCTTCACTGGATGGCGGCTGGGGATGAACCGTTCCAGCTTCCTCTTGCTGGCATGCCTGGTGGTGTGGAAGGTTCTGGAGTTTTACACAACAGCGTTGCTGCTGAAGAATAGCGAGCCCTATGAATTAAAGGCGTGGCTGGGGATCAACGTGATCCTGTCCTACGGCATCAACCTATGGGAGGGGAAAAGCAGGTTTCAGACCGGCATCCTCCTGCTTGCCCTGTGTCTCTTATTCGGGATCTGGCTGATATTGACAGATCGAAAGGGAGCACCAGGTGAGATGAAAAAAAGCATTGGCGTGTGCCTGGTGTATATCTTATCAAAATTTATGTATGGGCTGCAGATGGGGAGGATGGCACAGCATGGAAACCCTGTTTCGATACTTATCCTGGTACTGACGGCGGTGGCGCTGATCCAGCTGCCGCGTCTTTCGAAAAGGAAGCCCCCGGCGGGGAAAGAAATGGCGGGCGTGGTACTGTCAAGGCTGACCAATGCCGCCGGGCTGATGACAGAGGCAGAGGCCGCCGCAGCAAATATATTTTTTTATACATTGATCCAGCCCATGCAGCTCTTCGTTCTCTTCGCGGCATGCCTGATAACCGGCAGGCCCATGAGCAGGAGAAAGCGGGCGGGGAGCATCCTGTGTGTGGCAGCGGTTTTACTAAGCTCAATTGCGCTGTTTTGAGCCGTTGGGCTTTGATGATAACAATGGCACTGAATACAAAAAGGAGAGTGACAGTTATGAAATGGAGAGCAGCAAAACGAATCTTCGCTTGTATCCTGACAGCGGCGCTGTTTGTGGAACCTGCGATGGTTTCTGCCAGGGAACAGGGTAGTTCCAGTGCAGAAAGGGAGACGGTACGGCAGAGTACCTATGAGTATAAGGAGGGAGACTTTATTCTCTTCCAGGATAATGTGGTCAGCAGCATCTATCTGGATCAGGAGAAGGAGCTGCCCCAGGTAAAGAGAGCTGCCGGGGATCTGGTGACGGATGTGGAGGCAGTTACCGGAAAGAAGCCTTCCCTGAAACAGGAGAAGGATGGCTTCACCGATAATATGATCATTATTGGAACGGCCGGGCAGGGGGGCATGGTAGACAGGCTTGCCGCTGCCGGGAAACTTGATCTGACGGGCGTCACTGGTGAGTGGGAGGCATTTACCATCCAGACCGTGGAGAATCCTTATGACGGCGCAGGCAAAGCCCTGGTCATTGCCGGAAGTGACAAGAGAGGGACGATCTATGGCATCTATGAGCTGTCAGAGATGGTAGGCGTCTCTCCCTGGTACTGGTGGGGAGATGTCCCCATAGAGAAAAAGACCCAGGTGATCCTGCCAGGGGCGAAACTGAACAAAATCGAAAAACCGGATGTGAAATATAGAGGGATATTCCTGAACGACGAGGAAAACTTTACCTCCTGGTCCGAAAAATTCGAGAATAAAACAGATAGTCCCGGCACGCCCAATGCCAATACATACAGCCATGTATTTGAAATCATGCTGCGGCTGAAGGCGAATATACTGTGGCCGGCCATGCATGAGAAGTCCGATGCCTTCAACGCCTATATCAACGAAAAGACAGGCGTTTCCTACAATGCGGAGATGGCGGAGCGCTACGGTGTGATCATGGGCTCCTCCCATGCGGAAATGCTTCTGTGCTGCAACCCCACGGAGTGGGTGCCCTGGTGTGAGAAAAACAAAGGGAAGTATAATCTGAAAAAGCTGGACAACGACTGGAAAAAGTCCTATGACTACACGGTAAATCCAGAGGCCATGAATGCCTATTGGGAAGACCGGGTGGCGTCCAACTATAAATTTGAAAATACATACACCATTGGCCTGAGGGCGGTCCATGACGCCGGAATTCTCTGCTCGGCACTGGGACCCTCCGCCACCTTTCGGCAGAAGGCAGAGGTGGTGAAAAAGGCAGTGACGGCGCAGCTTGCCATTCTGAAAAAATACGAACAGAAATACCAGGAGGAGACTGGCCGGAAAACCGAGTTCCCGAAAGTATTCTGTCCGTATAAAGAGGCGGCGGAATATTACAAGTATGATTTGGGACTGCCGGATGACACCATTATATTGTGGTGTGATGATAATTACGGTTATGTACGGCAGTATCCGACAGTGAACGAACAGCAGAAATATGCCGGGAGCGGGGTATATTATCATGTTTCCTACTGGGGCTGGCCCTGCAGTTATCTCTGGATGGCGACGACACCGCTGAGCCTGATGTATGAGGAGATGCATAAATCCTACACGGCAGGCTCCGATGACTACTGGATCCTGAATGTGGGGGATCTGAAACCGTCCGAGATCCCGATGGAATTCTTCTTAAACATGGCTTGGGATGTGGATTCCGTCCACGGGGAAGATCCGGCTGTCTATATGGCGGAGAAGTTCCAGAGAGATTTTACACTGTCAGCAGAGAATGCACAGGAGCTGGCAGATCTTCTGACAGAGGCATACCAGCTGGGATTTATCAAGAAACCGGAGTTTGCCGGGTTAAATCAGGGCACGGAATTCAGTGTGACGGACTATGGCGACGAGGGACAGCGGTTTGTCAATCAGTGGGAGGAGCTGGATAAGAGATCCAGTGCCATCTATGAGAAACTGCCGGAGAAGGAGAAGGCGGCGTATTACCAGCTGATCCATTATATGATCCGATCCTCTATGCTCACGGCGCAAAAGACAATCTACGCACAGAAGAGCAGGGTGTATAAGCAACAGGGGCGATTCTTAAGTGTCAGTGCCTATGCGAAGCTGGCAGAGGAGGCTTACCGGCAGGTCCTCCAGGATGTGGATTACTTTAACTACGAGCTCTCTTCGGGCAAGTGGAAGAATATACTGGATCCCTATACCAATGTAAACGGGCTGCCAAAGATACAGGCAGAGCCGGACACGGCTTCCGTATCCGCGCAGTCGGCGGACGAAGGACTGGATGCGGTGTGTGAGGGACAGGTGACAGGGAATGAAGAGGTGACGCTGGAGTTCCACTCCCAGACAGACGACGTGCGGTTTATCGATCTCTTTACCACCGGATATCAGAAGCAGACAGCACTGGTAGAGACAGGGAAGGAACTTATGCTGACGGATGCGGCGGGGAAAGAGCTGGCCTTTGAGACAGCGGCATCCGGCAAGCGGTATTCCATTCCGGTGGAAGTGGAGAAAAGGGTCTGGCTTAAGGCGGACTGGACAAAAGCGGCAGAGGGAAAACAGGCGGCGAAGGTCCGGATCAGCAGCGGCCAGGAACAGCTGCGGGAATTTTCCGTTTCCCTTACGAAAAAGACAGCCGATGCGGCAAAAAAGGGTTATTATGAGGCAAACGGCGTGGTTTCCCTGGAGGCGGAACACTACAGCAGCAATGTGCCGGTGGAGGGAAAGGAATGGAAGCAGGTGAAGGATCTGGGCGTATCGGGGGATCTGATGAAGGTGTACCCGGATACCAACAGTTCCCATCCGTGTCTGTTCTCTGAGGACACACCGGTGCAGACGGCGATACAGACCGCTCCGTATCTGGAATATCATGTGTATTTCGAGACGACAGGAACCTACAACGGAGTTCTGTACCGTCTCCCTACATTGAATGAGGGGAAATATGATGACGGCACAGCCAAAAGCGCCAGAGTACTTGTGGGACTGGATGACGGAACGGCAGTACTGCTCCGGGGCAATACGCTGGTGGAGGAGAAAGGCGGATCCGCCTGGTCCATCAACATCCAGGAGAGCATGGAACGCTTATCCTTTACCGTCGATGTGGCGGATCCAGGATGGCATACCGTGCGGGTGATCCAGTCCGATGCCGGAATTGCCTTTGATAAGATCGATCTCGTACACAGTGGGAAAACAGCTCCGGCATCCAGAACCGGCGCCCCGGAGAGCAGACAGACGATAGCCGGCTGGCAGGCGCCGAAAACAGCCGCCGTGCCGGAGATTTCGGCAGAGGGACTGGAGGCTGCGGGAACGGAGACGGAGGATGCGTATTTATTTGACTTCTCTGCCCAGGCAGGGAGCGTACAGAAGGGCTATACCGGCGTGACAGCAGCTGCCACTGGCAGGAAATTCAGATGGAAGGAAAATGAGAAATCCGATAAAAAAGCGGTATACCGCAGCAGCGCCGCCAAGTGTTCGGACCGGGACAAGGGCTTTGTGTATGGATCGACGGAGGACACCTTTATCTTTAAGACCCAGACAAAGAATAAATACCGGATCGGCCTGGCAGTGGGAGACAGAGGTTCCGGCGGCTTTGCAGTATCCGGCATGACGGTGAAGGCCAATGGAACAAAGGTGTTAGGCAATATCGCAGTGAAAGCCGGCGGCACTATGGAATACACATTTACCGCCGTACCCGATGAGAACAAAGAGATTGCCCTTACCTTTGCTGGGAATAAATGGGCGGTCACGAGCATAGAAGCATGGCAGGAAAAGGAGCCCCTGAAGGATGACGGAAAGGGCGCATTTATCAAAGACGCCAAAGGGTATATCAATATTGAGGCGGAGGCTGCTCTTGAGAACAGTGACTACGCTAAGATCATACCGGTAAAGAGTGACAGCCAGATCAGCTGGCATGAGACAAATGGCAGGAGCGGCAGCGCACTCTTCTTCGGGCCAAACAGTACGAAAGGCTATACCAGCACGGACTATTCGACGAATCTGGGACCGAAGGCAGAATATATCATCGACTTGAAGCAGACGGGGAATTATAATGTGTGGCTGCGGTTAAAGGCAGAATCCATCGAGGATGATTCGATCCTGATCTTTTTGGATGAGAAATATGCAGCCGTATTAAATGATATCGGTGCAACGGGCGGCGGTTATGTCTGGAAGAAGGCGGCGTCTCTCAATGTGGCGGCAGCCGGGGAGCACAAGCTTTCCCTGGGAGGACGGGAAGATGGCCTTTCCGTAGATAAGATCGTGGTATCTGCAAATTCTGCCGCACCAGCCGGACAGGCAGGAAAGATGGTGCGGAACGGCGCCAGCAGTTATGACAAAGATGAGACAGGCACTGTGGAGGAGACGGACGCCGACCGGGCGCAGAAGTTAAGTGATGCACTGGCCCGGGCCGGGAAAGCCGGACTGTCAGAGAAGGAGAGGCAGGAGGTCATTGATATACTGGCCAAATATCTTCCGATGCTGGAGGACAAGATCCTGGCGGCAGATGTCACACATGCACTCCGGGCCTGCTACTCCTTTGAGGGTGATTTCAAGGATTCTGTCACTGGTAATGAAGCGGGAGAGCCGTCTCATACCGGCAGTAACTCCGATCCGGTGATCGCAAAGGATGATACCAGGGGGCAGGTTCTCAGGGTAAACGCGGGACTGGTGGAGAATTCGGCGATGCTTCGCGTGACAAATCCGCTGAAAGGCGGGGATCTGAAAAAAGGAGCCACCATCTCCGTATGGGTAAAGGCGCCTTCCCTTGACAATTACGGCTTTATCTGGTCCTTCTCAAATAAATACAACTACGCATGGCTGGCAGGCGCCCCGTATTTTGGCTACGACGGGGGCAGGGGATTTATTGACCTGAACTGTCCGCACAACCTTCCGGGACCGTCTGATATGCAGGGATATTTGAAAAACAGCAGATGGAATCTGGTGACTACCACCATGACGGGCAGTGAGGTCTGCGTCTATGTCAACGGTGAGAAGAAACTGTCCACCCGGGACAAAAATTATGCGGCGGGACAGAATATAGATAATGCGGAGCGCGTCATACAGCTTTTGAAGGATGTGGGTACGATTCAGATTGGCGGCAATAACCTGTACTGGGGGCCTGCCGGAATGTTGGCGGATGATTTTATGATCTTTGATGAGGCAGTCAGTGAGGAACAGATCCGCCATATGTATTATGGAAAAATAGACCGTTCCATCGTGGCGCTGATTTTGGAACAGGCGAAAGCTGAGGCAGCGAAAAAGATCTATACGGCGGACAGTATAAAAGTGCTGGAGGCAGAGATGGAAAGGGCAGCGAAGGTATATGAGGACGCCAATGCCGGAGAACAGGATTATATCAATGCATTTAACAGTCTGAAGAAGGCCATGGACAATCTGACAAAGGCGGCGGAGCCTTCCGATCCGCCCGGCGGCAATGGCAATCCGGGGGGAGCAGACGGAAATGATAAGACAGTCTATCCGTCAAAATTGACAGCAGCCGTAAAAAATCGTGTGGGCAGTACGATTTACCTGGCTAGGAGCAAGAAGAAGCAGACGGTGCAGCTGAAAGCGGTGATAACTCCCACTGGGGCATCCCAGAAGGTGAAGTTTGCCAGCTCAAATAAGAAACTCGCATCGGTCAGTGCGAAAGGGAAGGTCACGATCCGGAAAAATAAAACCGGAACCGCAAGGATTACGGTAACAGCCGCAAATAAAACGGTGAAGGGAAAGACATTGAAAAAGGTTGTCACCATCCGGGTGGTGAAGAAAAAGAAACAGAACAAGAGCCTGGCAATCGCCACGGCAAAGAAGCTGACGATGCGAAAGAAAGGCGCCGTAAAACAGATACGGATCAAAAAGTTCACCAGTAAAACAACAGATACAATTACTTATAAAGTAACAAAAGGGAAAAAGTATGCCAAGGTAGACCAGTATGGGGTTATCACCTGCAGGATCTCTCCACAGAAGAAAAAGAAGGAGGCGAACATTCGGGTTTCATGCGGAAAGAAAAAGATCAATATAAAAGTAACAGTAAAAAAATAAAAGCACAGAGAGAATAAGGGGGAATCAGTATGAGAAAACAGTTACACAGGGGAATGGCAGTTATCCTTTCTGCGGCAGTGGCATTGTCCACGCCGCTGGCTGCCGGGCCGGTGACAGCCGGTGCAGAAACGGCTCCGCTGCCGGATCCGGCATATGTATATGACTTTGAAGGGGATGCACCCCTTCAGAGTACGGGAACACAGACAGGGGAGGAAAGTGCCATCACGCCGGAGGTCAACGGCGGCGTGGTGGAAGTGGTTTCAGAAGGGGATAACCATGCCCTTCGTGTCAATGACGGAGGGGTAAAATCTTTTGGCAAAAATTATGCCAAACTCCCCACAGGAATCTTCCGCGATGTGACAGGAGAGAGCGGTCTCACCGTATCTATGAGAGTAAATATTGATGCGGAGAAAAATCTGCAGGATGCATCGGCGATCTTCTATTCCACGCCGACGAAATACGGTGAATGGAATCTTCTCCGGACAAAGGCCAATCTTGTTACCGGCGTCAATGCCGGCACGCCTCAGGTTTGGGGAGACACCCCGGAGGCAAAGAAGACGTAGGAGCACTTTGGCAGCTGGCACACCGTGACGCTCACTCTGGACAAGGAGTATGTAAGGGTGTATCTGGACGGCATCGAACAGACTTCGTCGGCTCCCACCGGCGGAGACAAAACAAACGGATTTGTTCCGGCGCTGGAGAAATATGCGACCAATCAGTTTCATGCCCTGGGCTGCGGAGGCTTTCCGTCAAATGGACAGACCTCCACGGAGGATATGAGTGAGATCCTGTATGATGATATCAAAATTTATACCACCGCGCTGTCAGCCGAGCAGGTCTATAGCAGTGTGACAGGCGGTGATGTGGTACAGACGGATAAAACTGCGCTGGCGGCAGCGATTGCCGAGGCTCAGAAGCTGGGAAGATTTGAACTGTATACAGAGAGTACGGCGGCGGAGCTGAAAGAGAAGCTGGCAGCGGCAGTGGCTGTCAATGCCGACCCAGGCGCGGAACAGGAGGCAGTAGACAAGGCGAAGGCAGAACTGGAGACAGCGGTGGGAAATCTGCAGAGGAAGGAAACCAACCTCACCTCCGGCCTGCTGCTGAATACTGACTTTACTGCGGATACCTCTGTCACCAGTGAGGACAAAAAAACAGTTACATCCGGCGGCTACACCATTACACCGATGGGGGATGCGGCGGTATCCGAGGGCAGCATCCAGTCATCCGAGGACGGGGCCGGCGGCAGGGCGGGCATCTCGCTGGACAAAGACCTGCTGTCCGGCGCCACCCTGGCAAAGGGGCTGACCTTTCATATAAAATGGAATTTCAGCAATATTTACAAAGAAAACGGCGCCGATTTCTGGGATCTGCTGGCGGTTACCGGTGCTGACGGCAATGTACTGCTCAAAAATACCATAGGTTTTATTACCGTATATGTGAATCAGGAGACCGGTGAACTCACAAGACTTTACCCGAATCCGGATTGCAAAAATGGGTTTGCATGGGACAGCTGTAAGAAATATGAGACAGGGAAGGTAAAAAATCTCACCTTCACCATTGACGAAAACGGATGCCGTTCTTATGTGGACGGAGTACTGGCTTGTGAGAAGAACGATCTGTCGGGTATAGATTTTGAGCGGATCATCTCGGAGGCATCCAATATCATGATCGGAAGAGACAGCGAGGGAAATCATGGGGATCTGATGGGAAGCCTTCACGGCATCCAGGTATATGGCCGCGCACTGAATGAGGCCGAGGTGGATCAGCTGGCTGCAGCCGGCGTGCCGGAAAACGAAACTACCTGCTCTGCCGTCATCACAGCCAGGAAGAATTCCCAGATAGAATTAAGGTCCGGGGAGGAAGTGGTATATATAGTCACTGCCGGAGAGGATGGCAGAGCTGTCCTGAAGGGACTGAAAAAGGGACAGGAATACAAGATTACTGTTACAAATGACAATTATACGGCAGTGACAGGTACGATTACTGCGGGAACCGACACAGAAAAGGACGTGACAGGCGGACAGACCCTGATAGAGGGAAAGCATCCCCTGACAGGCATCCATTTTGCCGAAACAGATATTACCCTTACAAATAGTAAGAACACGGCGGACAATAGTATTGTCTTTGGAAAAAAGAAACTGGAGGTAGTCTTTGAGCCAGCGGATACCACCGATGACAAAACCCTTATCTGGTCCTCCTCAGACACAGATGTGGCAGATGTGGACCAGGAGGGGAATGTGACAGCTGTGGCAGAGAGCGGCGAGGCGGATATTACCGCAGTTTCTGCAGTGGATCTGGATATCAAAGCAGTATGCCATGTGAGGGTGGAGACAGAGGAGAAAAATCCGGACGGAAATAATCCAGGTGATAATCCAGGAGACGGACAGAATCCCGGGGATAATCAGAATCCTGGAGATAATCAGAATCCGGGAGGAAACCAGAACCCGGGCGGCACCCAGGATCCCGGTAACAACCAGAATATCAACCCAGGCGGCACCCAGGCATCACTGAAACTCAGCGCGGCAAAGGCAACGCTATATACAGGAAAGAAGAAAAATAGAACTACGGTGCGGGCTGATGTGACGGGAAGCTCCCAGATGGTAGAGTGGTCTTCTTCCAATACCAAGGTGGCATCTGTGTCAAACGGTGTGATCCGGGCAGTGAAAAAAGGGACAGCCGTTATCACGGCGAAAGCAAACGGAATCTCCCAGACGGTGCGGGTTACTGTGAAAAATCCTTCCATCAAAATAAAGAAGGGAAAGAAAGCGGCAGGCAGAGCGGCAGTGAAGAGAAATAAGACGGTGAAGTTTACGGTCTCCGTCAATCCATCCGGCTCCGGTATTAAGCTTGGCGGGTGGAAGGGAAAGGACAAAAAGATAGCAAAGGTAACCTTTAAGAAAGGAAAACTCACGATCAAGGGAAAGAAAAAAGGTAAGATCACTTTGAAATTCACCAGCGGAAAGGCGGTAAAGAAATTTAACGTGACAGTGAAGTAACATCCTGTCCTTGACTTATTCCCCAATCTATTGTATCCTAATAGGGAATCGGTTTTAGCATCCAGAACTTATATAATAAAGTACTGCCACCGGGCAGGATAATGCAGAAGCATTCATGGACATATCGGTAGGTCTTAGAAGATATGTGTATGGATGCTTTTTGCCTTAGGGAAAGAGAGGGGAAATATGCAGCTGATCAAAACCATCAAAAGCCTGACGAAATTTGAATGTGTATTGTGGGCGGCTTCCGTTGCCGTGGTGTCTGCATCCTTTTTGTGCTCCGGGAAACCGGATTTCCTGACGCTGGCGGCCTCCCTTGTGGGGGTCAGCGCGCTGATCTTCGTGTCGAAGGGGGCGGTGCTGGGACAGCTCCTCACAGTGTCATTCAGCCTTCTGTATGGCTGGATCTCATTTGGTTTCCATTATTATGGCGAGATGGCCACCTATCTTGGCATGACGGCTCCCATCGCCATGATGTCGGTAATTTCCTGGCTCCGGCACCCCTATCAGCAGAGTGCGGAAGTGGAGGTTCACCAGCTGACTGTACGGCAGAAGGCTCTTCTTCCCATTCTGACATCGCTGGTGACATGGCTGTTCTACTATATACTGAGATTCTGGGGTACGGCAAATCTCTTCTGGAGCACCGTGTCCATTGCCACCAGTTTCTCGGCCTCCTATCTTATGCTGATGAGGAATCCCTGGTATGCGCTGGCCTATGGCGCCAATGATGTGGTGCTTATCGTGCTGTGGGTTCTGGCGGCCGTCAGTGACCGCTCATCCCTTCCAATGGTATTCTGTTTTCTGATGTTTCTGGCAAATGACCTGTACGGATACTGGAACTGGCGGCGAATGAAAAGGAGACAGCAAAAGGCTTCTGGATATCCCCCGGGGGAGTGAAAAATAACTACCTTAAGAAGGTTGATTTAGCGGGGGGATTGAAGTATAATGGTAGCGTATACACAGGGAGGAGATTATGGGAGAAGAGATTGGCAATGCGATACATGCGGCGGATACAGAAGCCCAATATGATGAAAAGGCAAAACGTCTGTTGGGAAACAAGATAATATTGGCATATATTCTGGTAAATACAATGGATGAGTTTCGGGGGATGAAACCACAAGACGTGGCGTCATATATTGAGGGAGAGCCTTTTATTGGTATTGTTCCAGTGGAGCCGGGACTGACGAATTCAGGAGGGAAAACAGATTCGGGCAGTGTGAAAGAGGGCCCGAGAATTGTTGGCTTGAACACAGAAAATGCAGAAATCAATGAAGGGCTTATTCGATTTGATATTATTTTTTATGTTAGAATGAAGGATGGGATCTCGCAAGTGATTGTGAATCTGGAAGCGCAGAAGGATGAACCTACGAGTTACTATATTCTGGATAGAGCAGTCTTTTATGTCAGCCGCCTTGTTTCTTCCCAGAAGGAAAGGGATTTTGTAAAAACAAATTACAGTGATATAAAGAGAGTGTTTTCTATCTGGGTTTGTATGAACATGGATGAAAACTGCATGGATTATATACATTTGACTAATGATAACCGGCTGGGTTCTTACCAATGGAGAGGCAGACTTGATCTGCTCAATATCGTTCTAATCGGTATAGCCAATGAAATTCCCGAGAATGATGAAAAATATGAACTGCATCGTTTGTTGGGTACGTTGTTATCAATGGAATTGTCCGCTGTTGAAAAGTTAGGGATTATAGAGACTGAGTATAGAATACCCATAGATGATAGAATGAGAGAGGATGTGAGAGTAATGTGTAATCTAAGTCAGGGGATCCTCGAAAGAGGAGAAGCGATAGGAGAGGCAAGAGGAGAAGCGATAGGAGAGGCAAGGGGAAAAGCGATAGGAGAGGCAAGGGGAGAAGCGATAGGAGAGGCAAGAATTATTCGCAGCCTGTATAAAAATGGTTATACTGTGGAGCAGATTGCCAGTGCTTCGGATAAAACAATAGAGGAAGTTGAGGCTGTCGTCGGCAGATCGGAAACTGAAGGTCTGCAGGCGGACTCTATATAAGAAACAGACAGAGGAAGGGAGAGGCAAAAGGATGGACAGACAAAAAAAAGTTGTGCTGATAGCGATGATTCTGGCGGGTGTTCTTGTAATGGTATTGATTATTGCTGCGATATATAAGTATATAGCTCCCAGCAATGAAAAACAGGATCTGAATGCCATTTTCAAGCTTGCCGCAGGTGAGACTGCCATGATCGTAGATGATAAGGTGCTTGAGAACAGGGCTGTGATACAGGGTGGTCAACTGTATGTGCCGGCTGATATCGCTGCCAAAATGGATCAGAGGATCTATGTGGATGCCAAAGAGGGAATCCTCTCCTATGCCACTTCGGCCGGAGTGATCCAGGCAAAACAGGGAGCGGCGGCCTATGTAATCGGCAAAGAGAATAAGCAGACAGACAAGCCGGTTCTTATCAGGACGGAAAAAGCATTTTATATCTCCCTTTCCTTTATTGGGGAACATGCCTCCTGTTATTACAAAGAATACAAAAATCCATCCCGGCTGGTAGTTATGGCAGACAGGACAAAGAAATATACATTTGGCGTGATGACCAGTGCCACCCGTGTCCGCACCGGTCCGGGGAAGAAATATCCCTGGCTTGTGGAGGTGCCGGAGGGCAGCAGGGTCATTGTAGAGACTGCCACGAAACAGGAAAATGAATATATGTCGGTAACTACGGAGGATGGCATTACGGGGTATATACCGGTAGATCGTGTGGACAAGACAGAGGAAGGGGCATGGAAATTTGAGAAGACTCCGGAATCTTTTCCGCAGAAAGGATTGGGGAAGACAGTCTGCCTTGGATGGCATCAGATGACCACAAATATTTCTTCCATGCCAGACAGCCTTGCCATGGCGGCGCGTATGAATGTTCTTTCCCCTACCTGGTTTGCACTGAGTGATAATAAGGGAAACTTTACTTCGCTTGCCAATACAGAATATGTCAATCAGGCACATGCCAAGGGACTTCAGGTATGGGGGCTGGTAAATGATTTTGACAAAAAGCTGAAGCTCTCCCAGATCCTTGGTATCACGAGTACTCGTACAAAGCTGATCAATTCCCTTGTGGGGACGGCGATCCAGTATGATCTGGACGGTATAAATATTGATTTTGAAAAAATAACTAAGGATAATGCGGCGGCATATCTGCAGTTTCTGCGGGAACTTACCCTGAAGGCTCATGTAAACGATCTGGTGGTATCCGTAGACAATTATGTGCCAGCTGACTACAATGCGTTTTATGATCTGCAGGAGCAGGGCAGGATTGTGGATTATGTTGTGGTGATGGGATATGACGAGCACTATCAGGGGGGCGGGAAAAGCGGTTCTGTCGCTTCGCTTGGATTTGTGGATAGGGGAGTGAAGGATACGGTTGCCAGAGTGCCAAAAGAGCGTGTTATTGCAGCTCTTCCCTTTTTCACCCGGCTGTGGAAGGAGGAGAAGACGAAATCTAAAGTGAAGGTGACGTCTCCGTCTGCCTATGGAATGAGTTCGGCGGAAAGCCTTTTGCGGTCTCACGATACGACGCCGGAGTGGGATGAAAAGACTGGCCAGTATTACGCCCAGTATAAGGAGAATGGCGCCATCTATAAAATATGGCTGGAAGAGGAGACATCGCTGAAAAAGAAATTAGAAGTTGTAAATAAGCAGGGAGTGGCGGGAGTCGCTTTCTGGAAACTTGGTTTCGAACGTGCCGCTACGTGGAGCATGATTGAAGGGGAACTGAAATAAAAGGCATAGATTTTTTGTCAACTCCGTACATTAGTATTAAAAGAATGTACGGAGTGTTTTATATGGAAGAAAAATACAGGGGATACGGGAGGAGGGTCTCCGCAGTATTGTTGTTTTCCCTGATATTGGTTATCGTGCTGTGGCAGAGCCGGACGGAGGAGGAGACAACGCTGAATCAGACGGCAGAGGGAACCAAGGCGGTGATCGTGATCGATCCCGGACATGGCGGATTTGATCCCGGAAAGGTGGGGACGAGGAAGACCCTGGAGAAGGACATCAATCTGGCTATCGCCAAGAAGGTAGAGCAGAGATTAGCGGACAGCGGGTACACCGTCTCCATGACCAGATCAGAAGATGTGGCGCTGTGCACGGGAAATGAGTCATCAAAGAAGCTGGCAGATATGAAAAACAGGGTGGCGCTGATCGACAAAACAAAACCTGCGCTGGCAGTCAGCATTCATCAGAACAGCTTTTCGGCAGGGACCAAGGGTGCCCAGGTATTTTATTATACGGGGTCGGAGGAGGGAAAGAGACTGGCGAATATCCTTCAGGGCAGCATCCGGGAGGCTGTGGGGGACGACAACCACCGTGTGGAGAAGGCCAATGACAGTTACTATATGCTGCGGAAGGTGTCCTGTCCGCTTGTTATCGTAGAATGTGGTTTTCTGTCAAACCCGGCGGAGGAGGCGCTTCTCTGTGATGAAAAATATCAGGAAAAGATGGCAGAGGGGATCTGTCAGGGAATTGAAAATTTCTTGTATAAATAACCATAATATGGTATGATAATACATATGAGCAGATTTCGGCAGAATAGAAGGAATGAGTTATGAATACAGAATACATTCACTGGAATCCTGAGCAGGGCTATCGGAGGGAGGATCTCCGAAGGGCGGCAGGGATTCTTCGCAGTGGTGGACTGGTGGCTTTTCCCACAGAGACAGTGTATGGCCTGGGGGGAGACGGACTTCAGAAAAATGCCGCCAGGAAAATATATGAAGCCAAAGGGCGTCCCAGTGATAATCCATTGATCCTTCATATCAGCTGCCGGTCAGAACTGGATGCCATTGTAAAAAACATTCCGGCAAAGGCGGAGGCTTTGATGAATGCATTCTGGCCCGGACCCATGACTCTGATTTTTGAGAAGAGCGGGGCCGTTCCCTATGAGACCACCGGGGGGCTGGATACTGTGGCAGTGCGCATGCCTGCCCATCCAGGGGCGCAGGAGCTTATTGCAGAAGCCAGGGTGCCGGTGGCGGCGCCAAGCGCCAATACATCCGGAAGGCCAAGCCCCACCATGGCAGAGCATGTCAGGGAGGATCTGGATGGGAAGATTGATATGATCATTGAGGGCGGCAGCGTCGGCATCGGGATAGAATCTACCATTATTGACCTGACGGGGACATCGCCGGTGATTCTACGCCCCGGATATATTACGAGGGAGATGGCTGCCCAGGTGGCTGGCAGCGTAAAGATGGATCCCGGTCTGGCGGAGCGGGACCACTCGGTGAGGCCAAAGGCACCAGGGATGAAATATCGTCATTATGCGCCCAGGGCGGCGATGACGGTATATGAGGGCAGTATAATAGATGTAGTGCCAGCGATCAATGCGGGGGCAGCGGCTTATCCGGCAGACCGGGTAGGCATCCTCGCTTCAGATGAGACACGGCACTGTTACAGACATGGACATGTAGTGGCGGCAGGCTCCCGAGAGAAGGGGACGGTTGCCAATGGCTTATATGCGGCGCTGCGGCAGTTTGACCGACTGGGGGTAGAGGTTATTTTTTCCGAAAGCTTTTCGGGGGAGGAGAAGAGTGAGGCTGTCATGAACCGCCTTTTGAAGGCGGCGGGGCATCGCATTGAATTTCTTCCGAAATGATTGGAGGAATCCCATGGCTTACGATAAACTGATTTTTGTGTGTAAGGAAAATGTATATCTGAGTCCGATGGCAGAATGGATCATGAAGAGTATTGTCATGGACAAGTCGAAGAGAATCTGTTCCCGGGGACTGGTGGTACTGTTTCCGGAACCGCGCAATCTGAAGGTGACAGATGTTTTGATGAAACATGCGATACCATGTGAGGAGCAGGTGTCACAGGAATTTGACAGAGCAGAGGTAGATGAAAAAACACTGGTGGTTGCCATGAACTTTACGGAGAAGGTAAAGCTCGCCGAGGAATTCGGACTCACGGAAAATGTAGTAACCCTGATGGAATTTCTGGAGGAAGAAGAGGATGATGTGGTGGATCCCTACGGCGGTGACGAGGAGGCATATGACCGGTTTTATGTGGAGCTTAAAGAACTGCTCTACAGGATAAAAAAGAAACTGGACTGGAGGTAGTGGAATGATAGCATTGGGAAGTGACCAGGCAGGTTACGAATTAAAGCAGGTTATTATGAAACATTTGGAGGAACGGGGACTGGAGTATAAGGACTATGGCAGCTACAATGCGGACCCCGTAGATTATCCGGTCTACGGGAAAAAGGTAGCCCATGCGGTGGCGGATGGTGAGTGTGAGAAGGGAATTCTGATCTGCGGCACCGGCATCGGCATCTCCATCGCCGCCAATAAGGTGAAGGGGATACGGGCTGCTCTTTGCAGCGACTGTTTCAGCGCAGAGGCCACACGTTTACATAACGACGCCAATATTCTGGCTTTTGGGGCCAGGGTTGTCGGTCCGGGACTGGCCGAGAAAATAGTAGACACATTTCTTGACACGGAATTTTCCGGTGCGGAGAGACATCGGCGCCGTGTGGATATGATTGAGTAAGAGGGTAAGATATGCTTGGTTTTATTGGATGCGGGAATATGGCGCAGGCGATGCTGAAGGGTATTCTGGCAGAGGGACTCCGCAGGCCGGAGGAAATCATCGTCTCCCGCCGGTCGGAACAGGAGCTTACGAGGATCCGGGATGAGCTTGGAGTGCATACCACTACAGATAACAAAGAGGTGGCCGCGAAGTCGGATCTACTTGTACTGGCGGTGAAGCCCTTTGTGTTTGAGGAAGTGATTTCGGAGATAAAAGACCTTGTCGGGGAGGAGACACTGGTGATCTCCATTGCGGCGGGCCGGACGATCTCGAATATTGAACACCTCTTTGGGAAAACTATCAGATTAGTGAGGACGATGCCGAACACGCCGGCACTGGTTCAGGAAGGCGCCGCTGGCATGTGTTTCAATGAAGCGGTGACAGAGACAGACAGGCAGAGGGCGATCCGGCTCTTCGAGAGCTTTGGCATGGTGGCGGTAGTAGAGGAGAAAATGATTGACACCGTTATCGGAGTGAGTGGAAGCTCGCCCGCCTATGTGTTTTTGTTTATTGAGGCGATGGCGGACGCCGCCGTGGCAGACGGCATGCCCCGGGCCCAGGCCTACGAGCTGGCTGCGAAGTCAGTACTGGGGAGTGCCCGGATGGTCCTGGAGACGGGAAAGCATCCCGGTGAGCTGAAGGATATGGTCTGCTCCCCGGGGGGGACTACCATCGAGGCGGTGCGGGTCCTGGAGGAAAAAGGATTTCGGAGCGCCGTGATCGAGGGGCAGAGAGCCTGTGTGAGGAAGGCAAGAGAAATGTGAGGGAGGCAGGCATGAGGGAACGGGACAAGGCAAAGAACCGAAAGGAAACAATGCACGCCCTGGCCATGATCCTGCAGATCGGATTGTCCATTATGGTCTGCATGGGAATGAGCCTCGCCATCGGATACTATATAGACCGTCTTTTTGTAACGAAGATATGGGTGCCCATTATGATGATCATCGGTATGCTGGCGGCCATCCGGAGTATGCTGGTACTGACAGGGCACTATAAGCCCGGCAGCGGTTCCGGGGGCAGTGAGGGAGACGGGAAAGGACAGGATGATGAAGACAGCAAAGACCACGCTGATTGAAACCATTGCGGGGATCTGGATCATTGCCGGGATCGTCATACTTGCCGGTGTGTTTCTGACGGCGTCCCCTCTGGCTTATGTGCTGGGGGAGATAGTGGGAAGCCTGACGGCGTCCCTTATGATGATCCATCTGTATGGCAGCCTGGATATTGAACTAGATCTTCCGGAGAAGCGGGCGGTGAATCACTCCCGCCTTATGGGGATCCTGCGGAGCGTGATGGAACTGGCTGTCTTGCTGGGCAGTTTTTTTGTCTCCCGCTGGGTGATGCCCTATACCGTTCTGGCGGGATTATTTGGCCGCAAGCTGGCGGCGATCGCCGTTCCTTTTTATGAGGAGTTCAGGGACGGAAGGAAACAAAAAAAGGGAATGTGATAATAGGGCGGACTGATTTCGTCAGTCTGCATGTTATAAATATTTAAGGAAAGGAGAGTGAAGGCTTGGAAGGCGTTGATTTTTATGTACATGGCTATCTGCCTATACAGCTTGGGGGAACAACGGTGTATCTCACCACCAGCCATGTCTGCCTGGTCATTGTCATGGCGGTTCTGGTCTTATTTGCCCTGGTGGCAAACAGGAAGATAAAGAAGGCGGATCCCACCAAGGCGCCGACTGGATTTCTAAATGTCATTGAACTGGCAGTGGAGACAGTGGACAAACTGGTGTATGACAATATGGGGAATAAGCTGGCACCAAAATTCTGCAACTATATCGGCGTTGTCTTCATGCTGCTTCTGACCTGTAACCTGTCCGGGTTATTTGGACTCAGGCCGCCCACGGCGGATTATGGAGTGACACTGCCGCTGGCGCTGATCACCTTTGTCATGATCCAGTATCAGGGCATTAAATGGCAGAAGTGGGGCAAGCTGAAGGGACTCTTTGAGCCGATTTTTGTCTTTTTCCCAGTGAACCTTATCAGTGAATTTGCCACGCCAATCTCGCTGTCACTGCGTCTGTTTGCCAATATATTGTCTGGCACGATGATGATGGCGCTGATCTATGGCCTGCTGCCCAGGTTTATCCTTTGGGCATGGCCGGCCGCCCTGCACGCCTATCTGGATGTATTTGCCGGTGCCCTGCAGGCGTATGTATTTGCCATGCTGACGATGGTATTCATTGCGAATGCCGCAGCAACGGATGAAACGTGAGGAAGGCGTAAAAGGGATTCTTCACAAAAAATTATAAAAAAAGAAAGTAGAGGTAATTATTATGGAAATGACAGAAGCAATTATTCGCGCAGCATCAGCTATTGGTGCAGGTTTAGCAGTTATCGCAGGTATCGGACCTGGTGTAGGACAGGGTATCGCGGCCGGTTATGGCGCCAGCGCCGTGGGACGCAATCCGGGAGCGAGAGGAGAGGTAATGTCTACCATGCTTCTTGGACAGGCGGTAGCAGAGACAACGGGTCTGTACGGCCTTGCTGTGGCGATGATCCTGCTCTTTGCAAATCCGCTGATCTAACCAAAATCCATCCATAATTATTTGAGAAAGGAGGGATTTTAGGTGGAACCAAGAATATTTGGACTTGATCCCCAGACATTATTTGACACATGCATTACGCTGGTGGCAATGCTGGTGCTGTTTACCCTGTTGTCGTATCTTTTATTTAATCCGGCAAGGAAGCTGATCCAGAAGAGAAAGGAATATATTCAGGGACAGCTGGACGAGGCGGCGGCAGCCAGGAAGGATGCCCTCGGAATGAAGGCCGACTACGATGCCAGACTTGCCAGAGTGGATGAGGAATCGGCGGAGCTTCTGACAGAGGCGCGCAAGAAGGCGCAGATGCGGGAAAATGATATCGTTGCCCAGGCCAATGAGGAGGCGCACCGCATCGTGGTTCGTGCAGAAAAAGAAGTGGCGCTGGAGAAGGATAAGGTCCGCGATGAGATGAAGCAGGAAATGGTTCAGGTGGCAGCCCTTATGGCCGGCAGATTCGTTGCCGGATCCATGGATGAGGAGACACAGGCGAAGCTTGTTGATGAGACATTGAAGGAAATGGGTGATGCAACATGGCAAAATTAGTTTCTAAAGTATATGGGGACGCCCTGTTTTCGCTGGCAGTGGAAGAGGATAAGCTGGAAGCCGTATGGGAGGAGGTCAGGCTGGTTCGTCAGACAATTGCTGACAATCCTGATTTTTTGCCGGTCCTGTGCCATCCGGAAATGACGCAGCAGAAAAAAACTGCCGTATTGGAAGATATTTTCAAAGCGGGGCTGTCTCAGGACATGATGGGTTTCCTGGATGTACTGGTGCGCAAGAACCGTATTGGGGAGATTCTTTCTGTTCTGGATTATTTTGATGAACAGGCGAAGGAATACAGCAGGATTGGTGTGGTCCGTGTAGCCGCGCCGATGCCCTTGACGGACCGGCAGAGGGAACAGCTGGAAAACAGGCTTCTTGAGGTTTCTGGTTATGAATCGCTGGAGATGCAGTACCAGGTAGACGAAGGTCTGCTGGGCGGCCTGGTGATCCGAATCGGGGACAGAGTGCTTGACAACAGCATCCGGTCGAAGCTGGAGGCGATGTCAAGACAATTATATAAAGTAAAGCTGTCGAACGGAAAGACAGGAAAGAAAGTATAGGAAGTATAGAAGGCATTCAGGAAAAACCGCTATACTTAGAAAGAAGGTGTGCTTTTACATGAACTTAAAACCTGAAGAGATCAGTTCAGTGATTAAGGAAGAAATAAAGAAATATAGTACGGAGTTCGAAGTGGCAAATGTAGGAACCGTGATTCAGGTTGCGGATGGTATTGCCCGGATTCATGGGCTGGAAAAGGCGATGCAGGGCGAGCTTCTGGAGTTTCCGCATGAGGTATATGGAATGGTGCTGAATCTCGAAGAAGACAATGTCGGTGCCGTACTTCTGGGTGATGCCGCCAATATCAATGAAGGGGATATGGTAAAGACGACAGGACGCGTCGCCACAGTACCGGTGGGAGACGCCATGAGCGGACGAGTTGTCAATGCGCTGGGACAGCCCATTGATGGCAAGGGTCCCATCAACACCGATAAGCTCCGCCCCATTGAGCGTGTGGCGTCCGGTGTTATTTCCCGTAAATCCGTAGATACGCCGCTGCAGACTGGTATCAAGGCCATTGATTCCATGGTGCCCATCGGCAGAGGCCAGCGTGAGCTGATCATCGGCGACCGCCAGACCGGTAAGACGGCAATCGCCATTGATACCATTATCAATCAGAAGGATCAGGATGTACTCTGTATCTATGTAGCCATCGGCCAGAAGGCGTCCACGGTTGCCAATATCGTAAAGACGCTGGAGGAGAGCGGCGCCATGGATTATACTACGGTTGTGGCGGCTACTGCCAGCGAGCTGGCCCCGCTGCAGTATATCGCACCGTATTCCGGCTGCGCCATCGGTGAGGAATGGATGGAACAGGGAAAGGACGTGCTCATTATCTACGATGACCTGAGCAAGCATGCGGCCGCATATCGTACCCTGTCCCTGCTGCTCCGCAGACCGCCGGGGCGTGAGGCATATCCGGGTGACGTATTCTACCTGCATTCCAGACTGCTGGAGCGCGCAGCGAGACTATCCGATGAACTGGGAGGGGGATCCCTGACCGCACTGCCGATCATAGAGACCCAGGCGGGAGATGTGTCCGCCTATATCCCTACCAATGTAATATCCATTACTGACGGGCAGATCTATCTGGAGACGGAGATGTTCAATTCCGGTTTCCGTCCGGCGGTCAACCCGGGCCTGAGCGTATCCCGCGTAGGCGGCTCTGCCCAGATCAAGGCGATGAAGAAGATTGCCGGACCGATTCGTATCGAGCTGGCACAGTACCGCGAGCTGGCGGCATTCTCACAGTTTGGCTCCGATCTGGACGCCGATACGAAGCGTCAGCTGGATCAGGGGGAACGGATCCGAGAGATCCTCAAACAGGGTCAGTACGCGCCTCTGCCGGTATGGTATCAGGTAATCATTATCTATGCCGCCACTAAGCAGTACCTTCTGGATATTCCGGTGGAGGATATATTGAATTTCGAAAAGGGATTGTTTGATTTTGTAGATACGAAATATCCGGATATTCCGGCTGCGATCCGCGATGACAGGGAGATCAGTGAGGAGACGGAAAAGAAACTGGTAACGGCGATTGAAGAATATAAAAAGCAGTTTCTGCATGAAGATTAGAGAGGTGTGATGATATGGCCTCAATGAGGGACATTAAAAGGCGTAAGGCAAGTATTCAGAGCACTTCCCAGATAACTAAGGCAATGAAGCTGGTTTCCACCGTAAAGCTCCAGAAGGCAAAGGGGCACGCAGAGGAGACCAAGCCGTATTTCAATAAAATGTATGAGACCGTTGCCGGCATGCTGGCAAAGTCCGGCGGCGCGGGGAACCCGTATGTCAGGGAGGCAAAAGAGGGAGTGCCTAAGAAAAAAGGGGTGATCCTGATTACCTCCAACCGGGGACTTGCAGGCGGCTATAATTCTAATATTGTGAAGCTTGTGACACAGGGCAGCTTTCACCGGGAGGATACGGTGATCTATCCGGTGGGGCGCAAGGGACTGGAGTCCCTGAGACGTCTTGGTTACACCTGCGAGGGGGATTATTCCGAGGTCATCAATAAACCACAGTTCGGGGACGCCGTATCCATTGGCAAGACGGTGATCCATGCATTGGAAAGCGGCGAAATAGATGAAGTGTATCTGGCCTATACGGTATTTAAAAATACTGTGACACAGATTCCCACCATGATTAAGATCCTGCCCTTTGATGAGGCGGATATAAAGGCACTGCAGACGGATGTGCCGTCCGGCAGGGAAGAAAAGAGCGGGGCTGTGGCGCTGATGAATTATGAGCCGGAGGAGGAAGAGACTCTCGGTTATATTATACCTTTGTATATGAACAGCCTGATCTTCGGAGCGCTGGTGGAATCGGTAGCCAGTGAAAACGGAGCGCGTATGCAGGCCATGGACAGTGCGACGAACAATGCAGAGGAAATGATTGATACCCTGGGACTTCAGTATAATCGCGCCCGTCAGGCGGCGATCACCCAGGAACTGACAGAAATTGTTGCCGGTGCGTCGGCAATTGAATAGGTAGAGCGAAGCTGCGCAGCAAGATGTGCGCGAATGGAGGAAAGAAATGGCAGAGAATAGTGAAAAAAAATCTCTTGGCGTTATCACTCAGATCATCGGTGCCGTTCTGGACATTAAGTTTAAGAACGGACAGCTTCCGGAGATCAATGAAGCCATCCGCATTCCATTGGAAAAGGGTGGCAGACTGGTTGTGGAGGTGGCACAGCATCTGGGAGATGATACCGTACGCTGTATCGCCATGGGACCGACAGACGGTCTTGTCCGCGGTATGGAAGCCGAGGCGTCGGGATCACCCATCCGGGTGCCGGTAGGTGAAGAGACACTGGGACGGATGTTTAATGTCCTGGGTGAGCCCATTGATGAGAAGGAGCCGCCGGCAGTGAAGGAGTATGATCCGATCCACCGGAAGGCGCCGGCATTTGAGGAGCAGTCCACGGAGTCGGAAATTTTGGAGACAGGAATTAAGGTGATAGACCTTCTGTGCCCGTATCAGAAGGGTGGTAAGATCGGTCTGTTTGGCGGCGCCGGGGTAGGTAAGACGGTGCTGATCCAGGAGCTTATAACAAATATCGCCACAGAGCACGGCGGGTACTCCGTATTTACCGGGGTAGGGGAGCGTACCCGTGAGGGAAACGATCTCTATTATGAAATGATAGAATCCGGCGTTATCGACAAGACCACCATGGTATTTGGACAGATGAACGAGCCGCCGGGAGCAAGAATGAGAGTGGGCCTGACGGGCCTGACCATGGCGGAGTATTTTCGTGACAAGGGTGGAAAGGATGTGCTCCTTTTCATTGATAATATATTCCGATTCACCCAGGCTGGTTCCGAGGTGTCCGCGCTGCTCGGCCGTATGCCCAGTGCGGTAGGTTACCAGCCGACGCTGCAGACCGAGATGGGTGCTCTTCAGGAGCGGATCACTTCCACGAAGAGCGGTTCCATTACATCGGTACAGGCGGTCTATGTGCCAGCCGATGACCTGACTGACCCGGCTCCGGCAACGACCTTCGCCCATCTGGATGCCACGACGGTACTGGAGCGTTCCATCGCAGAGCTGGGAATCTATCCGGCGGTGGACCCGCTGGCATCCACTTCCCGTATGCTGGATCCAAGGATCCTGGGTGAGGAGCACTACAAGGTGGCCCGCGGGGTACAGGAGATCCTGCAGCGCTATAAGGAACTGCAGGATATCATTGCCATTCTTGGCATGGATGAATTGTCAGAGGATGAGAAGCTTCTTGTAAACCGTGCCCGTAAGGTACAGCGTTTTCTGTCCCAGCCCTTTAATGTGGCGGAGCAGTTTACCGGACTTCCCGGCAAATATGTACAGCTGTCAGATACGATCCAGGGCTTTAAGGAGATACTGAATGGGGAACACGATGAGATTCCGGAAAGCTATTTCCTAAATGCGGGAAGCATTGATGATGTTGTAGCCAGATTTAAGGAATCCAAAGAATAGGAGAGGATTCCTGTAAATGGATAGAAAGGATGTGGTTACAGCATGGCTGAACTCAAAAAATTCCAGCTCGAAGTCATTTCACCGGAGCGCGTCTTTTATACAGGCGGGGTGGAGATGGTGGAGCTGACCACGACAGAGGGCGACATCGGTATCTATGCCGACCATATCCCTCTGACTACCATAGTGGCGCCTGGCATTATGACCATTACGGAAGAGGGCGGCCAGCTCAGGGAGGCTGCCGTGCTGGAAGGATTTATGGAGATTACCCAGGAGAAGGTGACGATACTTGCCCAGTCCTGTGAGTGGCCGGACGAGATTGATCTGAACCGCGCCTATGAGGCGAAGGAGAGGGCAGAACGAAGGATAAAGGATTCCGATCACAATATCAATATGCCGCGGGCAGAGCTGGCGCTTCGCAAGTCGCTGATCCGTATTAAGCTGGCAGGTAAATAACTGACGTTAAGAGCAGGCACAAAATATAGAAAAGAGGGATCCGGATTTCATCTCAGCATGAATCCGGGTTTTTCTGCTCTTTTTGGCAAAAGAGACATATACTGATAATATACAATCAGAATGCAGTCCGATGGTGACAACGGGACGGATAAAGGGGGTTAGATCATGGGATGTCGATGCAGACAATGGATCAGGAGATGCCTGGAGCTGGCGCTGCTTTTTTGTCTGATTCTTCCGGGACTGAGAGGACTCACACTGGCATCAAATGATACAGCAGACGTTAAGGATGAGAAACTGCATTATATTGTGAGGCATTGGTATGCAGATGGCACACACACAGATGATGAGGGATACCTTGTGGAAGGTGATCCCACTGTTACGATCCATGTGAAAAAAAGAGATGGAGAGACGTTTTCCGGGTTTGCTACTGCTGCCGGCCATGAAGCAGTTGACAGGGAACGGGACGAGGAAGAACCGGACAATTCTGTTTTGAAAATATCCTATCAAAAAGATATCCATCTTGCCAAGGTTCATGCCTTTTATAAGAATTCAAATCTGGAAAAGGTGGGGGCGGATCTGGGAGGCAGCGAGACAAAAGAGGGTAAGGATGGAATAAAAAGATATAATACCTCCAAAGAGGGATTACATACGGATAAGACGGCGAAGGGAGACGGGAGGCAGTTTGAACTGTCACTGGAATCATGGTATGTGGAGGACAACAGATCCGACGTGGGGATGGTGCTGGACGCCTCCGGCAGCATGGCCTTTACATCCAATGATCTGGAACCCATGAGAATGACAGATGCACAGATTGCAAAATACGGAAAGATGAAATATATCCCCCAGAACGAGGTAAACAAAATACTGAATCCTTTTTATACCGATAACAGTAAACTGGCATACAGCGGGTATACTTATTTTGTGTACGATCCCAGTGCGGATACGAAGGAATATGTGCCCATTGGGTACTGGAATGGAACGGCGAAGACGATTTCGCCGGATAAGACAGTTCCCCGGAAAGACAGACTGGCAGGATATTATCCCTTTAATGACGGAAATACGAATAAAGTCGGTGATTTTAGTGAGACGGCAGAAAATGATCCCGCCAGTAAGGAGCTGAAGGTGGTGGCAGTGAAGAAGGAGACAGGAAAATTAGATGAGAAAATCTATGGTACGCCGCTGCACACAAGGGACAAAAATACTGCTTATAATTATGTGGGTAAATCTCTGGATCTGGTGCGCACATACCGGGAAAAATCACAGGGTGCGGTCCTGATGGATATTAAACCGGAGGGGAAATCCTTTACAATCTCTTTTGCTGTGCGGGGCTCCAGTGATAGGCCCGTGGTGTGGATTGGCAGCAGGGATCAGAGCAGCACCGGAAGTCAGGCATGGTATGCGGTCTATGCGGATACCAGATCGGCAAAGACCAAGGTCTCCAGTGGAATCGGGATTCCCACCGCCGGGAATGATTTGGACAACGATGCGGAGAAGACCAGATCGGTAACAGCGGAACTTTCCAAGGGCAGGGACTGGATAATATGTACCTATGTATTTTCCGAAAATACAGATACAGGCGATATGACGGTATCCATTTTCGAAGGAAAAGATAAGAAGGCGGAGGGAACGGTGCACGGCGGCGTTCTGTCATCTGGGGCTGAGGATATGGCTGTCCTGCTGGGCGGAAGCGTGTGGCAGGAGGATTACGGAAACGGAGGAAAATGGGAAACGGATAATAGGGACGCCTTATTTCTAATGGACGAATTATATTTTTATAACGATGCCCTGTCAAAGGAAGACGTATCGGGTATCTATGAGAGGACCCTGAAAGCGGTTGACGCAAAAACCTTTTATGCCGCCACGGCGCCGTCGGATGAAGAAAAAACGATAGCGAAGCTGCAAAATGCCGATGCCAGCGGAAACGGCGCGGGATGGTATCTTGTTTCCTCTGACAGCAACTGGTCAGACAGTATCAATGAAAAGCTGCTGACGGCCAAGAGGTATCAGGGCATTCCTGGAGACGAGGTGATATACAACCGGATGGAGGAGTGGCCGGAGGGAACGAAGGACCCCCGGAGCGCCAATACCGATGAATATATTTATACAGGAGATAAGGATTTATTTAAAGGCAATGAGGGAGACAGACCGGCGATAGGAAAGGATGCGGCGGACAGCTGGAACGGTTCTGTTATTTTCTATATAGACAGGGAAGGTTTCCTGCGCTGTTTCTACAATACCGGCAGGAATCAGAAACGCGGTGAGGAAAAGGACGGTATCATCAATACGAGCGGGGCGGGATGGACGCAGAATGATTCCCATTGTTCCTATGTCTACAAGAAAGAGGATCTGATGCGGATCAAGACCGAGGCACTGCAGCGTGCCCTTGGCTCATTCGTGACCCGCCTCAGTGAGGTATCGCCAAAGAGCAGGGTGGCGGCCGTCCGTTTCAGCACGGATAATATAAGAAACCTGGACCGGCTGGTGCTGCAGAACTGGACGGCCAATACGATGGACAGCACTGGAATGCTCGGACTGCGCAGGGGAGAACGTACGATCCTGGACTATGAGACAGAGAGCGGGGTGAATCAGTATAATTATGCCCTTACCGGCGGGACTACCACCAGGGCCGGACTGAAGTCGTACATGGAAAATCTGGATATCCATCTGGATGATCAGGATTCTGTGGATAAAAACCTGATTATCTTTACCGACGGAAAGGATAACACAGATAAAGAGGGGGCGCTTGCCCTGACAGAGTAGCTAAAGAAAAAGGGCTATAAGATCTACTGCGTTATGCTCCAGAGCGCCGGCAATCAGAAAGAGGCGGCGAAGCCGTTTCTGAATGCACTGGCCTCGGAAGAGGACGATGTCTTTTATGCAAATGACGTCGAGGATCTGACAGAGGTATTTACCCGGGAGATACTGAACCGCATTGTAAACAATCTACCGGGTTATACGATCCAGGACTACATTGATCCAAGATTTGATCTGGTAGATGCGGACGGCAGAACCATCCACCTGAATGCCGGCGGCACTATCCAGGTGAAGGGCACTGAAAAGAAAATAGACGACAAAAGCGGATTCAAGGTCTGCACCACAAAAAAGAAGGGGGAAGATGCCGCCGGAACGGTAGGGGAGGAAGCCCTTTTGTTTTATGACAGTGTCAGGGATATGTACTATCTCCAGTGGAGGGGGCAGACGATCCCTGGCTGCAGTACCGGAGCCGAGAGGCTGAATGTCTGGAAAACCAGGATTACAGTCCGGGCAAAGGAAGATTTTATCGGTGGAAATGCCGTGATATCCAACGGAAATGACAGCGGCATGAATCTGGTATTCCATCCGGACGACCGGGACAGTTCTTCCGGAGAGGGGGATACTCTCTGCAGTAAGGATAAGGAGACCGGAAGGATTCTGAACTATCCCTCCCGGGGATTTCCAAGAACCTCCGTCCACGTAGAGCTGCTGAAACTGAAACTCGAAAACGGTTACCGGAAGATTTATATGGGTCAGAACATAGTTCCGGAGGATGCACTGGCGGAGCTTTCCGGCAGGGTCAGGGAGAAGGTTTATTATGAATATCTGGAACGGTATATCAATTGGAATATCCTGCAGAAGAGGGAAGAGGGCAGAGATCTGCCAGAACAGCTTCGGCAGGGCAGACGGATCCAGATACCATATTATTATCTGCCTGACACGGCGGGCAGCAATCAGGCGGGCAGGGTGCAGCAGGCGGAGCAGATCGGATGGCTTGCCTACGGCTGGACGGAATGTGATGTAAACGGAGTTCCAAAAAACAAAGGAATCTATGCTCCATATGAAACGACAGATACCACAAGCAGGTATTACCAGTTATCTGTCTCCTATCTGCCGATGTCGGTGGAAGAGCGGAGGAAAGAGACGGCGGGAATCCTGACCGATCCGGATTATGCCTCGCCCAAGGCGCCGGTGGGAACGGAGCAGAAAACGGAGGTGCGGGGATTGGGGATGCACCAGACGGATATTGTCCGGGGTGAGATTATTGTGGAGGCCAGAGTGCTTCTCTCCGATTTAAAATATCTGGTTAAGAAAAATGGCGGGAAACTCCGATTAAACGAGAACTTTTCCGTAGTGAGGACCTATAATGGGAAGGAGAGCAGGTCCGGGCTGAAACTACCTTTCTCCTTTACGACGAAGCAGCTCAAAGCCCTTCGTGCCGACAGCGGCGGATATGTCAGTGTGTTTTCAGCACCTTCCGCTGCGCTCCCTCTTGGGAAATACACGATTAAAGTAGAAAATAAGACGCCATTTCGGTTTGGCACTATCAGAACCCGGAAGATAGCGGATGGAAACAGACATTTTTCACCGGACTATACGAAAGAGGGAAAAGAGGGCAGATATGCGGCTCCCGCCGAAATGGATGAGAAAAATAACACGGCGGTATTTTATCTTGGCGTGGCATCCTCTGGCAATGAGACAAAGGTAGATCTGGACGCCCAGCTCGGCCATGCCGCAGTGACCTATCAAGCGCTGGACATTCCAGCACCGCCGGCGCCAAAGGCAAAGAAGAATGGCTCTGAGGACCCGTCCAAAACAAAGCTGGACGACAATCTGCCAAAGGGCAGGGCGTATGCTGACCGCAAACGGCGGGCAGGGGAAAATGCGCCGGATACAGGGGACAGGGCAGAGCCGGTCCACGTGCTGGTCCTTTTGGCGTCCAGTGCGCTGCTTATCTTACTTCTGGCCAGGAGGAGATATCAGACCAGATAGAGGGAGAGGAGGTGCCCTTGAGGGAAATGCAAACAGAAAAGAGTGGGAGATCGATCCGTGTATCTCCCGCTCTTTCGTTAAAAGAGAAAGAGATCTGCTGGTGTAACCAGGCCACCATGTGGTTTTGGTGATAAAATAACATAAAATCCGGCATCCAGGCCGGGGATGCCGTCACATTCGAAAAAGGGGGACTGTTATATGGAAAGATCATGTCTGACAACTCTTTGCTATATCGAGAAGGAGGACTGTTATCTGATGATGCACCGGATAAAGAAAGAGGGAGATATCAACAGGGATAAATGGATCGGCGTCGGCGGGCACTTTGAACAGGATGAGAGTCCGGAGGAATGCCTTCTGCGGGAGGTAAAAGAGGAGACCGGGCTTACGCTGACATCCTACCGGTTCCGCAGACTCGTTACCTTTATATCTGACCGGTGGAATACGGAATATATGTGCCTCTATACAGCTGACGGGTACGAGGGGGAGCTCGTGGCGGACTGCCGGGAGGGCACATTGGAATGGGTAGAAAAGAGCCGTCTGCGGGAACTGAATCTGTGGGATGGGGATTACATATTTCTGGATCTTCTGGAGAGGGGGGCGGATTTCTTCTCGCTGAAGCTGCGATATGAGGGGGATGATCTGAAAGAAGTATGTCTGCATCCGGCTGAATCAATATAAAAAAGGGCTGCCTGCATCGGACAGCCCTGGCTGGATTCGTACAAATCTCAGCCCCTATATAGTTCTGCGATTTTCTGTGATTTTTCCGGATATGTATTTTTGATATACATCAGATACTGCAGGGCGCTTCCCTCATAGGAATGCCGGTCGCCGAACAGACCGACTTCATAGCAGTTCCGTATCACATTGATAATGCAGCTTTCCGTATGATCCTCTTTACAGTCCTTGCATTCCTTCAGAATATGTGCGATGGCAGTCTCTAACTCGACCTCGTCAAAAACCTTGAAATCCATTGTTGGGATCTTCTGTATCCCATCCGGGACCTCTTTTTGCGGGTTTTTCCGATAATCCGTAATGCATTGTTTTGCGTATCCTATTGTACATGCCGTACCCTGACATGTTCCGCATGAAGACTCGCCCTTACAGCAATTCTGCAGATCGCTCCAGACAAGATCAGCATTCAGCCCTTTTTTGTGTTCGCCAGACATATGCTACCTCCACTTGTATTTTTTATAAAGGAGTATAACATACCGGATTTGTTTTTTCTATGATTTTTTGAATATTACCGGATAAAATGTCAATCCTTTTGGTAGGTGCGGTAAGACGTAATGGAACGAGGCAGGAGGGAACAGGATCAATGAGACGGCATAGATTAAAAATAGCAGGTATCGTTATGATGGTAGCAGTGACGGGTGTTCTTATGCATTTTTACAAAGAGGCCACAGACGGGCGGAGGGAGCAGCGGGCGATAGCGGAACAGATTATTCGACTCCATGTGATCGCCAACAGTGATACGGAGGAGGACCAGGAATTAAAGATGAAGGTGAAAGAGACCATTGTAACCTATCTGCGGGGAGAGATGCAGGACGCATCGTCGGTTGACGAGGCACGCCAGGCAATTGTGGAGCATCTGCCGGAAATTGAGGAAATCGCTACGGAAAAAATGAGGGCCGAGGGATATGATTACAGTGCGGAGGCCACGTTGGGCGAAAGCTATTTCCCGGTAAAGGAGTATGGGGATCTCACATTTCCTGCCGGAGATTATGAGGCGCTTCGGGTCAGACTGGGCAGCAGTGAGGGACGGAACTGGTGGTGTGTGATGTATCCCTCCTTGTGTTTTGTTGATTCCACCTATCAGGTGGTTCCGGATACGTCGAAGGAGCAGCTGAAGCAGAGCCTGACAGAGGAGGAATATAACTCCCTGCTGGAGGGAGGGGATGATGTCAGCTATTCCTGGAAACTTGTGGAATGGATACAAAGCCTGTTCTGACAGGAAGCAGACAGGCGTCCATAAATGGAAAAAAACTCCTTCTTATACTTGAATTTGCCACTACGCCATGGTAAAGTGATAAGGTATAGGAAGACAGGAGGAAATGGAGGTCAACATGAAGAGACAGATTGCTGTAATCTTTGGCGGGCAGTCTTCGGAGCACGAGATATCCTGTGTTTCGGCTGCCAATATTATAGAGGGACTGGATCGGAATAAATATGATATACATAGGATTGGAATCACCAGAGAGGGACACTGGCTCTATGTGGATTCCACGGAGAGCATAAAGGATGGGAGCTGGACCCGGAGCCCGGCAACCGCAGTCATCGTTCCGGATCAGAGGAGCCAGGGGATCTGGAAGGTAAACGGCGGCGAAGGAACAGGTGATTTTGCAGTGCAGCAGATTGCCGTTGATGTGGCGTTTCCGGTGCTGCACGGCAGAAACGGAGAGGACGGGACGATACAGGGGCTGCTGGAGCTGGCGGGGATCCCTTATGTGGGCTGTGGCGTACTTGCCTCAGCTGCGGGCATGGATAAAATATCCACGAAGATCTTTGCTGACCGGATCGGTGTGCGGCAGGCGAAATATGTGACGGATGTGGCACGGGACTGCAGCGGCATAGAGGAGACGATGGATGCGGCGGAGAGGGAGCTGGGTTATCCCGTCTTTGTCAAGCCTTCCAATGCCGGCTCTTCCCGGGGAATCAGCAAGGCACATAACCGCGGTGAGCTGAGGGCGGCCATTGAACTGGCGAAGAAGCATGACCACCGGGTGCTGATTGAGGAGACCATCCGGGGGCACGAGGTAGAATGTGCCGTGCTGGGCGGAACGGAGGTTAAGGCATCCAGGGTCGGTGAGATTCTGGCAGCGGCGGAGTTTTATGATTATGACGCAAAATACAACGATTCGGAATCCAGGACAGTTGTGGATCCGGATCTGCCGGCAGGAGCAAAGGAGAAGATCCGGGAAAATGCGGTGGCAGTATTTAAACAGATAGACGGGTTCGGACTCTCACGGGTAGATTTCTTTGTGGAAGAGAACACAGGTGAAGTAGTATTTAATGAGATAAATACATTTCCGGGATTTACCAATATTAGTATGTATCCTATGCTGTGGGAGGCAGAGGGGCTGGACCTGCCGGTTCTTCTGGACCAGATGATTGAACTGGCATATAAGAGGTAGCAGACGGGAACAGCAGAAGAAAAAGGACAGAATGGAAGGAATTATGGCACAGGAAGTAAAGATAACAATACATGGACTGCAGGCACAGGGAAATGGCGAACCCATCGAGGTAGTCTCTGTGGGACAGATGGAGATGCAGGACGGATTTGCCTGCATCACCTATGATGAGGTTGTGAGCGAAGAGGAAAACGGTCTGGTACAGGTAGTCAAGAATACGCTGAAGATCGGAGAGGGACAGGTGGAGGTAGTGAAGAAGGGATCGGCGGCGAGCCATCTTGTGTTTATACCGGATCAGACTACATTCACCTACTATTCCACTCCCATTGGTGAGATTGAAGTGAGCATCCATACAAACCAGATCGAGAAGATTGAGCTGGAGAGCGGATTTTTTCTAAAGATGGATTATGACCTGGAGATGAACCAGACATTTATATCCAACTGTAATGTACAGGTTACCGTGGAACAGTAAGGAGATTGTGATGGGAATACATTTTACAAAAATGCATGGAACGGGGAACGATTATGTCTATGTCAATGCCTTTGAGGAAAAGGTGCAGGATGCAGAGGCGCTGGCGGTGCGTGTCAGTGACCGGCATTTCGGGATCGGTTCGGACGGCTTGATTCTGGTTGCCCCGTCCCGGAAGGCCGACTGCCGAATGATCATGTACAATGCCGACGGTTCCGAGGGGGCAATGTGCGGCAATGGGATCCGCTGTGTGGCGAAATACGCCTATGAGCATGGTATCGTGGACCGCTCCCATATTTCCATAGAAACAAAAAGCGGCGTCAGGGAACTGGCGCTGACTGTGGAGGACGGGGTGGTCACATATGTTCAGGTGAATATGGGAAGGGCAGTATTGAGACCATCCGAAATACCAGTGAGGGCGGAGGGGGAAACCTTTGTTGCGCAGCCTTTGACAGTAGAGGGGAAAACATACAGAGCTACCTGCGTATCCATGGGAAATCCCCACTGTGTGATCTTTGCATCCGGCATCGACTCGCTGGATCTGGAGAAAACCGGCCCTCTGTTTGAGCATCATGAACTGTTCCCGGACCGGATCAATACGGAATTTGTGGAGGTGCTGGATGACCACACCATCCGCATGAGGGTTTGGGAGCGCGGCTCCGGTGAGACCATCTCCTGCGGCACCGGTACATGTGCCGCTGTTGTGGCGTCCGTACTGAATGGATACTGCCGGCAGGGAGATGAGATCGAGGTGCAGATCCGGGGAGGCAGACTGTACGATACCTATATGGAAAACGGTGAAGTTTTAATGAGGGGACCAGCGGTAACAGTGTTTGAGGGGGAATTGATATGAAAAATATAAAAAAATCTAATGAAACAGTAAAGCACATTTATAAGGAGAGCACAGAAGAGATTCTGTCAAAGGTAGACTGCCCGCATCAGGTATTCGTCCAGGGGAGTTCTGCCGAAGCAGTGAATGAGGCATATCTGGAGGCAGCGGCCCGGGGCAGGGAAGAGGGCTTTGTGCCGATTCTTGTGCAGTCGGATGAGACGCTGGCAGAATGGCTTGGAATCCTGTCCGATGAGTCCTATTCCAGGGAAGCCATCCTCCGGCAGGAAAAAATGGATGCAGAGGCGCTTCTTAAGGAATGGTATGACGATAATATGGAGATGGACGAAGACGGATCCTGGGGAGAGGAAGAACTCTCGGAGGAAATGCCGGAGGAGGCAGAGGTCCTTGACTGTCTCACATCATTTGTGGGATATTCCGGTGACGGTATCGAAGAAACCATCCTGTTTGAAATCCCGGTACAAAATCCGTGGGAGGTCATCGCGTGGATGCCCATGGGGGGATGGAACGAGTGTCCGGCGGCATCCGAGATGATGGAGGTCTGCCGTTACTGGTATGAGAAATACGGCGCTGTTCCGGCTGCCTTCTCACACGATACACTGGAGTTTATGCTGGACAGGCCGGTGGACGATGAAGAAACGGCTTATCAGCTTGCCAGAGAGCATTATGCCTTCTGCCCGGACCGGGTAGACCAGGGAACTGCCACAGGCACCATCAGGGAGGTGGCGGAGTGTATCCGTCTGTCCAGGGTGTGGTTTTTCTGGTGGGATTGAACACTATAAAGTTTTCGGATAATGGCCGATATATAAAATAATAAGGATATTATTTCTGCCTGGCGGAGGCCGGGCCGGCAAAGGAGGGCTAATATGAGTAAGATTGATGGTTATAGTGTTTACCAGAGCCAGTACTATGACAAGACACAGAAGGGTGGCAGAAACACGTCAAGGACGCAGAATGGAAGGACGGACAAGACAGACAAAGCTTCTAAGAAGGAGCCTGCAGAGCTGAGTGAGGGTGCGAAGGAGTTATTGAAGGAGCTGCAGAGGAAATACGGCGATATGGATTTCTTTGTGGCAGACTATTCCTCCAGCTCGGAGGCGCAGGCTTATCTTTCCCGCGGGACAAAGGCATATAGCGTGCTGATCGATCCTGAGACGCTGGAGGCAATGGCTGCCGATGAGGATACGAAGAATCAGTATCTGAATCAGATAGAGACTGCCCGCACAGACCTGAATGGCATGAAGGAGCAGCTGGAGGAGACAGGGGAGAAGGTATCCCGTGTCGGCATGGTTTTCGATGACAGCGGCAATGTCTCCTATTTCGCTGAAGTAGAGAAGATCAGTGAAAAATACAAGGAACATATTGAAAAGGGCATCGAGAAGAGAAAAGAAGAAAAGGCGGATCAGGCAAAGAAACAAGAAAATACCGCACCGTCCCCAGACCGTGTTAAGAAAACAACGGTCTACGCCGATTCTGTGGATGAACTCCTAAAGAAGATCCGGGAGGTTGACTGGGATAAAATCCAGGAAGAGGAAGTAAAGACAAACGGTGGATTCTTTGATTTCAGCATCTGACCTACAGCAGTGAGGCTGCATGCAGCACAAAGATCCAGGCTGTCAGCGTGACAGAGGAAAATAGCGTTGTAAGTACAATGATACTGGAAGTGAGCACATGGTCATTTCCAGTATTTTTTGCCATAATATAGCAGGAGACCGTGGCGGGGGAACCCAGCATAATCAGAATTGCCATCAGCTCCTGGTCCCGGTAGCCTGCATAGACGGCAAGGGGAAGAAATAGAGCGGCCAGGAGCACCAGCTTGATAAAGGAAGCCAGGAGCGCCGGCTTTATTTTTTTCACGGCCCTTCTTCCCTCAAACCCTGCTCCGATGGAAATCAGGGCCAGGGGCGTCGCGGTGGCCCCGATGCTGCCGATGGTTTTGTTCAGGAAGGCCGGCAGGCGGATCCCCGAAAAGACAAAGAGAAGGGAGATCAGGATGCTCAGCAGAATTGGATTTCTGGCAATATCCAGCAGCGTTTTCCGAAGACCGGCTTCTTTCTTTCCCGGATCCTTCGTCCCCTTCAGTGTCAGGATCAGCACGGCAAAGATGTTGTAAAGGGGGACGGCACCAATGATCATCAAGGGCGCCATGCCGGCGCTGTGGTACATATTGTCTATAAAGGCAAGTCCCAGGATGGCGGCACTGCTTCGGTAGGATGCCTGGATAAAGGCGCCCTTTTCCGACGGGTTTTTCATAAAGAGCTCCGTCAGTCCCCAGATAGCCAGGATGATAGCCAGGGTCACAAGAAAACAGAACAGCACGTAGCCCCCGTCAAAGCTGCCCCTGACATTGTTCTCTGTCAGATCCCGGAAGACCAGGGCAGGCAGGGCTGCGGTGAAAACGAATTTATCTGCGGCTGTGGTAAACTGGTGGTCGATGATATGCAGCCGATACAGCACCTTTCCCAGTATGATCAGAAGAAAGACCGGTAAGGTGGCGTTTATGCTGTATAAAAAACTGTCCATGTCTGTTTTCCCCCTATTCTGCATCAAAATGGATTTTTTGATGCTGCATTCTATTGTAAATGAAAATTTCCTATCATTCAAGGAGATTGCCCTAACTTTCTGAAAGAGAATATTTACACTGTATGGAAAAAATAGTATAATAGAAACAAATTATTGAATGGAGGTAGCTATGTTAGAACAGTTAAAAAAAGAAGTATATGATGCGAACATGGAACTGCAGGAGAAAGGACTTGTAATCTACACATGGGGGAATGTCAGCGGCATAGACCGGGAGAATAACTATGTGGTGATCAAGCCCAGCGGCGTGGAATATGATGAGCTGACACCGGATGATATGGTAGTTGTCGACTTTGAGCAGAATATAATCGAAGGAAAATATCGTCCGTCCTCTGACACCGCTACACATATCGAGCTGTATAAGGCTTATTCTGAGCTGGCCGGCGTTGTACATACCCACTCTACCTGGGCGGTGACCTTTGCCCAGGCCGGTATGTCGATTCCGGCACTGGGAACGACACATGCGGATTATTTCTACGGCGATATCCCATGCACCAGAGATCTGACGGCAGACGAGATCAATATGGCATATGAGAGAAATACAGGTACTGTCATTATTGAGACCATCGGTGAGAGAGATCCCCTGGAGGTGCCGGGGATCGTAGTAAAGAACCATGGGCCCTTTACCTGGGGAACGTCACCGGCAAATGCGGTGTACAACGCCGTTGTACTGGACAAGGTGGCAGAGATGGCGCATCATACGCTGACACTGAATCCCCGTGTGGGCAAAGCACCGCAGTATCTGATGGACAAGCACTATTACAGAAAACACGGCGCCAACGCTTACTATGGACAGGAAAAGCTTTAATCAGGCGGCTGCAAAAATTCTATCCAGAGAACATGAAAACCACGGTATCGGAACGTTGGGGGAAAAGACGCTCCATGCCGTGGTTAAAAATTATGTGGAACCGGACGAGGACTTTCATGAGGTGCCGCTGGAGGGGTATGTGGCGGATGTATACCGTGACGGCCGTGTTATGGAGATTCAGACGGCCAATTTCAATACCATGCGGGGAAAGCTGGAAACATTTCTGCCGCTCTATCAGGTGACCATCGTATATCCTGTCCCCGCTACAAAATGGCTCCGGTGGATTGACCTGGAGACAGGGGAGGTGTCGGAACGGCGCAGATCACCAAAGAAGGGCACCCCTCAGGCGGTATTTCAGGAATTATACAAGATCAAACCGTTTCTGAAGGATCCCAATCTATCCATACGCATCCTGATGATTGATGTGGAAGAATCGAGGCTGCTGGACGGATGGAGCCAGGACAGAAAGAAGGGATCGCACCGCCACAACCGGGTTCCGGTGGATCTGGTGGAGGATCTGTGCCTGGAGCGGACAGAGGATTACCGGATGCTGGTGCCGCCGGAGCTGGAGACCTTTGATTCATACGAGTACGCGAAGGCATCCCGTCTCACGGTAAGCCGTGCCCAGACCGCGCTGAATGTGATGCACTATCTGGGAGTGGTGGACCGGGTGGGCCGGAGAGGAAGGAGATATCTGTATGAAGTGGCAGAGTAGTCAGCTTAACGGCGCGAATTTGAACCCGCCGTTGAGCTACGGGAGTATGCGGCGGCAGCGGATCAGGAGATAGACGGAGGGGATCAGCAGAAACAGATTGATCAGGTCGGTGAGTTCCCATACAAGATTCAGGGGCATGATTCCACCGACAAAAATCATCAGGATATAGAGGGTGAGGTAGAGCCGGCTGCCGTGCCCGTGAAACAGGTACTCAAAGCCCTGCCGTCCAAAGAAGCTCCATCCCACCAGCGTCGCCAGGGCGAAGCTGATAATGGCCACGGCAAGTATTTCGTCCCCGAAGAAGGGCAGTTTCCCAAAAGCGGCGGCAGTGAGGGAGCCTGCCGAGAGGGACATCCATTCGCCGGGATATTCCAGCTGAAAGGCCACGAGAACGAGACCGGTTATGGCGCAGAGGACTACGGTGTCCCAGAAGGAGGCACTCATGGAGATCAGCGCCTGGTTTTTTGCCTGATTTTCAGATGAATTTCCTGCCACAAGCCCTGCCGTCCCCAGCCCGGCTTCATTTGTGAAGAGTCCCCGGGCTACTCCGTAGCGAACTGCCTTTCCTATGGTGAAGCCCGCCAGCCCGCCGCCCACAGGCTCCAGGCCGAAAGCGGAGGAGAGGATATGGGACAGGGCGGCGGGTATATAGGCCCGGTGAAGGATCAGGTACAGAAGGCAGCCGCCAAGAAAAAAGAGAGCCATGGAGGGGACTACTGCCATGGAAAATTTCTCGATCCATGTCCTGCCCTGCAGCAGGATCAGCCCTACCACAAAGGCGGTGACAATGGCACTCACCGGGGCGGCGATGCCGAAGATCTGGGAGCAGGAATCCGTTATGGCGTTGCTCTGTGTTGTGCAGCCGACGAAGAAGGCGGAGACGCATAGGGCGGCCGCATAGAGGACAGCCAGGGCGCGCCGCTGCAGCAGATGCCGGAGCAGATACATGGGGCCGCTCTGAAGCCTGCCGTTCCGGTCGGGGTAGCGGTATTTGCTGCACAGATAGGTTTCTGCATAGGTGGTGGCCATGCCGAATACGCCAGTGAGCCAGCACCAGAATACAGCGCCGGGCCCGCCTAAAAATACGGCAGTGGAGACGCCGACAATATTGCCGGTACCCAGGGTGGCGGCAAGAGTGGTAGTAAGAGAACCAAAGCGGCTGAAGCCGTGAGCGGCCGAAGCCGTATCCTCGCCCAGGGAGAGGCGGATTCCCACTCCGATCCGACGCTGGATGAAGTGCAGATGAAACGTGTGGTAGAGATGGAGGCCCATAAGAAGGACAAGTACCGGGCCGCCCCATAACAGTTGATTTAATTCCAGCAGAGCACGCATGCTGCATTTCCCCTTATCTGTGTCCATCAATAAAGCATATGCAGTTCATGACAGAAAAAATGACACATTTCTGACTTGACTTTAAGGCAAAATATTACTCATGTGTGACAGGAGGCAAAATCATGCATTTTTGGAAACATTTTTCAACGATTACGAGACACCGCCACCAGGTGATCATCCACTGCTTTAAGGCGGGCATCTTCTGGCAGGGACTCGGGCATGATCTCTCGAAATACAGTCCTACAGAATTTATTCCGGGGGTGAAGTATTATGTCGGCAGTAAGAGCCCCAATGAAAAGGAGCGGAAGCTGAATGGCTTCAGCCGGGCATGGCTGCATCACCAGGGACGGAATAAACACCACTTTGAGTACTGGGTCGATTACGATCCCGTGCGGAACCGCAAGGAGCCCGTACCGATGCCGGTGAAATACCTGATCGAGATGTTCTGCGACAGGGTGGCGGCCAGCAAGATATATTATGGAAGAGAGTATAATGAGTCCCGGCCCTATGAATATTTTGATAAAGGGCGGAAACGCCGGTGGATGCACCGGGAGACCTCCGAACAGCTGGAGGCGCTGCTGATCATGCTGAGGGAGAAAGGTGAGAAGGAGACCTTTTTCTATATAAAAAATGTACTAAAACGAGAGGCAAGGAAAAATAAATCAAATTGGAAATGATAATAAATGGTAATTTATCATAATAGTGACATATTTTTCTGCCATTGTAATAGAGAATCTGAAAATGGTAAATACTATTGATTATCAAATTTATTATTTGTCCTGCCGAGCAGGTAATCCACCGATACATGAAAATAATCGGCAAGCTTTACCAGCATTTCTGGAGATATGGAGATAATACCATTTTCATATTGGGAATATGTGTTTTGGGAAACTCCCAGATATTCGGCTAATGTTGTCTGGCGTACATCGTTGTCCTCACGGATATCCTTTAAGTGCTGCAGAACCATAAGTTCCCTCCCAGAAGTTATACATGTTACTTTTACTATACGTTATTTCGGTTTCTTTTGGTATATTTATCTGTATATCGGATAAATATACATGAAAACAAGAATTTGGAGGCAGAAGGAGGCATTTATGGATCATTTGGACATACTGGAAAACAAAAGTGTTCACATACTGAGGGAGGCATACAGCGAGCTGGGAAATCTGTGCATGCTGTGGTCCATCGGGAAGGACTCCACGGTTTTACTGTGGCTGGCGAGAAAAGCATTTTTCGGCCATGTGCCGATCCCTCTTGTGCACATCGACACCCACCACAAGATTCCTGAAATGATTGAATACAGGGATCGTCTGGCGGCAGAATGGAATCTTGATATGATTTACGGAGAGAATACGGACGCACTGGACAGAAAGGAGACCTTTCCCGATGGAAATGTGTCCCATATTGACTGCTGTATGAAGCTCAAGACAGAGGCCCTCACCAATACCCTCAATGGAAACTGGCCGCGTTACCGGTTTAACCACAGCAGAGGCTGTTATGAAAAGGACACTCACTGCGAGGCATATACGGGGGTTATAGTGGGCGCCCGGGCGGACGAGGAGGGAAGCCGCTCCAAGGAACGCTATTTCTCGCCCAGGGACAAGAACAATGACTGGGATGTGGGCGATCAGCCGCCGGAATTCTGGAACCAGTACAAGACGGACTGGGCGCCGGGCACCCATGTCCGGGTGCACCCCCTGCTGGACTGGACGGAGTTAGATGTCTGGGAATATATCGGACGCGAAAATATCCCTGTGGTGCCGCTGTATTTTGATCAGGGAAATGGAACCCGGTACCGCTCTCTTGGCTGTGCGCCGTGTACAACCCCGGTAGAGTCTACGGCGAAGAATGTTCAGGAGATCATTGATGAACTGAAAACTGGAAAATTTGCTAATATCGCAGAGCGTTCCGGCCGTGCCCAGGACAAGGAGGGCGGCGGAGGACTGGAGGATCTGCGCAGAAACGGATACATGTAGAAACCAGGGGCAAAAAAGGAGATAATAAATGAAAGAAGATATGAATATTGTCATAGTGGGACATGTGGACCACGGCAAATCCACCCTGATGGGACGCCTGCTGGCTGATACCGGTTCACTGCCCGAGGGGAAGCTGGAGCAGGTAAAAGAGACCTGCCGCCGCAACTCGAAGCCATTTGAATATGCATTCCTTCTGGACGCACTGAAGGATGAACAGTCCCAGGGAATCACCATTGATACGGCCAGATGTTTTTTCAAAACGGAAAAAAGAGACTATATTATCCTGGATGCACCAGGCCATATCGAGTTCCTGAAAAATATGATCACAGGGGCGTCCCGGGCGGAAGCCGCCCTGCTGATGATCGATGCAAAGGAGGGCGTACAGGAGAACTCCAGGCGCCACGCCTATATGCTGTCCATGCTGGGAATCCGCCAGATTGCAGTAGTGATCAATAAAATGGATCTTGTGGACTATGAGGAAGAAGTTTTTGAGCGGGTTAAGGCGGAGTATCTTGAATTTCTGAAACAGATTAACGTGACGCCAAAGGTGGTAGTGCCGGCCAGCTCCTTTATGGGTGAGAACATCATACAGAAAAGTGATAAGATGCCGTGGTACAGCGGTATGTGCATACTGGAGGTGCTGGATCATTTTGAGAGCGAGCAGCCCCATGAGGACCAACCCTTCCGCATGCCGGTACAGGACGTTTATAAATTTACCCGGAACGGGGACGACCGCCGCATCGTGGCGGGAACCATCGAGACCGGTACGATCCGTGCCGGACAGGAGGTGGTATTCTATCCCTCCGGCAAAAAAAGCCATGTGAAAAATATAGAAGTATTTAACGCCCCGCCCATTGAGGTGGGAAGACCGGGTATGGCCATCGGCTTCACCATGGAGGAGCAGATCTATATCACCCGGGGGGAGCTGATGAGCATTGCCGACGAGCCGGCACCCAGGACGGCGTCGCGCATTACGGCGAACATATTCTGGCTGGGTAAGAAAAATCTGGCGCCGGGAAAGACGTATTATCTCAAGACCGGGGCGGAAAAGGTCCGGATGGAGATTGAAAGGGTAAACGGAGTACTGGATTCCTCTAATCTCTCCTCGGATGAGGCCAAGGGTTTTGTGGGGAAAAATGAGGTGGCGGAATGTATTCTGCACACCGATAAGCCCGTGGCCTTCGACCTGGTGGGGGATATCGCCGGAACGAGCCGGTTCGTGATCGTGGATGAATACGAGATCGCCGGAGGCGGCATCATTACTGCAGCCCTGGAGGATGAAGAGCAGGGGCTTCGGGAGAGTACCATGCTCCGAAACTATAAATGGGAGGTCAGTGACGTATCCCAGGAGGAGCGCATCGAGCACTACGCCCAGAAACCGAACCTGCTTGTGATCACGGGACCTGACGGAACTGGAAAGAAGAAGCTTGCCAAGCTTCTGGAGCGGGAGCTTCTGGACCGGGGACGGTATGTCTACTATATGGGAATCGGTTCATATCTGTACGGAGTCGGGGCCGATACAAAGAAAGCCAGCGAGCCGGATCACAGAGAGCAGATCCGCCGTTTTGGAGAGGTGGCAAATCTTATGCTGGATGCCGGGATGATCCTTATCGTGACGGCTACGGATCTCACCAAGGCGGATCAGAAAATACTGCAGACTGTGGTGGAACGGGAAATGGAAGTGATCTGGGTGGGAGAACAGCTCACCACAGATATCCAGCCCGAGATGCAGGTGAGAGAGAAGGAGTATGGCAGGAGCATTCACCGGATCAAGAACATGCTGAAGGAAAAAGGAGCCATCTTCCATGGATAAAAATGAAAATATTATCTGGCATCCCAATAAGGTGACGCCGGAGGACCGTCAGAGAGTGCTGGGACAGAAGGGGCTGGTGGTATGGTTTACTGGTCTGTCCGGTTCCGGCAAATCCACCATTGCGGTGGAATTGGAAAAGAAGCTGACGGAGGCCGGATATGCCGCCTATCTGCTGGATGGCGACAATATCCGGCACGGAATCAATTCCGATCTGGGCTTTACGGATGAAGACCGCCGAGAGAATATCCGGCGCATCAGCGAGATTGCCGCGCTGTTCCGCGACGCGGGAATCATTACCCTGGTGTCCTTTATCTCCCCGTTCCGCAAAATGCGGGAATATGCCAGGGAGCGTGCCGGGGAGGGGAATTTCATCGAAGTATGGGTCAGTACAGATTTGCAGACCTGTATGGAGAGGGATCCAAAGGGATTATATAAAAAAGAGATCAAAAATTTTACTGGGAAGGATTCTGTATACGAGGAACCGCTGCATCCGGAAATTACACTGGATACGGCGGGGATTCTGCCAGAAGAGTGCGCAGAAACCGTCTATCGGGAGATTGTTGTCAGAATGGGAGAATCTTAGTATATTACGGAGGTAAGACAATCTTATGCTGTATTGCAGAAGAACACTGGGACGGGTAAGGGAGAATATCAAAGATTTATTTAATAAGGATGCGAAAACGCAGACGGTCACGCTGCCGGACGGAGGACGGGTCACCTATGCGGGAATCAAATGGCTGGCCAGACGCTCCAAGCAGTTTGAGAAGGAATTTACCCGGGCCGGAACTGCCGCCATACGCACCAATATTGCCTGTCATCAGTCGGCTGCCCTGAAGACGCTGTGCCGGGACCGGTATCTCAGTATGGTTCTGGAGAGCGGAACGTATAATTTTGACCATATTTTTCTTATCAGAAATCCCTATGGGGAAGCCCCGCTGACAGCACTGGCATTGTTTCAGACTTCCGAACCCTGTGCCGTCCGTGTCACCGTGAAGGGCGACCACGAAACGGAGGACTACACCTCGGAGCTGCCTCTGGCACGGCTCCACCGGGTGCCTGTTCTGGCATTATACGCAGGGCGGGAAAATATCGTCCAATTTCAGCTTCTGGATAAGAACGGCGGCGTGCTGCGGGAGAGAACCATTCCCGTACCCACCAAAAACCTTCCCTCAAACCTGAGGGATCTGATCGAGATTAAGAAGGTGTCTAAGAATCCGGCATTCAAGAATATACTGATATCCGGTGGTCTGGATATCAATACCTGCGCCTTTGACAGAACCGGGCAGATGCGGTATTATCTGCGCCGTCCTGTGAAGGGCTACGGTGTGTTTCCGCTGCACGGAGGGAGATTCTACTTTATGGAGAAAAGGGTTTCGCGCCCGACCTATACCAATCCCACAGCGGTGCAGGGACACGATATGGATTATATGGGCAGGGTATTTAAGACCTATTTTTCGGAGAAGGGGATCCATCATACGGTAGAGGAGAAGACTCCCGGCGGGAACCTTCTGGTGGGCACCGGGACCATGGAGGGCCACACGGAAGATCTTGTGGAGGAATGGGACCGGGAGACCGGCCGGGTTGTTCACAGCATACGCATCGACCAGATTTTGGACGACACGTATATTGACTGGGTGGACTGGGCCCATGTAAACTCTGCGGCATATTATAAGGAGGACGATTCCATCCTGATCTCCCTGCGCAATATCCACTCAGTGGTCTGTGTAGACTATACGAGTAAAAAGCTCCGCTGGATTCTGGCACCGCCGGATTTCTGGGAGGGAAGCGGGATGGTTCCGTTTCTGCTGAAGCCGGAGGGGGATGTGAGGTGGATCTATCAGCAGCATGCCGCGTTCTTTCTGGACAGGGAAGAGGGGGACGACCCGCATGTACGGCGGATGATCGTATACGATAACCACTGGGCGAAGCGCCGTAAATCTGAAGGCTTTGACGGGGACACCCAGTCCTATGTGAGCTTTTATGAGATCAATGAAGAGGAAATGACGGTCCGTCTTGACCGCAGCTTCGGTCACCGGAAGGCAAGGATCCGCTCCAACGGCCTCTACTGTCCGGAGGAGAGACGCGTCTACTCCATGGCGGGCATGTATGCCAAGCCCTTTGAGGAGAAGTATTGGGGCGGCATATATGAATTTGATTACGACACAGGAAAGTGCCTGACCCGGCTCTATGTGAAACCCGGTTTTTTCCGGGCCTATGATTTTACTCCGGATGCGGCAAAGCTTGCGGAGCCCATCCAGTACGATCCCAAGACACAGGATTATTTCTGCGGCAATCTGCAGCGGCCGGAGCACCTGTCAGGGGAAGAGGCGGCAGAGCTGGATTTCAGCCGCTGTACAAGAAAGCTTCTATCCGGAGAAGATGTATTCCTGGAGGAGGATGTCCTCTTCGTGCAGGGGGTGGATCACGATATCCGACGGATCTATCTGGTGGGAAAGAAGGGCGTCTACCGCGCCATTTTTGATGATACCGAGCAGACTATGCCGAAGGTATTCGGCGATGCCTATTACCATGTATGTATATGGCTGGATGAGCTGCCCCGGGATCAGTATAAGCTGGTACTTGACAACAAAGGGGTGCTGCAGAGCACGGGGAAATGGATCGAGAAGATCTGATCTCTGCTCTGTGCCCTCCCAATACTCCGATTATCAGGCTGTCACAGTGATGTGGCAGCTTTCTTTTGTGCCGTCCTCCGATGCGTAGATCACGCAGCTTCCCTTCTTCCTGGCAGTGACCAGACCGTTTTTATCCACGGTGGCTATGCTGCTTTTGCTGCTCTTCCAGGAGGGCGGGATACCGGAACTCACCTGAGCTTCCAGTGACACCGTCTTTCCTTTCTTTAGCGTAATGGAAGTCCTGTTCAGTTTGATTTCCGGCGGCTGTACGGTGACCTCGCATTCCTTTGTCACGCCGTCCACCTTCGCTGTAATCATGGCGGTGCCGTGTTTTTTGGCTGTGACCATGCCGCTGTCGCTGATCACGGCGACGCTTTTCTTTCTGGATTTCCATGTCACGGTGCGGCCGGAAGACACTCTGGCAGTGAGACGGCAGGTCTGCCTGCGGTATAGCTTAACGGCAGAGTGGTTTAATGTGATCTTTGGTTTCCTCACCGTAACCTTACAGGTTTTTTTCGTGCCGTCGGCGCAGGCGGTGACGGTGCACTCCCCTGGCTTTTTGGCCTCGATCCTTCCGCTTTCATCTATGGCCGCCACGCTGGAACGGGACGCCATCCATGTGATCACGGATCCGTTGGATGTACTCCCCCGCAGCCGGAAGGAAGCGCCGTTCTCCATAGTGATGGAGGCGGCAGACAGGGTGATGGACGTTTTCTCTACCGTAAGACGGCAGCTGGCCTCCCCGCCAGTCGTCTTCCCTGTGATGCTACAGATTCCCGCCCTTTTGGCAGTGACGCGCCCGTATGTATTCACAGAGGCAGTCCGGGCACTGCTGCTCTTCCATGTAATCCTCTTCCCATTGCTGGCGACGCCGGCAAGATAGAAGGATTGTCCGATCTTTAATGTTTTGTTATAATGTGATAGAATAACAATGGAATATCCAGAAGCCTGACACGCAGGCACAGTATTGAAAAATACAGCGGCAGTTACCGCTATCAGCATAAGGATAGCCGTCAGCTTACGAGACAGGGCTGTCCCCCGAAAAATAGAATATTGTTTCATAGAACCCCTCCTTAATGAAAAAGGAGTATTGGGAGGGTTAGAACATAATATAACACAGAGAGAGGGGAATTGCAATATGAAATTTCAGTCGGTGAAGAAGATCCATCAGGGCAAATTTATCCACCGGTACGATATCACATATGAGACGGAGGAGGGAGAGGAGAAAATCTATGAGATGATCAGCCGCGATCCCTCCATACGGACATGGGAGGAGCTGCAGGACCAGACGCCGGATTCGGTGGTGCTGATCATGCATGACAGGACGGGGGAGCGGATTCTTCTGAACCGGGAATTTCGGCTGGCACCGGGGAACTGGGTATATAATTTTCCCGCCGGGCTCATCGACCCGGGAGAGACTCCGGAGGAGAGCGCGGAGCGGGAGCTAAGGGAGGAGACGGGGCTGGACCTGGTGGAGATTACGGAGACGATGCCCCTCAGCTATAGTGCGGTGGGATTTTCGAATGAGAGCAATATATGTCTGGTGGGCACTGCGGCAGGCACTTTTCAGAAAAGCAGCTCTTCGGTGGAGGAGATCCGGGCGGGATGGTATTCAAAGGAGGAAGTGCGGAGGCTGCTGTCCCGGGAACTCTTTGCTGCCAGAACCCAGGCTTACTGCTATCTCTGGAGCCGCCTGCCAGAGTGAGCTTCTGTATTTCCCCGGCGTCATGTTTATCTCCTGCTTAAACTGCCGTATAAAATGTTCTGTGTGATGGTATCCGCACAGTTCGGCGATTTCCTCCACGGGTTTTCTTGTGGAGGCCAGCAGGTCGCATGCCGCCTGGATCCGGCTTCTGATCACATCGTGAATACAGGTGATGTGGAAGAAGTGCTTATAGACCGTGTGCAGGTATCCCTGACTGATATGGAGGGATTCTGCCATGGCTTTCGTGCTCCACTCCCTTTCCGGGTAGGAATAAATTTTCTCCCGCAGGGAGACGAGCTGGTAATAGATATCGGGGTACTCCTTTGTGTTGCTCTCATCGGATATTTTGTCCAGCAGGGCGGTGGCAAGGCTGTCGATAATACCGGCTCTGTGGGGGGCGGTTCCCAGAAATTCAAGCTTTATCAGGTGGAACAGGGCATAATAGTCCTCCGGGTTGTGCAGGAGCACCGGCTTTCCATAGGGAAAATGCTCTGGCAGGGCCAGGGAGGGGGCGGCGATATGCGCCCAGCTGTCGATATAGGCGGGGAAGGTCTCGGCATCCTCCCTGGGACCGTATAAATGGCGCTGGCCCGGCCGGAAAAGAATGGCCGTGTGGGGGGAAATGTCCAGCCATTTGTCATCAATATAAAATTTTGCATTTGATTTGACCAGCAGGAGGAGGTAGACCGGATGACCCTGGGGGCGGTCTACATAAAAGGTGCGGTCATGGGCGGTGTCTTCGTCCATTCTTGTAATCTCTATCATATCGTTCTCTCCATATGAGAATATATCAATTTTAGAACAGTATACTCCATTGCGGGGGAGAAGTCAAAGTCATATAATCGGACTATAAAGAGTGCCGGAGGGCAGATCAGGAGGAATCAGGATGATAAGAACATTTCAGACACATCATATTCGGGAGAGCCGGGAGCTGACCGGCTACCTGTGGGAGTTCTCACCCTGTCAGGGGGAGCATGCGGGCCAGGTATATCAGGTGGCGACGCCGTGCTGCTGGGAGAGCCATCCGGAATTTAGTGCATACCGGGGCGAGGGGATATACAAGACGTCCTTTGCCGCCGGAGGAACCATCCGGCTGGAATTTAAGGGCGTCAGTCATACGGCGTCAGTATATCTGGATGATCGGGAGATCGCGTCACATTATAACGCCTATACGATCTTTGACGCGGTGGTGCCGGATCTGGAAGAGGGCATACATACGCTGGCCATCCGGGCGGATAACCGTTTCAGCGAGAACAGCGCCCTGCATATACCGAATGATTATATGTCATATGGGGGAGTCAGCAGACCCGTCGTGCTGGAACGCATTCCGGATGCCTATATCGAATGGGTTCATGTCACTCCGCACTACAGGGAGAACGGGTGGCATGCAGGGGTGCAGGTGAAGGTAAGGAATCTGTCCCGGCGCGGGGCGGTGCTGGACGTCCGGGCGGAGGCGGCAGGGACCTCTCTTTTATGGGAGGATGTGGAAATACCTCCGGAAACAGACCGGGTCCTGAAGGCAGAAGCCCGCTTTGGGGACGTCAGGCCGTGGTCCCCAGAGGATCCGCAGCTCTATTATATCACGGCGGTACTGGTGCGAGACGGTGTGGAGACGGATGACCTCACAGACCGGTTTGGATTCCGCCAGATCACCATTCAGGGAAAGGAGCTCTATCTCAACGGTGAAGGGCTGAAGATCAGGGGACTGTGCCGGCATGAGGACCATCCGCAGTTTGGCTGTGCCCTGCCCTATGGGGCCATGGCGGCGGATCTGGATATCATTCGGCATCTGGGGGCAAATTCCGTCCGGACCTCCCACTATCCCAATGATGAAGTATTTCTCGACCTGTGTGATGAGATGGGCATCCTTGTGTGGGAGGAAAATCATGCCCGGGGACTCAGTGAGGAGGATATGCGGAATCCAAACTTTGAAGAGCAGGCGGAGCAGGTGATCCGGGAGATGATACCGGCTCATTATAACCACCCCTCCATCTATATATGGGGAATTCTGAACGAGTGCGCCAGTGACAGCCAGTATGGCAGGGAATGCTACCGGAAACAGTTTGATCTGATCCGGGAACTGGATCCCTCCCGGCCCCATTCCTTTGCCAGCTGCAAATTTAAGACGGACATCAGCTTTGGGCTGCCGGATGTGGTTTCCTACAATATTTATCCGCTGTGGTATCACGATACGCCGGTGGACGAATATCTGGATGATCTGTATCGGTGGATCCAGAGTGAGACAGAGGGCGCCGGAAAGCCTTTTATGGTGACGGAGATCGGCGCCGGGGGGATCTATGGATACAGAAATCCCAGCCATTCCAAATGGACCGAAGAGTACCAGGCAGAAACTCTGGAGAAGCAGCTCACGGCAGTGCTGGGGTATCCGGACTGCATCGGCGTGTATATCTGGCAGTTCTGCGATATCAGGGTGAGTGAGGAGTGGTTTGGCGGCCGGCCGCGCACAATGAATAACAAGGGGGTCGTGGACGAATACCGGAGAAGGAAGCTCGCCTATGATGTAGTCAGGCGGATCTTTCATGGATCCGGGCACTGACGGCTTTTAGGGAACTATTTTTCATATAAACAAGAAATATACTCCGTTGTGAATGAGAGAAACCTCTGCTATATTTAAGGACAATAAGAAAGGCCTTTTGAATTTTAAATGAAACGCAGGGGTATTGTTTACAAAGGGAAGGAGAAATTTATATGAAAAAGAGAATTACTAAGATACTGTCTCTGCTGCTGGCCGTCAATATGATGTTCTGCAGTGCAAAAGTGGTATCCGCCCAGGATGTTTCCGATATAGAGGCCGGTGATACCAGCGTGCAGTATCCGGACACATCCGCATCCGGTGAGGGTTTGGGCATCCGTGCCGCGGCCGCCAGGGCAGATTATGGGGCGACAGCCAGTAAGAGATATACCATTACCGGCCTGAGACATGGTGAGGCAATTCAGAAAACGTACATCGGGTCTACCTATGTGTACGTCCTCCAGAGAAGCGGGAAGGATATGTTTATGTCCAGGTGCACGATCTCCGGCGCCAGCGCCGTATACAAGGATGAGATGAAATTAACTAATTTTGGCCACAGCCAGACCCTCGAAGCCTTTGATTATGGTAATACGTCATATTTCTGGATCGCCTGCAAGGCATCGACGGATACTACCCATTACTGGTCCACACAGGTGGGACGGCTGGAATATAAGCCAGGGACCACTGTAGACTATACAGCCATTAAGCGCCTGTCGGCCCTGGCTAAAGCCAATAAAACAGGTCAGGCAAATGGAACCGTCAAAAGGGCGGACGCGGCATTATCCAGTGATAAATCCATCCTGCTGGTATGGTCAAAAAATACCGATAATGTAATGCAGTTTGCCTTCTACAATGCGGCAAAGGTAAATGCGGCGCTTTCCAGCTCCAGTTCCAAATATGTGAACTGTGATGCGGCGGCGATTAAAGCTGCCTGCATTTCTTCCTTTACAATGAAAAATACATTTTTGATCAACGGCTCCTGTCAGGGACTGGAGGTCAGTGATGCCAAGTCGATTTATATGGCAAGCGGAGGAGTGGGAGATACAAAATGGATTTTTAAGCTGAATTCCACCGGCAGTGTTATTGGCAAGGCGTATATTAAGAATACTGATTTGAGTGGCCAGACTAACACCGAGATTGAGGGACTGCAGTTAAAAGGTGATGATGTATATTTTGGACTGTGCAATCATAATGAAAAGGGCAGCGGCAGACAGTATATCTATTCCGTGCCCAAAGGCGCCTTTTAAATTCGCTTAACGGCTTGTATTTGACAGCGGGACACCCCTTTGCATCGCGTGATGCGGGGGGTGTTATTTTGGTCTTATAGGAAAGACCGTCTTGTGAGGAGCAAGGCATTGCTGATTCTTGGAGCGTCGCGGTTTTTCGTCGATGCTTTTTGATGCTTACATTTTGTTTACAACTGCAGGATAGTATTATTCTTGAAAAGAAACGACAGAGGGGAGTGAGGACAGGGATGGAGAGGCGGCTTTGGAAACTTCTGTTCCTTCTTATGCCCGTCATGGCTTTATCAGGCTGCAGTCAGGACGGCGGTGATCCGGTGGTGATCCGGCACAAGCCTTATGAGAGGGAGTTGTACCGCAGTATCACGGTCAGGAGGGGGACGCTGACGCCGGAGCTTGTTTTTACACTGCGTATGACAGGGGTGAACCGCATTCAGTATAGCGTGGCAGACAGCGGACTGGAGGTCGACCGCATAGCGGTTTCCAAAGGGGACAGGGTAAAGAAGGGGGATCTGCTGGTCTCCTTCTTCTCCAGGGAGCTGCAGGATAAGCTGGCGGAATACGGGGAGAAGGAATGGCAGGACCGTCTGCTGATCCGGCACTATGAGAAGCTGCAGAGGATAGATAAATCAGCAGATTACCGGCAGGAGCTGAGGGAACGAAGGCGGGAGCAGAAGGTTACGCAATTATATATGGAAGAAATACAAAAGAAGATCCGCGCAAATAAGATCCGCGCAAAAAGGGACGGAACGATAACAAACGTCAGTGAGAAGTTGAAAGACGGTACATTTCAGGCAGGAACGTCCCTGGTGACCGAGGTGGCCGGCTCCGGTCTGTATCAGACGGAGATAGACGGGAGTGTGGATCTGGGAAAGGGAGATGTGGTACAGGCGGTGGGAAGCAGTACTGCAGGCAGGCTCAGGGTGACGAAAATTGAAAAAAAGGGCCGGGAGAAGAGGATCGTGAGGTTTAAACCGGTTTCCGGACTAGAGGGGATTTCGGAAGAGACGGCATTGACAGTGAAGTGGAAGAAGAACTCTCTGGCAGATTGTGTGTACGTGGAGAGAAAGGCAGTCTGTAGTCAGGACGGCAGAAATTATGTCAGACGACTGGACGAAAAGGGGTATTTTGAGGCGGTAGAGGTGTCTCTGGGACAGGAGGCGGGGGAATTTGTCGTGATAACGGAAGGGCTGTCCGGAGGCGAGAGAGTCATGTGCCAGGAGGGATAGGATGTTTTCTTATGTGATAAGGAAGATGAGAAACAAGAGGTGGCTGAATCTCTGTCTTCTAACGGGGATTCTCCTCTTTGCCGCAGTATTTGTCTGCCATCCCATATTTGAGAAGGGCGCAGAGACGAAAATTTTGCAGCAGCTCTTCGTCAGATATGCAGAGAAAGAGGAACGGTATCCGGCAGTGCTCTCCTACGCCAGCGGAAGTGGAAAGGGATTTCATACCCTGCAGGAGGTCTATGACCGGATGGACGCGTTGAAAGGAGACTGGCAGAAACATGTGGATGCCGGAACCGTGGGAGTGATGCAGTATGTAAGCCTGCCTGCGCAAAATGGAAACGGAAGCCTCGGCGGGCGGAACTGGATGCTGAGCCCAGCCAATCTGCGGGATATGGAAGAACATATCCGGCTGGTAAAGGATTGGGAGCGCCAGACAGAGGCGGACATATTTCCCTGTATCATCAGTGAGAGCACAATGGATACATACGGTATTGCGGCGGGGGAAGAGATCGAGTTTCCCAATATAACTGATGAGGGTGGCAGACCGGCACGATTTGTAGTCAGGGGTATATTTGCCATGAAATCAGAGACAGATCCCTATTGGTATAAGACGCCGGAGGAATTCCACCATACGCTGTTTGTCGAGGCGGAAGTGCTGGATGCTCTTTTGACGGATTATGGGATGGAGACCCTCTCCTATGAGGAACACCTGCTGGTGGATCATACGGATATCACATGGCGGAATGCCGGCTTGTGCCGGGATTATATCAGTCAGGCCGTGCAGGAAGACAATTCCTTTTCCTCCAGTCTTGATGCCATATTGAAAAGCGCCGAAGAGGAGAGGCGGAACGCCTCCGTGATTTTGTGGGTACTTGAACTGCCCTGCCTGGTACTGCTGCTGCTTTTTATCTATATGGTCTCCTCCCGGATCCTTATATCCGAGGAGAGCGAGATGGCGGTATTCCGAAGCCGCGGGGTATCCCGCCGGCAGATTGTGCTGCTCTATCTGCTGCAGTCCGGGATTCTGGCGCTGGCGGGGAGCATCCTTGGGATGGGAGCGGGCTTGGTTCTGTGCAGGGTGGCTGCCGGGACAGATTCCTTTCTGTCCTTTACCGGAAAGGACACAGGTCTGTACGGCGTCAACGAATGGATGCTTCCCTACGCCGCGGCGGCGGGAAGCATCACCGTGGTCTTTATGGCGGTTCCGGCGTGGAAACGTTCTGCTGTCACAATCGTCCAGCAGAAGAAAAATGCGGCGGCAAAGGAAAAAAAGCCGATGTGGGAACGGTGTTTCCTGGATGTATTGCTGCTGGCCCTGTCCGTATATCTGCTGTACAATTATAAAATGCAGAGTGCATCATGGGGTGCTGATCTGGCTTCCCACCGCATAGATCCCATGATCTTTCTCAATGCATCGCTGTTTACCTTTGCCCTAGCCCTTCTGCTGATCCGGCTCTCAAAGTATGCGATGCGGCTGATCTGGCGGGTGGGGAAGAGGCACTGGCGTCCGGCGCTGTACGCCTCCTTTCTTGAGATGATGCGAAGCTTTTCCAAAAGAAGCTTTCTGGCGGTATTTCTTATTATGACAGTGGCAAACGGTATATTTGACGCCAATATCGCCAGAACCATGAATCAGAATGGGGTGGAGCGCCTGCGGTATAATGCGGGATGCGATGTGCGCCTGCAGGAGACCTGGGAGAAAAAATATTTTTATGAAAAGGGACAATTAAAGGGATATTATGAAGAACCAGATTTTGGAACGTATACAGAACTAAAGACGAAGGGACTTTGCAGGGCAGTAACAAAGGTGCTGGCGGATCAGGAGACAACGGTGTACAGCGGGGGGAAAAATCTGCCGCATTGTACACTGATGGCAATCCATACGAAGGAATTTGGGGAGACGGCGGAGCTTTTGGATGGGATCAATGAAAAACACTGGTTCCATGCCCTCAATGAGCTGGCGGCACAGCCGGATGGCGTGATTATATCCCGGAATATGGCAGAAAAGATGGGATTGTCAGTAGGGGACGCCATCCGTTATGGCCGTTTCCTTCCTTTCGGGGACCAGAAGGAGGACATGAAAGGTGCGGATGGGCATGTGTGTGCCATCATCGATGGGTTCCCGTCTTTTAACCAGTACGCAGAAGATCGGGAGGGATATCTTCTTGTGGCGAACTATGCCGAGGTCGCCGGACAGTTTGAACCGGTGCCCTATCAGGTGTGGATGAGGCTGGCGTCCGGCGTCCGGCCGAAGCAGATTCAGGAGATGCTGGATCAAAAGAAAATCCTTCCAGAACTCTGGCACACACTGGAGCAGGATCTGGAGGAGCGGCAGGCGTCTCCCCTGATCCAGATCACAAATGGGCTGTTTACCATGAATTTTCTTATATCACTGCTGATCTGTTCCGTGGGATTTCTGATCTACTGGATCACGTCGATCCGGAGCCGGGAGCAGCTATTTGGCATCTATCGTGCCATGGGGATGAGGATGAGGGAAATTGTTGTTATGCTTCTGAATGAACAGCTATTTGGATCGCTGATATTTATCCTCTACGGCGCGGCGGCGGGTATTGCTGTCACCGGGCTTTTCACCGGGCTGACGGCCCTTGTCTATCTGCCAGAGCGGCATATTATCGGCATCCGGATCTTCCGCCAATGGTCAGATATGGCAAGGATATCCGTTGTGCTGGGAGCGGTGATGCTGATCTGTTTTGCAATATTGCGGCAGATCGTAAAGAAAATGAAGATTGCCCAGGCGCTTCGAATGGGGGAGGAGGAGTAGGATGATACAGGGATCGGAAAAGAATCTGGCAGCCGGGAAGACGGCGATCCATACCGAACATCTGACACGCTCCTTCGAACGGGGAGACGGCACACTGTTTGACGCAGTTCATAATGTCAGCCTGGATTTTCAGAGGGGAAAGGTCTCCATACTGAAGGGGAGATCCGGATCCGGCAAGACGACGCTGCTGAACCTGCTCAGCACACTGGATGAACCCACCAGCGGAGAGACATTGTTTCTCGGGGAGCGTCTATCCACCATGACAGTGAGGCAGAGGGAGGCGCTGCGCCGGATGAAAATGGGATTTGTGTTTCAATCCATCGCCCTGATTCCGGTGATGAGTGCATATGAAAATGTGGACTTTGCATTACGGCTTGCATCGTATCGGGGGAAACGGGATCAACGAATACGTGAGCTTTTGGAATTGGTGGGACTGCCGGGCCGGATGCACCATATGCCGGGCCAGCTTTCCGGCGGGGAGCAGCAGCGCGTGGCCATAGCCAGGGCTGTGGCGCACAGGCCGGAGGTCGTCTTTGCCGATGAGCCGACGGGGGCACTGGATACGGCGACCGGTATGGCGGCAATGATGCTGTTCCGAAAGCTGGCAAAGGAGGAGGGGACCGCGGTGATCATGACGACCCATGACCCGAATCTGATGGAGCTGGGAGATATGGTCTGTGAGATGGTGGACGGATGCATCTCCCACAGTGCGTGTCCGGACATCCGGGAGGAGGGGGCCGGGGAACCGGTGAAGGGGGAAAGGGGGGGACAACTATGACGGAAAGTGGATCTGGAGAGAGGGAGACGCTCATCGTGTGCGAGGAGCTGGTGAAAATCTACCGCACAGACGACAGCAGGGTCATGGCTTTGCAGGGACTGGAGCTGGAGATCCGGCGGGGAGAGATGCTGGCGATGATCGGCAAGTCGGGAAGCGGCAAATCCACTCTTCTCAATATGATCGGCGGACTGGAGACGCCGTCTGCAGGGCGGCTTCTGGTGGAGGGGCGTGATCTGGCGGCGTATACGGCGAAGGAGATGGAGATCTACAGAAAGAGGAAAATTGGTTTTGTCTGGCAGAAGAGCGCCCGGAATCTTATGCCCTATCTCACGGCGCAGCAGAATGTAGAGATGCCGATGTGTTTTTGCCGCAGACCCGGACGGCAGCGCAGGAAGAGGGCGGAGGAGCTGCTCCGGGAGGTTGGACTGGAACAGCTGAAGGACCGGTATCCCGGCCAGATGTCTGGCGGGGAGCAGCAGCGTGTGGCGCTTGCCGTGGCACTGGCCAATGATCCGGTGATCCTGCTGGCGGATGAGCCTACCGGCGCAGTGGATACCGCCACGGCGCGCCATATTTTCCAGCTGTTTCACCGGCTGAATACGGAACGCGGCCTCACGATTCTCATTGTAACCCACGATAGGGAGCTGGCGGGCCAGGTAAACAGGACGGTGCGGATATCGGATGGGAAGATCAGTACGGAGAAGCTGAGGAGGGTTCCTCTGAGCTTCTCTGACCTGGCGGGTATGTCTCCCCCTCCAGAGCAGCAGGAGGAATACGTTGTACTGGACCGGGCCCGCCGTCTCCAGCTCAGCGAGGCAGTGCTGGAGACGGCGGGGATCCGGTCCAACATGGTCAGGGTAGAGGCGGAGGAGGGAAGGGTGATGATCACGGAGGCGGATCCCTGAGCTGCCCCGGCCCCCTTTACAGGAAGGTGTTCAAAAATACCTCATCCTTCTCTGCCTGTTCTATCCCAAGGTATCGCTTCGTTATTTCATAAGAGGAATGATTATAGATATTCATCAGCATGGCAGGGGGAGTGCCGTTCTGCCATGCGTAGTAGCCAAATGTTTTGCGGAGGGAGTGGCAGCTGATATGCTCCTCCAGTCCGCAGTAGGCGGCTGCCTTTTTGATGATGCGGAATGCCTGGGAGCGGCTGATCCTGTTATGAGGAGCTTTCTGGCTGGCAAATATGTAATCGTTCTGGTCAAAGGTATCCAGTGAGCGGCGGTAAAATTCCAGCGCCTCCCTGGAGGAAGCGTTGATGGCCAGAATATTTTTCTTTCCTGTCTTCATCTCGGTAACCGAGAGGTGGGGACGGTACTCCTTCCGGGTATCCATATAGACGTCACGCCAGCGCAGAGACAGGATATCCCCGATCCGCAGGGCGGAATTCAGGCCGAGGACAATCAGTGCATAATTCCTTGGGCGGCACTTTACATCCTTGTAATAATTCCGGAATCTGGTAAGTTTCTTTTTGTTCTTAATAGGTATTGTAGCACACATATCTTGAACCCTCTTTCTTTGTAGTATTGACAGAATGATAAATATCTGCGATATATTACATTCTAACAGATTCTCCAAATAGTGAAAGATTCTTAGCCGGCACTACTTGCCAATCCGGCGGACATTCAATATAATGGTACTGTTACAGCGATCGTAAATATGATATGAATGGGGCGGAATGACAAGGATGAAGAATAGTTATCAGAGAACGGTTTATGCCTGCTTCGCAGGCTATATTATACAGGCGGTGGTTAATAATTTTGTGCCATTATTATTCCTGACCTTTCAGGAGAGCTATGGGATTCCCCTCTCCCGGATCACCCTGCTGGTGACAGTCAATTTTGGGCTGCAGCTGGTGGTGGATCTGGCGTCGGTTGGTTTTGTTGACCGGATCGGATACCGGGCGTCTCTGATCATGGCTCATATTCTCTGTGCGGCCGGACTTTTTTCCCTGGCCGCGCTGCCGGGGCTTCTGCCGGATGCCTTTTCCGGTATACTGATATCCGTTATGATCTATGCGGTGGGGGGAGGTCTTCTGGAGGTGCTCCTCAGTCCGGTGGTGGAGGCGTGTCCTTCCGATCACAAGGAGCAGACCATGAGCCTTCTGCACTCCTTTTACTGCTGGGGCCATGTGGGTGTCGTTCTGCTGTCAACGATATTTTTTGCCGTATTCGGCATCCGGAACTGGAAAATACTGTCCTGCCTGTGGGCGCTGATTCCTCTCTGCAATATGGCAGTCTTTGCCGGAGCTCCCCTTCGGCCGGTGATCGATGAGGGGGAGACGGGATATACCCTGCGGGATCTAGCAGGAAAGAAAATATTCTGGATCTTTATGCTGATGATGCTCTGTGCCGGCGCCAGTGAACAGGCGGTGAGCCAGTGGGCGTCTACCTTTGCCGAAAAGGGGCTGGGAGTGAACAAGACAGTGGGGGATCTGGCGGGCCCCATGGCTTTTGCTGTGATGATGGGAATTTCCAGAATGTTTTATGGGAAATATGGAGGAAAGATTGATCTGGACCGCTTTATGGCAGGCAGCAGCGTTCTCTGCATCGGCTCCTATCTGTGCATCTCACTGGTGCCTCATCCTGTGGCGGGACTGGCGGGCTGTGCCGTCTGCGGCCTGTCAGTGGGAATTATGTGGCCGGGGACCTTCAGCAAAGCGGCGGCGGAGCTGCCCCGGGGCGGAACTGCCCTGTTTGCCCTGATGGCGCTGGCCGGCGATCTCGGATGCTCCGGCGGTCCCGGCCTGGCGGGAATGGTTTCTGGTCTGGCAGGGGATAATCTGAAACAGGGCATTCTGGCGGCAGTTATTTTCCCAATCCTGCTTCTGGCAGGAATTGCGGCGTGCAGGAAAGGAGGAGGCCACAGTGGAACAATTAAGCCTTTTTGACAACAGGGAGACGGCGGCTCCCCTGGCGAGCCGGCTCAGGCCGGATAATCTGGATGATTATGTGGGGCAGGAGCATCTTGTGGGAGAGGGGAAGATACTGCGCCGTCTCATTGAGGAGGACCAGATCACCTCCATGATCTTCTGGGGGCCTCCCGGGGTGGGGAAGACGACGCTGGCAAGGATCATAGCGGCCCGGACGAGAGCGGAATTTATTGAGTTCAGTGCGGTGACAAGCGGGATCCGGGAGATACGGGAAATGATGATTCAGGCGGAGGAAAGCCGCAGAAGGGGAGTCCGTACACTGATGTTTGCGGACGAGATACACCGTTTCAATAAGGCGCAGCAGGATGCGTTTCTTCCTTTTGTAGAGAAGGGCAGTATCATTCTGGTGGGGGCGACCACAGAAAACCCATCCTTTGAAATAAATTCCGCGCTGTTATCCCGGTGCCGGGTTTTTATCCTGAAGGCGCTGGATGAGGCGGATATAGAGAAACTGCTGCAGCAGGCGCTGAAAAGCCCCAGGGGGCTTGGGAATATGCAGATTTTCATAGAGGATTCCCATTTATCGGCCATTGCCAGATTTGCCAATGGAGACGCCAGGACGGCGCTGAACACACTGGAGATGGCAGTGTTCAACGGCAGGATGGATGAACGGGCGGTTCTGTGTGTGGACGAGGAGGTGCTGTCGCAGTGCATGAACCGGCGATCCCTTCTATATGATAAAAACGGGGAGGAGCATTACAACCTTATCTCCGCCCTTCACAAGTCCATGAGAAACAGCGACCCGGATGCGGCTGTGTACTGGATGTACCGGATGCTGGACGGCGGGGAGGAGCCGCTGTATATTGCAAGGCGGCTGATCCGGTTTGCCAGTGAAGATGTGGGAATGGCGGATTCCCATGCCCTGCAGCTGGCAGTGGCGGCATATCAGGCCTGTCATTTTCTGGGGATGCCGGAGTGCGACGTGCATCTGGCGCATGCCGTTGTCTATCTGTCCATGGCGCCGAAATCCAATGCGGTCTACCAGGCCTTGGGGGAATGCCGGGCAGATGTCCGGGAGCTTCCCGCTGAACCGGTGCCTCTGCAGATCTGCAATGCGCCCACGGACCTGATGAAACAGCTGGATTACGGGAAAGGATACCAATATGCCCATGATACGGAAGAGAAGCTGACGAAGATGCCGTGTCTTCCGGATTCCCTGGCGGACAGGCGGTATTACCGCCCCACTTCACAGGGGGAGGAGCAGAGGGTAAAGGAGAGGCTGGAGGCCATACTCAAATGGAGGAAGGGATGAAATTTTAAATTTTTGATTCGGTATAATTTTCCGACCTTTACAGATACTAACATCACAGATTGGGAACACATCCAACAGAAAAAATCAGTGAAAATCTGCAAAGCAAAGGAGATAAGAAGAGTATGAAAGCAACGGGAATCGTGCGCCGCATAGACGATCTGGGCCGTGTTGTGGTGCCTAAAGAGATAAGAAGAACATTAAGGATCCGCGAGGGAGATCCCCTGGAGATATTTACAAACCGTGAGGGCGGTATTATTTTGAAAAAATACTCTCCCATTGGAGAGCTGGGGGAGCTTGCCGCGGAATATGTGGAGGCGGTGGCGCAGGTGGCAAAATGTACGGTGTGTGTGGCGGACCGCGATATGATCGTGGCGGCATCCGGGCCGAATCGAAAGGAGTATCTGGGAAAGGATATCCATGCTGACCTGATCCGGAGCATAGAGCTGCGGGAAAGCTATTCAGCCACGGGCAGCGACGTTCATTTCAGCCAGATTACCGATGATGAGACGGAGGTATATGCCGAAGCTGTCAGCACGATATTGTGCGAGGGAGACGCCATCGGGGCTGTAATCCTGCTGACGCGAAACGTGGATCGGGAGTTTGGAGAATTCGAAGAAAAGATGGCGCTCTGCGGGGCGAATTTTCTGGGCAAACAGATGGAACAATAAGGAAAAAACTTGACAAATGCTGTTAAAAAGGTTATATATAGTTATATAGGTTATTTAACAATCTAGTAAATTAATTTTCGAGGAGGATATAATCCATGAACAAGACTGAATTAGTAGCAGCGATGGCTGATCAGGCTGGTCTGTCCAAGAAAGATTCAGAGGCAGCATTGAAGGCATTTATCTCTGTTGTTACAGATGAGATGAAAAAGGGTGAGAAAGTACAGCTGGTTGGCTTTGGTACATTCGAGGTTGCAGAGAGAGCCGCAAGAGAGGGCATCAATCCGCTGACTAAGAAACCGATGAGCATCCCTGCTTCTAAAGCGCCTAAGTTTAAAGCAGGCAGAGGCTTAAAGGATGCGGTGAACGCTTAATTTTGTTTGAAAATTGGATTTTTCCGGGCACTCTTTTGCGGATATGCAGAGGGTGCCCGTTGTGATGTTATGGAACGGGACCGGTACGGAAAGGCCGGCCTGGTTAAGGGAGGTACATGGAATGAGACTGGATAAATACCTGAAGGTATCGCGCCTTATTAAGCGGCGCACAGTGGCCAACGAGGCATGTGATGCCGGGCGCATCCTGGTGAATGGAAAAGCAGCGAAGGCATCCGTTCAGGTGAAGCCGGGAGATACGATAGAGATTCAGTTCGGCAACCGGAACACGAAGGTTGAAGTAGTGAGTGTGGAAGAGACCTACAAAAAGGAAGAGGCAAGGGAGCTGTATAAGGAACTGTAGCTTACCGCGCCGCGGCAGGCCGTGCCAGGTTCTTGTAATGAAACGGTGGTTCTGTGCATATATTGTGATGTCAGGGTAAAAAGGCATTTTGCCCCCATGAAACCACAGCTTGGGAATGGAGGATTCTATATGATACAGGATCAGGTACGGCCGCAGACACAGACAAGTCACAGGCTCACGATGCAGGACCGGGAGAAGGTAGAACTCACCGGCGTGACAGAGGTGATCTCTTTTGACAACAGGGAGATCCTGCTGGAGACGATACAGGGGGCCCTGCGGTTTGGGGGAGAAGACCTTCATGTGAAACGTCTCACCCTGGAGCGGGGGGAGATTGCGATAGAGGGACGCATACAGGAGATCTCTTATCATGAATCAGCCAGAGACAAAACGGCAGGGAGCTTTTTAGGCCGGCTCTTCCGCTGATGGAGATGATCATAGGACAGCTCTGGTATTTCGGGGCTTCATTTCTGTGGGGGTTCGTTCTGATGTTCCTGTATGATTTTCTGGAAATCTTCCGCTGCCGGGTGCGTCACGGAAAGCTGTGGCTGTTTATTGAGGACTGGATCTTCTGGCTGGTGGCCGCCATTCTTGTTTTCCAGATGATATTTGCCCTGAATTATGGCATTATCCGCAGCTTTTTTATTCTATCCTTTATCGGCGGAATGGCCCTGTACCGGGGCCTTGTGAAGAGACGGTTCATATGCGCCGTACTGGCTGTTATTTCCTTTGTCTGCCGGCCCTTTGCGTGGCTGCGAAAGAAGCTTCGGAGGAAAAAAGAGGGACCGGAAAGTGAAAAATCACAAAATAAATCTTGAAAAATGGCGGGGAACTTGTTATAGTAATATTACAACTGTAGAAAATTGGTAAGGGGATGAGGCCCATGAGAAGGAGGCGCGGCAGGCGCAGAACAAGCCTGTATCTGGTGATGCTGGTGATAGGGGTTTTTCTGGCGACACTGGTTATTCAGGGAGCGGGTCTGAAGGCAGACTGCCAGAGGCTTGAGACGGAACAGGAGCAGTTAGTACAAAAAAAGAAGAATCTCCAGAAGGAACAGGAAAAGATTAAAGAAAAAGAAGATTACATGAAGACAGACGAGTACATAGAGGATGTTGCAAGAGAAAAGTTTGGGCTTGTGTACGACAATGAAATTATTTTTAAACCGGCGGAAAGTGAGTGATGCACTGGCTGCCGGTTTTTTCGTCCGCAAAAAAAGTCGAACACTTTTTTCCGTGCCGGTACACCGTTTGACAAAATACGCTAACCGGGTTGTCTATACTATCTCTAGCTAAATGGCGTGACAGGGCGGCATTCACTGTGTGACCCGCCGGCCATTCGAGATGGGAGGCATCAGGTTTTGAAAGAAAACAGATTGTACATAAGAGAAAAACGTCTGCTGGGAATGATGGCGGCAGGTTTTCTTCTTGGACGGGTATGGCTGTTTCAGATCAATCCATTTGCCGTGGCATTTTTTTCGGCGATGTGCGCCGAGAAAAGAGGAAGAAAGGGGCTGGCCCTGGCAGTTCTGGCGGGAATGATGAGCAGCGCCGGCGGCATTGCCCTGTTTAAATATATGATACTATTTACCATCGTTCTCGGAATGGAGCATTTTCAGGAGAAGATCAATAAGGGGCGGGTCACCCCGCTGCTCCTGTCTGCCCTGTGCGGAGGACTGAACCTGCTTCTGGGGACGGCGCTGAGCATTCTGGCAGCAAATACGTGGGAGATGTTCTGGCTCAGTGTACTGGAGAGCCTTGCCGTGCTGGCGCTGGCCAATGTGTACCAGTGGGCGGTCCGGTTTATTTTGTACGCGGAGTGGAACCGGGTTCCCGGAAACGAGGAGCTCATCAGTCTTCTGGCGCTGGTATTTACAGTGCTCTACGGGATTCCCCGGGAGATGGACAGTATTTTTTCCGTATCCTCTACCATCAGCTATTTTATCGTTCTTCTGATGGGATACCGGTATGGGGCGGCCACAGGCGCCATGGCGGGCGCCGCCGGGGGCATACTGGCGGCACTGTCCGGCAGCAGTATGGTGATGATCGGTATATACTGCCTGCTGGGAGTCAGCGTGGGTACTTTTCGCCGGCTGGGCAGAATTGGCAGCGCGGCAGCTTTTTTTGTTATGTCCTGCATTTTTGCCTATGCGGCGAAACGGGAGATAGCCGGGATCATTGAGCTGCGCGCCGCCTTGTCGGCGGGGATTATCTTTCTGGCCATCCCCGGCCGGTTCCTGAACATGATAGAGAACGATGTCCGGGAGGAGAAGGAAAATCCTTTTGCCAGAGAGGATGTGAGGGTGCTGGCCAATGACCGGATTGAGGATTTTGCCGGGGCGTTCCGACGGCTCTCCAAGAGCTTTCAGGAGGATCGGGAGCAGCAGACAGAGGTGTCGCCGGAGGAGATGGAGAAGATCTTTGTGGAGCTGTCCCGCCGCATCTGCAGTGACTGCGCCAACTGTAATTTCTGCTGGGACAAGCATTATGAGGAGACCAGCACCAACATACATAATATTATACTGCAGGCGGGCCGGGATGGAGCGGTGGCGGTGTCAGAGCTGACGCCGGAGTTTGGAAGGCGCTGCATCCGCCTGGCGTCCTATGTGGAGTACGCGGAGGACAAGATGGCGGTGGCAAAAATGAATCTTGGCTGGCGGAACCGGCTGGCGGAGAACAGGGAAATTATGGCGCGGCAGATGATGGAGGTGGCCGAGGCGCTGAAATCCTTCACTCTGGAGCTGGAGGAGGCGGACGAGGTCCCGGCAGAGGAGAAACGGGTGGTGGGGGAAGAGCTGAAGAAGGAGGGGGTGCGGCTGAAGAAGCTGGCGGTGAAACGCCGGAAGGGGTATCTGGAGGTAGTATTTACCGGGCGGTGCCCGGGCAACCAGTGCCTGACCAAAACGGATATCGCCAATGCCCTGGAGCGGGCGTCCGGTGTCCGGATGTGCCCGGACCGGGAAACGCGTAATGTACTGTCCCATGAGGAGGAGACAATGTTCTTCCGGGAAGAGACACAGTATAAGACTCTTACCGGACTGGCCCGGGTGGCAAAGTCCGGGGAGACCGTATCCGGCGACAGCTATTCCTTTCTGGAACTGCAGTCCGGGGAGCTTCTCATGGTGCTGGCGGACGGCATGGGAAGCGGAGAGAAGGCCTGCCGGGACAGCGTGAACCTCATCGAGACGCTGGAGCATCTGATGGAGGCGGGGTTTGAAAAGAAGCCGGCGCTCCGGCTTCTCAATACATTGTTTGTGGCGAACTATGAGGGGTGCTCCTTTACCACCCTGGACATGGTATCCATCGATCTTCATACGGGAACCTGCGAGATTTTGAAAAATGGGGCGGCGGCCACATTTATCCGGCGGCAGGACCGGGTGGACACCATTTACTCCGAGGCGCTGCCGGTGGGAGTCGATATGGAGGCGGAGAGTGATGTCACGGTGACAGAGCTTCAGGAGGGGGATATGGTGATCATGGTCTCAGACGGTGTTATCGACGGATTCTACAAACCTTGGACCTCGGCGGTGGATGAGGAGGATACCATTGAACGGCTGATTTCGAATCTCCCCTGTCAGAACCCCAATGATATGGCCAATCAGATACTGATGCACGCCCTGGCCCGCAGTGCCAGGGAGGCCACCGATGATATGAGCGTGCTGGTGGCCGGTATCTGGAACCGGTATCCAAAGCATAATTGACGAATCCGTGCAGCCGTGCGATAATAAAGCGGTACCATGCTTGTTTGTGCCGCCTGCGGCGGCATGTTTGAAAGAGTGAGGACTATGCTGAGAGAGGAAATGGAACATTATATTCTGCGTCATTCGATGTTGGAACGGGGAAGCCGTATCGTGGCGGGAGTATCCGGAGGAGCGGATTCCGTCTGTCTTCTGGAGCTTCTCTGTGAACTCAGGGAGGAGTGGGGGCTGGCGCTGTCAGTCCTCCATGTCCATCATGGGATCCGGGGGACGGAGGCGGACAGGGACGCGGCCTTTGTGGAAGAGCTGGCGGCGGTTCGCGGGCTGCCCTTCCGGCTGGTGCGGGTGAATGTGCCGGAGGAGGCGGTCCGGCGGGGGATGTCGGAAGAGGAGGCCGGGAGGCTCCTGCGCTATCAGGCGCTGGAGGCGTACCGGCAGGAGATGCTGGCAGACCGGATTGCCGTTGCCCATCACCAGGGAGATCAGGCGGAGACAGTACTGTTCCGCCTTTTTCGGGGAAGCGGTCCCAGGGGACTGTCGGGAATCCCTCCCCGGCGCGGGGCAGTGATACGCCCGCTGCTCTTTGCGGACAGGGCGCAGATCGAGAAATATCTCCGGGAAAAGGGGATGATCTGGTGTGAGGACGGGACCAACCAGGAGACGGCCTATACCCGGAACCGGATCCGGCATCGGATTCTGACCCTGGCGGAGGAAACCGTGAATCCAGAGGCGGGAAAGCACATCGCCCAGGCGGCCGAGAGAATAGCGGAGTGGGGTTTCTTGATCGGGCGCATGGGAGCGGAAGCATATGGGCGTGCTGCCGTCAGGGAAGGGGACGGTATACGGCTGTCGGCCGGGGAGGTACAGAGGGAGGATCCGGTGCTGCAGGCGGAGATCCTGCGTCTCATCTTTGAAGAGCTGATCCCCGGGGCGAAGGATATCGGCCGGATCCACTATGAGCAGGTGCGGGGACTGCTGGCGGGGAAGGCGGGAAGACGGCTTGACCTGCCCGGCGGGGTGTGCGCCGAGAGACAGTATGACAGCATTTTATTCCGGCTCTCCGGGGGAGGGAGGAATGATCCTGTCTGTGTGGAATGCGGGGTGCCGTCGCAGCATATAGTAGAGCAGGATGGTATTCTCTGGCGTTTTACTTTCCGGCGAAGGAACAGACTGGATCTGCCCGAAGAAATTCCGCAAAAAGACTATACGAAATTGTTCGATTATGATATGATAAAAAGTGGTTTGGTAATTCGTAATCCGGAAGAGGGGGATTACTTTGTCATGGATGCAGCGGGAAGGAAAAAACGTCTCAGCCGCTACTATATTGACAAAAAGATTCCGCAGTCCAGGCGCCCGGGACAGCTGGTGGTGGCAGACGGAAGCCATGTGCTATGGGCAGTGCCGGACCGGATTAGCGCGGCTTACAAAATAACCAATAATACAGAGAGGATTTTGGTGATAACCAAAGAAAGGATACCGTGATGAAAGAAGAAGTCAGTGTGCTGATCGACGAAGAGACATTGATCGAAAGGGTAAAGGCTCTTGCGGAACAGATCAATCAGGAGTATGCAGGAAAGAAAGTACATCTTATCTGTATTTTGAAGGGAAGTGTATTTTTTACCTGTGAACTGGCAAAATATATTAAGGTGCCAGTTACCATGGATTTTATGTGTGTTTCCAGTTACGGGGATGGTATGACCAGCTCAGGCTGCATTACCATCAGTCAGGACTTGACGATCGACATTAAGAACAGAGAGGTAATCATCATAGAGGATATTGTAGACAGCGGAAGGACGCTTTCCTATCTGGTCCATATGCTGAAGAAGCGCGAGCCGGCCAGCCTTAAAATATGTTCCATGCTGGATAAGCCGGACCGGAGGGAGTCCCAGGTGGTGGTTGATTACACCGGATTTGAGATAGAGGACCATTTTGTGGTGGGCTTTGGCCTGGACTATGCCCAGAGATACCGGAATCTGCCGTATATTGGTGTGCTGAGACTGGAAGAAGCATGAAGACATTATTGTAAGGAGGAAGACTCAGATGAAAGGAATGCGGGGATATGGCTTTTTTGTTATCGTCTTGGCAGTAGTCCTGATCGCGGTATTTGCAAACGACTTTATTTCTTCAAATAATCAGGATGTGTATTCCTATAGTGATTTTAAACAGGAAGTGATGGATAAAAAGGTTGCTGCCGTCTCCATTCGGCAGAACCAGGAGGTTCCCACGGGGCAGATCGTGGTGACTACGACGGAGAGCAAGAAAAAGAGCTTCTATGCACCTAATGTAAATACGGTGCTGACATATCTGGACAGCCAGGGATTTTCCAAAGTCACCGTACAGGATGTGGCCACCACGCCGTGGTGGATGGAGCTGCTCCCCTATCTGTTTGGATTTATATTGATTTTTGTACTTTTCAGCATGATGAGCAATCAGGCGCAGGGCGGTGGCGGCGGCAATGCCAAGATGATGAATTTCGGCAAGAGCCGTGCGAAAATGACGTCGCCGGACGATCAGGTCAAGACATTCGCTGATGTGGCAGGCCTGGTAGAGGAGAAGGAGCAGCTGGAGGAAATCGTTGACTTTCTCGCCTCGCCGCAGAAGTATACAAAGCTGGGAGCACGTATCCCGAAGGGCGTCATTATGGTGGGACCTCCGGGAACCGGTAAGACGCTTCTGGCCAAGGCCGTTGCCGGGGAGGCGGGAGTGCCGTTTTTCAGTATTTCCGGCTCGGATTTTGTGGAGATGTTCGTGGGCGTCGGCGCATCCCGCGTCAGGGACCTGTTCGCTGAGGCGAAGAAAAATGCGCCATGTATTGTATTTATTGATGAGATCGACGCCGTGGCAAGGCGGCGCGGAAGCGGCCTTGGCGGCGGCCACGATGAGAGAGAGCAGACACTGAACCAGATGCTGGTGGAGATGGACGGCTTTGGCATCAATGAGGGAATTATCGTGATGGCGGCCACCAACCGCGTGGATATTCTGGATCCGGCGATACTCCGGCCGGGGCGCTTTGACCGCCGCATCCATGTGGGACTGCCGGATGTCCGTGGAAGAGAAGATATATTGAAGGTACACGCCGGCAATAAACCGCTGGGAGAGGACGTGGATCTGGAAGAGATTGCCAGGACCACCGCCGGTTTTGCCGGGGCGGATCTGGAAAATCTGCTGAATGAGTCCGCCATCGCGGCGGCGCGGGACAACAGGGCCTATATTGTGGACGAGGATATACGCAAATCCTTTATCAAGGTGGGGATCGGCGCAGAGAAGAAGAGCAAGATCATATCCGAGAAGGATAAGAGGATCACGGCATTTCACGAGGCCGGGCATGCCATTCTGTTCCATCTGCTGCCGGATGTGGGACCGGTATATACGGTATCTGTCATCCCTACCGGGCAGGGGGCGGCGGGGTATACCATGCCTCTGCCGGAAAAGGATGAGATGCACCTGACGAGAGGGAAGATGCTGCAGGATATTACGGTGTGCCTTGGCGGGCGTGTGGCGGAGGGCATCGCCTTTGACGACGTCACCACGGGAGCCGTGCAGGATATCCGCCAGGCGACAGAGTCGGCCAGGGATATGGTGACAAAGTATGGGTTCTCGGAGGAACTCGGCATGATCAACTACAGCACATCTGACGACGAGGTGTTTATCGGACGCGATATTGGACACAAAAAGGACTTTAGCGAAAGCACATCCGAGCTCATTGACCGCGAGGTGAAGAAAATCATAGATCAGTGCCACGAGAAGGCAGTGAAGCTTTTAAGGGAAAATACTGACATCCTGAACCGCCTGGCGGAGCTGTTGATAGAGAAAGAAAGGATTGGCCGGGAAGAGTTCGAAGCATTGTTTGAGCAAAACGACGATACAGAAGTGCAATTTGAATCGTGAATTTGTGCAATCGTTCCTTTTGTGAAAAAATGTTGTTCATTTTTCACAAAAGAAAGTTTAAAAAAAATCAATGTTTGTGCACACTTATTGGAGAGATGGTGTTATAGTATTACTCGTAAACCCCAATACATTATATAGTTTTTGCTACACCCCATAAGTAACAAAAATACCTTCTCCCAAAAGGACAGCAACGTGAAGCTGTCCTTTTGACTTTTCAAGAGAAACCTGGAGGATATTATCATGACAGAAGGAAGAATTAACCGCGCGGCTATATTTCATGATGCGACCGGAAATTTTGTGACGCCGCCTTGTCCGCGCAAATATGGAAGAGTTACGATCCACTGCAGGGTAGGCAGGGATGATGCAGAGGCTGTGGCCCTTATTGTGGACGGAGTTACGTATCCCATGATGAAGAAATACACAAAGGGGAATTTTGATTACTATGGCGCCACCATTACGCTGGTGGCGAAAATGATCCATTACTATATTGAGATAAAAAAGGGCGATGAGACGGTGTTCTGGAACCGCCGCGGCGTGGTAGATGACCGGGATGAGAATTTCCAGTGTTTCCTGATCCCGGGATATGACACGCCGGAATGGGCGAAAGGCGCTGTGATGTATCAGATCTTTGTGGACCGATTCTACAATGGGGACAAGAGCAACGATGTGGTGGACGACGAGTACACTTATATCGGAGAGCATGTCAACAGTGTGAAGGACTGGAATAAGCCGCCGGCTTCCATGGGAGTCAGGGAATTCTACGGCGGGGATCTTCAGGGAATCCTGGACAAACTGGATTATCTGCAGGATCTGGGTATCGAGGTACTCTATCTGAACCCAATTTTTGTATCGCCCTCTAATCACAAATATGATACCCAGGATTACGATCACATAGATCCTCACTACGGGGTGATCATAGAGGACGGCGGCGATGTGCTGGAGGAGGGTGACCTGGAGAATGCCCACGCCACAAAATATATCCAGCGGGTGGTGAACAAGAGAAATCTGGAGGCCAGCAATGAATTTTTTGCCCGTTTCGTGGATGAAGTCCACCGGCGGGGGATGCGGGTCATACTGGACGGCGTATTCAACCACTGCGGTTCCTTTAATAAATGGATGGACCGGGAGAAAATCTACGACAAGGATGCTTCTTATGATAAGGGGGCGTTCCTGACCGGAGACAGTCCCTACAAAGATTTTTTCCAGTTCTTCGAGGACGGGGAATGGCCGGACAATACCCACTATGATTCCTGGTGGGGCAACGATACACTGCCGAAGCTGAATTATGAGGACTCGGCAAATCTGGAAGAATATATTCTGGATGTGGCAAGAAAGTGGGTATCTCCACCCTATAATGTGGATGGATGGCGTCTGGATGTGGCGGCAGACCTGGGACATTCACCGGAGTACAATCACAGCTTCTGGAGGAAATTCAAAGCGGCAGTGAAAAAAGCCAACCCGGACGCCATTGTACTGGCAGAGCACTACGGCGATCCCTCTTCCTGGATGGATGGCACCCAGTGGGATACGGTAATGAATTATGACGCCTTTATGGAGCCTGTCAGCTGGTTTCTCACCGGCATGGAGAAGCACAGCGATGTATATAAGCCGGAGATGGTGGGGAATGCCGATGCGTTTTTTGCAGGAATGACGGAGTTTGGCGCCAGATTCAGCATTCCGTCGGCTGTGGTGGCAATGAACGAGCTGTCCAATCACGACCACTCCCGGTTTCTGACCCGTACCAACCATATGGTAGGGCGCACGGCGTTTGCCGGACCGATAGCGGCGGGCATGGGCGTCAACCCGGCTGTGATGCGGCTGGCAGTAGTGCTCCAGATGACATGGGTCGGTGCACCTACGGTATATTACGGAGATGAGGCGGGCGTCTGCGGGTGGACGGATCCGGATAACCGCCGGACATATCCATGGGGAAACGAAGATAAATCAATGATTGCATTTCACAAAGAGATGATTCGGATTCACCGGAATTATCAGCTCTTTAAGACCGGAAGCCTGTACTACCTGCACAATGAGTACAGAATGATCGGCTATGGACGGTTTCTGGAGGACGAGGCGGCCTTTGTACTGCTCCAGGTAGGAGGCGAGGACAGGGAGATAGAGGTAAATGTCTGGGGGCTCGGCCTCCAGGACGGCGACCTGATGGCCAGCATGATCGAGACAAACCGGGACGGGTTCCATGTCCGGGCGGAACTTCAGAGGGTGCAGAACGGCAAAGTGAAGGTGAAGGTCAGGGCAGATGGCGCAGTGGTCTGGAAGAGTGTGAGAGTGTGCTGATGGAGAGGCTATGTCGAAGAAAAAAATAATGATCGGGATACTGGCGGGCCTGTGCCTGCTGGCCGGAATCATCTGGATCGCAGGAATAAAGTTACAGAGGAGCCGGATGCACCGGGATGGGATCGCCGTGGAGGAGCCGAGGTTCGGAAATGAGAGGGCGGAGGGCAGCAGCGCATTTGCCTATCAGCTTTCGGACCCGGGCTGGAGCGGTTTGAAAATGGGAGACACCGGAGAGACCATCGGGAAAAATGGCAGTTTTCTCTGTTGTGTCTGCAGTGTAATGTCTCTTGCTGATAAGACGACGGCGAAGAACAAATATACGCCGGATAAGCTCAATGCCGTGATAGGCGGAATCGACGGCTATGAGGAGGACGGGGTATTCCGTTCCGGCGTCCTAAAGGAGATTGCGGAGAATGTGACGCATCATGAGGTGATGGATCCGTCTCTGACGGGGCAGGACCTGGTCCGGGACCCAAAGGATCCCGACATCGTGTATGATATTGTCAAGGTCAAAAAGGACGGCCGATTCCGATGGGTCGCTGTGACGGGACTGTTCAAGGATAAAAAACAATACCAGTGCATGGATCCGGAGGAGGAGACGGCGGTCAGCCTGTCAGATTATGGCAGCCGCATATATGACTGGTATACCCTGGGAGGACTCCGGGGGGATGTGGATCTGTCAAAAGAGGGGGCAGATATACTGGCCCAGAGGAAAACCTGGGCGGAGAGGAAACGGCTGATCCGCAGGGCAGTCTGGGTGGCAGTTCTGATTCTGCTCTCCTGTATTATTGGCGGGAAGGCTGAGCGTTACCGCAGAAGGATGAAAAACGGCCGATAGCGGTAAATTTACCACTTGACATTTTCCGCCCCCATTGATATAATAATTTCCGTTGGCAAACAAAATAATGTTTTATAACAAGCGGGTGTAGTTCAATGGTAGAACACTAGCCTTCCAAGCTAGATACGTGGGTTCGATTCCCATCACCCGCTTTTTGTTATGCATAGATATGGGAAGGGGGTGCCGTCCGCATGGGCCGCAAAGTAATTCTCACCGCCATCAATGCCAAATATATTCATACCAGTCCCGCCATCCGTTCCCTGCGGGCCAATGCCGGAAAATATGCGGCAGATGTGGAGCTGTGCGAATATACCATCAACCACCGCCGGGAGGAGATCCTGGCCCGGCTCTATGAAAGGGCACCGGAGGCAGTAGGCTTCTCCTGCTATCTCTGGAATATTGAATATGTAATTTCCATAGCCGCTGACTTAAAGAAGGTACTGCCAGAGCTTATCATAGCAGCCGGCGGGCCGGAGGTGAGCTATCACCCGGAAGAAATCCTGAAGAAATTTCCCTGCATCGACGTTATCATGGTGGGGGAAGGGGAGCGGACCTTCCGGGAATATCTGGCGTGGCTGAATGAAGACGGGACGCCGGAACGCCTGGGGGACATCCGCGGACTGGTTTATCGGCACCGGGACGAACGCACTGGAGCCGTTACGGTCCGGAGAACTCCGGCCCGGCCAGGTATGGACATGGATGAGCTTGTATTTCCCTATAACGACTTCGCTGGTCTGGAGCACCGGATCTTGTATTATGAGAGTATGCGGGGCTGCCCGTTTTCCTGCAGCTATTGTCTCTCATCCATTGAGAAGAATGTCAGGAGGAAGAGTCTGGAGAAAACTATGGGTGAGCTGGACTTCTTTATCCGCCGCCGCGTCCCCCAGGTGAAGTTTGTGGACCGCACCTTTAACTGTGATGCCGTCAGTTCGTACCGCATCTGGCAGTATATCCGGGACCACGATAACGGCGTCACAAATTTTCACTTTGAGATCGGCGGGGATCTTCTTCGGGAGGAGGATCTCGCCCTGCTCCGCACCTTCCGCCCGGGACTTCTTCAATTTGAAATTGGAGTGCAGTCCACCAATCCCGATACCATCCGCGCCATACGCAGGACTACGGATTTAGAGAGGCTTCGGGAAAATGTTGTGCGGATCCGGAGGGGGCATAATATCCATCAGCATCTGGATCTCATTGCCGGGCTGCCATTTGAGGATTATGACAGCTTCCGCCGCTCCTTCAATGAGGTGTACGCCATGAGGCCGGATCAGCTGCAGCTTGGATTCCTGAAGCTGCTGGACGGTTCTTTTATGAACGAAGTAAAGGAAGACTATGGAATTGTGTACAGCGAGAGGCCGCCCTATGAGGTGCTCTCCACAAAATGGCTTTCCTATAGTGAGGTTCTCCGGCTGAAGCTGGTGGAGGAAATGGTGGATGTCTATTACAATAGTTTGCAGTTTACTGCGGTTATGGCGTATCTGGTCCGGCGCTGTGGCAGCGCTTTTGATCTCTATTATGAGCTGGGGGAATATTACCGGGCCGGAGGCCTGTTTGACAGAAAACACAGCCGCCTGGACCGGTATGAGATCCTTTGGGAATTCTGCATGGAGAGGTACGGCGCCGGGGAGGAACAGAGAGAGGACATAAGGGAGCTGCTGACCTACGATCTGTTCTGCCGGGATTATGTAAAAAATCCCCCTTCCTTTGTGCGGCCCAGGGCGGACGGGATCCGGGAGACGGTGCGCCGCTATCTGGAAAGAGAGGTCCGGCCGGGGGGGACGCTGTCGGAGGACTATGCGGGAATGACAACGGGACAGCTCTATCATATGCTTTATATGGATCTCTTTGCCATTGATATGGAGCTGGCGGCGGAGACCGGGGCAATAAAAAAGAGCAGTCCGGTGTACCTGCTCTTTGATTACCGGAAACGGGATCCGCTGGATCACTCAGCGGCAGTCCGACCCGTTCCGCTGGAGACCATCGTCTGATGGCCGGCGGGTTATCTGTGGTCTGCCAGGATCTGATCCAGCTTTGAAATGATGCCGGTCCTCCGGGGGTGGCCGCTCTCCTCAAGTCTGCGTTTCAGCGCCGTGACCTCTTCCCGCCGTCCCAGCTCCAGCCATATCTTCGCCAGCTCCTCATAGTCGCCGGCCCGGCGGGAGCCGTGGCGGAGAGCCATCAGGTAGGTATCCTTTGCCTGCTCATGGTATCCGTTTCTTTCGAAGGAACGCGCGAGATTTGTCAAAGTGACGAGGAAGGTATTAAAATTTTCATCATATTCGGATAATGTCTTGAAATTTGCGACGCCATATGCTAACTTTAAATCTGTGTTGGAATAGTCCGACAGATCCAGCATGGGCTCCTGTATGATCTGCCGGAGCTGTCCGATATAATTGATAATGGATTCTTCCTGGGTTTCTACAAACGGGATTTCTTTTTCCTCCACCCGGACCAGTGGAAGATCGGAGATGTCCTTTTTGCGGGTGCTGTTGGCAAGCGTCTCCCGCGCCCAGAAATCATCCGAGGCTTTTTTCTGCTGGCGCTGGCTTTTGCGCTGTTCATAAAAGAGCCAGGCACAAAAGATACAGAAACAGACGAGATAGATTAAAATGAATTTCATTTCGATAACATCCTTTCAGAAAGGGGGCAGTTGTATAATGATGAACCGTAAAAAGCAGCGTCTTGTGGCTGCTATTATCTGTGGTTTGCTTATTATCGCCATGGTGGTCGGCCTTGTGGCGTCCATGTGACAGGCGCAGAAAAACCCCTTTGCTCATTTGCTTATAGTTTAATACAGCTTGTCTGAATGTGCAAGCGGCAATCTGGCACGGCGTGAAGCCATGCTGTGCCGGGCGGGGAATGGATCGTATGAAAGGGAGGCTTTAAAAGTGAGACAGAAACAGAGTTTTTTACCAGCATTTCTTGTGATCGGGATCATGGGGATTCTGATCGCTTCGTATGTGTTTGCTGCATACGCCATGGTGAAACCGGATCCGGACAGGATCTGCCAGGGTGTCTTTGCGGATGAGGTGGAGCTCAGCGGTATGACGGCAGATGAGGCGAGGAATGTACTGAATGAACATATCGCCAGATTGTCCCGAAGGACGCTGACAGTGGATGTCAATGGCAAGACCGTCAGTACTACACTGGCAGATCTCGGATATGCCAGTGAGCTGGAGCCGGTGATAGAGGAGGCGCTGAAGATCGGGAAAGAGGGCAGCCTGTTCGCCAATTATGCCCGGATCAAAGAAGTGGCCGCGGAACATAAGGTATTTGAACTGGCGGGAAACTACTCCCAGAAAAAATTGAAAAATTTCGTAGAGAAAAAATGTGCCGCCAAGTGTACAAAGCCGAAAAACTCCAAGATCAGTATGGAGAACGGCACACTGGTATATACAAAGTCCAGACAGGGTGAGACGCTGGATGTGGACAGCACCGTACAGCGGATCCAGACGGCGCTGGCAGAACAGGCGGAGGCGGCAGAGGTAACGGTACAGGCAGTGGTGGCAGTGAAGGAGCCGGATGTATCGAAGAAGCTGGCTTCCCGCTGCCGGGACGAGATCGGGAAATATGCCACCAGCTTTAACGCGGGCAATGTGAGCCGTTCGAAAAATGTGGCCAATGCGGCACGTCTTATCAATGGTACGGTGGTGTACCCGGGCGAGACATTTTCTGTCCATGATACCATCTCCCCCATGACAGAGGAGAACGGCTATTATCAGGCCCCCTCCTACAGCAACGGCGAGGTGGTGGATTCCATCGGCGGCGGTGTGTGCCAGGTATCGACTACCCTGTACAATGCCCTTCTTCTGGCCGAGCTGGAAATCGTAGAAAGAAGTCCCCATTCCATGGTGGTTACATATGTTAAGCCGTCCATGGATGCGGCCATAGCCGGGGATTACAAGGATCTTAAGTTCCGCAATAATACGGATGTCCCGGTATTCATTGAGGGCGGGACCGTATCCGGCAGCGTGTATTTCCATATCTATGGTGAGGAGACGAGGGGCCCGGGGCGTCAGGTTGCATACGAATCCGAGACTATCGAGACGATACAGCCCGGAGCGGATAAGATCACTTACGACAAGACGAAACCGGAGACCTTTATGCAGGTAACGCAGGAGGCCCACATCGGATACAAAGCAGTTCTCTGGAAGCTTGTGACAGAGAATGGGAAAACAAAGAAGACCCAGGTAAACAGCAGCACGTATAAGGCGGAACCACGTTATGTCACAAAAGGGGGAGCAAAGCCGGGGGCATCGCCGAAGCCGGGGCAGAGTCCCAAAGCGACGGCATCGCCCAGACCGGACAAGACGCCGAAGGCTACGAAGGCGCCCAAACCAACCAGCGAGCCAAAAGCTGCCGTGACGCCGGCGCCGGCGGAGGAGCCGAAAACGGGAGATTCTCCGGCGGAGACAGATCCTCCCCTGGCCACAGCCATTCCGGTGCCGCCTGAGGACGGCGGACAGTGAGGCCGGAGGAGGAAATGATGGAGATAGGAAAAGTACCTGAGAATATATTAAAGAGGTCGGTGTTTCAGAAGCTGAATGTGAAGAGGCCGGAAGTTCTGGTGCATCCAGGCATCGGTGAGGACTGCAGTGTACTGCAGGTGGAGGATGCCATTGTCCTCTCTACCGATCCCATTACCGGGACCGCCACGGACATAGGCAGTCTGGCTTTCCATATTACGGCAAATGATATCGCCTCTTCCGGGGCGGAGCTCATTGGGATGCTGGTGACGATCATCTTTCCGCCGGGAAGCCGGGAGGAAGAGCTGAAGGAGATCATGACAGATATTACCGCACTGGCGGAGCGGTATAAGGTGGAGATTCTGGGTGGGCATACGGAGGTGTCTGCTGCGGTGAACCAGACACTGGTGTCAGTCACCGGCGTCGGCAGAACCGCCAGGGACCAGATAATACGGACTGACGGGCTGAGACCGGGACAGGATCTTGTGGTGACAAAGTGGATCGGACTGGAGGGTACTTCCATTCTGGCGAAGGAAAGGGAGGAACAGCTGAGGAGCAGGCTCCCCGGAGAGCTGGTGGAGACGGCGAAGGGGTTTGACCGGTATCTCAGCGTGGTGCCGGATGCCGGCGTCGCCATGAAGATTGGTGTGACAGCCATGCATGATGTGACCGAGGGGGGTATTTTCGGCGCACTGTGGGAGATGGCGGCGGCCTCTGGCACCGGGCTGGAGGTGGACCTGCGCAGGATCCCCATCCGCCAGGAGACAGTGGAGGTCTGCGAGGTTTTTGACATCAATCCCTATATGCTGATATCCAGCGGCTCCATGCTGATAGGAACCGATCACGGCAGCCGCCTGGTGGAGGAGCTGAGAAGGGCGGGGATCCACAGCGCGGTGGTGGGATACGCCACCGAGGGCAATGACAGGGTTGTTGTCAATGGGGAGGAACGGCGGTTTTTGGAGCCGCCCAGGACAGATGAATTATTTCGAGCAGGGAAGGAATGAAGAAAGATGAAAGAAAAAATATTACGCAATATCGCGAGAAATTCCAGATTGTCCACAGAAGATCTGGCGGCGATGCTGTCTGCCTCTCCGGAGGAGATCCAGGAAGCAGTGAAACAGATGGAGAAAGAGGGCGTGATCTGCGGGTATCCTACCCTGATCAATTGGGATAAGATCGATGCGGAGCGTGTCACAGCGCTTATTGAACTGAAGGTGACGCCGGAGAGAGGCAGGGGCTTTGACCGGGCGGCGGAGCGGATTTACCAGTTTGAAGAGGTGGAGAGTCTTTATCTGATGAGCGGAGGCGGTTTTGACCTGACCGTGATCGTCCATGGCAGGACGATGAAAGAGGTGGCGCGGTTCGTGGCGACGAAGCTGGCCCCCATGGATGATATTGAGAGCACCGCGACGCATTTTGTCCTGAAGAAATACAAAGAATACGGACTTTCCCTGGTGGAGGGAAAGAAGCGAGATGAAAGGCAGTTGATCACACCATGAGAAATCCAATATCAGAAACCGTACAGGAGCTGCAGCCCTCCGGGATCCGGCGTTTCTTCGATGTGGCAAGCACGATGGAGGACGTCATATCACTGGGGGTGGGGGAGCCGGATTTTGACACCCCCTGGCATATACGGGAGGAGGGGATTTATTCCCTGGAACAGGGGCGGACATTTTATACATCCAATGCAGGCATGATGGAGCTGAAAGTAGAGATCAGCCGGTATCTGGGCCGGAGATTTCATCTTGCCTATACCCCGGAGCAGATTCTGGTGACAGTGGGAGGCAGCGAGGCCATTGATATCGCTCTGCGCTCCATGCTGGATCCGGGAGATGAGGTGATCATTCCGGAGCCCTGCTTTGTCTCCTATCTTCCCTGTGTGAAGATGGCGGGAGGAGTCCCGGTCCCGCTCCCCCTGGAGGAGAGGGACCAGTTCAAGCTGACAAGGGAAAAGCTGCTGTCTGCCCTGACGGAGCGGACGAAGGTTGTAGTGCTCCCCTTTCCCAACAACCCCACGGGCGCCATTATGACGGAGGGTGAGCTTCGCCAGATTGCGGAGATCATAGAGGAGAGGGATCTTTTTGTACTCTCAGATGAGATCTATTCTGAGCTGAGCTATCAGGGGGATCACGTATCCATTGCCTCCCTGCCGGGGATGGCAGAGCGCACCATTGTGATCAATGGATTTTCCAAATCCTATGCCATGACGGGATGGCGGCTTGGCTATGCGGCGGGACCGGAGGAGATCATCCGGCAGATGCTGAAGGTGCATCAGTATGTCATTATGTGCGCCCCCACCACTAGCCAGTATGCGGCGGTAGAAGCGCTGCGCCATGGGGATGATGACGTGGCGCGGATGCGGGAGAGCTATGATGAGAGACGCCGTTTCCTGGTAAAGGAGCTGAACGATATGGGGATTTCCTGCTTTGAACCCATGGGCGCCTTCTATGTGTTTCCCAATATCAGCCGGTTTGGCATGACAGCAGAGGAGTTTGCCACCCGGCTGCTGCGTCAGGAGAGGGTGGCGGTAGTGCCCGGCTCTGCCTTTGGCGGGTGCGGGGAGGGATATCTGCGGATTTCCTACGCCTACTCCATTGAAAACCTGAAATTGGCATTGGGGAAGATACAGAATTTTATAGACACGCTATTGTAAATATGGTATGATTAACGTATTATAGTATGGCTCAACGGCGTTGTTGAGTTAAACAGGAGGGAAGCATGGCAACACTAAATGCCGAACATATAAATCCATTTCTCATGGCTGCAAAGAAAATACTGCAGGACATGTGTTTTGTGGAAGTGAAGATACAGAAGCCGACGCTGAGAGAGGCATCCTTCGGACCGGATATGTGGGTGATCATGATCGGCGTGACCGGCGAGATGAGGGGACAGGTCATGCTCGTATTTACAAGGGAGGATGCGTGCCGGATTGCGTCCCGGATGTGTATGACAGAGGTTACAGAGATCAATGATTTTTCCGCAAGTGCGCTGAGTGAGCTGGGCAATATGATAATGGGAAATGCCGCCACGGTGTTTTCATCCAAGGGGATCGGGATTGATATCACCCCGCCGGTATTATCCCATGGACAGTTAAATTTTATGGGCAGCTATGCCAAGAGCTTATGTGTGCCGCTGGAGATTCCGGACGGATATATTGATCTGTTTCTGGCGGTGCGGCCGGAAGAATGAAATAAATGTAGAGGATCAGGATCAAGTTTGTGCCCCGGCACAAACTTGTTGTATAATATTGCCAAAAAAGAGGACAGAGTGGGGATATCATTGTGTTGAATATCGTTTTACTGGAGCCGGAGATACCGGCAAATACAGGGAATATTGGAAGGACCTGTGTGGCGGCGGGAGCGCGGCTGCACCTGATCGGTCCCATGGGATTCCAGATCAATGAGAAACAGGTGCGGAGAGCGGGGCTGGATTACTGGGACAAGCTGGATTACCGCGTCTATGACGGCTATGCTGATTTTCTCAGTAAAAATGCCGGCGCAAGGATCTATATGGCCACAACGAAGGCCAGGCAGGTATACAGCGAGGTGCAGTATGAGGACGGCTGTTACATTATGTTTGGCAGGGAGAGTGCCGGCATTCCAGAGGAGATTCTGGTGGAGCACCAGGAGACGGCGGTGAGGATCCCTATGTTTGGGGATATCCGTTCCCTGAATCTGGGAAACTCCGTGGCGGTAGTTCTGTACGAGGCGCTGCGGCAGCAGGGCTTTGGGAATCTGAACAGGGCCGGAGAATTACATCGTCTCCGGTGGCGGGAAGAGCCATGAAACGGCGTGTCCCGGACAGACAAAAAATATAAAAAATAGAGATATATTTGGAGGTACATATGGTAGTGAAAGTATTACTGCTGATCATCTTCTTTGCGGTGATGATCGGCGTGGGGGTATATGCCAGGAAACATGCGACGAATGTAAACGGCTTTGTGCTGGGAGGCAGGTCCGTGGGACCATGGCTCACGGCCTTTGCCTATGGGACATCTTACTTTTCAGCGGTTGTATTCGTCGGATATGCGGGACAATTCGGATATCGCTATGGTATGGCGTCCACATGGATCGGAATCGGGAACGCCCTTCTGGGTTCCCTGCTGGCCTGGGTGGTACTGGGGCGCAGGACCCGGATCATGACGAAGCATCTCAAGTCCATGACTATGCCGGATTTCTTTGCCAAACGCTATGACAGCGGCAGCCTGCGGGTGGCGGCATCCATGATTGCGTTTATTTTTCTGATTCCTTACACGGCGTCAGTCTACAACGGCCTGTCCAATCTGTTCGCCATCGCCTTTGATGTGGATTACCGTGTGTGTGTTGTGGTAATGGCGGTGCTGACGGGGGCCTATGTGATCATAGGGGGCTATATGGCCACCGCACTGAACGATCTGATACAGGGGATTATTATGCTGTTCGGCATCGTGGCAGTGATTGCGGCTGTCCTGAGCGGGCACGGCGGATTTATGACGGCGGTGAAGGAGCTGGCAGCCGTCCCCAGCGACGTAATGCCGGGAGCCTATGCCTCCTTCCTGGGACCGGATCCCCTGAACCTGCTGGGGGTGGTGATCCTGACCTCCCTGGGAACCTGGGGCCTGCCCCAGATGATCCAGAAATTCTATGCCATCAAAGATGAGAAGGCGGTGCATACCGGAACGATCATTTCTACCCTCTTCGCGGTAGTCGTATCCGGCGGCTGTTATTTCCTCGGCGGGTTCAGCCAGATTTCCGGAGTGACTCCGGCGGCGGACGGATCGGTTGCCTACGATACGATTATTCCCACCATGCTGTCGTCTCTTCCGGACATACTTATCGGAATTGTGATCGTACTGGTTCTGTCGGCATCCATGTCCACCCTGTCCAGTCTCGTCCTGACATCCAGCTCTACCCTGACTCTGGATTTTATCAAGCCGTTGTTTGTGAAAGACATGGACGAGACGAAGCAGCTTGTCTGGATGAGGATCCTGCTTGCGTTCTTTATTATATTATCTGTCGTTATCGCCCTTGACCCGCCGGCATTTATTGCACAGCTTATGGGAATCTCATGGGGGGCCCTGGCAGGTGCGTTTCTGGCTCCGTTTCTCTACGGTCTCTACTGGAAGGGCGTTACAAGGGCGGCCGTGTGGGCAAGTTTTGTCTGCGGAGTGGGCATCACGGTCTCCAATATGTTTTTCAAATATATCGCATCCCCCATCAATGCGGGGGCAGTCGCTATGATTGCAGGGCTTGTGGTAGTTCCGGTGGTCAGCCTGCTGACGCCGAAACCGGATCCGGAGAAGGTGGAGGGGATATTTATGTGCCTGGATGCGAAAGTGACTGTAGAGCAGAAGCTTGCACTGCCGGACGAGGATGAAGAAGGGATACATTGAGTGAAAGGCGAGAATTGAAAATGGCTGGGGAGAAGAAGAGAAAGAGCCTTAGATTTTCTATTATGCTGGCATCGGTAATACCAGTTATTATTTTGGGGGTCGTGCTGACTGTATATGCCCAGAGATCCCTTCGGGAGGGGATGGGCTACGAGGTGGAACAGAGCCTTTCGGGACTGGCACACAGCCTGATCAGCATTTACGATCTGGCGTATGAGGGAGAATTTTCCTATCAGGATGGAAAGGTGATGAAGGGAGAATCGGAGATCACCTCGGATTTCGACATACTAGACAGATTCAAAAAGGATACGGGGGCGGATGCCTCAATCTGTATCGGCACAAAGCGGTGCCTGACCACGATCCAGGATGAGCAGGGCAGGCGTCTTATCGGGACGGACATACCGGAATCCGTCAGGGAAGCGGTGCTGGAACAGGGGCAGGAGTACTTTTCCCGGAAGATAAACATTAATGGGCAGAAGTATTACGGCTACTATGTTCCCATCCGGAATGCCGCAGGGGAGGTGGCCGGTATCAGCTTTGCCGGGAAAGCGGTGGACGCCATAAACCGTTCCGTCTATGCAATTATATGGAGAAATGTTATTCTCTGCAGCATTGTGATTCTTCTGGCCAGCGCCCTCTGCAATGCACTGTCCCACAGGATTGCAGTTGCCGTCCAGTCCATCAAGAGCTTTCTCCACGGACTGGCAAAGGGAGACTTTTTACAGGAGATGCCGCGGAATGTAACAGAACGCCGGGACGAGCTGGCGGAAATCGGAGAGGATGCCGTTATCGTGAGCCGTTCGCTGGAGAATATGGTTTCCCGCGATCCACTGACCTGGCTGCTGAACCGCCGTGCCTGTATGATCCAGGCGGAAAAGCGCCAGTCCGGGGAGGAGTACGGCGTGGCTATGGGAGATATTGACTTCTTTAAGCGGGTCAACGATCAGTACGGCCATGAAAAGGGAGACGAGGTGCTCCGCTATGTAGCGGAGGTGCTGCAGAAGGGCATGGACAACAGCGGATTTGTATCCCGGTGGGGGGGAGAGGAGTTTCTCCTTGTCATGGAGGGGGAGCTCCCGGTACTGTATGAAAGGCTCTGCCGGATCAATGATGAACTGGAGGAAAAGGAATTTGAACACAGCGGAGCAAGATTCCGGATCAGTATGACCTTCGGTGTCGTGACATGGAATGAGACAGAGAAGTTTGAGACGGCCATTAACAGGGCCGATGAATTGCTGTATTTCGGAAAGGAACACGGCCGCCATCAGATTGTGGTTCAGAAATAGCTGCGCCATTGAGCTAGGAACAGCGGTCATAAATAAAGAAAGGAATGAGGTTAATATGAGAGGAATCAATACCCCGATCAAGGGGCTGCGCAAACAGGTTTTTACGGAAGTGGCCAGGGTGGCGTTTGACTCTACCAGTGTCAATGATGATATCGAGGCGATACCATACAAGATTACCCCGGGGGATACGCCGCTGTATCGGGAGAGCATCTACCGGGAGCGGGCCATCTGTTCTGAGCGCGTGCGCCTGGCGCTGGGACTGTCCCTGCGGCCGGATGATGAACCGGTCCATGTAACAAGCGGTCTGGATGCCAGCAATGTGGCGGAGAAATATTATGAGCCGCCATTGATGCAGGTGATCCCCTCTGCTTGTGACATGTGTGAGGACAATGTATACGAGGTGACAAACCAGTGCCGCGGCTGTGTGGCGCATCCGTGTGTGGAGGTATGTCCCAAGGGCGCCATCTCCATGGTCAACGGAAAATCCTATATCGATAAGGAGAAATGTATTAAATGTGGTAAATGTAAGGCTATCTGCCCTTACAGCGCCATTGCGAAAAAAGTCCGTCCCTGTTCCGCCGCCTGCGGCATCAATGCCATCAGCACGGACAAGCGGGGGAGGGCGTATATTGACAATGACAAGTGCGTAAAATGCGGACAGTGCATGGCCAGTTGCCCCTTTGGTGCCATCGCAGATAAATCGCAGATCTTCCAGCTGATCCAGGCCATGAAAAAGGGACCGGTCATTGCGGAGCTGGCGCCGGCGGTAATCGGTCAGTTCGGGGATGATGTGCGCCTCTGGAAGATCAAGGCGGCCCTGAAGGAGATCGGCTTTGCAGATGTATATGAGGTGGCGCTGGGTGCGGATATCGGCGCCATTACAGAGGCGAGACATTATGTAAACGAAGTAAAGACTGGGGAACTGCCGTTTCTTCTGACCTCCTGCTGCCCAGCCTGGTCGATGCTGGCGAAACGGACGCTGCCGGATATGGTGGAGACAGTATCCAGTGCACTGACGCCGATGGTGGCCACAGCGCGCACCATCAAGAGACGTCACCCCGACTGCAAGATCGTGTTTGTTGGTCCCTGTGCGGCGAAGAAGCTGGAGGCCTCCCGTACATCGGTGCGGAGTGATGTGGATTTTGTTATAACATTTGAAGAGCTGGATGCGATTTTCACCGCCAAGGGCATTGATATGGAGACCTATGACTGTGAGGAGCCGATTCACGACGCCACCGGCACCGGGCGGGGATATGCCGTTGCGGGAGGAGTGGCCAGTGCCATCGAGAACTGCATCAACGAATATTATCCGGATACGGAAGTATATATCGAGCATGCGGAGGGGCTGGCGGACTGCCAGAAGATGCTTCTGCTTGCCAAAGCGGGAAAGAAGGATGGCTGCATGATCGAGGGAATGGGCTGTCCGGGGGGCTGTGTGGCCGGTGTGGGCACGAACATTGCCATACCGAAGGCGGCGCAGGCGGTTAAGAAGTTTGTCAAGGACTCCACTACGGCGCTGCCGCCGAAGGAGTATTCACAGATTGAACTGCCGTGACAGGGGAGAAGCCTGTCCGGAATAAGGAAAATGCGTCCGTTGCGGGCGCATTTTTCCAATCAGAGGAGAGAGAGCCATGATACAGAGGATTGTATTATTTACCCATGGAATCGAGACACTGTGGTTTTTCAGCCTGCAGATGGGAAAGGCATTGGAGGGGCTGGGCTACGAGGTATTCTATTTTGACCAGTGCCACAGCTATGACAGCCTGTCACGCCTGCTGGATTTCAGCCGGCCTAAGGTGACTGCCGCTGTCAGCTTCAATTTTGACGGCTGCAGCGGAGAGGATTATATGGTGGATGTGCACGGCGTCAATTTCTTTGAGGCCCGGGAGATTCCCTTTATCAATATTGTTGTGGACCACCCGTTTTACTATCACCGGTTCCTGCCCTTTCTGCCGGCGGACTATATGCAGGTTTCCATTGACCGGGAGCATGAGAGATATCTGCAGAGATTCTTTCCGGAGCTGAGACGGGGACCCTTTCTGCCGCTGGCGGGAACTACACTCTGGGAGGAGGGGACGCTGCCCGGGTGGGAGGACAGGCCCATCGATCTGCTATTTACGGGGAATTACACGCCGCCGGAGCGGTTTGAAAAGGACATTACGCGGATTGACGATGAGTATACGGCCTTCTATCATGGCATCATTGATGATTTTATCGCCCATCCGCATCTGGATATGACTCAGGGGATCATAAGACATCTCTGGGAGGAGGTGGAGGATATCACGGAGGCCGGTATCCGGGATATCATGCCGAATATGGTTATGATCGATCTGTATGTGAGAAATTATTTCCGGGGGGAGATCGTGAGGACACTGGCTGAGGCGGGACTCACGGTGACCTGTCTCGGCTCCGGCTGGGACAGTCTCAAATGCCGCCGTCCGGAGAATATCATAAGGGGCGGTCTGGTGGATTCGGCGGCATGCCTGCGCGAACTCAGCCGCGCCAGGATCTCGTTGAACGTGATGCCTTGGTTTAAGGATGGAGCCCATGACCGGGTATTTAATTCCATGCTGAACGGGGCTGTCTGCTTTACCGACTGGAGCCGTTACCTCAGGGAGGAGCTGGAGGACGGGAAGGATGTAATGTTCTATGAGCTGGATGCACGGGAAGAGCTGCCGGACCGCATCCAGAGCCTTCTGGCGGACCGGGAGGCGTGGGAGGAGATACGGAACCGGGCATGGAGGACGGCAAAGGCGCGTCATACATGGGAGCAGCGGGCAGAGCGCCTTCACAAAGAAATACTTTGCAACATAGGATGAAATGCGGTATAATGTAGAGATACCAGTCCGGCGGAGTGTGATTTCTGCCGTGCCGGCACAATTAAGTAACAAGGGTGTGGATTCAAAAAGGGAGGTTTTAAGATGGCGAAGAATAAGTCTAAGAAAACCAGTAAACATAAAAAGCACAGGAAATTCTGGCTTGTAATAAAGATCATGGTGTTGCTGCTGCTTACTACGATCCTGGTGGGGGGATTGATCCTTTATTTTAAATATGGCGATGATATTTTTGCGATGCAGGATGAGGCAAAGGCTCTGGTGAGGGCGTCCACCACGGAGACATTCCGCAGCTCCGAGACATCCATAGCCTACAACAGCAAGGGAAAGCAGATCGCGGTTCTGAAAGGAGAAAAGGACGCCTATTATCTGGATATCGATTCGATTCCGGATTACGCCAAGAAGGCTATGATCGTCACCGAGGACAAGAAGTTTTACAGCCACAACGGCATTGATTTCAGGGGGATTGTCCGGGCCTTCTGGGAGCTGGTGAAGAACAACGGCGAGAAGACGCAGGGGGCGTCCACCATTACCCAGCAGCTGGCCAGGGGCGTATTTCTAAATACGGATAAGACCTATGAGCGGAAGATAAGGGAGATCTTTATTGCCATGGAGCTGGAAAAGAAATACAGTAAGGATCAGATTCTGGAATTCTATCTCAATACGATATTTTTTGCCAACGGATATTATGGACTGGAGGCGGCGGCCAAAGGGTATTTCAGCAAGAGCTGCCAGGAACTGTCGCTGGGGCAGCTGGTGTTTCTCTGTGCGATCCCTAACAATCCCACCCTGTATAATCCGGAGACACATTATGACAATACGGTAAGCAGAAAGAACCGTATGCTGGATCAGATGCTCAGCGATGGCGAGATCAATCAGGTAGAGTACGACGAAGCCTATAATGAGACCATCAAACTGAATATCCAGCAGGTTAAGAAGAGGGATTATATCCAGACCTTTGTTACCTATAGCGCCACACGCGCCCTGATGAAGGTGAATGGTTTTGAATTTAAGAACGAGTTTGATTCCGAGAGCGAGAAGGAGATCTACGACAGCGAGTATACCAACGAGTATGCCACCGCCCAGAAAATGCTTCTAAACAACGGCTACCGGATCTACACCTCCATTGACCTGCAGAAGCAAAAGGAGCTGCAGTCCGCCGTGAACAGCAATCTCTCCTCCTTTAAGGAAAAGGGAACCAACGGCATGTACCAGATGCAGGGATCGGCAGTGTGCATTGATAATAAGACGGGCCGGGTGGTGGCGGTGGTGGGTGGACGAAGCCAGCAGACAGAAGGTTTTTCGCTGAACCGCGCCTATCAGTCCTTCCGCCAGCCCGGCAGCTCCATCAAGCCGCTGGTGGTCTATACCCCCACGCTGGAGCGGGGGAGCACGGCCAGCACTACGGTCCATGATTATAAATTTAAAGACGGCCCTTCAAATTCTAATGGCAGATACTACGGGTATGTATCGCTGCGCTTTGCGGTGGAAAATTCGCTGAACACGGTGGCGTGGCAGCTCTTCCAGGAGCTGAAGCCCCAGGTGGGGCTGCAGTACCTGCTGGATATGAACTTTAGCCGGATCGTATCGTCCGACTATTATCTCCCCTCATCCCTTGGGGGTCTCACCTATGGTGTGAGCTCATTGGAGATGGCGTCCGCCTATGCCGCCCTGGAAAACAATGGCAAATACCGGGAGCCTACCTGTATTGTAAAAATACTGGACGCCGAGGGAAACGTTATCGTAGATGATGATGTAAAGGAAAAAGCAGTCTACAAGGTTGATGCGGCAAATGCCATGGTGGATATTCTCAAGGGAGTTATGACCCGGGGCACGGCCCGGGGACACTCCCTGCAGAACGGAATGATAAGCGCTGGTAAGACGGGAACCACCAATGACAAGAAGGACGGATGGTTCTGCGGTTTTACCCCGTACTATACAACGGCCGTCTGGGTGGGATACGATTCGCCCCGGACGGTGGCTGACCTGTATGGCTCTTCTTATCCGCTGCGGATCTGGGAGACCTATATGAATGCGATACATGCCAAGCTGAAGGCGAAGGATTTTACCTTTGAGGGAACCGGTAAAAGCCAGTCCTCCTCAGGAGGCAGTTCCTCTGGCACTGGCAACAGGGATAAAGATGAGGATGACTACAGCGGAGGCGGCGGGAGCATTGATGAAGACCCGGATGATTATGAGCCGGGAGTGGATGAGGATCCGGACGATGATCTGCCGGAACCGGCAGACACGAGGAAACCCACGGCTACGAAGAAGCCGTCTGTTACACCGCCGCCGGCAGAGACGCCGCCGCCTGCTACGGAGCCGCCAGCCGATACGCCGGAACCGACACAGGAGGCCCCGGCCCCGGAACCACAGCCGGATGGAGGAGAGGCGGAGCCTGCCGCGTAACTGGAATGAGTATAAAAAGAAAATGGACAACAAAGGACTGCCGCACATTGCCTGCGGCAGTCCCTTTAATAGATCCGCTATCTATTTCTGTCCGTATTTTTTCAGAATCCGTTCAATCCGGTCGGTAGGATTCAGATATTCTGAGATAGATGCATCGTGATTCAGGGTATCGATGAGGAGGGCGATGTATTTGCTCATATCCACATCGATATAATAATCCCGTTCCAGCAGCTCCGCCGGCTGGTAAACGAGATTAGTCGTCATCAGGCGGTAGATCAGACCGCTTTTGTAGGCCTCGTCGAATTTGGACAGACCATTTGTGAAGAGGCCAAAGGTAGAAGCCACGAAGATCCGGTTGGCCTTCCGGCGTTTCAGCTCTGTCGCCACATCAATCATACTCTCGCCGGAGGAAATCATATCGTCAATGACAACCACGTCCCTTCCCTCTACATCGCTGCCCAGAAATTCATGGGCAATAATGGGGTTTCTGCCCTCTACGATTTTCGTATAGTCCCTTCTCTTATAAAAGGTTCCCACATCCACGCCGGCCACATTGGCAAAATAGATGGCGCGGCCCATGGCCCCTTCGTCCGGGCTGATGATCATCATATCCTTTGGGTTCATATGGATATCCGGAACATTTGCCAGCAGTGCCTTGATAAACTGGTAGGTGGGCTGGACTGTCTCAAAGCTCTTTAGAGGGATCGCATTCTGCACACGGGGATCGTGGGCGTCGAAGGTAATAATATTTTCAACCCCCATATTGGTGAGCTCCTGAAGCGCCAGAGCACAGTCCAGGGATTCGCGGGAGCTGCGTTTGTGCTGTCTGCTCTCGTACAGGAACGGCATAATGACAGTGATGCGTCTTGCCTTTCCGCTGATGGCGGCGATCATCCGTTTCAGATCCTGATAGTGGTCATCCGGGGACATATGGTTGATCTGGCCGCACACCTTGTAAGAGAGACTGTGGTTGCATACGTCCACAAGGAGATATACATCCTTGCCGCGGACAGATTCGTTGATAATACCCTTGGCCTCTCCGGAACCGAATCTTGGGCATATGGCATCTATAACATAAGAATCCTTCTTGTAATTATTGAAATGAATGGATGAGGACGGGGTGGTTTTCTTTCTCCAGTCCACGATGTGGTCATCCACCCTTCGGCCGAGCATTTTGCTGCTCTCCAGGGGAATGATGGCCAGGTCGCCGTAAGGGATTGTCTGTGATAAATCTTTTTGGCTCATTAGGGTAATCCTCCATGTTAGAATAGGTATAAGGGTTTCATTGACGGTACGTGCGCTATTGCTGGGCGATGGCCTTTCGGAGCCGGATATCATCACCCGTCAGCTTCAGCAGGATATAGCTGCTGGTGAGGCGGGAAAAAATCCGCTCGCTGTACCGTTCCCGCAGATCATCAAAAGAGAGGTTGGTGGAGATGATCATTGCCCTCCGGTTATTCAGTCGGGCGTCAATGCAGTGGTACAGCTGGGAGGACGTGAAGCTGTTGTTCAGCTCTGTCCCCAGATCGTCAATGATCAGCAGGTCACTGTCCAGAATATAGGCCACGGCGGCATTTTTCTCTGTGTGGGACAGGTTCCTGTCAAACTTGTACGTCTCTAAAATATCAAAAAGCTTGAGAGAAGTCAAGTAAACAACCGTATGGGACTGCTCCAGAAGCTCTCTGGCAATGCAGTTTGTGAGGAAGGTCTTCCCCACCCCGGTGTTCCCGTACAAAAGAAGGTTGGCGGGTTCCTCAGGGAAATACTGGACAAATTCCCTTGCCGTGTGGAGTATATTCCTCATATTATCCCGGGGCGTCTGCCCGGTGGTCTCCTCGATATAGTCGTCCGGGTAGAGAGACAGGTCAAAGTGGTCAAAGTTTTCCCTCTCTAGTATATCCTGCAGATTGGACTGGGAGTAGAGGAAATCCACAATAGCCTTCTCAAAGCAGTGGCATTTCCTGTCCCCGATATAGCCGGTATCCTGACAGTCGGGACAGGTATAGACGGGCTGCAGGTAATCGGAGGGAAATCCGTGTGCCAGCAGCAGCCTCTCTTTCTCTTCCGTGATCCGGCGGATCTGCTGTTGTAGATCGGTCTCATCTGCCGCTGCGGCATGCGACAGCCTCTCCCTGGCATAATCCACAGATAACTGCCGGATGCGCTGGTCCAGTGCGGCAAATTCAGGAACTGCCTTATACACCTCCTGTTCCCGGGCCCGGGCAATATGTTTTGTGCGCAGCTGCCGCTCATAGTAGCGCGACATCAGCTGTTCGTACTGGCTGTTCGTAAGTACCATAGTGACCTCCCTTTGCCGTTAGTTTCTCTGTCCCTGCAGCAGCTGGCGCTCCAGACTGTTGTATTCATTCCGGGTGTAAGTCCGCTGGGGAAAGTTTTGAAACTGGTTCTTGTTGACGATACCCTTCTTGGCATCGCCGGCATTTTTCTTCTGGCGCCTGTAGGATTCATCGCACCGCTCAATATCAGACAGGGAGACGATTTGTTTTTTGTGCCAGTTATCCAATATTTTTGAGGCGTAATTCAGGTTGATATCGCCGGTCTGGAGAATGGTGCGCCGGCATGCCTCTTCAATAATATCATTTGAAAAGTGATAGGACTCCCAGCTGTCGATAATGTCCCGCTCCGCTGGTGCCAGGCTCCGCCGGATTCCCAATGCCTTTGCCACAAGCGCATAGCGGCCGCTGAAGGAGGCGCTCTCATCCTTTGCCTCTTCGGGAGACCGTATGCCTTTCTTTGCCCAGCTGATGCCGATGGCCTCTATGTAACTGGGTTTCTTCTTTCCCTTGTGGACGGCGGTCTCATACAGCGTAATGAGAAGGGAGGCTGAAAAGCCGATATCGCACATAAAATACAGGATCGTCTGGAGATGGGCCGGGGACACCGGCTCTCCCAGCAGCCGTTCCACGGCGGATACCGCCCTGTCAATCTCCGCGTCCTTCATCAGTGCCTCTGCCTGGAGAGGCGTGTAGGACTGCCTGTCCGGTATCAGCCGGTCCTCTTCGGGCACTGGGACAGAGGAGGCGGATCCCGCGGCCGGTAAGGGACGGATTTCCTCCGCTGGTGCCAGAGCAGGTTCGGCCGGCGCCGCATCGCTGCCGGGAATATCACACAGGGTGATATTCAGAATGTCTCCACGATCTTCTTTTAATAGCAGGAGTCCCTCCCGCTGCCAGTAGTGCAGGGCGCGAAGAATATCATTTTCGGTACATTCCATGCAGTCGGCCAGGGCAGGAACGGATAATTCGCTTCCCGGTGACGGATGCTGGCATGCCATAACCAAATGCAGATACAGCTTGACAAAGTTGCCGTTGGCAGAGGGCATATAGCTGCTGATAAATAAATTTGGTACCCGGGTATAGTTCCAGGCAGATTCTGATTCGATGGTAAACCCCATAGTGGTCACACATTTCCTTTCTGTTGGAATAACGGAAGAGAACTGATCTTCACGAGTATAACATAAAGAAATGACAGTTGCAAATTCTGGAAAGTGGGACTTTCTTTGTAGAAAATCTGTGTGGATAATGTGTACAATGTTGACAACATATGTTCGGACATACTAGTTTTGTAGAAAAAAATGGTAAAAACAGCGGTATTTCGTTTGTTTTTTGGCTTGTTAAAAAAACTACAATTATTCACAAATTTTACTTGACAAAAAAGTATCCACAGCCGGTCTTTTCGACCCAATGTTGATAAGGCTGTGGATAATGTGCATAACTTAGCTTTTTAAAATATTTTCTCCGATATCTACTATATTTCCGGCGCCCATAGTTATCAACAGGTCACCGTTGACTAATTTTTTTAAAATAAATTTTTCAATGTCTCCAAAATCAGAAAAATAGTAGACCTCTTTGCCCAGCTTTTTCAGTTCGTCCTCCAGCATCCGGGATGAAATATCTCCGGGATCCTGCTCCCTGGCCGCATAGATATCAGTCAGTATCACTTTATCCGCCTGGGACAGGGAATGGGCGAAATCCTTCAGGAAGGCCCGGGTTCTTGTATAGGTGTGGGGCTGGAAGGCCACCCAGAGGTTCTTGTGGGGATAGTGGGCCGCTGCTTCCAGTGTGGCGGATATTTCCGTGGGATGATGGGCATAATCGTCAATAATGGTGAACCCGTTTTTCTCGCCCTTGTATTCAAATCGGCGTTCCGTGCCGTGGAAGGCAAGAAGTGCCTGCCGGACTGTCTCATCATCGATACGGTACAGAGAGGCCAGGGCAAGGCAGGAGAGGGCATTGGAGACGTTGTGCCTGCCCACTACGTTCAGCTGGAAACGGGGGCCTTTTTCGCCGTTCCGGACCACGTCAAAGCTGCCGCGGCCCCTTTCGTCAAATGAGATATTGTCCGCAGAGAAATCGGCGGAGGTATTGTCCAGTCCATATGTCAGCACCTGACAGGAGACATCCTGAATGATGTCCCGGCAGCCGTCTATATCGGCGTTGATGATCAGGGTTCCGCTCTCCGGTATCTTATTCGCAAATTCTGTAAAGGAATGGCGGATATCGTCGATATCTTTGAAGAAATCCATATGATCTTCTTCTATATTAAGTATAATTCCCACTGTGGGATAAAATTTCAGAAAACTGTTGGTGTATTCGCATGCCTCTGTGATGAAATGACCAGAGCTGCCGATGCGGATATTGCCGCCGATAGCGTCAAGTATTCCGCCTACGGATATGGTGGGATCAAGTCCCGCCTGTAGAAAGAGCTGCGATGCCATGGAAGTCGTAGTGGTCTTGCCATGTGTGCCGGAAACGGCGATGGCAGAGGGATAATTTTTCATAACCTGACCTACCATGGCGGCGCGTTCCATCATGGGGATGCCCATCTCACTGGCCCGTCTGTACTCCGGGTTAGAGGGATGGATGGCGGCCGTATAGACAACCAGATCCATGCTGTCAGTAATATTTTTTTCGTCTTGTCCATATACTACTTGTATGCCGAGGTCTTCCAGATGTCTTGTGATCCGGCTCTCACTCCGGTCCGAGCCGGTAACGGTAAAGCCCATGGAATGCAGCAGCTCGGCAAAACCGCTCATACTGATACCGCCGATCCCGATAAAGTGGACCCGGCAGGGATGTTCAAAATCGATTTTATACATAAGCAAACACCTTTCTTCTAGACTGAGAATGACTTTAGTTATTAACATTATATAATATAATATGGAAAATACAAGAAAAAAGGTGAAAATGCTTAATAAAGGCGGTACGAATTTGTGCATTTTAACGAAAAGGACAAAAAAATATTAAAAAATTTTGTTAAAAATATTCACATTTATGAAATTATGTGTTATACTTTAAAACATCAAATAAACAACAGAGGTGATAACATGATAAAAAAAGAAATGATAGCCATGTTACTTGCTGGGGGGCAAGGATCAAGACTGGGGGTCTTGACGGCGGATGTAGCAAAACCTGCTGTTGCTTTTGGGGGAAAGTATCGAATCATCGATTTTCCGTTGAGTAACTGTATCAACTCGGGAGTGGATACGGTAGGCGTGCTGACACAGTACCAGCCGTTGAAGCTGAACACTCATATTGGAATTGGCATTCCGTGGGATCTGGACCGTAATGTTGGGGGCGTGTCCGTTCTCCCGCCATATGAGAGAAGTTCAAACAGTGAGTGGTATACGGGAACCGCCAATGCGATCTTCCAGAACTTAAAGTATATGGAGTCGTATAATCCGGATTATGTACTGATCCTTGGCGGCGACCACATTTACAAGATGGATTATCAGGTAATGCTGGATTTCCACAAGGCCAATAATGCAGATATCACGATGGCCACTATGCCGGTGCCGATTGAGGAAGCGAGCCGATTTGGGGTTTGTATTACGGACGATTCCCACCGGATCCTGGAATTTGAGGAGAAACCAGAGCATCCGCGGAGCAATCTGGCATCAATGGGAATCTACATTTTCTCATGGCCGGTGCTGAAAGAAGCACTGATCAAGCTGAAAGACCAGAAAGGCTGTGATTTTGGTAAGCATATCCTGCCGTACTGCCACGAGAGGGGCGACAGGATCTTCGCATATGAGTACAATGCTTACTGGAAGGACGTAGGGACACTGGGCTCATACTGGGAGTCCAATATGGAACTGATCGACCTGATACCTGTATTTAATTTGTACGAGGAATTCTGGAAGATCTATACCCGTAATGAGTGGATCCGTCCGCAGTACATTGCCAGCGAGGCAGTGATCGATAAAGCCATCATGGGGGATGGCTGTGAAATCTATGGAGAAGTTCACAATTCGGTTATTGGCTCGGATGTGGTGATAGAAGAGGGCGCGGTTGTCAGGGATTCTATTATTATGAATTCCACGCGGATTGGCAAAAATACGGTATTGGACCGCACGATCGTAGCAGAAGATACGGTGATAGGCTCCAATTGTGTGCTGGGAGCCGGCGAAGATGATGTGGTGAACAAGTGGAAGCCAGATGTCTATGCCTTTAATCTTGTTACCGTTGGTAACAACACGGAGATTCCGGATGGGGTTACCATTGGCAAGAATACCGCGATTTCAGGAAAAACGACAATAGAGGATTACCCGAATAATACTCTGGAAGGCGGAGAAAGTTTGATAAAGGCAGGTGACGTATTATGAGAGCAATTGGATTGATCCTGGCTGGTGGATCCAGCAGCCGGATGAAGGAACTGACAAGAGATCGTGCGACAGCGGCTATGCCGATTGCAGGCGGTTACCGCAGTATCGACTTCGCACTGAGCAGTATGGCAAATTCGCACATCAGCAAGGTTGGTGTATTTACGCAGTATAACTCAAAGTCACTGACACAGCATCTGAACTCATCCAAGTGGTGGGATTTCGGACGCAAACAGGGCGGATTATTTGTTTTTACACCGACACAGACCCATGACAATAACCAGTGGTACCGCGGGACGGCAGACGCCATTGCGCAGAATATTGATTTTCTGAAAAGCAGCCATGAGCCATATGTCATTATAGCGTCAGGTGACTGCGTATACAAGATGGATATGAACAAACTGCTGGGATACCACATTGAGAAAAATGCGGATATTACCATTGTGACAAAGGACTTGGGAAGAGTAGAGGATCCAAGCCGATTTGGAGTGATTGCCGTGGATGACAACGGGGTTGTGACGGATTTCGAGGAGAAACCCATTGTGACGGATAAGACTCTGGTGTCAACTGGTATTTATGTGATCCGGCGCAGGCAGCTGATTGAAATGATTGAGCGCGCCGGCGCGGAGGGCGGTTTTGATCTTGTAAAGGATATTTTTATACGGTATAAAGGGATTAAGAAGATATATTCATATAATATGGATTCCTACTGGAGTAATATTACTACAGTGGATTCTTACTTCAAGACAAACATGGATTTCCTTAAGAGAGAGACAAGGGAGTATTTCTTCGATGAATACCCTCATGTTGCATCCAAAATTGAGGATTTTCCACCGGCAAAGTACAATGCGGGTTCACAGGTTAAGAACAGCCTGATAGCCAGCGGATGTATCATCAATGGTGAGGTAACGGATTCCCTTCTGTTTAAAGAAGTTTATGTGGGAAATAACTGCGTGATCAGGAATTCTATTATACTTAATGATGTTTACATTGGGGATAATACTTATATTGAAAATTGCATCGTAGAGAGCCATGGAACAATTCGGGCAAATTCGAATTTCGTCGGCACCCCAGAAGAGATTAAGATCATTCTCGAAAAAAATGAACGTTATGTACTCTAAGCATTTCAGAAAAAGGGGGAATTAAGATGCAGATCACAGACATTCGAACCCGGGTAGTGAGCAAAGAATCCAAAATGAAAGCGGTAGTGTCGGTGACCTTTGATGATTCATTTGTGGTTCATGATATCAAAGTAATCGAAGGGGAAAAGGGATTATTTATCGCGATGCCGAGTAAGAAAACGCCGGATGGGGAATACCGGGATGTCGCTCATCCGATTAATGGGGATATGAGGGCGGTACTGCAGGATGCCATATTGACAGAATATGAACGGGCACTGGCAGAGCTGCCGGAAGAGGAACAGGACTAGACAACTACAATTAAATTAAGCATAACTGTCAATAACTTAATTTTATTGTACCCGCTTGAACGACAATAGAGTTGTGCTGTGAGAGAGGAAGGCCATCAGTAAGAGGGACAGATCCGGACTGGTGGTCTTTTTGTATGAATAGAATATAGGAGAGTGGCCATCATGCAGATATTGATAATAAGACACGGCGATCCGGATTATTCCATTGATTCGCTGACAGAGAAGGGCTGGAGAGAGGCAGAACTGCTGGCGGACCGTCTATCCCGGCTGGAGGTAAAGGAATTTTATGTATCTCCGCTGGGACGGGCGAAGGATACGGCGGCCGCGACATTGAAAAGAATGCGGCGGGAGGCGGTAGAGCTGCCCTGGCTGCAGGAGTTTTTCCGGGCGGATATAGCCAGGCCGGACGCAGAGGGAAGATCCATTGCCTGGGACTGGCTGCCCCAGGACTGGACGAAGGAAGAGAAATATTATGACAGGGTGGACTGGGCGGACACTGCCATTATGAGGGACAGCAGGGTGGCGCAGGAATACCAGTGGGTGGCGGAGGGCCTGGATCATCTTCTGGCCGGACACGGTTATGTCCGGGAGGGAAATTGTTACCGGGTAGAGCGGCCCAATGCAGACAGGATCGTACTGATCTGTCATTTCGGCGTGGAATGCGTGATGCTAAGCCGCCTTCTGGGGATCTCGCCCATGGTGATGTGGCATGGCTTCTGTGCTGCACCCACCTCGGTGACCACCATCAATACAGAGGAGAGGAGGAAGGGGACCGCCTCCTTCCGTGTCAGCTCTTTTGGCGATATTTCGCATCTTTATGCGGCGGGTGAGCCGCCGGCATTTCATGCACGGTTTTGTGAGTATTATGGGAAAGAGGGAGAGCGCACAGATTAGAATGAATATAGAAAGGAAGGATGGTATTATGTCTCAGACGCCAACGCCTCATATCGGGGCAGAGAGAGAACAGATAGCAGAAACGGTTCTGATGCCGGGGGATCCGCTCCGGGCAAAATTTATTGCGGAGACCTTTTTAGAACGGGCAGAATGTGTCAGCACTGTGAGAAATATGCTTGTCTATACCGGACACTATAAGGGAAAGCGGGTTACGGTGGCAGGCGGAGGAATGGGGATGCCCTCTGTGGGGATCTATACTTATGAGCTCTTTCATTTCTATGATGTGGAGCAGATTATCCGCATCGGCACGGCGGGAACTCTCAGCGATAAGGTAAATCTGTGGGATGTGGTGGTTGGCGTCGGGGCCAGTACCGATTCCGGCTATGCCTGCCAGTTCGGACTGCCGGGAACGTATGCGCCGGTGGCAGATTTTGATCTGGCAAGAGCCGCCGTGGAGACCGGGGAGAGGCTCGGCATCAAAACGGCGGCGGGTAATATACTCTCCTCGGATATCTTTTACAATGAGGATGGGGACGCTTTGAAAAAGTGGGCTGGAATGGGAATTTTAGCGGTCGAGATGGAGGCGGCTGCCCTGTACATGAACGCTGCCAGGGCAGGGAAACGGGCGCTCTGTCTGCTTACTGTCTCGGACGCGCCGCTTCGGGGAGAATCCCTGTCTGTGGAGGACCGGCAGAGCGGATTTACGGATATGATGAGGATCGCACTGGAGATCGCATGATATAGAATGGAGGCTGGCATTGACTGGTTTGGAGAGGGAGAGGGTGCAGGAGGCACTGGGCAATTACTGTATCCGGCAGAGGGACGTATCGCTGATCCGGCACAACGAAAATATTACGTGCAGGATTATTACGGATAAAAGTACTTATGTACTGCGTATACACTCACCGATGGAGGGATTTTCCCTTAAATTATTAGAAACCGCCCCAGCGGCGGAGCTGATGCAGGGAGAGGTGGAGCTGCTGCTGTATCTTGCCGGAAGGGCACCCTTTCCGGTTCAGCTGCCGGTCCGAAACCGTTCTGGAGGTTATGTCTCCGTTCTTTCCGGCGGCATACCATGTGAACTGCTGCAATGGGTGGAGGGGAGTCCGTTGGAAAAAGAAAGAGCCAATTCTTATGCCGGGCAGCTGGGTGCGCTGGCGGCGAGGCTTCACAGGGCGTCCCGCGGGTTTTCCGGAACGCGCCCTTCATATTCCCATGATCTGGTGCGCCGTATGAGGGGCGAGTTCGATCTTGCATGCAGGCAATCCCATATCAACGGAACACATGGGTCGGTATGCCAGGCCGTCCTGGATGAGGTGGACCGGATTATGACAGCTCTTGACCGGATACCCGGTGCGGAAAGTCTGATCCATGCTGACCTCAGCTTCGGAAATGTCCTTCTGACCCCCTCCGGACCTGCCCCCATTGATTTCTCGCTGTCAGGGTTTGGCTACAAAGCACAGGAGTGCGGGATGCTTGCCGCCAACTATAAAGCCCCGAGGGAATGGGAGCGCATCCGGGAGAGTTATCAGAGGGAGAGTGGATTTGGGGTGGACCGCCACCATATGCATGGTTTTATGGCGTTTAGTGTTCTTTTGTTTATTGCCGCCCAGCACAATCGTTTCTGGAGGGAGAGATGGTTTCAGGAATCCATGGAGCGATGGACGGGAGGGCTCTTTCGTGAGGTGTCTGGTTAGCTCAATGGCGCCATTGAGCTGGGACGGCGGGGAAAACCTTTCAGTTTCTATTGCCAGTCCCTCTCTAATCTGATACAATAATACCGTCCCGGGGGCGCCTTACGGTGCTGTCGGGTGAAATCCGTGTGCGAAACAGGAAGGAGAGATACCATGTATCTGATCGCAGGACTTGGGAATCCGGGGACGGAATACGCCGCCACCAGACATAATATCGGCTTTGATATGGTCACGTATCTCGGTGATGAATACCACATTCCGCTGCGGAGCAGAGAAAACAAAGCCATTGTGGGAAAGGGGATCATCGGGGGACAGAAAGTTATGCTGGCACAGCCCCAGACTTTTATGAATCTCAGCGGTGAGAGTATCCGCGCCCTGCTGGATTATTATAAGACCGGCCGGGAGAAGCTCATCGTCATCTATGATGATATCAGCCTTCCGGTGGGACAGGTCCGGGTCCGTCCCAAAGGCAGCGCCGGCGGACACAATGGAATCAAGAATATCATACAGCATCTGGGAACGGAGGAATTTACCCGTATCCGTATCGGCGTTGGGGCAAAGCCAGAGGGAGGAGATCTTGTCAGGCATGTGCTGGGGCGTTTCTCCAGAGAAGAGGACGGCATGATACGGGAAGTGTTCGCACTGGCAGAGGAGGCGCTTCTTGCTGTGCTGGGTGAGGATGTGGCGGCTGCTATGAACCGGGTAAATGGAAAGAAGATAGAGAGATAGGTAGGGAAGGTATGGAGACATTACGAAGCCCGCTGCGGGAACTGGATGAGTACAACCAACTGAAGATAGCCGTGGAGAAAGGAGTTACCCCGGTGAACGTCATCGGCAGTATCGACGCCCAGAAATGCCATTTTATCTACGGACTGGAGGAATTGGGGGATATCCGCCTGATCATAACGCACAATGAGATCCGGGCCAAAGAGATTATGGAAGATTACCGCATGTATGACCGGAATGTCATGTATTACCCGGCTAAGGATCTCATCTTCTACAGTGCCGATATCCACGGTCAGGCCATCGTGAAGGAGCGGCTGAAGGTGATCAAGGCCATCGCCGGGGAGGAGCCGGTAACGGTAGTGACAACGATAGATGCCGGGATGGATTTCTGCCTGCCCTTTTGGAAATATATACAGAAAAAAATCAGGATCCGGGAAGGGGACACCCTGGATCTCACAGAGATGCAGCAGCGTCTGGCAGAGTTAGGCTATGAAAATGTGGCGCAGGTGGAGCGGGAGGGAGAATTCTCCGTCCGGGGAGGCATACTGGATCTTTTCCCTCTGACGGAGGAAAGTCCCTGCCGCATCGACCTATGGGGAGATGAGGTGGATACGATCTGCAGCATTGATGTGGAGAGCCAGCGCTCGGTGGAGAAGCTGGAAGAGATTGAGATTTATCCGGCTGTGGAAGTATTTATGACAGAGGATCAGGCATTGCGGGGGCTTCGCCAGATCGGTCTGGATATGGAGGAGTGCACGGTGAAGCTCCGGGAGCAGGGGAAGAAGGAGGAGGCGGCGCGTCTGCGCCAGAATGTGGAAAATTTCCGGGAGAGCTTTGAGGCCTATCACGGAATGGTCAATCTGGAGAGCTATGTTACCTACTTTGCAGAGCCAGGGGCAGAAGGAACCGGTTCCTTCTTTGATTATTTTCAGGACCGGGATGTAATCGTATATCTGGACGAACCGAACCGCTGTGTGGAAAAGGCTGAGGCCGTGGAATATGAATTCCGGGAAAGTATGTCGGGACGGCTTGAGAAGGGGTATATCCTGCCGAAGCAGATGGATGTGCTGTATTCCCTGCCGCAGCTGATGCAGAAGCTGCAGCAGTATCCACTGGTCCTTCTGTCCACGCTGGATACGCCGGTGAAGGATGTCCCGGTGGCAAGAAAGTTCTATTTTCAGGTTCAGTCCTCCCCTTCCTATAACAATAACTTTGCCCTTCTGGCAAAGGATATCCTCCGTCTGAAAAAGAAGAAATACCGGGTGCTTCTGCTGTCCGCCTCGGAGACAAGGGGGCGCAGGCTGTGTGAGGATCTTATGGACTATGAGATCAATGCCATATACGACGGAGCAATGGAGCATGTGCTTGAGCCCGGGGAGGTTATGGTGAGCCGCGGCAGCGTGCGCCACGGGTTTGAGTACCCAAACCTGAATTTCGTTATCGTGACAGAGAGTGATATCTTCGGCGGCCTAAAGAAAAAGAAGAAAAAGAAGGTAAAGCGCTATGACGGCGCCTCGATTCACAGCTTTAACGACCTTAAGATCGGAGATTATGTCGTACACGAGAATCATGGGCTGGGCATCTATCAGGGAATCGAGAAGATTGAGAGAGACCATATTATCAAGGATTATCTGAAGATCGCTTACGCCGCCGGCAGCAACCTATATGTGCCGGCTACCTCGCTGGAGGTCCTTCAGAAATATGCCGGCAGCGATGCCAGGGTGCCGAAGCTGAACCGCCTGAATTCACCCGAATGGAAGAAGACGAAGGCCCGTGTAAGAGGGGCGGTTCAGGATATAGCGGAGGACCTGGTGCGGCTGTACGCCGCAAGACAGGCGAAACAGGGCCATCCCTTTGAGAAGGACACGGTGTGGCAGAAGGAATTTGAGGAGCTCTTTCCCTATGATGAGACAGAGGATCAGCTCAGGGCCATTGAGGCCACCAAGGCGGATATGGAGAGCACGAGGATCATGGACCGCCTGATCTGCGGTGATGTGGGCTATGGCAAGACGGAGATCGCCATCCGCGCCGCCTTTAAGGCCGTGATGGACAGCCGGCAGGTGGCATTTCTTGTTCCCACTACGATTCTTGCCGTGCAGCATTACAATACCTTTGCCCAGCGCATGAAGGATTATGGGGTAAATGTGGAGCTGCTGTGCCGTCTCCGGACGGCGTCGGAGCAGAAAAAAACCATCGAGGGGCTTCGGAAGGGCAGCGTGGATATCGTTATCGGTACGCACCGTCTGCTGGGAAAGGATATCGTCTACAAAAACCTGGGTCTTCTTATCGTGGACGAGGAACAGCGCTTCGGCGTGACCCATAAGGAGAAGCTGAAGAAAATTAAGAATGATATCGACGTGCTCACGCTGACGGCGACGCCGATCCCCCGGACGCTGCATATGAGCCTGGTGGGAATCCGGGATATGAGCGTACTGGAGGAGCCCCCGGTGGACCGCATGCCCATCCAGACATTTGTCATGGAGAAAAACGAAGAGATTGTGCGGGAGGCCATCCTCCGGGAGATCGGCCGGGGCGGGCAGGTCTATTACGTTTACAACAGGGTTGGGAATATGGATATCGTGGCGAATGAGATTGCCAGGCTGGTGCCGGAGGCAGCTGTGTCGTTTGCCCATGGGCAGATGAATGAGAGGGAGCTTGAGAAAACCATGTTCCGGTTTGTCAGCGGGGAGATTGATGTGCTGGTGGCTACAACCATTGTTGAGACGGGGCTGGATATCCCCAATGTCAACACGATTATGATTGAGGATGCAGACCGTCTGGGGCTGTCGCAGCTCTATCAGCTCCGGGGGCGCGTCGGCAGGAGCAACCGCACGGCTTACGCCTTCCTGATGTATAAGCGGGACAAGATGCTGAAGGAGGTGGCGGAAAAACGTCTTGCCGCCATTAAGGAATTCACGGAGCTTGGTTCCGGGTTCAAGATCTCCATGAGGGACCTGGAGATCCGCGGCGCCGGCAACCTGCTTGGCGCAGACCAGCATGGGCACATGGAGGCAGTGGGATATGATCTGTACTGCAAGATGCTTAACGATGCGGTAAAACGTCTCAAGGGCGGGACGGTGGCAAGTCAGGATTATGATACCAGTGTAGAGATAAAGGTTGACGCATTTATTCCGGTAGGTTATATTAAGAATGAGTTTCAGAAACTGGATATTTATAAAAGAATTGCGGATATTGAGACGGAGGAAGAGCAGAGCGATATGATTGATGAGCTGGTTGACCGGTTTGGCGAGCCGCCGAAGAGCGTGATGAACCTGCTGGCCATCGCTCTTCTGAAGGCCCAGGCACACCGGGCCTATATTACGGAGGTTGCCAGCCGGGCGGATACTCTTCGGTTTACTATGTACCCGAAGGCGAAGATCAACACGGCGGGGATTCCGGATCTGATTATGGAGATGGGAAACCGGCTCCGGTTTGTGCCGGGGGCGGAGCCGTATTTCGCCTATACCCTGCAGGATAAAAATAAGAGCGACCTTCTGGCCCGGGCGGAGAGCATCGTTGGCAGGATCGCGGAGCTGTGTGAACAGATTGGAAGGAAAGAGGAGGATTGACGTGAGAGACAGAAGGATACGGAAATTGTGGAGAGGGCTGGCGGCAGTGGCGTGCTGCCTGTCCCTGCTGCTGACGGCGTGCGGCGAAGGTGAGACGGTGGAGGAGACCACCAGCACATCGGAGCGCGCGGCGGCTGTCAATAATGGCTCGCTGAGTGAGGATTCTGTGGCGCTATCGGTAGGGAAAACCACAGTCCCTTACAAGGAATACCGGGTCTACTATTACTTTATGGAAAATCAGTATGCCGGTATGCTGGATGGCGGCATCTGGAATTATACCGGGGTTCTGGAGGGGGGGAAGAGCATTGGGCAGGAAGCCGTGGAAAATGTGCTGCGTCTGATCATTCAGGTAAAGGTAATCTCCAAGGCGGCTGCCGTACAGGGAGTTACCCTGGCGGCGGATGAGAAGGAAGAGGCCGATTACAATGCCAGACAGTTTTGTGAAAGCCTGACGGATGAAGTAAAGAAGGCAAATGGCATTACCCAGCCTATCCTGACCCAGATATTTGAGGAAAATAAGCTGGCGGAAAAAATGTACCGGGTGGTGAGCGGCCAGGTGGATGTCAACGTTACGGCGGAGCAGGCCCGGGCAGCCAGGGTGCAGCTGATCTGGCTGAAGACAGAGGGACAGGATAAGGCAGCGGTGAAACAGAAGGCGGACGCTCTGCTACAGCAGGCCAACAGCAGTGCCGGCAGCTTTTACCGGCTGGCAAAGGAAAATACCCAGGCCGGCGAAGTGGAATACATCATAGGGCAGATGGATGAGAGAAGGAATCTTGCCGCCGCCGTGCTGGGACTGAAAAAGTATCAGATATCCGGCGTCATTGAAGAACAGGACGGGTATTACATTGCCTACTGTGTGAAGCCCTCCAGTGCGAAGATAAACGAGGAGTATAAAAACCAGGTTGTAAGTGAACGCCAGATCAGCCAGTTTCAGAAAGCGTATAAAGAGTGGTCGGGACAGTACGAGGTGAAGGTGAGTAAATCACTGCTGGCTGAGTAGCCAGTAGTGGGATTGGAGATTTTATGAGAAACAGTGGTATTTTACTTCCGGTAGCCAGTCTGCCGTCGAAATACGGCATTGGCTGCTTTGATAAAAGTGCGTACGAATTTGTGGACAGGCTTGCTCAGGCGGGGCAGACTTACTGGCAGATCCTGCCCATGGGTCCTACTGGCTTCGGGGACTCCCCATACCAGTCCTTTTCCACATTTGCCGGCAATCCCTATTTTATTTCCCTGGAGGAACTGGTGAAGAAGGGGTATCTGCAGACTCAGGAATGTGAAGAGGCCGCCCGGGGGACGGAGGAGCACCGGGTACAGTATGGTGTTCTTTATGAGAAACGGTTTGCCCTTCTCCGGAAAGCATTCGGCCGCAGCGGCATAGAGGCGGACACAGAGTTCAATTCATTTGTCCAGGCTAACAGCAGCTGGCTTCCGGATTATGCTCTCTTCATGGCGGTGAAGGACAGCAGGGACGGGCAGAGCTACCTGGAATGGGAAGAGGATATCCGGCTCCGAAGGACGGAGGCCATGGTATCCTATAAGAATAAATTAATGGATGAAGTGTACTTCTATGAATTTCTTCAATATGAATTTTATTGCCAGTGGAAGGCTCTGAAATCCTATGCCAACAAAAAGGGCGTGAAGATCATCGGTGATATCCCAATCTATGTGGCGCTGGATAGTGCCGATACATGGGCGCATCCGGAGCTGTTCCAGTTTGATTCGGCGGGAAAGCCTGTCGGCGTCGCCGGATGCCCGCCAGATGCCTTCTCTGAGACCGGACAGCTCTGGGGAAATCCACTCTATAACTGGCCGGTACATAAGAAGAGCGGTTATGCGTGGTGGACCGCCCGGATCAAAAACTGCTGCGAATGGTATGATATGGTGAGGATTGACCATTTCCGCGGCTTTGATGAATATTATGCCATTCCCTTTGGAGATAAGACGGCGGAGCACGGCAGCTGGGAGCCGGGCCCCGGCATGGATCTGTTCCAGACGCTGAGGGAAGAACTGGGAGAGCTGCCGATTATCGCAGAGGATCTTGGATTTCTCACGGATTCCGTGCGGCAGATGCTGGAGGATTCCGGTTTCCCGGGAATGAAGGTGCTTCAGTTTGCCTTTGATTCCAGAGAGGAAAGTGATTACCTGCCCTACCGCTACAGCAGGAATTCTGTTGTGTATACCGGAACCCACGACAATTCAACCACCTATAGCTGCTGGGACGAGATGGCGAAGGAGGATAAGGCGGTGGCAGTGCGGTATATGAACTGCAGCCGTTTTACCTCCAAGAGGAAGCTGACATGGAATCTTATCTGTCTTGCCATGGCGAGTGTATCGGATCTGTGTGTGATCCCCATGCAGGACTACCTCTGCCTGTCCAATGCGGCGCGGACAAATACTCCCTCCACTCTGGGAGCAAACTGGCAGTGGCGCATGGACAGGGAAGCCTTTTCTGATTCTCTCTGCGAGAGGATTCGAAGGATTACAAGGTTGTATGGAAGAATGCTGCAGGAATAGTCTTATTTTATTACAGCAGGAGAGCTCTGGAACTCGTTTGGCAGGGTGACATTATATTTGCGGCACCAGGTCTGCCGGTACAGATCGGCGGCAAAAAGGTCCTGCTGAAAGAGGGAGAGGGCGTCGGGGGAAAGCTGTTTTATATCCACGGCCAGACGGGAGAGAATATGACAGGAGCCAGGCACCTGGGGCAGCAGGGTGCCGGCTCCTTTTTTTTCCGGCTCTTTTTTTATTCCCAGAAGACGGAGATATGGAATGGACAGGTCTGTGGTCCCAATCCCCAGCAGACACTGCATCAGTCCCCGCCGGATGCGCCCGTCAGTGAACGCCCGTGTCTGGCAGCGTGTGACCAGTTCCTGTATGGTCCGGTAATCTGGCAGGAATCGGCAGATCCGGCTGGCGAGATCCGGAGAGATGTCCTTGTATTTTGTCAGATCCCTGTTCTGCAGCAGCGCCAGGCCGAGAGCGCTGTCGAAATCTGCCAGGGTGAGGTGAGGGGTGCCATCCTGAGAGATTTTCCGACGAAGGGCCGTGGCGGAAGGGAATTCTGCCTGTGTGGGATACCCGGTGCTGCCAGCGTCGTGGTATCCCATGCCTATCCTTGGCACGGTGACCGGGATCAGCGGGGAGTCCAGCTTTTTCAGGGCAAGACAGTACTCGATGCCCAATATATTATTCGGCTGCTCCAGCAGAGAGGGAGGGATGTCTGCCGATTTTGAAAGCGCCATGGCCCGTGCGGCGGGATACGGCAGTCCCTCCCGAAGGGCCTGGGTGAGGATGCGGCGGAAGTCCTCCGATTCTTCTGCCAGAAGGGAGGCGGCAGTCTGAAGGGTGCCGGTCTCTCCACACTCACTGCCAAAGGCCAGATGAGTGACGAAACCAAGGGAGGAAAGCGCCATCACTCCCCCGAGGGCAAAGTCTCCGGCGCTGGAGATCCCAAACCGGAGGGGCAGTTCCAGCACCAGATCTGCCCCTCCCTCCAGGGCTGCCCTGGCCCGGTCATATTTTGAAAAAACGGCCGGTTCTCCGCGCTGTACAAAGCAGCCGTTCATAAGGACCACGGCGTACTCTGAGCCGGTGGCCTTCTTTGCCTGCTGTATCAGGTAAGCATGTCCGGCGTGAAAAGGGTTAAATTCTGCTATTATGCCCACGACGTTCATAATATTCCTCCCTTTTGATCAGATTCCCAGTTCCGTTATTTTTTCGGCAAATGCCCTGGCCAGAAGGGCATGGCTCTCCGGCGATAAATGTACGTGATCAGCCGGATCCGGACTGACATGGTCCGAGGCATCCATATAGGGCACGCCGAGCTCTTCGGCCATCGGTTTTAGCGCCGTTCCGAGATTACGGGATACTTCCACAGAATGCGGCGGATAGAGCAGGGCGCAGGGATCTCCCGGAGAGGATTCTCCCAGGGCTGCCGGGCATACAAGGAGTACGGGGGCCAGACTGACCTCCAGGATAACCTCTGTCAGACGCCGGAGACGGTGGCAGATTTTTTCTACTGATGGCTGGAAATAATCTTTCAGGTCATTGGTGCCCAGCATCAGGATCGTGAGATCCAGGGGCGCATGCGACTGGATGCAGGGAACAATATAATCCATGGCGTTACGATAGGGCTCATAGGGGTCGTCCAGCGCTGTGGTGCGGGAATTCAGTCCCTCCTCCAGTATCAGATAGCCGCTGCCAAGCAGACTGGCAAGTACCCTTGTCCAGCGGGTATCGGCGTCATATCGTCCGCCGTACGGATTGAAGCCGTACGTGTTGGAATCCCCAAAGCATAGTATATGTTTTGTTTTTGTATTCATGTGTTTCTATCCTCCTGAATTATGAGATTATTATAATGGAAAGGAGCAGGAAGTTCAATGATAAAAGACTTCCGCCGAACTTGACAGCAATAGCCTGGAGGAGTAAGATAGATAACAGAAATTATTTACAGAAATCGTTACTATGTGCTAAAGGTGTGCGTGAATGGAGGTAGACATGGAAAAGAAAAATATTGATTGGGCAAACCTGGGATTTGGCTATCAGGTAACTACAGAGAGGTATGTATCGAATTACAAGGATGGCGCGTGGGATGAGGGGACGATGACGACAGACGCCACCGTAACCATAAGCGAGTGTGCTGGCGTCCTTCAGTATTCCCAGTCCTGTTTTGAGGGCCTGAAGGCGTATACGACAGAGGATGGCAGGATTGTGACATTCCGCCCGGATCTGAATGCAAAACGTATGGCGGATACTACCAGGAGACTGGAAATGCCTGTTTTTCCAGAGGAGCGTTTCGTGGAAGCGGTAGATCAGGTTGTCAGGGCAAATGCGGATTATGTGCCTCCATACGGCTCAGGAGCCACCTTGTATCTCCGCCCGTATATGTTTGCCAGCGGTCCGGTAATCGGGGTGAGTCCGGCAGATGAATACCAGTTCCGTATATTCTGTACACCAGTGGGCCCTTATTTCAAGGGGGGCGCAAAGCCTATAACAATTCGTGTTTCTGACTTTGACCGCGCAGCGCCGCACGGCACGGGCCATATCAAAGCGGGCCTGAACTATGCCATGAGCCTGCATGCTATCGTGGACGCCCACAAACAGGGATTTGATGAAAATATGTACCTGGATGCGGCTACTCGGACGAATGTAGAGGAGACAGGCGGCGCTAACTTTATCTTTGTCACAAAGGATAATAAAGTAGTCACGCCAAAATCGGACAGCATCCTTCCTTCTATCACCAGACGCTCCATTATGTATGTGGCCAGGGAATATCTTGGGCTGGAGACAGAGGAGAGAGAGGTTCCGTTTGCGGAGGTGAAGGAGTTTGCCGAATGCGGTCTGTGCGGTACGGCGGCTGTGGTTTCCCCGGTTGGTAAGATCGTGGATCATGGAAAAGAGATCTGCCTGCCCAGCGGTATGGACGAAATGGGGCCTGTCACCAAGAAATTGTATGATACTCTTACCGGAATCCAGATGGGCCATATCGAGGCACCGGAGGGCTGGATCCGGGAGATTGGATAAATACGGATGATTCTATCGGAGGGCTGAATAATTCAGCCCTTTTGTGGTATTCCGGCAGAACATTTTAGACAAACGAAGTGTTAAAAAAGTATAAAGTATTGGTGAAAAAGACGAAATGTAAAATGGAAGAAAATGCGAAGAGATAATGGTTGACAAATACTACAATGAGTAGTAGTATTATTATACGGATGCTATAAAATCAATTTAAAAGGAGGAATAAGGGTAATGAAAAAGAATTTA
>CAOKDX010000005.1 GCA_948467395.1 uncultured Clostridia bacterium | reverse complement strand
ACAACCTGCCAATGACAGAAGATGCGCCGGAGGATTATACGGAAATCTCCTTTGTGTGTCTGAGGGAAGATGGCTGTCTGGAACTTCCCGCCACCGTAGAAACAGCCTGCCGGACAGCGGCAAGGAAAGTGCCGGAATTAGAGGGTTTCCACTTTCACACATTAAGGCATACTTACACGACGAATCTGTTATCAAACGGGGCGCAACCAAAAGATGTGCAGGAGCTTTTAGGGCATTCGGACGTAAGCACAACCATGAACGTCTATGCACACGCCACAAGGGAGGCGAAGCGGGATTCCGCAAAACTCTTGGATAAGGTTGTGGGAATGAGTTAAACAATGAAAACTGAATAAGAAAAACTTTCCCTTGTAACTTGCTAATAAGGGCAAAAACAAGGGAAAAGGATACATATTTTGAGGCTGGACATACCGCAAAGCCTTGAAAATAAAGGAAAGTTAAGACAGTTAGTAGATAAACAGGAATTGGTATTCATCTTATTTTTCACTCGATATGTTCTACATGAGTTCTTAAATAATCGAAATATTTTTGTCCATCATCATTTCCGTCCTCGTCAGGCTCAAATATTTCTTTTCCCTCCAGCATATATGCCCTAAGCAAATATTCTGTGGCGTTTTTTTCATCTCCTATTTCTAAACAACATTCTCCCAATCTAAGCATGATAAACGGATTTCCGTATCCCTCACCACTCAAATTACCTCTTGCTTTATCAAAGTATTCATGTGCTTTTGCGTATAGTTTCTTCTGGAAATAAACATCACCAATAGCAACTAAAAACCATATAGTTTCACTGTAATATTGTTGTGGCTGCGGTATTAGATTAAGCGCTTCTTCCCATATCTCCATAGCATTCTCATATTGCCCTTCTTCCTCAAATTGATTGCCTCTTTCTGCTAATTCATCTAACTTATTTTTCATTTCTGGTGTTAATTCATCAAGTGCGGTTTCTTCTTTTTTCTTCTTTGAAAACAATCCCATAATATACCTCCATAAATACCGATCTTGCACTTTCTGCAACTTCTCAATACATAGGAAATTCACATTACTGTTATTTTTTCAAAAAATCGCTAAATTCTTTCAATTCCTTTTTTGTATTTTCAGAAAGTCTGTTATATTCTGTATTATGAATAGCTCCCTCTAATGTATATAAATGTACCAGACATATATTGGGATATTTCTGCTTTAGCTTAAGAAATGCGTCTTTTGCACCTGTCTCAATTAGTTCTTCGGAAGATTCAATACCAACAGATATTAGTTTTTTTTTCATTTCTCTACCAATATTCATCATTGATGTTAATTCTGACATATTTATCTCCAATTCTCCGTGATTTACTTATCCTTCCAACTTTCGGATTCTTAGTTTAACTTTTTTCAATTATACACGAAAACATGGGATTTTTCAATTCTCAAACTGTCTTTGCTTAAGCTTTGCTTAAGTTTGGATGGGACTGCCGCTTATTACGGAAACTCTGTCATTCACCTATGAATAAATTTTTTGGGTTAGTTGTTGACTGCTTTGATATGCACATTATTAACCGCTAAGTGCTGCTTTGAATTTTGCATTACCTTTCCGCATTGTAGCAAAAAAAATACATTTTACAAATTTGTGATTATATTTTCATATAGAGTAAGCCAGCGAGAAAAGTATTTTTACTTTTACGCTGGCTTTTGCCTTTGCTATCCCCCATAAGCTGTATTCCAATTATGTTTTCAAATTATCTCCTTATGTGGTAACAGCCTTATCTGTTCTTCTTTTTCGGCAATAGAAACAAAGGACTTTATTGAATCAGCAAGAAAAATATGTGGTATGGATTGTGAAATTACGGTTGACACTTTAGAGGCACATTACTGGAATTATAAAACCAATCTAAAAGAACAGGATAAAAGCTGGGGAGACAGCATATATACGGATTTATTTTTCGAGCGGCGACTGGTATAAGTTTACAAAAAGCGGGATATGGCGCAGCCGCCTATTTGAAGAAATGGATAATTTGAGGAATTCCCAACCTGCAAACTGCTAGAAAATAATGCTGCTTACAGGTTTGAAGAAGGAAAGCACATAAATTTTTTACAGGAAGGCTGGGAATAACAGTGAAGACAAAAGGGCATTTATCCAATGGATTGCCATAGGTAAGGCAGCATATCCTTTATTTCTATCATTTTAAGTCCTCAAAATCAAAACTTTCCGTTTTCAAATCACAATAATATCTTCCCTTTACTGCAGTAAATTTTAATACGCAGTAATCCGGATCAGTTACGCCTTTCTTATAAAACATGGTATCCCCAGTACGCCAGATTTCCCGCTTTGTTTCATCATCCTGCAAGACTTCCATTGTACCAGTCAGCATTACGCCCTCATATTTAAATCGTCCCTTGCTATAAAAATAAATACTTGCCTTTGGATTTTTTATAAACTGTTGCGAGCGCATAGCGGATGTGTTCGTTGTAAAATAGAAACAATTTCCTACAATCTTGCGTGGTACAAACATTGCTTTTATATTAGGGAAACCTTCTTCATCTACGGAAGCAATAAATGAAACCTTTTGTTTTTTAATAAATTCAATAATATGTTCTCTTGTTTTCATTGGAAATTATCCTCCTTATAAAAATTGTTAGTTTGTATGTAGATGATCAATCAATGTTTCAAGTATTCGAGCAAGATACCGTTCAAATTGTCCCTGCTCTTCTTCTGAAAAGCCTTGATAAAATATTACATTCATCTGCTGAGATACTATTTCATATTTTTCCTGTAAAGATTTTGCATACTCAGTGAGTGATACAATCGTTTGCCGGCGATTGAGCGGGTTAATATTTCTTTTTACAATTCCCTTATTTACCATTCCATTTATTACAACAGATACAGTATTTTTGGCAAGAGAGGTTTTTTCACTTATTTCACTAATCGTAAGATTATCTGTCTTCCATAAAATAAATAATATTCGTCCCTGCCCACCACTTATTTCAATGCCGTTTTCAAGTAATAACCGTTCAAAAATCCTATCTTGAAGTTGTTTGATCTGCGTAATATAAAATCCACCCCTTGTTTCCAATTATACCACCTCAATTCCCATTGGAACATTTCTATATAGAATAATTATACTTGATAAACGTTAAAAAATCAATCTCTACTTGATATTCATTTCTGTTTAGCCGGAATAAATTCCACAGCAAACGACATTGGTTGAGCCTGCTATGGAAAAAGTATCCGGTATTTCCAAAGGCGGCAAAGAAGTTTCTGGAAGAGTTTCAAAAACTGCTGGATAGAAACTAACGCCCAAAAATGCGATAGAACCGACAATCAACTTTTAAAGATGGTGATGACGCTTTCAGCGGCGTGTCAGTTTGTTTAGTTTATGATTATGCGTATAAATACCACCATACCAAACAGACACAAAATCACTCCAAATATCCGGTTCATTATCTGCAGATGGTCCTTTTTCTGTCTTCCTTTCAATATGTTTACTATAACAGAAAGCGCTGTCCACCAAAGGTAAGTGCCAAGAAAAACTCCGATGACAAGGCATATCCCCTGTATGAGATTCGTGTCGCCTGAAATGCCAAAATAAGAAAAGGCAAATAAAAAAGTCAACACAGCTGCCGGATTGGTAATGCCCACAAGAAAGGAGGAAAGAAACGTTTTTATTCTTCTGGACACCGATGGGATTTCATCCGGCTTTTTCTTACAAAGCAAGAGAGGAAACCCCATATACAGCACCAGTGCTCCCCCTGCCAGATTTATCACAGTCTGATAGTTCAAGAGAAACTCTGAAATAACCGTCAGGCCAAAAGCGCCAACACAGGCATAGATACAATCCGCAGCAGAAGAGCCCAGCCCTGTTAAAAGGCCAGCCTTGATTCCATAATTCCATGTTCTCTGCACCGTCATGGCGCCCACTGCCCCTGCCGGAACACCAAACAACACTCCAATCAGCACTCCCCGTAGGAAAAAAACTGCCATACCGACCTCCCTGCTTACGGTTTCGTAATCAGGACGATTTTATTTCCCCATCCTTCCAGTACTGGATTATTCTTCACCGCCTCCACAAATTCATCCGTGGCATCAAAATGGCCTACCGGTGTATATTCTTCAGAAACTCCCGCATCCTGATAAAAGAGAACAATACGGTTGGGGTCCGAATAATACACCTCCCCTGCCTTTACCGAAGTCACCTTTTCCGGCTTAGACGGAATATCGTAGCTGCTTGGAATATCATAATACTGCATCACATCATAATCGGCATCCTCATCATCCTCATAAATAGGCAGACGCCAGTCAGAAGTCCCCACATACCTCGCAATCGCTGCGGCAGTATCACTGTCGTTTAACTGAAGCATAAATGGATTACCCTTATCCCCAAAACATACTTCTAATTCCCCGGCAGAAACTTTTTCTGTATCATCTGCCGATTCATCCTGCCCATCCGTACTGACTGCAGCATTTTCATCCGAGGTCTTGCTTTCCTGAGATACACTGGCTGCGCGATCTGTGTCTTGTCTTTCCTTCTCATCCGATGCTCCACATCCGGACATCATAACAGCAATAAACAGAAACAATGACATAAAAACCATACCTTTGCTTTTCATAATCTTTCCCTTTCCTGTGCCTCACGGCACATACATTTTTTATTTTCATCTTACTATAAATCATTACCACGCACATAACAAATACTTATCATGGATATTGGGATATAACAAGCAGGCATATCTAAGTTCCCACCTATTCAACCCCTATTCTCCCATTAAAACGGTGACAGCCACTCTTTTTATCCTGCCTGCCGCCAGATAAGAAAATCCCATAAACAAAAGGATGACTACCCCGGCCGGGAACAAGATCTCTCCCAGCCCCGGATGTGACGCAAAATTGCTGATTCCGGCAAGTTTCATTACCACTGATACCAGTGAATCGGTACAGACAGCCGCCAAAAGTATTCCTATAACAGAACCAGCCACAGCGGTCAGGAAAAAACGCATGGCAAATGTGAAACGCAATTTCGTACTTGTAAAGCCAACCGCCTTATAAATTCCCAAATCCTTTGTTTCCGCCGCAAGGGTTTTACTGCCGGTCATGACGGTGACAATCAGTATAAATACAAACACCATCCCATACATAAACAGAACTAATGCCCGCATCGCAGAAATAATGCCAAACAATCCCGGCCACGAATTTTCATGTACGTGAACGTCGCCGCCATACGCCGTCTCCAGCGCCTCTGTAATCTCCGCTTTCATAGAACTATCCGCAAGAAAATAATGATAGCACCACAGATGGGGATCATCCTGCCCGATTTTCAGATACCCTTCCCTACTCATGCCGATATTGGCTCCCATGTCATTGGCACACTGGTAAATGCCAGAAACCGTATATTCCTCACGGCCTTTATCGCCCTGCACCATAAGCCTGTCTCCCACTTTTACATCCATATCCTTAGCCACAAACTCTGTCACGACAATCTCGTGTTCGCTCTGGCAGGTCTTGCCCCGCATTATGTGAAACCGTTCCGGCTCTGAAATTACATTAGCAGTATAACTTGTTCCATTTACTGACACGTTTGGCATAGCAAGCAGATAACTGTCTGTAATCCCTGTATAAGAGGAAACCAGTTCTTCCGCCTCATCCGCAGTAAGCTCGCCAAACACCTGCACCCCGATATCATGGTCTGCCGGATTAAAAGCATCCATCATCCCCTTTCCATCTCTGCCAAGCCACGAATCCATCCGTCCCACCAGTGAGGCAAAAAACACAAGCAGGACTGCCACGATACAGGCACTGATGTACTGCCTTTTCGCTGTGGCAAGCTGCCTTATGGCAAGCCGGAAATACAGGGCATTCTTTTTTATGCCGCATACTGCCGTCTTTTCCGCAAATGGTAACTGCGCCAGTCCTTCCCCACGGATTGCCATCATCGGCGTGATGCGGCTGACCTTTCCTGTTTTCAGATAAATAAACAGAATAAGCAGCAAAAGCACAGCCAGATCGGACAGCAAAATCCATCCAAGCGGCAGCTTCACAGGAACATGGATTCCCGTTGTCGTTATCATTTTGTCACTGGCAATACGGCTGACAGGAACAGACAAAACGAATCCTGCCATCATGCCGCTGACAATCGCTGTAAGATACTGCATAAGCTGAATCTGCCGAAGTTTTCCCGTCGTAAAACCCACGGTTTTTAAAATCCCCATGTTTACCGTATCTGCCTCTATTCCACTGCTTAGACTATGCCCCAGCGCTACCATTGCCACAAAAAGCAGTACAAAAACAAACGCAATGAGAAGCCCGCTGAATGCATTCTGCAGAATAAGCATAAAACCCGCTATGGCATCCTCGCTGTGGATAAACTCTGTATACTGGGAAAGCGCCGTGTTCTCATTCATCATACGGTTTAAATCCGAAATGGACTCCCTGTCATCTGAAAAAATATGAAGCATCTCCCCTTCCCTTGCCAGTGCATTTCTCCCTCTCTCCTGAATTATCTGCTGAATTTCTTTCCAGTCTGCCTCGCAGACCAGAAATCCCTTCATGCCAATCATGGAACTTCCCATAAATGGGTCTTCATAAAATCCCTTAACCCGAAAAGTAAAATTTCCACCTGACCGGGCAATGGCAAAATTAATTTCATCCCCGGCCCTAAGGCCAAACATAGAAACCATCGACGGGGAAACATACATTTCTCCGGGGGCAATCTCCGGTTTCTTTTCCTGATAGCCGGAAAGGTCATTCAAAAAAAAACGGTATTTATTTTCCTCTGCAGCAAGAGGAATGAGCTGTCCCTGACTATCGGATTCCTGCTCCTTTATCGTATAATCTGCATAAATCACACGCTGGCTCTCCACCCGTTCCACCGCATCCAGACCGGCAATCTCATCCGCCAGTCCGACCTGTTCCGGAACATCATGCACCCACGCTGTCAAATCTCCAAAGCCCGCCCGCCTCATTTCGGAGCGGATATAACTTCCCGAATTATTCCAAAGCGTCAGGACAGTTCCCAGTGCAAGACTGATAAGCAGCAGCAAAAGAAAAACTCCGGCAAGGCTGCCCTTATGCCTTCTGGCACCCGCTCTCCACAATGTGAAATATTCCATCTTGATCCACCTTCTTTCACATCTTTCCTACCAATGCAGGGCAGAAAGCCACTCCGTAATTTTCTTCTCCCTCGTCTTCAGATAAGTTGCCTCTTTTCCGTCCTTTTCCTCATATTCACCTATTGCAAGCTCATCCAGAATCTTTCTATCTTCCATATAAAGAATCCGCGTCCCATAAAGCGCCGCCCTGACGTCATGAGTTACCATAACAATGCCCTGCCCCTCTTTATGCAGGCCTGACAAAAGCCCTAACACTTCTTCGCTGTTCGATTTATTTAATGCCCCTGTCGGTTCATCGGCAAATACCAGACTGGGATGGTTGATAACTGCCCTTGCAATGGCCGCCCTCTGCGCCTCCCCACCGGACACCTGTGAGGGAAACCGCATGGCTGCATCTCCCACGCACATCCTGGTGAGAAGTTCCTCCGCCCTGTCCTGAACCTCTTTTGCCGTTCTTCCCCCTCCCGCATAAGCGGCAACTGCTACATTTTCATACAATGTCAGATTACTGACAAGGTGTGTCTGCTGAAACACAAAACCAAACTCTTTTGTCCGCAGGGCTGCCATCTGTTTCTCCCGGTACCGGCTGATTTCCTCTCCCTGGTACAACACCTCACCGTCTGAAATGGAGTCCATTCCGCTTAGGCAGTAAAGCAATGTAGATTTTCCTGCACCAGAGGAACCCATAATTACTGTAAAATCACAATCATATATTTCTATATTTACATCATGGAGTACCGAATTGCTTTTTTTGCCCTGCTGATATGATTTGCAGATATGCCTGCCCTGCAATAACACATTTCCTGTGCTCAAACCGCATCCCTCACTTCCTTTTCCTTTCGAATGCTTTTTTCAAATTTCTTTTGGCCCGCCACTGACGAGACATTTTCCTCATGCACGATCAACTGTTTTTTCCCCGTTCTGGCATCTGGCAGAATTTCATCCACAAACCGGATAAAAAAACGGACGCTGTCCATATCTTTTTCATGGAGGATTTTCTCCATCTGCTGTATGACTTCCCGTCTTATATGGGGTTTCTTTTCCTGGTTCGAGACCTGTGCCAGCATTTCAAAAGCATCTTTGTCTGTCTTTCGGAACTGGTAATCCATAAGCCCCTCCACACAGATACCCTCTACCGCCAGCGGATGAAGAAAATCACGTTTTCCCTCATTGCTTTCAAACCATATGACATCCTCACTTCTGCTAAGTAGAATATCTGCCTGCCTAAACGGATATCTGCTTTCTTTGCTCTGTCGAAATATTAACAGGTCAGAAATCTCATAACGGATAAGGGGCTGCACATAATTGTAAAGGCAGGTCAGATACATTTTTCCATTTTCCACTTCAATATAATTCATGTCATTAAACAAGTACATTCCTTCTTCCCTGTCTGTCTCTACCCCCAATGCCAATGACTCACTAGCGCCATAAAAGTTTACAACTACTGTCCCGAAAGTTTTCTCCAGATAATCTCTGAGTCCCGGTGCAAGTGGCTCTCCACATGAAATCACACGGCACACATCTACGGAAACCTCACTGTTCGCTACCAATTCTCCCAAAATCTTTATGGCAGACGGATAGCCAATGATAATACCCGGCTGAAATTCCCTGACCGTCTGAACCCACTCCGAAAGTGGCGTTTTGATATCCAGAAACCTCTGCTCTGCCCCTACACCACGGATTCCATCCCCTACTGCCATTGCACCGCCATACCGTCCATCGGTGGCAGCAATGTATAAAATCCGCAGGCCTCCAGACAAGAGTTTCAAAATCTGCGGCATTGTCATATCTCACAAAGCCCCACGGATAATCCCTAACAGCATACTGTCCCACGCAGAACTATCGTACACAAAATATCTTGGCACCCCGGTACTGCCTGACGAATGTACCACATGGTATTTTCCCCGAAACAGTTTTTTATCCGGCGTGACATCATGGCTCGCCACCAAAGAGACATTTTCATCAAATTTTCGAAGTTCCTCCTGACTGATGTCTGGTACTGTCACAATTTCATCAAAATGCTCCATCAGTTTGGCTTTATCCATTGTCGGAAAGGCAGACAGGGGAAGACTCCCAATCTGTTCCCTGGCAATGCCATTCTGCTCAAAATTTTCTTTGTAATAATCAGAATGGTCATAGGCATAATAAAGGAGTTTCCGCAATTTTTTATCCTGTAAAGCCTGAACCTGCTTTCTTGTCTTATGCTCATTTCTTTTTAGTCCAAATAAATTCCACAGCAAACGGCATTGTCCCATAGCATAATTCCTCCATCTAAGCACAACAGCACTTTTTCGGCAAAATCACTTTGCCTTTTGATTTTTCATCATCCCGGATAATCTCCCCTACACATGGGACATAAATGTGCCCGGCAAGAGGATTTTTAATACTATCCACCGGAGTCTTGATCGTGGCCTCCACCTCCGATTTCTCAAAGCACAAATCTGTATTCACCATCTCACAGTCAACCAGTTTCAGTCCTTTACAGTAACACAGTGGCTGTGTGCCAATAATCTTACAGTTTTCAAAGGTCACGTTCTCACAGTACCATGCCAGATATTCCCCCTTTACTACACTGTTCCTTACCACAATATTTTTGGCGTGCCAGAAAGCATCCTTCGTATCAAAATTACAGTTTTCAAAAACTGAGTTTTCAATATACTGGAACGAATATTTTCCTTTCAGTGTTACATTACGAAAGGTAAGAAAATCGGAACGCATCATAAAATATTCGCTCTCTGCCGTTGAATTTTCCATTTCCATCTGATGCACTGACCAGCCAAATTCCGGCGAAACAATATCGCAGCCTTTCATCTTTACCTGGCTGCATTCCCGCAGCGCCTTGATCCCATGCAGTTTCGTATGCACAATCTCAACATTTCGTGAATACCACAACGCCGCCCGGCAAAGCTCTGTCATTTCCGAACCCACAATTTTCATATGGTCGTCATGCCAGAACGGATAACGGAGATTAAAGAAACAATCCTCCGTCTGTACATTCCTGCTTTCCTTTAACGCACTCTCTCCATCCGCCGGGCCATCAAAGGAACAGTGACGCAAAATCAGCCCATCACTTCCATACAAAGCCCGTTCCCTGTCAAACCTTTCGCCTGTTATTGTTTTCATAATTTACCTCATTTCTGCGCTGCACTTTGCGCTTATTGCAATGTTTGTGTTGCTTTCCTATCTGCTAATTAAAATGACACGCCACTTTCATCGGCACCACCATAAGTGAAATATTTCAAATGAAAATATGTATTAATTTTTTTAACTTCTATCACCACTATAATACATTGCCTTATTCATAGCAAATACTTATATCGCATATTTAACCATGCTTGACAGTTATATTATAATGAATTATACTCTACTTAAAATTGCGAAAAGGAGGATTTGACATGGAGTTACGCGTTCTTCAATATTTTCTTGCCGTTACTAGAGAGCAGAGCATTTCCGGCGCTGCAGAGGCCCTGCATCTATCCCAGCCTACTCTTTCCAGGCAGTTAAAAGACATGGAGAAGGAACTGGGAAAACAGCTTATGATACGGGGAAACCGCAAAATCACCTTGACGGAGGAAGGCATGATCCTGCGGAAACGTGCAGAAGAAATCCTTGATTTAGTACAAAAGACAGAACATGAAATCACCATTTCTGATGATGTGATCGCCGGGGACGTATACATCGGCGCCGGAGAAACCGATGCCGTCCGCCTGCTTGCCAAAGCCGGAAAAAAAGTGCAGATGGAATATCCTGACATCCACTACCATATTTCCAGCGGTGACTCAACAGACGTTTTAGAAAGCCTGGATAAAGGGCTGATTGATTTTGGTATGATATTCGGTCCGATTGACGCCTCAAAATATGAATATCTGGAATTTCCGGTCAAAGACAAATATGGAATTTTAATGAGGAAAGACAGCCCTCTTGCGGAAAAAAACTGCATACGACCGGAAGACCTTCATAATAAACCTATCATGTTTAACCGCAACACCCGTGATGGTGATCTACTGACCTCATGGCTTGGCAAAAGTCTTTCGGAATTAAATGTAGCTGCAACCTACAACTTACTGTTTAATGCCTCCCTGATGGTGGATGAAGGGCTGGGATATGCTTTTGCTCTGGATAAAATCATCAATACTGACGGAAACAGCAATCTTTGCTTTGTTCCCTGCGAACCAGCGTTAAACGCAGGTATGAGCCTGCTATGGAAAAAGTATCAGGTATTTCCCAAAGCCGCAAAGAAATTTCTGGAAGAGTTTCAAAAACTGCTGAGTGAAAACTAATACAAAAATGGGATAGAAGAAACTTAACATTTTTCCTATCCCATTTCTATATTTTAAAAATCCGGGTTTACTATTTCATTCGGAATTTATATACTTTGTCGTAATTCTCCCTGTGATAATACCATGCCTCCCCGCTGCCCTGATGAAACACAATGCTCCACTCCGTTGACGAGGGCTCATCAAAATTATCTTTGCTGACGCTGTCCAGTGCATCCCTGACGTCCTGCCCATCCATCGTTTTCTTTTCTTTCATCAGCTTTGTCAGAATCTCATAGCGGGTATGGGACTGCTCTGTCCCAATTCCATGCTTTTCTCCCTCTGCCAGATAAAAATTCGTTACCACCGGCGTATCTGTAACCACCATTTCATTGTCAATATATTCTACCGCCACAGCTTTACCCTTTGCATCTGCCAGTGCAAAATGTACCATCATTCCCATTGAGGCATGCAGGTCATATTCTTTTAACAGTTCCAATGCCTCATCTACATCTGCTGCCTGATCTAACAACAGCCGGACTGCTGTTGTCGTGGTAATATCCTTCTTATCTGTCTCCTGCGCAATCGAGGCAGAATCTTCAATCATATTCACAGAGACACAAAGCCCCTTTTCATTCATCCCATCCAGCGGTGCATACAATGCCGCCATCGTTTTCATTTCATCTGGAAGACGTTCCAGTTCCATCCCTGCCGCTGCCTGAATAAAGTCCATATTTACCGTAGAGATGGAGGCATATCCTTCCTCCGGTTCCGTGCTGACGACTAAGGCATCACAGGTATTCCAGTCAAAATTCCTTCCGAAAAGCCAGCTTCCGTCTGCATTCTGAACAGATAAGGTACTGCACCCAAACAGATTTCCAAAAAACTCCAAAACAGACTTCCCAGAAAACAGATGCTTTGTCAAGAATTTCATCACGTCCGCATCCGAAGATGCCCCGCCCTGCTCCAGAAACTGATCCAGTTTATAGTCCCCTGCATATTTTACGGCAGAAAAACCATCCTCCAGAGAAACCATTTCAGATGTCAAGGTAATAATGTCTGCATCCTCCGCCTTCCGTTCTCCATTTCCCTGTTCGGACTGCAAATCCTCACTTCCCTTTTCTCTCTGCGCCAGTTCTGTTTCTCCACATCCTGCCGCCAGCATAGAGACTATAAGTAACAGCATAATCAGGTGGCTGATTACTTTTTTCATATAACCATTCTCCAATCTCTTACTCTGAATTAAGGAACTGTAGTAAAATAACCGATGCAACTTGCATACATAATCGGAGAACTAGATAACGGCAATTTCCGCATGATGCTTTTCGTTGTGTCTGTCTAATACAGTTCCGAAACAACGGCTGTATCCGGTGCAGGACTCTCTGACGGTAATAAAGCCGGGTGAATAGATGGCTCTTCTGTCGGTATGCCAGACGGTTCTATCGTCGGTATATCCATTGATGAAGGAACCGGGGATTTTGTTGGCGAAGAGACAACATTTTTTCTTCTTGGATACAGTTACCCTTATTTTGCCCGCCGCTGAAACAGGCATTCTGTCTATGTACAAAGAACTGAATAACAAACAAATAACCAAAAGACAGGAAATTATTTTACTCTTGTACTGCATGGCAATACCTCCTCTCCAAAACAACCCATATCCATAGAAGCGGGCTATAAAATATCTTTCCACCAGCGTTTCATGCTATTTCCCATACTGTTCAAATTCATTGTCTCCCCGATCTGCGGCGTTACAATCTGTAATCCCGCCTGCTCCCCCGACGCTACAAAACGCTCTGCAGAATCATCCCACGGATGGTTCGCCAGTGCAAAAGCACCCCAATGGATTGGCATTGCCGCTTTCGCACCAAGTGTCTGCGCTGCCTGGACAGCCTCCTCCGGGAACATATGGACTTCCGGCCAGTTCACATCATACTGGGCGCAGTCCATCATGACAAAATCAAACTCACCATATTTATCACGAATCTTCTCATACTGACTGCCATACCCGCTGTCCCCGCTCTCAAACACCTTATGGTATTCATCCTGAAATACCCAGGACGCCCAAAGCGTTGCAAACCGGTCATTCAGGCTTCTTCCCGAATAGTGCCTTGCCGGCGTACAGCCCACTGTAAGGCCGCCAACTGTCGTTTCCTCCCACCATGCCATATTCCGGATTTTCTTTTCCTCCACGCCCCAACGTTTCAGATGGTTTTCCACACCAAGCGGTGCGATATACTGTTCCACCTTTTCGTCGATTTCTTTTATCACGTTATAATCCAGATGGTCATAATGGTCGTGGGACAATATTAGCAGGTCAATCGAAGGCAATTCCCCTGCTTCAACAGGCGGATGCGAAAAGCGTTTATTCCCTGCAAAAGATACCGGGGAACTTCTTTCACTGAATACCGGGTCAATCAGTATATTCATCCCATGCATCTGAAGAAGAAGGGAAGAATGTCCAAACCAGGTTACCCTGACTTCATCCTCCGGCAATTCCTCATCAAAACCCGGTTTTGCCACCGGAATCTCTCCCTCCGGTTTCGTTCCCTTCTGGGATATAATGCATTCATCCGCCTGCTCTGTTTCCCTGACAATCTGAAAATTGCCATCATTATAAAACTTCCCATCACGGTAATTCTCTGCCCTGGCTCCATAATTTTTCTGATCCTCCGCCGAAGCCCTGCCGCCAAAGGCAGGCCATAAGTTCAAAAACAACAGTGCCGACAACAGCAAAATCATAAGAAGAACCAAAAGTATTATGATAGCTTTTATCCACTTATGATTTTTTATGAATTTCCTCATTTTGCCTCATCCTTTCAAGCCGGTTTTCTAAAAAAAGCGTTGGCTGAAAACCACAACACTCCAAGAATTTCCTATGGCAATTCTTGCTCCGCACAAGGCGAACTTTCCTATAAGAAAATGCGGTAGTTTTATGCCCTGCATCCCGCCTCATTTTACAGTAAATATAATGGTTACATTTCCGCTCCCCACTGCCTTTGCAAAACCGGAGGCATCCTCAATCTTCCCCACAGGCGTATACTGATAAGAGGTACTATGCGATTTGTAAAATGTCGCCAGACAATCCGAACCATACAACATAATGTCCCCTGCTGAAATTTTTCCCGGTGACTTTTCATTGGTAGGAAATTCGGTATCAAAAAAGTGATATTTCTCGTTTCCATTTAATTCTTTCATGTTAAGTGTCATCGGCATTTTCTCCAGCAATGCCTTTGCTGTTTTATTGTTATAAAATACCGCCTGAAATGACTGTCCGTTTACGTTAAGCATGACGGATGTGCCCTCCTTTTTGACAGAACCGCTCTGACGGATTACCTTTACCTGAAACCACAGCTTCGTTTTCCGAATGTTTTTACCTGACAACGTAACCGTTATTTTTGCCGTACCTGCCTTCTTCGCTTTCAGCCTTCCGGTTCTGCTGACAGACACAATATCCTTCTTGGAACATTTGTATGTTTTCTTAATTCCTGACTGCTTTGGTACAATAGATAATTTTATTTTTCTGCTGCTGCCCTTTTTCATATTGATTGTCTTTTTATTCACCTTTTTTAAGCCAACCTTCACTGTCACAGACAATTTTGTTTTTGCCTCCGCCCTTATCATAGATACGGGGGAGAAAGTCAGCGCCGACAACAGACTGGCAACAAGCATCAATGAAAAGATTAAGTTTATCCGTTTGTTTTTATTCAATGGTATCACCTCCCGTCTGCGTGAGCAAAAAAGGATTCTATTTCCTCCATCCTTGCCATCTGCTTTACATGGAACGGACAACGTGATTCGCAATGCCCGCACCGGATGCAGGAATCCGCATGAAGCTCCAAATTCTGATAATGGTCTGCTGCCATTTCCACAGGTGTATAGGAACCAAGTACGGAATAATCCCGTTCCTCCTCTGCCGCATCGAAAAACTCCAGCAGATGCCGGTACCCAGCCCTATCACACTGATTCTATCCCCTGTCCGCCGGTTTACCCTGCATTCCATCATCTGCCTCCTGATTCTTTTGTTTTCAGACCTTCTTCTATCTGATACACGAGATAATCCAGACAGTCAATTTCCTTCTGCCCCTTATGAACCTCATCCAATAATACCTGCCTGTGATTTGACAGGATCTTTAATTCCCCTTTTATATCATCTGCCTGATAGCAAAGCAAAAAACGCTGTATCGTATCTTCGCTGCATCCGGCATCTTTCATGTTCAAAACGATGTGCTCCCGTTCCGGATCATTGTTTATCGCTGCACTCATGCTGCAAGCCCCCTTTCAGGCAATCCCTTCTTTTATGATTCTTTTCAGGTTTCTCTGTCATTCAATATAACACCACTTTGCAAAAATAACAAATACTTATATTTCATATCCACCCATAGCAATTAGGCATATTTGACACTTTTATGAAATTGTAAATGCACCCCGTTTATTCGCATCATATTTCCTTTCTGTCCTGCCTTCTTTTAAATGGTCCGGCTACTTCAGTAGTGCCGGTGTCAGGTTAATGGAATCGGACGGGATCTTCTTAACCGTCAGGATCGCCTGCCCTCCCGGATGGATGACCACACTGTCCATCTGGCAGACTGCCGCATCCGGATGGAACTCCATATAGGATTCATAATCCTCATAGCTTCGCCCTATATAGCATTTCCGGTCCACCCGCAATGCCGGCCCGTTTTTTTTCCTCTCCGGTCTGCGCAGCTTCTGCCTCAGGTCACAGAGAGCTGCTTTTTCCGCTTATCATACAGGACTGCCTTGGGGTGAAGTGTTACGGTACCGCCCTGCTTCTGCGTGTAAGAGGTTTTCTTTAACCGGATGCTTTTAACGTTTTATACCACATCATTTTTATCTTTAAACATTTTGTGATGTTTTCCAACCGAAATTCCGTATCCTCACCCCCTAGTTTCTACCTGCTATCTCGGCGCACCACCGCCGTGTACGTTTTTTGCAATTTTTATGGTTGAAAAATCTGCCCTGCTGAATTTGGAAACGCACATGGTAAAGAAGAATGCACCGATAAGAAGTGTAATCACCAATCCCATAAGCGGCGTAATGACAAATTCTCCAATAGAAAAAGCCATGCCCTGCTGTATGAGTTCCCCCGTAGTCATCGTATTTGCACCCAAAGCAATATAACGGAAGATGGAGGTCGTGTAAGTCAGCGGGTTCAGATATACAATGGGCAGTAAAAAGCCGGGCATGATGGTTGTGGGAATATATGCACCGGAAACAAAAGTCAGCGGCATCATAATCATGGAACTGATTGTTTGGAACGAAGGCGAATTACGAGAAACCGTTGCCAAAAACAGACCTATCGCACCAAATGTAACGGCAGAAATAAACATAACAACAATCATCAGCAGAATTTGCAGTATATTTACTCTAAAACCGATTACCATACCAACAATCATTGTAACGACACCCTGTAACGTCGCAACAACTGCACCGGACAGAATATTCCCCAAGGAAATCTGAGAACGGGCAATAGGTGCTGCCATAACCTCTTTCATATAACCACTGGAAATATCCGACAGGATATCCGATGAATTATTGATGCTGGTCTGAAAAACGCTCATAATGATGACGCCGGCAATCAGGTAATTCATAGGGGCATCAAGGCCTGCCATAGATGACTTCATCAAAAATGAAAACATTACCAGCATAAACATGGACATAAAGAGGCTTCCGATTAATCTGCCCTTACTCCTGACATAATTTAACAGGTTTCTCTGTGTGATCGCTATAATTGGATTCATTATTCTCTAATCTCCTTTCCTGTGATTGCGAGAAACACTTCATTGAGTGTTCCTCTTTTTACCTCAAAATCAACAATACTTTCTTTGCATTCCGATAAAATTTCTAAGGCAGCGGAGGCGTTCCCCGTATGGAAAACCAGCCTGTTTTTGTCTTTCTCGTAGGGAATATCCTTTTTCTCAAGAGTCGCTTCAGGCAAATCGGTCTGGCTGCAGACGATATCTACTTCTGTGCCGGTATATTGGCGTTTCAAATTCTCAGGCGTATCGCTTGCAACGATTTTCCCATGATCCATAATTACGATTTTCGAACAGACCTCTGCCTCGTCCATGTAGTGGGTGGTAAGAAAAACAGTCATGTTTTTCTGCTTTTGCAACCGCTGAATGTATTCCCATACATTTGCCCTTGTCTGCGGATCTAGACCGGTGGTTGGTTCATCTAAAAACAAAATCTTCGGATAATGTACCAGTCCTCTTGCAATTTCCGCCCTCCGTTTCATGCCGCCTGACAGACTGCCTACAATGGCTTTTTTCCAATCCATAAGTTCCACCAAGTCAAGGGCGAAGTTGATGCGCTCCTGTACCTCATTTTTCGGTACTTTATAAAAGCTGCAATGGTATTTCAGATTTTCCTCCACAGTCATTTTTGCATCCAACGTGGAATCCTGAAACACAATACCAATGTCTTTTCTAACGGCGCTTTTTCCTTTGGAAGCATCATGTCCATTAATTTGGATGTTTCCCTCGGACTTATCAAGAATCGTACACAACGTATTGATTGTCGTGCTTTTTCCTGCACCGTTCGGACCAAGAAAAGCGAAAATGCTGCCCTCGTCCACAGTAAAGGAAATATCATCCACAGCCTTAAAATTGCCGTAGTTTTTTGAAAAATGTTCTACTTTAATGATTGGGTTCATTCTGCTACCTTCCTTTCTATTTACTAATTATATAACTAACTTTGTTAGTAATATTTCTGTTAAAAAAGCCCACTGCACTCGGTGTGAGCTTTATCTCCAGATATTGCCAAATTCTATTAATTTTTGTTGTATCCGAACATATGCAAGGGCATCTTCTTCTCCCAAAGCCTCCAGCATTTTTGCAACGAAATGAATCATCGCATTCCTTCGTTCTTCTACCGTAGCAATACCTGTTTTTGTCAATTCAACAATAACCTGCCGACTGTCATTGGAATCCGGGGTTCTGGTAACCAGCCCCTGCTTTTCAAGTGACTTTAAGATTGCCGCAATTCTTGCCGTGGTGAGCATAAGGGCTTTGCTCATATCTTTCGGATACACCTTATTTCCATTAGCAATAATATAGTTCAATGCGAGAACCTCACCCCTTGCCATGTGGGACATCTCTCTTTCCATTTTGACCCGCGGTGCGCTTGCCCGCATATTAACAAGTTTTACAGCCAATTCGTTATAATCCATTGTTTCACTCCCTAACTTTATTGCTAACTTTGTTAGATATAATAGCATAGTCCATCTTGATTGTCAATACAGTAAGCAAAATTTTATCAGCAATGAATAACCAATAAAGAAAAATGTTTGTTCTGAAAATCTGTGGTATCTAATCCTTGTCTTTTTTATGGCGAGAATTGTATATGGAATACTTTTGAAGAAACAGAAATCGAAATAGTTGGGGAATAAGCATATGAATAAAAATGAATGAATACAAAAAACACTGGAAACATAAATGTTTCCAGCGTTTTATAGGGTTCTTATACTCGCCACGCCTCTCCATCCCACAAACTGTCTAAAACAGTATTGCTTCATGTCGGGTCACGGCTGCTTTGCGAATTATTTTAGATGTTTTCCAATTTATCCTAACTGTGCAGCCACCTCAGCAGCAAAGTCCTCTTCCTTCTTCTCAAGGCCCTCACCAGTCTCAAAACGGATAAATGTCTTAACATTGATAGAAGCACTCAGCTCCTTTGCCACTGCCTGGACGTACTGGGCAACAGACTGCTTGCCGTCCTCTGCCTTTACAAATACCTGATCCAGCAGGCAGATTTCCTTGAGTTCTTTATTGATACGGCCCATCACCATACCATTGATGATCTTGTCGTCTGCATCCGGCTTTTCTGTCTTTGCCTGAGCAAAGAGAACTTCTTTCTCCTTCTCGATATAATCCTGGTCTACCTCATCTCTGGAAGTATATTTCGGAGAAAGCGCTGCCACCTGCATGGCAACATCCTTCAGACAGGTCTTAACCTCATCGGCATCGCTGTCTGTCTCTGCGGAGACGAGCACGCCAATCTTTCCTCCGGCATGAATATAGGACACGATCATGCCGTCCGGCTGGGACATTTTTTCGAAACGGCGGATATTCATATTCTCGCCAATCTTTGCGATCATATTCTTCAGGTTCTCATCCACTGTTACGGAGGAGTCCTCAATCCACGGCTCAGCCATGAAAGCATCCAGATCGGATGCGGAGGTCTCAACTGCCTGGGCTGCCACGGAATTTACCAGGTTCTGGAACAATTCGTTCTTTGCCACGAAATCTGTCTCAGAATTAACTTCCACGATGGAAGCATTTTTTCCGTCCTCACTAACCTTTACGGCAACCATACCCTCTGCTGCGATACGGCCGGCCTTCTTCTCTGCCTTTGCGAGACCATTTTCCCGAAGCCACTCCACTGCTTTATCCATATCACCGTCTGTGTTTGTAAGAGCCTTCTTACAATCCATCATTCCGGCACCTGTCATTTCTCTTAACTCTTTTACCATTGATGCTGAAATTGCCATTTCTAATTTCCTACCTTTCTATCAATAAACCGCACCGGGTTCTTCACTCTTTTCGACATGCCGCCGCTTGCGGCACCTTGCGGGAAACTACGTGATGAGGTTTTTCGAATCCGTAGTTCTATTCACGCTTATTCCCCTGCTGTCTCCTCCGCAGCTGCATCCTCTGCCGGTACATCTGCCAGGGATTCGCCCTGATTTGCCTCGATGACAGCATCTGCCATCTTGGACACGATGAGTTTTACAGCACGGATCGCATCATCATTACCAGGAATCACATAATCCAGTTCCTCGGGATCACAGTTCGTATCTACGATGCCGATAAGCGGAATGCCAAGAATATGAGCCTCCTGAATACAAATACGCTCTTTCTTTGGATCTACTACAAAGATTGCGTCCGGGATATCTTTCATTTCCTTAATACCGCCAAGGTTCTTCTCCAGCTTTGCCCATTCTTTCTTCAGATTGATAACTTCTTTCTTTGGAAGAACCTCAAAGGTTCCATCCTCCGACATTCTTTCAATCTCTTTCAGTCTCTTAATACGGGTCTGGATTGTGTCAAAGTTCGTCAGCATACCGCCGAGCCATCTCTCATTGACATAGTACATGCCGCAGCGCTCTGCCTCTGCCTTAATGGAATCCTGTGCCTGCTTCTTCGTACCTACAAAGAGAACCTTACCACCATTCGCTGCAATGTCTTTGATGGCGTTGTAGGCTTCATCTACTTTGCCGACAGATTTCTGAAGGTCAATGATATAAATACCATTTCTCTCTGTGTAGATGTACTCCGCCATTTTGGGGTTCCATCTTCTTGTCTGGTGTCCGAAATGCACACCTGCTTCCAGTAACTGTTTCATTGAAATAACGCTCATTATTTCATACCTCCATTTGGTTTAGTCTTCCATCGGTCTCATATTTCTGCCACAATCAAAAAAATTGACCACCATGACAAAAATCAACCGGTGTGATTTTTTCAATCCGGTTAATTTTACCACAGTGGCCGATAAAATGCAAGAACTTTATTCCGGCAGCTTTGACCGTTCCGGTTCAATCCTCGGACTGGCCGGTTATGATCTCTGCAATATCCCGATACGATGCTCCTTTCGGAATCGTATAGGTTCCCTTTCTAATCTTCTGCGCGTATCCGTTTTCTTCCATATAGTCGTCAAAGGCTTTGTCATTCTTGATAAATCCTGCTTCTTTTAGCTCCTCTGCCACAGTACTTGAAAGGAGTCCGTCGCGCACCCGGAAGGTATCTTTTCGTTTTTTCTCCCCCGGCTCTGCCGATGAAGACGGTTCCGGCTCGGGAGATTCTGACACCTCCGTTCCCATAACACCGGCTCCGCTGCTGCTGATCTTATCCTTCTTTTCCGGTTCTTCTGTTGCCGGCTGCAGGGATACTTCCGGTGTCGTTTCCGGGGGCCGTGTTCCCTCCGGAAATACCATCCCAAGCTCCTTTGCCTGATCCACTACGCTCTCCCCGGACTTTCCGGAACGGTAGCTGATGCAGAGAATCAGGGCTGTCAGAATGATACCGGTTCCAAGGCCCCGCAGAAAATATTTTAATCTCATCTTCCCCTGCCTCCATATAATGTGATCACCAGCTTCACTTCTCCCTGGCCAATATTCAGCGCCTTGGAAATCTCCATCACGGATTTTCCTTCTTTATGCATTTTCTGGATCAGCGCATTGACATCCTTTGACCGCCCGTCAGGCATCGCCGGTCTTTTTGCCGATACCGGTGTAGATGATTCCGGCACCCGCTTTGGCTGCATTGCCGGCTGACGTTCTGCCGCCGGTCTGCTGGGAACGGCTTTTTTAGGCACTGCCGGCTCCGGCGCCCGTCTTTTGGGGACACCCTTTGCGGCATCCTGGCGTACTGGAGCTGCCTGAGCCGGATCCCCCTGCGGTGAGATTTCCTGACTTGGCAATTCGTGTCTGGATGATCCTTTTTTCACTGCCTTCTGGCTGGAGGCAGGCTTTGCCTTCTGTTTCTCTTCCGGCTTCTTCTCTCTCACGACGGGTTCGGAAATTATCTTCGTGACTTCCTTCTTTTTCTCATTCAGCATATTATACATAAAGACAACTTCCTGATGATTCGCCTCTATCTTTTCTAATAACGGTCTGGAAAACTCATCAATGGCTATGATCTTATCGTTGCAGAGCCGGTTTAACTGCTCCGTCGTCTCATCCACCAGATTATGCTGCTCCTCCTCCAGAAGTGTCGCCACCCGGTTCCGTATCAGTTCTTCTTCCTTTTCGGTCCACACAGAGGAAGAGGACTGGGCGGACCAGTTCTCCTCCTCTGATGTATCCTTCTTACGCGAAATAAAGAAGCTGGCACAAAGACAGAAAAAACCTGTCACCAATAATACAACTTCCCATACTGTCATGATTTACCTCCCTATGCCACCTGTCACACCATTATGTCAAAGCTGCTGTCTGAACGCGGTGCCATTGGGGCCTCTTTTTCCTGCTTTTTCTTTTTTCTGGAGTTACGTGATCCAGCACCACCGCCGCCGGAAGAATCGTCCATATCAAATTCTTCCGTCTCACTTTTCTGTGTCTCCACGGTTTGTCTGGCTTCCTGCTTCGTCAGATTCTGAAACTGCACTGCGTGCTGATCCATGGCATGCTGCAGCTGACTGTTTTCACGTCCCTGCAGATCGGCGGCTTCAGCAGTACGCGGCAGCATGGTAGTAATATCAATCGAGTTAATCATTCCTGCCAACTCCCTTCTATGTGCTATAATCCAATTGAACGGACATCTGCTCCCTCGCGCACATATTTACAATGTGATTCTTTATCACGTATGTTCCGTACCGCATCCTTAATGGTCAGCTTCACCCCGCCATATACGATACCCTCGGCGCGGACACTGGCATTTTTATGTTTCTGGATCCGGGCGAGGATGCTCTCCCTCTCATATTTCTTTTCCCGGATCTGTCTGGCCAGCTCCGGCTTTCTCACACTGGCCTCCCGGATAAACTTCATCTGTCCCTCCGGCACTTCCTCCTTCATCTGGATCTTCGCCCGCACAAGCTCTGCGATCTGATCGATCTTACCCAGCTCCTTCTCTGCCTCTTCAATCTCTTCCTTCATAGTATTGACCCTTTTGATCAGGTCTACGTCGGACAGAATCTCAATCTTCGTTGACGCCCCCATAGTGGAGCCCAGCGTAGTGGCATGAATCGATCCATATGTACGCATCTGACCGCCGTTGATCAGACCCTTTTTGCCCAAGACATCTATATTTTCCCGGCACTCAACCTGACTGTGCAGAATCGCGTCGGCTTTCAGGACTCCGTTGCATTTCACCTTACAGTTTTCCAGAAACTTCGCCGTGATATTTCCCTCTGCCTGCAGCTCGCCGCGGTCCATTCCCTGCATGCCCCGCTTAAGAACAATATTCCCGCCTGAAATCAGGGTGGCGCCCTCCACCACGCCATTCACAACAATATCTCCCTCTGCCTCAATGCGGAAGCCGGTATTGACATTTCCTGTTACCTGAACGGTCCCTTTGTAAACAATATCCCCGGTAGAGGAATCTACATTGGCCGGCACCTGGTAAATGTCAGAGACAAGCACCATATCCTCCACCAGCGTCACATGACCAGAGACCTTGGAATAGATCCGGCACCGATCCTTGGACAGCTCAATATTGCGGCCAAAACGGAGCATAAGATTTTTTACCTTCCGGGGCGGAATCTGTTTTCCGTTTACGGCAATTCCTGGACGTCCCCGGTCAACGGGAGTGAGCTCTGCCAGCTTATCCCCCTCGTTGACAATCTTAATATTTCCCAGCTGGTGGAAATCAACGCTGCCATCTTCATTCAGCTTCGGCTTCGCCGTGGCATTGATATCAAAGAAATACTGAATCTTCGCATTGTGCCCATGTACCGGCGGCGTCGCCTCTGCAATAATATAGTCCCTGCAGTACTCATGATTGCTGAGAAAATGCTGGATTGCTTTTTTCTTTATCCCGTGCTTTACCCCTGCCAGCTTCAGTGAACTGACAATATCGCTCTCTGTCAGCACCGCGCCGCCCTTCATCGGCGGATAGAAACGCGCCAGCGCCCGTATGCCCTCTTTCACTATGGTAATGACGCACTTCTCGCTTTCCGGAATCAGATCACCTGTCCCCAAAAGCAGCGGTTTGTCAAACTGGTTCTCTTTCAGGTAGGAATCCACAGCGACGATATCGTATTCGTGAAAGGATATAAGATCAAGATAACGGTTCACGTCCTCTGTCGTCACCATCTCGCCTTCTGCCTCAGGCGGATGAACCTGCAGCAGGATGCTGCCTCCCTCGCTGATCAGCTCAAAAAATCCGTTTTCTGCCATAATGTATCCCCCTTACTGCCAGCTAAAACAAATTCAGCAGATCCACAGAATCTCCCAGCCGGTCTTTGATCTTATGCAGCGCCTTTGTATGCAGCTGTGACACGCGGGACTCCGAGACACTGAGAATCTGGCTGATTTCCTTCAATGTGAGTTCTTCATAATAATACAGTGTGATTACCTTTTGTTCATTTTCTGTCAGCTTTTGCAATGCCTCGACAAGCATTTCCTTGAGCTCCTGTCTCTGGACGGCGTTTTCTGGCTGCTGGAATTGAGCGCCAAGACTCTCCATCCGTCCCTCGCTGCCCTGTTCCAGATAGTCGTCCAGAGAAACCATATTGGTAAACTCTGCCTCCGAACGCCAGCCCTCATATTCATCCCGGGTGATCCCCAGCTCCTCTGCAATCTCCGCATCCGAAGCCGGCCTGCCGTAAGCGGCTTCCAGTTTGACCGCCGCAGCATCCATTCTCTTCTGTTTCTGTCTAAGGGTACGCGGAATCCAGTCCATCTTGCGGATCTGATCCAGAATAGAGCCGCGGATGCGGAGGCTGGCATATGTCTCGAATTTGACATTTTTGTCCGCATCGTATTTATCTATGGCATCAATCAGTCCAAAGATGCCATAGCCCACCAGATCGTCGTATTCTACTGTATATCCCAGATACATGCTAAGCCTGCCCGCTACGAGGTTGACCACATTGGCATATTCCAGGATCAATTGCTCACGGAGCTCCGGTGATTTTGTTCTCTGATACCGCTCCCACAGCTTTTTTCTTTCTGCTTCATTCATCGGCTCACTGATCCCCCTATACTATACTACATCCTCTCCGGGTTGCTCTTCCTCTGACATAAACTGGTTTCTTCTTCTCTTTTCTTCTTCCTTCGCTTCCTGTTCCTCTCTCTCCAGCTGTTCCTGACGCAGTCTCTCTTCCTCTTCAATGCGCTTGCGCTCCGCTTCTACCATTGCCTGATGCTCTGCCTGAACCTTGCCCACGATCTGTGCCGCAATCTGTCCGACAATATAAAAGACTAACAGCACTATGACAAGTGCGATCAGACTGGTCATCACCGGCCACTGCTGCACTACACTGAGTATACAGCACACCAGACCAGCAAGAAGCATCACTGCCGCCGGAATATATCTATATTTCATAGTTGACACACCTCATCCTGTTCATTAGATTACATACTGGTCGATTCCAACTGCTTTAACCTGAAGCATCCCGGTCTCCGGATCAAACTTGATCGTTCTGCTGAATGTATCTCCCACATCCTCTGCGATAATGGGGATGCGGAATTTCGCCAGCTGCCTCACTACCGCTACATAATTCTGTGCGCCGATATTGAGAAATTCATTGGTGGAATCCGGCGAAAACATCTTTGCCCCGCCCGCCACCTTTGCCACCAGATTCTGCGGATTGGCAGCCTCGGCCAGCAATTCGTGATACATATCGGTGAGACAGGTATCCACAAATTTCATACGGTTCGCATTGTTCGAAATGGATTTACTGTCCGGCAGCATGACATGGGCCAGGCCGCACAGCTTTGCCGCCGCATCATACAACACAACCCCCAGACAGGAACCGAGCCCAAGGGTTAATATTTTCTGAGGGGGACGGCAGATTTTATAATCTGCCATTCCCACGCGTATTACATCCTTCATACCGCCTTATTTTCATCTACAACAGCCTGTATGTCCAGAAGTGAGATAAGGCTTTCCCCATGCTTTCCGATGCCCGCAAGATAAGAAGCTTTGATCTCATCCAGTTTAAATGTCGGTTTCTCCACTGTTGCAGGGTCAATATTTACAACCTCTTTCACCTCGTCCACCATAAATCCGATCAATGCCTGATCATCCAGACGGATAATAATAATCCGGGAAGCAGAGCCGTACTCATCATCCTCCAGCCCGAAACGCCTTCTCAGACTCATGATCGGAACGACCTCCCCCCTGAGATTGATCACGCCGACGAAATACGGCTGGGATTTCGGCACCCTTGTGATCTGCTGCAGACGTACGATATTATCGACGAATCCGATATCGATACCATACTGCTCATCCCCAAGCTTTACTACAATATATTGAACCTCTTCCACTGTCTCCAGTTCATTTACCAATTCATCCATTACGACACCCCCTAAATCAATGTATTTGTATCAAGAATCAGTGCCACTTCACCATCACCCAGGATCGTCGCCCCGCTAAAGAGCTTATCGTTCGTAATATGATGACCCAGTGACTTGATCACAGTTTCCTGCTGTCCAATGAGACTGTCAACGATAAGACCGACTCTCTGCTCACCCTTCTTGATCACAACAATTACAAGTGAATCCGGATCACCCTCCGGTTTGTCCACATTGAGTATCTCATGCAGACGCAGGATCGGGATCACACTGCCGCGGAGGTGAATCACTTCCTTGGACTGGACAAATCGGATCTCCTCCTTCGGCATATCTTCAATTCCGTTTATGCTGCTGAGAGGAATCGCATATTTCTCTGCCCCGACCTCTACCATAAGCGCCTGGATGATCGCAAGGGTAAGTGGAAGCTGAATCGTAAATGTACTTCCCTCACCAGCCACCGTCTTAGCGCTGATGCTGCCGCCCAGAGCCTCAATCTTAGTCTTAACCACATCCAGTCCCACGCCTCTTCCAGACACGTCGGTAATCTTGTCAGCAGTAGAAAAACTCGGCTGGAACAGCAGATCTATGTAATCCTTATCCGTCATGGTCTCAGCCTGCTTCTCCGTAATGGTTCCCTTCATCAATGCTTTCTTCTTAACCTTCTCCACATCGATTCCGGCTCCGTCATCCCTTACTTCTATGATTACATTATTTCCGTCCTGATATGCATCCAGAAAGATAGAACCAACCTCCGGTTTACCCAGGCGGAGACGCTCGGCATTGCTCTCAAGGCCATGATCGGCAGAATTGCGCAGCAGATGCATCAGCGGATCCCCGATCTCATCGATAACGGTGCGGTCAAGCTCCGTCTCCTCACCTGTCATATACAGTTCCATCTTTTTATTGAGTTTGCGGTTCAGGTCACGGATCATGCGCGGAAAACGGTTTACCACGCTGTCGATCGGCACCATCCTCACCTTCATCACGGATTCGTGAAGGTTTGTAGTTACACGCTCCAGATACTCGATCTGCTCATGGAAACTCTGTGTCTCACTGGGCTGTGATTCGCTGCCGCTGGCAGAAACCAGACCATTTTTGGCAATGATCAGCTCGCTCACCAGATTCATCAGCACATCCAGCTTGTCGATATCCACCCGGACAGAACGGCTTCCCATCTTCGCCTTCTGCTTTTTAGCCTGAGACTGTGTCTCCTCTGCCTTCTTGGCCGACTGGGGCTCCGTCTCCGCCGGTTTCTCACTGGCTTCCCTATGCTGCTCTTCCTTTACCTGGGGCTGTGGCGCCGGCTGGGACGGCGAATCGTAATCACCGATATAGACCTCGCCTATCTCGGACACATTCAGGATCAGTTTCTTAATAGCTGCCTTGCTCTCCGTTGTGGCAAGGATCCAGCTGAAATCAAAATCAAATTCCTCATCCTCGATCTTCTCCGTGGTGGGAACCGACTTAATCAACTCTCCCTTGCTCTCCACCGACTTAAAAACAAGAAATGCACGGGCTGCCTTCAGTATGCACGCCTCCTGAAGGTACACTGTGATACCATATATATTCTTTCCCTCTGCTCTTGCCGATGCAATGGCAGAAGCCTCAAATTCCCCGATGGGAATCTGGCTGTACTTCGCCCTCTCGCTGTCCGCTGGTGTGTCCTCTTCGTCCTCTTCCACCTGGGGCTTCTCTTCTTTTGGCCCGGTCTTTTTCTCCGGTGCGGCCGGCGCGCCGCCGCTCTGCTCCTGCAGCAGGCTGTTCAGATCGTCGATGATATCCTGATTATCCTCTGTGCCCTCATTTCCCTCGGATGAGATCACATCCAGATAGGATTCCAGTGCATCCAGTCCACGGAACAAGACGTCGATCAGCTTGGCATTCGCCTTCATATTGCCATTCCGGATCTCTGAAAAGACATTTTCCAGATCATGTGTCAGACGCTGCATCCGTGCAAATCCCATTGTTCCTGCCATACCCTTCAGAGTATGTGCCGCACGGAAAATCTCATTGATGGTATCTGCATCCTCCGGCTCCTTCTCCAGCACCAGAACGTGTTCATTCAGGCTCTGCAGATGCTCTTTCGTTTCATCAATAAATAAATCCATATATTGACTCGTATCCATTGCTTCACACTCCTATTCTTTTATCATTTTTAATAATGTACCTGTTACATCCTCCAGTGGCACTACATAATCTGTAATATTTGCCATGTAAGCAGCCTTCGGCATACCGTACACAACACAGGTCTTCTCATTCTGAGCTACCACCTTCACCTTTTTGTCCTTCTTGATAAGCTGTATCCCTTTCGTTCCGTCAGCACCCATTCCCGTCAGGACTGCGCAGTTGATCTCTTCAAATGAAGTATCTGTCAGCGATTCGAAAAAAATGTCCGCACAGGGCTTGAGTCCCGCCCTGGGAGGTTTGTCGTTTTCCGAAAATTCATACTTCCCGGAAGACTTCTGTACCAGCTCGCACTGCTTGCCGCCCTGGGCAAGATAGACGATACCAGGCAGAAGGGGCTCCCCGTCCTCCGCCTCCTTTACGGGCAGCGGGCACAGATCATTCAGCCGCTTTGCCAGAGACGCCGTAAATCCTGCCGGCATATGCTGGACGATCACCACCGGATAGGCAAAATCCTTGGGAAAGTACGGGACAACTGACTGCAGTGCCTTGGGACCTCCTGTGGAAGAGGCGATCACCACCAGCTTCTCCCCTTTCATCGCCGGCTTATGCGGTCTCTTTGCCACTCTGACCTTCATATGCTCTGCCGGCTCCGCCGGCTTCTGATACCCTCTATCCTGTTCCGGACGATATTTTTTCAACCCGCACGCCACATGCAGCGTCCGGAGCAGCTTATTCTGAAATTCCCTGAATTCCAGCCCCATGGAAACGCTTGGTTTCTTCACAAAATCCATAGCGCCCAGGGAAAGGGCCTCAATGGTCTCATCTGCACTCTCACTGGCTACAGAACTGACAACGATAACCGGAATCCGGATCCGTCCCATATTCATGGCTTTCAAAAACTGCACGCCGTTCATTCTGGGCATCTGTATATCGACAATAATAGCGTCATAACGAGATCCCTGACTCAGTTTTTCAATCGCATGAACACCATTTGTGGCAGTATCTGCCACCGTCAACCGCTCATCTGAGTTTATTATATCAGAAATGACCCTTCTCATGAGTGCAGAGTCATCTATAATCAGTACTTTTTTTTCCATCTCCTTACTCCTTTCTCAACCGTCTTCTCTGCTCCTCAAATATATACTGTATAATAATGTCCCGTTCTCTTTCATTCAGATACTCAAATGTCCCTCTTACCTCATATGTCCGTCTGTCTGTCTCGGAAACCTGACAGGATATCACCCTGAGGAGAAAATGAACCGGCATATTGCTGTTTTTAAAAGAAATATGTACAATGATCTCAATTATCATCCCCGGCTCAAATTCGTCTTTGCAGCGGAACCGCACACCGCCGCCGCTGAGATCCGCCACGGTTCCCTCGTTCCACTCAAAATCCATAGGATCCAGCGGCTCCACAATGCCCTCCTTCGGGGCCTCCGAATCCGGCCACTTGTCCGCCAGCTGCTGCAGCACCTTCTGCTCCTCCGGTTCAAGCATTCTGTATTTTATATCCATATCGCAACTGAGGCGGTAATAATTCCGCCTCTGGTATTTCTTTATCTCACTGAGAAAACGCACATCCATAACATGCATATTGTTCTCTTTATATCGTCTCTCTACCCTTCCCCGGCACTGATACAGTCCCGTCCTGGTAAAAAAACAGAGCTGGTACTCATCACCCGTCTCCAGCGGGATCAGCCTGCTTTCAAAAATAGGCATGGACAGCTTCGCCCGATCCGTCCCCTCCAGATCCAGCAGCTGGCTGCTGTATACATTCTTAGACAGTGTGCGGTGCGTCGCACTGGCCTCGTGAGTCAGTTCGATCCGGTCGCCTATACTGACAGGTATCTTCACTGATATCAGCTCCCTTCTGCTATAATCTACCTCTTAAATTTCGTCTGCATCACATTGGAAAACAACTGCATGATGCCGGGTCTCTGGCCCGCTCTCCGCTCCCGGGACACCAGTTTGTCTGCCAGGCCGTTCAGAGCTCTCGCCGTGACAGTTCTGGGCGCAGACAAAACAATGGGCTTCTGGCGGATCACTGCCCGGGACATATTGGGATCATATGGTACCCCGCCCAGATATTCTATTTTGATATCCAGAAATTTATTAACAACTACTCCAATTTTCTTAAATAATTCATTGGCGTCCTGACTGTCCCTCACCTGATTGGCAATCATTTTCACTACGGTCTGCCCTGAACTGTAAGAGGAACAGCCGTTCAGGGATTTCAAAAGAGCATAGGCATCTGTAATGGACGTTGGTTCCGGAGTCGTAACAAGAAGCACCTCGGAGCTTGCCGCTACAAATTCCAGCACCGTATTCCCGATACCCGCTCCCGTGTCAACAATTATGACATCCGCCAGCCGGTCCAGCTCTCCTAATTTATGTATCAGATGAAAAACCTGTTCCCTGGTCAGGTTGGCCATCTCCTCGATGCCTGAGCCGCCAGAGATAAAGCCTACATTTTCCGGCCCATAAGTAATGATATCCGTAATGCTCCTGCCATGGAACATCAGATCCGCCAGGTTATATTGGGGATGTATCCCCAGCATGATCTCTACATTTGCCAGGCCAAAATCGGCATCCAGTACGACAACCCGCCTGCCCCTTTGGCTGAGAGCGATAGCCAGGTTTACTGAAATACTGGATTTTCCCACACCGCCCTTGCCGGAAGTAACCGTGATGACCCTCGCCGTCTGTCCCACCGGCTGTCTGGCCCGCTGAGTATCCTTTTTCTTAATAATATTCCGTAAGCCCTCTGCCTGATCCATTTCACACCGTCCTATCTATGTTATCCATTTTTGGCACTGCCGCCCAGAAGCTGCTTTGCCACCTTCTGCGGATTCACCTCGCTGATATCGTCTGGTACATTCTGTCCCGTAGTCACATAGGACAAAGGACACTTCGTTCTGACATGTATATTCATCATTGCCCCCGCTGCAGAGGTCTCATCCAGTTTGGTAAAGATGATACTGTAATCAGTCAGTGCGGCATACACATCCGCAATTTCCAGAAGATCACTGTATTTCGCACCTGCATTCAGCACAAGAAAAACCTGTCTGTCCGCAATGGGTATCTGCTCGATCAGGCTGCGGATATCCTCGATCTGCTCCTTATTTTTGTGGGAGCGGCCTGCCGTATCCACAAGGCAGTACTCATACTGCTGCATCTCTTCCACCAGCTCCGAAAGCTCTCCGGGACTGTATATCACCTTCAGAGGCACAGATAAAATATTAGCATAGGTCTTCAGCTGCTCCACAGCCGCAATGCGGTATGTGTCCGCCGTGATCAGGGCAATATCCGCATTTTTATTCAGCTTCAGCTTGGAAGCGATCTTGGCAATGGTAGTGGTCTTCCCCACCCCGGTGGAGCCCAGGAAAAAAATAAATTTCGTCCCGCCATCCTTCTTCGGTTTCTCTACAAGATATGTCTGTCCCAGCATCAGAATCAGTTTCTGGTATACACTGGCAAGAATCTGATCCAGGGAGGCATTCATCGGCAGGGAGCGGTTTACCTCTTCCATAATCTGGTCTGCGATCTCCTCCTCTATCTCATTCTGTACCAGCTGCTGATGGATCAGTTCCTTACAGGCAACGGTCTTCTCATCCTCCTGATCCTCCGGAGGCACTGCTTTCACCGGTTCCTCGACTGGTGCTGCCGGCGTTTCCGCGGGGGACTCCTGATACAATTCTTTCGGATTCGTATTGAACATCATCTGCTGTTCCAGCAGCATTTCCAGTTTCTTTAACTTCTCCTGTATGCTCTGTTCCTCATCCTCCTGCTTCGGCATGGGCGGAACAGGCATCTGGCCTGCCAGAACGTCAAAACTGCTTTCCCTTGCACTGTCCTCTGTCTTTTTCGGCTCGGAATAAGAAACATTGTCGTCCAGGGCGGCGGTCACTTCCACCTTGCTCCTGACAAAAAGCCTTGCCAGCCCCCTGGGGTGTACTTTCTTAATATTCATTACAACGGCATTGCCGCCCAGTTCCTTTTTCGCCATCTCTATGGCATCCTTCTCTGTATTCGCCAGAAACTTCTTAATAATCATTCAACGGTCACCATCCCAACTGACTGCAGCTCCACATCCGAGTCGATCTCATTATATGATAATACATGCAGATTCCTAAACTGCTCTTCGGTCAACTTTTTAAAATACATACGGACAATTGGTGAAGTAATGATGATCGGCGTTCTTCCGAGCTCTTCCAGCTTATCCGTTTCCTCTTTCAATGAAGTAAGAAGGCGCTGTGCATAATCCGGATCCAGGGCAAGATATGAGCCCTGCTCCGTCTGTTTTACTGAATTCATTATCTCCTGCTCAGCCTTTGGATCCAGTGTAACGACATTGGTAGGCTCAGAGCTGAAGAAATACTGGTTGGATATCGCCCTCTTAAGATTCTGTCTCACATATTCTGTCAGTATATCCGTATCATGTGTGGATGATGCATAATCTGCCAGTGTTTCAAATATCGTGATGAGATCCCGGATAGAGATTCCCTCCGAGAGAAGATTCTGAAGAACCTTCTGGATCTCACCCACACTGAGAAGCTTGGGCACAAGCTCTCCGATCAGTGTCTGGTTCGCATCCTTCACATTATCAATAAGATTCTGCACATCCTGCCGGGTGAGAAGCTCGTCGAGATGCGAGCGGATAATCTCTGTCAGATGGGTCGCAATAATGGAAGGCGGATCGACCACCGTATAACCCAGGGATTCCGCCCTCTCCCTCTGACTCTCCGTGATCCACAGCGCGGGCAGATGATAGGAGGGCTCAAATGTCGGAATGCCGGCAATCTCCTCCTCCACATAGCCCGGATTCATGGCCATATAGTGATCAAAGAGAATCTCGCCCTCACTCACCGGAACCCCCTTGATCTTGATCAGATACTGGTTCGGGTTCAACTGGATATTATCACGCAGACGGATCATCGGCACAACGCACCCAAGCTCCAGGGCAATCTGCCTTCGTATCATAACTACCCTGTCTAACAGATCGCCGCCCTGGTTTACATCCGCCAGCGGTATAATACCATAGCCAAACTCCAGCTCGATGGAATCCACCTGGAGAAGGGAACTGACGTTTTCCGGCCGGCGGATCTCCTCCGCGGACTCCTCATCCTCCGACACGGCCTCATCCGTCTCTGCCATCTCAAGCTCATTTTTCATCATACGTCCCGTAATCAGGAAAAGCACTCCATATCCGGTAAATATCACGATATTTAGCGGAGTAAAGAGTCCCAGGCCAATGACCGCACCGCCGACGATATACAATACCTTCGGCGTGGAAAAGAGCTGCCTCTGCAGCACATGTCCCACATCGGCATCCTTGGATCCCTTCGTCACAAGAATACCGGTGGAGAGTGAGATCATCAGGGACGGAATCTGGCTTACCAGGCCGTCGCCGATGGTAAGAATCGAATAGGTCTGTATCGCCGTCTCAAACTCCATTCCGTTCATCAGCACACCCAAAGCTATACCGCCCACAAAGTTCAGCACGGTAATGATCAGGCCGGCTGTGGCGTCTCCCTTTACATATTTGGTGGCACCGTCCATGGAGCCAAAGAATGCAGATTCCTCCTGAATCTTCTCCCGCCTCTCTTTTGCCTCCTCGTCCGTGATGGCTCCGGTGTTCAAATCCGCATCAATGGCCATCTGCTTACCGGGCATGGCGTCCAGTGTGAAACGCGCCGTTACCTCGGATACACGCTCGGAACCTTTATTGATAACTACCAGCTGCATAATAATCAATACAAAGAATACAATGGCACCGACGATCAGGTTGCCGCCTCCGACGAAGTTACCAAATGTCTCTACTACGTTGCCGGCCTCTCCGGAAAGTAGAATATTTCTCGTGGAGCTGACATTCAGTGAGAGCCGGAACAGGGTCATGATCAGCAGTAATGTTGGAAAGCTGGACATATCCAGTGGTTCCTTCGAGAACAATGATGTAAAAAGAATGATCATGGAAAGAACGATATTCAAACCGAATAAAAGATCCAGCAGCAACAGAGGTACCGGAATAATCAGACATAAGATCGGCACTAATATAAATACACCCAGTGCGATGTCCTGTTTCTTCATTTCCGATTCCTCCTTTCTCTCTTCATTTTATTTTCAAGCTTAGATTATTTTCTAAATTTAACTAACCTTTCCCTGCCGTTCGTATACATAGGCAAGGATTTCCGCCACCATCTGGTACAATTCGGGTGGTATCTGATCCCCCAGCTCTACATTGTGGTAAAGCATCCGGGCCAGGGGTTTATTCTCTACAATCTCAATGTTATTTTCTCTCGCCGCATCCCGGATCTTCTGGGCGAGGTAATCAGCACCCTTTGCAATAACAACAGGGGCTTCTGCCGCATCCCTGTCATATTTCAATGCCACCGCCAGATGAGTCGGGTTGGTGATGACCACATCCGCCTCGGGAAGTGCTTTCATCATACGGCGGCGGGAGGCCTCCTGCATCTTCCTCCTGATCTGTCCTTTGATCTGAGGATTTCCCTCCGCATTCTTATATTCTTCCTTTACCTCGTGCTTGGTCATCTTCATATCTTCCCGGAACTTGCGTCTCTGATAATACAGATCCGCAAAGGCGAGGACAAAGAACACGGCTGCAATCTTAAAGGATACATTCAGCACCGTATCTACGATCAGCGATACCGCAGACCACAAATCCAGCTGATATATATTCAGGATCAGCCCCCACTGATCCTGAAGGGAAGAATATACAACATAAAAAAGGATCCCCACCTTCAAAATGGCTTTCAGCAGCTCCACCAGCTTATTTACAGAAAAAAAGCGCTTAAATCCACTGATGGGATTCAGCCGGGACAGCTTGGGCTTCATGGGTTTGAAGGTAACCTTCCACTTGACCTGCACCACATTCACCACAAAAGCTCCCAGTACTCCCAGTGCAAAGATAGGAAGTACGATCAGCAATATTTCAATCATGCCGTGCTGCAGCAGGGACATAAACCTGGCAACCGTAAATTCCTCTGTGGCATAGTCACTAATGCTGTTGTAGGAGAAGGTAAACAAGGTGCGGATCCGGTCCAGCATATACCCGCCAAAGAGTCTGAGACACACAAACAGGATAAAGAGCAGTACCGCCGTGTTGAGGTCCGAACTCTTCGCCACCTGCCCCTCGTCTCTCGCTTTCGAGAGTTTTTTCGGCGTGGCCGGTTCTGTTTTTTCCCCGCCCTCACCGTCCTTGGCGAAAAACTGGAGATTGTATTCTAAAATCATCGTATCACCTTAATTCGTCATGTTTATGGCGCAAAGATCGTTATGATCCGGCTGGATATATCCCTCATCTCGGAAAAGATAAAATCGGCCACAGTGGGAAGTGTCTGCACAAGCAGAATCAGTACAAATATTCCCACGATCAGCTTAATCTGGATACCAACCACAAACATATTCATCTGCGGCGCCGCCTTCGCCAGTACCCCCAGTATTACATTGATCAGGAGCATGCAGCAAAACACCGGAAGGACGATCCGCAGTGCGATGACAAAATATTCTGCCATAAAATCTATCATAAGATCCTTCAGGCTGAGACGGAACACCGCCTGCCCAATGTTGAAATACTGAAAGGATTCCATGATAGACCGTATTATATAGTAATGCATGTTGGTGACAACAAGCAGGAGATAAACAAAATAATTATAAATATTTCCAGTAACCGTGATCTGCATATTGGATGTGGGATCAAACATGGTGGCCATGGACAACCCCATCTCCATATCCATTACGTGCCCCGAAAAATGCACGATATAGAAACACAGCTTACACATAAATCCCAAAATAAGACCAACCATCAGTTCCTTCAGCACCAGCACGGAAAATCCAACAACTCCGGAATAGCTCACAGCCACAACCGGTATTGTCTGGATCACAAGGATCGAGAGCACAATACTCAGGGCCGCTTTCACCTGAGCTGGAACGCTCTGATAGCTGAGGGCGGGTGCGGTAAAGACAAAGCCCGACACGCGTACCAGCACCAGAAGATAGAACTCCAGGTTTTGGACTGTAAACGCCATCTTCAGCCTCCTGTATATACAGAGAACTTATTGCAGAGCTCCTGCAGAAACTCCACACAATTGTTCATGATCCAGCTTCCGCACAGGAGTATCGCCAAAAAGATCGCCACCAGCTTGGGTACAAAGGTCAGCGTCTGCTCCTGAATCGATGTGACGGTCTGAAAAATACTGATGATCAGTCCGACGATCAGCGAAACAAGAAGAAGCGGCATCGCACATTTAAAAATAGTCCAGATCATATCCCGTGCAATATTTAATACTTCTGCATCTGTCACTGTCTATCCCCCCCGTCAGTAAAATGTCTTCACAACCTGTCCTATCACCAGATTCCATCCGTCTGCCAGAACAAAGAGCAGTATCTTAAACGGCATGGATATCGTTGTGGGCGGCAGCATCATCATACCCATAGACATCAGGGTAGACGCCACTACCATATCTATCACTATGAACGGCAGATAGATCAAAAAACCAATAATAAATGCCGTTCTCAGCTCACTTATCACAAAAGCAGGAATCAGTACCGTAGTAGGTATCTCATTCTCATCAGACACTTCCACATCATCACTCTGTTTGGAAATCTCAAGAAACAGACGGATATCCTTTCGGTTCGTCTGCTGAAACATAAATTTCCTCAGAGGCTTCAGTCCCTCATTCAGTGCCTCCTCCTGCGTGATCTCCCCCGCCTCAAAGGGCTGGATACAGTCCGTATTGACCTGGGCCATCACCGGTGACATAATGAATAACGTCAAAAACAGCGCCAGACCAATCAATACCTGATTTGGCGGCGTCGTCTGGGTCCCCAGGGCAGAACGCACAAAATGAAGCACCACTATGATCCTTGTAAAAGATGTCACCATAATAAGAATAAAGGGTGCGATTGACAGCACCGTCAATACAAGGACCATCTTCATGCTTGCTGATAAGCTTGAGCTTCCTGCATTAGAAGTAATATTTAATTCAAAATCCTCTGGAGAATCAGGATCCTGCACCTCTCCCGCAGTACTTCCCTCGACATGATCCACATTTCCATCCGATCTTATGGGAGCTGCATAAACCTTGGTACTACAAAAAAAGGTTAATACACACAGTAAGACCAGCAGAATACCATAACGAAGTGAAATAGAACGTCCTTTCTTCTGCATCTCCATAAATACCAACCTTTTCTATTTTTCTTTTTTCTGCCTCTTATTCAGGCGGTCCAGCATATCCCGGAAAGGAAGTACAGTAACTTCCTTGTCCTTGCCGGTCAAATCCAGCTGTTCCTCCTCCAGTGCGGTGAGAAAAGTAATATGATCCTTCGTCACAGCGATGGAATAGTATCTGTCTCCCAGCTGAATGATCTGGATATACTTATTTTGCGCTATCTTGAAAGTCTCAATAACCTTTATGTTATTCGACTGCATCTGTATTACACCGGACCTGCCAATCCATTTGGTAACATAATAGGTGGCTGCCAGCACAAATATAAATACAATCAGCACAGCGATAAGTTCGAGAACATTCTGCCAGTGCATCTTTAACCAACAGCTTTCTTTACTGCTTCCAGAACACGATCCGCCTGAAACGGTTTAACGATAAAATCTTTTGCCCCAGACTGTATCGATTCGATAACCATAGCCTGCTGGCCCATGGCAGAACACATGATCACAGTAGCGCCGGCATCTGATTCTTTGATTTTCTTCAGTGCCTGGATACCATCCATCTCCGGCATCGTGATATCCATCATTACGAGATCCGGCTTGGTCTCAAGATATTTTTCCACTGCCTTCTGACCATTCTCTGCTTCCCCTACCACATCGTAGCCATTTTTAGTAAGGATATCCTTAATCATAACCCTCATAAATGCTGCGTCGTCGCAAATCAAAACACTCTTTGCCATTGTTTGTTCTCCTCCATTACTTAATCTTTGATAATTTCAGTTACGCGAATACCGAAACTTTCTTCAATTACTACTACTTCACCTTTCGCAACAAATTTGCCATTGACCAGGACGTCCACCGGTTCACCAGCGAGCTTATCCAGCTCGATAATGGTTCCGGGTGAGAAATCCAGGATTTCCTTAATGGATTTACTGGTCCGCCCAAGTTCTACTGTAACCTCCAACGGCACATCCATAATGAGATCAATATTTTCAGGTGCAATCCCATTCAGATTCTGCACAGGCATAAAGCTCTGGAACTGTGCCGGCTGTATATTAATATCCTGCGGCGGCATTGCATACATTGGCTGCATGCCTGCCATAGGTTGTTGCTGTGCTCCCATATTCATCTGCGGCGCCGCTGTCTGTGGCTGCATCTCCGGCTGCGGCGCTGCCATCTGAGGCTGAGCTGCCGGAGCTGGCGCCGGTTCCGGAGCCGGTGGTTCGCTGCTCTCCGCCGGTGCCTCGCCCATGGCCGCCCCACGGAACTGTTCATAGACACGACGGGCAAATTCCATCGGATACAGCTGCATAATCTGGCTGTCCACCAGATCTCCCACTTCCATCTTAAAGGAAACCTGGACAAATGTCTGATCGATCAGGTTCTTAAATTCATCCGGAAATTCCTCTCCAAAATCAACTCTCGTGGCAGTCGGCGGACTAATGTCCACCATTTCATTGATCATGGACGACATGGAAGTAGACGCCGATCCCATCATCTGATTCATGGCTTCACATATTGCACTGAGATGCAGTTCCCCTAACTCAGCATCCAGATTCGTACCGTCGCCGCCCATCATAAGATCCGTAATAATCTTTACATCCTTCTCGTTCAGGATCAGCATATTCTTCCCTTCCAGACCGACCCGGTAGGAAATGTAAATAAATACACATGGAGTTACCTGTCGTTCCGCCAGTTCTTCCATTGTAGTATAAGTAACTGTCGGTGTTGTAATGTCGACACGATTATTTACCAGAACAGAAAGAGTGGTAGCTGCGGTTCCCATACTGATATTGGCGATTTCTCCTAAAGCATCACTTTCTTCTGGAGTCAGCATAACATCGGAATTCGCACTTGACACGTCTTCAGCCCCGCTGCCTGTATCTGCACCGCCTAATAAAGCATTGATCTCTTCCTGCGATAACATCCCGTCCATTGCATTACTCCTCTCTATATATTGTTTTTATTTTTACTGCATAGGAATCCTCATGGGCTCCCGGAATAGCAGAAAATTTCTTAATATTCCCCACATATACATCCAGTTCATCATCGATCCGGGTGTTGACTTTAATAATATCCCCCGGTAGTAAATGGATAAAGTCATTGACCGATATAGCGCTTTTCCCCATAATAGCGCGAACCGGAATCTTCGCCTTCTGGATATTATCCTCCAGAAGTTCCCGATAAACGCTGTCATCCTTCACCTGAGCCGAAGAATACCAGTACTTCGTATTCACCTTGTCGATCACCGGTTCCAGAACGGCATATGGGATGCAGACATTCATCAGCCCCTCTACATTGCCGATCTTGATGCTCATGGTGACGATGGACGTCATCTCACTGGGCGTCACAAACTGGGCAAACTGTGAATTCGTCTCCACACGCTCCAGCATCGGCTCCAGATTCTCCACAACACTCTCCCACGGATCCACCAGAAGATTGATACAGATAACCAGAATCCTTTCAATAATCGTCAATTCTATCTCTGTAAACTCCCGGGTCTTATCCAGAGGCTGTCCGTCGCCGCCCATCATGCGGTCCACAATGGCATAACCAAGCCCCGTGGCCAGCTCCATGATCACGTTTCCTTCCAGCGGTGCAAAATTCACCACTCCCAACAGGACCGGATTCGAAAGAGAATTAGAAAACTCCTGGTAGGTGGCTGCCTCCGAGTGCATAACCTCAACCTGGACATTTTTCCTAAGATGTACCTGAAGATTAGTCGCTAACAACCTGGCATAATGCTCAAATATGAACACCAGAGTGCGCAAATGTTCTTTTGAGAACTTGGATGGTCTTGCAAAATCATAATCCTTTACCTGCCGCTCTTCCGCATTATCTGTCTCTGCCGGATCAAATTCGCCGTTGCTGAGCTGCGACAGCAGATTATCAATCTCATTTTGCGATAACACATCGCTCATACCAATCTCACCTCACTACTCTGTCGTTTCTCTTTATGCAGTCATCTTCTCTATCATAACACATTTTTTAGATAACATAAAGAGTTTTTTTATATAACAAAATCAGGAAACCAGATATCCCGGCAGGGAAATATCCACGATGCACTTCGTATCATATCTCTCCTGAAGCCTCTTAATGGCCTCTTCCTTGATCGCCGGCTGTGTAATGGTAGAAGCAGTGAAGGAACTGATGGTCTCCTTAACAATATCTTCAACATATACCGTACTTGTCTCCATCAGCTTTTTGACATCCGAATAACCGTCCGCCTCTTTGTCCAGGGAAACTACAATACCGCTGATCACAGCGTAATGATTTGTATCGTCGCCTGCGTCCTTCTGCAGATTGATATTGACATTCTTCTCGTAGGTAACGGTAATGTTATCCATATCCTGGATCGGAGTGAGTTCATCCTCCTTGCTCTGGGACTCAATCTCCAGATCGATCACCTCCGACACCTTGTCAATAAGATTACTGGTCTTATTCATTGCCGGCATAACCGAAAAGATCAGAACTGCTGATAAGATCAGATTAATGATAGACGCTGCCATAATGACAATGGTCAATATGTTTTTCTTCATGAAAAAAAATCCCCCTTATTTAAGTTACTTACTGTCTTTTTTATTATCTGTATAGATCTTCAGCTCAACCCGGCGGTTCTGCGCCCTTCCCCTGGCTGTCTCATTGGATGCCACCGGATAATATTCGCCAAGTCCGCTTGCCTCCAGGGAAGCCGGTTTCAGTTTCTTTTTCTCCACCAGATACTCCAGTACCTCAGTGGCCCTGGCCGTGGAAAGCCAGCGGTTGCTGCGGAATCTGCCTCCTGTGATGGGCACATCATCCGTATGCCCCTCGATCTTGATCATATGCGACTCGTAGATCTTCAGGATATCCCCAACTTTCCCCAGCAATGTCTTAGCAGAGCTCTTCAGCTCTGCCGCCCCGGAATCAAAAAGAATTCCGCCGTTGAGAGAAATCTGCACATACTGGTTATTTTTATCGGTATTGATCGTGATCTCATCTTCTATATTACTCTTTCGGGCCGCTTCTGTCACTTCCTGATAGAGAGCCTTTGTCCGCTCTTTCTGCTCTGCGGCCATCTTTTCCTCCACCTTCTTCTGGGTGTTCTCATCGATAGGCTGATTTCCTGTCTCCGAACTCTGGTTGGAATTCTGGCCGTCATCCGAGGATCCAGAAGTGGCAAATTCATTAAAATACTGGGAAATGGCAACCGGCTGCTGTGTCCCCACCGTGACGAAGGGCCCCTCTCCGATGGAATTGCCGCCCCCGTCGAAAATATTGATCTTCTCAGACATGGAAGTAACCAGCTGTTCATATTTATCCGCATCTACTGTTGACATCGAAAAAAGCAATACGAAGAAGCAGAGCAGCAGGTTCATCAGGTCGGCAAAGGTATTGATCCAGCCGCCCTCTATCCCTTTTTCTTCTTCCCGTTTTTTTCGGGCCATTAAGCGTCACCACCTTGTTTTGAGTCGCCCTCACCGCCAAGCACCTCATTGCGCACGGCAGGAGCAAGGAAAGATTTCAGTTTCTCTTCTATTACACGCGGGTTCTCACCTGCCTGGATTGAAAGGATTCCCTCGCATATTACCTCTTTATTCATAATCTCTTTCTGGTTCTTGGCGCGCAGCTTGGTGGCCACCGGAATACAGATCCAGTTGGCGATCAGGGAACCATACAGCGTTGTGATCAACGCCACCGCCATATTCGGTCCAATGGAACTCGGATCATCCAAAAGCTTCAGCATGTTGATCAGTCCAATCAGGGTACCGATCATTCCCCAGGCAGGCCCCATGGCTGCCAGTGCATCCCAGAAATTACAAATCTTATTGTGACGCTGTTCGATACAGTTGAGCTCTGTCTCAAGAATGCTGGATACCAGCTCCTGATCCGTGCCGTCCACGATCAGCATGATCCCCTTCTTGAGAAACTCATCATCAATGCCCTCTGCCGCCTCTTCCAGCTGCAGAAGACCCTCTTTTCGGGCAACATTTGCCAGATCAATGATTTTATGTATGACGTCGCCCTCCGAGCTCTCCGAAACCTTCGTCGTGAGAAGGAAAGACTTTAATTTCCCCACAAAATCGCCGATATTCTCCGACATGGTCATCATACACATCAGACATCCCACGATAACGATAAGGAAGGAAGGGAAGTCCCAGAAGTTCCCGAGGGCTGCAAATCCCTGGTCACCGGACACGATACCATACACAACGGCTCCCGCACAGCCGACAATACCTATAATTGTTGCAATATCCACAATGACACCACCTTATAAATTACAATTTATTTCTTTCTTAAACAATTTTACTAAATTTTTCACGTCTTGTCTACTTTCTTTTACAATTATTTTTTTCCCGGTGGTGAGAGTGATAACTGTATCCGGTAATTCCTCCACCGTTTCAATCAGATCGTTGTTGATCGTAAGCGTAGTTCCGTTCATTCTGGTGACATCAATCATAAGCTCTCCCTCTCTCTCTTATTCTCCTGCTTTTTAAGATTATCTGCCTTTCCCTGAAATGACAGGGAAATGGGTGACCACAGGCCACCCATTCCGATCTGTCTCTTTCACCCGCCCGGCGTCGGACTCTTATGGACGCCGCCGGGCTAAATTCAACTTTAATTATCTATTATCGTTTCAGGTTTACCAGTTCCTCCAGCATGGAATCGGATGTTGTGATAATCCGGGAATTTGCCTGGAATCCTCGCTGGGTCGTGATCATATTGGTAAATTCTGTCGCCATATCTACATCGGACATCTCCAGTGCGCCGACAGCAAGCTTGCCAACCTCTGATACATCCACGCCGACTCCATCAAAATCTCCTGAGTTCAGCGTTGCCGCATACATACTGTTGCCCACTGACTCGAGACCAGAGGGATTTGCAAAGGTCGCCACCGCAATCTGTCCCAGCAGCTTCTTGTCCCCATTGGTATACACACCATAGATCTTACCGTCAGTCTGTACCGAAAAACCGTCCAGTGATCCCGCCGCATTACCGGCACCGGCATTGCCGTCGTCCGCATCTCCGCGGAGAGGTTTTACATTACAGCGCCCGTCACTGGCATACATGGTCAGCTTGCCGTAATTGATATCCACACCATTGGCCGGGAAAGCTTTCTGCAGACCGTCATTGGAAAGGGTCAGATTCAGTATGCCCGGTTTTTCATCTGTGTCAGCGCCGCCTGCTCCGCCGCCGCCACCTGCTCCGGCTTCTCCTACAGACTGGAACAGACCTGTGTTGGCATCAAAGGTAATCTGCGGCCACGCGTCAATTCCCGTTATGGTCACCTCGCCGGTATCGGGATCCACCGTATAATTGTCCGGGCCAAGCTCCGTCCCGCCGAAATTAATACTAGGGCCGCCCTCAACAGCCACCCACTTCCCGTTCTCGTCCTTCTGGCGCAGTATGGATTTGCCGTCCGGTCCCTGAACATCCGTAATGGTGATGCTGAAAATGTTATTATTCTCAGCGGAGGTCTTAACCAGCTTCATCTTAGCGGTATAGGACTGACCAAGATTGTCAAAAAAGCTGACGTCCATGGGATACCCCTTGGCGTCCGGCGCCACCTGCGGATCCATATTGTCGACATTTCCGCTCATCGTGATGGCTGTAGTGGGATTCGGCGCCGAATACTTGTTCTCAGGTCCCATCAGGTTCAACGTATCTACTGTATCCTTACGGATCTCACCATTTTCATCCACGCGCCATCCCAGCACGGAAGCACCATTGGTATGGCACATCAGAGTACCGGCTGCATCTACATCCAGCAAACCGGATTTCGTAAAGTAAGTATTGCCGTTGCTCCTTACGATAAAGAAAGCATCGCCCTGTATCATAACGTCCATGCCGCGGTCCGTACGCTGTACCGCGCCGCTGCCGCTGAGGTCTACCGTGATGGCTGCCACATTGGCGCCAAGGCCGATCTGCATGGCATTTGTACCGGCTGCCCCGGTGTTGGCATTGGGGCCGGATGCATTCTGTGTCGTCTGATAGAATACATCGGTAAAGTTTACTGAGCTCGCACGGAATCCAACGGTATTTACGTTGGAAATATTATTACCAATAACGTCCATTTTCGTCTGATGGACTCTCAATCCGGAAATTCCGGAAAACAATGATCGCATCATAGTGATTCACCCTCCAATTCTCTCTCTGCACTTTCTCTGTCAGTCAAAAGTGCCCATGCTTCCTGTAAAGGGCCAGCATGTGTTGTTGTCAGTTTATTATCGCTCCATCGATATTAGTAAAAACAGCATGATCCACATCATTTACCGCCGTGATCACAGTGTTGTTCTTCACGTTCACGATGAATGCCAGATTGTCTACCATCACAAGGGATTCGTTCATCCCCTTCTCCCTGGCCTGACTCGCCGCATGGGAGAGCCTCGCCTTCTGCTCATCCGACATATCGATATTCCGTGTTTCCAGACGCTGTGCGGCATGTTTGGAAAACCTCACCTGCCCGGCTGTATCTGCCAGTATCTGGCCAAAGGATTTTGCTGCATCCGCTTCCCTGCTTCCCGCCGCCGTAGATGGGCGGGTCTGTAACCGGTCCCGGATCTGCTCAATGGATGCAAATTTCTGTTCTACATTCATATCGCCACATCCTTCCCGTTACACTTCCTCTGTGTTATCGTCCTTATCCGTATCTGAACCTGTGGTGTCATCGTCTTTGTCCGTATCACCGCCCTGGTTCGGTCCACTGTTCTCAACCTTTACTGTCACCTTGTCTGTCACAGCTGTATTAAACGGATCGTCAAAATAGAATCCGAGATTGTACTTACCTGGCGCCAGATCCTTAAATGCCTCCGGCGAGATCTTCAGTATGCCGTCCTCGTATGTCATATGTTCCTTGTCGATGTACTTGCCGTTGAGCATAACTGCCACACTGGAGGCCTCGTACCCATTGCTTCCCAGATTGATCTTAATGCTTGACATGGACGGGTTAGACGGATCATACGAAATCTCCTGCTCTTCGACAGAAGGCAGATATTCCTTGATGGCATAATAGGAATCCATCACCTGTACCAGATCGTCGATGGAATATGTCTTTCCGTCGATCAAAAGCTCAGCGCTTCCATTCTTCATTTTAACCGCATCCACAGTACCCCGTACCTCAGTCACCTTGCCGACGGAATCCGTACTGTTTACAATTACCTGTTTGCCTACCAGGCTGTACGCCGATGTATTGGTCAGCGTCGCACTCATATTCGTCATCTGCTCCAGTGCTGAGAACTGTGCCAGCTGGGCAATAAATTCCTGATCGGACTGCGGATTCAGTGGATCCTGATTGGACAGCTGGGTCACAAGAAGCTTGAGAAATGCATCCTTGCCAAGCTCACTGGAACCTCTCGGCTCAAATTTTTTCTCGGTATTCAGCCCTTCCAGCTCATCCAGCTTCGTTGCCAGATCTGTATTGGTTACTCCTGCCATAATTTCCTCCTTTCTTACGCGGTATAATCTACTACACTGTTAATGTCTCTTCTCTCCGCTGCGGTACGGTCTGTCTCCGGACTCTCAGACACGCCTTCTTCCACGCTGTCACCGGAACGAAATCTGCGGCGCTTTGCACCATTCTGCTGTTCCTGCTGTGCCTGGCGGTTTTCCTGGTTCAGTCCAAATTCGGACACTGTGACCTCCACAGCCTCCACCTTAAGCCCCTGTTCGGCAAAGGTTTCCTTCAGAGTCATAAGCTGGCTCTCCAGCGCCTCCTTAGCCATGAGGTTTTCAACGATAAGAGTCGCTTTTGCCACTCCGGCTGCCGCCGAGACCTGAATATTCACCCGGCCAAGACTCTCGGGGTGAAGCATCAGTTCCATACTGGTAGTCTCCGGCATAACCCGGATCTTCACCTGCTCTACAACCTGGTCCACAATATGGGTCATTAGCTGTCCGGCTGTCGGCTTATCTTCCACTGCCGATGACTCGAATGCCTCCGCGAGACGTTCCGTAAAGAGATTTGCCGCCGCATTTTCATTCTGCACCGCCGGCTCCGACCCCTGTCTTCTGGCAAAGGTTTCTGTCTGCGCATTGCTGTTTCCTGTCTGAGGCTCCTCAATGATCACTTCAAAGCCCTGCTCCGGATTCTCTGTCATCATCCCCGGCATCTGTTCCTGACCGTTTCCGGCATCCTCTGCAAGCTCCGGCTGTACCATCAGCTGAAGGGCATCGTCCACTTTCTCCGCCAGTGACACCAGTATAGAAGGATCGGCGTCCGCCAGCTTCTCCACTGGAATCTTCAGCGCCTCCGACAAAATCTGGACAAACTTCTCATTCAGGGCCGAGAGCTCCTGAACCAGCTTGTCATTGGTGAGAAAAGCAGCCTTGTCAGTGATTCCATGCATTTCCATAACTAAATTCTGGAAAACCTGCGCCGTATTCTCATCCGAAAATGAACCCAGCACTTCCATCATGGACATACCTGTTAGCTTCATCATGTCGTGCAGCGATTCGATGTCTACTCCGAACACTTCCCTAAACATGGCTGCCATCTGGTATGCAACTGCTTCGGGATCAACCGTGTCCTCTGCCACATTCTGCGGACGGGCAGCGGAGTCCTTCACCTGCGGATTCTTAGACTGCACGGCAGAGTCCTTCTTCAGCGGCACTGCGTTTTCTGTCCGGTCCTCTGTCCTGACATCCACAGCTTTGTCCGCCTTCTCCGGCCTGCTTTCCTGCTGCGGGGCATTTTTTGCTGCCCGGTCAGTCATAATGCTGTCAAATCCGGTATCGCCCGCTTTGGAGCCTCTGGCTGCCGTCTGCTCTGAGAGCTTTGCTGTTACAAGGGATATTCCCTGTGTCGTCATCTGTTTCCCTCCTTTCTCCTTTTAAATCCATTACGGTTTATATATCGGCAGCTCTGCAGGATTTCTTAAGGAACTGTTCCGAGTTCCTTTGCTGCCTGACAACACCCTTATTTTTTCATGGATGTCATCTTCGTAGTAATCTGCGCTGCCACCGTCGGCTTCATCGCCTGCAGGATTGCCGCGCTCTTGGAGGTCTGCATACTGTCCATAATAGCAGCCACCAGATTCAGGTCGTTGGACATCTCCTCCAGGATCGCCGCCGCACTCTCCGGGGTCATTCTGGCATATGTCTCGGCCTGCTCCTTGATCTCCTGTGAATACTCAAAGTTCCTTACTACCTCGCGGTAGATATCCTCTGCCGTATCCGGATTGATCTCCTCGTAATATTTTTTATACTCCTCCGTATCCGGAGCCTTGCTGTTATACACGACATTCTCATCAAATTCCCTGACGCGCCGGTTAAACTGCGCCTGATCCTGCTCATATTTCCTTAGCCGCTCGATCTCCGCCTTCAGCTCCTCGATCTCACCACTGTTGGCGCTGTCTGAACTGCTGGTGGCAGCAAGCTGGCTCTCCAGCTCTTTGATCCGCGCGTTTGCCTCAGTCAGGTTATCATACTCTCTGGAAACAGTCTGTCCGTCACCTTCCGTCTCTGGCAGGATCCAGTTCAGCACCGGGACATCCTTTAAGACAGGATAGAGAACATCACTTCCAAAATTACCCACGTTTAATTTAACCAGTACACCAAAGATCCCCAGCCATATAATAATGATAACGAGTACGATCAGCACAGTTACAATTTTGCTGCCTGTGCTTTCTTCCTCGTCCAGTGCGTGCGTCTGAGCATTTTTATCCTTCTTTGCCATATCCATCCATCCTTTCCTGTACTATGCTTCCTTTATCGCAGCGCCAAAGCGATAGCTTACCAGTTCGTCTATTTCCTTCTGCTCTTTTCTATTTTCCTCCAGCTTAAATTCCTCAAAGGCCCGTTCTCTCAGTTTCTCGTAGGTCTTCCGCTCCTTCATGGCCTCATTCAGGAGCTCCCTCGCCGCCTCCACATCCTTCTGCCGCTGCAGCACTACAAATTCCTGCTGTCTCACATACATGCGGAGAATCTCAACGGCGTTTTCCCGCCGCCGGATGCTGCGGACGTCCAGGGAGGATTCAATCTCCAGCCGCAGCAGTTCCTGTGCCTCTGCCACCCTGTCTCTCAGCCGCCGGAGTTCCTCTTCCGCTTCCATTAAGCGCATATTTGCCTGACTGTAATTATTTTTTGCCTGCTCTTCCAGTTTCTCTTTCATATCCAGCAGATTCTGCATTGAAAAGATAAACTTAGCCATACCTCAACCTCTATTCCATGCCGTCTTCTTCATCCTGATCCTGAAAAATATCCCGCATCTGATCCACAATATCCGGGAACAGAAATTTCTCTTCTACTCCCTGCTGCAAAAAAGAGTTAATGCTTTCAATCTTCTCTATGGCAAAGTCAATATGCCTGTTGGATCCCGCCTTGTAGGCGCCGATGTTGATCAGATCCTCCGATTCCCGGTAAGTCGCCAGAACATCCTTGATCTGACCCGCCAGTTCCTTATGTTCTTTCGCTGCCACAGCGCTCATAACTCGGGAAATACTCTGGAGCACATCAATGGCAGGATAATGATTGTGCTGCGCCATGCTTCGGGACAGAACGATATGTCCGTCCAGAATGCCGCGGGCCGTATCCGAGATGGGTTCATTGAAATCATCGCCGTCCACCAGTACAGCATATAAACCTGTGATAGAGCCCTTGTCCGTATTCCCCGCCCTCTCCAGCAGCTTCGGCATCTCCGAGTACACACTGGGCGGATACCCCCTGGATACAGGCGGTTCCCCGGAAGCGAGGCCAATCTCCCTCTGTGCCATACAGAAACGGGTCAGATTATCCATCATCAGCAGTACATCCTTGCCCTGGTCACGGAAATATTCCGCCAGTGCCGTGGCCGTCTTCGCCGCCTTGCTCCGGATCAGGGCCGGCTTATCCGACGTCGCCACCACCACCACGGAACGCTTCATGCCCTCCGGGCCCAGATCCCGTTCAATAAACTCCCGGACCTCTCTTCCCCGCTCTCCGATCAGGGCGATCACATTGATATCCGCTTTGGTATTCCTGGCAAACATACCCATCAGGGTACTTTTGCCCACGCCGCTCCCGGCAAAGATCCCGATACGCTGACCCTTTCCCACTGTGATCAGTCCGTCCACGGCCTTCACACCCAGCGGGAGGGCGTCCTCGATCATCTGCCTTGTGAGAGGATCCGGCGCCGCTGCCTCTACCGAATAATGGGAGCATCCTTCCGGCAGCTCCAGATGGTCTATCGGTTCCCCGGTCCCTCCCAGCGTGCGGCCCAGCAGTTCATCCGACGCCGCCACCTGAAGGGGTTCCCCGGTATTTTTCACCCAGCTCCCCAGGCTGACTCCCTCTACATCATCATAGGGCATCAAAAGAACCCTGTCATCACGGAAACCCACTACCTCCGCTTTGACAGGTTCTTCTCTTGTATCTGATTTAATCAGGCACAAATCATTCAGTTTTGCATCCGGTCCGATGGACTCAATGGTCAGACCGACCACCTTCGCCACCTTCCCCAGCTGGCTGACAAAGCTTCTGTCTGCCAGTTTCGCATATTTATCAAAATTTAACGGGATCATGTTATCATTCCTTCGATCACCACGCCAGTCCGTATACCGTCTCGTCCGCTGTCACTGAACCAGCATATGGAGCGTCGTAATAAGATTGTCGAGCTGTGTCCGAAATCCACAGTCTACCATCTGGGTATCCGTCTCAATGATGCACTCATTCTTTTCCAGTCCTTTTTCTTCTTTCACATCAAGGGAAACCCCGGCATCTATATTCATCAAAATCTCATCGAGATGATTCTCTACCAGTGTCAGATCCTCTGAAGACACTCTCAGCGTATAGCGGCTGGAGGGCTGTGCATCGGATATACCGCTGCGGATCAGATGGAGCAGCACGTCCTTTTTGTCCCTCAGCAGGACGCCTGTCAGCTTCCTTACCAGATCACACAGGACTTCTACATACTGCGTCTCCATAACTGCCGCCATCTGACGGTGTTCCTCTTCCAGAAGAACCTTGGCCTCCTCAATGTCGGCCCTGACCTGGGCAAGCTCCTCGTCGGCCCTGACCAGACCTTCCTCACGTCCCTGACGGATTCCCTCTTCCCTTGCCGCCAGACGGATCCCCTCCGCCTGCTGTTGTGCCTCTTCCTGTATTCTGTCAGCCTGTTCCCGCGCCTCAGCGAGAATCCATTCTGCCTGTTTCTCCGCCTCTTTCTTTCTGGCCAGCTCTTCCCTGGCCGCCTGTTCGGCAGAGGGCTCCGGCTTTTTCTTCTGCCTCTTTTTCTCTTCGCCCGCTTCCTCCTCCGGCACGATCACCCGGCTGCTCTGTTTCAACGGCACAAAGGCGTCCCTTTCCTCATAACTAATGACTACTTTTTCTTTCCCCTGCATATTCACAAAGGGGGATTTTATCAGATTAGACAATGATCTCGTCACCTCCGCCGCGGGAAATGACAATCTCAGCAGAATCCTCCAGTCTGCGGATAACATTTACAATCTTCTGCTGTGCCTCTTCTACATCCTTCAGACGGACAGGACCCATATATTCCATATCCTCCCGGATCATATCTGCCAGACGGGTGGACATGTTATTAAAGATCGCATTCTGCACATCCTCGTTGGCATTCTTCAGGGCAACTGCCAGCTCGCCATTTTCCACCTCACGCAGCACGCGCTGGATGGAACGGTCGTCCAGCATAAGAATATCCTCGAATACGAACATCTTTTTGCGGATCTCGTCGGCAAGCTCCGGCTCCTCGATCTCCAGATTTTCCATAATATGCTTTTCTGTTCCGCGGTCTACCGTATTCAGTACTTCTACCACGGAATCCACACCACCGACAATGGTGTAATCCTGGCTGACCAGGGACGCCAGCTTCTGTTCCAGAATATTTTCCACCTCTTTTACCACATCCGGCGACGTCCGGTCCATGGTGGCGATACGCTTAGCCACGTCGGTCTGCTTGTCAGGCGTCAACGCCCCTATAATGCCTGCAGCCTGCTGCGGCGACAGATAAGAAAGGATCAGGGCTATCGTCTGGGGATGCTCATCCTGAATAAAGTTGAGTATCTGGGAAGCCTCTGTCTTCCTGATAAATTCAAAGGGCCGAACCTGCAGGGACGCCGTGAGTTTCCCCAGCACCTCATTGGCCTTCTCCTGACCGAGAGCCTTCTGCAGAAGATCCTTCGCATAACCAATACCGCCCTCCGCAATATACTGCTGCGCAAGGCACACCTGGTAAAATTCATCCATAACCTTTTCCTTCTGGGCCGGCGACACACTACGCGTATTGGCAATTTCCAGCGTCAGCTGCTCAATCTCATCCTCCTTCAGGTGCTTAAAGATAACCGAGGCCTTCTCCGGCCCCAGTGTGATGAGGAGCGTGGCCGCTTTCTGCAGACCGTCCAGTTCCGATGCGCTACTACTACCTGCCATTTACATACCCCCCCAGTCTTCGTTAATCCAGTTGCGGAGCAGGAGTGCCACCGCCTCCGGATTCTCATCCACAAATTTCTCTATCATCATCCTTGTCTCGGATTTATCACCCATCTCAATCTCTTCCAGATTCTGTTTCTCCGCCTCCTGAGTCGTGGCCAGCAGATCCTCCACCGAAAGCTCCGGCTCCATCTCCGTCACCTCTACCGGAGAGGTTCCCTTGATGATAACGAATACCAGCAGCCCGGCGATAAGCACTGTCAGAAGGATCATAAGGTAATTTGTTACATTGTCCCCAAAATTGCTTTCCTCTGCCGCTTCGTATACCGGCTTCTGCTTAATCTGGATCGTAATGTTATTGTTGGCAATACCGGTTGCCGCAGCTACCAGCTGCACCAATTCTTCCGGCGTCTCAAGATCCGTCACCGCGCTGTTCTGTGCCACATATTCCTCAAAAGAAACATCATCCAGGACGCCCTGTTCCTCCAGTGTCTCTTCCTTTACTACATTGTACTGGGTAAGCACAATGGCAATGGAAGACTCTTCCGGCACGACCGCACCGACCTCGCGTTTAATATTCTGCACCGTCTCATTGGGCAGATAATTGTACTTATCAAGAACCGTCTCTGTGCTTGTAGTACCCTCCGACTGGATCATATTATCCGTCACATCTCCATTGGAGTCTGTGCCCGGAATACCTCCTGCGCCAGAGGTCCCTGTGGATTTGTAATTATAAGAACTGGAATACAGACCCTGATCCTGCCCCTCATTGGCCGTATAGGTCTTAATCAGTTCCGTTACCTCATCCATATTAAAACGAATATTGGCACTGCCAATCTGAACATCATCGTATCCCGCCTTGCGCAGCATATCACTGACATTCTTCCCAAACTGATTCCTCAGCTTCTCCTGGAACTCCGTATTGCTTGTAATGTTCCCCCCCAGCGTATTGTCTTCCTTATCACCATACAGAAGATTTCCTGCCGTATCGGTGATGATCACATTGTCGGTAGTGGCATTCCCCACTGCGTTCGCCAGATAAAAAGCAAGCGCAGAAGCCGTCTCGGATTTCATCTCCGCATTTTTGGCAAGCTTCAGGGCAACGCTGACTGAAGTTTCCTTCCTCTCACTGTAAATTGTACCGTCATCAATGGGACGGTTGATGTAGACAGTGGCGTCCTCCACTCCGTCAAATTCTCTCAGCCCCTGGCGGATGGACGACTGCAGGGCCAGATTCGCTTTCGTCTGTCTCTGTTCCGAAGAGTCCACCATACTGTTATTCAGCGCATCCTCCCAGGTCATCCCCTCTTCAGAAGAAATCTTATTGGCTCCCATCAAAAGAACCGCATCCGAGTACCGGGACTGTTCCACGCTGAATACTGTATTTCCATTGCTGTTGGATTCCTTTTTATATTTTATCCCCTCTCCCGCGAGGGCAGCGTCAAACTCCGACGCCGTATCTCCGCTGAGAGTGACCAGCTGTGTATACACGGGCCTGGTCAGAAAATATCCCAGCAAAACCAAAGCAAAAAAGATGGCCAGCACCACACATATGATGATAGTCTTTTGCTTTGACGTATATTTGTTCCAAAACTCCAGGATCTTATCCTTGATTGCTATCAATTGGTCCATCATAAGCCGCATCGCTCCCTAAAGTTACATTTTCTTATGTCTTATCTAGAACTGCATATTCATCAATGTCCGATAAGCTTCTACCACAGTATTCTTCACTGCAACCGTATATTGCAGGGAAACACTGGCTTTCTGTTGTGCGATCAGCAGATCATGAAGACTGTCCGATTCCCCTGTAGCATATTTAATCTCTTCCACCTCTGCTGCGTTGGAATAATCCTCCGTCTGTCTGACGAGATTCACAGCAGAATTCAAAATACTGTCAAAACTTAATGTATTATCCCCGGCATCCTCCTGAAAAGGATTGACAGTAGTGTACCTACTGACACTTTCCAGCCCCTGAACAGGTGCCATTCCCAATATATCCATCGAATCCTCCGTTCTTCTTATGACTGTCCAATATTCAACGCCCTCATGGCCATGCCCTTCGTTGAATTCAGTACAGTGACATTCGCCTCATAGGCCCGGGTGGCGTCAATCATATTAGTCATCTCAGTTACCGTATTTACATTTGGATATGTCACATATCCATCCTCATTCGCATCTGGATGGGAAGGATCGTACACCATATTCCCCTCCGACGGATCTTCCACAATTCTTGACACCTTCACGCCCTTGCCGATATGCCCGTTGGCAAGCGCCAGGCTCTCACTGAAGGTAGGATAGCTCTTCTCCTCAAAAAGGACCGTTTTCCTTCTATAAATATTGCCCTTCCCGTCACGGGTCGTATTTACATTGGCAATATTTTGCGATATCGTATCCATACGCGTCTGCTGCGCCGTCATACCGGTAGCGCTGATATCCATAGCTCCAAATATTGACATAATAGTTCCCCCTCGTTATGTTTTCCCGTTATGAATCCTTATGGTCAGTTCGTTCTCAACGCCGCCTTCAGGCGGTTGAACTCATCAGATATGGAATTCATCAGTGTATAATATTTCAGCTGATTCTTTGCCAGCTCAACATTTTCCGTTGAAATATCGACATTATTGCCATCTGCCCGGTAGCTCAGCCCCGCCTGCTCGGTATATGTCGTAGATTCTAATGTACTCAGGTCAATATTCGCAATCCTCTCATCCAGCGAATCCGTCCCCGCCACCGCATTGGAGAGATATGTCTCAAACTGCACGTCCTTGCGCTTATATCCCGGGGTTGTCGCATTGGCTATATTGTTTGCCAGCACATCATTCCGGGTCCAGCTGGCGTCCGCCGCCTTGTCCAGTACATTAATGTAATTATATGCATTGGATAATACCATACCCGCACTTCCTTTCTTATATTTCCATATTCAGGGATAACCCTCAGAAAACGCAAAAAGACTTATGAATCCTGTTCACAATTCCGTTTGCGTTGATCAATTCCATTTTTCTTTGTAGTAGCTGTCAAACTCCGTGTACACAATATCATTTAGTATCTCAATATGCGTACCCTTCATGCCGGAGGATCTGGTTTTGATCAGGCCGGCGCTCTCTAATTTCCGCAGCGCGTTGACAATCACCGTCCTTGTGATACCGATCTCCGCAGCAAGCTTGCTCGTGACAAGAGTCCCGGTCTCACCGCCCAGCGTGTGGATAACATATGACACAGCCTTCTGCTCCAGCGGCGTAAGCGCAGTCAGGGCAGAGGAGAAATTTTTCTTCTTGTGCTCCTCCTGATCCGCCTCTTCCTGAACAGCCCTCATCATCTCCAGTCCTACTACTGTCGTACTATATTCAATTAAAATAATATCCTCGATACTAAAAGAGTCCTGTCTGCGATATAAGAAGAGTGTACCCAGACGCTCACCAGCAATGCTGATGGGAGTGATCAGCGCTTCATATCCGGCAGCTTCCCTGCCAGAAAATCCAAGTGTCTCCAAATTCACATTCTCTTTCGTGGATAACACATTCAGGAACCGTTCGTTTAGCTTGACATCGATATAACTGCCGCGTTTCTCCTGAAATCCATTGATCGTCTCTGTGGAATCCACAATATATGTCCCCAGCAGCTTTCCCTTACTGCTGATAACATAAGCATTGGAATCCATCAACTGCCCCAGAACCTGACAAATATCCGCAAAAGCCACCTTAGATGATCTCCGATCATCTAAAAGCCGGTTAATCTTACGGGTTTTGTCCAAAAGTTCAATACTCATCGCATCCTCCTAGCAGTCTCATGAGGTAATTCTATCACAAAGGAATGGATTTTACAAGTATTAACTATTTGGTTTTTTTGTCAGGTATCCGCAGGCCGGATCCATACATGCCAGCTTATTTCCCTTTTCCAGCAGCATACTGCCACATTTTGGGCATTTCTCGGAGGACGGCTTCTGCCAGGTCATAACATCACAGTCGGGATTGTTGACACAGCCGTAGTAACGTCTTCCCTTCTGCGTCTTTTTGATGACGATATCTCCTCCGCACTTCGGACACTGCACACCGATCTTCTCATAATAAGGCTTCGTATTCCGGCAGTCAGGAAATCCCGGGCACGCCAGAAATTTGCCGTGGGGACCATATTTGATCACCATATTGCGGCCGCAGTGTTCACAGATTACATCTGTCACCTCATCTTCAATCTCAATCTTCTCCAGAGCGTCCTCCGCCTGGCTGACAGCGGTTTCCAGATCTGGATAGAAGTTCCTGATAATGGTTTTCCATTCTACGGACCCGTCTGCCACTCCATCGAGCAGCGCCTCCATAGTAGCGGTAAAATTCACATCCACAATGCTGGGAAAGGCACTGACCATGATCTGATTGACAATATCCCCCAGCTCCGACAGGTACAAATTTTTCTGCTCCTTCGCCACATACCGGCGGGAAATCAGGGTAGAGATGGTGGGCGCATACGTGCTGGGACGCCCAATCCCCAGCTCCTCCAGCGCCTTCACCAGAGAGGCTTCGGTATAGTGCGCCGGCGGCTGCGTAAAGTGCTGCTCCTCCCGGAGCTCTCCGGCAGTCAGCTCAGAGTCCTCCTTCAGCCTGCCGAGAACGGCATTGGCTTCTTCCTTGTCCTCTCCGTGCTGGTATACCGCCATAAAGCCCGGCATCACCAGCTTCGAACCCGCACTGGTAAACCGGTGGCCGCCGCCGTCAATTTTCACAGATATGGTCTCGTATTTTGCCGAGTGCATCCGGCTCGCCACAAAGCGTTTCCATATCAGCTGGTACAGCCGGAACTGGTCTCTCGTAAGGGATTCCTTGATCTGCACCGGGGTCAGCTCCACATAGGTAGGACGAATCGCCTCGTGGGCGTCCTGGATCTTTTTGGCAGTTTTCGCCGCTCCCTTCCCCTCGATCAGATTTTCCTCTCCGTAATTCTCCGTAATAAATGCCCGGCACGCCGCATCTGCCTCATCTGATATACGGGTGGAATCCGTTCGCAGATAGGTGATCAGGCCAATGGTGCCATGTCCCTTCACCTGTACGCCCTCATAGAGCTGCTGCGCGATCTGCATTGTCTTCCTGGTGGCAAAATTCAGATGCTTTGAGCACTCCTGCTGAAGAGTGGAGGTAGTAAAGGGCATGGGCGGTTTTCTTGTCCGCTCCCCCCTCTTAATATCGCTGACCCGGTAACTGGCTCCCTCCAGCTCTGCCATAATCTGGTCGATCTCCTCCTTGGAAGAAATTTCCCTCTTCTCCGGATCTCCATAGTATTTTGCCACCAGGGGCTTCCGGATCCCTTTTATGGAAAACTGTGCCTCCAGCGTCCAGTACTCACTGGGGATAAAGGCGTCGATCTGCGCCTCGCGGTCCGCTATGATCCGCAGTGCCACAGACTGTACCCGGCCTGCACTCAGTCCTCTCTTCACCTTCTGCCAGAGCAGCGGACTGATGGAATATCCCACCATGCGGTCAAGAACACGTCTCGCCTGCTGGGCGTCCACAAGGTCCATATCGATTTCCCGGGACTGTTTGATGGACTGCTTGACGGCATTTTTCGTGATCTCATTGAATGTAATCCGGCTGGTCTTCCCGGGATCCAGCTTCAGCGCCTGGCACAGATGCCAGGAGATCGCCTCGCCCTCCCGGTCCGGGTCTGTTGCAAGATAAATCCGGTCAGCCTTTTTCACTTCCTTCCGGAGGCCCGCCAAAAGCTCTCCCTTTCCTCTGATGGTAATATAATGGGGCTCAAAATCATTGTCAAAATCAATCCCCATCTGGCTCTTCGGCATATCCCTGACATGTCCGTTGGACGCCACCACCTCGTAATTTTTCCCCAAAAACTTCTTTATCGTCTTTGACTTTGCAGGTGATTCAACAATAATCAGATTTTTTGCCATTGCTACCGCTCCCCTTACATTTATATTTACAACATCAATCAGCATACACCATTTTTTTTTTATTTTCAAGAAAAATATTATTTAATTTTAACAATTACCGGACAAAGTACCCACGGGAAACCTCCCTGACCACCCCCTCCCTCTTCCAGGCCGCCAGTTTCCTCATCAGATCTGTCTGGCACATACCTGTCCGCCGGGCCAGTTCAGACATATGGACTGGCTGCTGTGCTAACATATACAGGATTTCCCTCTCCCATGACTGAAAATTTTCATTTTCTGCTATTTCCCGCTGCGGAATGCCATAATATTCCAGTATATCCGAGGGGGACAGCACCGGCACCGCCCCCTGGCGGATCAGCCGGTTGCACCCCACGCTGAGTTCATCCCCAATACGACCCGGTATAACAAAAACATCCCTGCCCTGTTCCAGGGCAGCGTCCGCCGTAATCAGCGAGCCGCTCTTCTCCTTTGCCTCTACAATGAGCACGCCGTCTGACAGACCGCTGATAATGCGGTTTCTCATGGGAAAGAACCCGGCTCTCGCCCCGGTGCCGGCCGGCAGCTCAGACAGAATGCCGCCACGGCTCCGGATGCTGTCATAGAGTCTCCTGTGAACGGCCGGGTAACAGATATCCACACCGCAGCCCAGTACGGCATAAGTACTTCCTCCGCTCTCAAGGGCGCCTTGATGCGCCCATCCGTCAATCCCTCTTGCCATGCCGCTGATGACCTGTACCCCCGCCTCCGCAAGACGATATCCGAACAGCCGCGCCATATCCCTTCCGTACACAGTACAGTCCCTGGCACCGATTATCCCCACCGAGTGCCCGTCCCCCTGCGGCAGTCTTCCTCTGACGTACAGATGCTTCGGCGGATCACACAGTGCTTTCAGCCGCCGGGGATATTCTTCATTATAAAAGGAGAGGTAACGGATCTTCCTTTTCTCCAGTTCTTCCCAATCCCTCTGTGCCCCGTGCCTGCCATCCCGGCTCAGGATGCGTTCCCGGCAGGCTGCCGTCACTCCGGCAGCTCTCTCCAGTTCACGCCCAGACGCCCGGTACACCGCCTCTGCACTGCCAAAATGCCCCATCAGCTTCTGCAGTGTGCGCAGGCCCACACCGGGAAGCCCCGACAGCCAGAAAAGATACCAGGTCTCTTCCCTGCCATGCGTTCCGGTCCATCCCCTATCTTCTGAAACGGACTCCCTCTCCCCCGTCATAGCTCAGTCCCCCAGTACTTCCGGTCAATGCTGCGCAGACTGACAGCCTCTGCAATATGCCGCTCCCCAATCTGCTCTTCCTCCTCCATATCCGCAATGGTTCTCGCCACCTTTAATATCCGGGAAATCCTCCGGGAGCTGCATTCTTCAGACAGAAAGAAATCCTCCAGGAACTCTTCCTCGCTCCGCCGGAGACGGCAGTACCGTTTCAGTGCCCGTTCCGGCAGTTCTCCATTATACGCAAAGGATTCGCCGCCATACCGTTTCCTCTGTATCAGGACGGTCCTCTGCACCCGTTCCCGGATCTGCCGCGATGTCTCTCCCTCCTCGCCATAGAGATGAAATGCCGGCGTTCCCGTCTCCACGCAGATATCCAGCCGGTCCAGGATCGGTTCACTGACCTTCCCGAGATAGCGGCGGATCTCTCCCACCGTGCAGTGGCACCGGCTCCGGTCGGGGTAGAACCCGCAGCGGCATGGATTCATCGCCGCCACAAAGATGCAGTCAGAGGGATATTCCTCCGAATGTCCCACCCGGGATACCGTAACACGGTGCTCCTCCAGCGGCTGACGCAGTACCTCCAGGGAATTCCGGGAAAATTCCGGCAGCTCGTCCAGAAACAGCACGCCCTTGGATGCCAGGGTAATCTCCCCCGGCATAGGAATCCTCCCCCCTCCGGTAAGGGCAGCGGCGGTCACCGTATGATGGGGCGTGCGGAAGGGCCTTGTTGTAACGACAGGGGCGTCTGCCGAAAGCATTCCACAGATGCTGTACAGTCTTGTAACCTCCAGACACTCCTCCAGATCCATCGCCGGCATAATACCGGGAAGCCGCCTGGCCAGCATGGTCTTGCCGGAACCGGGCGGTCCGATGAGCAGCAGGTTATGGCGCCCGCTCACGGCAATCTCCGCCGCCCTTTTCAGACCGGCGTTCCCGCATATCTCACAAAAATCGGCTGCATCGGTTGTCTGCTGTGTCAGCTCCGCAAAAGAAAAATGCCGCGGCACAAGCGTGAGCTCACCCCGGAGAAATCCCAGCGCCTCATTCAGGCTGCGGACGCCATAGACCTGTATATCCTCCAACACGCCTCCCTCGGCGGCATTTTCTGCTGGCACAAGAAACCGGCGGATTCCCTGCTGCCTTCCCTGCAGAATCATGGCCAGCACCCCCCGCACACTCCGCACCGTGCCGTCCAGGCCGAGTTCCCCGATAAACATAGTGTCTCTTGTGACGTCATCCGAAAGATAGCCAAAGGCATTCAAAAGGGCTATCGCGATGGGCAGATCAAAAGAAGTCCCCTCTTTGCGCAGATTTGCCGGGGACAGATTGATGGTAATACGCTTCGCCGGAAAACGGATCCCCATATTGCGCACGGCAATGCGGACCCGCTCTCTCGCCTCCTTAACGGCAGAAGCGAGAAAACCGACCATATCAAAAACAGGCAGACCGTCACTGACGTCTGCCTCAATACGGATCGTTCTGGCATCAATGCCATACACATCCGCACCATATACGTTACTGTACATACGTCCTCCTCTTCCGAGGATCAATCTATATGTACAAAAATAACACAGATCGAAAAGGATTACAAGCCCTTATTTCGCCTGCTGATCCAGCAGCTTCTTGATCTCATCCATAAAAGTATTGACGTCCTTAAATTCCCGATAGACGGATGCAAAGCGCACATATGCCACCGGATCCAGTTCCTGCAGCTTATTCATCAGAATCTCACCGATCAGGCTGCTGGGCACTTCCTTTTCTCCCATATTAAAGACGGTGCTCTCCACGCTGTCCACCAGGGCATTGATCTGATCGACAGAAACGGGTCTCTTAATGCAGGAACGGAATACGCCGTTTTCAATCTTGGACCGGTCGTAGGGCTCCCTCGCCTCATCCTTCTTTATAATAACCAGCGGGATGGTCTCCAGCTTTTCATATGTCGTAAACCTCTTGCCGCATTTCTCACACTTTCTGCGCCTGCGGATGGAACTGTTGTCGTCCGCCGGTCTCGAATCTATCACTTTTGTGTTCTCCTCACCACAGAACGGGCATTTCATTTGTTTCTCTCTCCTTTTTCTACAATATTTTTTAGAAATAGTATAATGTATTTTCCTGTGAAAGTAAAGAATTTATGTACAGCATTTTTCTTTACATTTCCTTGTCACCTTCTCCAGATCCACCTCCACCAGGATCAGGTCGCATCCAATCTTACAGATATGGCACAGATCGATGACATATTCCACCTCGCGTCCCAGCACGCCAAAAAACTTGCAGGGCCCGGGTACTATTATGTGAGTAATCTTCGCCGTACATAGGTCAAACTCTACATCCTCCACGAATCCAAGACGTTCGCCGTCGCAGACATTGATGACTTCCTTCTCCTTCAGCTCACAAATTCTCATGGCTCTCTCCCACATTTCTCTTTTTATTATTGTATCCATCTGCGCATAAATCGTTCCTCAATTGTCAATGATATGTATAGCCCGGCGGCAGGCTTCATCCAATGCCGCCAGGCTTTACAAAATGCTCTTTGATTATAACAGGAACGGAGGATATCATGGCTCAGTACAAAGTTGAAATATGCGGGATCAATACAAGCAAGCTGCCACTACTCTCCAATGATGAAAAGGATGAACTCTTCAAAAAAATACAGCAGGGTGATAAAAAAGCAAGAGAAACATATATCAAAGGAAATCTCCGCCTGGTTCTCAGCATCATACAACGTTTCAACAACAGCAATGAAAATATCGACGATCTCTTTCAGATCGGCTGCATCGGTCTGATCAAGGCCATTGATAACTTTGATGTGACACAGGAAGTAAAATTCTCCACCTACGCTGTACCAATGATCATCGGTGAGATCCGCCGTTATCTTCGGGACAACAGTGCCATCCGTGTCAGCCGCTCCCTCCGCGACACGGCATATAAGGCGATCTATGCCAAGGAGGCACTTATGAAAAAGCAGGAAAAGGAACCTACTCTGGAGGATATCTCGAAAATTATTGATGTGCCTGCCGAGGATATCGCCTTTGCCCTGGATGCCATACAGAGTCCGGTCTCCCTCTATGAGCCCGTCTACTCTGAGGGAGGCGACACCCTCTATATTATGGATCAGATCAGTGACAAAAAAAACAAAGAGGCCAGCTGGGTAGAAAACCTGTCTCTAAAGGACGCCATGGCCGCCCTGCCGGAAAGGGAAAACCACATTATCAACCTGCGTTACTTTCAGGGAAAGACCCAGATGGAGGTGGCAGAGGAGATCCATATATCCCAGGCCCAGGTGTCCCGGCTGGAAAAGAATGCCCTGAATACAATGAAGAATCACCTGGAGTAATTTAACACCCATTGTGATTCTGCCAAAAATGAGACAGACACCAGATGCCCTCTGATGTCTGCCTCCCCTTCTTTTAATGTCCCTCCAGCCGCAGTATTTCCTTTTTGAGCCGTTTCATGATTTTCTTCTCCAGCCGGGAGATATAGCTCTGGGAAATCCCCAGCTGATCCGCCACCTCCTTCTGCGTCAGCTCCTTCCCCTGAATATCCCCCAGTCCGAATCGCAGACAGATAATGGTGCGTTCCCTCTCGGACAATGTCTCCAGCGCCTTTCGAAGTAATTTCCGGTCCACCTCCCTTTCAATATCCTTATAGATGATATCCTCACTGGTACCCAGTATGTCGGAGAGAAGCAGCTCATTGCCGTCCCAGTCCACATTCAGAGGTTCATCGATGGACACCTCCATCTTTGTCTTGTTATTCCGGCGCAGGTACATAAGGATTTCATTTTCAATGCACCGGGATGCATACGTGGCGAGCTTGATATTCTTTTCCGGATTAAATGTATTGATGGCCTTCATCAGTCCAATGGTCCCGATGGAGATCAAATCCTCTACGCCCACCCCTGTATTGTCAAATTTTTTGGCTATGTAAACCACCAGCCGGAGATTGTGCTCCACCAGCTTATTCCGCGCCGCATCGTTATCATCCCCCACCAGGCACTCGATGCATGCCGCCTCTTCTCCTGGTTCAAGCGGCGCCGGCAGGATCTCGGCCCCGCCGATATAATGAATATCTCCACCTGAGTGAAAGAAAATATTTTTCCAGTCCGGCATCATACGGAATTGAAACCGGTTTGGCATTGAAATCCGTAACAACATATCAATTATCCTCCTAATCTTCCATGTACTAGATCGGGATGAAGAATCAGTTCATATTCCCCATCCGCTGAAACTGGGTTATCATCAATGGCGATCCACGGTCTTTCGATCCGGCTCCATATCCCATCCTCCCCCCTTAATTCCAGGCATTCTGCCTGAAATGCCCGGAGGGTCCCGCACTCCGTCCCAATGGCATGAAATGGAATATAGCGAAAAAGTGGCTCTTCCCCGGCAAAAAGAGGTGTTACAAAATCCGGCCCGCTGATCACCACCGGTTTCCCGCTGAAGGGCTCCTTCAGGTGGTTTCCCGTATCCAGAAGTCCGCTGCCCCGTACCTTCTTTCCCCCATGCTGCAGACACACCGGCAAATACAGCGCTTTGCGCCTCTCACTCCGCCGAATGGCCGGAAGGAAACGGTATACAGCATAAAGAACTGCCCCTGTCCCTGACAGGATCAGTATCAGGTTTCCCTGCTGTCTTGTAATACTCTGTATGTAATGCAGAACTCCGGACAAAAGAAAAGAGGTGATATAGAACAGAATGAAGTTCCTCCCCCATATGCGCACGGTGGTTCTTCCAAATGCGAATCGGACCAGACCGGCACTGCCGGCGCCGTATACCAGAAACGACAGCAGCCGATACCTGTGAATGCCGGATATAAGGAACAGGGTAACCAGAACACCGCCGAGAGCCGCCGCCCCCAGAAGGCGTATCAGATGAATCCGTTTCTTCTGGAAAAAGCTCTCCATCACTAAGACAGAAAAATTTACCGCTGAATTTACCAGAAAAAAAACATCCAGATAAATCTTCATTTTGCATCCCTTCTTTTTATGAGGTAATTATATAAGGCATTGCCTGCATTTTTTGTCAAACAGGCAGTGGGAAAACGCTATATTTATCTGTATGTTTCGACAGAATTCATTCTCCGCTTGCATAATATACGAAAATCTTTTACAATAAAACCCGATGGTGTAAGCAAATATACGCTGACACTGTCGGGCAATGACATAATTTATAATAATATGGAAAGGAAAATCGAAAAATGGCAAATGAAAATCCTATTGTAACAATTGAAATGGAAAATAATGATGTAATGAAACTTGAGCTGTATCCCGATACCGCTCCCAACACAGTAAATAATTTTATTTCCCTTGTAAAAAAGGGCTTTTATAACGGCCTTACCTTTCACCGTGTCATCGAGGGGTTTATGATCCAGGGCGGCGATCCGTCAGGTAACGGGACCGGCGGCCCGGACTACTGCATCCCCGGCGAATTCTCCTCCAACGGATTTGACAATCCCCTGAAGCACAGTGCGGGCGTGCTCTCCATGGCCCGTGCGCAGGATCCGGATTCCGCCGGCTCCCAGTTCTTTATTATGCACAAGGATTCCCCTCACCTGGACGGCTCCTATGCGGCCTTTGGCAAGATCACGGAAGGCATGGATATCGTGAATAAAATCGCATCCTGCGGCACGGACTGGAGTGACGCTCCGCTGGCGCCCGTAGTCATGAAAGAAGTAACGGTTGAAACCTTCGGGAAGGACTATCCGGAACCGGAGAAAAGCTGAAAAATGATCTTTTCATAAAAAAACCCCGGGCGGCCCAATTACACCGCCCGGAATTATTACCGAAACCCTTTTCTCTTTTTATCCCACTTTCCCCTTTACCTTCCATTCTCTATACAATCTCACCCATATAATAAAATCCCCTGCTCTCTGTCAGCCTGACAGGGAGGATCCGGCCAATCTGGTCCGATCCTGCCCTGCAGTGTACTACCGCATTATTGGACAGCCGTCCCGTGATCAGTCTGTCATCCTGTGCATTTACCTCTTCCAGAAGCACCGGCAGAGTCTGACCCACCCGGCTGTCCGTAATCTCCGCCGCGATTTCCTGTACCTCTTTCAGCAGGCGGGAGAAGCGATCCTTTACAACCGCCTCCGGCACCTGATTCTCCATGGCGGCTGCCGGGGTTCCGGTCCGTTTTGAATAGATAAATGTATAGGCACTGTCGTACCGCACCCTGCGGACGACATCCAGCGTCTCCTGGAAATCTTCCTCTGTCTCTCCCGGAAATCCCACGATAATATCTGTAGTCAGTGAAATATCAGGAATCCTGTCACGAATTCGTGACACCAGCTCCAGATACCCCTCTTTTGTGTATCTGCGGTTCATCCTCCGCAGGATCTCCGTGCTGCCGGACTGCAGCGGAAGATGAAGATGACGGCATACCTTGCCGCATTCCGCCATGGCGGCGATAAGCTCCTCCGACAAATCCTTTGGATGGGAGGTCATAAAGCGGATCCTCTGCAGCCCAGGTATCTCATTTACCTGACGGAGAAGTTCGGCGAAAGACAGCTTGTCCGCCAGTGTCTTACCATAAGAATTGACATTCTGCCCCAGAAGCATTACCTCCACCACGCCATCCTTCACCAGTCCCCGAATCTCATCCAGAATCTCTCCCGGCTCACGGCTCCGCTCCCGTCCGCGGACATAGGGGACGATACAGTAGCTGCAGAAATTATTGCAGCCAAACATAATATTTACCCCGGTCTTGAAAGGATACTTCCGCCTGCCAGGAAGGTCTTCCACAATCCCCTCCGCCTCCTCCCAGACCTCTACTACCGGCTGTCCTGAACAGATCTGCAGGTACAGGAGTTCCGCCAGCCGGTATATATTATGGGTTCCAAATACCAGATCCACAAGGGGACCGCTTTTCCTGACCCGCTCTACCTCGTCCGGTTCCTGCATCATACAGCCGCAGAGCGCTATCTTCATCCCAGGATTCTTTTTTTTCTCATTCTTGAGATAACCGAGCCTGCCATATATTTTCATGTTGGCGTTCTCCCGCACCGTGCAGGTATTGAAGAGGACAAAGTCCGCTGACGGCGACTCTGTCTCCTGATAACCAACATAGGCCAGAACAGCCGTTATTTTCTCTGAATCTTTGGCATTCATCTGACATCCCAGCGTCTGTATGGACATAGTAAGGGGGCGCCCCATACGAACCCTCTCCTGCTCTGCCCACTCACGGCATTTCTTCATATAATAATACTGCCGTTCCGGCTCGGATGCCGGAACCGTCCCCTCTGTGTCCACAAGTTCCAGTCGTTGAAGATCAAACATAATATCCTCCTGATAAAATTATAAGATCAGCAGACCCGCCGCCCATGATATACACGGTCCCGGCAGGCCTGCTGACAGATATTGATAAATATAGTGTAACACAAAATTGTGAAAAAAGCTACCTGGAAGTGGATTCCTTTTTACCGAAGGTCACCGTTACGGACTTCTCCTTATATTTTCCCCCGTCTGCAATCTGGATCGTAATGCTCCCCTTATCGCCGGCCTTGCACTGAGTCAGCTTCGTCTGCAGCTCTTCTACGGTCTTTACCGGATCGCCATTGATCTCCGTAATTATGGCGCCTCTTGAGAGTCCTGCCTTCTGTGCCGGAGATCCTTCTGTCACCTCCGAGATATAGATGCCCTCCGGCATTCCATAGTATTCTGTGTATTCACCGGTGACATTTCTTCCCGTGATACCGAGATAGGCCTGCTCTTCTTCCGCAATCTTCTCCTGATTCATCAGCTTAGTCAGGATAGGCTCCGCCGTTGCCATCGGAATGGCAAAACCCATACCCTCAATCTCCTCGGAGGCAAATTTGGAGGAATTGATCCCGATCACTTCCCCGCTGCCGTTCACCAGCGCTCCGCCGCTGTTGCCGGGATTGATGGCAGCATCTGTCTGAAGAAGCTTGATACTGCTGCTGTCCTCCATATCAATCTCCCTGTCTTTGGCGCTGATATACCCCACCGTGACACTGGTGCCGTACCCGAGGGCATTTCCGATGGCGATAGCCTGCTCTCCCACCTTTGTAGCGCTGCTGTCGCCTACCGTCGCCACCTTAATGGCAGACAGCGTATCTTCTGTCAGTTCCTTCTTATCCACCTCCACTACCGCCAGATCATGAGAGGGGTCCGTTCCCCGAATGGCAGCTTTCGCCGTCTTGTCATTGGCAAAACGTATCGTTACACTATCCGTATCCTGCACTACGTGATTGTTTGTAGCGATGTACAGCCTGCCATCCTTTTCCGCTATAATAATGCCGGAGCCGCTGCCGCCCGCCTCACTGCTCTGTGGGCCAAAGGGCGTATAGCTGGTGACCTGCTGGGTCACATCAATGGCCACAATAGAGGGAAGTACCTGTTCTGCGATCTGTGATACATCTGCTGTTCCCGAGCCGTTTGTATTGACAACACTTGTGGCGGACAGCTTCACCTGATCATCCTGTTTGTCCTGCACAATCTCTGTCCCCGGACCAAACAGGTTATCCGCCGCCATATTCACCCCCTGAAATGTAGTTCCTGCAATTATCCCGAACGCAGCCGCACCTGCCACAAGTTTCACCATTCTCTTCATAAAAACACACATCCTTTCCTTTGATTTGTTCTTATCATACGGAAAAAATGTGTGCTTATTCTGTAAATTTTTTGAATGGTTTGTGATTAAAATGTGGTGAATCTGTGAAAACTGTCCGGCTGCGGAAAAATACCTAAAAGTTCCCCAGCACCCTCATAAACGCCGCTTCTTCCTTAATCCCCCGCAGTGCATTCTGCACCGCCGGCTCATCAAGATTTCCTTCCACATCCACGAAGAAACGGTACTCCCAGTTCCTTCCCGGAATCGGACGGGATTCAATCTGCGTCAGGTTCAGGTCATTATAGAGAAAATGAGAAAGGATCCGGTACAGGCTTCCGCTCTTATGAGGAAGCTCGATACACATCGCCAGCTTGCTGCTGGCCGGCGTATAGATTTCCCTCTGTCCGATCACAATAAACCGCGTACAATTATTTTTTTCCTGCTGGATGCCGTCTGCCAGCACCTCCAGTCCATATTCACCTGCCGCCCGCCGGCTGGCAATGGCCGCCTGGGCCGGATCCTGATCCGCCGCCACCTTCTGTGCCGCGGCAGCCGTACTGCCATATTCGATACCGGTATATTCCGGGTGCTCATTCATATACATGCTGCACTGGGCCAGTCCCTGAGGATGGGAGTACACCGTCCGGATTCCCTTGAGAGATGCTCCCGGCAGCCCCACCAGGCACTGTTCGATCTTCATTACATACTGTCCCACAATGGCGTTCCTAAAATCCAGAAGAAGATCGTAGTTTGCCGTAATCCCCCCGGTAGAGGAATTCTCTATGGGAAGGACGCCATAATCCGCCGTCCCATCCTGTACTGCCGCCATCACTCCCTGAAAGCTCTGGCAGCTGATCCCCCGGACCTGTGGCTCGAAGAAATTCTCCATAGCCTGCTGGGTATGGGAGCCCGGAGCGCCAAAATAATATACCTTTGTACCGGAATCCGCGGCAATGCTGTCTTTCCGGACAAAGTCCGTCACATCCTCCGTGTGGGGCAGCACACCATACTGGTATTTTCGGCTGATAGACATAATCTGGCTGAACAGCTCCCTGACGGCATGTTCATTAAATGCACCGTGAGACATGGCAGACAGACACTCCAGCTTCTCTTCCTCCCGCTGCCGGTCATATACTTTTCTGCCAGTCTCCATCTTATATCTGGCAACCTCATTGGCCACTGCCATTCTCTGCTCAAATAATGCGACAATCTGGCTGTCTATCTCGTCAATCCGTTCTCTTGATACTGACAAATCAATCATTCCTGCCGTCCTCTCTCTCCTGAAAAAGTTCATAAATGGTTTTGTGCAGCACAGGATGTACCGCCCAGGGGGCGATCTGTACCAGCGGTCTCAGTACAAAGTCCCGCAGATGCATTTCCCTGTGGGGAATCACCAGCTCCTCTGTCTGGATTCGTTCCTCTCCATATAGAAGTATATCCAGATCGATCGTGCGGGGGCCCCAGCGGATCTTTCTCTCCCGGTGTCCCGCCTCCTCGATCTCGTGAATCCGCGCCAGCAGCTCCGCCGGCTGATATATCGTCTCAAGGCAGACTGCCCCGTTCAGGAAATCTTCCTGTTCCGTATACCCGTAAGGCTCCGTCCGGATAAGTTCCGATTCCATTATATTTCGAATGCGTCTGTCTTCACGGAGTGCCCGGACCGCATTTGCTATATTTTCCTTCCTGTCTCCCATATTAGAACCTACAGAAAGACATACCCTGCTCCAGCCCCGCACGATCCTTACGGACACATAATCCAGAGGAAGCAGAATGGGCGCCCAGGGCTTCCGGATCTCGACGCAGACCCTGCTGACAAGAGAAAACTCCAGAAGGATTTCCTCTGCCAGCTGTTCCGCCACGGCCTCGATGAGCTTATAATTTCTCTCCTTCATCTGCTTTTCCACAAAATGAGCCACATCGGCATAATTCACCGAATAGCACAGATCATCTCTTCTGCCCGCCCGTGCCGTATCTGTATAGAGCACCAGCGATACAAGAAACTTCTGCCCCAGCGTGTTTTCTTCCTTTAACACGCCATGATGGGCGTATACTTCCAGATTTTCAATTCGGATCTGATCCACACCACATCCCCCTTTGCTCCTTACTCCGCCCGGAGAACTGCCTCTGTCATCCGCAGCGCCCGGACATTCTTTTCCACATCGTGGACGCGTACATATTCACACCCCTTCACCGCACCTATCACACTGGTGGCAATGGTGCCCTCCTCCCGCTGGGCCACTGGAAGCTCCAGCGTGTTTCCGATGACACTCTTGCGGGAGGCTCCCAGCAGCACCGGATACCCCATAGCCACAATATCCTCCAGATGATTCAGCATCACCAGATTTTGCTCATAGGTCTTGCCGAAACCGATGCCGGGATCCAGCATAATGCGTTCCCTTCCTATGCCGTGGCGCTCTGCTATGGCAGCAGATTCCCGGAGATCCTCCACAACCTCACGGACCAGATCTCTGTACTCCGTATTATCCCGGTTATGCATCAGACATACCGGAACCTGGTATTCCGCCGCCAGCTCCGCCATTCTCTCATCGGCCCGAAAGCCCCATATATCATTGAGCATGTCCGCTCCTGCGTCCAGGGCAGCTTCTGCCACTGCACTTTTATATGTATCAATGGATACCGGCACGTCAAACCGTTTCTTCAGCTCCCGGATCACTGGTGCCACCCGGCGGATTTCCTCCTGCTCACTGATCCGGACATGTCCCGGTCTTGTGGACTCGCCTCCTACATCCAGAAGGTCAGCCCCCTCTGCGATCATACGGTCAGCCTGCGCCACCGCCGACATAATATCGGTATAGTTTCCTCCATCCGAAAACGAATCCGGCGTCACATTGAGTATTCCCATAATATAAGTACGTCCTCCTGACGGAAATTCCTTAGTTCCAATCCTCATGCCCCGTTTCCCTCCTTTTCATCATCAATCTACATATTGAGCAGGATCCTTGTAACAAATTTTTCATCCTTCAGGGAAAAATCCGTCTGGCCTTCATACCGCGACGCGGTTTTAATCATGCTAGGCACCCCAAGTCCGCTGCCCTTGTCCGATACCGGAAGCCCCTTCCGAAAGCTTATGTCACAGGGACTGGTATTGCAGAACTGGATAATCACTTTATTGCCCTTCTCGGCAATATAGATGCTGATCTCCCGATCCATCTTTCCAGAATCGATACAACCGTGAATGGCATTCTCAAAAGCATTGGCAAGAATTGCGATCCAGTCAATGTCCCGAACCGCCAGACCATCCGCCAGCTTCACATCCATCCTCACCTGAATATTCTGGTTTCTGGCATTGCGGGCATACGCTGACAGGATGCTGTTTACCGCACGGTTTCCACAGATATTTCTTATCTCCCGGTTTTCCACATCCTCCCCGTACTGATCCAGATAATACAGAAGATTATTAAATTCCTCTTTTCTGACATATTCCTTCATCAAAAGCACATGGTGCCGCACATCATGGCGTATTCGCGCCGCCTCTCTCTCTGACTCCCTCATCAGCTCCATCTGCCGGTGCAGGAGCTGTTCATTTACCTCCAGAAGTTCCTTCTCCCGCTGGTAATAATGCTCCTGTCCGAGATGTATGTACAGATGGAAGATGGCGTACTGCAGAACGCCTGCCATAAAGAGCGTGACAAATGCCCGTACCATGTTGAAAACTGAGAACCCCTGCAGATTCGGCCAGTAGGCAACAACGGCACCAATCATCACCGAGACAAAGAGCGTGACGGCGCTGAACAAATCCATCTCCTCCATCAGGAAATCCACTCCCGACAAAAAAAGCTTCCTCAGCTTCTTCCATGTAAAGATAAGAATCAGTATTGTGCATATCAGACGCGTAAGGATGTCCACCCACTGATTTCCCCCAAACCACCACCGGGCCACATCCACACCACAGAAGGTGCACACTGAGAACATATAAAATCCCACTGCCATCTTATACACAGACAGATAAAGGACCTCGCTGCTCATGATCCCGCAAAACACCCCGATCGTAAGAAAACTGGACAGACTGGCAAACTGTACAAAGCTGGCGGTAAAAAAATAATACCACAGGCTATACCCGGCAATCAACAACACACCAAACACCGCATAAATGCAAACAGCCTTTTTCATAACGCACCTCGGGCGATCCAGCATAAGAAAGAATGTGAGGAGCAGCCCCACACTGATAGTATTTCGAAATAATGCGATATAGAGAGAACCTCCCAGCATATCTATTCCTCCCATGTATATTTAGTATTTGCAGCCAAAAATTAGGACAAGCAAAAATAAATTACCACATGGAAGTAATTTTTCAATATTTCTAGTACAATCCGCACTTTTTATGGCACCATTTGCAGTTTAGGCCATTTTATCATATATAATAAATCAATTTTCACAAAAGACCCATAAACATCTGCTGTAATGCCGTGTCCTGCTCAAAAACTCCCCGGACCGCATAGACAGCTGTCTTTGACCCCGGTTTCTTTATCCCCCGCATGCTCATACACATATGCTCTGCCTCCACCAACACCATAACTCCCCTGGGAGACAGATTATTCATAAGAGCATCGGCAATCTGGCTGGTGAGCTGCTCCTGAATCTGGGCGCGCCGGGCATAGACCTCCACCGTCCGCGCCAGCTTGCTCAGTCCCACCACCCTGCCGTCCGGAATATAACCAATATGGACTTTTCCAAAGAAAGGCAGCAGATGATGTTCGCATACAGAATAGAAGGTGATATCCTTTTCCACAACCATATCTCCCGAATCAGAGTGAAATACCCGGCTCAGGTGCCCGGCCGCATCCATCCGATACCCGCCAAATAGCTCCTCACACATCTGTGCAATCCGTTTTGGGGTGTCCTTCAGTCCCTCCCTTTCCGCATCTTCGCCTATCCCCTCCAGAAATAGCTTAACTGCCTGTTCTATCTTATCGTGATCCATACACGCACCTCTTCCCTGTTTCTTAAAATATCATAAGCGATTTCTCTTTCATAGTCAATATGATATTATACTGCCCTGAGCTTTCACCAGTACGGCCAGTCAACTGACTTATTATTGGGCAGCTCCCGCATAATGTCCGAGTTTCTACATCCCGGCTGCACTCCATTATAATAAGGCAGATACCAGTCAGAGTCTTTTTTTGTCAGGAACCGGAACCCACTGGATCCAAGATTATAACATGCCACTCTGTTCCTGCCCGCCCGGGGGTCGTACAGATACATAAAACATTTCCCCTCTGCCATATACAGGCAGCCTCCCCGGCTCAGATACAGGACATCCTCTCCTTCTCCTTCCGTATCCTCACAGTCATAGAACCCCTGCTTTTTAAATGCCTTCCGGTCCTTTATCGGATTTGCAAGGCATTTTGTCAGTCCCTTCTCATAGCGCAGTCCGCCATTTCCTCTTATTTTATAGCTGAATACTGCTTTATTCTGGCAGAGCACATCCTTTTCCGTCCATTCAATGTGCATTTGTATATACAGCCGGCCGCCGGTAACAAACAGTCTCTGCGGATAATAATCGTACTCTCTCTCCCGTGCCGCATCAAGAAAGCCCTCCCGTATCATCAATTCCCTCATCTGGTCATGGGTAATGATCCTTTTGCTGCTGCCATCTGCCAGGTGATACTGCCCAATCTCTACCAAATCCCCCACATCCGAATCTATATACTGCCTCTGGTATGTCTCTTCCTCCATACCCTCTTCTGCAAAAATATCATCCCCGGCATAGAATATATCCATATCTGTCATGGCAATCTGTTTGTCTTCCGCATTTGCAGAGCCAAAGTAAGAATCAGAAAGGAGGGTTGTCTTTCCTGTACACAGATCATGACGCATGATACCATCTAGTGTAGAATAGAACACAGATTCCCCCACCACGCCGTATAAAATTGCGTCCTCGAATTCCCTTCCCTGCCCGGCTATGAATCTCCGTTCTTCCAGATCATACACTTTATAATAAGTATCAAGGAACTCCCCGGCAGTATAAACCAGATATCTTCCATCGCAATATACATTCTCAGCATATATTCCCGGCTGCTCTGTGAGGATCTGTTCGGCTTTCTCTATATTCAGTCTCTTATTCTCAACCGGAGCGCGGTATAACTCACTCAGAAAATGATATGCTGTTTTATTTTCCAGATAATATACCCAGTTATCATCCACATAACATACTATGACATCATATCCGATTTCGATCCTCCGTTCCGTCTTGTCTGACAGCCGGTGCTCTATTATACACTTAGAGTATTCCTGGGAATAATACAGGCAGTACTTATTACAGAACCGGTACTTCTTCTTCCTCTTTCCCCCGCTGGTCACAGCTGCCCCCTCCGGATGTTCATGTCCCACGCTTTCACTGACGGATGCTCCCGAACTGATTTTTTCAACGGCAACGGCATTCCCGCCAGCACCCGTACCACCTGATACAGCCTGTCCGGACGCGCCGCTGACAGGTGCTGTTTTTTTCTCCTGCCCCCCTGAACAGGCACATAGTAAAACAGTAAGGATCCCTAATCCGATCAGCACCTTAGTCTTCTCATTCATAAACTCCCCCTCTGACATTTACAATATATCGGCAAATCTTCCCCCTGTCACCCGGCACAGGTCATCCGGGGCAAGAAAAATCTGCGTTCCCAGTTTTCCACCACTGACGATGATCTGTTCAAAGTCTTTAGCCGAATTATGGATTACCGTATCGTACTGCTTCTTCATGCCGATAGCGGTGCAGCCGCCGCGGATATAGCCGGTAACAGCATTGATTTCCTTTACCGGAACCATTTCCAGTGACTTTTCTCCCACAACCTTTGCCGCCTTTTTCAGATCCACCTCTTCTGCTATAGGTACAACAAAGACATAATATTCCCGGCTCTTCCCCTGCATCACAAGGGTTTTAAATGACTGCTCATAGGATTGTCCCAGCTGGTCTGCCAGATGGATCCCGTCGATAAATTCCTCACACTCATAGGTTTCCACCCTGAAGTCTACTCCTGTTCTCTCCAGGATCCTCATGGCATTCGTCTTGTTCCTCTTATCCTTTTTTGCCATCCCCATTTACTTCCAATCCAATTCTTTAAAAAATGACAGACTGCCAAAAATCAGGATTGCATCCTCTTCCCCGCAGGCATCCATCGCCTTTTTCAGTCCCTCCATAACAGTATCCGCCAGAGACACCCTCCGGCAGCCCATCCGCCGCCACACACCGGCAAGAATCTCCTTATCCAGCCCCCGTTCTCCTGGCGGGGTGATCACCGCCACATCCTCAAATGAGGGAGCAAGGATTTCCACCATCCTTTCATAGTCCTTATCCTTCAAAACCCCCATCACACCATGCAGCCGCCTCCCGGCAAGCAGCGTCTCAGCCGTGCTGCGAAGTGCTTCCGCTCCGGCTGGATTATGGGCGCCGTCAAGAATGATCAGCGGCCTGGTACAGATTCTCTCAAACCTTCCCCTCCATGCCGCCATACGGATCCCCAGGATCATTTCTTCCACCGACGGGGTAAAGGGTTCTGGCAGACGTCGGCAGGTTTCCACAGCCAGGGCAGCATTTTCTGCCTGATACAATCCCGCCATAAATGTGCGGTAGCTCTCACCGCAGTAAGTAAATACACTGCCCTCCAGATCCGCCTTCCTCACCATTACCCCTGATCTCTCCACCTCATACAGGGACGCCTCCTGCCGCCCGGCTTCCTCCCGAATCACAGCCAGGGCGGACGGATCCTTCTGACTGGTAACTGCCACGCCATTTTTCTTAATGATCCCGGCCTTTGCCGCGGCAATCTCTGGAATGGTTTTCCCCAGCACCGTCTGATGATCCAGTGATACTGGTGTGATAACCGATGCCAGAACATTAGAAACCACATTGGTGGCGTCCTCTCTTCCACCCAGTCCCGCCTCCAGAACTACAACGCTGCATTGCCAGGAAACAAAAGCGAGTAATGCCATTGCCGTCTCCATCTCAAAGACAGTTGGCACTTCCCCGCCCTCCCTCTTTATTCTGTCCACTGCTGCCGCTGTCTCCGAAACGACCTGTGCCAGCAGATCCCGGCTGATATAATGGACACCCTCCAGGTCTTCGTACTGAATGCATTCCTCATATTCAAATACTACCGGGGAGACAAAACGTCCCACCAGTTGTCCGCTGACAGCGAGGATACTGCTGACATAGGCGGCCACCGATCCCTTTCCGTTCGTTCCGGCTATATGGATAAACTGCAGCTTATCCTGCGGATCGCCAAGCTGCCCCAGCAGGGCACGCATGCGGACAAGCCCCGGCACCATGCCGGAGCGTCCTGCCTCCTCCATATATTGTCTCGCCTCTTCGTAAGTCATAATAAACAGCCCTTACTTTTTTATTCTACTGCCGCCAGTGCCTGCTCCAGATCCCGAATGAGATCCTCCTTATCCTCAAGTCCGCATGACATCCGGACAAGTCCTGCCGGTATGCCCGCAGCCGCCAGCTGTTCATCATTCATCTGCCGATGCGTGCTGGTGGCAGGATTCAGACAGCAGGTTCTGGCATCTGCTACATGTGTCTCGATGGCTGCCAGTCTGAGATGCTTCATAAACGTCTCTGCCGCTTTTCTTCCACCCTTCAGTTCAAAGGATACTACCCCGCAGCCGCCATTGGGCAGATATTTCTTTGCCAGCTCATAATATCTGTCTCCCGGCAGTCCGGAGTAACTCACGGATGCCACCTTCGGATGGTCCTGCAGAAATTCTGCCACCGCCTGTCCATTTTCCACATGACGCGGCATGCGCACATGAAGGGATTCCAAACCAAGGTTCAGTATAAAGGCGTGCTGTGGTGACTGGATACATCCCAGATCGCGCATAAGCTGAGCCGTACACTTCGTGATAAAAGCACCGCCCCTGCCGAACTTCTCCGCATAGGTTATCCCATGGTAGGATTCGTCCGGAGTACAAAGCCCTGGGTATTTCTCCGCCTGGGACATCCAGTCAAAATTACCGGAATCCACAATAGCACCGCCCACAGCCGCACCGTGCCCGTCCATATACTTCGTTGTAGAATGTGTGACGATATCCGCGCCCCATTCGATGGGACGGCAGTTCACCGGAGTGGGAAATGTATTATCCACAATCAGCGGCACGCCGTGGTTATGAGCAGCCTCAGCAAATTTTTCAATATCCAGAACAGTCAGGGCCGGGTTGGCAATGGTCTCCCCAAAGACAGCTCTTGTATTTTCCTGAAAGGCCGCATTCAATTCCTCCTCTGTACAGTCAGGTGAGACGAATGTTACCTCGATCCCCATCTTCTTCATGGTAACCTCGATCAGGTTAAAGGTTCCTCCATAAATGGAAGAGGAAGACACGATATGACTGCCGCTCTCACATATATTAAATAAAGCGAAGAAATTTGCCGCCTGCCCGGAGGAGGTCAGCATCGCCGCCGCGCCGCCTTCCAGTTCCGCAATCTTCGCCGCCACAAGGTCATTGGTGGGGTTCTGGAGACGCGTATAAAAATATCCCTCTGCCTCCAGATCAAAAAGCCTTCCCATATCCTCACTGGTATCATATTTAAACGTGGTGGACTGGATAATGGGAATCTGTCTTGGTTCCCCATTTCCCGGCGTATACCCACCCTGCACACACTTTGTATTGATTTTATAATCACTCATCTTCCCTACCTCATCTTTCCCAATTATTGTTTAGGAGAACATTATATCAGTATTTTCTGTAAAAATCTATAGTAATATCCCAATATTCTCCGTACCTGTCTCCACACATTCCCCGTTCTCCGTAAGGCACACAACAATATCGCCATACTGGGGATGTTCCTTTACAAACCGCCGGATCACACTGAATTTCTCCCAGAAATGCATGGGAAATACTTTTGCCGCCCTGACATTTTCAAGAAAGACCTCAAGTCCTACCGGCGTTTCCCCTAACAGCCGGGGATCCAGCGGCACAAAAGCCACATCGACAGAAATCCCTTTCAGCTTCGCCATCTCACGGCGGTATCGCTCCGCCATTCTCCTGTTGTACTCCTCCGATCTGTCCTCCCAGATCCAATGTCCCAGATCCCCGGCGTGGTAGATGCGCTGCCCCTCCCACTCCAGCAGATATGCCACCCCGGCATCTGTGGAGCGATAGGTGGTGATCTGCAGCTGTTTACTTCCCGGCATCACCAATTCATACTTCTGATTTTTCCTGACCCGGATCAGTTTCACCGTCAGATCCATGCCCCGGTCCGCACACTCCCGTATCTTCCATTTGATACCGCAGTCCTTGTCCAGCACAAAACGGACCCACGGATGGTTCTCAAAGAAATCAAAAATCACCGGATTATAATGATCCCGGTGATTGTGGCTGACAAAGACCACCAGCGGCTTATCCCTGTCCAGCGCAGGAATCCTCCCCTGAAAATAATCAAACAGAAAATAGGCTGACGCCGTCTCCACCAAAAATCCGCTGTGTCCGATAAATGTAACCCTTATGGTTCCCTCCATTTACACCTGCCTCCTGACACCAAGTATATCTTCCGCCCGAAGTACTTCCTCCTCTGTGGGAGGGCGTACTTCGGACAGGGAATATTTAAGCCCCAGATCATCCCACTTAAAAAGACCCAGTGTATGATAGGGAAGTACTTCCACGCGGCTCACGCTCTGCCAGCTCCGAATCCTTTCCCCCAGTGCCAGAAGTCCCTCCTCCTCATCGGTCAGTCCTGGCACCAGCACATGCCGGATCCACATTTCTTTTCCATTTTCTGACAGAAAATCCGCCATCTCAAGTATATTCTGGTTGCCCTGTCCCGTCAGGCTCCTGTGGCGATCTCCATCCATCTCCTTGAGATCCAGAAGAACCAGATCCGTCACCTTCATTAATCGCAGAAAACTGCGAAAAAATGGCTCTTCCCTGGTGAAGGGCTGGCCTGATGTATCCAGCACGGTATGGATTCCTTTTTCCTTTGCCAATGTAAAAAGCTCTGTCACAAAGTCAATCTGCAACAGAGGCTCTCCACCACTAACGGTTATCCCGCCATTGTTCTTCCAGTAATTGCGATACCGGTATGCCCGGTCAAAGGCTTCCTGCGCCGTCTTCCCCTCCCCGGATGCCATGTTCCAGGTCTCCGGGTTGTGGCAGTACCGGCACCTCATCCGGCAGCCCTGAAGGAAGATCACATACCGGACCCCCGGTCCGTCCACCAGACCGAAGGTTTCAACGGAATGTATGCGCCCCGTCACCGGGGCAGTTCTCTTATCGTTCATAACCGTCCTCATCTATAGTGCGCCATGACAGGTTCTGGCGATCACATCCATCTGCTGCTCTCTTGTGAGGTCAATGAATTTCACCGCATAGCCGGATACCCGGATGGTGAAGTTGGCATATTCCTCCCTCTCGGGATGCTCCATGGCATCCAGGAGCTTCTCTTTGCCAAATACATTGACATTCAGGTGGTGTGCTCCCTGATCGAAATATCCGTCCAGCACCTGAACCAGGTTGCAGATCCGTTCTCCCCCGCTGTGTCCCAGCGCGTCCGGATTGATGGTCTGGGTATTGGAGATCCCGTCCAGCGCCCATTCATAGGGCAGCTTGGTGAGGGAATTTAGTGAGGCAAGAAGTCCGTTCTGCTCCGCTCCGTAGCTTGGATTGGCCCCCGGCGACAGGGGTGTCCACGCCTTCCTGCCATCCGGCATGGCGCCAGTGGCCTTGCCATATACCACATTGGATGTGATGGTAAGGATAGATGTCGTGGGCTCGGAATTCCGATAGGTGTGATGTTTTTTTATCTTGTCGATAAATGTCCGCAGCAGCCACACAGCGATATCGTCCGCGCGGTCGTCATCGTTACCGTACCGCGGAAAGTCTCCCTCTATCTCATAGTCCGTCACAAGCCCCTCCTCGTCCCGGATGGTCTTCACCCTGGCATATTTAATGGCGCTCAGGGAATCCACCACATGGGAAAAACCAGCGATGCCGGTGGCAAACGTCCTTCTCACATCCGTATCGATCAGGGAGAGCTGGGTTGCCTCATAATAATATTTATCATGCATATACTGGATCAGATTCAGGATATTGACATAAATGTCCGCCAGCCATTCCATCATGCCGTCATATTTCTCCATGACCTCATCATAGTCCAGATATTCCGAGGTGATGGGCTGGTACTTCGGTCCCACCTGATCCCTGCTCTTCTCGTCCCTGCCTCCGTTGATGGCATAAAGCAGGCACTTCGCCAGATTGGCTCTGGCTCCGAAAAACTGCATCTCCTTCCCGGTCTGGGTGGCAGATACACAGCAGCAGATGGCATAATCATCCCCCCACACCGGTTTCATCACATCATCGTTCTCATACTGAATGGAACTGGTGCGGATGGAAATATCAGCCGAATATTTCTTAAAGTTCTCCGGCAGGGCAGAGGAGTACAGCACCGTGATGTTCGGCTCCGGTGACGGCCCCATATTTTCCAGTGTATGGAGAAAACGGAAATCCGTCTTCGTCACCATATGTCGTCCGTCCACCCCGATTCCGGCAAGATCCAGGGTAGCCCAGACCGGATCACCGGAAAACAGCTCATTATATGATTTAATGCGGGCAAACTTCACCATGCGGAACTTCATCGTTATGTGATCCACCAGTTCCTGCGCCTCGCTCTCTGTGATCACACCATTTTTCAGATCCCTCTCTATATAGATATCAAGGAATGTGGAGACCCGCCCGATGCTCATGGCAGCACCGTTCTGGCATTTGATCGCCGCAAGGTAGCCGAAATAGGTCCACTGGATGGCCTCTCTTGCATCCTTCGCCGGAGCAGAGATATCACATCCGTAGATCTGCGCCATCTCCTTCATGCCCTTCAGGGCATTGATCTGATCCTGCAGTTCCTCCCTCTGGCGGATAATATCCTCCGCCATGCTGCCGCTGCCGCAGTTCGCCTTGTCACGTTCCTTCTCTTCCACAAGGCGGTCAATGCCGTACAGGGCAATGCGGCGGTAATCCCCCACAATGCGTCCTCTCCCGTAGGTATCCGGAAGGCCGGTAACAATTTTATTTTTCCGCGCCGCCCGCATCTCCGGCGTATAGCAGTCAAAGACAGCCTGATTATGCGTCTTGTGATATACGGTGAATATTTTATGAAGCTCTGGATCCGGCGTATATCCGTACATCTGACATGCCTCCTCCGCCATTTTGATACCGCCATAGGGCATAAAGGCACGTTTCAGGGGCTTGTCCGTCTGCAGGCCGACAATCTTCTCCAGCTCCTTTAACTCTTCTTTTATATATCCGGGACCATGAGAGGTGAGGCTGGACACAATATCCGTATCCATATCCAGAACGCCGCCTTTTGCACGCTCCTGCTTCTGCAGCTGCTGCAGCTCACCCCAGAGCCGGTCTGTGGCCTCCGTCGCCGGTGCCAGAAAACTCTCGTCGCCGTCATATGGCGTATAATTTTTCTGGATAAAGTCCCTGACATTGATCTCTTCCCGCCAGAGACGTCCCTCAAATCCATTCCACTGTTCAAAATTTATCATGCTTTTCCTCCTTATGTGCAGGCCTTTTGAGAATGTAATCGTAACATTTCTTTGTAAAAAATGCAACTTATTCTTTCTGTAGATTCGTATTTCAAAAAATGACGGGCATCTTTACAGACCCCGTCATCTTTCAATTCATCGACGCTTTATATCCCTCGCCCCAATTCCCCATGGCATCAAGGATGGGCTTCAGGCTCTGCCCTAATTCTGTCAGTGAGTATTCCACCCTTGGCGGCACTTCCGCATAGACTTTACGATTGACAAGACCGTTTTCTTCCATATCACGAAGCTGGGCGGTCAGCACCTTTTGAGATACGCTGCCTATGGACTTCTTTAATTCTCCAAAGCGTTTTGTACCGGGAAGCAGATCACGCAAAATCAATACTTTCCACTTATCACCAATTAAAGTTAAGGTCGTTTCCACAGGACAGGCAGGCAATTCCTTTGCTGATTTTTGTCGGCCCATTATATCATCTCCTTACAATAGTTTCTGTCAGAAACTTTGTATATAATTGTACCATACTCCCTCATAATAATCAAGAATTGTTGAAATGCCTGAAATCACGCATTTGTTTCCTGCCGGCAACTGCCCAATAGTATCCTTTTGGTAACTATGCCACAATAATGTGCTTACTTTACATCTGAAACTGCCATTCGTATAATATAGTCAAGAGCTGCGGAGAACGGCCGCTGCGCAGCTCGAAGCAGATCGTCAATAACAATCATAGAATCTGGAGGATATCATTATGAACAAGAACACATTTACTACTGTAAAACTGGCAAAAGGTGAAATGAATATTTACGATTTCGGCGGCATTAAGCTGCACGCATACAAAACCAACGATTTCATCGACGATGAGGTTTTTATCATTGAGAAAAATGGCAAAGCCGTCATTATTGAGTCCCCTTGCTTTTTTGATAATATAAAAGAGCTTACGGAATATCTGAACGGTGTTGAGGTCAAAGGTGTACTGATTGCCTATCACGGCGCAGGAGCTGCTTTCCTGCCGAATGTCCCGAAATATGCAACACAAAATGCCAGAGACTATTCTGAAAACGGCGGAGGAAAGGCATTGGTGGACAATTTCACAAGCACATTTGGAGAAATTTTCGACAGTTCAATTCACAAAATTACCAATGTCATCGGAGAGGGGAAAGTTACAATCGGCGGTATTGATTTTGAAATCAAACAGACCGCAGAGGCATTCGACATTGTGATTTCCGAAATCAACGCTGTTTACACTCATATGCTCGGACACGACTGCCACTCGATTGTTGCGGGTGCCGGTCACGCTGACGGAATTATCGCAGAACTCCACAGTTATATCGAAAAGGGTTATGACCTGATTCTGACCTCACACTACACACCGGAGGACTTGAAAGACGCACAAACGAAAATCGACTATCTTGAAAATCTGAAAAAGATTGCAGCAAATTGTGCGGATGCTGACACCTTTAAAACAGAGGTACAGAAAGAGTACCCCGCATACAGCGGCCAGAACTATCTGGAAATGACGGCAGGATTTTTCTTTGCTTAATACGGTGGCGGGACTGTCGATACGGCAGTCCCGTTCTATAAGAGGTTCATGAAAAGGAGCACAGCTGAAATCTTGCACACAGAACTGAAGCCTGTCAAATTGTATGTCCGCAGAAAACAATGGAACGGAGAGGATAAGAAGATGACACAGCGCGAGAGAAGAAAATATTTAATTGCGGCTCTCTTAAAAGAACAGCCGCAGTATTCCAAAATAAAAATTCCGTCTGACGAACAGAAACAGAAAAACCTGCTTCGTTCACTTTTTAATATTCGTATGCCCCTGCCCGTGACGGAGGAATTTTTGACGGTGCAGGACGCCTATCTGCAGGAAGAAACATGGCAAAAAGGAATTACGGCTCTTTCCGGCTTAGAGCCGGATCAGCAAGGGCTGTATCTTTGGCGTGGCGATATTACTACGCTGCAATGCGACGGTATAGTCAATGCGGCAAACAGACAGCTTCTGGGCTGTTTCTGCCCTAACCATGGCTGCATTGACAATGCCATTCATACCTTTGCAGGTGTGAGGCTTCGTCTGGCTTGTGCAGAACTTATGAAACAACAAGGTCACGAGGAAGAAACGGGCAAGGCAAAAATCACGCCCGCCTATAATCTGCCGAGCCGTTTCGTACTGCACACGGTCGGTCCGGTTATTCACGGCCGGCTTTCCAAAAAGGACGAGGAATTGCTTGCAGCCTGCTACCGTTCCTGTTTAGAACTGGCAGAGCAAAATGGGTTAAAGAGCATTGCCTTTTGCTGTATCTCTACGGGGGAGTTTCGTTTTCCAAACGATAAGGCGGCACGGATAGCGATACAAGCCGTTAAGGAATACAAAAGACAGACAAAAAGTGAAATCGAGGTGATTTTCAATGTTTATAAGGAACTTGATTACAACATCTACCGAGAGTTACTCAGAGCAGATAGACAGGTTGAAAAATGAAATAGAAAATGCAGACGCTATTGTAATCGGTGCAGGAGCAGGAATGTCTGCGGCGTCGGGGTTTTCTTACAGCGGAGAACGCTTTGAAAAACATTTTGCGGATTTCCGTAAGAAATACGGCTTTTCCGATATGTATTCAGGCGGCTTTTATCCCTATGAAACACTCGAAGAATATTGGGCATGGTGGTCAAAGCAGATCTATGTCAATCGCTATGATATAGAGACAGGAAGGCCCTATGCGGATTTATTGAATATCGTGAATGGTAAGGACTATTATGTACTAACTACAAATGTCGACCACCAATTTCAACTTGCAGGCTTTGATAAAAAGCGTCTGTTTTATACGCAGGGCGATTATGGACTCTGGCAATGCTCCGAAGCCTGCCACAATAAGACTTATGATAACGAGGAAATTGTGCGCCAAATGGTTGCGACTCAAAAGAATTTGATAATTCCGTCAGAGTTAATCCCCAAATGTCCCGTATGCGGCGCACCCATGACAATGAATCTGCGGTGTGATAACTCCTTTGTGCAGGACGAGGGATGGTATGCGGCAGCGAGCCGCTATGAGGACTTTATCAGGCGGCATAAAAACTTGCATATTTTGTTTTTAGAACTTGGAGTTGGAGCAAATACGCCTGCCATCATCAAATATCCATTTTGGCAGATGACTGCACAGAACAGCCGCGCAACTTATGCTTGTATTAACTACGGCGAGGCGATCGTGCCGAGAGAACTTGAAAAACAAACGATTTGTATTAACAAAAAAATTGAAAAGGTACTATTCACACTAACAATGTCTCCATATACTGCCTGATTTCACTCCAAGTTTTTACTGTCAGAATATTTTTATCTTCTGTGTAAGGCAGATCAATCGCCCCTATGTACCAGATCGGCAGCAGACCGGCATTTAAGGAACCTTCTACATCGCACTCATACTGATCTCCGATATACCAGACTTCATCTGGCTGTAATTCCGCTTTTTCCAAAGCCAAATCGAATATCCTTTTGTTTGGTTTGCGGGGGGTGTTGATAAGATCCCCGTCTCATTTTTTACCAGCACAGTACCTCATTCCCCGTCTCCGTCACCAGCACCATTATCTCCCACTGGGCGGAGGGTTTATGATCCTTTGTATACACCTCCCAGTTATTGCGCTCGTCCGTATAGATCTCCACGCCGCCCATATTTACCATGGGCTCTATGGTGAATATCATCCCCGGCACCATCATCATCTCCTGCCCCCGGACAGAATTATAGCTGACCCAGGGATCCTCGTGGAATTCCAGTCCCACACCATGACCGCCGATCTCACGGACTACCGTATAGCCGTTGGCATAGGCATGGTCATGGACAGCCTGTCCCATATCCCCGAGAAATCCCCAGGGCTTTACCTCCCCCAGTCCCAGTTCTACACACTCCTTCGTTACATCCACCAGCCTCTGTTTCTCTGGACTGACCTCACCGATACAGAACATGCGGGAAGAGTCTGAAAAATACCCGTCCAGTATGGTGGAACAGTCTATATTGATAATATCGCCGGACCGAAGGACTACCTTTTCTGACGGAAAACCATGACACACCTGGTCATTCAGGGAGGTGCAGACGCTGTACGGATAGCCCTCGTAATTCAGCGGAGCGGGAATCCCCCCCATATCTGTCGTCATATCATAGACGATCTTATCAATCTGTGCCGTATTCATACCCTCGCAGATATTCTCCGCTATGTAGTCCAGCACTGCAATATTGATCTTACAGCTCTCCCGGATCTTCTCAATCTGTTCCGGATTCTTAATGATCTCATGGGAAGGAACAGGGAGTCCCCTGTCAGCCGCTGCCTGTATCTTTGCATCAAAGCCCTGATGACAGGTTTTATATTTTCTTCCACTTCCACACCAGCACGGATCATTTCTCCCTATTTTCAATGACATCTTTCCATTACCTCCTACTCTTCTATTCTCTTATTCTGCTGCGCCCTCCGGCGCTTTGCCTGTCTGACGGTATTCCTTTCTTTTCAGCTCCCGCACCACCATGATGCCAGCCACTGCCGCCGCCAGGAAATCTGCCACGGGACCCGCATACATTACACCGTCAATCCCCATATAGAGCGGGAGCACCACCACCAGCGGCAGCAGAAATATAATCTGACGGGTCAGTGCCAGAAAGGCGCCCCTTCTTGGTTTCCCAATGGCAGTGAAAAAATTGGAACTGATGGGCTGCATAAAATTCACAAAGGTGAAAAACAAAAAGATATGAAAATAATTTTCTGCAAAACGGAAATATTCCTCCGATCCGCTTCCAAAGACGGATATAATCTGCCGCGGAAATATCTGAAACATCAGAAAGGAAAACACCGCCAGGGAAGCGCCGCATATGATGTCCTTTTTGTACGCCTCCTTTACCCTGGAATAATTTCCCGCTCCGTAATTAAATCCGGCTATGGGCTGCAGCCCCTGGGACAGCCCGATGACAAAAGACATAAACAGCATATTGACTTTCGTAATAATGCCGGAACAGGCGATGGGGATGGATTCCCCATAGGCGGACAGGGCTCCGTAATATTTCAGGGATTTATTCATAATGATCTGTACAACCATCATGGCGATCTGATTCACCCAGTTGGCAAATCCCAGGGAAATGATCCTCCCCACATAACGCAGCCCCGGAATCAGATGCCTCCGCTCCAAATCAACGGTCCGGCAGTGTGCCAGCCCCCATACCACCATGGCAGCGGCGGCGATCTGCCCGATTATGGTAGCCAGGGCCGCCCCCCGCATCCCCCACTCCAGCCCAAAAACAAACAGGGCGTCCAGAGCTGTATTGATCACAGCTCCGGCCAGATTGCAGATCATGGTCATCTTCGGCCTGCCGTCTGCCCGAAGCAGATGCCCCCCTCCAGTGGACAGCAATAAAAAAGGGAATCCCACGGCCGTCACCTGGGTATATTCCATGGCATAGTCCAGCACATTATCCGGCGAACCAAAAAACTGCATCAACGGACGCAGGAACCCCAGCGTGATCAGTGAAATCACCGTGCCGGACAGGAACAGCATGGACGCCGCGTTCCCCATAAAACGCACTGCCCTCCCCCGGTTCCCCTCGCCCATAGACAAATTAAAGGCAGAGGCGCCGCCGACGCCGAAAATCAGCGCCGTGGCAATGCAGAGCGTATTTAACGGAAAAGCAATATTCGTGGCGGCATTCCCCAGCTCCCCGATCTTCTGCCCGATAAAAAACTGATCCACTATATTATAAAGGGATCCCACCAGCATGGAGATAATGCTGGGTACTGTAAATTTTCGCAGCAGCAGCCCAACCGGCTCCGTGCCAAGGGGATTTTCTTGCTGTATCTTCTTCATTTCTCTCTCCTAATAATTGTATTTTTTCCGCTTCCCAATGAGAAAGCTGCCAGTAACAGCCAGTGCCAGGATTTCTGCCATCACAATGGCGAGCCAGATGCCGTCAATCCCCAGAAGAAGCGGCAGAACAAGAACTGCCATCACCTGGAACACAAGTGTCCGCAGAAATGAGATCAGAGCAGAGATCAGACCACTGCCGAGAGCGGTAAAGAAAGCGGAGCCGAAAATATTAAAGCCCATGATAAGGAAAGCGGAGCAATAGATCCGGAATCCCCTTCTGGTGAGTTCCAGAAGCTCTCTGTCATATCCCACAAAGATCTTTGCCAGAACGCCGGACAGAAGCAGGCCAAGAATCGTCATGGCAGCCCCTGCCAGGAGGATCAGCCGCAGGCTTTTGCGGAACACATTATGCAGCTCTGTGTGATTCTGCGCACCGTGATTAAACCCTGCCACAGGAGCCATGCCAATGGAATAACCAATAAAGGCAGCCACAAAGAAAAAATTGACATACATGATCGTCCCGTAAGCAGCCACGCCGTTCTCTCCGGCAAACCGCATAAGCTGTCGATTATAGAGCATATTCACTACGGACATGGAAACGTTTGTCATCAGCTCCGACGAGCCGTTGGCACAGGCATGTCCCAGTACGCGCCAGACAATGCGGGGCCTCTGGAGACGCAGAAGGCTGGTGTTGGGGCGCAAAAAGTAAACCAGCGGCACGCATCCTCCCACAGTCTCGCTGATCACTGTGGCGGCCGCCGCACCGGTAACTCCCAAGTCCAGCACCCCTACGAACAGCAGATCCAATACCATATTAGTAACACCTGCCGCTATGGTGATCTTTAGTCCCAGAGCAGGACGCTCGGCCGTCACAAGAAAGCTCTGAAAGATATTCTGAAGAGCAAAGAAGGGCAGGGAAATCAGAATAATCCGCCCATAGGTGACACAATGCCCCAGCATCTCTCCGTCCGCCCCCAGCAGAACAGCCAGGGGACGAATCAGCACCACTCCGATGACAGCCAGCACTGCCGCTCCAATAAAAGCCACCAGTACCAGCATGGAAAAATACTGGTTGGCAAGCTCCCTCTTTCCCTCTCCCAGCGTCTTCGCCACAATGGCACTGCCCCCGGTGCCCAGCATAAATCCCAGTGCCCCCAGCAGGATCGGCACCGGCATAATCAGATTCACCGCCGCAAAGGCGGCCTTACCCGCATAATTTGATACAAAAAGTCCGTCTACCACACCGTAGACAGACGTAAAAATCATCGTAACAATAGAGGGAAGTACAAATTTCAGCAATCTTTTGTATGTAAAATGATCAGACAGCTGAATCCGTGTTTTACTCATTCTACCTTTTTATCTCCTTCTCTCATCCGATATACTCGCAGGCTGCCAGTGCCGCCACTGCCCCGTCGGCAGCCGCCGTGGCAAGCTGGCGGACCTCCTTCGTCCGGCAGTCTCCCGCCACAAAGATTCCCGGCGCCTCCGTCCGGCAGTCCTCCGCCGCCTGAATATAGCCCTTTTCATCCAAAGATACAATGCCGGCAAAGCCATCGTTATCCGGCATTTGTCCTATCGCCACGAAAAGACCGCTGACAGACAATTCCATTTCCTCTCCCGAAAGGACATTCCGAATCCGGACGCCCTCCAGTATATCTTTACCCATCAGCTCCTCCACTACCGCATCCAGCACAAATTCAACATTTTCCTTCTGCCGCAGGTTCTCCACCAGCCTCTCCTCTCCCCGGAACCGGTCTCTTCTGTGAATGACATAGACCCGCTCACAGTAATGGGAAAGAAAGGCGGCGTCTTCCAGCGCCGTATTACCGCCCCCCGCCACTGCCACCTGCTTTCCCCGGAAAAACATACCGTCACAGGTGGCACAATAAGACACACCGGCCCCGGTGAGTTCCTGCTCCCTCGCCACGCCAAGGGGACGGTTTCTCGCCCCTGTGGCGAGAATAACCGCCTTCGCCTTATATTCCGTCTCACTGCCGTCCGCCTCAGAGACTACAGCCGACCTGTGATTCTCCCGAACCTCGATCCGGAGCACCTGGCCCTGGCGGAACTCCGCCCCCAGTCCGGTGGCCTGCTCATACAATCCTTTTGCAAATTCCATGCCGGATATCTTCCGGATACCAGGATAGTTCTCTACCTCTGGTGAATTGACGATCTGCCCCCCGTAGCTCTTCGCCTCCAGGATCAACACCTTCCTGCCGGCGCGTACCCCGTAAATGGCAGCAGAAAGCCCGGCGGTCCCGCCGCCTACGATAATGATATCATACATCTCTGTTCCGTCTCTCCTTATAATAGATTCAATATCTGTTCCTTTGAAATCAGACCGACAGACTTATTTGCAATCTCGCCATTTTTCATTACGAGCAGCATGGGGATGGACATCACCTGATATTTCATGGCCAGCTCCTGCTGTTCGTCCACATTTACTTTTCCCACCTTGATATCCGTCCGCTCCTCCGCCACCTGATCCACAAGAGGGGAAAGCATCTGGCACGGTCCGCACCACGCTGCCCAGAAATCCAGAAGAACCGGTTTATCCGATTTCATCACCTCCTGTTCAAAATTCGCTGAAGTTATCTCTATCACTGCCATAATGAACCTCCCTGATCTTACATATTTTATTATAGTATATCCTACGATGTTTATATTATATCAAATTGCGGAGAATTTCAATGAAAATCCTTTTGAATTTCCCCGCTGTTTTATAAAAATTGTTGCAAATTTAACCCAAAAAAGGTATAATTATTCACATATCTCACAATTTTGAAAGGAGGAAACAGCACGTGCAAAAAAGAAAAGGATTAAAACTTGCATTTAAACTCAGTCTGACCGTAGCGATTCCTATTCTGCTCATCACCGTGGCAGGCGTCTGGCTGGGTGTCAGCAAACAGCGGGAGCTTTCCGAAGCCCTTGTGGAACGGGAAGTGGGCGGGGTGGCAAAGAGCCTGTGCGAAGCCTATCGGGAGATGGGCGATAAGGGACAGTTCTCCATGGATGGGACAACCCTTATGAAGGGAACAGAAACTCTCTCAGGAAACTATGAACTGATGGACCTGATAAAGAAAGACCACGATGTAGAATTATCGGTGTTTTATGGGGACACCCGTGTCCTCACTACCCTCACAAATGAAAATGGCAGCCGGGAAATAAACACGAAAATGTCTGCCGAAGTATACGAAAAGATAAAAAACGGGGAAAACTATTACGCCCCCAAAATTGAATTATTCGGTAAACCCTATTCTGGTTATTATGTTCCGCTGTGCCAGCCGGATTCCAGTGAGATTATCGGCAGTGTATTCTGCGGCCGCAGTCTGGAACAGGTCAATAAGGGGATACAAAATACAGCCGTGTCCATGGCCGTTGTTATGTGCATTATATTTATCATCGCTTTCGCTATCGTACTCTTTATGGTAATCCGGATCGCGAAAACACTCAGCGGCACCGCTGGCAATCTGAATGATGTGGCAAAGGGCATTCTGAAGCTGGAAATCAAACCAATCCTGATGAACCGTTCCGATGAAGTGGGCGACATGGCCCGCGCCATACAGAGCCTGATCCACAATCTGCACACCATTCTCACTAATATAAATGACTCCTCCCATGCACTGGAGGATCTTTCCAACCATTTTTCCGATTCTTTCGGACGCATTACCGAATCCATTTCCAATGTCAATACTGCAGTAAATGAAATTGCCAACGGCGCCACTGGACAGGCCCATGACACTATGGATGCCAGCGAACGGGTGACGGAGATGGGGAATGCCCTGGAGGATACTTCCGCCAATATTGAGACACTCAATAATAGTTCGGAAAAAATGAAGGAATACAATCAGACCGCCAGGGAAAACCTCAATGAATTGCAGCAGCTCAGCAAAAGGACACAGGAATCCGTCATTCTTGTACAGAATCAGACCAATCTGACAAACCAGTCCGCCCAGGAAATCCGCGAGGCGACAGATCTCATCACGGATATTGCCAGCCAGACCAATCTCCTGTCCCTGAATGCCAGCATTGAAGCGGCAAGAGCAGGAGAGAACGGCAGAGGCTTTGCCGTGGTGGCCAGTGAGATACGCACCCTGTCAGAACAATCAAGAGAATCGGCTGAAAAGATTATTGGCATCGTGAACAATCTGCTGAAGAACTCCGACACCAGTGTCCAGACCATGACTGAGGTGACGGACAATATCAGACAGCAGAATGACAAGCTCTCCGAGACGGATACCATGTTCCATTCTCTGAACACAGAAGTATCCGAGGTGGCAGACGCCATCGTGCATATCCGCAGACAGGTATCTGCCCTGAGTGAGCACAAAAACACCGTACTCTCCCTTGTGGAGGGGCTGGCTGCAGTAGCGCAGGAAAATGCGGCCAGCACAGAGGAAACCTCTTCCTCCATGGTGGAACTCAGTGAGATCATACAAAGCTGCAACCAGGAAACGGATAAGCTGGTACATATGTCCCAGGAGCTGACAGAGAATACGAGAAAATTTGAGTTCTGATATCGTATCCACCAATTTAACAAAACAAGGATGTCCCCCACTATGACCTAGATCAATCATAGCGGGGGACATCCTCTCTTTGGGTCTCCAGAGATCTGAAACGGCAGTTCCTGCCCGTCAGATGGCCTTCATATCGGATATGATCCACTCCTCATCCCAATACTTACATGTATAACAATACTTCTGTCGGATCAGCTTTGATGTCCCGTCGGCATACGAAACATTCATACTCTCCCTGGAACAGAGTTCCACGGTATCCCGATCCAGCTTTTTCACAGATGTTACGGAATACGTCTTAAGCTCCTCACGAATCCCTCTCTTATAATAATTCGCCACCAGTGCCCTCTGCTGTTCGCTTACCTCGCTGCCCTCTTCCAGCACCCTCCGCAGCCCTTCTGTTTCCCCGGAATTTACGGCGTAGATAAAGGTCTGCATATAATTTTCAAAGGCCTCTTCCGGTGTCTCGGCATAATTGCACAGCAGCCGTCCCGATTCATCCTCCAGTGTATACACCTGTCCTTCAGCCTGCAGGGCAAGGGCGATGGGTTCCCTTGTGCCAGAACCCCTCTTACTGTATGGGTTCATAAAGAACAGCACACTGTCCTGCACTACAGGATCAACTGTCTGAACTGCCGGTTCACTCATGAGCTGTCCGGAATTTCTCTCCAGCCGGGTTTCCATCACCGCATAGCTTGTATTGGTAAGAAGCTTCTCCCCTGAATAATGAATCCAGTTTGAACCGGTGCAGGATACCTCTCCCTTATACGCTGCTTTTCCATCTGATATATCATAAATCCTGCCGGCACCACTGCTGAATGCGGGATCAAATTCTTCATCTCCATACCCGTTTTCCGCCAGCTTCTTAATTTTCTCCGCAACAATAAGTACCACGTGGTCTTCTGCCATCCAGACCAGGGAATAATACCTGAATTCTTTCTCCCCGGCATGTGCCTTCAGTAAATCCCCATAGGCCGTAAGCTGTCCCTGCACCGGCTCCCCAGCGGCGGCGGGTTTGGTCTCTCCCGTTGTCTCTGCGGCCCCGTTCCCTTCCTCTTCTGACTGGCTCCTCTCCTTCGCCAGCGGTCCGAATCCGGCACTTCCGGTTATGCCTATCGCCGCCATCAGAACCAGGATCAGGGGAAGGAGGGCCCATCTGGAATAACATTTTCTGACACTTATGGCACGAATCCTTCTCACCATCTCTTTTCCGTTCCTGCTCACCGGCATCATGGAATAGCGGAAGTCCCCGAAGGATCGGTTTCCCGCCAGACGCACCAGCATCTCCCCATATCGGAATCGCTTTTCCTCTCCCAGCAGGCGGACCACCGTCTCATCGCAGAATAACTCCGCATCCTTTTTGGACACCGACGCCGCCATCCACACAAAGGGGCTGAACCAGTACACCGATACAAGGATCATACGAAATATGGCCCATATATGATCCCGGTGGCGGTAGTGCACAGTTTCATGGATGATGATCTGCTCCAGCTCCTCCCTCTGCCCTGCATCCGGATTCCCCTCCGGAATGAGATGCTCCGGCAGATAGACCGCCGGTCTGAGAAACCCATACAGGCACGGGGTTTTCACTAAACCAGATGTATAAATTTTAAGATTTTCCCCCTCCTCATACAGCACTCGGTTCTTCTTCAGTTTCCCCAACAGGCGCGCATTGGACATAAAAAGCCACACAAAGAGAAAAATTGAGATCGCTGTCCGCACTCCGGTGAATACCGGCATCCAGTTGACACAGCCAGCACCTGCTGCCCCTGTGCTCCCGACTCCCCATACCAGCGGCTGCTCCTGCCGTACCCGGACCGTCGTCTCCCCGCTGTCCCCTCTGCCGTCCTGTTCCCTGTGTCCCACAGTTCCGCCGCCAGACGACAGACTCTGTAAGGTTCCTGCTTTTCTATCTGTAAACTGCTGTTCTCTCTCTTCCGTTCCTTCCTCTGCATCCCATGCTGTGAAGTCCGCTCTCTCCTCACTGAATGCAGCGAATCTCCTCTCAATAAGACTCGCCACGCTGACCGGTGTGGAGATAAAATTCACCGGTATCATAAATCGGATCAGGACTACCAGCCAGAGAGCATAGATTCCGGCATGTGAGATTCTGCCCGAAAATATTCTCCGGATCCCAAAAATTATCAATACCAGCAAAGAAGATTCGATCAGCCATGCCAAAAAACTCTCCATCTATCCCCCTACCTTCTCTTATCTTCCCCTGTCCTGCCGGCATCCTGTTCCGCCTTATTTTCTGCCTCTTTCAGTATCGCCTGCAGTTCTCTGATATCCTCTTTGGAAAGATCATTCTGGCGCACCAGGGCACTCATCATCATGCCGACACTGCCATCGTATATCTTCTTCAGAAAATCTCTTGTCTCCTGTACTACCACATCTTCCTTTTCCACTCGGGGATAAAAATATTTCGTCTTGCCCCGCTCCTCGTAACCGATCACACCCTTCTCGCTCATACGCCGCACCATTGTGGCACAGGTGCTCTTACTCCAGCCTACCCGGTCCTTCAAAAGGGGGACAAGCTGCATCAGCGTCCTTGGGGATTCCTCCCACAGACAATTGATAAGATGCCACTCACTGTTTGTCACTCGAATTTCCTGTTTCACTGCTGCCTCCTTCTGTATACAATGACTATATACTAATGACTTTGTAAACCCATTATAAGCCAGACAGTCTAGCATGTCAACCATCACCCGCAAAAAAGCCAGGAAAACCCCTTAAAAAATTGCCGCATCAAAACGGTATGCTATCCGCCGCCGTGATCCGCCGCAATGTAACATTTTTTTAGGGTTTGTCCTGAATTAAATACTTTTTGTAGCATTTTGCCAGATTTTTTGATATAATCAGTTAGTAGTAAATAAAGATATGAATTGGAGGAAATGACATGAAGGCATATAAGGATATGAGCAGAGATGAACTTCTTACTTTGAAGGCAGCGCTGGACGAAGAGTACAAAACACTGGAAGGAGAGGGACTGAATCTCAATATGGCAAGAGGTAAGCCAGGATTTTCACAGCTCGCACTTTCCATGCCCATGCTGGATGTGATCAACAGCGAATCTGATATGAGAACCGTGCTGGGCAACGACACACGCAACTACGGTGACCTTGACGGAATTGGCGAGAGCCGGAAACTCATTGCAGATATGATGGCTGTCCAGAAAGATAATGTCATTGTCTGCGGCAATTCCAGCCTGAATATCATGTACGACACCATCGCACGTTCCATGACCCACGGTGTGATGGGATCCACTCCATGGTCAAAACTGGATCAGGTGAAATTTCTCTGTCCCGTGCCAGGCTATGACAGACATTTTAAAATAACTGAATTTTTTAATATAGAAATGATCAATATACCCCTGTACGATGATGGGCCGGACATGGATCTGGTTGAAAAATATGTCAACAGCGATCCGGCGGTAAAAGGCATCTGGTGCGTCCCTAAATATTCCAATCCAACCGGAATCTCCTACTCAGACGAGACGGTAAAACGTTTTGCCAGCCTGAAACCGGCAGCAGAGGATTTCCGCATATACTGGGATAATGCCTACTGCATCCATCATCTGTATGACGATATACAGGATGAAATACTTAACATTCTGGAAGAATGTGAGAAAGCGGGAAATCCGGATATGGTATATATCTTCACCTCCACATCCAAGATCAGTTTCCCCGGTTCCGGTATATCCGCCATCGCCTCCTCTTTGAGAAACATAGAATTCATTAAGAGCCAGATGGCCATTCAGACCATCGGACATGATAAGATTAACCAGCTCCGGCATTCGAGATTTTTCAAGGATATTAATGGACTGCGCAGTCATATGAAGCTTCACGCCGAACTGCTCCGTCCGAAATTTGAAGCTGTACTGGATACGCTGGAGACCGAACTTGGCGGACTTGAGATCGGAAGCTGGATCAAACCGCGGGGCGGTTATTTCATTTCTTTTAATTCCCTTCCGGGCTGTGCCGGAAACATTGTACAAAAGTGCAAGGATCTGGGAGTGATCCTCACCGATGCCGGCGCAACCTTCCCCTATGGCAAAGATCCGGAGGATTCCAATATCCGTATCGCACCGACCTTTCCCACACCAGAAGAGATGGCAAAGGCTGCCCAGGTATTCGTGCTCTGTGTGAAACTTGCCAGTGTAGAATCATATTTGCAGTAATCAACGCCATCAAAAAGGCCCGGCTGAAAAGCACGGAAAGGCCCGGCTGAAAAGCACGGGCCTTAAAATATCTCTTTCTTACAGAAATTCAACTTCGCCGCTTCCGATGCGGTAGAATGCTCCACAGACCTTCAGATCGTCCTCTTCCTTCACGCCCAGTGCATCACGAATCACAGAAACGCTTCTCTCCACATTTAGACAGGCTGCCTTATCCTCATCCTTCTCATCACCGATGGCCTTGCGGATCTCATCCGTAATGGTCTTCACATAGCCTTCCGGATCAGCACCCATGGCAGCCCCCACAGCACCGCAGTGTTCATGGCCCAGTACTACCACAAGCTTTGTCCCAAGATGGCCGGCAGCGTATTCGATACTGCCCAGCTGATGGTTATCCATTACATTTCCTGCCACACGGATCACAAACAACTCGCCGATGCCGCTCATAAAGATGCTCTCCGGAATGACCCTTGAATCGGAGCAGGTAATAATGACCGCGTAGGGCGTCTGTCCCTCTTCACAGGTCAGCTTTCGGATATACGGCGAAATATCTCCTGTGTTGGCCGAGGCAGACAGATAACGCCTGTTACCCTCTTTCAGCTTCTCCAATGCCTCAGAAGCAGATAAATTCTCCTTACTCACATTACTCATAGTTACCTCCCTTTCATATGCGCCAGCCTCTCGTCAATATAATTCTGCAATACCCTGACAGTTCCATCGACATGGAGCTGGCTGCTATTTATACAAATATCATAAAACCTCGAATCCCCCCAACGATGGTCCGAATGCCTGTTATGATATTTTTTCCTTCTATAGTCGTGGCGTTTCATCTTAAATATCGCATCCGACCTGCTCAGATCGTAGCGTTCCATCACCCGCTCCAGCTTATGGTCCTCATCCCCGCACACAAAGATCGAGATCAATCCGTCAAAATCCTGTAATACTGTCTCAGAACACCTTCCCACAATTACGAAGGATTCACCATTTTCCGCTTTCTTCCTGATATAATCGAACTGCATTTCCGTAATGATCTCTTCCATGGAATTGCTGTATTTGCCAACCTTTCTCGTCATCATAAAATTTCTTGGTTTCTCGTCATACTGCTCCAGAACCTCCACCTTGACATTCATCTCACTGGCGATCTCATCCAGCATACCCCTGTCATAGAAGGTCAGACCCCTGTCCTTTGCAATCTTCTCTGCGATTTCATGGCCGGCGCTGCCAAACTCACGGCTTACTGCGATAATTACCTGTCTGTCCATATTCCCTCATCCTCCATTCTCTATAATCTCAACAATAGCGCACAAAGATAAGCAGCATGGATACAAGAATTACCAACAGGGTTGCCGGCACTGCCGCTTTACAGTATCTGCCCCAGCCAATAATATAGCCATTCTTTGCCGCAACAGAGGTTCCTACTACGTTGGCGGACGCACCGATCGGCGTCGCACTTCCGCCGATATCCGTGCCCATGGAAAGCGCCCAGGTCAGTGTGGCAAGATCCACTCCCTGCGTCATGGCAAGGCTTTTAATAACGGGAACCATCGTGGCTGCAAAGGGAATATTGTCAACCAGTGCGCTGGCAACAGCAGAGATCCATATAATAATGGCAACCATCAGATGAAGATTTCCCTTACTGATATCCCCGATAAAACCGGCGATAATCTCCAATATGCCTGTCTGCTCCAGACCGCCTACTACGATAAATAATCCCACAAAGAACAGCAGCGTCTTGTAGTCCACCAGCTTCAGAAGCTTTACTGCATGCTTTCCGGCGGCAATCAGCGTCACAATCGCGATAAAAAGCCCGATAAATGCCACCGTAAGGCCCGTCTGGGCATGTGTCACAAGCATAACAATGGCACAGGCAAAGATTAAACTGCTGACAGCGAAGTTCTTCTTATCCACTATAGCTTCCCCAGGACTCGGTATGGCCGATAGATCCGGTCCTGCCCCGCTCTGCTCTTTTAACTCCTTGCGGAATACAAAGAAAAAATACAGGATCACCAGGATCAGGCTGACACCCGCCATAAATCCTGTGTTAGTAATAAAGTCACTGAAAGAATAGTTAAATGATGTACCGATAATAATATTCGGCGGGTCACCACACATGGTAGCCGAGCCGCCCAGATTTGCGCAGAAAATCTCTGACAGGATCATCGGCACCGGATTGAAACCCAAAAGCTTTGCCAGTTCGATGGTCACCGCCGCCAGGAACAGAATTACTGTGATGCTGTCAATAAACATGGCAAGTACTGCCGACATTACCATGAAGGCAATAAACAGCGGAATCACCTTGTAATGCACGATTTTGGCCAGAAGCATGCAGAGCCAGCGGAAAAATCCTGCCCGGGCCATGCCCTCTACCATAATCATCATTCCCGCGATAAATATAATCGTAGCCCAGTTTATACCCGCACTGCTCTCCTCTGCCGCCCCTGACACGTGCCAGAATTCCAGAGTAAATATACTCCGGAGGTTCAGCGTCGTCAGGATTGCCTGCAGATCCCTCATAATAAAGCCAAATACGACCGTCAGTGTCAGAAAGCCGCACCCAAGTGTTACATAATGTCTCTCAATCTTGTCGATCACAATAAATACAAACATGGCAAGAAAAATCGTAACTGCCAGAATCTGATGAATCGCCAATCTTATCATCTCCTTTTCCAGAAATCTATTATAGCATTATTTTGATTTTTTTCAAGCATTATTCCCTCTTTTATAAAATCTTCATTTGTGATAGAATGGATACGGCGAAATCTCATCAAGGAGGAAGAAAAAAAAACTATGAATAAAAAGGAAATAGCTGAAATAAAGAAACGTTTTACGAAAACCAAATGCAGTATCACCCGGATCTGCGGCTGTTATGTAGATGCAGAAAAGCAAAAGCGTCTGACACTGAAGGAAGCCTTTCTGGGCCTGCCAGAGGAAGAGATGTTCAAGTACATTGACATCTTCCGCAAGACCCTGTCCGGCAGCATTGGTAAAACGCTGCTTAATATGGAATTCCCCCTGGAACAGGAGACCGAAGAGGAAGGCACCCAGCGGTTCCTGATGAGACTGCTGGAGAGCAGACTTCAGGATGAAGCCCTGCTGGAGCAATTCTACGACAAGGTAATCCAGACCTATCAATATCCCGAAAACTACTTTATCATCCTGATCCATGACGCATACGATATCCCCGGGATCACAACGGACGGCATAGAAAACTTCGACGCCTCGGAGTATGTCTACGACTACATATTGTGCAGTGTCTGCCCGGTGAAGCTGTCCAAACCCGGCCTTTGCTACAATGCGGAGACAAACCATATACAGGACCGCATCCGTGACTGGCTCGTGCAGCCGCCGGAGCTCGGTTTCCTGTTCCCGGCATACAATGACCGCAGCACCGACATTCACAGCCTGCTATATTATTCCAAAAATTCAGACGAATTGGATCTGGCTGTCACAGAAGAGCTTCTCGGATGCCGGATGCCTCTGCCGGCAAAAAGCCAGAGGGAGACATTCAATGCCATCGTGGAGGAATCTCTCGGACTGGACTGCGATTACGACGCGGTGAAAGCCATCCATGAAAACCTGAACCAGATGGTGGAGGAAAACAAGGAAAATCCCGAGCCTCTCTCTCTGGATAAGGCGGATATGACAAAGCTGCTTCAGCGAAGCGGCGTGGAGGAGGAAAAAATCGAAGCCTTTGAAACCCGTTTCGATGAGACGGTGGGCGAAAAGGAGTCTCTTATGGCCGCCAATATATCCAGCACAAGGAAATTTGAGGTACGGACGCCAAATATCCGGGTAGAGATCAATCCGGAACGGACAGATCTGGTAGAAACCCGCATAATAGACGGAGTACCCTGCCTGATCATCGAGATCAATGATCTGGTGGAGGTAAACGGCATCCAGATTGTATCCGAGAAGGTAACCAGTGTGCCAGCCGGTCTCCCGGAGGAATAGACAAAGCAATACCCCGCCCGCAGAAGGACCGCGCAGGCGGGGCTTATCTATTTTATTCTACTCACTGAAAAGCGGCGTGGAGAGATAACGGTCACCCGTATCCGGAAGAAGCACGACAATGTTCTTCCCTTTATTTTCCGGACGCGATGCGATCCGGACCGCCGCCCACAAAGCTGCCCCGGAAGAAATCCCCACAAGGATTCCCTCCGTTCTGCCAATCTCACGTCCCACGGCGAAGGCGTCTTCATTTTCCACTGGTATAATCTCATCATAAATACTTGTATTCAGCACCTCAGGAACAAAGCCGGCACCGATACCCTGAATCTTATGGGCCCCTGCCCTTCCCTCTGACAGCACCGGCGATGAGGCAGGTTCCACTGCCGCTACCCGGATATCCGGATTCCTGGATTTCAGATACTCACCCACTCCGGTGATCGTTCCCCCGGTTCCCACTCCAGCGACAAAGATATCTATCCTTCCCTCCGTATCCTCCCAGATTTCGGGTCCGGTAGTCCTTCTGTGTGCCTGTGGATTCAGGGAGTTGATAAACTGACCGGGAATAAAGCTTCCAGGTATTTCTCTCGCAAGCTCATCCGCCTTTTCAATGGCTCCCTTCATCCCCTTTGCCCCATCTGTGAGAACCAGCTCCGCACCATATGCCCGCATCAGATTCCTTCTCTCCACGCTCATAGTTTCCGGCATGGTAATGATAATCCTGATGCCCAGGGAAGCTGCCATGGAGGCAAGACCGATGCCCGTATTTCCACTGGTTGGTTCAATTATAACAGAATCCTTTGTCAGGATGCCCTTTGCCATGGCGTCCTGCAGAATCTCCCTGGCGATACGATCCTTTACGCTTCCCGCCGGGTTGAAATATTCCAGCTTGGCAAGGATCGCCGCCTGAAGTCCCTTTGCCTTTCCAAAATTGGACAACTCCAGAATCGGTGTATGTCCCACTAAATCTGTCACACTTTTATAAATCGCCATAATAATCTCCATTCTTTGCAATCTGCCAGTCCACCAGGTCGGCCAGGGTAGTATTGTCAATCACTCCGCTGACAGCATCATTCAGCCGTTTCCATAAAATAGAGGTGGCACAATCATCCATATGGTCACAGTACCTGTTTTCCATATCAATGCAGTCAACAGGTGCCATACTGCCCTCGGTCAGGCGAAGGATCATGCCCGCCGTATATTCCTCCGGTTCCCTGGTCAGAAGATATCCTCCCTGGGGCCCCCGGACACTCCGGACATAACCGGCTTTGTTCAACACAGAAATAATCTGCTCCAGATATTTGTCTGATATATCCTGCCTCTTTGCAATCTCCCGGATCCTCACCGGCCTTCCCTCCTCATTCAGAGCAAGATCAAGCATAAGACGCAGCGCATATCTGCCTTTCGTTGAAATCTTCATCACCGACTCTCCCCTCCTGCCGTTTTCTAATTCCTAGTATATCCATATGATACAATAGGTATAGCAAAATTGCAAGAAAAAAAGTAATTCCAGATCTCCCCTTATCCGTCAGTCATCGCCCTGCAGGGCATCGAATCCAGATTCCCCGGTACGGACCTTGACGACATTCTCCACATCGTAGACAAAGATCTTGCCGTCGCCGATATGACCGGTGTACAACGCCTGTTTTGCCGTTTCAATAACCTTATCAACCGGTACGGCGCTGACGACTACCTCCACCTTTGTCTTCGGCAGCAAATTGAAATCCACCGGAACACCGCGGTAATATTCTGCCGTCCCCTTCTGGACGCCGCATCCCAGCACCTGTGTCACGGTAATTCCCTTCACGCCAATATCTGACAGCGCCTCCTTCAAATCCTCAAACTTACTCTGCCTGCATATTACAGAAATCTTGGTAAGTTTGGCGTCCCCGCCGGCTGTCTTCCTGACAGATTTGACGCCGGATGGAACCTCCGCCACAGGCACGGCAGCCTCAATCGGCACATCTCCCATTGTAACAGGCGCACCTGCCGGTACTGCTTTGTAGAAACGGTTGCCCGCCGGCATAAAATCGGTATATGCACTTGGCAGACCATGCTCTGTCGCATCCAGACCCTCGATTTCCTCCTCCGCACTGACACGAAGCCCCACCGTGGCCCGGATCACAAAAAATGTGACGGTAATCAGAAGGGCAGCCCAGGCCGCTACCGTGACAAATCCAGCCAGCTGCAGTCCCAGCTGGGTAAAGCCCCCGCCATAAAAAATTCCTTCCCGAATGCCTGCAGAGGCAAATCCCGGCGCCGATTCCGTGGCAAACAAACCGACTGCAATGGTTCCCCATATACCGTTCATCATATGAACCGCAACAGCCCCCACCGGGTCGTCCACATGAACGATATGGTCACAGAACCATACCCCGAATACCACCAGCAGACCTGCGATGGAGCCGATGATGAGAGCTCCCGCACAATCTGTCACATCACAGGAGGCAGTGATAGCCACCAGCCCTGCCAGTGAGGCGTTCAGGCACATGGAAACATCTGGTTTGCCGTATTTCAGCCATGTAAATATCATGCATACCACCGTAGCTGCCGCTGGCGCCACCGTTGTGGTCAGAAAGATGGATCCCAGTGTGGCAAGATCCTTTGCCGCCGCACCATTGAATCCGTACCAGCCAAACCAGAGGATAAATACGCCAAGTGCACCAATGGTCAGATTATGTCCTGGTATCGCATTCACCTTCTTTACATTTCCCTCTTTGTCCCTCTTAAATTTACCGATCCGGGGTCCCAGGACAGCGGCGCCAATCAGAGCACAGATACCTCCCACCATATGTATCGCACAGGAACCGGCATAATCGTGAAAGCCCAGCTCGGAAAGCCAGCCGCCTCCCCAGATCCAGTGTGCCTCAATGGGATAGATCAGAGCGGATATTACGGCGGAGTAGATACAATAGGATAGAAACTTCGTCCGCTCCGCCATGGCGCCGGAAACGATTGTGGCCGTAGTGGCACAAAATACCAGATTAAACACAAAATTTGAAAAATCAAAATCCGCATAAGAGGAAAAAATATCAAATCCCGGCTTTCCGATAAAACCAAGAAGATCCTCTCCCAGCAGCATGGATGCGCCAATGACGATAAACATCACCGTACCGATACAAAAATCCATCAGATTCTTCATAATAATGTTACCTGCATTCTTGGCACGGGTAAATCCTGCCTCTACCATGGCAAATCCCGCCTGCATCCAGAACACCAGCGCAGCTCCGATAAGAAACCAGATGCCCCACATGTTCTCATTGATATAACTTACAATTTCTTCTGTCATAGAAACACCTCCTGATATGTAATCATGACTTTTCTTTTTTACAAAAGAAAAAGCGCCAGAAACAGTTTTTCTGTTTCTGACGCCCTCGTCATTTCTGTATGCCATTATAGAACGGAACTATTTAAATGTCAATACCTTTTTTAAAAACCTGCAGAAACTGCTCCAGTCTTCTGAGATTGGGCGGCCTCTCTATCACCGCATTAACCCCTTTGCAGATCCCATCCCGGATTTCTTCCTGACTGATTCCCTCCGTCATGGCAAAGACCGGGATCCTGCGGCAGTCTCCAGTGCCCTGTCCCCGGAGCAGCTCTGTAAATTCCAGATAATCCATATCCGGCAGCTCCCCGTCCACCAGGATGGCATCAAAATATCCCGGGGAATAGCCGGACCACAGCCGGATTCCCTCCTGACCGCTGCCAGCCACATCGGTCTGTGCCCGGGACAGCCTCAGCCGGCTTCCCGTCACGGGCATCCTCTCTACGACGAGGATCGTATAGCCGCTGAGATCTGTATCGCAAGCTGTATCGGCCTCCATCGGCGTCTGTGCAGTCAGCTTCGGCTTCTGAGAGCGCTGGAAGGGAATCATAATGGCTATCTCATTTCTGTTATCCTTCCTTCGCTTCAACTGAATATTTCCGCCCAGCAGCTCAATTATCTTCCGGGATACCACCAGTGAAAAAAGCGCACCTATATGCTTCTGGTCTTTATTCCAGGAGGATACCTTGTCCAGATCCTCCATCGGATACATCCGTCCAAAGAAGCTGTCATTCACCGGAATCCCTCTGTCTTCTATTGTCAGGAACAGATGGCTGATCCCGTTTCCCTGATCCTCATCGTTACACCAGATATCAATGGTGCCGCGTTCTCCCGACGCCAGCACACTATTTCCAATGGCATGGTGGATACACTGGGAGAGCTGCGCCGGATCCCCATAGCAGTACTCCCACTTTATGCTGAGCTGGTACAGCATCCGGATCCCGGACTGCTGCAGCTTATTCTTCCAGTCCTCCAGCACCTCCCGCAGCACATCATCCAGCCGGAAAAGCTTGTTCTCAAACCGGACACTTCCCTGCTCCAGCTTTTCAAACTGGGAAATGTTCTTCACCACCCGGCGCATATAGGATACGGCATCCCGCATCTCATCCATATCCCCATTCTCCCGCCAGTTCCTTCGCAGCTCATAATCTACAAATTCCAGGGGAGCGTAGAGCTCTCTGGCCAGCATGGCGGCAAAATTTCTCCGCATCTCCATCGTAAGCTTCTCTTCATTCAAGGCACTTGCCAGAATCTTCCGGTTGGCGGCTTCCATCTTCAACTGTTCTTCCCGGACTCTGTGCATATCCTGCATACTGATAAGAATCGTCCGGATATCATCTCCAAGATAACTGTATCGGAAGCATTTATAACGGTATTCTCCGTCCCCGTGCAGACGCACACGGAAGAACAGAACCTCCTCCAGCTGTCCCGGCTGAAGGATCCGCTGCATATTTTCAAACTGCATCAGGTTCAGGAAACGCTCCTGTTCCTCTGGATGAACATCCTCTTCCGCCACCTTCCGGATGTAATCGTCATAGCTGCCTTCCGGTACATATTCGCGAAACCTGGACTGCTCTGATATATAGACCCATATCTTCTTTGTCTCCGTATCCACACAGGCAATCTTTTCATACATCTTGCCCGAATGCGTCTCAAATATATTCCGCAGTTTCCACCGGACCGTCTCATCCTGCTCCCGCTCCTCAATATGCTTCAGGCTCCCCACCACATACCGAAGCCGGTTATGACGCCATGTCTTTGCAATACTGACCTCAAACCACTGATAACTGGTCCTGCCGCTCTGCTTGTGTTCAGCCAGCATTCTAACTTCCGTCCCGTATTCCGAATCCGAATCTACGTATTGGCGAAACTTTTCAAAATCATCCGGGTGGAGAAAATCCTTCCGGAACAGCGCATCATTCAGATCGTTAAATCTCCCATCATAGATACAGGGAATATACTCGCTGTCTATTATATCATTGTAGACATGAAATCTGTGATTCTTTGCATCATATTCGAAAAGTACGCCGGAGGTGAGCCGCATCGCCATATGATAACGATTCCTCTCCCTCTCCAGCTGTATCGAGTTCTGTTTCCTCTCCGTGATGTCAACCATGATACACAGATATTCGCTGCCGTCTTCCACTTCATCATAAAATCTTCCGATCAGCCGGAACCAGTGAACCTCCTCCCCACCGCCGCGGCGGCATCGGAATTCATGGTCAATGGGCTCTCTGTTGGCCGCCTGCAGGGTGACATGATCTCTTAGGTGCGTGATATCCTCTGGAAATGTATATAGCCCGGAGCTGCCCATATATTCCTCTGGTTTCAGCCCCATCATTTCCACGTACTGCTTATTGAACTGCATTATATAGAAATTGGTCTCGGTAATAAGCATCCGAAGCACGCCGCCGGGAAGATTGTCGTAAGTGATATCACGGTCCTTCCTCATATTCTCTGCATCACTTATATTCACCACCAGGTTTCGCACATAACGGACTCCGGATAGATCATATTCCATCACGCCGCTTTCCCAAACCCATATCAATTCTCCACTGCGTTTGCGCATCCGGTATCTCGCCGTATATTCTCCCTTCTCCTTCAGTTCCTTCATGACATGGTCATGAAGCTCTGGCAGGTCAGGAGGATAAACCAGCTCCCTGGCTCTGTTATGACAGCGGATCATCAGTTCCGCCCTGCCAAATCCAAGCATCCTGCAGAAATTATTGTCGACACTTGTTAGAATAAAGATTCCCTCTTCATCGAAGCGGAAAACTTTCTCCCCAAATTCAAATAATTTCCATAATTGTTCTAAATAGAAATCTGTCAATGTTATTTATCACCTTTCCTCCTGGCAACCACGACAAATCTTCCATCTTCCGTATGGTATGCACAGGTGACCATAGTGAGGAGCTGCTCCCCGTATTCCGGCGTTATGCCAGTATCATATACCGATAATTTCTTTATATTCTTAACGTACGTTGCAAATCTTTCTTCTGAAAGAGATCCTATATACTCATAATATTTAAATGCCTCCGTGGGTTCCTTATAAATCTGTGAATAAAAGGCGGCTACTACTTCGTACTCCCGCTCTTCAAATAAGGTATCGAGAAAAACTGTTTTATGCTGCTGATAGAAATCCTTTTCAGCAAAATCCAGCAGATGTTTGAACATAAGACCGCTCTTCATATGGTGCCCATAGATCATAAGATTTCCCTGATCCTCCTCCGCATCGCACTGTGCGTCCAGAAAAGGAAGACCGTTGACATCATATTCTTTCTGATAATTGCGGTGAAGATAATACTCATTGTCTTTCGGAGTCTGCATAACCGGATAATCAATCTTCGTTCCCTTCACGGTGATCCAGCCAATGATATCTTTATTTTTCTTGTACAGCTTCCTATACTTCTTCTGAATCTCCCTGCCCTCATTGGTTCTGATATCAGCACTTTCTGCCGCCGCACCCTCCACGTTCTTCAGCTCCAGCAGCTCTTCCACTGCCTCCTCAGAATTTTGCGCACTCTTATAATACCGCACCAGATACAGGCCGCTGCCAAGAAAGACAATGACACATACAATCATCAGTATATTCAAAAGCCAGTTATTCTTCCCCTTCTTTTTCATTTCCCCTCCATTTACTAAATACTGAGCCGCATAGGCGTAAAACGAATCCCGTCCGCCCTCTCCTCGGGTCCCAGCGGGACAAAGCCAAGCTTTTTGTAAAAGCCAACCGCATAGGGAGAAGAATTCACGGTCACTGCCCGGATGGGAGGAGCCGCGGCCGACACGGCGTCCACAGCTACATTCACCAGTTTTCTCGCCACTCCCAGATGATGGAACCGGTCCCGTACAAACAAAAGACTGATATGCTGCCCTGTCCGCAGCGCCACTACCCCGATCAGATAATTATGCAGGTAGCATCCCCAGAATCTCATCTCACCCTGACGGACCTTCTCCACCATATTGTGATACTCAATAAAATAACGAAAAGTCGCAATACCCATTTCCTCATAATCCGGTGCCTCGTATTTTTCAAACACCTCCCAGACAAGCTCCAGTGCATCGCGCAGCTTCTGCTGGGTGATTCTGCATATCTGCATGGCATATGCCCCCAATATTTACATTTTGAACTTGCCAAGATTTTTGAGAAGGATCTCAACGGAATTCTTTAATTCATTCATATCATCACTGGATTCCTCCACAACCCTGGACAGTTCCAGGGACATGCTGGCTGTCTCTTCCGTAACAGCAGCATTATCCTGTGCCAGTCCATTCAGCATAGTAAGAGACTGTGTCACATTGGAACGCTGTTTTTCCATCTCTGCCGCCATTGAATCAATGGACTGTACAGAGGAAGCGCAGGAATCCATCTCCTTGTACAGCTTCATAAAGATCTTCTGGGTTTCGTTTAACGAGTTCACCTGAACATCCACGGACTCGCTCATTTCCTGCATCACGGCCACAGATCTCTCAGCATTGCCAAGCAGTTCTGTGATCACCTGACGAACCTCCTCAACCGACTGCGCCGACTGCTGCGCCAGCTGCCCGATCTCACTGGCAACCACTGCGAAGCCCTTCCCTGACTCCCCTGCCCGGGCTGCCTCGATACTGGCATTCAGGGCAAGAAGACTAGTCTGGTCTGAAATTTCGTTGATCAGATCTACCGCCATCCGTATCCGCTGGATGGACTGGTCAGTAGCCTCCGTCTGATCTCTCATGGAAGTGATATTTACCCTGGCGCTGGTATTCACATCAATAAGGTGATTCAGCGTCTCCATGGAAGTTTCACTGAGCTTCTTAATATCCTGTGTATTTTTATCCAATGCTTTTAGTTCCACATTTGTCCTCTGGATCTCATCCGCAATGATGGTCACCTCTCCCGATGCCTCGTCCGTGGAAGCTGCCTGATCCGTAACATTTCCCGCTATGGAATTTACCGCATTGGATACCTCGTCTATCGATTGCGTCATATTGCCAAACATATTGCTGAAATTATACAAAGCGCTGCCTATCTTCTCGGAAACGGTATTTATATCCAAAAGGAAGCTGTGAATATTCTGCTGCGCGATACTGAGAGAATCCGCTACCTGACCGATCTCATTGCGCTGCTTTACGGAAACCTGCGTGGTCATATCCCCCTTTGACAGATCCTCAGCAAAGGTCTGGATCTTCTTCAGCGGTTTCACCAGATGTGAGCCAAAGAAGAAAGCGATGATCAGGGAAAACAATATCGTCGCGGCAAACACAATCCCCACCTGAATCAGCAGGGTAACATAGGTGTCATTCAGTGATTCCTTCACATTGGCCATTTCCTTCTGCATATCATCGATATAATTCCCTGTACATACCACCCAGCCCCACGGCTCAAACAGCTGGGAATACGCCAGCTTCGGAGCAACCGTCTTGCCATCCGACTTGGTGAAATAGAATTCATTATAACCGCCCTTGTCCTTGCCCTGGCAGACCTTCACGACCTCCTGTGTAATCATTACTCCATTCTGATCCTGCATATCCTTCCGGTTCTTGCCCTCGTCCTCCGTCTTGATGGGATGCATCACCAGAGTATAATCCGTAGCGTCAATCCAGAAATAACCGCTTGCGTCGTCCCGGTAACGCATCACCCGGATAATGTCAGCCGCATCCTTCTTCGCCTGTTCCTCCGTCTTTTCCCCCGCCTTAAACTTATCATATTCTCCCTGGACAATGCTCATCGTACTCTGTACCTGTGACCGTATCTCCAGCTTATACCCATCCAGCATTGCCTTCTCATATGTGTTGTAGGATGTAGATGATAATTCCCGTATGGACATCACGGTATTCAGTCCAATGGACACGGCTGTCACCGCAACTACAACCGCACACAAAATCATAATCGACCACTTTAAACTTTTACCCCTTTTTTTCAAACCTTTTCCTCCTTCTCATAAGCCCGGTACTGACACGTTCCCCTACTGCCGGGCAGACCGGGCGGTATCCATAAGAAACCGCCCGGCTGTGTTTACATTGTTTCCATTGTTTCCCGTACCGCCCTGATAAAGTCCAGGGTGTTCAATACCGTTACGCCGCTTAATGATGTAATAAGAGCCAGGTCCTTCGTCATCCTTCCCTCTTCAATGGTCTGGAGAACCGCCCGTTCCAGCTTGTCTGCAAATTCTGCCAGCTCCGGTATCCCATCCAGCTCACCGCGCTTGCGGAGAGCCCCCGTCCACGCAAAAATCGTGGCAACTGAATTGGTCGAAGTCTCCTCCCCCTCCAGATGCTTGTAATAGTGGCGCTGCACAGTACCATGTGCCGCCTCATATTCATATACGCCGTCCGGCGATACCAGGACGGATGTCATCATGGCCAGTGAGCCGCAGGCAGAAGATACCATATCGCTCATTACATCGCCGTCATAGTTCTTACATGCCCAGATAAAGCCCCCGCGGGTTTTCATGACACGCGCCACGGCATCATCGATCAGGGTATAAAAATACTCGAGCCCCGCTGCTTCGAATTTTTCTTTGTACTCCGTTTCATAAATCTCCTGAAAGATATCTTTGAAGTTATGGTCGTACTTTTTGGAAATGGTATCCTTTGTGGCAAACCACAGATCCTGCTTCGTATCCAGCGCATAGCTAAAGCACGCCCGTGCAAAGCTGGTTATTGACCGGTCCGTATTATGTATGCCCTGCAGAATGCCAGGACCGTCAAACTCATGGATGATTTCCCGGATCACCGTTCCATCCTCTGCAGTATAGACCAGTTCCGCCTTCCCGGCGCCCGGCACCTTAATCTCCGTATTCTTATACACATCACCGTAAGCATGACGAGCCAGTGTAATAGGTTTTTCCCAGTTCTTCACACATGGTTCAATGCCCTTCACCTGGATTGGCGTACGGAAAACTGTACCGTCCAGAGCTGCCCGGATAGTACCATTGGGGGATTTCCACATCTCCTTCAGGTCATATTCTGACATCCGCGCCGCATTGGGCGTAATGGTGGCACATTTCACCGCCACTCCATATTTCTTCGTAGCCTCTGCCGAATCTATCGTCACCTGATCGTCTGTCTGATTGCGGTATTCCAGTCCGAGATCATAGTATTCCGTCTTAAGATCGATATAGGGTAAGAGAAGCTCATCCTTGATCATCTGCCACATAATACGTGTCATCTCGTCTCCGTCCATCTCTACAAGCGGGGTTTTCATCTGAATTTTTGCCATTGTGCTGCCTCCTGTTTTCTATTTGCCTTTAATATTTATATTTAAGAAAAGAGTTTCAGGCTGTACGCCTTTCCAGCTCTTCTACCCGTTTAGATAGCGAATCAATGAGTTTGAGCAATAACGTCGTATTATCGTTTTCCAGCCTGTCGATATGATAATATTGATTCATTTCCTCCAGATTTTTATGAATCTGGTCTATCCTTGTCTCCAGAATTTCCCTGGTGCGTTCAATCTCATTCAGCATCATGCTCTCGGACTTCTCCAGCCGTTCGTCTACCTTTTCCAGTATCTTTGTCTCCGACTTTTCCAGCCGTTCGTCTACCTTTTCCAGTATCTTTGTCTCCGACTTCTCCAGCCGCTCGTCTACCTTTTCCAGTATCTTTGCCTCGGACTTTTCCAGCCGTTCGTCTACCTTTTCCAGTATCTTTGTCTCCGACTTCTCCAGCCGCTCGTCTACCTTTTCCAGTATCTTTGCCTCCGACTTCTCCAGCCGCTCGTCTACCTTTTCCAGTATCTTTGTCTCCGACTTCTCCAGCCGCTCGTCAAAAACCGACTTCACCATATCCGTCAGCAAATTCATATCATTCTGATCCAGCATATTTCTCCCCCTCTCACATCCCGTTATACTTACTATAACAAAATTTCCTTCTATTTTCAAGAAAAGTATACAACTTCTTCCACAGGTGGCTCCGCCTTCTCTACCTTCTCCGCCCAGAGTACCGGATAGAGACTCTGGTTCCTTCGGGAAAATTCCGGTTTCACTTTCACATGGACTGTTACCCAGTCTCCCATAGCAAGCTCCGCCGTCTCCCCATAATGACAGATAAACCCAATCTTTGCGATATCATCCGCACAACAGGTCATCGCCGCCCTGGCGGGCACAAAAGTATCTGATGGAAAGGAACGGTTCCGGTAGACTTCCCCTTTAAAGATAACCGTCTTGCCCTCATATTTATCTGGATGTTCACTGGCATCCAGATACCACAGACCGAAATCATCATCTTCCAGCCGGATCTCCTCTGCCGTGACATCAAAGGGCAGTTCTTCTGATATATTGCTCTCCACACTGCCATCCTCAGATTCGAAGAGAACCTGTGCCTGACGGTTGATGGCCTTGACATTTCTGCGCATGGACGGCTTGTCCATATCCTGCCGGCACCGGTTGAAGATCACCAGGTCCGACTGCTGAAAATGCGCCATCAAAAGTGGTTTCATATTGTTTATATACATCTCAAAGGTTTCTGCATTTACAGTTGTAAATGTCTGTACGATCACCCAGTTTTCCGGAATCGTTTCATTCACCAGCTTTGCCATATCCCACATCCCGTTCACTTCTATCATAATACGCGCCGGTTTATACTCCTTCACTAGTGAAACACATCTTTCTTCTGTGAGTTCCTCCTCATCCTCTATGACCACGGGTGTAATCTTATTATAACGGAGAAGCTTCTCATCCACCTCAGCCTCACCCTCCTCTGTGATCAGAAAGAGTGTCCTTAACCCATCCTCAAAGTTTCCCTCTTCGAGTATTTCCTGAATGCAGGTAGTCTTTCCACTCTCAAGAAAACCCGTAAAAAGATAAACCGGTATATCCTTATTTCCAAACATAGCGACCTCATTTCCTGGGAATATTCAAATGATGAACCCCAGATATTTTTATATATGGAACAATTCCCTGATGCGTTCTTCCTTCAGGTCTGCCCCGATCACACACAAACGCCCTGTGTATTCCGCACCGCCACGGCGTATCTCATATTCGCCCGGCACCAGATCAAAATGGAACCACTCCCCCTCTGTGGCCGGCACAATTCCTTTTGCCCGAAGAATATTTCCCAGCCCATTGTCCTCCACCGAAAGTGTCTTCAAAATCTCTGTGAGCTCGTCTTCACTATACTTATGGGCACTCTCCATCCCCAGACTGGTAAACACATCATCGGCATGATGATGGTGATGACCGCATTCATGGTCATGGTCGTGATGGTGATGATGTTCATGGCCACACTCATGACTGTGATGATGTTCATGACCGCATTCATGGTCGTGGTCGTGATGGTGGCAGCCGCACTCCGGACACACCTCTTCCTCTTCCATCATGTCCAGGGCAAAGGAATTATCCTCTTCTATGGCCCCCAGAATCTGTTTGCCGCTGATTTCTTCCCAGGGAGTCGTTATAATGGACGCCTTATCATTCTTTTCCCTGATAAGGGACAATGCCGTCCCCAGCCTCTCGTCCGAAATACTGCCCGTACGGCTGAGTACAATAGTCTTTGCATGTTCAATCTGATTATTATAAAACTCGCCAAAATTCTTCATATACATCCTGCACTTGGCCGCATCCGCCACTGTCACATAGCCATTCAGAACCACATTATCGTTATCGTCCACAATTCCCGTCACAGCACGGATTACATCGGACAGCTTGCCAACCCCGGAGGGCTCAATGATAATTCTGTCCGGATGATACTGCTCCAGCACCTCCTGCAGCGCAGTTCCAAAATCTCCCACAAGGGAACAGCAGATACACCCGGAATTCATCTCCGTTATATTGATTCCGGATTCTTTCAGAAAACCGCCGTCAATGCCGATCTCGCCAAATTCATTCTCAATCAGCACCAGCTTCTCACTCTCAAATGCCTCGCCAATGAGTTTTTTGATCAGTGTAGTCTTGCCGGCCCCCAGGAAACCGGAAAAAATATCAATCTTTGTCATTCATATAACCTCTTTTCAGATAAAATTTATCACATAAACATTCTAACACTGCCACCTGGTTATTGCAATCTTTTCATGGATTTTTTCATGCCCCTGTGTTATGATAGATAGGGAACCAGTCAGAATGGTTCCGCATAATCATATCAATACAGGACACTTGCAATGTGTCTGGAATGGAGGGCTTTATGATACTTACATCAACAGAGAAGATCGAGGGTTACAAGCTGCAGACACTGGGTCTGGTACAGGGCAGTACCATCCAGTCAAAGAATATGTTCAAAGACATGGGGTCTGGTTTCAAGAGCATGGTAGGCGGTGAACTGAAGGCTTATACCAAGATGATGGAAGAAGCAAGAGAGGTGGCTACCGGCCGCATGATAGAAAAAGCAGAAAAGCTCGGTGCTGACGCCATCGTGTGCGTGCGCTTTAACTCTGCCTCTGTCATGCAGGGTGCGGCAGAGATCATGACATATGGAACTGCGGTAAAGATGGTTCAGGAATAAACTACCGCGCCGCCAGTTTCCATTGAAAGGATTTCTAATTGTGGAAGAAACTACAGACTGACTTAAATATTTTTTGTCAATCTGTAGTTTCTTCTTGTTTTATTATATCCGTTCCCGTCATGCTGCCCTTGGGCAGCTCTTTTTATCTGCTAAACCGGAAGGAGTTCATCAGTCTCTTAAGAAGGCTTGCCTGGGAGGAAAGCTCCTCACTGGCAGCGGCACACTGCTCACTTGTGGCAGAATTGTTCTGCACGACAGCGGAAATCTGACTAATTCCCTCTGTCACCTGGGCGATAGCCATAGTCTGCTTCTCAATGGCCTCCACTACTGTGGACATCTTGGCAGTGACATGACCAGCGCTCTCACTCGTCTGATCCAGCGCTTCCGTAACACTGTTCACCACTTCACTTCCCCCGGTAACGGCAGCAATGGAACTCTCGATAAGTTCCTTCGTTGCCTTGGCGGCCTCATCGGACTTGGAGGCCAGATTTCTCACCTCATCCGCCACCACGGCAAATCCCTTACCCGCCTCACCGGCCCGGGCCGCCTCAACCGCTGCGTTGAGGGCAAGAATATTGATCTGGAATGCTATATTCTCAATGGTGGCGATAATGGTACTGATTTCCTTGGAGGATCCCGAAATATTCTCCATTGCCACATTAAGTTCCTTCACATAGTCCATACTGATCCCCAGGTGGGCTCCCGCCTGATTGACAAACCCGCCCGCCTCGGCAGCGGCGGCAGAAGTCCTTTTGGCACTCTCCGAAATCTCCGAGATGGTAGCAGAGATCTCCTGTACCGCACTGGCCTGCTCTGTCGCTCCCTGGGCCAGTGACTGGGCACTGCTGGACACCTGGGATGAGCCGTCAGACACCTGTCCGGCGCTGGCTGCAATCTGTCCCATGGTCTGATTCAGTTCTCTCTGAATACTGTCCAGCGATTCCTGAATCGACTGAAAATCTCCCAGATATTCCAATTGGGTACTCTGGGTGAGATTGCCGCTGGCGATGGCACCCAGCACGCTGGATATCTCTCCGATATACCCCTTCAGCCTGCGGATGGTATCTTCAAATATCTGTCCCAGCAGACCGACCTCATCATTAGAGCGCACACCGACCCGTACTTCCTCGCCGCCTGCAATACCGAGATCGCCTTTTTCCAGGCGCTCCGCTACTCCGGTAATCCTCATAAGAGGCTTCGATACCCGTTTTTTCAGATATGCAGCAAGGATAATAAGACAGACAGCCATTGTGGTAAGACTAACAATAGAGACCATCTTAACGACATGCTGGGTCTCCTCCTTTGCCTCTGCCGTTGATATCCCGGCAAAGATCAGACCATCGACTTTTCCGTTGGCTCCTTTGGTGGGAACATAGGAACACAGATAATCGGTTCCCAAAATAGTAGCTTCCCCCACATAAGATTTTCCCTGATCCAGCACGATATCACTCAGTTCGGCAGACAGCTTCGTGCCGACTACCCGCTGGCCGTTCTGGGTCACTGTGCTGTATGCACGTGTATCTCCCTCAAAAATGGTAAATTCACAGCGCATACGGCTCTTCAGCCCATCCAGAATCTCATTCATATCATCGTCTTCTGATGCCCGGCTGAGTTCATACTCCAGCATATTCGTACCGTTGGTGCATCTGTCTGTCTGCATTTTCGTAACCAGCGACCGAAACATATAGACGCAGACAACCACAGCCAAAATAATTGCTATCACCTGCATGACTGCTACAACAAGACCAACCCTTCGCCCAATATGCCCGCTCCTTCTCTTCTTTCCGTCATTGAAAGTCTGGACTCTGTTCATACTTTTTACCTCCGCTTTTCTTTGTAGTTGTTTATTTTATGATCATCCCCTGATCAGAAAATCACACCGATGTAATCAATCAGTATCCCCCACAATACGCTTGTAGTATAAAGAAATGCAACGATTCCCACATTTTGTTTCACACGGCCATGATTCATGCGGCAGAGGAGAAGCACCCCCACCCCGGCCCCCGCCAGAAGACCTGTCATCATGGGACCCGCCCCGATTATGCCCTCGAGATAGAGCTGAGTGATCACAACAGAAGAGGCACAATTGGGAATCAGGCCGATAAGACCGGCAATCAGTTCGCCTGCCACCGGGGTATTAAGTACCAGACCGGATAAATGTTCTTCACCGATCCCCTGGATCAGTATGTTCAATGCTGCCGTAATAACAAAGATAAATAATGTAATCTGCAGCGTGTGCCGTACTGCGGAGGAAAAGATTCCTTCCTCGCACCGGCAGTGCTCGCTTTCGCACATGGTATGGATATTCTTGTACCGGATCTCTTTTCGAAGCAGCCGGTGATACAAAAAGTCCAGAATAAAACCGCTGACGATACCGATGGCCATTTTGGCGGCAAGTACTCTTATCACTGTCCCTGCCGGAACCGCCTCTGATATAAAAATAGGCAGCATCTCATCCGAGGTGGAGAGAAATACTGCCGTCAGGGTGCCGGCAGTGATCAGGCCCCCGGCATACAGGTTGGCAGCAGCAGCGGAAAAACCGCATTGTGGGAATACCCCCAGTATGCCGCCAAACAACGGGCCCATTTTCCCCGCCCTGCGAATCGCTGCCTGGGTTCTGCTTCCCGTCTTATGCTCCAGCCATTCCATAATAAGATAAGTCAGAAAAAGAAATGGCAGTATTTTCAAAGTGTCCAGCAGCGCATCCGTCAGACTGGCAAGTAAACGTTCCATCATAATAACAACCTATTCTACCGATACAAAATAATAGTAAATCGGCTGTCCGCCGTACTGGATATCTATCTCCAGTTCTGCATCGGATTCCGTCATGGCAGCAGCAATCTTTTCCGCCTCTTCCTCTGTGCCCTCCTGACCGTAGTAAATCGTCACGAGCTCAGAATTTTCATCGAGCATTTTCCTGATGAGATCTATGGTAACGGCTGTAACATCTGTCCCCACCGTTTCGATGGTCTTATCGCTGAGTCCCATGATATCCCCGGCCTTAATCTGCTTTCCATCCAGCGCCGTGTCACGGACAGCGTATGTGACCTGCCCCGATTTTACTGCGGCAAAGGCTTCTGTCATGGCATCTGTATTGTCCTCCGGCGATGCTTCCTCCATATAGCCAAGCAGCGCAGCGATACCCTGGGGAATATTTTTGGTGGGCAGCACAATCACATTCTTATCCTTCGTCAGCTCCCCGGCCTGCTCCGCAGCCAGAATAATATTGGAATTATTGGGGAGTACGAAGACATTTTCTGCATTGATGGACTCAATGGCATGCAGGATGTCCTGCGTACTGGGGTTCATAGTCTGACCGCCCTCGATTACCGCATCTACACCGAGATCCGTAAAAATACGGCTCAGTCCCTCTCCCACAGATACACTGATAAAGGCATTTATCTTCTTCGGCGTCGTTTCCCTGCTGGAGGAATCCGTATTCTTAGTGGGATCCGCCACCATGGCAGTAGTTCCCGCACCAGTGCTTTCGGCGGACGTCTCATAACGGATCGGCTCAAGAACAGCCCCTCTCTGCCGGGCCGCCTTCTCCTCTTCCTCCCTCTGGGCCGCTTCCTTCCTGTCTGCTGCCCGAATCACTCTCTCATTGTGTTCTTCCCGCATATTATCAATCTTCATGCTGGTAAGGGAACCATAAGACAACCCCTTCTGAATCGCCAGCCCTGGGTCATTTGTATGCACATGAATCTTTACAATATCATCATCTGCCACACAGACTATCGAATCACCAATGGATTCCAGGTACGACTTAAACCTTTTCTCTTCCTCATGAGGAAAGTCTTTATCCAGCATTACTATGAATTCCGTACAGTAGCCAAACTTAATGTCTGCCTCCGCCACTGCTCCCGGGTCCCTGCGGCGTTCCAGATCCCCCACTGCCATACGGGTTCTGTCGGGCTCAATTTCATAGCTGATCTCTTTCCCCAGAATGGCATCATAGGCTCCCTCCATAATGGTGACAAGCCCTTCCCCGCCAGAATCTACTACTCCTGCCTGTTTCAGTACCGGAAGCATCTCCGGCGTCTGATCCAGCACATCCCGCATATGAAGGATCACTGTATTCATAAACTCCAGAAGATTATCTGTGCGCTCGGCCTGTTCCATTGCCTTTTCCGCTCCTGCCCTCGCCACAGTGAGAATCGTCCCCTCTTTGGGCTTCATCACTGCTTTGTAAGCAGACTCCACCGCGCGGTCAAAAGCCGCTGCCAGCACTGACACATCTGCCTCCTCCACCTTCACGATCTCCTTCGTAAACCCCCGAAGAAGCTGGGACAGAATCACGCCGGAATTTCCCCTTGCCCCGCGGAGTGAACCACCGGAGATAGCTTTGCAAAGCTGTTTCATATCGGGCTCTTCCATAGCCGCCGCTTCACGCGCTGCCGCCATGATCGTCATTGTCATGTTCGTTCCCGTATCCCCGTCTGGCACGGGAAATACATTTAAATCATTTATTATCTCTTTTTTGGCATCCAGTGCACTGGCTCCTGCCAGAAAACATCTCTGAATCGCCGCTGCATCTATTGTCTTTATAACCACTGCCATTTTCCTCCAAATATAAAATTTGCATGTGGACCAGTATACTAATTTATGACTTTTACGCCCTCTACACACACAATGATCTTACCGACTTCCATTCCCGTATATTCTTCCACTTTATATTTTACATTATCAACCAGATTCTCTGCCACTGCCAGAATGCTGACTTCATACGCTACTATAATATGGAGTTCAATCTTCAGCTTCTCCTCTTCCACTGACACATTGACGCCACGACGGAGATTTTCCCTCTTCAGAAGCTTGACAATGCCGTCTTTCACATTGACCGATGCCATACCCACAACACCGAAGCACTCCACTGCCGCAGAGCCGGCGTATTTGGCAAGCACATCTTCATCTACTACAATTTTCCCCATGTCTGTTTCCAATTGTCCTTTCATGGTAACCCTCCAATCCATATTCTTTTCTTATTATTCAACAGCATATATACATTTATTCTACACCATGATAATAAAAAAAGCAAATTCAAATTGGCGCGTTAAGCCATCTGTGATCTGAGAGTGAACCATATCATATTTCAGGCATAAAATAATATAATAACAGTGAGTGACAGATTATGGGGGATGAATTCAATGAAACGACTAATTGGCTTTATTCTATTCTGGATCGGTATCGGCATGGCAATCATGCTGTTTCTCAGGCACGGGATCCTTGCCCTTGCCATTATTATCTGCTGTCTCGTCCTTGGTTATAATCTGTTTACAAGCTGCTGAGGACCGATATGGATAATCAAAGATCTCCTGTGTCCCTTTCACAGCGCCAATTTATCCATACATATTTCACCAATAAATAGAACTCCCCGCCCTGCTACAGTCTCTCTGTCAGGACGGGGTATTAACATCTATATGATCCCTTTATTTCTTAATCTTTACCTTGGCCGGCTTACTCCATGACCCCTTCTTGCCACTGGCCGAGATGGCACGGACACGGAAATAATATGTCTTTTTCTTTTTCAGCTTGGTGACCTTATAAGTCTTTTTCGCAGTAGTCTTAGTCTTTGCTTTTTTAAACTTCTTATTCTGGCTGTACTGGATCTGGTATTTCTTTGCCCCTCCCGCCTTTTTCCATGTAAGGATAACCGTCTTCTTCTTTTTATTCTTTGCTTTCAGCGAAGAAACCTTTCCCGGCTTCGTTTCTGTCTTTGGCTTCTCATTTCCAATGTTTGTTCCGGGGGTAACCGGTACGCCGCCGGAAGGCGGCTGAGAAGTACTTCCGTTTCCATTGGATGGGCCGCCTGTGCTGCCACCCCCGGACGGACCGGTTGGTACAGAGGGGGTATCCGTTCCCGGATCCCCGCCCTCCGGAGGAAGCGACGGCGTCTGTCCCGGAGTTTCGTCTTTCGTATTCAGCGTCCCCACTTTTTTCAGCGGAGCCGCTTTCAGATCAAAATGTAATGCCGGACGCACTGCGTTTTCTGCGTCAACTTCCGTACCAAAGGGATAAGCAGAACCTTCGTGCCCTATATATGCCACCCAGGTATCGATCTCACCAATTGACCGCAGCCACCAGTAATCATTTGAGCGGTAATTATACTCCTGTCTATATGCTGTACGTGCCCGGCTGTCACACCAGAACTCTGTCGGAAAACCATATTCCTTATTGGTCATATCCGAAAGGGATGGAAGAGATACAAAATCCGTCGTATCTGCTCCGCCTTCTGTGCCATACCATGGATTATCTTCATTTATCCAGTTATAATTCCGGATTCCCTTTTTTTCCTCTTCCTTAAATGTATTCTGATAAAACTCTCCATTCAGCCAGGAACGCAAGGTACTGTTTTCCCAAGTAATGCCTTCACGGATATCATGAATCTTCCGGTCTGCCAGCAGGCGGTCTGCCAGCAGATATGCATCCCCATCCCTGACAGATAACACTCTCCATTCCATTGGCTGATCCTCTTCCGTTGTACCCAGCTGTACCAGATCCCACTCGCTCTCATCCAGTCCTGTCTCGACTTCTCCAGCCTTTTCTAAAGGCATAACCGACAGATCGAGATGCAGGGCAGGACGTATCCCATCCAAATCAATCTGGACACTGCTGCCATATGAATTAACAACACCGGAATTAAAAACATATGCCGCCGCATCACTGGCATAACCAGGTGATCTAAGCCACCAGCCGCCGTCTCCTCCCCCTGTGATCATATCCTCTCCCGGCAGTCCTGCATAAGGAGTGACCTTTGCCTTCCTTGCCTGATCATCATAGTCTATATCCCCGTCAAATCCATATGCCGCCGAAGATACTTCTTCTATAGAAGGAAGAAATACCTTATCCCTTGTATCGGCGCCGCCATCCGTACCATATTCCGGATTATCCGGATTAGTTAACGCCGTCTCTTTAATGGCTGCCCTCTCCTCTTCACTAAAAGCATCCCGATAGAACTCTTCATTCAGCCATTTTCTAATAGAGCTATTTTCCCACGTGGCAGTTTCTGATTCAGCTTCATACGGCAGGAAGTCAAGCAACCGTTCGGAAAGAAGAAATACATCGTTGTCATCCACTGAAAGAACCTGCCAGCGGATGGGCTGCTTCTCATCCTTCTGATCCGCCTCACCGTCCCCATTGGTGTCCTTCTGCCAGTAGCTGCCAAAGGTGACCACATCACGAACCTTCATTTTGATCCTGGGATTGCTCAGACCAGAAGCTTCATCCAGTTGTCCCCCCTGTTCACTGATCCGTGGATTCTGCAAAATAACGGAACCAGCCGCTGCCGTTTTTGGTGCCGGCCCCACACTGGTCCCCAGCAGCAGTACGGCAAGGGCTGCCGCAAGGATACGTCTTTCTATAATATTTTTTTGTCTCAATTAATCAACCTCCATTCCCACATGCCTTCTGCTGCTTTGAAACCAAAGCAGCAGGCTATTGCTTATTAAGTTAGATATCTAATTCGCATTATACAATGTGGATTATTATATGTCAATATACAAAAAATGGTTCTGGCAAATGCTCATTGCATATTCAATCCCTGGATTGTATAATCAATATAGCCCAAGGGCTAATCATTCACTTCGGAGGTAATGTATGAAAGCAGTTGTAACACGTGTGTCGGAAGCTTCTGTTACTATTGAAGAGACGATCCATGGAAAAATAGGAACGGGATTTCTTGTTCTACTGGGCGTGGGGCCGGATGATACAGAGGAGGACGCCATGAAACTGGCAGACAAGATCTGCGGTGTCCGGGTATTTGAGGATGACAATGGGAAAATGAACCGGAATCTGGAACAGGCAGGCGGCGAACTCCTGGTGGTCTCCCAGTTTACGTTATATGCTGACCTGAAAAGCCGGCGACCCGGATTCACCGGGGCAGCAAAACCGGATACCGCCCTCCCACTCTATGAAAGATTTATGTCCGCATGCACTGAAAGGGGTTTTCACGTTGAACATGGCGAATTCGGAACGGATATGAAGGTGGCATCGGTGAATGATGGTCCTGTCACCCTGCTTTTCGATACAAGGAAATAATCTCCCCTGCAATTTGAAAAATCCTGCAACAGTCCGGCGGGATCAGTCGTCTTATAATCAGACCAGGCTGAACACGATCAATGAAAGGACGGATGGATATGAAAAAAATTGCAGGAATGTTATTAGCATTCTCAGTCTGCCTTTTCCTTGCCGGCTGTAACAATATCCGGAAGGATGCATCGGCATCAGAGACCGGCAGAACAGAGAGAACAAAGGCGGCATCGGCGCAAGCTATAACCGGGAATAAAGAAACGGACGGCAAAGACCAGAAAGAGAACCCGAAAATTTCTTATAAGTGCAGGAAAGGAAGTATTTCACTGTGTATCCCGGATGGCTGGTCCTGCCAGACAGAGAAGTATAAAAAAACAAAAGAAGGCGAAACCTTCGGGATCACATTCTGGAAGGATTCAGCGAAAAAGAAAAACAGGATATCTGTCCAGTACACAAATGCCTTTGGCGTATGTGGAACGGGATTGAAGACAAAGATGATCAAAATAAATGGTATAAGCAGCGAGGCGGGATATTACGATGGGAAATCCTACTGGGAATACATTGTGTTGGGCGGGAAATTTAAAAACACGGTTACTGTCCTGAATTACTGTGAAAGTGAATCCTGGTGGAATCGCAACGCCCACCAGATTATGGAGATTCTGGACACGCTTATTTATAAGGCTTCATAAATGTCAGAGGGAGGCAGCACCATCGCACTGTCTCCCTGCACACGGATCAGAAAGGCTGGAAAGGATTTCGGAATCACCTCTTCTGCAATTCATCCAATGTCAGATCATACGCCGGCAAAAACTCTTCCATAAATATTTTAACTTCCTCCAGCCCCAGGTCCGCAAGGGCCTGTCTGGTAGTTTTCAGGGCTGTCTGAAACTCCTGATTGCCGGATCTCAGTTCTTCCATACACTTAATGAGGGCGGAAAGCTTATCGGCAGCTTTCACAAGCTTCCATTCTTTTTTTGAAGCCTCTCTCTGAAAAAAAACCGGATCATAATATTTCTTCATATAGTCTGGCAGCTTATCTAGTAACGTCCGGCTCGCCACATCCTCCACCCTCTTGTAAGCACCTTTCATATCCTCATCAAAATATTTCACCGGGGTGGGCATATCTCCGGTTATGATCTCATTGGCATCATGATATAGTCCCATCAGGGCTATCTGCTCCACATTTACCTGACTGCCGCACCTTTCATTGGAAATAATGGCAAGCCCATGTGCCAGCATAGCCACCTCCAGCGAATGTTCGCTGATATTCTCCTGCCTGGAATTACGCATCAGGGCCCATCGCTCAATATATTTCATACGGGCCATCATGGCAAAAAATGAATACATATATTTTACCCCCGTCTTTCTCCTTATGATAATATTTTCCTCATATAATACCCGGTATAGGATTCCTCACACTCTGCCACCTTCTCCGGCGTGCCACAGGCAACCACAGTGCCCCCCTTATCGCCGCCCTCCGGTCCCATATCAATGAGGTAATCGGCCGTCTTTATGACATCGAGATTGTGTTCAATCACAACCACTGTATTCCCCCCCTCCACCAGCCGGTGAAGAATCTCGATGAGCTTGTGCACATCGGCAAAATGAAGTCCCGTGGTGGGCTCATCCAGAATATAGATGGTCTTTCCTGTACTCCGCTTACTCAGCTCTGTGGCCAGCTTGATTCTCTGTGCCTCCCCTCCGGACAAGGTAGTGGAGGGCTGCCCCAGCTTCACATAAGAGAGTCCCACATCATATAAGGTCTGTATCTTCCGGTGGATCGTGGGAATATGCTTAAAGAAATCCAGAGCCTCTTCCACCGTCATATCCAGCACATCATAAATGCTCTTTCCTTTGTATTTCACATCCAGCGTCTCCCGGTTATAACGCTTTCCGTCGCAGACCTCACAGGGAACGTATATATCCGGCAGGAAATTCATCTCAATCTTCAGTATACCGTCCCCGGAACACGCTTCGCAGCGCCCGCCTTTGATATTAAAGCTAAAGCGTCCTTTCTTATATCCCTTTGCTTTCGCATCCGGTGTGGCGGCAAAAAGATCCCGTATCATATCAAATACTCCCGTATAGGTAGCCGGATTGGACCGGGGCGTCCGCCCAATGGGCGACTGGTCAATGTTTATAACCTTGTCCAGCTTTTCCACGCCTTCAATCTTTGTATGCCTCCCCGGTATGCATCGGGCGCGGTTCAGCGTCCTCGTCAGGCTTTTCGACAGAATCTCGTTTACCAGGGAGCTCTTCCCCGACCCGGATACCCCCGTCACACAGGTAAGAATCCCGGTGGGAATCTTAACATTTATCTTCTTCAGATTATGTTCCTCTGCTCCCTTTACTGTAAGAAACCCTGACGGCTTACGGCGCTCTGCCGGTACGGGAATCTCGATGCGTTTGCTGAGATAAGCCCCTGTAATAGACTCCGGCACATTCATGATCTCCTCTGCCGTCCCCTGTGCCACCACAAAACCGCCATTCTTACCTGCCCCCGGACCGATATCCACCACATGATCAGCCGCCAGCATGGTGTCCTCGTCATGTTCCACGACGATCAGCGTATTACCCAGATCCCTGAGCTTCTTCAGCGTGGCGATAAGTTTATCGTTGTCCCGCTGGTGAAGCCCGATACTCGGCTCGTCCAGAATATATGCCACTCCTACCAGCCCGGATCCGATCTGCGTCGCCAGCCGGATCCGCTGGGCCTCTCCCCCAGAGAGAGACGCCGTAGCACGGGCAAGGCTGAGGTAATCCAGACCGACATCCACAAGAAAACCCAGCCGGGAACGGATCTCCTTCAATACCAGCCGCCCAATCTGCTGCTGCCTCCTGGACAATTCCAGTCCATCCATAAATTCCTTGAGATCCAGTATGGAAAGTTCACAGATATCCGCAATATTCTTGTCCCCCACCGTCACCGACAGGGATTCCTTTTTCAGTCGTTTGCCGCCGCACGTATGGCATGGCGTGATCTGCATAAAACTCTCGTACTCCTGCTTTGCCACCTCAGAACCAGTCTCCCGGTATCGTTTCTGAATATTATTCAATATCCCCTCAAAGGCGATATTGTAGACACCGCTGCCATGCCGCCCCGTATAGTGCACCTCAACGCGACGCCCCTCTGTACCATGCCAGATAATCTCATGAACCTCGGCAGGATAATCCTCAAATGGCGTATCCAGTGAAAATCCATATTCCGCCGCCATAGCCTCCATCGTACTGCGGCTGTAGCTCCCCTCCTTCACCACCGACTGCCATCCCGGAGCAGCAATGGCTCCCTCATTGATGCTCAGAGAAGGATCCGGAATGATCAGCTCCTCGTCAAACTCCATCCGGTATCCGATGCCAAGACAGTCCGGACAGGCGCCAAATGGATTATTAAAGGAAAAGCTCCGGGGCTCCAGTTCTTCAATGCTGATGCCGCAGTCCGGGCAGGAAAAGCTCTGACTGAAATTGATGGGTTCACCGCCGATGACATCCACAACCATCAGCCCGTCCGCAAGCTTCAGCACATTTTCAATGGAATCCGTCAGGCGTTTCTGAATCCCGTCCTTGATCATAAGCCGGTCTACGATAATTTCTATATTGTGTTTCTTATTTTTCTCCAGTTTAATCTCCTCACTGAGCTCATACTGATTCCCATCAATCATTACCCGGACATAACCGCTCTTCTTCGCCTTATCCAGAACCTTTACATGCTCCCCCTTCCGCCCGCGGACTACCGGGGCCAAAAGCTGGATCTTCGTTCGTTCCGGCAGCTTCATCACCTCATCCACCATCATGTCCACACTCTGCTTCTTGATCTCCTTCCCACATTTCGGGCAATGGGGAATCCCGATCCGGGCATAGAGAAGCCGGTAATAATCATAAATCTCCGTCACTGTTCCCACTGTAGAACGGGGATTCCGGTTGGTGGATTTCTGGTCAATAGAAATCGCCGGGGGCAGCCCCTCGATGCTTTCCACATCCGGCTTCTCCATCTGTCCAAGGAACTGCCTGGCGTAGGAAGAAAGTGATTCCATATATCTTCGCTGCCCTTCCGCATAGATGGTATCAAAAGCGAGGGATGATTTCCCGGAACCGCTAAGCCCTGTCAGTACAACGAATTCATCCCTGGGGATATCCAGACTGATATCCTGTAAATTGTGTTCTTTTGCTCCGCGAATGCGGATCATGCGTTTCTTCTCCAATTGCTTACCTCCCGTCTGCCTGTCACTCTATTTCCTGTAAATGTCTTTTGTATTCAATCATCTTATCCCGCAGCTCTGCCGCCAGTTCGAAATTCAGATCCGTCGCCGCTTTGTTCATATTTTTCATAATTTTCCGGATCGCCTTCTGGAGCTCTTCCGCACTCATGGATTCCGGATCCTTCTCTTCTTCCAGAATATCTGCAAACGCCTTCTTTGATATCCGGATAAGATCCCGCACGGCCTTCCTGATGGTCTGCGGGGTTATGCCATGCTCTTCGTTGTACGCCTGCTGCACCTTTCGGCGGCGGTTCGTCTCTCCAATGGCCTTCTTCATGGAATCCGTCTCGTTATCCGCATACATGATAACATACCCCTCAGCATTACGGGCTGCACGGCCGATGGTCTGGATCAGTGACGTCTCCGACCGCAGAAACCCTTCCTTATCTGCATCCAGAATCGCCACAAGGCACACCTCTGGAATATCCAGTCCCTCTCGCAGCAGGTTGATCCCCACCAGCACATCAAAGACGTCCAGCCGCATATCCCGAATGATCTCCGACCGCTCCAGTGTATCAATATCCGAATGGAGATACCGGACACGCACGCCTACCTCCTGCAGATACTTTGTCAGATCCTCCGCCATCCGTTTCGTCAGTGTTGTGACAAGTACCTTTCCTTTCTTCTCCGTCACCTTCCGGATCTCGCCCAAAAGATCATCCACCTGCCCTCTGACAGGGCGCACGATAACCTCTGGATCAAGAAGGCCTGTAGGCCGGATGATCTGCTCCGTCCGCAGAAGCTCGTGGGCCTGTTCATAATCAGAGGGTGTTGCCGACACAAACAGCATCTGATTAATATGCCCCTCAAATTCCTCAAAATCCAAAGGCCGGTTGCTCTTGGCAGAGGGAAGCCGAAAGCCGTACTCTACAAGTGTGGTCTTCCGGGACTGATCCCCTCCATACATCCCCCTCACCTGGGGAACCGTTATATGTGACTCATCTATTATTATCAGGAAATCATCCGGAAAATAATCCATCAGTGTATGAGGCGTATCACCAGGATTCAGGCCGCTTAAATGCATGGAATAATTTTCTATGCCAGAACAAAAACCCGTTTCCCGCATCATCTCTATATCGAAGTGCGTCCTCTCCGAAATCCTCTGGGCTTCAATAAGCTTGTCTTCTCTTTTGAAGTAGGAAACCCTCTCTTTCAGTTCCTCTTCGATTCCCTGAATCGCCCGCTCCATCTTATCCTGAGATACCACATAATGGGAGGCCGGAAAGACAACCATATGCTCCAGCTGACTGACAGCATCCCCTGTCAGCACATCAATCTCCTGAATCCGATCCACCTCATCACCAAAGAATTCCACCCGCAGCGCCCGGTCTGTGGCTGAGGCCGGAAAGATTTCCACCACATCCCCTCTGACCCGGAAGGTTCCCCGGTGAAAATCCATGTCATTTCTCGTATACTGTATATCAATGAGCCTGCGGATCACCTCATCCCGGTCTTTCTCCATTCCCGGCCGAAGTGAAACAGTCATATTCTGGTAATCAATCGGACTGCCCAGACCATAAATACACGACACGCTGGAAATAATAATGACATCATTGCGCTCTGTCAATGCCGCTGTGGCAGAGTGCCGCAGCTTATCAATTTCATCATTGATGGCAGAATCCTTCTCAATATAGGTATCCGTGGAGGGCACATAGGCCTCCGGCTGATAATAGTCGTAGTAGGAGACAAAATACTCCACCGCATTATTTGGAAAGAACTCTTTAAATTCTCCATATAACTGAGCTGCCAGTGTCTTGTTATGCGCTATGACAAGTGTTGGTTTATTTAATTGTTGAATAACATTTGCCATTGTAAAGGTCTTACCAGAGCCGGTGACGCCGAGAAGCGTCTGGAACTGGTTGCCTTCCTGAAATCCTTTTACTAATTCTTCAATAGCCTGTGGCTGGTCGCCGGTAGGCTGATATTGCGATACTAATTCGAAATAATCCATGATACTATACCTTTCTATAACTATGGTCTTCCTCTTAAGACTAAGCCTAAACCAATTCTATACAATTTAGGGATTTCAAATAAACTATCTGCAAATGCTTTACCCCTTTTTGCTTCTAACATTCCTGTTTCATAAAGTTCTTGAAGCATATCATCTCCTTGGGGTTCCAATCCATCCATAAGTACGAATATTTCTTCCCTACTATATCGAGCCGTATCTTTTCCCCTAAACCTATCAAAGTGTTTTCTTAATTTGGGAAACTCACTTAAATATGTATCGCATTTAACTTCAGACACTTTAGAAAAAGCTTTTTTCACTGCCATGCCAGAAATCAAACAATTTTCTTCAAAATATTCCATTTCTTCTTGTGCTTCTTTGGAATAATTGGCAAAATTGATAAATTCTCTCGGATATTTTCCCCCTAACCCATCTGTTATTCGTTGTAACAGCCAATCAATCATATTTGCTTCTTTTTTCCCCTTATACACCTGACGAGCAAATATCGTATAAAAAGTCTCTTCCAAATTTGGAGACAATAACAACTCTTCCTTTTCCAGCCCTATCTCGTTTACTACATATTCTTCCACTATTTCATTATTTAAACATCGGTGCATTAACATAATCAACAAATCCTTTTTATCCCATGAAAGTACTACACTTTTATCCGACAAATGACTTTTATTCACAAATTCTAGAGTAGACCAAATATCATTCCTTAAAAATATTTTAAATTTTATTCTTGGAAACCTATTAACGAAACTCAAGTACGTCCTAAAAAGGCTTTCTATACAAATCTTTCTCTTTCCATAATCGTCAGAAAACAACTCGTCTATTTTATCAAATAAAATCCAACATTCTAAACTTTCCTGCTCCAAAACATCATTAATGTCACACAATATATCTTGTGTATCAATACTATATTTTCCACCAATTTTAATTTTTACCCCTTTTATATCAATGTCTATACCTTGTATTGGAGTTCCCACAACCACAGTCCATAATTGTTTTAAGATATTTAGAATCCTGAAATCCTCCATAATACCTACATTCCTATAAAATTCAACTAAATTTTCCCCACAATAATATCCTTCCTTTCCCATTTTAATTGCTATTTTCACCGCAATATAAAGTTCCCATATTTTATTAAAATCAGCTTCTTCGTTCCTTAATAACTTTCTAAAATCATCTGTTTGTAATTCCTTCAAATCATTGAAACCTGTTCCTGTTACTATAATTATTTTTCTATCAAGTCCTGCAAGTTTCTTTGCTGCTTCTTCATACTTAGAAAACATCTGAAATAGGGCACTTTTTCCAGAACCTTTTGCCCCTAAAACCAAAGATTTCTGTGGATTAATAAATTCTTCAAAATCTTTAGTTTTTATAAATTTTCTATCTAAATCTAATTCCGACTCGGAATCCACACTTCCAAATTCTAATTTTGATAATAATTCTTTTTTATTATCGTACATAACAAACCTCCCATTTCTTTAATGATAAACCTACAAGTGTTTTACCACTCTATTCTACATCAGCCTCGTCTATCCACTGCCGCAACTTATCTTGTAGCAGTTTCTTGTCTGGTAAATACAACTTATATTCAGAAGCATAAATATTAGTATCTCGCGGCAGTGTTATCTCCACTAATGCATCATTATTTTCTTTACATAGCAGAATACCAATCGTTGGATTTTCATCTTCCAATTTCTCATATCGATCGTAATAATTTACATACATCTGCATTTGTCCAATATCCTGATGTGTCAATTTATCCACTTTTAAATCAATCAACACATAACACCGAAGAAGACGATTATAGAACACCAAATCCACATAATAACTATCTTCATTAAATGTAAAACGTTTTTGCCTGGATTCAAATAGATATCCCTTTCCCATTTCTAACAAAAATTTCTGCAATTTATCAATAATTGCTGTTTCTAAATCTGTTTCTGAATATTTAATTTTTTCTTCCATTCCTAAGAATTCTAATACTGTTGGCTGTTTTACAATATCTTCCGGTTTTGTAATAATGTTACCTTTCCTTGCCAACTGTAAAACAGCCTCTTTATCTCGGCTAAGTGCCAACCTTTCATAAAGACTGGAATTATATTGTCTTTGCAGAGTACGTACACTCCATCCTGATTTTGCTGATTCAATTTCATAGAAACTTCTTTCATCTTCATTTTCTATTCGCATTAATTGTAAGTAGTGTGACCATGATACTATGAAGGGCTGTTTCTCTTCAAAAAGGCTAAACACTGTTTCACTTTTTTCAACTGCAAAAAGATTAATCATTGTTTCGTCAATTCTATCCTTATAGGTCAGATAAAACTTCCGTGCATTTTTCAAACTATCCTCCGAAAATCCTCTTTCAAAATTCTTTTTCATTTCTTCAGATAGCCTTTTAATAACTTGACTACCATATCTCGCTCTTATTTCTCCTTTTTGCTGCACTTCTATAATCCATTTCCCAATAGTATAATAAGTAAGCAATTGAATCAAATTCACTTGTTGAGCAGCAATATTTCTTGCATGCTTCACTAAGGCTACTATATTGGCACATAGCCTTTCGATAGCTACATCCTCGTTAGTTAATGTCTCTGTTTTTTGACTATGGCTCATGTCTGACCGCCTCCTTGCCTGCTAAGATTTCTGCTTCCCTTATCTCTTCCCAAATACCATTATCTCTGCCATTTTGTACTAATTTATGTTATCTGGCCCATTACACAAATCCAGGTCACAAAACCGTATTTTTAAAATGAAACAACACGGAATAACACCAGCCAGTACAGATAGTATTATCCAGTCATTTGGTTTTTCATTATAACACATAAGTCAAAAAAAGTACAGACTAAAATCGAACTTTTGTTCTGTACTTTTTTATACCTTATCGGACGGTAGTCCGTCCGCCCCGTCAGGGGCATGGATTACGGGATGCCCGGATGGGTATATCTTTTTATGCGATTTGGTTAGGCCAGTATCTTAGTTTCATGCAAGAAATTCACTGATTTGCTCTATATAATTATCTTCTGAAAAATCTGTACAGTTTTCACTTTCTCCTTTCAGGATTACTTTATCTGTCAAATACCCCGGCATTTGACTCTCACGGCAGTCGCCAAATATCCGCGCAAGCACGGCCGCTCGGCTCGTTGCTCGCGGGAATAAATGGCTGGAGAGCGTCTAAATTGTTCTTTAATAAGATAGTACAAAATATCAGACATCCATAAAGAAGCATTCTGAATAATATTTAGAAATCCTTCAAGAGAACAATAATGATATACAATCTCTCCTTTTTCATTTTTCATTGCTTTCATCCTCTATTTCCAACAGCATACGGTCAAAATGACTCTGGTACAATTGATCTTGTCTTACACGATACTTTTTAAATTCGCTCAGCGCATGCTGCTCTTCTATTTTTGCTGAAATAGTTCCCGCATGTGTCAAAATTTCTTTCTTGGATAACCGCAAAATCCCTTCAAACTGTTCCGCCCACTCTTCCATAGTCATTGGAACGTGTTCTTCCGCCCGCAATTCCGCAAGATCTAAATAGGCATTGACAATCTTTTCCATTGCAGATAATTCATCTTTTGTCAAATGGTTTTTTGCCAATCGCTTTCAAATTGTAGTGGTTTGTATTATAGCCTTTACCATCCGATGCAGTTATTCGAAATTTTCGAATAACTGACGCCTCATCCAATTCACCATCCGCAAATATCTTTTTTAAATGATAATTAATTGTATGTGTTTCTACGTTATACAGTAACCCCATTGTTTTCTGAGAAAACCAGACGTTTTCATCAAAATACATGGCATTTACATCGCTTTCACCAGTGATCGGTGTATTTCATTATTTAAACATCAACGCATTAACATAATCTGCAAATCTTTTTTATACCATGAAAGTACTATTCGTTTCGCCAGTATCTTAGTTTCAAGCAAAAAATTTACTGATTTGTTCTATAGAGCAATCTACTGCATGTACAATCTTTGCGAATGCAGCTAATTCATCTTCTGTCAAGCCCGAATATCCCATTTGCCCATTTCCGAATCTTCACGGCCTGGTCGAATCCACTTCATTTCCTTGCCAATATCCCCACCTGCATATAAGACACCCACAAAATCTCCACCATACGAAAACCACAGTCCTTCAAAATTCTGACAGACTCTGGAATCGATATGGGAAAATAATTCCGTCCAAAACGTTTGATGTGTGAATCTGCCTCTTCTTCTGTTTTCCCATTTGCAGTCTGAAACTGTTTCCAACGCTCTAAATATAATTCTGTGCCTTCCTCACTGTCCGGTGCAAAATTTTCAAAAGAAATATATGTTCCATTTTCTCTCAAAGCATTATAACAATTTTCTATTATAGTCATACGCTCATCCATCTTAAAATAATGATTAACCTGTATTGATGTCACGACATCAAACATTTCCTGATATGGTAATTCTCTAATATCACATTGCAGAAATTCCAACTTTTCATCTTTGCAAAAACATTGTGCCCGCTTTAGCATTTCCAGTTCCACGTCAATGGACACCATTTTTTCAATTTCCAGAATGCCAAGTGAGGATCTTGCCATTTTCCCTGTCCCGCATCCCACATCAAGCCACTTAATTGAATGCAAATCCAACAATGCCACAATATCCACAATCTGCTGAAGCATTTCCTCATAGAATGTTAATGTTCTATTTATCTGTATATCATATTCTGCCACATTAAAGGGTGTAGAATTTTGTTTCATAACATTAACACCTTCCTGCCCAATCCGATCACTGAAATTACATCCCTTTTGATATTTTTGACCACTTCTATCTAATAGAAATCCGTTCCATTCACTGTAATATAGTTAATTGAGATTTTTAGTTTATTTGTATTTACAGGTTCTGAATTTTCCTTCGATCCAAAATGTTGCCTCAATGGTATGGAACTTTAATAATCTGAATTTTGGATCATCAATCCCTTTCTTGAAAAATCCTCTATGTTGTTCACTCCAAATCGATTCCTGCGTCTCTCGATCCTCAACAAACTCAACATTTCCAACAAGTGTTACACTATCGCCGCCAAGATAATAACATACACTTGCTTTCGGATTGTTTTCAAAATGTGTTACTTTTCCATTAATCGGGGAACGCTTTGAAGTTATAAAATAAACATCTGAAAATCCTTCTGTCTTTGCAATTGACAGTGCACAAGTACGCGGGTATCCTTTTTCATTGATTGAAGTAAGTGTAGCAGCATCGCACTTCTTGATGAGTTCCTTTGCTTTATCTTCTATTTCTGTTCTTCTTTCTTTCTGTATTTCATTTGCTGTTTTTTCCATATTGTTTCTCCTTCATTTCGCATAAAAATGCTTTGCATTCTGGTTTTCCTCCGGAACCCATAGGAACACCTTGGGAACATGCCCTCAAAAATTGGATCTAACCCCCCCCTATCCAATTATACCATTCCCCTCTACATAATTCCACATTTTCTGCAAATATGACCTGAGGAGTTCAATTCGTTTGCCAATTAGCATAACGTTTGTGTTATAATGTTTTATGAGATTTTCTTGTCTCCGCTCCGGTCGTCACAAAACAGATGACCACCGGACGTTCATGGCCCTGCTTTTTCCCTTGTCAGGGTTCTGGTAATGCCTTGCAGGAAGATATAAAACAAGGGAGGCATCAGAGGAACGGAAGAATTATAATTAAAAAATGGATAAGGAGTAAAAATGATAAATTTATCAGAATTCCACAGTTATGTTTCCGATAACGAGTCAAACATCTGTCAGGTGACCGTTATTCAAAATGGCAGGACAATTATAAATGATATATGGAATGGCTACAAAGCAGATGATACAGTACATACGATGTCTGTTACGAAAAGCATTGTTTCTTTATTAATTGGCATTGCCATTGAACAAGGATTGATTGGCAGCGTGGACGATTACGTGTTAGATTATTTCCCTGATTACAAAATCAAACGGGGAGAAAAGACAATTCAAAAAGTCACATTGAAAAATCTTTTGACAATGACCGCACCCTATAAGTATAAATCGGAGCCCTGGTCAAAAATATGCGTACAGGAAGATTGGAGCATTGCCGCTCTGGATTTTTTGGGCGGCAGGCGCGGCATAACAGGAGAATTTCAATACTCTACCCTGGGTATTCATATTCTCACAGGCATCATTGCAGCAGAGAGCAAAATGACAACAGTAGATTTCGCAAACAAATATCTATTTGAGCCGTTGACGATTGCTCCAAGGGAAATATATGTTGCTCCCGATGCTGAAGCACACAAGGCTTTTACAGTAGGAAAGACACCGAAAGGAAATATCTGGTTTACAGACGAAAAGGGAGTTGGGGCTGCGGGATATGGTCTTTGTTTATCCGCTGATGAAATGTCAAAGATAGGATTGCTCTGTCTGAAAAAGGGTGTTTTTAATAATATGCGGATTGTTTCTGAAAAATGGCTTGCAGAAAGTACTACAGTCAGGCTGCATTGCGGCGAAAAATATCGTGATATGAAGTACGGCTATCTGTGGTGGATAATTGATGAAAAAGAGGGAATCTATGCGGCTATCGGAAATAGTGGAAATGTCATTTATATCAATCCCCAAAAGGAATTGGTAGCAGCAGTTTCCGGCTATTTCAAACCAACAGTGTTTGACCGGATTGATTTTATCAAAGAACAAATAGAGGAGAAAATTGAAACTGAAAGAAGCTAAAAAAGCAGACAATCTGAATCAGAACCGGAATATAACAAAACTGTCACCTCAAAGTCATGACAATGTCACCCTGGCCTATTATAATGACAGCCATGAACAATCATAAAAACAAATTACCAATTATCCTTTTTTTTATCCTGTCATTTATGGCATCCGGATTAGTATTCAGCGATAACGTATGGTTTGATGAAGCCTATACGCTTGCCCTGATCCGGCATAATTTTCATGAAATAATCGAAATCCTGCGGTCCGATATGCATCCGCCGCTCTACTTTACAGGATTAAAATTATTCTGCTCTGTCGCAGGCTATGATATCGTATGTACCAAGCTGTTCTCACTCCTTGGATATATTATGCTGCTCCTTCTGGGATGTCTTATCGTAAGGGAGGACTATGGAGACAGGACTGCTGTTTTCTACCTTCTCATCATCGGTACAGTACCAATGTCATTTTATTTTTCAGTGCAGCAGCGCTGCTATTCCTGGAGCATGTTCTTTGTAACATGGTGTTTTCTGGAAGGAATGCGGCTGCTTCATTCCAGAAGCCGCCGGACCGTCCTGTTGTTCACCCTTTCTGCACTATGTGCTGCTTATAACCATATTTACGCTCTTGTAGCCACAGCTGGCATCGTAATCTGTGTCAATCTACTGATCATTATGAAATACCGTAATGAATGGTGGAAAATACTGATTGGAGACGTCTTATTGGTTTTGGGATATTCCGGATGGCTGCGTACACTGCTGGCGCAGACCAGTCAGGCATCCAAAAACTTCTGGCTCGCATCACTGGAACGAGATTCACTCATTGTGCTTGCCGTAACAATCTTTCTTTTTCTTCCCATGCTGTATATGTGGAAATACCTGAAAAAGTCTGAGAAAACCCTTATTGGCTCCGGCATTTTCACCATACTGTTTGTGCATGCTGCGGGATTTGGAATCTCAATCGTACTACGCCCTCTGTATATCGCCCGCTATGCCTCTCCCCTTCTTGGCATATTTGCCATAATGGCGGCTGTCTTTCTTTGCCGGGATGGCAGCACTTTCACAAAAAAGGGCGGGATATTGTGCTCCTGCCTTTTCGCACTCTGTCTCATACAATGTACCGCCACAGCGGTATTTGAATACAATCCCTCCCTGCATAATTTCAGGAAAGAATTTGATACCATATGTTCCCAGAATGACATCTTCCTCTATTGTGATTCATCCTTTGGCATTATGTCATACTATTACCCGGCACAAAGACACCTTGTAAGCTACTATGAACCATGGTTCGACGCCTTTGGAAATGTGGAATATACAACGCCTGAACACCTGAAAAAAAGTGTCTCTGACAACGATCAATTGTGGCTTGTGATCAATGAAAAGAAAAGCATCCCCCCATGGATCAATGAGATATGGGACCGCCATAAAATTTTTACCTTCCGGTCTGATTTTAACACCTTTGGTGTCTGGAAGCTACAGATCCATGTTTAGCTTATACCCATCCCCACATTCGTCCAACCGTCAGTAGATACCCGCGTGCACACTTAAAAACCCTGATTTTTTTCATGGAATCTGGCATTGGCTCTCTGTGTAAATTCCAGCGGCGTAGAGACCGGTCCCGGCAGACCGGCTCTCTCCCAGTCAGCCCACCACAATAGATATTTCTCCAGTGACAGTTTTTCCTTTACCTTAAGATGAATCCCATCGCGGATCAGAAGCCCGTCTCCAGCCATGGCTTCCGCATCCAGATAAATTCGTATTCCGGTTTTATAACGACGATTTACATCCATTATAATTTCCCCGGCCTGCTTAGACATTACAACAATCTCTGATGATACCGCACCCTGGGAAAACATAATATAATCACAAAAATACTCCGGATCCCCCAGTCTCCTGCCTATGGGGATTTCCCCTGAAATCCCTCTTTCACTTCTCAGGCAGTTCCAGCTTTTCAATGATTTATCTTCCAGTATCTTTCTCCCACACTCGTATGTGGTACTGTGAACCAGAAAGCGGGGCTCATAGGCTCTTAATTTTCTGTCGGCACAGCAGTGGCCCTGATAAGCCGCCCTGACCACGGCAAGCCATTTCCCTGAAAGGCACACCACCGCCTCCCGTTGTTCTGCCTGGGTATAATCAATAAAATCACCTATCGTCATCTCCCAATTTTTATTTCCTGTGGAAATCCGGACGGTATACACTCCATTTTCACCCTGCCCGCAGAACATATCCGGACTGTCAGTTTCGTCCAGAACAACAATACTGCTCTCTGGCAGATACTCTTTTCCCGTAACCGGATTTATACTACTTTTCAGGTCAATCTCCTCTACAAAATATAGCAATTAGTTCCTCCCTCCCACAATCAGGTCATAACTCTCTGTTATCATCCGCCGGATATCCCCCTCCGGCACGCTTCCATCCAGTATAACTGTATTCCAGTGCTCTTTGTTCTGATGATATCCCGGAATCACTGCCTCATACGCATCCCTCCAGAAATCCCTCCACTCCGGATCCACCTTTACATTGATGCGAATCTGCCCCTGGTATTCATATGTCCATAAAAATGCCTTCTTGTTTTTTCTATACCGTACCAGGATCCAGTTCGGATCGTGAAACGGCGCATCCTGATACACATCATGAAAAGTCATGCCATAAGACAGCGCCTCTTCTCTTGTAGTCATATTCCCAGTCTCCCTTCCATGGTACTGTAATCTATCCTTCTATTTATGCCATCTTACCTGCGAAAAATAATGACGTACCCATGCCCTCTTATCTTTGTCCATATAAACCTCCCTGGTTTCTGTTTATTGTACCATATTTGACTGTTCACAATAAATTCTATATAATCTTTATAAAACCATTAGAAAGGAATACTTCATAATGAAGCTAAAAAAACTACAATACGACTTTTCGATATGTAAAGTAAAAGATTACTCAAAAATTGATTTACACCAGAACTATTTCTTTACTGCCAAAACAGAGGAAGAAAGCTCTCTGGTCTGTCCCACGAAATATGCGCCGGATAATACAATCGAACGGGAAGATGACTGGAAAGCATTGCGGGTCGAGGGAACTCTTGACTTTTCGCTGATCGGAGTCCTTGCCGGAATATCTGCCCTGTTGGCAGAAAACGAAATTGGTATCTTTGTTATCTCAACCTTTCATACAGATTATATTCTTGTTAAGAAAGAAAATATTCTGAAAGCAGCGATGGTACTGGAAGAAGCTGGTTATGATATTGTATGACCCACCTTTTCATTCCGTATTTTCTGGACAAGTAAAACAGCCTCCCTGGCCGTCTCTGCCACTTTCTTATAATCTCCTTGTTTTGCAGGTTCCGTGATCCAGCTCCCCCCGCAGCACATTACTTTAGGAAAAGAAAGATACTGGGATACATTTTGTAAGGAAATGCCGCCCGTCGGCATAAACCTAACATTGGGATAGGGTGCTGACATGGCTTTTAACAATTTCAGTCCGCCTGCTGCCTCTGCCGGAAAAAACTTGACGATCTCCAGACCGCAGGACAGGGCAAGCTGGATGTCACTGGGTGTCATACATCCAGGAATAACAGATACTCCTTTTTCCACGCAGTATTCGATCACTTCCTTTGTACTTCCCGGGCTCACGATAAATGCTGCCCCTGCCGCCAATGCCTGCTCCACCTGTTCGATGGTGAGTACCGTCCCCGCACCAAGTAACGCCTCTGGGCACGCCTCCTTCATAACGCAGATCGATTCTGCTGCTGCCTTTGTGCGGAATGTGATCTCTGCCGCCGGAAGACCTCCCTCTCTCAACGCATTCATTATACTGACACCCTGCTCCGGGCTGTCCACCGTCACAACAGGAATAATCCCTGTTTCGGCAATTCGCTCCATAATCTTGTTCATAAACTGATTCCTCCCCTGCAGCAGCTCCAGTGCACAGATTTAAACCCATACTGGAGCTGCCTGATCTCTACTGATATCATACCTCTTTTTGTCGGATTTCTCAACCCCAGCATGGCAGATTAAATCAATCGCAGTGTCATAGTTAGTTGTTTTTTTGTTTACAATACCGTATTTCACACTTTTTGTCAAAATATTACAAAATGTACCCAAAAATCCTCTACTATATCTGACATTCCAGCTGACAGTCATACGGCTCCTCTTCCACATGCCTCTGGTTATAAACCTCTGCCTCCTGGCAGCCCATGGCTTTATAAAAAGCCTGGCTTTCCACCGCCGAATGAGCCGAAATATACAGCTTTCCGGCCCCTCTTCTCCCTGCCCACTCCTTTGCCAAAGAGAAAAGGATCTTTCCCACACCGTTCCCCCTCTTGTCCTCAGACACATGAAGAGCTGAGAGATCCAGATATCTCTGTTCCCCGCCAAACAATTCGGCCTCTACAGAGACAAACCCCTTGAGCCGGCCGTCCCAAAAAGCACCGCAGACAAAGCCTCCTGTAGTAATAGTCCTCCTCAGACACTCCACCAGAAATCTATAATCATCCTCAGACCAGTCATCGATAAAGGGATCGCTTTTCATTACCCATTTCCCGTTTTCCCTGCGCCAGCAGTCCGTGACTTCCTGATGACGGATAAAATGACAGAATAATTTCCTGTTTATCTCATTTTCACATAATTCCCTATATTGTATGTTATTCTTATTATTTGTCATGATATTCTTTCCTCCCGAAGTAAGAATAGAGAGGTTCTGATGCTGCCGTGTCCAAACTCCTCTCACAGCATGATCTTTCTGTCCTTATAATAGAATTCTTTGTCACGTTCGTTGATTTCCCGCATAATCCGGCATGGATTTCCCACTGCCACAACACCTGCGGGAATATCCTTTGTCACCACACTTCCGGCGCCGATCACGGTATCCTCACCTATGGTCACCCCCGGCATAATAACCGCACCGGCACCAATCCAGCAGTTTCTTCCGATATGTACCGGCATATTATACTGATACATCTTCTCACGCAATTCCGGCAGAATCGGATGGGCCGCCGTGGCAATGGTTACATTCGGTCCAATCATCGTATAATCGCCAATATAGATATGAGAATCATCCACACAGGTCAAATGATAATTTGCGTAAACCATATTGCCAAAATGACAATGATGTCCGCCAAAATTGGCATAGAATGGCGCCTCAATATATACCCCTTCCCCACAGTCCCCCAGCATACCCTGAAGCAGCTTCCTCCTTTTCTCTGTTTCGGATGGTTTTGTCATATTGTAGTCACAAAGCCTGTCCTGATAAACCATCTGTTCCCTCATTATTTCCTCATCTCCCGGAAGATACAGCTCACCCGTATGCATCCTCGCCTTCATATCACTCATTCTGATCCTCCATTCCTGTTTCCTTTTTCATTATTTATTATTTTTATTCATCTTTCCAACTCATTCTGATATGTGCTCCCTCCTATTATAACATTATATTGCCTGTCCCTCAATGAAATAATCTTCTGTAATTTCAGCTCCTCTTTATTGCACTGGCAGAATTTCCATAGTATACTATAGTTACAGCGATAATAAACAATGGGGAGGTAAATCATTTCAAATGAAAGATAAGAAAAAGACATTCTTATTGCTGCTCTGTAACATCATTCCGGCATTGGCAGGTTTACTATCCTTCCAAGGGGGTTTTATCTCTGACGTACTGGTTATTCTGCTGACACCCTTACCCATCAGTCTTAATTTTATGCTGGCTGGGAAAATAAAAATCATGATTCTGTGGGACATTATATTTTTGATCCTTTCCGGAACAGAAATTATTTTTTCCTGTTATCTTTATCAATGGAATGTAGCGTCAGATAAGGAAGGCTTTCTGGTAACGTGGTTATTTTTTATGATCTGGCTCGCACTCAGTATATTTCTCATTCTTGGTTCGCTTCTCTGCTCTTTTATAATTAGGAAAAAAAGAGTTCCCGCCCTGTTCACGGCCGGAATCCTTCTTCTTGATATTATTCTTTCATGTAGCTATGTATATATGACTATAGTTCCCGGTGCTTATGAAAACACAGCGGTAATCATCTCCTCTGGAGGTGATTATACATGTAACGGCTCTTATGAGGGGTGGATCAATGACAATGACTCTGTGGTAATCCGGAACAGAAAAAGCGGTAAGAAAAAAAAGTATGCCGAAGCTTTTTGGGGAATTTGCCCCGAACAGATCGCTCTGGGAAATCAGCACTTTTATGTAATGGGAGAAGACGATCTTGGTTGTTTTATCGTAAAGACCGACTATGCCGGGAATATTATTGCCCGCAGGAAAATGAAATCTATAGACCGTATCGGCTGCCAGAACGGAGTCCTGCTCCTTTTTACCGATAATCTGTTATCTGCGGATGACTTCATGGCAGAAACCCCTTTCAGTTTTCCCGTAAATAAATATCTTCCGGAAGCTGACTTTGAAACAGGCGAACCCATCAGATGTAAGTCAGATGGCAATGGAATCTGTCAGATTGGTGATTTGAAATTATATGATCACGGAAAATATTTCTCCTCTAACCCTGTACTCCCCTTTTACCAGGGGACTGACTGCTATACCATAGATGCCCGAGAAACCGCAGAACAGACAGAGCAGTCTCGATGGAGAGAATGTGTGAAACTCATGCTGCAGGAAAAAGGATTATCCGGGTATAACTGCGAAATCAATGAATACCAGAATGGTAATGATATCTATGGTATTGCCAGAATCCGGGAAGCGATTTTGGGAATTGAAGACAGGAAGCTCAAAAAATCCATTGCCTATAAAATCTCTGGTAAAACCGGGGAGCTCTCAATTCTGGCAGAAAAAAGCAATGTATTTATCATTATCTCATCCGATGATTCTCTTACTTATCTCGACCACAATAAAATCATGCAGGAGGAACTATCTACCGGCAAAACGGATCATCTGGGGACCGTTATATCTTCCAGCGAAGAAAATTTTATAATAAACGGAGCATACTTTTCATTTCTGAACAGCGATAAAGAGCAAAAATGGATATGTTGGACCAGATCTGACTCAAAACTGCCGGATATGAAAGAGTAAGTGATTCTTGCGCCACAAGCGGAATCGTAGTATACTTTTAATTATATCATTGGCACTGTTGAGCTGCTCATATGGAAGGTGGGATCCGCTATGACATTATCCGACAGGAACATAATATACCAGACCAAATATTTTCTTGTTTTCTTTACCGCCCTGTTACTTTTGACGGCGTGTGGAAACAATACAAAACAGCTATCCACGGTAACAGAGAATACCAGTGGTACTGCAGTGTCAGAAAGGGAACCGGTTCCCCAGATCCATGACCAGATTTGCACCATTGTGAGAAATGAAGATGTCTGGCATAAAGAAGAAACACGCTATGACGAAACTGCCGACGGGGCATCCATCGCTGGACCTTATTATTCCCTGATGGACCTGGATCAGGATGGCTATCTGGAGATTGTCGTATCTGCCGAGGAAAAACAGCACGGCCCCTCTATTTACGAAGTAACAAAGGATGAAAAACTGCAGAAATGGACAATGAACGGGGAGATCCCCCGGGAAGAGTCCTTACTGGAAATCTTTGAAGGTTACAACAAAGTGGACTGTTATTATGATTCAACCCTTAACCAGTACCATTATATTGTCCAGGATACACTTTTTGTATCACAGAGTGACGCCGATGCTGACTGGCTGGATATGATACCGAATGGTTCCGGCGTGACTTTTCAAAGGATTGGCAGACAGACATTTGACGCGAGTAAAGATAATAAATTTCATTATTTTGACACACAGGGCAGCGAATGCAGCCTCAGCGATATTACAAAGAAATATTCTGATTTGCAAAAGAAAACAATGTATTTTTCCAAAACTCCTATCTCCAAAAAAGAAGCTGGAGAGGTATGGGGCTTTGATATGGAGCACACTCTCTGGAAACAATTTATGCTCCGTGACAATTACCGTTCGGACAGGGAGCGGGAACTCACTGATGAATTTCTCCATCAGTTTGTTTCCCTGAGCATCTCACTGGATGAATTTATATTTGATCTGGGCGGAGGAAATAGCAAAAACAATATCCGATACGCCGCCACAGACCTGGACAATAACCAACAGGTTGAAGTGATCATTGAAAACCAGACTACCAAAAAATGGTGTATCTATGAAGAATCCGATCCCGAACCCCGAAAATGGAATACAAAAGATAAGGAGATCAGCACATACAGCAGCAAAATACCAGAAGAAGCATGGCATACATACCGTATCGAATCCTATGGAGGTGGTTTGATACATCCTGATCATGATCTTATTGAAGACAATCTGCGGGAATCCTGGCTGCGATTTGCTGACCATAACAAGTTACACTAAAAGAAACAAACCATTTTTCATCCAGCAGCATCGTTTTCCAGGCATCATAGGCTGCCTGGGTGTCCGTGTTCTCCCACCATGCACCGCACTTAAAATAGCCATTGTCCATCGTGCTGACCGCCGATGCAAACTCAGGATCGTCCTGGAAGAAATTCCAGCCCACAAGAACATCACCGGCGGCTTCATACTGATAGATTTCATTGGATTTTCCGGATACCATATAATATCGTGTGTTCATTGTCCTGTTTCAAATTAGTCTCGCTCCTTTTCTCTTTCCTGGTGAGCCATTCCAACCCAAACACACCTGTATCCAACTGTTTTCTGCCGATCAGAGACCTCTTCCGCCGAAACTGGCTGGGAGACATTCCAAAAATCTTTTTCACATTTTTTACAAAAAGCTCCCGCAGATAGACTTCAGAAAAGCCAAAACTGTCTGACATTTTTTTCAGATCCAGGTCTCCCAGATGACCTTCCACATAGCTGATCAGTGCATGTGTCATGGTTGAATAGCTCATTTATTTCTTCCTCTCTGCTACATCATGATGTACTGTCAGTATATCATGTCGCCCAGATATGGTCTTGACTTTTTTATGGTTTCTCCTTCTCTCCCTATCATTCAGCGACGGCTTTAAATGCTAAGAAAATCTCCAGTCCGCAGAAAGCCTCCACGTTGATTCCCAATCCCTGATCACGCTGCCATCCATGGCATTTACGATAAAATACAATTGCTGGTCTCCATTCTTGCGAAGCCGCCACGCCGGAATGTAAGTGAACCGATTCTCATTGTCAGGATCATCCAGCCGGTAGTAAACCAATTCCAAATAGTTAAACCGAATGGATCCCACCTTCTTTTTTCCTTTGTCGATATAGAACTGCGCATATTCCTGCATATTGTTTTTCACGATTTCTTTTATATCCTTTAGGGAAAGCAGCTTCACCCCCGGCGTTACTGTCTGCGATTCCACCGGACTGAAATATACAGCCTCGATCACGCCCCGCTCTGTCACAAATACATGCATATTGCAATTCAATGAATATTTCTTTGCGGCGGGATATTCCTCTTCTCCAATGCGATAGACGCTGTCCCCCTCTACCCCAAAGCTGTCAAAGGCAACGCCGTCTGTTCCAGCCACAAAATCAAATGTCCAGCCGTCTGCAAAAAGGGTCCTCTCATCCCTCTTTCCATTTTCAGATACCGCCCACACAAGATTGTTCGTCTCTCTCAAGATCAGATCAGAAAATCCCATTTTCTGTATAAAATCTTTCGCCTGCCTCTCTGCATCTTCCCTTGGCACAGCACATTCATTTTTTAACTCTTCCCCGTCTCCTATCATGTCTCCCGGCAGATAGGAAACAAAGGCATTCTTTTTCCTGGCTTTTTCAGGAAATATATCCTCCTGCTCCAGTGGAGAAACTGATATTTCCATATGCTCAGACAGTTCCGGCAGATCTGTCTCATCTTCATCAAAAGTAAGGCTGAATTGAATCCCATTCCGCTCTCCGATAAAGCGCTCCCCTTGAAAATCATCTTTCTTCAATTTTACATAATCATTCGGAGCATTCCGCATCATTTCCTCATATTTTTTAATCCTTTCTCTGCCTTTTTGCAGTTTCTTGTCACTGCCATCCTCATATTCCTCCTCTCTTTCCTGCTGATCCTTCCTTTCCTGCTCCAACAGCTTTTCCAACTCAAATCCAGGCAGCTTTTCTTCCTCTCCATAATAAATTTCTTCACCAAAGACTGCCTCTGCCACCTTCTTCTTGTTCTCCTGATTAAATTCGTATTTTGTCACTTCCACCGTTGACATCCGACTGAGCTTTGGCACCGTAATATCAGCGTTGACATCCACAGACACAGAATCCCCGCCCGCTGTCTCCACAGTCCAGGATTCCTTCCAGATCGTTCCATTGTCCTCCGCAAACTGACTTAATACCCCTCTCTCCTCCTTCTCCTGCCCTGATTTGTTTTCCTCGGATTTCCCATTATCATTGCCACAGGAACCCAATACAAAAACCAGCGCGAAAATCATCAGAATGCTTAACCCTTTCTTTATCATACCATAGCACCCCCTTTATTTTTTTAAATGCATAGTATAATGCTATCTGATAGTTGTAAACAATATGTTTCTGTTACCCATTCCATTCAATTTTTCTGCATCCCTCTCCTGTCAGTTCATATACTGTATCACACACCTCCGATATATATTTCCGGTCATGGGACACACTGATGATGGCTCCGTCAAATTCCTTCAGCATCTGTCGTATCACCGGATTGGACAGCGGTGAGAAATTCCTTGTGGGTTCGTCCAGAACAAGTACATTCGCCCCATTCATGCTGATGTCCAGCAAAAATAATTTAGCCTTTTGTCCTCCGGACAATTCCCGGATGGGATGTTCCATCTCCTCCGCCGTATATTTTAAACTCCCCAGAAATGTACGGATCTTCGTCTGTTCCTCCTTATCCCCTGACTTCGTTAAAAATGCCACCGGTGTACTGTCAAAGTCCATTCTATCCTTGTAGTCCTGCGGCATATAGGCGGCCTTTATATCCTCTCTTTCCAGCAATTGTCCGGCAATCCTTTTCAGCATCGTCGTCTTGCCCACACCATTTTTGCCGATAATGCAAACCTTCCGGGGACCTCTTATCTGTAATTCTATATGTTCTGCCAGCACGCGTCCCCCTGCCGTCAGTTTCCCATCTTTCACCTCCAGCACGGTCTTTCCCTGTGGGATTCCATGATCTCCGTGAAACCGAAACAGTATCGCTTCCTCTGTCTCCGGCATCTCCGTCATATCGGCAGCATCCTTTTCAAAGCGATGTTCCATGGATTTTACCGCCTTCATTTTCTTTTTCAAAAGCCTGCCGCCATGGGGATCCTGGCGCGAGATGCTGCTCTGCTGGTGCTCCACCTTCTGCTGGATACAACGGAACCGTTCCAGCTTTGCCCGGTATTCGCTCATCTCCTTCCGTGCCAGCTGCTCCTGTTTTTCCAGCCGGTTCCCCCGCATTTCTATATACTCCGTGTATCCCGTATTGCAGATAGTATGCCGTGGATCTCTCTTCTTCTTAAGCATCTCCAGATGGATGATCCGGTTTGCCGTCCTTTCCAAAAAAGTCTCGTCGTGGGAGATAAATAATACCACCCCCTCCCACCGATTCACAAACCGCTCCAGCCACTCCAGCGTCTCCAGATCGATGTCATTGGATGGCTCATCCAGCAATAACACATCCGGCCGCCGGCAGAGAATGCGTATCATCTGCAGCTTTACCTTCTCACCGCCGGACAAGGTTCCAACTCTCTGATCCGAATAAAGCAGTTCCACAGAGAGACCAAGTTTACCTGCCAGCCCCGCCAGTTCCTTTGCATCCATGTCATAAAAGGCCGGTTCCTGTTCCATAAACTCATACACTGACATTTCCTTATCTCTGTTGTCCAGTTCCTGTTTAAGATAGCCCTGCACACTGCCATTCCGTATGATCTCGCCGGAGAATTCAGTATAATCCTCCACCATCCCCTCGTCATAGATCAGCTTCATCAGCGTCGATTTGCCATTTCCCTCCTCCCCGATCAGTGCTGCCTTATCTCCCGGATTCAGCACAAAAGACAGCTGGGAAATCAATACCCTCAAATCCTTTTTGTAGGTTATGCTCACATCTTTTACTTGCAGCATACGCCTCACTCCTCTCTCATAGAACCGGGCGAGATCCACACCCCGCCTGCCGGATCCTAACTTCTATCATTTATATACAAAAAGAGCCTGATCCATAAAGCTTCAGACGAAAAAAAGACATCTGTCCTAAAACACAACACGAAACAAAATACAGACCCCATTTAAAATATCCAACTTACACAGGTATCTGTTTCCAATCAATCCGCTCTGTTTTCCAGTGTCTTTTTTATCTGTTTAAAATAATCACTTTATGTCTCAACCTCTTTATTTTTCTTTATTACTATATATTTGCAGAGTCATAACAAAATCTATTTCTTACTTCCACATTATATCAAAGTTAAAAAATATTACAAGTCATTTTTTCAAAAAGAGTACCCCCTATTTCCACCACATAACTTCGGCCAAAAACGGATATACTATAACCCAGCGGCAGTTTTCAATGAATACCGCGTTAAAACAACCGGAAGGAAAGGATAGAAAAATGAAAAAGAATACAATTTTTCTAACTCTCTGCCTATTAAGCCTGCTGCTCGGGGGATGCGGCATGAATCAGACCGAACCTTCACAGCCACCGGCAGCTGCAGATAACACAGCCGGAATCACCGAACAGGATGCAATGAATACAGCACTGGAGCATGCTGGTGTGAAAGAAAATGATCTGACATCCAGACATATAGAAAAAGACAGCGAAGACGGAAAAGAAATCTATGAAATAGAGTTTTATGTCGGCAGCAGCGAATATGAATATGAAATCGATGCCGCAACCGGAAAAATTCTCGGCTGGGAGGAAGATAACTATTAAAAAAATAAGGCAGTGCCGATTCCATGCAGCGGCACAAAAAAGACCCCTTACAGCTAAATCCTGTCTGGAAGGGGTCTTTTTTATTCTCCGGTCTTACCGGAATTCTATTTTGTTTTATCTGCCGCGCCTTCGACGCCGTCTTTCACTCCATCGACAACATCCTTCGTGCCATCCACAGCGCCGTCCACAGCATCTTCCACACCGTCAACTGCGCCATCCACTGTATCCTTGACGCCGTCGCCTACGCCGTCTACTCCGTCTTTCACATCATCCGACAGACTGTCGTCCTTACCGTCTGTATCATCCCGGTCCATATCGTTGTCATCTGCCGCAGGTGAAGCCGTGGCCTGGCTGGACGGACTCGCAGATGCCTGTGGAGTACTTGTGGGTGCTGTCGCACTGTTATTTTTGTCCCCGCATCCTACCATCATAATGCCAAGGCAAATGGTCAAAAAAACAGTCACAATTATTTTCTTCATTCTATTTCCCTCGCTTTCCTGAGATTGGGCAATGCTCAATTCTCTGTGTATTTACAATGCTATTGTGACCGTTTTTAAGATTCAATATTCAATATATTTTTTCAGCCAGCTGTGACGGCTCGTCAATAATAATCTGCGCGCCGTGCCGCAGCAGAAATTCCCTTTCCCGGAATCCCCAGCTCACACTGATACAATCCATCCCTGCATTTGCCGCTGTCTCCAGATCCACATCCGAATCCCCGACATAAACGGCGGACTGCGCCGTACATCCCAGATCACGGAGGGCCTGATTCACCATATCCGGCGACGGTTTCTTTCTGATACCTGCCGCCTCATTCTCACCATAAGAAGTATCAATGAGACCGGCAAAATACACCGGCATCAGCTCCCTCACTGCAAAATCTGCTTTATTCGAAACCACTGCTGTTTTTATCTTATCCTCCCTGAGCTGCCGCAGCATATCCAAAATTCCCGGGTACGGTGATGTCTTATCCTGACAGTGCTCCTGATAAAATGTGCGGAATGCCTGCATGATTTCCTCAAATGCCGGATGCCCGCTGCCGCCCGGCACGGCACGTTCCATCAGTCTCACAATACCATTTCCTACAAAATTCCGTACCTCCTCCAGAGACCGTTCCGGCAGGCTCTGTGAGCGAAGCGCTGCATTGACCGCATCCCTTAAATCCTCCAGTGTATCCAGCAGGGTTCCATCCAGATCAAAAATAACCGCTTTATAGCTCATATCAGACAACTCCTTTCATTCATTACCATAGCATTCTATTATAATGGCAGATTACCGATAAGTCAAATCTCACATCTGCGCCTGGTTGACATCACAAAAGGGAAATGCTAAAATGAATTTGTTTTAAAAATAGTGAAGAGCAAAGGAATGGAGGATACAATGAAACTGGACAAGCTGGTAGGCGAGCGTTTTAAAGAAAAACCAAGCGACTGCATAATTGAAAGCCATGCCCTGATGGTACGGGGCGGCTATATCAAGGATGTAGCGAAGGGAATTTATTCCCAGTATATGCCTTTGAAACGGATCTGCCGTAAGATTGAAAATATTATCCGTGAAGAGATGGACGCCATTGATGGCCAGGAGGTATTATTTCCTGTAGCGCTTCCCGCCTCTCTCTGGGATGAGTCCGGGCGGTACACAAGTGTGGGCAGCGAGCTGCTCCGTTTCTCAGACCGAAGCGGTACAAAGATGCTTCTGGGTATGACACACGAAGAAGCTGCCGTACATCTGGTCCGCGACTATGCAAAAAGTTATAACAACTATCCTTTTATGATATATCAGATACAGACAAAATTCCGCGATGAAGCAAGACCCCGGGCAGGACTGATCCGCGTGCGGGAATTCACCATGAAGGACGCCTATTCCTTCCACACCTCACAGGAGGATCTGGAGCGCTATTATCAGATCTGCTATGACGCCTATAACCGTATCTTCGCCCGGGCCGGCATTCCAGAAGTGATCACCGTGGCTTCCGATTCCGGCATGATGGGAGGCAGTCTTGCCCATGAATATATGCTGCTGACTCCCGTGGGAGAGGACACCCTTGCCATCTGCAGCAGCGATGACTGCGATTACCGGGCCAATATGGAGGCTGCCGACAGCATTATAGAAAATGTAAAAGATCCCGAAGATGAAGTTCTGACCAAGGTACATACACCAGATATCCATACCATCGAGGAGATTTGCGATTTCCTGAAGTCCCCGCTGGAAAAATCATGTAAGGCAGTGGTCTATCAGAAAAACATGACCGATGACTATGTGGTAGTATTCGTCCGGGGCGACCTGGATATCAATGAAACCAAGCTCACCAATTATCTTGGTGAGGCAGTCCACCCGGCCGTTATTACGGCAGACTGCGGACTGAACGCCGGTTATATTGGACCGGTAGGTCTGACTGTCACAGGTAATTTCACCGTAGTCTATGATATTTCCCTTAAAGGAACCAACAACCTCTCATGCGGGGCAAACGAAGAGGAATATCACTTCACCGGGCTCTGTATGGAACGCGATGTGCCGGATGCTGAGTATGTGGACGTGTCAAAAATCATGGAAGGCGGCATCTGCCCGAAATGCGGCAGAAAACATATTACCATTTCCCGCGGCATTGAGGTGGGAAATATTTTCCAGCTGGGGACGAAATACACCAAATCCATGAATATGCAGTATCTGGATGCCGACGGCGAGTCCCATTATCCTATTATGGGCTGCTATGGTATCGGGGTAGGACGCCTTGCCGCCTCCGTCTGCGAAGCGCATCATGACGAATACGGTCCGATATGGCCCATCTCCATCGCACCGTGGCAGGTACATCTGTGCTGCCTGCGCTCTGATGACGCTGAGACAAAGGCATGTGCAGATAGGATTTATGATGAACTGCAGAGGGAACACATTGAGGTGATCTATGACGACAGGAATGTGCGGCCGGGCGTTATGTTCTCGGATGCCGATCTGCTTGGTATACCCATCCGTCTGGTGATCAGTCCGAGAAACATGAAGGATTCCGTGGCGGAACTCTCTGTCAGAGACAAGTCTGTTCAGGACAGGATATCTCTGGACAGAGTAGTGCCCGCTGTAAAAGAACTGATCCAGAGGCTGAAAGAGAAACTGGAACCATAAATTCAAAAAACTTTAGGAGGTTTTTAAAATGAGTAATGTAACTATTTCTGATTCAATCCGCTATGTAGGTGTCAATGACAGGGATATTGACCTGTTCGAGAGCCAGTACATTGTACCAAATGGAGTCTCTTACAATTCATATATCATAATCGATGATAAGACTGCCATTATGGACACGGTAGATGCAAGAAAAACTGACGAGTGGCTTGCCAATGTGGAACGGGAGCTGTCTGGAAAAGCTCCGGCATACCTGGTGATCTCCCATCTGGAACCGGATCACAGCGGCAGCATTCAGGCGGCGGCTGAAAAATATCCTGATATGAAACTGGTAAGTAATGCAAAGCTGTTTAACATGCTGCCACAGTTTTTTGAGATGGATATTGACAATCGAAAGGTTGTGGTTGCTGAGGGCGACACGCTGGAGCTGGGAACCCATACCCTGTCTTTTGTTATGGCGCCGATGGTTCACTGGCCGGAAGTAATGGTTGAATATGAAGCCAGTGAGAAGGTACTCTTCTCGGCAGACGCTTTCGGTAAATTCGGAACACTGGATACCGATGAGGACTGGGCATGCGAGGCAAGAAGATATTACTTTAACATAGTTGGAAAATACGGAGCCCAGGCATCCGCCCTTCTGAAGAAAGCCGCCGGGCTTGATATCCAGACCATCTGTCCCCTGCATGGTCCCATCCTGAAAGAAAATCTTGACTATTACATCGGGAAATATAAAACCTGGAGCAGCTATGAGGCCGAGGATGACGGCGTTCTGGTGGCGTACGGCTCCATCCACGGCAACACGGCGAAGGCGGCAAAGAAGCTGGGGGAGATTCTGGAGGCAAAGGGCGCGAAGAAAGTAGTTGTCTGCGACCTGGCAAGAGAGGATCTGGCAGAAGCCATCGAAGATGCGTTTCGTTATGACAAGCTGGTAGTGGCCTGCGCCACCTATGATGCCGGTCTGTTCCCCATCATGCAGGATTTCCTTTTCCATCTGGCTCATAAGAATTTCCAAAATAAAAAGGTGGCGTTCATGGAAAACGGAAGCTGGGCGCCCACGGCAAACAAGAAAATGAAAGAATTCTTTGAGGGGATGAAAAATATGACTCTCTGTGAAAATACCGTAACGATCAAATCCGCGATGAAAGAGTCAAATATCGCTGAGATGGAAGCACTGGCTGATGAACTGCTGAATCAGTAAAACAAAATCCATATAAAAAACAGCTCCGGGTTCCCCATTGAATCCGGGCTGTTTTTTATTTCTGTCCGCCGTCTGACTACACGGTCACCGCTTCCTTTGCATTCTTCCTTACTCTGGCGACAAAATAGGCCTCCGCCTCTCCCCGGCTCATCTCCAGGGGGATTGCCAGTTCTCCAAAGAGATTCTCTTCTGCCATCTGAAGATATCTTTCGTCACTTGTCGTCGCTTTCTTTCCCTTCTCGATACGGGTCTGGTTTCTCTGATAAGAGGTTTTGATCAGCCTTACCCACTGGCGGCTGTCACAGGATCTCAGTGCTTCCTTGTAGACCTCTTCCCTGTTCTTGTCATTATCTACCCGAAGTGTTTCAATTTCATTCCATTCATCCATCAGTTTTTTCACGTCTTTTTTTGTCATAACAGAGCGTATGATCACCTTTTTGCTGTCTGTGGGAACAAACAGCTTACTGCCTGATGTGTACAGAGGAACCAGTGTATAATACACCCGCTGCCTGTCCGCGCCGATACCATCCATGGTCTGTACCGCATCCACTCTGCAGACTCCGCTGTTGCCGTGCACAACATAATCTCCTACTTCAAACACTTCAATCCATCCTTTCTGTCATATTTACTTATAGTATACCACTTTTTTCCCTTTTTTGTAATTTTTTTCTGCTACTGTAGAATATTTGTGAAAATTGCTGAAAGAATGTCCCTGATGTATTGTGCACTTTAACCGAAGTCAACAGTACTTTTACCGTTCAAAACTCCTTTTTCTTCATCACCGCTACACTGACTACATAAGAAGCTGCCGTTGTCAGCACCGTCACAGCCCCCAATGCCAGGCCAGACAGATTCGGATGATACTGGATCAGGTTCAAAATCCCATGGCTCAGATTCAAAGCCTGATCAAGTATATACCCTGTCGCAAAAGCAATGATAAAACAGCAGAGAAGTACAATCCTGCCCTTCTCGTTTCCAAACTTAAACTGAAAAGGGAGTACAACAGAGTCAAAAATCAGAACTATGGGAAGGATCAATAACATGGTCAAAATGTTTTCTCTTAAAGGATCCAGATTATTTCTCACTGCCTGAAATAGAAAACAAATAGAAAATCCAGCCAGCCAGGACACGATATTAAGCAGTATTTCAAAGACATACTTTTCTCTTACATATACGCTCCGGTCTATAGGCAGGCAAAACAGAAATGGATAACCATTGTCATTCTCATCATAGGCAATGCTGCTGATGACAAAAAAGGAGCAGACAAAGGTCAGATAATACACAACAAAGGTAATGTTACCATTAAAATTTAGAACTACTGTCATGAACAGAAGCAGTAATAAAAATTTTTTCTGTCCCATCATTAGTCTCAAATCCTTTACAAGTAATCCTCTCATAACTCTTTACCCCCAATCATCATCACAATAAGATCATCAATATTGCCTTTTTCCAGCGCAATTCCCGGATAATTTTCCAGATAGTACGGTCTCTGGTCTGTCAGGCACCGATATCCATATGTCTCTTTTTTATATTTAATTATATATCGTTTATCTATATTGGCATACTGCTGGGGATCCAGCTTTAATACCCCATAACGGTCCAGCAGGACGTCCGTCTCCTCGTGCAGCAGGATCCTGCCCTCATGAATCATATAGAAGTCATCGCACAGGCTCTCCAGATCAGAAGAGATATGAGAACTGATCAGTATAGAACGTGTTTCGTCCTCTTCCATATAACTTCTCAACAAATCCAATATCTCATCCCTTACCATAACATCCAGTCCCACAGTGGGCTCGTCAAGTATGAGGAGCGATGCATTATGGCTCAGGGCTGCCGCCACCTTCAGCTTAGCTTTCATACCAGTAGAATACTCCTTGAGTTTTTTATCCGGCGGCAGCTTAAACCGCCGGCACTGATCCTGAAACCATTTTCCATCGAACTCCTTATACATACTCTTCAATATACAGGATATATCTTTCACAGAAAGATAAGTGCTGAATCCGGAATCAGAGAGCACCACCCCCAGCTTCTTCCTGTCCCTGGCAGTTAGTCTGGAGGCATCCTTTCCCAGAATTTCCACGCTGCCGCCATCCATACGGATCAGGCCAAGCACGGCTTTGAAGGTAGTACTTTTACCTGCACCATTTCTGCCAATAAGGCCTGTAATACAGCCTGGCTGAACCTCCAGTGAGCAGTTCAGGGCAAAGTCTTCATAATTTTTTACCAGATTATTTACCTTTAACATAATATCCCTCCATCAAAATTTCAAAGAGACTGCGGATCTCGGTTTCCGTCATGCCGCACCCTCCCGCCTTTGTAATGACCTTCTCTAGATCAGCCTCCACATCCTTCCGGTATTCCTCCTGCAGCAGTTCCGGATTCACTGCTGCCACAAAAGTGCCTTTGCCATGGATCGTAACCGTAAATCCATCCTGTTCCAGATTGTCATAGGCCTTTTTCACAGTGAGGGCGCTGATCTTCAATTCCTTCGAAAGTCCCCGTACAGACGGCAGTCCGTCCCCTTCTTTCAATTCACCGGCAGTTACAGCCGATTTGATCTGATCCATGATTTGTTCATATATCGGAATCATGGACGAAGTGTTTACTATAATATGCATATTGATCCTCATTTCTGACAGCCAGCTGCAGGAGCCGGCATGAAGAAGTCTTCTTGTATAAACAGTATATAACAGTATAGCACAGTTGTCAACTGTTTTATACTGTTATATTATTAAACAGAATAACAGATCCCAGTCCCACTGTAATCCCAAACAACGTCAGCACATCCCAAAAATCAAATGAATGTCTGCCAGGTAGTGAGATACCAGAAGCATCATAAGAAATCCTGCCCCAAAGCCACATCCGGCGGTGAGAAAAAATCGACTACAGAATGATCACCGTACTTTCCTTTTCATAAACGCTTTAAAAAACTGCTGCTGCCCACATCCATACACGAATACAAACGATATTTCTTATACAGTACATTTTTCACTATAAAAAAGGATATCCCCGGTTTCTCTTCCCATAGGATATCCTTTTTTGTTATCTTTTCATCACTGTATCATAAAACTGATCTCTGCCTGTGCTGCCAGCTTGCCGTCCACAGTAGCAGTGGCCTTTCCGACCCCCATGGGCCCCTTACATTTGATAATCTCTGTCTCCAGCTTGAGACAGTCCCCAGGCACCACCTGTTTACGGAATTTAGCATTCTTAATACCGCCAAAAAAGGCAAGCTTTCCTTTGTTTTCTTCCAGACTGAGAATCGCCACCGCACCAACCTGCGCCAGAGCCTCAATAATAAGTACCCCCGGCATTACCGGGTATTCCGGAAAATGCCCCTGAAAGAACGGTTCATTTGCTGTGACATTTTTGTACCCGGCAGCCCTCACTCCCGGCTCCATCTCTTCTATTCGGTCCACCAGAAGGAAGGGATAACGGTGTGGAATGATTTTTTTTATTTCATTGATGTCCAATGCCATGGTATCCATCCTCCCCTACTCATATTTTCTAAATACAAGAACGGCATTGTGTCCGCCAAAGCCCAGAGAATTACTGACAGCCACATTCACATCCATTTCAATGCCTTCTTTCACACAATCAAGATCGCACTCTGGATCCTGATTCGTAAGACCCGCATTTTTGTGGACATACCCCTCTTCAATGGACTTTACACACGCAATCGTCTCGACTCCTCCGGCAGCTCCCAGAAGATGTCCTACCATAGATTTCGTAGAGCTCACCTTGCAATGATATGCCGCCTGTCCCATTGCCAGCTTAATTGCCTTGGTCTCAAAAGCATCGTTCATCGGGGTACTTGTCCCATGAGCATTGAAATAATCCACTTCCTCGGGCTGGATTCCCGCATCCTGCAGCGCATATTCGATAGCTTTGGCGTCTCCGCTTCCGTCTTCAATAGGAGCAGTAAGATGATGGGCATCACTGGTGGCACCATATCCGATCACCTCCGCATAAATGCGTGCCCCTCGCTTCTTGGCATGCTCCAGCTCCTCCAGCACAACAATGCCAGCACCCTCACCCATAACAAAACCGCTTCGGTCGGCATCAAAAGGAATCGAGGCCCTCAGCGGATCTTCCGAAGTAGTCAGTGCATTTAAACCGGTAAAGCCCGCCAGTCCAATCTCCGTAATGGCACCCTCTGCGCCCCCGGCAAGCATGACATCCGCCTCTCCATACTGGATGGAGCGGAATCCCTCACCAATGTTGTGATTGCCTGTCGCACAAGCTGTCACCACATTGATGTTCTTCCCCTTTAATCCAAACTGGATGGAAATATTGCCTGCCGCCATATTGGAAATCAGCATGGGGATCATAAGAGGCGCTACCCGGTTCGGTCCCTTTTCCATCAGCTTCTTGTAATTCGTCTGTACGCACTGCAGGCTTCCTATGCCGCATCCCACGCTGACGCCGACACGGAATGCATCCTCCTTCTCCATATCCAGTCCGCTGTCATCCAGTGCTTCTTTAGCCGCAACCACTGCGTACTGTGAGAAATCTTCCATCCTCCGTGCCGCTTTTTTGTCGATCACGGAAGTCGGGTCAAAATCCTTCACCTCTGCTCCCAGATGCGCCTTGTAATCCGTTGTGTCAAATTTGGTGATGGGGCCGATCCCAACCGTTCCTTTCTTAATGTTTTCCCAAAATTCTTCCACATTGTTTCCGATCGGGGTCACCGCACCGAGACCCGTAATGACTACTCGTCTACTCATGATATACCTCCATAATTATTCTATGTTTCTGCCGCTGCTCCGCCGCTCCCGCAGCCCTCCATCCTTCGTAACTCCCGCGTCTCCTTCGGTTCCGCTCCGTTACTCATGATCGGCCTTGCCTGACTAAAACACGGGCTGCCGCTGCTTCGCCGCTCCCGCAGCCCTCCATCCTTCGTAACTCCCGCGTCTCCTTCGGTTCCGCTCCGTTACTCATGATGGACGTTCGCCGGGTAAAAACAGCTGTTCATGCAAGCATGACATCTGTTTTTACCCGGCTCACTGTTTTAGTCACATGGCGAGTCCGCCGTCTACGCAGAGTACCTGTCCCGTAATATAACGGGCCCTGTCTGAGGCAAGAAATACAACAGCCTCTGCTACGTCTTCGACCCTGCCAAATTCCTTCAGCGGTATTGTCTTACATGCCTCTTCCTTTACTGCATCAGAAAGCTTATCCGTCATATCTGTGGCAATAAATCCCGGGGCAATGGCATTCACTGTAATGTTGCGGGATGCCAGCTCCTTCGCCGCAGCCTTCGTCAGACCGATAACCCCCGCCTTGGACGCCGAATAATTGGCCTGTCCCATATTGCCGGTAACGCCGGAGACAGAAGCAATATTGATAATATGACCAGATCTCTGCTTCATCATCGGCCGTGTCACAAACTTCACCCCATTGAAAGTGCCTGCCAGATTGGTCTGGATCACATCCGAAAACTCTTCCTCTGACATTTTCATAATGAGATTATCCCTGGTAATGCCGGCATTGTTGACCAGAATATCAATTCTTCCATACTCTTTGACAATCCCCGCATAAAAATCCTTCGCGGCCTCAAAATCACTGACATTACACTGGATTGCTGACGCCCTGCCGCCGTTTTCTTCAATCTCAGCCACGACACTCTCTGCGCACTCCTTTGAGCCATTATAATTAACAACAACAAATGCGCCCTCTCTGGCCAGTGCCAGTGCAATACCCCGGCCGATGCCACGGCCGGCACCTGTAACTACTGCAATTTTATCTTCTAAAATCATGATCCATCTCCCATTTTATTCTGCCAATGCGGCAGCTAAAGCATCTATCTCTTCCATTGTGCTCACGTTATATGTAGTCAGTTCCTTTCCGATGGCCTTACCAATCTTCTTATTGAATCCGGCAAGGGTCTTTCCTGGACCGATCTCGATAAAAGTATCCACGCCATTTGCCACCATTGTCTCCACCGACTGCTGCCATCGCACGGAATTACTAACCTGCTGCACCAGTAGCGGTTTGATGTCTTCCTGTTCTGTAATGTAGCTGGCATTGACATTAGCCACATAAGGAATTTGAGGTTTGCTGATGGTCAGTTCATCCAGAACCTTTTCCAGCTTCTCACCGGCACCGGAAAGAAGGCTGGAATGAAACGGTCCGCTGACATTCAGGATTACTGCCCTCCGAGCCCCCGCCTCCTTTAATTTCTCCGCCGCAAGAGCTACCTGCTCTGTCTTTCCCGAGATGACGATCTGTCCCGGACAATTGTAGTTGGCGCACTGAACATCCTCCATATCAGCGATAACAGCATCAATCTCATCTGCATTCATACCAAGAATGGCTGCCATTCCGCCCTCTCCTGCCGGAACCTCTTCCTGCATAAAGATCCCTCTCTTGCGGACAGCCTTGGCAGCATCAATAAAATTCATGGCTCCTACTGCCACCAGCGCACCATATTCCCCAAGGCTCTGTCCTGCTGCCACATCCGGCCGGATTCCCCTCTCCCGGATCACTTCCATAATGGCAACACTTGTTGTCAGAAGACAAACCTGCGTATACTCCGTAATATTAATATCGTTATTATCTTCAAAACAGAGAGCCTTCAGGTCCAATCCAACTGCCTCGCCCGCTTTTTCGAATACCTCCCTGGCTGTCTCGGAATGATCATAAACATCCTTTCCCATTCCCACCGCCTGTGCTCCCTGTCCAGGGAATACAAATGCAATCTTACCCATCTTTTCCTCCAATCGCTTGCGCTTTTTTACTCTTGTCTCTTTATAACAAGTAACACCAGGGTAAGGCACAGAATGGATGCCTTTCCTGGTGTCAGTTCGTGGTCTGTCGCCAGACTTATGTGCTTTTGCGTTTACTCTACACCTTTTTCTTTCAGGAAATTAATTACGTCACCTACAGTATTGATACTTTCCAGATCGTCTGTAGGGATTTCGACATCATACTCCTCCTCCAGAGCCATGATCAGCTCATAAAGGTCGAGGGAATCTGCTCCCAAATCATCTTTGAAAGAAGATGCCTCAGTAATGCTGTCTGCATCTACACTTAACTGATCTGCGATAAGTTCCTGCATTTTTTCTAACATAATACTATTCTCCTTTTTGCTTTTATTTTATAGTCCGGCATTCACTGTCCTGATAACGGAAATGCGGGGACTAATAAGATCAAATAACCTGAATCGTTATTATTTTATCCTATAATATACTATTTGTCAAGGAATTGAAAAAAGAACAGGAACTATCATTGTTTTATCCGGCAGCCGGACGGCGGGCGGCTTTTCTCTTTTCATACTTGTCCAGATCCTCCCGCATCCGGATATAATTATCCCTCTGGTCCGTCAGGAAAGAATGGTTTCGCTCAAAATAACCGATGATCCAGTGATCCAGATCTATGTCAGTCTGAAAGGAATACGCCACAAGGGCAGTCAGTGACGGCCTGTTCCGCCTGTCCAGCAACGGAGAAGCATGATCCACCCCCATCGTCAGGACATCCAGAACCTCTTCGTACTGTTCCATATCTTCTCTCGTTACAGCTCGATCTACATGAGCCTGAATAAACGAGAGGATATCCAGCTCTTTCATATCTTCCTTTTTTATATGTAGAAATTCATACATCCGTGTCTCAAGATATCTCAGTCTCTTTTCCACCACTGTTTTATCCTTTATTGGTTTCTTTCTGTCCGTCCCATAAAGCCGCTCGTCCTCCGGTCTTTTACCGCACAGTCCGCCCTGAAATGCTGTGAGAAATTTCGCGAAGTCCGTATCCACGAAAGGCAGGGCCGTAAACCGGTCAAAGAGAGTGAACCAGATAAAGGAATCTCCGGAAGTAAACACTGTTCGAAATTCTTCCCTGTAAATCTTCCCCAGACGTTCTAAATTGTCACCCAGTCTCTCAAATTCTTCTTTCCGGGAAAACTCATTGAGATATGCCGCCATCCTGCGGCTCTGCTTCTGCCAGTGATCCAGGTGATACATACACATAACCGATTCAATCACTATCCGCTCAATCGTCCCATTACTCTTCTCCCGTTCTGTATATATATCATACTCCCGGAAAAACCGGTGATTCAAGGAAATCCGCTTTACCGCCCCGGCAATGTTGTCCATATAAGTCACCGCATTCTGAGAGGCATTCATAGAAATCTGCCTGTTATACCGCCTTATGTGATAGCCAATCTCTTCGTCTGAACAGTCCAGATGTTTAACCACATCAATCTTATAATTATCAAATCTCTCCTTTAACTCCAGGGGAAGATCTTCATAGCCCTTCCCGCACAGGTCGATCTTATTGACCTCATACACATAATTCTCCTCCTCATCCTTCAGAATCTTTCCCCTGTTGTCTTTCTTCACTCTCTGATACGAAAGGATGGGATATTCGATCCCCTTTCCAAGTTTAAATGTACCGTTTCGGTAACTGTTCAGAACAGTAAGTCTCTGGAGACCGTCAATTACCCATAAGACAACGCCCTGCTCTGTCAGCTGTTCACATACTTTGATGGAATCGATATCTTCCCCTCTGAGAACTGTTACAATCAGTCCGTCTTTGTCATGCTTATTCCATTGATCCGGTTTTCTCTGCTGGGGATGGTCCCCTCTCAGCTCACCCCTGGTCAACATATTTTGTATGGTAGAGTTCATATAAGCATCCTTTACTCTTCTGTCTCTCAATAAATCCATTTTCTTTCACATCCTTTCTCATCTGGCTCAACGATGCCAGTTTTAAACCCCCGGAGGATTTTGAATCTGCTGTTTCGTGTATGCCAGGCTGTTAAAAAAGCACCGATATATTTTCATAAGACCGGATACCGGACAACGCATCTGCGTATTCCTTCCGCGTCATGTGCAGAATCTGCTGGACCTCGCCGGCGCGATAGGACTCCGCCAGAAGAAGGACAACCTCCCTCTGCCTTCTGGAGAGCCGGTACAGATACTTCTGAATCTGCACAGCCTCATTGCTATCCTCTCCAATCACCTCTTTTTCCAGGTCAAACCGGTCCGCCAGCACATCTGCCAGAACCAGCTCCTCCGCTCCCTCTACAGGGACATCCAGAGAGACCGTCAAAAGATCTGCTCTCCTTTTTTGTCTGCTGCGCCGGCGGATCTCACTTTTTATCCGGTTGCATAGGCATGAATATAAAAATGCATCAAATGACCGGGTTCTGTCATATTTTTTTAAAACCTCCGCAAACACTTCATTTGCCAGAGAATAAAAATCCTCCCTGTCTGATACCCTCCCGAACCGTTTCAGGATCTGGTCTACCAGCCTGCGAAGCTTATGGGCATTGTTTTCATAATAAGCAGTCAGGATCTCTTCCATGTTGCTACCTCCTCTTCTGTTTTGATCTCAACCCAATTATAGAACATTTGTTCTGTCTTGTCAACTTATTTTCGAACATATATTCTGTTTTTTGAAAAAATCACGCTCAAAAAGAGAAATATATAGTATAAGATCAGCAAAGAAAGGATGAAAACACATGGCAAAACAGTATACACTGCTTAAAATTCCAATTAAAGAAATTATCTTACAGCACTTTGATATCACCATCCGCCGAAATGAAGAAATGGAAAAGGGGTATCTGACAACGCAGGAGCCCTCCCTTCTCTTCGATCAGATTGAACGGCTCCGGGGCAGGCCATCGGAGCATATCAGTGAGATGATCCTGGTAACCGCAAAGAAGAATCCAAAGCAGGAAAGCGACCTGCGCAAACTTCTAAGGGAAGGCTTCTGCTGCAATGGAATCCACTTCCGACGTTTCGGAAAATCAGCGTCCCAGGCAAAGGCCGGCATCACCGCATTTATTTGTGACAGCATGTATGACGATTTATATGCCGCCACCCAGATGGATATTGAAACCAGCCGCTGTGTCATTTCGAAATACGAGGCGGCCCGGTGCCTCGTATTCAGTTCGTGTACCCTGCTCCATCACTATATGCCAAATATCGTGATTATAGATGAATACAAAAAAATCCTGCCAGACCAGTACATCAAATATGTCATAACGAAGGACGGGAGAAGGGAGATCCAGGAGGGCTGTAAGGATCTGGAAATCTCCCCATTTGACGGCTGCGGCTGCCACGAGCACGAATTTATGGAGCATATGCGAAAGGAGCTCGGTCTTGATTACGATGCGGCGGGAGCACAGGTCCGTCTTCCCTTTATCAAAGGATATTCCGTATACATGCCGTTCCGGCAGATGCTCAGGGAATGGGGATACGACGCCATCACGGACATTTACGGCCACAGCCATCCCATCGACACCATTGACTGTATCTGGAACATTTCCATGTTCAAAGGTCATGGGATATTCTGGGAGAAATATGGAGATCAGGCGTGGACCGCCTATATGGAGACGCTGAAGAAATATCAGTTTAAACTTGGCATCAGCAAATACAGCCACCATATCCGGCAGATCAGCCGGTATACGCGGATGAACTTCCAGTACCTGCAGTGTCTGGGTCTGTGGAATCCCGACTATATCAGCTATTGGGAGGACAGGGAGAATGCGGACTATGACATTCTGGACAGCACCCATGACGGAAAGATAATCCGGCTGGCAAGATACACCACCCGTCTCTTTGAGAAGATCATCCAGGGCGATACGTTTTATACCTATAAATATCTGGGCATTACGGATTCATCGGAACAGCCCCCCAAAAGCCGTTACCTGGAGGCCGCCCTTATCAATGATACCATGCTCGCCGATCCTGCCGTCAGACAATATATATACCGAAAATTGCAAAAAGCCATTAACGAGGCAAAAATAGGGAAAATATATGCTTCCGGTCTGTATCATACCGGTGTTGGCGATATGATCGGCTATCTGCAGTATGCCGCCGGCGAAGAACCAGTGGGATGCCTGAGAGCGGGGGAGCTGTACAGCAGTATTCTGGACAGCGGCAGCATTCTTTCCTTTCGCTCCCCGCTGGTGGATCCCTCCGAGGTCAATAAGGCCAGGATCGTAAAAAACGAATTGACTGACAAATGGTTCCGCTGCCTGAAAGATCAGGATATCGTAATGTTTAATATGTATGACATTTCCGCTCCCCAGCAGGGCGGCGCTGATTTCGACGGGGATATATTCTTTCTGTGCGACGATCCCATGCTGGCCGGCTCGAAGATCGAGAAACCGATTATCCTTGATATCGAGGATAAAACGGCCGCCGAGCCAAAACCATATACACCGGATCATATCGTGGAATATGAAATCATGACACGGGACAGCCGGATCGGTGAAATCACCAATGCCGCCACCAGCATTGAGAATCACTACACCACAAAGGAAGAGGTGCGGCAGCTTTACTCTGACTATGCCTCCCTGCTCCGGATCTATCAGGGAAAGGAAATTGATTTTCTCAAAACAGGGATCCGCTGGCACATGCATCAGGGATTGAGAAAATATGTGAAACAGCTTCCCTGGTTCCTGCTCCACCACTATCCTGCCAAGATGGATCAGTACAAAAAGCTTGTGGAAAAGAACAGAACCATCCCGGATAAGGAGGATAAACTCAGACTGAACGCCTTCCACTCCCCCTCTCCCATGAATGAACTGTGTGATTATATATGTACCTGGGAGAAAAAAAATATTATCTGGAACCGCAGCAAGGCAGATCTGGCGCAGATCCGCAGCCTCATCCTCCGGGACGATTTCATCTGCCCGGACCGCACCGTTCTGCGCACCGTCCGGCGAGCCATAAACGAATATGCCGATGAGCTTCGAAACCATATGAAGCTCCGGGAAAATCAGCAGGAGAACGAACCGTTTCATATAGAGGAGATCAGCCGCCGAAAAAAGGATCAGCTGGCAGTAAAACTCGGACTCGAGGAAGAAACCATTGCAAATTATGTCATTTATGTCTCCTATCAAAATCATTCCGTCAGCCGGTCCCTGGCATGGACCGGGTATGGAGAGTATTTGATCAAAAATTTGAAAGAGCATTCGGACCCCGGACAGAAAATCTCCATACGGGAAGCCGTTTCTCCCTCAGAGACTTCGTATGAATATCTTGGAAAATATTACGAAATGGAAACCGGAGAGGTTCGGATTGGAGGTTAGTATGGAACTATATTTATATGAGATAATAGAGGATTACAAAAACGCTTTCTCCGATGAAGAGCGTGAGGGTATCTTCCGTGCATTCTGCTCCTCTATCTGGGCAAGCAGCAACAAAAGACGCACCCGGACAAAGACGATCCGTTTCTCCATACGGAAGGAGCTGCTGGAAACCGACACCGGCCAGGTCTTCCGTCCATGGTCAGTCATCGGATACAACGGCTACTATTCCCGTACACGGGACACCGACTGGTGCAGCCTGATCCGCCAGAAAATCAACAATCTTTATACCCGGTACTTTGACCGGGACATTATACTGAACAAAGACTACATCCGTCTGCTGCAGATTCCGAAACAACTGTATTACCAATGGGAGGGCGGAGTGGAAATGACGCCGGATGAAGCCTCAGCCCGGATCCGGGCTGCCCTGTCCGAAGCGGAAAGAAAATACACCTTCTATCAGAAACAGAAAATGCAATTATCATGGAACGATTATAAACAAGTTGTGGAGGGCTTTCTATTGAAAATATTCCAAACCTGCCGCCTTCTGGAGGAATGCGAGGATGAAATGTCCTGTGGCAATATTTATGATTTCATGAACGAAGATAATTTCTACATCCGGTACTTCTGCCGGTCACTGGAGGGCGCAATGAAAAAATGGGAAAAGCAGTATTACGGACTCCGTGATCACAGAGCCTATACGCGCTGCACCGTCTGCGGAAGAATGATCGAAAAGACAAATAACCGCATTAAATATTGTAAAAAATGCGCCGCCGCTGTAAACAGGGAACGCTCTCGGAAAAACATAAAAACCAAACGTATGTTTGATTTAGGAAAATGATAAAACTGCCTGTTCCACGGCGCTTTGTCCCAGCCGGGCACTGCGTATATATACAGTAGTGGATATCATTTCTAACATTTATCTCCGGGTCTGGCCATACGTTAAGCGCCCCAGACCTTCTTCTCAGTCCAGCGGTGCCCGCTCTTCTCTCCCCGGACTGGCCGGGCGTCAGAAGTCCCTTTCTGGGATGACTGCCGCCCGTATTCTGTCATTCGCACAACGGATCATAAAGGAGGAAAATTATGACCAATGAATCGCTCTTTTCCTTTGTTATCTTCAACAAGGAAATACCTTACGATGAGAGAATCACGCTGCGTCCGGTAACGATGAAGGACATACTCTCATTCCAGTTCCTTTCCCAATCGCTGACAGTTCGAAAGAACAGCACATTTCACGAGAAAGACATAATTAAGATGACCTATCTGGAATTCCTCCGATACAGTCTGGGAAATAAAAAACTGGAAAACCGGTATCAGATTCCCGGACTGTCCCAGTATTTCCTGTATGCGGTCCAGCTGCTGCAGCTGTGCTGCAGGGATGCAGATATACGGCTGGACCAGAATACAGGTGAGATCTATCTCTGTGAAGAACTTCTTACGCCAAAAATGTTTGATGATCTCAGACGGATCATTATCGTGCAGAACGATATCGATTTTGATATGGACGAATTTCTTCACCATGACACGGAACAGCGGCTGATGAAAGCCCGGAATGACCTGAATAAGGATAAGAACAGAGCCAATATAGAAGACTATATTGATTCTCTGGTGATCGCCATGAATACGACAGAGGAACGGATCATGAATATGACCATACGCAAGTTCTGGCGTTATATCAGGCGTTTCCAGCTCAAGGAGAGCTATACCATCGCCAAAACCGGGGAATGCAGCGGCATGGTTACCTTTAAGGAACCGTTGAAGCACTGGATGACATCCTTTGAAGACCTTGAGGAAGATAAATACAGGGAATTAAAAACCGATGAAACTTCATTGCGAAGAAAACTATGAAAGCGAGGAAAATAATATGGAAAACAACACGAAAAACTTTTTGGTGAGCACGGCGGACTTTGCCTTCTATGTAGGCGACGTACTTGCCTGTACCGGAACAACAAATCTCAACACTTCCCTGGAAGTAACGACAGAGGAACAGGAAGTCAATGCGGGTAAGGGCAATAAGCTCGTCTATGCTTTCAAGTATGGAAGAAAGCTCAGCGCCACTCTGGAGGCCGCCGACTGGAAACTGGAATATCTCGCCATGGCGTCCGGCTCTAAGATTACAGAAGGCATGACAGATGTGTATAAGCTCGGCGAGCATGTGGCATTGGCAGGCGGAATGGGCGTTCTCAGCGCAGCCCCCGTCGGCGACGTGGCCGTAGAGCTTCCGAACGGCTCTTTCATCACGATCACTCCGGTGGATGGCAAGATCGACCTGACAAGCTATGGCCTGACAAATGAGGGCGACTACGTGAAAGCCACGTACCGTTACAACAGAACCGCCAAATCCATTACCATCAATTCTGACACCGTACCAATGTGCGGCCGCCTGATCCTGGATGTAGACAAGCACAACAATAAGCTCGGCAAGGTGGGCAGCGTACAGATCACAATCCCATCGTACCAGCTGAATGGGAATTTCAATATCGAACTCACTCCGGACGGCGCAACTTCTACCAGTCTGGAAGGAAAGGCCCTGGCTGTGGAGAACGACAGCTGCTCTGAGGGAAGCGTCTACGCCTACATCAAGGAATTTGACGATACGGAAAGCGCTATCTCTGTTCTGGAGATCGCTGCCACACCGGCAACGATGAATCTGGATATGACAGATTCCACTTCCGCCAAAATCTCCGTAATCGGGCTCAAGGGCTCTCTCTATGCCCCGGTAGAGCTGGATAATACTGCCTGCGAATTCGTCAGCGACACCCCGTCCACAGCTGCCGTAGATGGTTCCGGTGTTGTCACTGCCGTGGCAGCCGGTTCCGCCAAGATCACTGTCACCTATCAGGACGTAACAGATGAGATCACTGTAGTGGTAGCATAAGCCTGCCACAGCAGCTTTGACTGCCCAATGGCGGGTTCAAATTCCCGCCGTTGGGCTAAATACGGAGGTAGAAAAATGGAAAATGTAACAATTGTAGATGGGCAAATGTATAGGCCCGATGAGGAAATATGGGATTTAGGAAGTTTTGTTGCAACAAGTGCAAGGTGTCGAAAAAGAAATTATGAAGGATTGTCAGAAGATGTTGACAAGCTCCCACATTATGTAGACACTGGAAGTTCCGCTTTTTGCCTGGATACGGGAGATTTTTATAAGTATCTTAGGTCAACTGACACATGGTATAAAATTGGAAACAATCCATCATCAGGCGGTGGAAATGGCGGTAATGGTGTATCAGATTATAAAGATTTGTCAGGAAAGCCACAAATTAACGGCGTAACGCTACAGGGAAACCTAACTTCAAAGGACTTAGGAATCAAAGAATTTTCCGGCGAATATAAAGATCTGCAGGGAAAACCAGAAACACTTCCAAATCCCCATTCCTTAAAATTCAGTGGACTTATTCCTGAAGTCACCTATGATGGCAGTAAAGATGTTACTATTACACTGCCAAGCTTTGAAATGTTAAATGAATCAGCTGGTACACCAGTAGGAGAAATCATCAGTTATATGGGGAATACAGCACCTGCAAATTATATTGCCTGTGATGGTACAGAGTATAATATAGAAGATTATGAAGAACTTGCAGGCCATTTTATTAAAGAATTTGGTCAGGTGAATTATTTCGGCGGGGATGGCGAAACTACTTTTGCCGTTCCAGATTTAAGAGGAGAATTTCTCCGGGGTACAGGAAAAGCTTCAAGAAATTACGGGAATGGGGCCGATGTAGGTATTCACCAAGATCCTACCTGGTTTCCAAAGATTTCAGCAGACGGTGATGGAATTGAGCATATTTCAGCTACAACAAGTAATGATGCTAAAGGTGAACCAAAAAATGTAGACAAAGCTATAAAAAATTATACTACACAATACGTTTGCAATGCCAGAACAGGCTTATGGTCTCAAGGCTATAATAAATATAATCACCATTATACTGCAAGACCAACAAATACCGCCGTTTTATATTGTATAAAATATAAATCCACCCATTATATAAAGGGGGAAACTAATCTATCAAATGTTCTTTCTTTCAATGAAGAAGGAGATCTTGTAGTTACGATTGATGGAGTGAATAAGGTTTTTTCTCCAAAGATGTGAACATGTGTAGTTTATCACAAATAGGGTCCAGACTATTTTGGCGGGGAGATAATCCCAGAAAGGAGTAACAGAAAATGAATATTCACATATTTCCAAGAAAAACAGACAGACAGCGCGAAATGATTTGGAAAAGAGAATCCGAACGTTTAAAAAAGGAAAGGGACAGTCTATTCGCAAGGCTTAACTCTATCAGCCGTTACAAAGAGGATTACGAACATCTGATTGCCGAAGCAAAGATTCTCAAAGAACGCTACCAGGATCTGATCGCCGCCGTTGAGAATGTTTTTGAAGAATACAAGGCAAAGCTGGAAGAGCTATAAAAGTGTGGTGAAGTTAGCTATGGATTCAATCGTTGAATTAATGCATGTAGATTTTCCCTCTGTCTTTATTACAGTTGCAGGTATACTGATTGGAATAAAATCAATCTCGTCACTCTTTGAGTGGATCATCAATAAACTGGGACTGGAAACGAGGTGGATGCGTAAAAATCGGGAAGAACATGAACTCATCGTCAAAACTTCCCAAAATCTCTCGGAGCTGCAGAAAAAACACAGGGAGGATATGAAAAAATCTGACCAGTACGATGCAGAAATGCGCACTGACATCCAAAAACTTACCCGGATGTTTGTTGACAAGGAAATCGACGATATGCGATGGGAAATCAATAACTTCGCAACCAGAGTATCCGAGGGCAGGCCATGTAACAGAGACAGCTATAAGCACTGTATCCATATATATGAAAAATACGAGAAGCTTTTGGAAGAAAATAATCTGGAAAATGGGGAGATCGAGGTCTCCATGCAGATCATATATGACGACTATAAACGAAAACTACAAGAAGGTTTTTAAACGAAAACAAGCTATCGTACAATTTTATTTAACCACGATCACTGGGAGGTGAAAAATATGAATTATTTAAATGACTTTATACTGCCAGTAATTCTTGGCATATGTCTTTGTACCGGATATATTATGAAGCAATGGATCGCTGACATCAATAATAAATATATACCCGGTCTCGTGGCCGGCATCGGTGTGATCTTATCCATATGGATCAACGGCTGGCAGATCAGTCCGGATATTATCCTCAGCGGAATGATATCCGGACTTGCATCCGTGGGTATGCATCAGATGTTTAAACAGTTTTTAGAAAATGGGGAAAGGAATGATACATAATGTTAAAAGACAATGAAAAATTAGAAATTCAGGCGGAGCTGGATTCCTCTTCCCTCTCTGCCCTAAAAAAACAGATCCGTAATGCCATTACCCAGGGCATTACGGAAGGTATTGGTGAATGTACGATATTCCTGTGGTAAACCGTACTGCGCCCACCCCTTTAAGGTTACATAACAATGCCATGCAACCAACGGACGGGAGCATCAGCCACACAAAATAAGATGGATACCTTTAATTGAAAACAATTATAAAAACCGAATATGCTGGAAAGCCTAAAGATCATATACAATCCAAAACGGAGCCGGAAACGGCAGACGGCAAGGTGCTGAAAAGCGGAAAGAAACGTATATGGTATGTTATAGGATGAGAATCTAAGTAACGTTTTATGCTTTAGTATCTGTTATATCTTCTGATCTGCGAATATGCATTTATATAATGATACGAAAAGAAATGGCTGATCAATAGGTAAGTGTGGCGTGCCATGGCACGCCACACTGAAAGCAGGGAAAGGCTAAGTCTGACATGATAATGGCAGATAGCTGTGGCAGAAAAAACCACGCCTTAACCCCCAACGACTGACAAGGTTTGACTGCATGCAGGCGTAATTGCATGCGGTTGTGATATACAGTCTGACCCCCGTGAAAGCGGGAACAATTTTCACTAACCTCTCTGTTACACTCCGGGCAGCTGATCAAAGACATAGAGCCACGCCTCCTTTTGGATAATATTAGGAACACTGTTATGGGAATAAGTAAGGCACACCTTAGCTCCCCGGTGCAGTTACAAATAATCAAAACATTTAAATTTATCTCCAGTTAACTTCAACTGTAATATAGTAGATCCCCTCTCTATCTTCATCCAAATGTTTGATATCTACCCAAAATTCTTCTTTGCCTTTCCAATGAAACTGCTCCGACGTTATATCGCCATATCGTTCGGTCTGATAACCCTGCACATCACCAAACCGGTCAACCATGGCTTCAAAAAATGTATCCTTTGTTCCCTGATCTATCTCTTGGGTTTCATAGGATATCCCCGTACATTTTCCATTCTCATAATCAATAGAGAACAAAGGACAGCCTAAGCCATCAATCTCGATATCCCGATAGGTATCGAAAGCAGATCCACTTTCAAAATCATCATGAGAAAAATCCTCTCCCAATATAGCCTTAACCGTTTCCGGGGATCGGCATTCCATTAATTCTATAAAAGTTGGAAAGATGGGATCCGGCTGACAGAGTTTTAGTACAAGCAGTACAACGGCAGCAAGGATAACCATCACGGATCCGGTTACCGCCATGATTTTTTTAACTGGTTTTTTCTTTTTCAATTGATATCCACAATGGATGCATTTTGAAGAGGTATCTGAAATCTCTTTATTACACTCCGGGCAGTTGATCAAAGACATAGAGCCACACCTCCTTTTAGGATAATATTAGGAACCCTGTTATGGGAAAATAAGATACACCTTACCCCCTAATACGATTGCAAATTTACCTGACATGTAAATTTATCTCCAGTTTACTGTAACTTCAATATAATAAATCCCCTCCCCGTCTTCATCCGAATGGTTGTTATGTACCCAAAATTCTTCTTCGCCTTTCCAATGAAACTGCTCCGACGTTATATCGCCATATCGTTCGGTCTGATAACCCTGCACATCACCAAACCGGTCAACCATGGCTTCAAAAAATGTATCCTT
>CAOKDX010000004.1 GCA_948467395.1 uncultured Clostridia bacterium | reverse complement strand
GTGGCGACATCTACTACGCAGAGCTTAATCCCGTTGTCGGTTCGGAGCAGGGCGGAACACGACCCGTACTTATCATTTCCAATAATATGGGCAACAGGCATAGTCCGACAGTTATTATCGCAGCCATTACGAGCCGAGTGCAGACAAAAGCGAAACTGCCGACACATACCGCCGTGAAAGATTACAAAGGGCTTGATAAGGACTCCATTATCCTGCTTGAGCAGATAAGGACGATTGACAAACAGAGGTTAAAACAGCATATGGGGACAATGCCCACGGACATAATGGCAAGAGTTGATAAGGCTCTTGCCATTAGTATTTCTCTGAGGGGAGGCAGCAATGAAAGAGATAAAAATTGATGATTATACCGCCGCTCTTAAACTCATTGAGATACTCCTTGAAAAAGGATTGATAAACCAAGCCACATATACAAATATTGTGAAACACTCAAATTCGCACATTTCACAAGCGGCTTAAAAGAAGATAGAATAGTGTTGAGTTAAAGGAGGTATGCTTAATGAATACATCGGTAAACGAATACAATTACAGATTTAAGCTCACGGATTATGCGTTATTTGACAGAAATCGGGAAAGGAAAGTTGCTATTTACGGGCGAGTTTCCACGGAACATGAAGCACAGTTGTCTGCACTTGAAAATCAGTTGCAGTGGTATGATGACCAAGTGAAATATCATCCGAACTGGTCTGTCTGCGAACGGTATATCGATGAGGGCATCACTGGAACACAGGCGAAAAAACGCCCCGCATTCTTGCGTATGATTGAAGATGCCAGAAATGGTAAATTCGATTTGATTGTAACAAGGGAGGTTTGCCGTTTCGCTCGGAATGTCGTGGACACTCTTGTGGTGACAAGAGAATTAAAGGGTATCGGCGTTGAGGTGTTTTTTATTGATGATAATATCTGGACAATGGATGGTGACGGAGAGCTGCGTCTTTCCCTTATGGCAACATTGGCACAGGAGGAAAGCCGTAAGACTTCCGAACGTGTGAAAGCAGGTCAGAAAATCAGCCGAGATAATGGTGTCCTTTATGGAAATGGAAACATATTAGGCTATGACCGTGTAGGCGACACCTATGTCATCAATGAAGAACAGGCAGAAACAGTTAGGATTATATTTGACTTGTATCTGCAAGGCTATGGTTCAATGAGGATTGCAAAAATGCTGACAGAGCAAAAAAGGAAAACGGCATCAGGAATCGTAAAATGGAACGTATCTAATATTATGCGGGCGATTAAAAATGCCACCTATACGGGAACGAAATGCTATAACAAATCGAGAAGCAACAATTTTCTGGAGCAAAAGAGGATTAACAATCTGGATATGTCCACTTATGAATATGTAGAGGGCGATTTCCCTGCCATTGTTTCGCAGGAGGTATGGGACAAAGCCCAGAAGATAAGGGAAAGCAGGATGAAGCCGTCCGTAGTGTCTACAACAAAGACAACGCATAGCAAACGTGATTCCAAAGATATATGGGTAAACAAGCTGCGTTGTTCCTGCGGCTCATCTTTCCGAAAAGATAAGTGGCATACAAAGCTGGATGGTAAAATTTCTTATGGTTATCAATGTTACAATCAGATAAACAATGGAAATAAGAAAAAGCGGGAAGCTCTCGGTTTAGATACGGAAGGATACTGCGACATTAAGATGATAACCGATTGGAAACTTGATTTTATGGCAAAAGAATTGTTAGAGCATCTCTGGCAGGATAGAAAGGCATCTGTTCTTATTGCGGTAGACCTTATTAAGCGTTATTATAAAGATGAAAGGCTTAGTGAAAATCAGCATGATGCAGTGTCCATCAAAGCGAAAATCGACAAGGCACAAACTCGCTTGACAAATCTTATTGCTATGAGGGCGGACGGCGAGCTGTCAAAAGAAGAATATCAGACCATGCGGAAACCCATTGATGATGAAATTCAGCAGTTACAGGAAAAGTTAAATCAAGCACCAAAGTGCGAACAGCCGAAAAGCGGACTTGAATTAGACGGAATAATCAGTACGTTGAATACATTGATAGATTTTAGTGGGACAAAAGTCAGTGAAGAAGTCATCAATCAATTTATATATCGTGTAACGCCAACATCGGACACCACTTTTGACTGGTATGTGAATCTGAACGGAACGGCTGATGTCAGAGCAACTTTTACAGCCGAGGGACGGAAAAACAGAGCCGTAGTCAAATTGGAGGAAATCGAACAGATTTCCTCGTTACATAGGAAAGAGAATGAGGACAACGGAATGTTCCTCAAAAACCCCCTTGTTTTTACCTTTCTGCACAGGCAGCGATTGCACAGAAGTGAGCAATTGAAAAAGTCTGAATTTATGGGGCTTTGAGGAATGTCTAATTTCTTGAAGTTGGTATAAGAAAGTATAAAACTCAGTCCATTCAGAGGGTAAACTCTGATGGGCTGGGTTTGTTTTTCTCAGATTATGGAAAGATTTTCATTCTCCCTGCCAAGGCTGACCAGTGTCGTAGTGAGAGCAGCCGGGGAAGGGGAAGTTTGTTATGACACGTTCGATGGCGACGCCACTTTTATTATAGGGGTAATCCCGAAAATAAAGTCCATGTCCCAAAAAGGAGTTGTCAATGATATGTTTAATGTGCAGGTCATCCATGCCATATGCACCGTCATGTTCATGTATTTTGCCATGCTTTTTTGTTATCCTGCAGCAGAAGATGAAGTATCCGTTGAAGGCAATCGTATCCTTTGCAATTTCCCCAAAATTTTCCGATGAGAACTTGTTTTCATATCCCTTTGTTTCAGGGTATGGTGGGTCAACGAAAAGAAGATGCTTTTTTCGGTTATGCTTTTTTATGGTGACTGAGGCATCCTCGTTATGTATAATAACCTTTTTTCCAGAGCGATAAGAGTTCCAGAGAGAGTCCAGATATTTTATATATTTTTCTGTAGCACCCTCATTGCCCTCAAGGATATTATTGGGGTTCAATCTTCCCCTAGAATTGTTGCAGTAGTTGATAAAAAGGTATCTGGCGGCAACATCAGGAAGAATCTCATCCGTCGAATAATCTTTATATTTTTCGATAACTTTATTTGCCTCATCATAGGTTGACCGGTCAGGTCTCAGGGAAAGGCAGGCGGCTTTCAGGGCATCTGATGCAAGGAAAAATGCCCGAAGGTAATTGGATTTATGCCAATAAATATCATTCGTGATAATGCGCTTGAAACGTTTTTGTTTGCAGGCTTCGAAGGCAACGATACCACTCCCCGTGCAAGACTCTACAAAAGTATCTACAGAATTAGGAAGTGCCTGTATGATTTCCTCAAAATTATCCAAAAACCATTTTTTATTTCCAAGAACTTTCAGACCAGTATCCGAGGGTTTCTTGGGCGTGGAGGCGGGTGTATGTCGGCTGGGAGCGGTATGAGCCGGGATCGTTGCTAATTTAAGAATGTGCTTATAAAAATTGGCGGCATTAGCATTAACCTGCGAGATGTTATCTTGCTGTCGTATGGCATGATGAAGCAGGAGAAGCCAGGAAAATCCTTCAGTCAGCGTTTCTTCACCCGACAATGTATGGATAGTGGTTATTTGATCTGCTCCCAGATGCAGGCTTACTTTGTCCGATTTTGTTCTGTCAAATGGGTATGGGAAAAGCAAGGTAAACAGCTCGTCGAAATATTTTTTGTTTTGCCACAGATGCTTTTCGCCCCTTGAGACAGTTATCTTATATTTTGCAAACAATTTGCGTAATGCTGGATCGCCCAAATACTCTGGTCTGATCTCCAGAACCGCCTTTTTCATCTCACAGCCGCATCCTCCATACGCATTTGCAAGCCCTCTTTTGATATTTACTGATGTTTTCCGGCTAATTTTCTTTTTCATAGTCGTTCTCCTTTCAATTGTGGCAGATTGCCGTTTTTTGTTTCAAAATTTGATGTTTGTTATATTTGATCTCAGTTGCAGTCTCGCAACGTACAATTGAAATGGAGGTGCAAAAAAGACCACATCAAAATTTTTTTTTGATATGGTCCATAAGCGATATCGCTGAGTAATCTCTCTCACAACATGTAAGATAATATTGCACGGTTATAGTGCCAAAGGTGATTTTAATGCCTCAGCATACAAAAAAATATCTCTTGGTATGAAAATCAGCCTTAGGAGTAATTTTTGGATAATGCATCATGCTATGTTTTCATACTGTGTAAAATTAATATCCACATGGGTTATTTAAAGAAAAAAAGTAGTATAGAAGATGACAATTTTCAATAAAAAGGTAGTATAGAAAAGAGAGATTTTTCCGTAAAAAGTAGTATGAAAATGACTATATTTGGATAAAAAATGGTTACGATTCTGCTGAAAACACGCCAGTAAAAATAGATTTCCAATCCATGTGGCGAGTTTGGCTATATTTTTTTCATACCCCCGTACCCCCCCTGAAACAGTGGCTGGAGCACGTTCTCCAGCCATTTTTTAACAAAAAACAAAAAATTAACTTGACTTTTCCTCCCGGCAGAGTGATAGATAGCATACGGAAAAGCTGTTCTGCCGTATATTTGGCAGAACACAGCATTCCCGTATCAAAACAATCAAACAAAGAAAAGGAGGAATTGCACATGGTGAGGATTTTAACACCCAGGGCAGAACTGCAGGAGGTAATGCAGGATATCCACTGCATCAAGGAGAAAACAGTAGATTTTGCCGAAGGGAAAAAGAGGGTAGTCATAAAGGCGAAACAAATGGATGCCGAGGTAACAGGTATCATGGCAGTGTCGGGCTTGGTACACATGATATGGGGCAACCTCAGTGCCGCCAGAGTAAGGGAGATTCTTGATACGATGGCAGAAAAAGGTTTTTACAATTTTCTGTCGGAAGGATTTGCCGTAGTTGACAGCCCAGCCGAGATTGCGGCGTTAAACGGCAGACCATATTTTCTGGCGCAGAAGCGGGATTTCCGCTTAGGAGTGGGAATGCAGGGGGGTATGAGTGGGAACTTGTTTTCTCCGGCAAACCGCTGTGAGGATGAGGATGACTTTTTCCTGATCGAAGACGATGAGGAAGACTGACTGGGGGTGTATGGATGCAGAAAAGTACACTGCCTACCGGCACGAGAACACTAAAGAAGTGGTATGAGAAAGGCAGTCTGACATTTGATAATCCAGTCCAGCGTTCCGGCTCCCAGTGGAGCCTGATACAGCGCAGTCTGCTGATTCATTCCATGCTGGCTGGCTATCCCATACCGCCATTATATCTTCTGAAGTCCAAGGAAGGTCAGAACACCATCTACGATGCCTTAGACGGCAAGCAGAGGATGACAGGTGTTTTCGATTTCATTGAAGGAGGCTATACCCTCCACGGGGGTACGCCGGAAGTAGAACTGGATGGTGTCATATATGAACTGGCAAATGCGGGATTTGAGGAATTGAGCGAAGAATGCAAAGATGAGATACTCGGCTACCGCTTCAGTATCTTTTGTCTGGAGGAAGCCACGGACGAAGAGGTCGAGGAGATATTCAAAAGGCTCAACAACAGCACGCCGTTATCCCCGATCCAGAAGTGCAGGAGTGTGCTGGGGGTAGAATTATCCGCATGGGCGAAAGAGGTATGCCGGAAAGAATTCTTCCAGCATGCCATATCCCTCACGGTAGCCCAGCTGCGCCGTGAGTCAGATTTGGAGGTACTGCTCCAGACCATGCTCCTGCTGGACGCCCGGCATGAGGGGTATGACTATAAGGCAATCAGCTCCAGAGAGGTGACAAAGTACTGCGGACATATCCGTGGAAACTACAATGAGGATAAACGGGAAATGATGGAGGAGATTGCGGATTATCTGGGCAGGGCATTCCCGGAGAAGCACAAATTCCTCAAAAAATCCAACGTCCCGATGATAATGGTATTGTCAAAGATTGCGCTGGAGCATGGCATCACACCAGCGCAGTTTAAGGAGTTCCTTGATGAGTTTTGTGAAGCAAGGTGTCCTGCCTACACGATGAACACGGGTACCGGCAATGTAAAGAGAGCCAAGACAGAGGGGAGGCTGACGGCGCTCCTTGATATCTTTGCCTGCCGGTTTGGTCTTGGCACTGACGTGAGCATCCTGAGTACAGAGACTGGTGCAGAAACTGCCGGGAATGAGGCATCGGAACCGGCAGGGGGAGAAGCGTCCGGCGAAGGTCTGGAAGAGGAAAAAGAGCCGGGAAAACCAGAGGAAGCTGAGGATAAGGAGGTGTCCCCGTCATGCTGAACATCCAGTCCATAACCGTGACGCCTTACGTCCTGTGCGAGGTACATAGGGTCAGCGGCGGGTTTCAGCCCTCGGGATACCGCAGGATAGCAGAAGGAACAAGGGAAGAAATGGTGCAGATGCAGGAAGGGCTGGAGTTAGACACGGTAATCCTCCCGCCAGTGGAAAAAAAGGCGGATGGTACAGTGTTATTTGGGAGAAACCCAGCCGATACCGCTCTCTTCCTCCGGGGGTATTTGGGCATTTAAATCAGAAATGACAGCACAGAAAGGTACAGCATGCGAAATTTTCGGATGCTGTAAGGTTTTTCTGGCAAAGGTGAGATTACAATACAATAATGAGCAGAAGAGACAATTCAAGGAAGAAGGGAAAGGAAAGACAGGAACTCCGTGATTTCGCATATACCCTCAGGTTCTGACAGCCGGGGTATCCGCAAAAGGGCGGGGGGCGGGGCATCCGGCACACGCCGCCGTATCTGCCCCACACAGCCATCCTGTTCCATTCCCGCCCAACAACCCCACCTGCTGTATTCCGGCGGCACACGGGGCGCACAGCGTGCCACACGGGGGTATCCCGTCGCTCCGGCAGGGCTGGCGGGGAATTTCAGGGGTATCCGGCACTGAAAAAGTGTGGTGGAAGGGGGAATGACCATGCTGATGGAAAAAGGAGATTTCATAATCCGGGAGAAAAGTCTGCGAGACCTGTTTTGTGTACTGTGTGCAGAGGATGTGCCAATGGAAAAGAAGGTACAGCAGCTCAGAAAATATGAAGACTGGCTGTTCCGGCGGGATATTGGGCAGATCAGGGAGGCGAAGCTGGCACTCTTGCGGGAACTGTTGTGGCTGATGTACGGAGACAGGCTGAAACTGCTGGAGGCGGCTATGAGAGACAGGGAGAGTCCTGCCGGGGAGGAGGTATCCGGCAGTCCGGCGGTACTGGTAAAGGCGGCATATTTTGCTCTCGGGGGTATCACGGAGGAGGAAGTTTCCGGCATCATGGAGATGATGTGGCTCATGAAGGCAGACGGTGTCGGGGCGCGGGAACTTCCTTTTTTATAATACAGGCGGGGGTGCAACATAATAATGAGGAGGATAAACATATGGATACGAGAGAACTGTTACAAGAGATCTGGGAGGCAAGGACTGATTATCTGGATAAAATCATTCAGGAAGATAGCAGGTATCAGGGGATTCTGGATGAGCAGGAGGAGAAGTGGGCAGAGGTGAAGTCGCTGAACCTTTCCAAAGAAGCCCTGATGAAAATGATGGAGTATGCCGATATGAAGGCGGCAGTGGGCGAGAGGTATGCGAACCTCGCTTATGCTCTTGGCTTTGAGGACGGGCTTTCGCTGGGAAAGATGTAGGTATGGCTGGTATTGCGATTGGGGTAACTAATATAAATAGGAAAGAACCTGATTCAGGGGGGTATTCAGAGCCAGGTTCTTTCTTGTTGTTCCGGGGGGATTATTTCAGAAAAGTTTTAGTTGCATAGTGGGCTGGCGATGAATTATAATAATAACAGTAAGATACGCTTGTCAAGAGAATGGAGGTGTTTGGTATGCTGGCATTGCAGGGGTATTACGATGGACAGAAGATACAGACTTTAGAGGCGATTCAGGCAAAGAAGAACCAGAAGGTAATTATTACTGTGCTGGATGAGTTTGTTGAGGAGATGCCTATCAGAAAAGGACATTCTGCCAGAGGTCTGCTTTCTGAGTATGCGGACATCGAATTGTGGGAAAAAGAAAAGACTGCATGGGAAAAGGCGGTGGTAGAGAAATATGCAGATACTTGATACAAACATGGTACTGCGGTATCTTCTGAACGATAACAGGGAGATGGCAGACGAGGCGGAGAGAGTTATTAAAGAAGGCTCTGTTTTGCTTACAATAGAGGTAATTGCAGAAGTAGTTTATGTTTTGAAAGGGGTATATTCTATAGAACGTGGACAGATTGCTTCCTGCCTGTTGGAATTTTTATCAGAAGTCAATATCCTTGAAGAAAAGGTAGTAAGGTTGGGGCTGGAAATATATGCAGAACAAAATCTGGATTTTGTGGATTGTATATTATATGCTTATAACCGAGTAAAGGGGTATGAGGTTAAGACATTTGATAAGAAGCTTCTAAGACTGATTGGGGGGTATCATAAGTAAGAAAGAAAAAGAACCTGATTCTGAGGGGGTAATTCAGAGTCAGGTTCTTTTTGTATTTTGCAGGGGGTATGCCTGAAATCTGGGGTCAGGGGTATTCATGTATTTTTTCTATAATGGGGGTATCGGAGTGGAAGTGATGGTCGCTGAAGTTGAACTGGTTCAGGCTAAAATTGAAGCGGGGTACGCTGGAGTTGAACATGCCTGACCAGAATGTGAATGGATTTATCTGGCGTTGAACTGGTTCCGTCTTTTGGTGTTTGGGAAGTCTGCCCTGCCCGTTCAGGCATCCCATTCGGAGGACAGCGGCACACTCCCGGATTCGGGGGTATGTATTTTACTTTTTTTCTTTCATAATGGCAACAATTTCTGCCAGAGAGTTGATTTCTCTGTCAGATAAGCCATCTACGTTTAGCGTTCTTACGGTTTCCCTGCCGATGAGGTAGTCGCAGGATACATCGTACAGGGTGGCGAGTTTCAGGAGTATGTGATAGGAGGGGTGTCTGTCCTCGACTTCATATGCGGATAAAACAGATACAGAGATACCCACTCTTTCTGCAACCTGTTTCAGCGTCAGATGATTTGCCTGCCGGAGGGCTTTCAACCGCTCTCCCATTTTTATGTTTACCATATGAGTACACCGCCTTTCTACTAAGAGTGTAATAGAGAGGATTCCATTTGAGGTAAAAATAGTTCCCGTATAAGAAGAAAAAGTTATTGAAATAGTGGAAAAGAGGTGGTAAAATAGAGAAAGAATTGTACATATAGAAGAAATAGTTCTTGAATAAGTGGAATATGGTGAGGAGGTATAATTATTTCTTACATCAGGGGAGTTAATTCTTACATCTTGCTTTTTCGGGGTAAAAGATGTGGTAGAATGTTTTCAGAAAGCAAAAGGAGATAAAAGATGTATTGTGAAAAGTGTGGTACAGAGATACCCAAAGGGGCGAAGTTCTGCGAGAAGTGCGGTGCTTCGGTAGAACCTGAATTACAAGGGCATACAGAGGGGGTATCTCATAAGAAATGGATTGTCGGGGGTATCATAGGTGGCACAATTTTTGTGGTTGTTCTGACAGGAGGGTTACTGTTTGCTACGGGTATTATTGGGGATAACAAAGAGGTTGTTCAAACGAATGTGGATGGAAAGTTAAATTATGCTTCGTCTCATATTGTTCCAGAGAAAGATAAAAAGGAGTATGCGGATGGTATATACGCATGCCAGATGCACTTGGGAGATATAATGCTAAATATGGAAATTTATATTGATAAAAATTGCATTAAATTGATTCAATTTGCTAATTTAACTACGGAAGTTACAAAGATGTATCCGTTGATAGAACCGTCATTGGAATATATTTCTCAACGGCTTTATGAAGGTCAGTCGTTGGAAAGTATTACTTTTGAAGAAAAGTCCCAATTTACACAAGCAATGCTTATAGATGGAATTAAGTCAGTGCTTGCCAAAGCAAAGGGGGCAGATCAATATAATTTTAAGAATTCAATAGATTATTCCATTGTGCAGATAGCTGATGTTCCCAAAGAATTTTTGAAAGAAATAGAAGAAAAAAGGGTTAATGCATTTCAGATGACCTATATGGATGGAGAGTATTTATATATCGCTCTCGGATACGGGAAGATGGTTACTGGTGGATTCAGCATTACAGTCCACGGTCTGTATGAGTCTGGTGATAAGCTTTGTTTTGAGACGGAGTTGATGAAACCAAACAAAGATGAAGTAGTAAAAGAAGAGCCAAGCTATCCCTTTATAATTGTCAAAACAGAAAAAACAGACCGTAAAGTTTCGTTTGATTATTGATAAATTGAGTTATAAATAGAAAAATGCATCTCAGTATTATGATAAGGGCGTATAAGGACACAGACAATCTATCCAGACCTGTCTGTGTTCTTTTTGCGTTCAGGGGAAATAAACCAATTTCAGGGGTATTAGGTGGATTATTTTATCCACATATTAAAAATCAGGGTATTCTCGGGGGTATCAGGCTCCAGCCTAAGACGACCTGTTTAATGCCCCATTCTGGTGTGTTCGCGATATATTTCTTTCGGCTGATATCCAGCCATTTTCCAATAACATCATGATAATAAATAGGATACAGTGAAAATGTTATGATTACCATAATGACAATAAATGTGACAGTCTGTTATCATTTTCAGGGGTATCCTATTCCCGCCTGCCGGATTTCCGTCATTTTTCCAGCTTTTTTGAAAAAACTACAGATGAAAAAAATGATAGCGTCTGCCCGCTTTTTCCTGCAATCCCGCGATTCCCAGAGCCTGCCCATTCCCGATTACAGCACAACCACCAAAGAACCCCCTCGAACTTTGGCACAATTAGCCACTACCATTTCAGGGGTATCAGAGTTACAATCACGACGTCCATCCGTATAACCATGCTTTTACGGACTGCCGGAACGGGGTCAGAAAAGCCCGCAAAATGGTATCCGCAAAAGCCACTTTACGGACTTTACGGACGAAAAAAGCAGCAGGGACATTTATGGACTGATTATGCGGGGAAAGGGGTTGATAAATCATGGCGAAAAATCCAAGAATATTTGGCTATGCCAGAGTCTCCACACAGCACCAGAGTACTGACCGACAGTTACAGGCACTGGAGGACTACGGCATCCCACGGCAGGATATCTTTATAGATAAGCAGTCGGGTAAGGATTTCGAGCGTCGGGGGTATCTCCTATTGAAAGAAAAAATCCTGCGGGCAGGGGACACCCTCGTCATTAAAGAACTGGACAGGCTGGGCAGGAACAAAGTGGCAGTCAAAGAAGAACTGGAGTATTTCAGGGAAAATGGCATCCGTGTGAAAATTCTCAACGTTCCTACGACTCTCATTGACTGTGAAGGTCAGGGCTGGGTCATGGACATGGTAGGCAATATCCTCATAGAGGTTATGAGTTCCATGGCAGAGGAAGAACGTGTAAAAAACCATCAGCGGCAGAGAGAAGGCATTGAGGCGGCAAGAGCGAGGGGCGTTCAGTTCGGCAGACCCAGACTGCAGAAGCCGGAGAACTATGAGGATGTCATGCGCAGGGTGGCAGACGGCACAATAAAAACAGATGAGGCAATGGAGCAGCTTGGATTAAAGCGGTCATCCTATTACAAGCTGAAGAAACTCTATCTGGCAGAGGGGGTACAAAAATATGCAGGAGTTCATTGATAAAATTGAGATAATCTGTAAAGCCTGCGGATATAAATTCTATCCGGACTATTCAGGCAGGGGAATGTTTGGGCGTAAGTGCATAGGCATATGTTCCGACCATCCTTACCAGATGCTCGTCGACCTGACAGAGCATCTGACCCTGATGGAGACGGGGAACATCAGCTATCAGCTTGGCACCATCTGCATGGATGACTTAGGCAGGCAGAAAATCGTGTACTTCCCCGAACTGGCTTATTGTCGGATTGAGGAATTTTAATCCGGCAGGGGAAGGGGGCGCAGATGTGGTAAAGGTAAAATTGTATGATTTCCGGGAGTGTTCCGATTTAAGAAAGCAGAAAATCTGCATTTATAGTAAAGAGGATTTCCTCCGCATCGTACAGGGCGGTATATGGGAGGCGGAGAAGAAACCATTCCGCGATGAAGATTCCCTGCGTTTCATCCGGGAAATCGACCATGCGGAGTTTGTCGGCGGAGACGACTGGTATTCAATCGTGACGCCATTTGGCAGAACCAATGTCACGGCTCTTTGTGGGGGTACACGCTATGCGCTGACCCTGCTGGATAACAGCAGGAGGGGTATCTATACAGATATTTCGCGCTTTGGCGGGTATGGGGAGGACATCTGGGGCAGGCTCGCTGATGTTTCCGTTGACATACGGATTGCCTATGATATTGCGGAAATAGACCGTCATTATCCGGAGTTGCCGATCCAGACAGATTACGTGATAGAAAATTATCCCTGCGGGGGTAAGGAAATCGAGGTGTATGTGAGGAAGGACAGTATTGACGGGGTACATTTTAAGGAGGGAAAATATTATATGGGATACTGGCTCGGGGAGTTTGAGTATAAATGGTATAAGGATGTCGGCGGGCTGATTAGCACTGCGGAGAAACTGGTACAGGAGGCGGGAAAGAGGTATCATTACCCGCCCATGGAATTAACGGTGGATGATTTTGCGGGCACGCTGGAGCAGCAGTACGCCAATGCGTTTGGGGAAATGAGGTACTTGTCAGAGAAACAGTATCTGGAATGCCTGAAATTGCCAGAAGAACGATATCAGGCGGAACTGGGGAAGCTCCGGCAGACAGAGGAGTACCGGGAGTATCGCTTTATGAGCGAAACATGCCGGATACGCTGTTTTCTGTCGGAAGTTCCGGGGGAGCCGCATGTCAAGTACCCTGTAAATCTGCTGATAAAAACAGAACCCGGGGGCAAGAGCGTGATGTATGAGGTCTGCTCTGTGAAATACCCAACTTATTCAGAGACCATCATGTATAATGATATCGTAACATTCAGCCAGAGGAAAGACAGGGTATTTGGTCTGGTTCTTGATACAGAGACCTTTGCGAAAGGGGCAGATACGCTGAAATATGCGTTATGGGGGTTCCGGAATTATGATTCCACGGTTGAACTGTATGATGGAATAAGGGTTCTGGAAGAATTTTTGAAAGAAGTGAAACAGCCTTATGAGTCAGGGGATTTGTATGTAAAGTATGAGGATTTCCAAAACGGCGCGGAGGTTATGAGGGAGGAGAGGGTGGATAAAAATGATTAGATTATATCAGTGGTCGATCATAGGAATAGAGGATGGCATGTATGTTGCTGACGGATATGTGTCGGGTCATCCGAAGCTGAACGAAGGCACACATATCCATACGAGTGTTTTGATTGAGGTGGCAGAGGATGTACAGAGGCACTGTCTCCTGCTGGTTACCCATTCGGGTAATCATTACTGTCTTGCCGGTGAGGATATTAGTACAGAACAATGGGAGAGGACAGAAAAAAATCTCAATGTACTGGGGGTATCTTCTTTTGGAACGTATGCAGTTTCTGAGGCTGTCAGAAAAACGGAAAAAATGATGAGAGGGCTGGAAAAGAGGCTGACAGAAAATGAACTGTTTCTTACGATGCTGGGCGAGAGATGCATAAAGGCATTTTTTAAAGTCCCCGGGGGTATGATTCATGAACTGGATGTACTGGTTCACGTGGGGATGTTTCAGGACAGTATTTTATGTACCAGAGCAGGCGTCGTAGATTTCAGGTACTTCCCCCACGGGCTGGGAACTCATGAGGTAGAAACTTACCATGTTTCATCCAATATAGAAAAAAACCATCTTTATAATATGGGAACTGCTGATCTTCTTTTTAATAAAGAAATCCTGTGCGGGGTACAGAAAATCGTGACAGTGGAAAAGGAGCATTTTGGGGGAGAAGGGCTTTTTAGTCCTGATGTATATGATGGGAAATGCCTGCTCTCCGGGGGTACTGAATTGGAATGAGCGGTGGGGAAGGGCTGGCTGTCAGTTAGTTTGATGGTCGGCTCTTTCATGCTTTTTTGTTAGTATTTTTGATTTTATACTGAAATATTTTTCTTGTTGTGTTATCATATAACTAAGAAAACTTTGAGAGGCGGTGATACCATGGCAGAACGATTGACGTGGCAGGAGATTCAGACGCAGTATCCTGACCAGTGGGTTGGTCTGGTGGAAGTTAAGTATTTAAATGATGATGGGGTATCAATCGAATCAGCGGTTGTGAAATATACAGATTTGTCAAAAGGGGAACTGACAAAACGGATGCTGGATGGAGAGATTATTTCAAGATATACGACGCCGGACAATGTGTTCCAGATGGGTATGGTGGAGGTACATGGATGAAACAATTTACGTTGAGATTAGACGCCAGACAGCAGAGACCTGTAGTAGCGTTAAAGAATGGTTTGTCTGCACTTCTGGACACAGGGGCATACTTTCCTGTTTGGACTGATTCAGAGGAAGTGCTGGTGTCGGGGATGGGAGGTACACTGGTGCAAAAGCATATACCATTCATTGGTTTTGGGGGTACTGCTTATGGCAATCTTTATCAGGTGACGCTGGAAGTTGGCGGACTGATATTTCCCAATATGCACATAATCGCAAATGATGAGTTGGAATTGTCGTATAATCTCATTTTAAGTGCTACGATGTTCCAAGGGCTAATCTATGAGATTGATGATAAGAACCATAAACTCAATATTGCCCTGCCGCAGGGGGAAAGTAATGTGAGGAATTTAAAAATAGAGGATAAGAATGGGCATTTGCATGTTTTATGCCATTCTACGGAGGAATAAGCGGACAATATTTGATGATGAAACGATGTAAGGTTTTAAGGGGCTGACTGCTGTATGGTGGTTGGCTCTTTTTGTATACAGAAATAAAGAGAGAGTATGTCATTTAAGAAAAAGGTAGTATAAAAATTGAAGGAAAAGAGAAAAAAAGTAGTACAAAATCAAGGGGATTTTTGCCAGATACAGCATAGTGGACAAAGAAACAATACGAATTTCGTTAGTTTAGATACTGTAAAATAGGGTGAAAAAGAGCTAAGATATCAGACAGTCGATGACGCAGCTCTCTGTCATCTGGAGAAGGGCAAATGCAAGAGAGTTTCCTGCTGTACACATGAATGTTGTGTCTGTCCGAGATGATAACGGAGTTCCTTTTTATACAGCACATTAAATTTTTATGGAGGTGCTGTGATGAAAAAGGACGCAGTTGTTATAACAGAGAGGCAGAAGTTGAGTACCGATTTACTGGTTGCTCAATTGCTGGAAAAGTTAATGAAGGAACAGGTTATCAATCAGGCAACCTATGTGAAGGCGAGAAAAGAGGTGAGCAAAAATGTTGGGAAATAATCGATATTTGGATATTCATGATGCAAGGAACATTTTGCAAGAGATGCGCAGGTTCAGTGGCAGAAGAAAAGTTGCCATTGATATCAGGGTAAGTACAGAGCATGAGAAGCAGATTGATGCCCTTGGTAACCAGAAACAATGGGCACTGGAGCTGGCGAGGCAGCATAAGGATGACTGGCAGTTTGATGAAAGAACTGATTTGTATGTGGAAGAAGGAATATCGGGGACATCACTAAAAAACCGCCCAGCTTTTGCTGATATGATACAAAAGGCGAAGAACGGGGTATATAATCTGATTGTTGTGCGAGAGGTCAGTCGTTTTATGCGCAATGCCAGAATTGTTTTGGATCTGGTGGATGAGTTAAGAGAGAATGGTATTGAGGTATATTTCGTTAATGACGGCATATGGACGTTTAAGGCAGATGATTATTTCAAACTTACGATTATGTCTCAGTATGCGGAACAAGAGTCACGAAAAATTTCAGAGCGTGTTTTTTCTGGTCAGGCGACGGCACGGTCGAATGGAGTACATTTTGGCAATGGAAATATTCTGGGGTATGATTTGGTAAAGGGAGAAAAATCCTGTGATACAACCTATAAAATCAATGAAGAGGAGGCGGCTACGGTTAGAAAGATTTTTGAATTATCCCTGAAAGGCTATGGCATGAAGCGGATACGGCAATATTTGGAGGATCATGGATACAAAACGGCACAGGGAAAATGTAAGTGGCACGAGAGTACCATTGAGAGGATACTCCGCAGGCGTACCTATATGGGGGAGTATGAGTATCTTCAGAGCGTGACAAGTGACCCGTTAAAGCACAGCAGGATTAACAACATACAGAAGGATATGCGTATTATTAAAAAAGGAAATTTTCCTGCAATCATAGACCCTGATATGTGGCATGCCGTACAAGATGGTATTGACAGCAGGATTGGCTTTTCAAAAGGAGATGCGACAGGGAAAAGAAGCATGAAGGGGTATGCAGGAAATAAGGATATCTATTGCAGGAAACTGAGATGTGGATGTGGCAGAAGGTTTCGGAAAGATACACAGGCGGTCAATCATACATCTACATACCGTTGCTATCAGCTTGTCGATGACAGAAATCAGGAAGAACGTGCAAGGCGCAGTGAGATTCTTCAGGATAATTGTTCTGTATACGGCATCAGAGACTGGAAATTGGATTTGTTTACGCTTCGGGTATTTGATTATCTGGAATGTAATATTCGTGAGGTCAAAGAACGCCTGCTTGCTGTTGTAGACAATGCTTTTGTTGAGACATCAAATCATAGGGCTTCTCAGACAGATTTCGCAAAGATAGAGGAAGATATTAACAAATTAATCAAGAGGAATGAAAATCTCATTGATATGCGAGAGGGCGGCGAGATTACAAAGGAAATATATTTCCAGAGGAAGAAAAAGAATGATGATGCCATCCGGCAATTAGAGGAACAGAAAAAGCAATTAGATGTGGAGGTGGTTACGGAGAGTGAAAAACCGAGGGTAATGGCAAAGGTAAGAGAGTATGTTGATGAGGCACTTTGTTTTTCGGATATCATGGGGTACAATATCTGTGTACCTGAGGAAATGATTGAGACCTATGTGAACAGTATTAAGGCGTGTGCAGGTAATGTGTATGAATACAATATACGGATAAATCCAAACGCGGAGGTTCAGATCCCTGTCGTACCAGATTCCGAGTTCAATCCGCAGATTCATTCTGCCAAAGTAATCATTGATAATTCGGAGGCGATATTAATTGGCGAGTTTGTCATTGATTATGAAGAGGCTAAAAATTATGCAAACAGAAGGAGGCGTAAGGTCAAAAGAGTTCATTGGGATAAGCCTGCGGTAATTCGGATATATGCAAATTTGTGAGGGCTGTTTTAGAAATGAGGTTATGTGCGAAAAAAGGTTGCATGGTGCAGCCTTTTTTGCTATACTAAAATTGTTGTAAAATATCGAGGTATTTTGTTTGTTTTCTATTGTTTAAAAATGTATTGATTTATAAGTGGGAAATAGGCGGTACGAGTCAGCTTCCAACCACTATAGCACAGGCGGCTATCGCACAGAAGTGAGCAATTCCTCTTAAAAAGAGGACTCTGGAAAAGTCTGAATTTTTGGGGCTTTGAGGAATGTCTGATTTCCTGAAGCTGATATGAGAATGTATAAAACCCAGTCCATTCAGGGGGAATCTCCGGATGGGCTGGGTTTGTTTTTCTCAGATTATGGAAAGATTTTTATTCTCTCTGCCAAGGCTGACCAGTGTTGTAGTGATAACAGCCTGGGAAGGGGAAGGAAGTTATGACACGTTATTTCATTCCGAAAGACCACCACCATCGAGGCTCTAAATGTAAACTACAAGCTGCATTCAGGGAATTATGCCGCAAAATTGGACGCTCAGCCCAATACAAAGCCTTTTTTCTTCCCGTTTTTCTTTCTCGGATACTGTCTGATACGAGTAACAAAATCGAGGTTGATGATTTCCCGTTCGCCGGAATTTCTCTGGATGGTCATACCTCCGTGATCGATTTCCTTAATAACACCCTGTACGCTGCCATTATTCGAGGTAATCGTATAGATGATGCACTCTTCCCCGATAAATTGCTTTGCAAGTTCTTTCATAACTAATATCTCCCTGTTTTGTTTCCTTCGGTTTTGTATACAATCACTAAACAACTTGTCATTGCCTGCCCTCCTGCTTTCCTATCAGGAGAGCTTATTCCCCGCCTTTGAGTACTTTAAGGCTTCTTTACAATATACTGACTGATTTATAATCCAGATAAGGCATACGGCAAGAGAAGGTAAAAATCCAATACCGAAAACAAGCGCACAAACGGCAAGCACAATGGATAGAACCGTACAAACCGTGTTGGTGGCGGCATAAGCCTTAAGCGCACATTTGCCAATCATTATCTTCTCGGCTTCGTCGCAGCTGTCCCTCCACTTCTTTTGGAACTTCGTATCATAGACGGACGCTGTTTTTTCAGGATTCGTTTTCTTGGCTGCATCGACGCATTTCTGCTGGATGATAACCGCTTCAATCATAATGGCGAAAAAACTGACAATGCATACAAAAAACGGAACGATATTGTCTTTGTTCTCAAAAGTCTCAAAGCCATTGGCATAGGACGCCGCAATGAGGAAGTAAGAGAGAATCAAAGCCGCGCTTGTAGCCCAAATCGCGATAGAAAGTTTTTTATCAACCGTATCCGATATTTCCTCGTTTTCGCCGTCCCATGAGGAGAGCAGTTTCTTTGCGCTCCGATAAATCGAGGCACAGACCGCTGGAATGACAACTGCTGCTGCCATCATCAGCCATGGGGCAATATATGCCCCGAAGAATGTTCCCACACTTTTCATACCATCGGACAAACTGTTCAGTCCGTATTTAGCGGAGCAAAAGCCCACGGAACCGCCGATAAGCAGGGATATTACCATAATGAGCATAAATTTGGGAAAAGCCTTTCGATTTGCCTTCTTGATTTCATTGTTATCCATTTTCTTCTTCCTCCTGTAAATAGAAAACTTCTTCCACCGTGACGCCGCACACCTTCGCAATCGTCAGGGCAAGGGTGACGGACGGTGAATAATCGCCCCGTTCAATCAGGCTGATTGTTTGCCTAGATACGCCGCATAAGCGTCCCATTTCCTGCTGATTGACGTTTAGTACAGCTCTGCGTTCCTTTAAACGATTTCGCAGTATCATACAGCACCTCCATATGACAATCTTACTTGTCTAATTGACAACTATTATTGTCATATTGAATTATACTCTTGTCATTTCATCTTGTCAATAAGGTTCAGAGAAAATGATAAAGGAAAAGCCGTCCTCTGCTTTGAGGGTTTCCGTTCATGCCCCAGGTATCTTCTGATACCAGGGGCGGTTTTAAAATAATGACAGGGTTATTCTTGTAGTGGCTGGAGCAGATGCCTTGTGAAGAAGATGATGCAGGAAATGGCAGTCTTAGATTATGAGAATTTCAGGTATAAAAAATTGTGGATTATGTTACCCAAATTTGCTATAATTTATTTATTCGGCAGGGAGGAAGGAAATGTGATATGGTTAAAGTCACATGTAAGATAATACACAATTTGATTATGAATCAATATGGGTGGGTAAAAGAAACTTAGTAATTAGAAAATGATGCGCGAAGCAGATCCCGTATGCCGGTGGAAAGGAGAGAGCAATGGCAAAGACAGCATGGATTTTTTCTTATAAAATAAAGAAAAATGTGAGCAGGGAACAATTTATTGAGGTGACACAAAAACTACATGATGAAGTGATTTCCAAAGCGAAAGGTTTCATTTCCTGGGAACATTATTTACAGGATAACATCTGGACGGATTTTGTTCTCTGGGAATCGGAGGAGGACGCCCAAAATGCAACTACCATCGGGCAGGGAAAGGAAGTAACCGAAAACTTCTATGCATGTATCCAGATGCATACATGCAGAACATTGATTTCACAGCTTGTGAAAAAATATTAAGACCGCTCGGTGGAAAGGTGGAGGCCGGTGTGAATGCAGAAAAGAAAACGGAATGTACGGCATTTTTTAAAAGCGTTATGGATCAGGACAGGTGTGCTATCGTTCTATGTAATTTGCAGCACGAGATTGTGTATATGAATCCCGCCGCGATGAAAAGATATGTGAAACGGGGCGGAGAGGAACTTACCGGCCAGAGCCTGTTAAACTGTCATAGCGCAGAATCGGCGGAGAAGATCCGGTCTGTTATCCAATGGTTTGCCGATTCCCGGGAACACAATCTGGTATATACATTCCGCAATGAAAAAGAAAATAAGGATGTGTATATGGTAGCCCTGCGGGATGATGGGGGAGAGTTGATTGGTTATTATGAGAAGCATGAGTACAGAGATGCAGAGACGATGAAGCAATATGACCTATGGTAGAGGCAGGTTAGATTGCAGGCAGAGAGGGGATACTTTATGAGACTTCCTGATTCAGAGGAACTGGAGATACATTATCTTAATCGAATATTTGATAATACCAGTGAGTGCTATAAGTATTTCTGGTTTCAGGCAGTCTTAAACAAAGTGCTGGAAGGACAGGAGATTATTACATATGAGGAACTGATCAATGAAATGATTGCGGATGCCTGGTATATGGTATCCGAATATCATCTGAATCTCGGGCCAAGGGATACCCTGGAACGTCTGATCCGGCGGTTGTGCGAGATTAGTGATATGAAATCATGTGAGAAAAGAGATGTGATTTTAGAGTATTTGGAGAACTGTACAGACCGGGAGGTAATGCAGAAGAAACGAGTACTGAGTTACCATGTCCCCTATCGGCTGCAGGCTCCATTTTTAGAAAATGTAAAAGGTAATGCCTGGAATGTATCAGAAAGCCAGCTGATTCGGATCATTAACCGGAAAGAAAGGCTGATGTACTATTTTACTGCGCTGAAGGGAATGCAGACAGCAATCTGCATTCAGCCCGAATGGGCGGCTTATATGAAGAAGAATCAGAAAATATTGAAAGGATGGCTGCAGTATAAGATGATCCTCTATCTGGAGGAAAATATTTCCATTGATCATTTTGTGCCATGGAGTTTTGTGGCCCATGATGAGTTTTGGAATCTTCATCCCACCACCAGGGTGATCAACAGTTATAAAAGTAATTATCTGCCCGACTGGGAATGCTATTTTCCAAGGCTGTGCCGGTTAGAGTATTTCTCCTATGAAATGATACAGGAAAGCCAGGCTGTCAGGGAAGCATTCGAAATCTGTGCCAGAGAGCACCTGAACAGCAGCATGATCCGAGGACGGGTTTATAAGTATGGGCAGTCACTGGAAGAGTTTTCCCGTGCGTTAGAGGAAGTGGTCCGGCCGGTATATCAATCTGCCATGAATTGTGGTTTTCAGAAATGGCCAATGGAAAGAGCCGGGTCATAATATAATTTCATTGGTTATTTCCAGCGAATCTTTCGTCACACGGCATTCCATACCGACAATCTGGACTCCGGCGGCCCTTGCCCTGTCCAGTGCTTCTCCAAATTCCCTGTGGGTGGCAGTATTCGCCCGCACTTCATGAATCCCCTCCATCTGGATCACGAAAGCGGTGATGCAGCGAAATCCCTGAGAGGCGGCCCTTGCCAGCTCCTGCAGGTGGCGGACTCCGCGCTCAGTGGGGGCGTCAGGGAAATATCCGATTCCATCGATTTCCAGTGTGCAGCCCTTAACTTCCATTAGATATTTTTCATCGTCTCTTTCCATATAGAAATCAAGTCTTGAACTTCCGTAATTGTACTCCGGCCGGATCAGGGTATAATCCTGTCTCAGGAGCCATTCTTTTACTACCCGGTTTGGCGCCTGGCTGTCGATATTGACCCAGCCCGTTTTCTCTTTATAGACGCTGATGAGATCATATTTTGTTTTCCTTGCCGGATTGTTTGAGCGCTGCAGAACCACAGATGCATTTGGGATAAGGAGCTCCCGGCACCGCCCGGTATTTTTTACATGGACGGTTTCCAGTTTGCCGTCCAGCCATACATTGGCGATGAAACGGTTGGGGCGGCTGTGAAATTTGGCATTTAAGGTATTTTTGTATTTCATATTAATCCCCGTTCCGAGAACAAAACGATTACTTGATATATGCCAGAGGACTTCCATATACCAGTTACAAACGAGAGAGTGAGAAACACTGCCTGGAGGCAGTAGGTAAAGGACATAAAATTATTTCTGAACCATTCATGTCTGATAAAAGGTTTCCAATCTACTGTATCAATATTACCATCTGGCAGTGGTTTCGTAAAGTAAAGCATAAATGACTCCTTTCATAATGAGGTAGTCTATCATATTTATTTTTTATTGTCAATTTAGCTCAATGGCGCCATTGAGTTGGGCTTTTTTATAATTTTGAAATGAGGAAAAGGATATGGAAGAAAACTACAATACCCTCATCAAGCAAGCGGTTCGGGCAGTACTGAAACCCAAAGGGATGTTCCAGAAAGGTTCTACCCGGATATGGATAGATGATAATGGTTGGTTCTTTACGGTTGTGGAATTTCAGGGCAGTTGCTGCGACCGAGGGAGTTATCTGAACATAGGAATGCAGCATCTATGGAACGAGTGGGAATACTTGTTTACCGTATGTGGCACACGGGAAGCCAGAGAGGGGACATTCCTTTGTGCCTTGAACTTGAGTCAAAAGTCCGTCGGACCTGGAGCGTGTCCCAATAGATGGGGCAGAAGAAATGTTGACACAAACTCTGTCCCTTTTGGATGAACCTCAAAAAATCCATGCATATATTGTGGACAAGATTATTGCGCAACGAGCGTATTGGCGGAGTAAGCCTGGATTGAAACGTTTATCAGTTCATCCAGAATAGGGTTAATATTTCCATGGTAGTTCTGTACCATAATTTCCAGCTCCCCGTTACTGTTCTCAGTTTCTGGCTCGGTAGGCTCTGGAATATTTCTGGTGGTAGGCGCGGCTCTTTTCCTTTTTTGCTGTTTTCAGCGTATATCAAGGGTTGAACGTCGTTTGCATTGGTGGTATACTTGGGTCGTGGCAAATCGACTAAAAGAAAGGTTGAACAAGCAGAGATGTAACAATTTTTTTTAGACCTACAGCCTGCCATTGAGGAAGCGGTACGGTATGCAATGGAGAAGATTCGTCAGGAGATTGGGAATGAGCACATCTACAGTGCCGCCTTGGTCACTGACAGTGATTGCATTACCCTTTTCCTGGCAGTAAACACCGAGGAGGCATTGGCAAGGCGGGATAAGACAGATCGGGCGCCGGAGCGTTTGGCAGAACTGCGGAAGTATTGGCCCGAGAAACTGGTGGAACAGGTGGCGGACGGTTCATTCAGTCTGAACCGGTATATCCCTGACGAGTGGAACTACTCTGATGGAACCGACAGTGCACTCAATCAGATCAGCCAGCAGCTCTACAAGCAGGAAGAAACCCTCTCCGCTGCAGACGATGATACCTATGACGAGGTTCATGAGCAGTTCCAGGAACAGTTCCTTGAGACGGTGGCACGCGCCTTCGAGGCGCTGCGGTCAGAGGGTACCTTTGGCCCGGAGGTCATCTGTTTCGTCTCCATGTCGGATGATGATCGGACACCGGACATTGAGAATGATTCTGCCCGGCGGCTCAACACCCCGGAACAGTATGAGCGGTTCCAGACTTGGGCAAAATTTTTCAACGGCTAGCTCAATGGCGCCATTGGGCTAAACAGGCGGGCAAAGGGAAAGAGAAAAAGAGATGAGGGGCGTGGCAGCCTGCCAGAATTAAACGCCGCCGGCTTGCGGAAAGGAAGATTGTATGGTTGATGGCAAGAATGGACAATACTGCCTCTGTGCGTCCCCAGTAGGTATTCTGGGAATTGAGTGTGTGGAACGGGGGATCAGTGCTGTCCACTTTTTGGGAGAAAATACAGTATCAGAAATGGAATATACAGATCCCCTGCCTCCTCTGCTGCAGCAGGCAGTGCGGGAGCTGGGAGAATATTTTAGCGGCCGCCGGAGGAGCTTTACCCTGCCGCTGGCACCGGAGGGGACGCCGTTCCAGCACCGGGTATGGGAGGCGCTCCGAGAGATTCCCTATGGCAGTACCTGCAGCTATGGCGAGATAGCCGCCGCCATAGGGAATCCCAAGGCCAGCCGGGCGGTAGGTATGGCAAATAACAGGAATCCGCTTCCTGTCCTGATTCCCTGCCATCGTGTGATCGGCGCCGACGGCAGACTCGTAGGCTACGGCGGGGGACTGGACATTAAGAAGAAACTTCTTGCCCTGGAGCGGGGCAATGGCAGGGAAGGGCTCCGATAAAGAGTCATTGGATCAATGGGAGAAATCTAAGATTCGAACCTTCTTTCCCAGTTCCTGTGTTATCTGTTCTTTCATCTCCTGGGCATAGGGGCAGGCTTCTCTTTTTGGTGTTCCTCTCTGGATGCAGGAGGTGAAGATAATGGTATCGGCCCCTCTTTTTATCAGTTTTTTTGCCTGTGACAGAGCTTTTTTTCCTGGACATCCGCCGCAGTTGACAAATCCGATGATTTCGATTTCTTCATCGAGATCCGCAAAGGCGCCGGTCTTTTGACGAATCGCCTTGAAATCCAGTGTGCCCGGGCAGTAACCCTCCGTCTGCATGCATCTGATCAATCCTGCTTTCATTCTTCTGAATACATTCCCTTTCTTTCTGATCGTTTCTATTGTTGCCCTCTGGGGCATATTTTTATTCTGGTATTTCGGATATTAAATAATTAACGTCTTCATTGATCAAAATAACCATGAAAATGAGTGATTTAAAGAAAAAATTATAGAATTTCAACAAAAAAATCTTAAAATTTTCAATGCGGAACGAAAAATATTCTATGTTTTCTTTCTGTCTAATTGGATATACTGACAATATCAACAGGAAACATGTACAACGTGAACTTAGTTCGGCATACATGTTCAGAATGAAGAAGGGAGAAATGGAATATGAAGAAAAAAATACTTGGTATTACAATGGCACTGGTACTTGGTCTTTCACTTGTAGCCTGCGGGTCAGAGGGAGGCGGCTCCTCATCGGGCGGTTCAGGTACAACATCAGAGGGAGGCGGTTCCTCTACGGTGGCAAACAAGGACAAACCGTTAGTATGGTTTAACCGCCAGCCTTCCAACAGCTCTACGGGAGAATTGGATAAGGCGGCGCTTTCCTACAATAAGGATACCTACTATGTGGGATTTGATGCCAACCAGGGTGCAGAGCTTCAGGGAACGATGGTAAAGGATTACATCGAGAAAAACATTGATAAGATTGACCGCAACGGCGACGGGGTGATCGGTTATGTTCTTGCCATCGGAGATATTGGACACAATGATTCCATCGCGCGTACAAGAGGCGTACGCAAGGCGCTGGGTACAGGGATTGACAAAGACGGAGACATCAACAGCGAGCCGGTTGGTACGAATGTAGACGGCAAGGCTTCTGCCGTAAAGGACGGTACGCTGGAGGTCGGCGGAAAGAAATATGTAGTTCGTGAGCTGGCTTCCCAGGAGATGAAGAATTCCGCTGGAGCTACATGGGATGCCGCTACCGCAGGGAATGCCATTGGCACATGGTCGTCCTCTTTCGGAAAAGAGATTGATGTCGTAGTATCCAATAACGATGGAATGGGAATGTCCATGTTCAACGCATGGTCCAAGGATAATAAAGTTCCTACCTTCGGATATGATGCGAACAATGACGCTGTTGCTGCCATCGCAGAGGGATACGGCGGAACCATCAGCCAGCATGCTGACGTACAGGCATATCTGACACTCCGTGTTCTCCGCAATGCGCTGGACGGCGTAGACATCGATACAGGAATCGGGACAGCAGACGAGGCCGGCAATGTACTGACAAAAGAGGTGTACACCTATAAGGAGGATGAGCGTTCCTACTATGCACTGAATGTCGCAGTGACAGCTGAGAACTATCAGGACTTCACAGATTCCACGAAGGTTTATGAGCCGGTATCCAAGCAGCTTGATAAGGGAAAGAGCGCTTCGAAGAAGGTTTGGCTGAACATTTACAATTCATCTGACAATTTCCTGAGCTCCACTTATCAGCCGCTCCTTCAGAAATATGACGATCTTCTCAATCTTGAGGTTGACTATATCGGCGGCGACGGACAGACCGAGTCCAATATTACCAACCGTCTTGGAAATCCGGGTCAGTATGATGCCTTTGCCATCAATATGGTTAAGACAGACAATGCAGCTTCTTATACAGCGCTGTTAAATCAGTAATCCTGTCTGGATTGTGAAAGGGAAATTACCGGTTCTGGTCATACTTGCCAGCCAGAATAACACAGCGGATACCTCATATTTGCTGCAACGGTTAATTTTGAACTCTGCAAAGCGGAGGTTTTGCAGAGTTCTCTTCTTAACAAATAAAAGAGTCCTCGATAGGCGGAGAAGAGCTTTTTTATCTTATAGGAAGTTTTGATATATATAGAGCGAAAAATACGAAGTGTTTTTCTTGAGAACGATAGTTCTTTGGCTGCGGTTCTCAGCCAGCCATTTTTTATGTAAGAAAGCGCGTGAATGGAGGTAGATTATGGCGGATAAAAAGAATGATATCGTCTTGTCGATACGGGGTATGAGCAAATCCTTTGGCCGGAACAGAGTACTGGACCGCATCAATCTGGATGTGAAGGCTGGCACGGTCATGGGACTGATGGGCGAGAACGGCGCTGGAAAATCAACCATGATGAAGTGTCTCTTTGGAACATATCAGAAGGATGAGGGCAAGATTTTTCTGGACGGGAAAGAGGTTAGCTTTTCCGGACCGAAGGATGCTCTTGAGAACGGCATTGCCATGGTGCATCAGGAACTGAACCAGTGCCTGGAAAGAAATGTGATCGATAATCTGTTTCTGGGGCGCTATCCTGTGAATTCCATGGGAGTGGTGGACGAGGGAAAAATGAAAAAGGAGGCATCCGAGCTTTTCAGAAAACTGGGAATGACTGTGAATTTAACCCAGCCCATGCGGAACATGTCCGTATCACAGAGGCAGATGTGCGAGATTGCCAAGGCGATTTCCTATCATTCCAGGGTGATTGTACTGGATGAACCTACTTCCTCTCTTACCGTACAGGAAGTAGAGAAGCTCTTTGAGATGATGAGGATGCTTAAGAAGCAGGGGATATCCCTTGTATACATCTCACATAAGATGGATGAAATCTTTGAAATATGCGATGAAATATCCGTTCTGCGGGACGGAAATCTGGTTATGACAAAGAAGAGCGGAGAGACGGACATGAATGAGCTGATCGCGGCCATGGTGGGACGCTCTCTGGAAAACCGTTTTCCGCCGGTTGACAATACGCCAGGAGAAGTAGTTCTGTCTGTACAGCATCTCTCTACGAAATTTGAACCTCATTTGCAGGACATCACCTTTGATGTGAGGGAGGGAGAGATTTTTGGACTGTATGGTTTGGTGGGAGCCGGGCGGACCGAGCTGCTGGAAACGATATTTGGTGTGCGGACAAGGGCGGCCGGGCGCGTGTATTTTAATCATCAGCTGATGAACTTCAGCAGTGCCAGGGATGCCATGGATCATGGCTTTGCCATGATCACGGAGGAGAGGAAGGCAAACGGGCTCTTTTTGAAGGGCGACCTGATTTTTAATACGACGATTGCCAATCTCAAACAGTATAAGTCCGGGGTAGCCCTTTCCAATCCGAAGATGACCAGGGCTACGGCGAAGGAGATCGACATCATGCATACGAAGTGCATGGGACCGGAAGATATGATCTCCAGTTTGTCAGGCGGCAACCAGCAGAAGGTGATCATGGGAAAATGGCTGGAACGAAGCCCGGAGGTCTTTATGATGGATGAACCAACCAGGGGAATTGATGTCGGAGCCAAATATGAAATTTATGAGCTGATCATTAACATGGCAAAGAGGGGAAGGACCATTATCGTTGTGTCTTCCGAGATGCCGGAGATCCTTGGTATCACGAACCGCATCGGGGTAATGTCAAACGGACGTCTCTCAGGTATTGTAAATACAAAGGAGACAGATCAGGAGGAACTTTTAAAGCTCAGTGCAAAATACCTATAATGAGGGAGATGAATAGATATGGCGAATGAAAATAGCAAGATTCTTACACTAGAAGAGGAAATGCAGCTGAGAAAGCCGATAGAGGAACATGTTGGCGGGATACAGGAAAAAATCGACAGTCTCAGAGCAGAAGAATCTCCCAATAAAGGGGAGATCGCAAAGCTGGTGCGGGAGGCGGAGGAATATCTGAAAGCGCATTTCGACCAGGATTATTACCAGAAGGTAAAGGCCGCCTGTGACCAGGAAAAGCTGCGGGCCAAAGAAAACTATAACCGAAATTTAGCCGAACTCAAACGGGAACATGAACAGACTATGGCGAAGCTCTCCGACCATCAGGAGATCAAGGACGAGAAATATGTCTATAAGAACCGGCTTTTTGATGCGAAAATGAAACGGGACAAAGATCTTCAGGAGATCAAGGACCGGAGACATGCGGCCTACGCATACAAATTCCACCTGATCGATCTGCTCCGCATGTCAAAATATACCATACCGGAGACAATGGCCCAGAAATGGGAAAATTATAAATATACATTTAACCGCAGAACCTTTCTCCTGCAAAACGGCTTGTATATTGCCATTGCCCTGATTTTTATCGCACTGTGTATCATCACGCCGATGGTGAAAAACGCACCCCTGCTCACTTACAATAACGTGTTAAACATTTTCCAGCAGGCGTCACCCAGAATGTTTCTGGCGTTAGGCGTGGCGGGACTGATCCTGCTGACGGGTACAGATTTGTCCATCGGCCGTATGGTGGGAATGGGAATGACTGCGGCCACGATTATTATGCATCAGGGCATCAATACCGGCTCCGTATTCGGACACGTCTTTGATTTTACCAGTATGCCCATTATGGCACGGGTAATCTTCGCGCTGGTTGTCTGCATCATCCTCTGTACGATATTTACGGCCATCGCCGGTTTCTTTACGGCGAAGTTCAAAATGCACCCGTTTATTTCCACCATGGCGAATATGCTGGTGATCTTTGGACTTGTTACCTATGCCACAAAGGGAGTTTCCTTTGGCGCCATAGAACCGGTGATCCCCAATATGATCATACCGAAAGTAAACGGTTTTCCAACGATTATTCTGTGGGCGGTGGCAGCGATCATCATCGTATGGTTTATCTGGAATAAAACTACATTTGGCAAAAATCTGTATGCAGTGGGCGGAAACCCTGAGGCAGCATCTGTTTCTGGTATCTCTGTATTTAAAGTAACGGTTGGAGCCTTTGTGATGGCAGGTATCCTGTACGGTTTCGGATCCTGGCTGGAATGTGCCAGGATGGTAGGCTCCGGCTCTGCGGCATATGGACAGGGCTGGGAGATGGACGCCATTGCAGCCTGCGTGGTGGGCGGCGTATCCTTTACCGGTGGTATCGGTAAGATTTCCGGTGTCGTAGTGGGCGTTATCATCTTTACGGCGCTGACCTATTCCCTGACAATCCTGGGAATTGATACAAATCTCCAGTTCGTATTCTCCGGTATTATTATCCTTGTGGCAGTGACACTAGACTGTCTCAAATATGTACAGAAAAAGTAGAAAAGAATAAAAAAGTCCGGAAGAGTCAGAATTCATTCTGGCTCTTTTGGCATGGAGATTTACATTTGTTACGTCGTTTGTTATAATAAAAAAATGTGAAATATAATTACCATCATGCACAAAAATCGTGTGCTATGGGAGGTTAATATGGAGAAATATTCGGTACTTCTGGTAGATGATGAGGAAGAGGTCATCCATGTGATCATGAGGAAGATCAACTGGGAGGGCCTGGGTTTTTGTGTGGCGGGTTATGCCAATAACGGGGTGAAGGCATTGGAGATAATGGAGGAATGCCAGCCGGATGTGGTTATGACAGATATCCGGATGCCGTTTATGGACGGGATGGAATTGTCCCGCCGGATCAAGGCAGAATATCCGGCCACTAAGATTCTGTTCTTCACCGGGTTTGACGAGTTCGAGTATGCCAGGGGGGCCGTTCACCTGGAGGTGGAGGAATATATACTCAAACCGGTGAATTCCGTAGAGCTGACCAATGTATTTACCCAGCTGAAGATCAAGCTGGATCAGGAGATCAGCGAGAAACGCAATGTGGAGATCCTGCAGAAATATTATATGGAATCCCTGCCCCTTCTGCAGGCAAATTTCTATACCTCCCTGATCGAGGGCAGTATCCCGGAAGAGGAAATCCCGGGATATCTGTCGGATTATCAGCTCTCCTTCCCGGGACCATTTTTCTGCTGCGTTGTGTTCCACACCTCTTCCAGTCAGGCTCCCGTCGATATAAATCCCCTTCTGCTTGCCACCTCCGTACACAGACAGGTGAAGGAGAGACTGGCGGAGAGGTGGCAGGCGAAATGTTTTTCTTACCTTGGAAATACTATTATGATACCGCAGTTAAAGACCGAAAATGAGGTGGCAGAGCTGACGGATGAGTGTGACCGCTTCTGCAAATATGCCCAGGGTATCATCGGCGCCGTGGTCACTGCCGGTATCGGTCCGGCCTGTCCTACGATCACGGCGCTGTCACAATCGTATTTGGGGGCAAGGGAGGCGGTTTCTTACCGGGTGATCTACGGTGCCGCCAGAGCCATCAATATGCAGGAGGTGGTTCCTGGAGAGTTGATTCCCCCCGGTCCGGCCAACGATGCGGAGATCGGCAATTTGTTCAAAATGATCCGGCTGGGATCGGAAAAGGAAGTGATCCAGGCAGCGGACCGGTATATAAAGCACACCTCCTTTCCCAATAAATCGCTGCAGCAGCACTATGTGGATGTGATGGAGCTGGTGAGCACGCTGTATCGCTTTGCCCTTAATAACGATATATCCGTGGAGGGCTTTACGGAGGATATACGGAAGCTCTACAGCAGTGTCTTTGATCTGGAGCCGTCGGCATTCCGGAACTGGCTGATGGATTGTTGTCTTGCCTTCCGGGAGAATCTCATCCATGCGAGAAATAAATCCACCCGATCCTTTGTGGCGAAGGCAGAGGAATATGTCCGACACAATTATGGGGACGAGGATCTCTCCCTGGACCGTGTCTGTGAGGAGTTAGGGGTATCTAATTCCTATTTCTCCAGTGTGTTCAAGAAGGAGAAGGGGAATTCCTTTATCCGCTATCTGACGGATTACCGTCTGGAGCAGGCCGCGGCACAGCTTATCGAGACCAGCGAGAAGAGCTATATCATTGCGAAAAATGTCGGATACACGGATCCCAATTATTTTAGTTATGTTTTCAAGAGAAAGTTTGGCGTGTCTCCTTCCAAATACAGAAGGGAGCATATAGAAGGTGAGAACTAGGCTTTGGGAAAATATGAGGAGATTGAAACCGAGGGGAATGCAGTCCACCGTGATGCTTGCCTTTTCCCTGATATCGGTCTCCATTATGCTGATCCTGGGCGTTGTGATGTATATTAAATTCTCCGCCCTGTCCCAGCAGGAGAAGGTGCGGGATACGGAGAAGCTTATGGAACAGACGAGGGAGAGTCTGGAGGAGTACCTTGTGGGAATGCGGCAGATCTCCGACGCCGTCTATTATAATGTGATCAAGGAAAACGATCTCTCCTTACAGGACAATAAGATCCATCAGGGAATGAATACGATATATGAGGCAAACCGCAGCCATCTCCGCAGCATTGCCCTGTACAATGATTATGGAAGTCTGATGGCGGCGGAGCCGGTGGCGCAGCAGAAGGAGGATCCGGACGTTACCCATCAGTCCTGGTACAGGAAGGCGTTGGAGGCCATGGAGAATATGCATTTTTCCACGCCCCATATCCAGAATCTTTTTGATGATGCGGCCCGGCGGTATTACTGGGTAATCTCCCTGAGCCGGGTGGTGGATCTGACGGACAAGGGCGTTCCCATATCTGGCGTACTGCTGGTGGATATGGATTATTCGGGGATCTCCCGGATGCTTCAGCGGATCAATACGAACACGGCCCACAGCGGACAGTACTATTATCTCTGCGATAACAATGGTGAAATTATTTACCATAAGAAGCAGATGCAGATCAGCAGCGGCAGTTTTCAGGAAAATAATGCCGCGGCGGCTTCTTACAAGGACGGGGTCTATGAGGAGAGCTTTGGCGGGGAGCGGCGGCAGCTTATCGTTAAGACGGTGAGTTATACGGGATGGAAGCTTGTGGGGGTGATTCCAGATTCTACATTCACCCAGGGCATGTTTAATATCCGGTATTTCATTATAATGCTGATCCTCCTGATGGGCATGATGCTGGCGGTGATCAACCGGGTCGTATCGGTAAGGATTTCCAGCCCTATCCTGAAGCTGAGTGATTCTGTGGTGGAACATGAGGCGGGGGAGAAGCCGGAGATTTATATTGGCGGCTCTCAGGAGATCCGGCATCTCGGATATTCGATCCAGCGCTCCTATGAGCAAATTGATGGATTGATGCAGGAGATCGTGATGGAGCAGAATGAGAGAAGGAAGAGCGAGCTGGAGGCACTGCAGAGTCAGATTAATCCCCACTTTCTGTACAATGCACTGGATTCCATTACCTGGATGATTGAAGGAGAGCGGAATGACGATGCCGTCTTTATGATATCGGAGCTGGCGAAGCTGTTCCGGATCAGCCTTTCGAGAGGGAAGACTGTGATCTCTGTACAGGATGAGCTGCAGCATGCCAGAAGCTATATGAATATCCAGAAGATCCGATATAAAAATGCGTTTTCTGTCATCTTTGACGTGGATCCTGCCGCCCTTTCCTGCTGCAGTGTGAAATTAGTGCTGCAGCCGCTGCTGGAAAATGCCATTAATTATGGGGTGGGCAGCATGGACGATTGCGGAGAGATCCGGGTGGCGGCGTGCAGACAGGAGGAGGATGTGATTCTGTCGGTAGAGGACAACGGTTTTGGTATGTCTGAGGAGGAGACGGAGCTGGTGCTGACAGACAGTGACCGGATTCATAAGCATGGCTCCGGCGTCGGCCTGGTGAATGTCAACAACCGGATTCAGATGGTTTTTGGGAAGGAATACGGTCTGCTGGTGGAAAGCGAGCTGGACGAGGGGACGAAGGTGTCCATTCGCATTCCGGCAGTGCCCGATACAGAGGAAAACAGAAAGATACTTGAGAAGGGGCATGTGCTCAGCAGAGAAGAGATCAATAAGAGAGAAATGCAGGATAAATAGAGATGAGGAATAACAGACATTTATTTATAATATTAGAAATCACGCTGGCCGCTATGGTAATTGTGCTGGCATTTATCATGGTCAGGGAGCAGGGCGGCAGGGACCGCCGAAGGATTTCCGTTATCCTTCCGGACCCCGATTCCAGTCAGTGGTCCGCCTTCCGGTATGGGCTGAAAATGGCGGCAGAGGATCAGGGGGTCGAGATGTTTATCGTCAGTTCAGGCGATATGCAGACGATAGAAGAGGAACTGCGGCTTGTGGGAAGCGAGATCCGGAATGGGGCGGATGCGGTCATTGTTCAGCCAGTGCCGGGTGATGACGCCGCCCGGAAGCTGGAAGAGGCGTCCCGGAAGATTCCGGTTATGCTTGTGGGAAGTGTGGGATCGGAGGACGAAAGTACATCCTGTCTTCCGGTGACAGGACCGGATGATTACGCCATGGGGAAGGCGCTGGCCGAGGAGGTACTGCGGGATTTCAATGGCAATGTGGAGGGAAAGGTGCTGGGAATCGCAGCACAGAATATGGAATCTGCCCAGGCGGCCAGCCGGCAGAAGGGATTTCTCGATACCCTGCGGGGCAGGGGGACCCGGACCAGCTGGAGGGTTTCTGTCGCCGGGGAATCGGATCAGGATTCACTGGGGAAACAGTCCAAGGCAGACCTGGTGATTGCGCTGGATGATACGAGCCTGACGGCGGCGGGGGAATTTTCATTGAACAGGAATCTTCACGGAGCGCTGTTATACGGAATAGGGAATTCCACAGAGGCAGTCTATTTTCTGGATACAGGGATAACGGAATGTCTGGTAGTTCCAGATGAATTTGGCCGGGGGTACGAGAGTCTTGCGGAGACGGCAGAGTGCCTGGGGCATTATTTCAGTAAAATGGAAAGCAAAACTATGTTATATCATGTGATTCGCAAAAAGGATTTATTTTCCAAGAAAAATCAGGAGCTACTTTTTACCATGAGTCAGTAAGCTGTGTATACGGCCGGGACAAAAGCGGAGGTTGCAAAATGAGAAAAAAGAGGATACTGACATGGGGGCTTGCCATCGGTATATGCCTGATACTGGGAGCCTGCGGCGGGAGTGGAGCGTCAGATCAGAAGGTATATGTGGGCGTGACATATTATGATCAGAGCGATACCTTTCTTAGTCAGCTGATTCCCTGTTTTCGGGAACAGATGGACAGGCTGGGGGATGACGGACTGGATATTGCCATGACGGTACGGGAGGCCTCCGGTTCACAGCAGACGCAGGATGATCAGGTGAGGGAGCTAATCAACGCGGGATGCAATGTACTCTGTGTCAATCTGGTGGACCGGACGGATCCCTCCGAGATCATAGAACTGGCAAGGGAGAAAGATGTCCCCATTATTTTCTTTAACAGGGAGCCGGTTACAGAGGATATGCAGCGCTGGGAGGAATTGTATTATGTGGGCGCCGATGCAAGACAGTCCGGGGTGATGCAGGGAGAGCTGGCGGCAGAGATGATCCGGAAAAACACACGGATTGACCGGAACAGGGATGGCAGGATACAGTATGTGGTATTGGAGGGGGAGCCGGGTCATCAGGACGCCATTATCCGGACTGAGAACGCGGTAAATACACTGAAGAAAAATGGCATTGAGCTGGAGAAGCTGAGCTACGGGATAGCTAACTGGAACCGTGCCCAGGCACAGAACCGTATGATGCAGATGATCAGCCAGCACCCCGGAAAGATTGAGCTCGTACTTGCCAATAACGATGATATGGCGCTTGGCGCATTAGACGCCTATCTCAAATTGAATTTTACAGAGACGGCCCTGCCTGTCTTTTTTGGCATCGATGGCACAGATGTGGGACTGGAGGCTGTGCGGGACGGCGGACTGGCCGGAACCGTTTACAACGATAAGGAAGGCCAGGCAGCAGCTATGGCAAAGCTGGCGGCGGCGTTGGTCACAGGAGAGGGGAAGGAGGATATCTCGTTTAAGAACAAGCGGTACATCTACCTTCCCTATTCCAAGGTGACCAGTGATAATGTTGACAGTTATATGGGGGACACTGTTAAAGAGAAGCGATAAAGCGGTCAAATGCTGCCTGGCCCTTGTCCGTTCTCTTGTATACGCCGGCACATTCCAGAACCCTGACAAAGACCTTGCCGATCTCATCCTGAATGATCCCGTGTATATTCTCCCGGGTCAGTTCATAATTTCCAATCCAGCTTTCTGCCCAGTCTGCGTGTTTGCGGAGCTCTTCTTCGGAGCGGAGCTCCCTTCCCTTCAGAATGGCGTCCTCCAGCCCTTCCATTTCTTTCTTTAATCTTGCCGGCAGGACTGCCAGCCCCATTACCTCGATGAGTCCGATATTCTCTTTTTTGATGTGATGGAGATCCGCCGAGGGGTGGTAGACTCCCCAGGGACTTTCATCCGTGGTGATATTATTCCGGAGAACCAGATCCAGTTCAAACAACCCGCCGCGCATACGGGCAATGGGGGTAATGGTATTGTGGGGAGTGCCATCGGTCTCGCTGAAGATAAACGCCTCCTGGTCTGTGTACTGCCGCCAGCATGTGAGAATATGTTCCGCCGCATCCGATATGCGTTCCGTATCCGTTCCCTGGAGCCGGATCACAGACATGGGCCATTTCACGATCCCTGCGGTGAGATCCTTATATCCCGGCAGGGAGAATGTCCTGTCGAAGGGAGCCCTTGCCATGGCAAAGGTATAGCCTCCTCCCTGAAAATGGTCATGGCTCAGGATGGAGCCGCCAACGATGGGAAGATCGGCATTGGAACCCGCCGTATAGTGCGGAAACAGCCGGACGAAATCCAGCAGCTTCCGAAAGGCACTGCGGTCGATCTTCATGGGGATGTGCTCTTTGTTCAATATAATGCAGTGTTCGTTGTAATACACATAAGGGGAGTACTGCAGGAAATAATCATCCCCGTCTAGACGGATGGGAATGATGCGGTGGTTCTGCCTGGCCGGGTGGGAATAGTGCCCGGCGTAGCCTTCATTTTCCATACAGAGCAGGCAGCTGGGATATCCGGATCTCTTCGCCTGTCCTGCCTTAGCGATCTCCCTTGGATCCTTCTCCGGCTTGGAGAGATTGATGGTAATGTCAATGGGGCCAAACTCCGTCTCTGTCACCCATTTCTCATCTCTGGCGATCCGGTCCCTGCGGATATAATTGGTGGTCTGACTGAACTTGTAATAATAATCTGTTGCCATCCGGGGATCGACACTGTAGATATCAGAAAACCGTTTGCGGATTACCGATGGCGCAGGGGTTAGTATTCCCATGATTTTTGTGTCCAACAGATCTCTCATGGTGACGGTATCCTCCTTCAGTAATCCCTGTGAGAAGGCATAATCAAGAAGATCATCCAGTATCGCTGCCAGTTCCCGCTCTGCGGCAATCTTTTCCGGCTCATATTCTATCACATCAAACAGTTCCAGAAGCTGATTGGTGACGAAAACCCGGTCTGCGTCCGCGACTAATCCTGTCCGGATACCATAAGAGACCAGTTCGGTAATTAACGCATTGATCATACAATCCCTCCATTCCGAAGCGCAGCGGAGGAAGTACGAGCAAAAAGCAGCGAAGCTGTTTTTGCCCTGTACATCAATACTATTTGTGGCACTTCGGCACAAATAGTGGTGTGAAAAATAAGCTATCGAGCTTATTTTTCACACTATCCCTCCATTCCGAGAAAACAAAATTTTACATAGGGTGGCGCCGCTGTGGCGGCCGGCCAGTGTCGTCAGACCGTTTTATATCCGTGGGGATGCGTCTGGTGCCATTTCCAGGCTGTCTCAATAATGGTATCCAGATTGGCATATTTCGGATCCCAGCCCAGCACCTCCTTTGCCTTATCGCTGGAAGCAATAAGGGTGGATGGATCGCCTGCCCGCCGTGCCTCTTCCTTCGCCGGTATGGGATGTCCTGTGACCCTGCGTGCCGTCTCCACCACTTCCTTAACGGTGAAGCCCACGCCGTTTCCGAGATTGAAAATATTGCTCTCACCGCCACGGCGCAGATATTCCATAGCGAGGATATGCGCCTGGGCCAGATCGTTTACATGGATATAATCCCGTACGCAGGTTCCGTCCTTTGTCTCATAGTCATTGCCGAAAATAGAGATATGGTCCCGCTGGTTATTGGGAACCTGCAGGATCAGGGGGATCAGATGCGTTTCCGGATCGTGGGCTTCCCCGATCTTTCCGTCCGGCCGGGCGCCGCAGGCATTAAAATAGCGCAGGGATACAAATCTCAGATTGTGTGCCTGTGAGGTCCAGTGGAACATTTTTTCCATGGAGAGTTTAGTCTCGCCGTAACAGTTCGTAGGAAGGGTACGGTCGCTCTCCAGGATGGGGATGCTTTCCGGTTCGCCATAGGCAGCTGCCGTGGAGGAGAATACAATTTTGTCAATCCCGTGCGCCACCATGCTTTCCAGCAGAACCTCTGTCCCGCACAGATTGTTGCTGTAATATTTCAGCGGATCCTTCATGCTCTCGCCCACCTGGGAGCTGGCGGCAAAGTGAATGACGCAGTCGATCTCTTCCCTGTCGAATACATGATCCATAAACTCCCGGTCGCGGATATCCCCCTCGTAGAATACCGCCGCCGGATGGACAGCCTGCCAGAATCCGGTGCTGAGATTATCGATGATGACAACCTTTTCTCCTGCATCAATCAGTTCATATACAGTGTGGGAACCGATGTATCCGGCTCCGCCTAAAACTAATATACTTTTCATAGTAACCTCCTAGTCGCAATCATAAAGTTATTCGTTACACAGTTCAATGTGGGTTCTCATTGGCGCCGTTGAGTTATCTTACACCACCTGATAACCGCCTTCCGGACGGATATTCAATATATAGCAGCAGCCTTCCCCAAATAATGCTTCCATTGTTTTCTTATAATCCTCGATCAGTACAAAGGGAACGAAGGCCTGTATGGTTCCAGCAAACCCGCCGCCGTGGACCCGGAAGGCGCCGCGGTCCTCCAGTAATTTTTTGCTTGCCATCAGAGCCAGCGGTATGCCCTGTTCGATGGGCTTCTTTGTGGAGTACAGATTTTGCAGCAACTCGGCAGAGGATCTTCCGGATTCGCGGACCAGCTTCAGGAAGGACGGGAAATCCTTTTTGTCCAGTGCCTCGACTTCCTTCCCCACCCTTGCATTGTCGCCGAAGAAGTGGGCTGCCCGCAGGATCGAGCGGTCGGAACAGACCGTGCGCAGCCGGGCCAGGGACTGATAGAACTGTTCTTCATCCACTTCCCGCAGAACCAGCTTACCAAACTGCGCGGCAACCAGTTTCATTTCCGACGGGATGGAGACATAATCATCGGTGAGATCGGCATGACTTCCCTTTGTATCAGTGATAATCAGCTTCAGGCCGCCCTTTTCAAAGTCACAGCTGTGTTTTTCAATAACAGGATTGGTCGTATCCTCAAAGTCGATAAAGACAAACCCCCCGACAGAGGAAACCATCTGATCCATCAGGCCGCTCTCTTTTCCGAAATATTTATTCTCAGCATACTGCCCCATCTTTGCAATCTTTACTGGGCCGGCCTGCCCGTCATTGTAGTGCCGGTCAATAATATTGCCGATCAGTACCTCGAAGGCGGCGGATGAGGACAATCCGCTTCCGGACAGGACATCCGAGGTGATAAACGCATTGAAACCGCCCACATCTATGCCCATATCGTGGAACTGGGAAACCATGCCCCGGACCAGTGAACGGGAGGTTCCCTTTTCCTCCGGGTGGATATTCAGATTATCCAGTTCAATAAATTCCTGTTCATACCCCACCGACTGGAGACGGATCACACGGTCGTTATGAAAGGATACCACGGCGATGGCATCCAGATTGACCGCAGCCGCCAGGACACAGCCGTGCTGATGATCCGTATGGTTGCCGCACACCTCGGTTCTTCCCGGTGCGGAAAAGATGGAGATATCCTCGCAATCGGGATACAGTGTTTCAAAGCTTTTTATTGCCTTACTATATCTGTCTTTCTGTGCATTTATCGTCTCCTTATTATTTCCATAGAGGGTGATAAATGTGTCATCTAATCTGTTATTACAGATGGCATCAATTAATTCGTCACGATTCATGGCTGCCTCCCTTTCTGTATGTGTAAAAACTCAGGACTACTAAAAGTGTAACACATACAGCAGCAAAATAACATTTGAATTTCTATTTTATAGATTAAAAATTTTTCTCCCGGTTCTGGGGCGCGAATTTAGCGCTCCCCAGGAGCCGGGTGGTGAGGGATTTAGGGTTGACAGACAGAAGATTTTTGTCTAAAAATTAAAAAAGCCGCCTCGCCGGGGAAAACTGCCATCCGGAATTTTCATGTAGCTGAAAGTAGAAATAGGTACGGGGAACGTTGTCTGTATGGCATCGGATCTGATACCGATTGATGAAAAGAACTGGTATGTGCCGGTCTGGCTGATCTGAAAACCTTCTCGTTGTACTAGCTCAATGGTGCGAAGTTGAACCCGCCGTTGAGCTAGATCAGCTTTTTCTTCTTTTCCCATCTACCCCTGTGGTATCGCACCAGGAAAAAGAGGCTCCGCACGCCCCAGTCTAGTATCATTGCAATCCATATACCCAGCACGCCCAGTCCCATCCAGGCGCCGAGGACTACTCCCATAACGATGCGGCAGAACCACATGGAAAGAAGGCTGACCACCATGGCAAATGTCACATCATTGGCCGCCCGGAGGGCGTTGGGCAGGGTGAAGGAAAATGTCCAGATAAAGATGGCGCATAAACTGTGAAAAATAAGTATTTCCCGGGTGATGCGCGCGGTCTCCGGAGAGAGCTGGTAGGCGGATGTGATCAGGGGGATTGCCGCCATCACCAGCAGATTTGTCACGGTCATGGCGATGATGGCATATTTCATCAGCTTCTTTGTATAGAACCGAACCTGTTCATAATCATCGGCACCCACGCACTGGCTCACTACGGTGACCATCCCCATGCCGATGGCCTGGCCCGGAAGGATGGCGAAGGCAGCTACGGTATTGCTCACCGCATTGGCAGTGATAGCCACGGTGCCGAAGGTGGAGATTAGGCTGAGAAGCACCAGCTTTCCCAGCTGGAACATGCTGTTTTCCACGCCGCTGGGAATTCCAATCCGCAGGATTCGCTGGATCATCCCCCAGTCAAACCGGATTTTCATTTTTTTGGAGAGATGGAGGCTGAGGTTCTGGTTGAAGAGCAGGCCGGTGATGATTACGGCAGCTACGATCCGGGAAACCAGGGTGGGGATGGCAACGCCCTCCACCCCGCTGTGCAGTCCCAGAACGAGAATGGCGTTCCCGGCTACATTGATCCCATTCATCAGAATGGAGACTTTCATGGAGACGGCGGAATTTCCCTGTACCCGGAAAATGGCAGCACCTGCATTGTATATGGCAATAAAGGGAATGGAAGCTGTCACGATCATCAGATAGGTGTCCGCATATGCCATGACATCCGGTTCGATCTGTCCGAATACGATATGAAGGATAAACCATTTTCCCGCATATACCAACGCCATGATGAACACAGAAAACAGCGTCATGAAAAATACAAGCTGCTGGGCCGCACTGGCTGCCTTTTTCACATCCCCATGTCCCAGAAACTGCCCTGCCACCACAGCGCCACCTGTGGCAAGCGCCATAAAGAGGCCGATGAGAAGTACGTTGATGTTATCCACCAGAGAAACGCTTGCCACCGCCGATTCGCCTATCACCGCTACCATTATCGTGTCTGCCATTCCTACAAGCACAGCAAGCAGCTGTTCGATGATCATGGGTGTGATGAGTTTCTGAAGATCTCTATTTGTAAATAATAATGGTTTACTTCCATTATGGGCATGATAAAACATAACAACCTCCCTGAGTTGTATTAATTCTTGCATAGTTCGGTATCGCATAATGATTATGGGGTCACTCTATGCGTCTAATCTGGTATCCATATAGTCACCAAAATTAGTATATCGGATTTCAATTATTTGTCAATTAAATTTCAGTAGTTCTAATTGGGTTTTCACGTTATGGAAAGCAGCCGGAGGGAAAGTATTTCGTCTAAATAAGAAGTGGAATAATATTTCATGGCATGATATACTGTTAATGGGGTTAGCATTTCAATAAATTAAATGGGGATAGGTATGAAAAAACAATATTTGCTTTATCACTATACGGATTATCAGGCGCTGGATGGCATCGTGGGGAAGGCACAGCTCCGGCTGAACAATCTTTTGAATATGAATGACGCAGCGGAGATGCGCCTTTTTATGGGTGGCCTGTCCTCTGCAGTGACAGAACGGCTGCGGCGGGACGGCGCGCAGGAGGCACTTCAGGCGGTGAAATTGCTCTTTCATGAGGAAGTGAAGAAGGAGTTCTATTATTCTGCCTATGCCGCCTGTTTTTCTAAAAACAGGGATGACGCGGCTCAATGGGAGCGTTACGGCAATCACGGAAGGGGTGTGTGTATCGCCTTTTCCAAAGAAATGCTGCAGAGGATGGCGGCAGGCATCGTGTCTCTGGAGGAGGTCTACTATCGGGCAGATATGAGAACTCATAAGCTGGTGGATACATTCTATGAGCTGGTGAAGGATTCCCATGGTGATTTAAAAGAGGATCCTCGTGTTATGGCGTGTCTGGAGGAGGCATGGATTGCCTCGGCAGCATTTAAGCATCCCTCCTTCGCCAGTGAAAAGGAAACCCGTCTGGTTGCCTCTCCGTTTTCCAAAAAATACTTTGATGTAGAACCCTGCTATCATATTTCCACCGAACGCATCAAAAAATATTATCCGCTGGATCTCAGGAAGATGTGCGAAAATGCCGGGTGCAGCCTGGAGGACGCCATTGATGAAATTATGATCGGGCCGGAATCCACCCAGTCAAAGGCTATACTGGAGGATTATTTGAAAGATACTGGTATGGGCGGGCTGGCGGAGAAGGTGGCAATATCCGACTGTCCGCTGAGGAGGAGCTCCACCACCTCATGACCGCTGCGGCGACGGGGCGTCCGGGTGGGACAGCATAAGGAGAAATGCCGTCATTAAAAGAAAGACGGAGAGCAGAAGGGCTTTTTCTGCAAACAGCCGGATCAGGAAGCTTTCCGCCACAGCACCCAGGACGAAAAACAGGATCATGCCGTAATACAGCGCAGCCTTGCGTATCCATGATGCGTTCCGGCTCTGGAAATACTGGCCGAGATAATAGGTTCCGCTTCGCAGATTCCCAATGCACATAGTGGTGGCCATGGCGTTTCCGTGAACGGAACGGAAGCTCTCTACCTGAAGGCCGCACACAAAGGAAGTGAGCACATTGGCAGGTGAATTCAGATTCTGGGGCAGCCAGCACACAAGAAAGAGGACCGCCATCTCCAGCATAACGGAAAACTGCCTCCAGTGCAGCCGCTGCGGCTGTATTTTGTACCGTATCAGATCGGACAGCATGATACCGGCGGCGAATGCCAGCACCGGCCAGAGATAGCGCAGAGCGTCCGGAATATTCTGTTCCGCACAATTTACGCCAAAAAGAAGCATGTTGCCGGTTTGCGCATTGGCAAAAACCCTGCCGCGGTTCAGATAAGAATAGGCGTCCATGCAGCCGCCGGACAGGGCGAGGATTATATATATGGGAATGGATTCTGACATTTGCTTTGTGTCTGTCATTGGAGTCGTCACGTCCTTTTCACATATTTTTTTCTTATTATATCATAATATTGGCCATTATGAAACCGGGCGATCCCGCCGGATGTTTAAATGAAACATGACATACAGCTGTCGTGTTTTCTGTGATAAGATAGAAGAAAGCTGAATGGTGCCATTTGAATCCGCCGTTGAACGAAGAAGGGAGATCGTATGAAGATAGACCGGCTTATTGGTATTCTTTCCATCCTGCTGCAGAGAGAAACCGTTACGGCGCCGGAACTGGCAGAACAATTTGAAGTTTCAAGGCGTACCATCAACCGTGATATTGAAGACTTATGCAAGGCGGGCATCCCCCTTGTGACCAGACAGGGCGTTCATGGCGGTATTTCTATTATGGAAAACTATCGTCTGGAGCGGACGCTCCTGACCAATGGAGAGATGCAGGATATCCTTGCCGGGCTGCGGAGCCTTGACAGTGTCAACGGTACAAACCGGTATGGGCAGCTGATGGAAAAACTATCTGCGGGAGCTTCAGACTTTATGACTGGCGACCAGACGGTGCTGATCGACCTCTCTGCGTGGTACAAGGATTCCCTCGTCCCCAAGATTGAACGGATCCGGGAAGCGATTGACCGTGCCCAAAGGTGTGAGTTTCTCTATTTCTCCCCGAAAGGAGAGAGCAGACGGAGGATTGAGCCATATTATCTGATCTTTCGCTGGTCCAGCTGGTATGTGTGGGGATGGTGTGAGGAGAAAGAGGATTTTCGTCTATTCAAGCTGAACCGTATGGACAGCCTCCGGCTCTCTCCGGATGTGTTTGAGAGAAGAAATGTGCCGTTTCCGGATCTGGGAGAGGAAAAGATCTTTCCCGGCGGCATCCGGGTAAAGGCTCTCTTCGATCCCTGCTGCAAATGGCGGCTGGTGGAGGATTTCGGGGCGGGCTGTTTTGAGGAGCAGGAGGACGGGAGGCTTCTGTTTCATGCCGATTATACCAACAAAGAGGAGCTGCTTATATGGCTGCTGACTTTCCGGGACAGGGTGGAACTGCTGGAGCCGGAGAGTGTCCGGGAGGAATTAAAGGGCACAATAAAAAAGGTACTGGAAATTTATCAGTAGAAGGGACAAGCTGCATTAGAAATGAGGGATGAAATGAGATATACATGGCTGGATGAATATTTATTGGATAAGAGGGCGGTAACGAAGGATTTAAAGAAGGAGTGGAACTGGATCCGCTATCAGATCGGCGGGAAGCTATTTGCGGCAGTCTGCCTGGATCAGGAAGACAAGCCGTACTACATAAATCTGAAGCTGGAACCTCTGGAGGGAGAATTTCTCCGGGAGCAGTATGAGGACATCATTCCGGGATATTATTCTGACAAGCGGCACTGGAATTCCATTAAGCCGGATGGGGCGGTGCCGGACGAACTGTTGAAGGAGCTTTTGGACAAATCGTATCAGCTCGTCCTGGAGGGTTTTAGCAAAAAGAAACAGAGAGAGGTCCTGGGGCTTACCTGCTGTGGGACAGAATGCGCGAAATGCGGCGTTTACGGTAATCTCTGCAAGGGCTGTAATGAAGCGGGCGGGAAGGTATTCCATGCCCCGGAAGGCAGGCCGTGCCCCATTTACCAATGCAGTGTCAATCAATATAAATATGCCACCTGCGCTGCCTGTGAAAATCTGCCCTGTCAGATCTGGCAGGATACGAGAGACCCGTCTCTCTCCCAGGAAGAATTTGATGGGACGGTCCGGGAGCGGGTCAAGAATCTGAGAAGTGAGAGGTAGGGGAGAAGGAAATGTTTGATTTCAAGAAAGAATATAAAGAATTTTACATGCCGCGGAACAAGCCGGAGATCGTAACTGTGCCAAAGGCGAATTACATCGCGGTCAGGGGGAAGGGCGATCCAAACGAGGAAGGCGGGGCGTACAAACAAGCCATCGGCGTCCTGTATGCTGTGGCGTATACGTTGAAGATGAGTTATAAGACAGATTACCGGATCAAAGGATTCTTTGAGTATGTGGTTCCGCCGCTGGAGGGCTTCTGGTGGATGGCGGATGGGGGCAGCGGACTGGATGATAGGCGGAAGGAAGATTTTCAGTGGATTTCAGTGATCCGTCTGCCGGATTTCGTGGCAGAGGAAGACTTGGCATGGGCTGTGGAGACGGCATCACGAAAGAAAAAGATGGATTGTTCCACAGCAGAATTTCTTACGATAGAAGAGGGATTGTGCGTGCAGATCATGCATCTTGGCTCCTATGACGATGAGCCAGCTACGGTGGCAGTTATGGATGAATATCTGGCAGAGAATGGGTACGAAAATGATATGGACGGAGAGCGGCGGCACCATGAGATCTATCTGTCAGATGCCAGAAGGGTGGCGCCGGAAAAATGGAGGACGGTGATCCGGCATCCTATCAGGAGAGTGATTCCCTCTTCCAGATCCTCCTTGCACAGAGAACAATAAGAAGCACGACAGCAAGTACTTCTGCCTCAATAAGGAAGATGGGGGCGCCGGCCTTTGCCATCAGGACAGCAGAGGCATCCAGTATAAGGTGCAGAAGAACGGCCAGAGGGAGCAGAACCCATTTTTCTTTTTTCACGGCGGCAAACCATACGATGACGGATAAGGCCATCTGCCCGGAGATGGCAAAGAGCCTTTCCGCCGGGCTGGCCAGGAACAAAAGCGGGGATGCCTCCACCAGGGAATCAAAAGCGCCCTGAAGGGCATTCCGGCCCGCCTGATCCAATGGCGCAAGCAATAGCTCTGCCTGTCCCAAATTCAGCATGAGGGAATAGATCACATTATTGATCATGCCGAAAACTAAAATAACGAACATCTCAATCCCGCCATGCCCTGCTCCATACATAAGGGCATGATGGGCGTCCGGATGACTCTTTTTCATGACGTATTTCATGGCAAGGAATCTGCCGCATTCTTCAAAAAGGCCCGCCATCAGCCCGCCGTATAATGCCAGTAATACGGTATTGTTCTGTACCACACTTCCCGCAGGAGACTGCAGGAATACAAAGTGAATCACCTGCTCCAGCACAAGTGCAAACAGTACCATAACTGCGCAGCCGATCCAGAACGGTATCACAGATATTTGGTACTTTTTTCTCAGGTACAGCATCAGTCCGATGGGGACGGCGGCACCAAGGATCATATTCAATATCATAATAGAAACAGATAACCATGAGACCATAATGATCATACTCCTTTACTGGTAGAATCCGTTGTTTGGCGAATCATTGATATGGATATTATACTGTGCGGGAAAACAGAAAGCAATGATAATATTTTTCTTTATCATATATTATCTTTATGGTACACTTTACAAGGAATGATCCGTGCTGTCATATCAGGATGAAGGAGCGGAATATATATGGATAAGAAGAATGATCTGGTCACGGGAGATATAGGCAAGGTGCTGCTGCGCTTTGTCCTGCCGTATCTGCTGTCCTGCTTTATGCAGACGTTTTACGGGATGGCAGATCTTTTTGTCGTGGGACAGTTTCACGGCCCTGAGGTAACAACGGCAGTATCCATCGGCAGCCAGGTGACGCATATGCTCACGGTGATCCTTGTAGGTCTGGCGATGGGAACTACGGTGAGGATTGGACGGGCGGTGGGCGCCGGAGATAAGGATACAGCGTCCCGGGCGATGGGGACATCCATCGTTCTCTTTTCCATTATTGCATTCGTGCTGACGGTGATACTGCTTCTAGTAACGGATCCGGTGATCCGGGTGATGATGACGCCGGCTGAGGCGGCGGCTGATACAAGGAACTATCTGCTGATCTGTTTTGCCGGGATTCCCTTTATCGTCGCCTACAATCTTATCAGCAGCGTGTTCCGGGGGATGGGAGATTCCCGGAGTCCCATGTACTTTGTGGCGGCGGCCTGTGTGATCAATATCCTGCTTGATTTCCTGCTGATCGGAGGATTTCATATGGGGGCGGCGGGAGCCGCCATGGCTACCATATGCGGACAGGCAGTCAGTGTGCTTCTGGCCATTCTGGTAGTACGGCGGAGAGATACGGGCTTTGCCCTGTCGCGGCGTGATATCCGCATTCACCGGGGGCTGTCTGCCGACATTCTAAAGGTAGGTGTTCCGGTGGCGATGCAGGACGGTCTGATACAGGTGGCATTTGTGGTGATTACAGTGATCGCTAACAGCCGGGGACTGGTGGCGGCGGCCAGTGTGGGCATAGTGGAAAAGCTGATTTCTTTTTTCTTCCTTGTTCCATCCGCCTTTCTGTCTTCGATTTCTGCCATCACGGCGCAGAATATGGGGGCTGGCAGGCCGGAACGGGCGCAGAAGTCCCTGGGATATGGTATTTTGGTTACTGCAGGATGGGGAATGCTCTGCTGTCTGTATAACCAGTTTTTTCCAGAGACACTCATTGGGCTTTTTACCGGGGATACCGCCGTTCTGTCGGCGGGAGCATTATATATGAAGGCGTATTCCTTCGACTGCTTTTTTGCCGCCTTTCATTTCTGCTTCAGTGGATATTTCTGCGGAGAGGGCAGATCGGGGATTTCCTTTTTTCACAACATGGCTTCGATCCTTCTCCTGCGGGTGCCTGGGGCTTATCTGGCAAGCGTTTATTTCCCGGCCACCCTGTATCCCATGGGATGGGCGGCGCCTCTCGGTTCCTTTCTGTCGGCGGTGATCTGTGTTGGGTTTTATATGGCAGAGGGACGGCGCGCGAAGGTTTGAGGTGGAAGAATTGACAATGAGATGGGGAGGAAATTTCAGTGAAAGAAATAAATATAGTGAATAAAAATAACGATTACCAGCGATTTGAGGTATTAAAGACCAACCGCAATAAAAGATACAAATACAATGAGTTCTTAGTGGAGGGCGTGCGAAGCTTAAAGGAGGCGGCAGCCAACGGCTGGCGCATCAGGTCGCTGATCTATGACAGAAATAATCTGTCAGACTGGGCGAGGGAAATGATCCGTACCGTGAGAACGGAGGTAAACTTTAACCTCACCCCGGCACTCCTACAGGAGCTGAGCGGCAAAGCGGATACATCCGAACTGATGGCAGTGATTGAAATGAGAGAGGATCGGCTGGAACAGGTACAGCTATCTGATAATCCCTTTATCGTACTCTTTGACCGCCCCTCCAATAAAGGGAATCTGGGTACAATGATCCGCTCCTGTGATGCGCTGGGAGCCGATATGCTGATTATTACCGGACATGCCGTGGATCTCTATGAACCGGATGTGGTAGTGGCGGCCATGGGCTCTTTCTTTAATCTTCCCGTCATAAGGGTGGCGGATAATAAGAAATTGTATCAATATATAGACGGCCTGAAGCAGAACTATCCTGATTTTAAGGTGCTGGGTACGACAGCCCACAAGGAAAATCCGGTTTACCGGCTTGATCTTTCCGGACCGGTGATGCTGATGATGGGGAATGAGACGATGGGGTTGAATAAGGCGTTTAAAGAATACTGCGACGTCCTGTGCACGATCCCCATGTCGGAAAAGTCTTACGCCACGTCCTTTAATGTAAGCTGTGCCGGGGCGGTTCTGATGTATGAGATCACGAGACAGAGACAGAGATAAAAAGAAATTCCAACACTATTGCCTTTTCAAACGTTATATTTTTGAGAGACAGAAGAAAGGGCGGAAACGGATGATCACGAAATTATACGAGAAGTATCACAGGGAGCTTCTCCGGTGGTGCCAGGGGATAACGGGAGACTGGCAGTTGGCAGAAGAGCTGGTGCAGGAAACATGGCTCCGTGCTCTGGAGCACACCGGACAGCTGGCGGAATTGGATGAGAAACAGTGCCGGTCATGGCTGTACCGGACTACAAAAAATCTGTATGTCGACCGTGTCCGCCGGACAGTGCGGGAAACGGTTATGTACCGGCTGCCGGACAGCGGCGTCTGGTGCCGGGAAATCGAAGAAACAGAGTGGCGCTGTCTGCTGGAAACTCTTCCGGAGGAGGAAGGCAGGGTATTTGTAATGCGCTATCTTATGGGGTACAATTCCAGACAGATCGGGGAACTGCTGTCCCTGCCGCCAGGAACCGTCCGTTATAAGCTTTCTTCTGCCAGGAAGCGTTTAAGAAAAATGATCGGAGGAAATGGATATGGAGAAGAAAAGCCTGATACTGAACTGTGAGGTATGTGATTCCCGAAATATGAAGGAAGAGGATTATCAGCAGTACGAAACGGTCACGATCAATTCGGAAGTCCTGATGGTGAATGAGAGGAGCAAAAGTATGCTGCTCCGGCTGTCCGTGCGGCAGAATATAGAGCGGACACTGGAGTGTGAGGAGGAGACGGATGTAAGGATTGTAAACGGGGTATATGAAATAACTCCTGATATGGTGCCGCAGAAACCGGTTATATTGGTTGCAAATGGCCCCCTGAAGGTGATGCCGGGGACAGAAGCCGTCCTGAGAAAATATAAATGTCTCATCCTCAATGGCCCGGCGGAATTTCCGGAGAGTCTGGCAGACTTCATAAATGAAATGACAGTAAACGGGAAAGTCACTGCTTATCCGGATGATCATGTGATACTGGGGGACAATTTTGTGATGGATCTGTATTTCCCGGTCCGTGCCGTAGAGGGGACGAAATATTTCGCCAGAGATGCGGTGATCATCCAGGATGCAGATGTAGACGTAGCCAAATTGCTTCAGAAAAATATCCATATCAGGACGCCGCGCCTTATCGTGCCGGAGAGCAGGATCGAAGAGTGCTCCCGTCTCTTTGACGCGGATGTGGATTTCATGGTAGTACCGGAGGGTATGGCGCTTGTGTATGGCAATGCTGTACTGGATGAAGAACTGATCCGCAGAAAGGGAAGGAGGCTCTTCGTGTATGGCTGCCTGGAGCTGAAGGAAGACACGGATATGGAAATGATCCAGAGGGAGATCTGCCAGCTGGTGGTGACAGGCAGTGTATCGCTGTACAGGCATCAGAAAGAGCAATTTCAAAAAATAGACGCCCGGTATTCGGATCTGCATATACAGAGCCGGGAGAGGGTATTGGCGGGAATGGTGACCGTTCACCTGAACAAAAAATTATTTGATTCTTCACCGGACGGCATCCGGGTAGGAAGTGCCGTAAAGGTAGTGATCGAAGAGGATGTGACGCCGGAAATGATTCTCCGCGGCCTGAATGGTATCAACTGCCTGCAGATTGAATGCAGTGGGGAACAGAGAGAGGCATTGAATCAGATAGAACCGGAATATGGGATGATGCTGCCGATGCCAGATCACAAAGCGGCGCCTGGGATGCCGGGGGAAGACGCCCCCCTTATCGTCAATGCAGAAAGCTATGTGATGTAGCTCCTCGGAGTGAATTCGAACCCGGCGTTGAGCTGGTTCAAGGAAACGGATTGGTCTGTTTATGTTTCTTTCTGTATATAAGACAGACACAAAAACCAGGATAGCTATGTTATACTATATTGGCAATGTTCAGGCAAAAATAAATCCGGAGGCTGGTCATTATGAGATATGTGAATGCAACGGGTGTACTGCCGGAGGAACTGATCTCCCAGATACAGAAATATGTGCAGGGAGAATATATTTATATTCCCGTTGCCCATAGATATGCTGCGGCTCCTGCTACGGTATACAAAACAGAATTGGAGAAACGGAATGCACATATCTACACAAAGCATTTGGAGGGAACAGCGAATCAGCGGCTGGCAGTGCTGTACCATCTGTCTGAGTCCAGTATCCGGAGGATTATTATGAAACAACGGATGGGGGATGCCGGGATGAAGGAAAGAATAAGAAAAATACTCTCCAGATGGGAGTTGCAGGACAGCGAGGTTCGCCAGATTTATGATACTGCCTGGCAGGCAGGAGACAGCTTTGTCTTAAAGCGGTATCAGGATCGGGAAATGCTGGAGAGGAACATTAAGATATTAAAAATACTGGATGAACGGGGCATCCCGGTGGGACAGGTGATTCCGGCAAAGGATCAGGCGCCCTATGTGTACGATGAGGGTTCCTGCTATTTCCTTTCCCGTAAGCTGGAGGGCAGCAACCTTATACAGATTGACAATATTAGGGAAACGGCAGGGATAATGGGAGAGGTGATGGCAGAGCTCCATCTGGCCTTCCGAAGCTGCGAAACGGTAGGCGGATTCTGGGATAACAGTCTGCTGGATGAAATGAATGGCTGGGTCAGGGAGGCTTTTGAGAAAACCGGTTGGAACTATATTGACAGGAAAGACTACGAAAAAATCGTCTCCCATCTGGCAGGATCCTATGACCAGCTTCCGGTGCAATTGATCCACCGTGACGTTCATTTTGGCAATTTTATTTTCTCGGGAGGTAGATTTTCCGGTTATATTGACTTTGACCTGAGCCAGAGAAATATCCGCATATTTGATCTGTGCTATTTTCTCCTCGGCCTGTTGTCAGAGGAGGAAAAGCTTGTACTTTCAGAAGAGCAGTGGTTTGAGTTTTTGAAACATACCTTCAGTGGCTATGAAAAAATATCACCTCTGTCAGAGAGGGAGAAACAGGCAGTGCCTTGTGTAATGGAATGCATTGAACTTCTTTTTGCCGCCTGGTTTGATCAAGCGGAGGATTTCCAATGTGCCAGGGATGCCCATCGGATCTTCAACTTTGTAAAAGGGCGGGAGGAGCGGATCTGCCGGGTGATAGCTTAGCTCAATGGCGCCAATTTGAACCCGCCGTGAACGTATTATAGTTTCCGTCCGTGTATCCGGCTACCACCTTCTGCCAAAATTTCTGTGCGGGAAGATTATTGCTCCACTGGGAAATCTCCCATCCGCCCGGAAACTGGTCAAAGATCTTTTCGGCAGCTGCTTTGCCAACGCCTTTTTGACGGTACTTTCTCATCACGAAAAATTCAGCAATATTGTGAGGGTTTGCCTCTAGCTTTATATTCATAAAATTCCTGCATTTCGTAATGAATGTGCTGGCCATACGGATTTTACGCCTGGTCGGCGTTACACCAGTCATTATAAAATTCTTCAAAAGTTTGATAGCGTTCATTTTTGTCAGCGCTGACTGCTTTTCGGGCAACTCTATAGCTCTCTTCGCATAACTGCCAGTCACAGAATGAGCAGGGAACAAAACGATTTCGCATATACCTCTGCTTTATTTCGTCATCCGTAAAAGTTCCAAAAAATTCAAAGATCAGGGCTCCAAGTGTAAAGATATTGGTCTGTTCATCTATGGTGCTGCCCTTTTTGTATTCTTCCGGGGCTTTCAGACGCTTTGTCCCCCACCAATCCATCCCCAGATCATTTACTACAGGGGCCTTTTTGAAAAAATCGATGTCACATATGGTAAGATGATCTGCAATAAAATCATACATAATGCTCCCATCATAAAAATCAACAGCAACATATCCTTTTTCATTTACATTTTGTAGAAAGGAAAATAATATATCTACTGCCCGTTGCTTCTTCTCTACTGGCAATTCCCTGAATTTCTCCTTTGGACTCTTAAGGGTTCTTTCATTTTCATATTTTGCAAAATTCCAGTGGTCGAAGAGGCAGTCCCCATCTGCCCACTCAAAAACGATTATATAAAAGGAATCACAGGTATATTCTTCTATGATCTTAACTAAATGGGGATGCGCCAATTCGTAATAGAGAGGCGCGGCATTTTTCAGCATTTGAACGGATTCTGCCGGTGTCACCTCTGCCTCTATTGTATTCACCCCGGCAATTTTGCAAAAATATCTCTTATCTGCATTTTCCATGCCAATACAGATACAGCCGGAACCCGTTTCGTCTACACACCAAAAAGCCTCTCCGTATTTTTTCAACCAATTAAAATCATAATATTGCTTTAATCGGAATGAAATAGAATCAAGTGTAATTGTCACCATATTTTCTCCCTCACTATAATGTCTCATTTTGATTTGAAAAAGGGCATAAAAATACCGTAGAAAGTAACCCTCTGGCGGTGCTGTTTTCTACGGTTTATGGCATATAAAAAGCACCCCCTAAGGTGTGCTACAACCGATAGTTATAGGATTCACGAAAGGTTACCTTAAACGGCATAACAATAAATGAGGTCCAAACCTCCATATCATTATGCACCTTATTCAATTATACTGCACTTACCTCATTCATTAAATTCATAATCCATATCTCCTTTCGTAATCTGCCGCAGCAAATTTATTTTATAGTAAGTCTAGCACAACGACCTGATTTCGTCAATAAAATCTTTAAATCATTAAAAACGCCAGTGTCTTGCAAGTGTGGTCAAAGCATGATAAACTAAATAAGCTATAGTATACACATGATGACGTAGAAAAAAGAATCACGCAGATTTTTTGAATGGAGGTGGCAATGTGACAAAGATTGAGATGGTCAAGGGAGACATTACGAAAAATCACCATGTGGAGGCGATTGTCAATGCGGCGAATACAAGTCTGCTGGGGGGCGGCGGTGTTGACGGGGCCATACACCGGGCGGCGGGGCCGGAACTGCTGGCAGAGTGCCGGATGCTGAATGGCTGTCGGACGGGGATGGCGAAGATTACGAAAGCATACCGCCTTCCCTGTGATTATGTGATCCATACGCCCGGCCCTCACTGGAATGGAGGCGGCTCCGGAGAAAGGGAACTGCTCTCATCCTGCTACCAGTCCTGTCTGGAGCTGGCAGTGGAATATGGTATACAGAGTATCGCCTTCCCATCCATATCAACAGGGATCTATCAGTTCCCTTTGGATAAAGCGGCAGAAATCGCAGTCCATACCGCACAGAAATTTGTGGCAGACCATCCGGACAGGCTGGATCTAATCAAGTGGGTTCTATTTGATGATGCAACATGGGATATGTATGAGAAGATAAACAAGAGGGAAAGGATATGGTAATCTTGTTAGTTCAAATTGGCGCCAATGAGCTAGGAAGAGAGGGTAGAATCGAGAGAAAAAATATCGGAGGGATGTAGAAATATGGAGGATGAAAGACTGGAAATGCTGGGACAGGGTTTGAGGACAGCATTTATCGATCATAGTTATATGTCGAATCTAGCCTATAAACCACAATTTATTTCTAATGATCATAAGGAGGGGCGTAAGGTACTTTCATCTTTAGAGGATGAATTGTTTGGATGTGATGAATTTGCTATCAGTGTTGCATTTATTACAATGGGTGGGATTACGCCACTTCTCCAGACATTGAAGGAACTGGAACGAAAAGCGATAAAGGGGCGCATTCTTACAACAGATTATTTGAGTTTCAGTGAGCCGAGGGCGTTGAAACTTTTAGCTGGTTTGCACAATATTTCTTTAAGAATGTATTCTACAAAACAGGCGAGAGAAGGATTTCATACGAAAGGATATATCTTTCGAAAAAATGAAATGTATCGTTTGATAATTGGTAGTTCTAATATGACACAAAGTGCACTGACAACGAACAGGGAATGGAATACGAAAATCATTTCTACGGAGGAGGGTGAGTATGCACGAGATGTTTTGAGTGAGTTTGAGTCTTTATGGAATTCGCCCAATTCATTAGATTATGTAGATTTTATTGATTCTTATTCAGAACAATATATACAAAATAGAGTGATTCGCAAACAAAGGGAAGTAGCGAAGGCACAGTCTGTAGTTTCATTGGAAGAATTTATCCTCCAACCAAATTCAATGCAGGTCGCATTTGTTACTAATCTCCAAAAAATTCGAAATGAGAGAGAAAGAAAGGCGCTATTGATTTCTGCAACTGGTACAGGAAAAACATTTGCTGCAGCCTTTGCGTTACGGGAAGAAAATCCAAGAAAGGCATTATTTTTAGTACATAGAGAACAGATTGCTAGAAAAGCTATCGTCAGCTTTAAAAAGGTTTTTGGAAAAACGAAAAGTTTTGGACTTATATCGGGAAATTCAAGAGAGTATGAGGCCGATTATCTATTTTCTACTATGAATATGATGGCGAAACCGGATGTCAGGGGACGGTTTCAGTCAGATGAATTTCAAATGATCGTTATTGATGAGGCTCATCGGGTAGGTTCAAAGAGCTATCAAGAAATTATGAAATATTTTAATCCTGACTTTTGGATTGGCATGACAGCATCGCCAGAGCGCACAGATGATTTTGATGTTTTTGAAGCATTTGACCATAATATTGCCTATGAGATCCGATTGCAACAAGCTATGGAAGAAAACTTATTATGTCCTTTTCATTATTTTGGAATTACAGATTTGAGAATAGACGGTGAAGAAGTACATGATAAAACAGATTTTAATCGCCTTATTTCGGATCAGCGTGTCGACTATGTAGTGGAGCAAGCGGGTTATTATGGATATTGTGGTGATCGTGTCAAGGGGTTGGTTTTTTGTCGAACGAAAGATGAGGCCGGTGAACTCAGTCGCAAATTTTTGAAAAGAGGATTCCGGACAGTGGCACTGACTGGGGAAACCAATCAGGAGGAGAGAGAGGAAGCGATTGAACGGCTGATATCTGATGATAGAGAAAATTGTCTGGATTATATTTTTACAGTGGATATTTTTAATGAAGGTGTTGATATTCCAGAGGTCAATCAGGTAATAATGCTTAGACCAACAAAATCACCGATTGTTTTTGTGCAGCAGTTGGGTCGTGGACTGCGAAAATCACCCGGAAAAGAATATGTTACTATATTAGATTTTATTGGGAATTATGATAATAATTTTATGATACCGATAGCATTGTCTGGAGATAGGAGTTACAATAAAGATAATATTCGGCGCTATGTAATGGAAGGATGCAGAGTAATTCCGGGGGCCTCCACTATTCATTTTGACGAGATTTCCAAGCATAGAATTTTTAAATCCATTGATCAGATCAGAGGAATCAAAGCTATTATTAAAAAGAGTTATCGTGATTTGAAATACCGTCTGGGTCGAGTACCATTCTTGATAGATTTTTATCGAAATGGAGAGGTGGACCCAATGTTAATCCTGGAAAATTATAAATCATATTATCATTTTCTTTGTAGTGTAGATAAGAGAGAATGTAAACAGGCTTTGACAGAAAAGGAGGCTTTGACTTTGGACTATCTTTCAAAGGTAGTTGCGAGGGCTAAGCGTCCACATGAGGTTGAGATTCTTTTGGCAATTATGGACGATGGACAGGTAGATAGAGCCGCAATTGCCCGTAAGATTGAACAGGAGTATAATCGAAAGGTCTCACAACAAGAGATGGATTCTGCTATTGTCAATCTGACAGGTAAATTTGTTTCTAATGAAAATGAGTTGAAGAAATACATGGAAATAGACATGATAGAAAGTGACCAATTTGGTAGGATCAAGAGGGTGAAGAATTTCTATGACCGACTAACTCATAGTATATTTAATAAATATCTGTTGGATTTAGTGGAGCTATCCAGAGAAAGACTTCGTGATATGTATTTGGGTGGTCAGTGTGAGGGGGCATTTGTGCTTTATGAGAAGTATTCCCGACGTGATGTGTGCCAGTTGTTGAATTGTCAACGGGATTTATCTTCTACAATGTATGGTATGAAACGTATTGGTGAGGATGCGTGCATTTTCGTAACGTATGATAAACAGGAGGATATGGCAGGGCGGGAATATGTGGAAGGTAAGCCCAACTATGCAGATGAATTTATCAATAATCAGATTTTTATGTGGGATTCTCAGATGGGAAAGGGACCAGACAGCAGTTATATGAAACAAGTGTTGACGGCAGATCGCAGACATCTTTTTGTGAAAAAGAGTGATGCAGAGGGCAAGGATTATTATTATATGGGGTTGTTTGATGTGGTTGAGGCAAAGCCGGGTCAGAAAGAAGATCTTAAAGGAAAAATGCGTAATATCACAAAAGTGATGGCACGGATGCATCATGAAGTCAGAGAAGATCTCTTAGATTATTTGAGAAATTCAATATAGGAGAAAGAACATGAAGACTGTAAGAGTAGTAGCTGCTATTATTATTCATGATAATAGAATATTTGCGACACAGAGAGGGTATGGGGAATTTAAAAATGGCTGGGAGTTTCCTGGCGGGAAGATAGAAGCGGGCGAGGCTCCAGAAGAGGCACTGGTGCGAGAGATTAAAGAAGAATTGGATACGCTGATTGAGGTAGGAGAGTTGATTGATACAGTGGAATATGATTATCCTGCGTTTCATCTATCAATGGATTGTTTTATCTGTCGAATTATTGCCGGACATTTGGTATTGAAGGAACACAAGGCCGCAAAGTGGCTCACTAGAGAACAGTTGGACAGTGTCGACTGGCTACCGGCAGATTTAGGCCTAATAACTAAAATTACGGAGGACTACCTATGTACCAGCACCACAGAGAATCATTAGAGAACTTAAGAACCTATTTTGCAGACCGCGAGGAAGTGCTTGCCGTGATCTTCGGCGGTTCTGTGGCGAAGGGCTGTGAGCGCCCAGATTCGGATCTGGACGCCATGGTAGTAGTGACGGATGAGGAATATGAGCTGCGCCGGAGGGAGAACCGGACTGCCGAGACCATAGAGGGACACTGCACCTATGAGGGCGGTTATTTTGACATCAAGTATATGCCAAAGCAGTTTCTTATAGATGCGGCGGAGCGGGGAAGTGAGCCGGCGAGAAATGCTTTTGTCAAGTCGGTGGTTCTCTTTGCCAGAGATTCGGAGATTCCAGAGTTGGTGGCCCGTATCCCGGTATTTCAGAAGGCAGAGAGAGATGAGAAAATGTTATCCTTCTATGCAGATTTCTGGCTGAATTACTATTACTTTCTGAAAAGCTGCCCCATAGATGGATACATGAAGCTTCATGCGTTCCATGAGGTGATTTACAGCATCTACCGGATGATCCTGCAGGAGCATGGGATTCTGTTTCCCAGTAACCGGAGACTGGAAGAGTTCGTGGAGAACATATCAGAAGATACCGCCCGGCTGACAGCGATGGGAAGAGCCTGTGCCAAGACACAGGAGATGGCGGCACTGGATGAATTTGTCGCTTATTTTCTGAAACTTACTACTTATAAAGCGCCAGAGGACATCGGGTCTGTACTGTCACGGTACACACAGGACTTTGAACAGTGGTGGCGGGTGCCCAGGCCGAATATTAATGAGTGGTAGAGAACGAAGACGTTGGTTTTTTAAAACAGTACCATATGGGTTAACCCAGCTAGGGAGAAAACCATCACCATCTTTCCCTTTTAACCCAAAAGCAGCAAACCTTATAGATTTACTGCTCATGTGAATCTTTATTCCGTTATAAATGTCTGTCCGTATCTCTTGCACCATACATCAGGCGGCGTACTTCCATCACATCATCAATCACCACATAATAAACGATATAATTTCTTACATAAATTCGATAGTATAAATAGTCACGTTTTTTATCGGAACGGTATGGTTCCAAAGCAACAGGATTGTTCAGTCTTTCCATAGTAGCAGTTTCTATGTCATCAATCAGGTGCAGTGCTGCGGTTTCATTCTTTAATACATTGGCAATATAATTCGTTGTGCTAATTAAATCCTGTTCAAATATCGGCAAATACCTGAGCTGATAGGACTTATTTTCCATGTACTGCACTCCTTACATTACCAAAAACTGTTTCATGGGAAAGCCTTTCTTCTGTCATTGCCGCCTGTCTGTCAGCTTCATCAAGTTTCATTTCAATGCTATCTGTCAGGCTTGCATATTCTTCCAAGCTTAATACGACCATTGCTCCATAACCATTTTTTGTAAGATAAACAGGTTTTCCACTGTTTACAATGATTTCAATTTCTGGAAATTTATTTCTTAGATCGGAAACAGGGCGAATTTGTATCATGTTCAAAAACTCCTTTCGCATCATTTATTCCATCTTAATTTTATCAGAATATTATCATTTAAGCAACGTTTTCTATCAATTTATTTTCTTTATCTCTTTTTCAAACATCTGCACGAAAATCTATGCCTATATAATGCGGATTGGGATTGTGGCTTGTACAATCCGATGCTCGCTACCTCTGTAGACAATTAACTTGAGTTCATATTTGGCTGTCTATTCCAATTCTGTACGAATAGTGAATACCAATGGTAGATTGAAAATCGCTTCTTTTAAGAATATAGGATAGAAATATTCATTTTTCAACCGCTCAAATGGCAACCACTCAAAATCATGTTTATGCTGTTCCTCTTGTAATACAAACTTCCTGCCCTTAGAGAGTAAGTCGGTATGAGAAATGTCCATTAGAAAATAAATACACAATTCGTGATATTTTAGACCATCTACATCTTCCTTAAAAAATGCCTGATTGAGCCAGAGCGGACGAATAATTCTAGGTGTAATTTCCAATTCTTCCTCAATTTCTCTCACAATAGCGTGCTCGGCCGTTTCACCCATTTTAACTCGCCCACCCGGCAAATAGAAGTATGGTGAACGTTCATCGTGCATAGCTAGGATTTCACCATCTGATATTATCATAGCGCAAACTCTGTAGTTGAACTTTGTATCTTCAGCTTTAAAAGAAATATCCATTACATTTTCCTCCTCAAATAGTAATTTGTTGGTTTATTTAGATACAATTATACACACTGCTATGAGGAGGCACAAGTGTGGGTGCTGGAAAATATCAATTCTGTAATATTGTATATTTGCGTTTTCTCCCTATAGGGTTTCGCCCATTATTTATGCATATCAGAAAAGTGAACCTGCCCTTGAGTTAGGGCAATTTATATTAAACTAACATTCCCCATCAAAATCCCCATTTTACACAATCCATCAACCCCATTACATCATCAAATCAACCATTTTCCCTTGTTTTTGCCCTCATAAGACCAAAACAAGGGAAAGTTTTTTAATTGCCGCCCACCACCTTATCCAAAAGCCTTGCGGAAGTTCGTTTCGCCTCTCTGGTGGCATGGGCATAAACATTCATTGTAGTGCTTACATCAGAGTGCCCCAGAAGTTCCTGCACATCTTTCGGGACTGCCCCGTTTGATAACAGGTTGCTCGTATAGGTCTTAAATATCCTGCGCAGAAACGTGAAGGATGAAAGGGTAATCCAGTGGGTTAAGAGGTACTTAAAGAGCGGTGTGATGGAAAATGGAGTAGTCATGGAAACAGAAGAAGGTTCGCCACAGGGAGGAAATATTTCACCGCTGCTGGCGAATGTCTATCTGAATGAGTTCGACCAGGAGTACGAGAAACGAGGAGTGGCTTTTGTACGTTATGCAGATGATATCGTATTGTTAGCCAAAAGCGACAGAGCTGCAAAGAGACTGCTGGAATCAAGCACGAAGTATCTGGAAGGAACGCTGAAACTGAAAGTGAACCAAAAGAAAAGTCGTGTGGTGAGCGTGTTTGCAATCCGAAATTTTAAGTTCCTTGGCTTTACATTGGGAAAGAACGGAAAGGGCGTTTATGTCCGAGTTCATGGAAAGTCATGGAAGAAGATGAAGTCAAAACTGAAAGAGCTTAGTTCCCGAAGGTCTTGTCAGAGCATACGTCCTTCATTAAAGAAAATAGAGAGGTACATGCGTGGATGGCTGAATTACTACGGAATAGCAGATATGAAGAACAAGATAGATGACCTCAACTCATGGCTGTACCACAGAATCCGCATGTGTATATGGAAACAGTGGAAGTTACCCAAAACCAAGAAAAGAAACCTGATGAAACTAGGGATACCCGAATATTTTGCACACCAGGCGGCAAACAGCCGCAGGAAATACTGGTATGTATCGGGAATGGGAGCGGTCAACAGAGCATTAACAAAAGAAAGACTGATAAACAGTGGCTTTTATGACTTAGCCACAGCCTATCAGTCTGTGCACGTCAACTGTTGAAACCGCCGTGTACCGAACGGTACGCACGGTGGTGTGAGAGGACGGCGGTTAATCACCGCCTCCTACTCGATTAAATAAGATGTGGAATTACATTTAATGGCGTGGTATACTGTTAGTGTTATTGTAAGAGACAAACCGGAATTTATGGAGGCAAATTAGCATGAGGGCACCGTTTCAGATATTGGCAATTCCTTATAGACAAAATCCAGATTTACAGTTCTGCGTTCTTCACCGTGCAGACATAGATCAATGGCAATTTGTAGCAGGTGGTGGTGAAGATGATGAAACGCCAGTAGAATCTGCAATACGAGAAATATCAGAAGAAACAGGGATAAAAGTGGAGAACATAACCAAGCTGGTCTCAATGGCATATATCCCCGCAAATGTTATTTCAGAACGCTATCGAAAGCATTGGAGAAAGGACACTTTTGTTCTGCCGGAGTATCATTTTGCATTTGAATGTATTTCTGATATAAAACTATCCGATGAACACCTTGACTGCGAATGGTTGGGTTACCGCGATGCTATGTCACTTTTGACATGGGATTCTAATAAAACGGCACTTTATGAACTGAACTGTCGGCTATCATCTGAGAACTAAATTCCATTTTATCAGAAAATACAGGTAAAAGTATGGATGAGGTTGCTCTTGCAACGGAACGTGATAATTATATGACGGCAAGGGAAGCAATAGATTTTGGCCGGATTGCTAGAATTATTGATAAGGCGCGCCCGTAGTGCCGGATGCTTTGAACAAAGCTGTCCGGCAGAAAGGCAGGAAAAGCTATTTGCAGTTCTTTCTGTGGGCTTTAAGTTTCTTCACCGCCCAGTTGTAGTGGCTTGCCAGGTTGGAGTTAAAGTAGGATGCTAGGCTGCTTGTGCCCACCCATTTGAAAACACCTTTCTGGAACAGCTCATCCTCCGAGAAAGTATCTGCCAGTGCCATCACCTCTCTGTGTGACTGCTCCAGCATGGATTTAGCCTCCGCCAGCGGTGTATTCTGATGCTTCTCCCAAAACTTCATATTCATATCCCCGTAGGTTCTCCAGTTATAGGGTGGGGGAAGGAAGGGCCTGGTTTCACCGCCCAGATTTGCAGGGATCCAGACAAGAAGCAATTGGTGCCATTCATAGAGATGCACCAGGACGTCACGGAGATTTTTATCCCTTTTCCAGTGGGCTTCTTTCTTTTTCTCATCAAAGGAAAAAGGCGTGGATAATTCTTTCTCTGTAAGGGATGAGATCAGCTCCGTCAGTTGTTCATAGCCCGCCGCTGCCGCATTCAGCAGTTCGGATTTAGATGTTGGTTTTGCCATAGGTCGTATTCTCCTTTCGTAGTTCCTCTTTATTTTCAATGTGTTCGTATCGTTAAGCTAAGTATAGCGCATAAATACTGACACCGTATGTCATGTTTTGCTTCTATTTTTCTTCTGGCCCGGTTCTCTGTTTACCAGCCAGATTCCGGCGCATACGAGGGGCAGGGAGGTAAGGATGTAAGGATTCCACAGATTATCTCCCAGAAAGACAGCGGACAATATCGTGCCAAAGACAGGGATCATAAAATTAAATACCGTCACCTTTCCCATATCGTGATAGGTGAGGAGTATGGTCCATAGTGAGAATGCGGCGGCGGAGAGAAAGGCCATATAAAATAATAACAGTATTCCGCTGTATTCTATACTGCTCCCGTCAAGCCGCCCTCCTGTCACAGCCCCGGCGGCGGCAAGGAGGATCCCTCCGGACAGAAGCTGGCCGCCGCAGAGTGTGATGGGTTTGATTTCTCTTGCTATTTCTTTGCTCATCAGGGAGCCGAGGGCGGACGTCAGTACGGACAGGATCATAAACCCCTCTCCCAGCAGAGACCATCCCTCGCCCAGAGATCCCTTTCCCAGATTTACAATCACCACACCGGCCAGACCGAGAAGACAGCCGGGAATCCGGCCGCCGGACAGCTTCTCGCGGTCTTTATAATAGATCCGCGCCATCAGAACGCAGACAAAGGCAGAGGATCCGTTTAGGATAGCGCCCTTCACGCCGGTGACATGGGCCATGGAAATATAATAAAAAACATATTGAAGCGCTGTCTGGATTACGCCAAGAAGCAGGATCTTTGGCAGGCATCTCTGCCGGAGCCCCATCCGGATATCGCCCTTTTCTAAAAAATGCGCTGCGAGTAAGGTCATAAGACCGGCAAGGATAAACCGTCCTCCCGCGAAAATCATCTGACTGGCTGCATCCTCTGGCGCGATTTGCCATAACCGATATCCCGTCTTGACGCAGGGAAAGGCGCTTCCCCACAGGGCGGTGCTGATCAGCGCACACAGGATCAGGGTACTTTTCTTTTGAAAAAATAGTTTTCTGTTTTCTCCGTTTTTTAGCATGGCTTTTACCTGAACTCCTAAATTATTTATAACCAAAGCTATTTTAGCATATCCGCGTCCGTTTTGCCAATTCCTCGAGCTAACTCAATGGCGATATTGAGCTAGTGTACCGTACCGTTCACTGGGCGCTGGGGCGTGTCTGAAAACCCAATCCCGGCATCTGTCTCTTCTTGACAAATCAACGGGGTTTTCGTTACAATAACGGAAAAGGACAGAAAGGAAGAGGATCATGGTAAAACATATTATTTTATGGAAATTAAAAGAAACACTCTCGCCAGAGGAAAGGGAATCGGTAAAGAAGGATATAAAAGTGCATCTGGAGTCTCTGGGCGGCAGGATTCCCGGGCTTTTGGAGATCACTGTCCGGACAGATCCCATGGCATCCTCCAATGCTGATGTAATGCTGGACAGCACACTGGCAGATGGGGAGGCGCTGGCCGGATATCAGAGGCATCCCGAGCATGTGAAGGCGGCGGATACTTATGTGCGCCCCTATACAGAGATCCGCATGTGCATGGATTATGAGACGGCCCGTTAATGTCAGGGAAGGGGAGGAGACAGATGCCTGAGAGTATACTGGTGGTGGATGACGAGAGAGAGATAGCCGACCTGATTGAATTATATCTGAACAATGACGGCTATACGGTGTATAAATTCTATAACGGTACAGACGCATTGAAATGTATTGAGGAAACACATCTGGACCTGGCAGTGCTGGATATTATGCTGCCAGATATTGACGGATTCCGCATCTGTCAGAGGATCCGGGAGAAATATTATTTTCCCATTATTATGCTCACTGCAAAGGCAGAAGATATGGACAAGATCATGGGTCTGACCATCGGGGCGGACGATTATATTACAAAACCTTTCAATCCACTGGAGGTGGCGGCCCGGGTCAAAACCTAGCTGCGGCGCTATATGCGCTACAATAATTCCGGATCCCGGCAGGCGGAAGAGATTCCTGAATATGATATCCGCGGCCTTGTGATCAACAGGGAGGAACACCGCTGTCAGCTGTATGGAGAGGAGCTGTCCCTGACCCCGACAGAATTTTCGGTGCTGTGGTATCTATGTGAGCACCAGGGGGTGGTGGTGCCTGCGGTCCCGGAGAATCCCCCTATTGTTTGACAAAAAAAGTTCAGAAAAAAGTCAAAAAAAGACTTGCTTTTTTTCAGGGGCTGTAGTACAATAGCTATTGTTGATGGTCCGTTGGTCAAGCGGCTAAGACGCTGCCCTCTCACGGCAGAAACAGGGGTTCGATTCCCCTACGGACTATTTAGAATATATGTTTATGTCTGTACAGGACAGACTGGAGCGCCGCATTTTCAGCCGGCGCTTTTTTCGTATAAGAGCAGTGCAGGGTAACACGGGCATCCACCGCCGTACAACAACATGGATTATCCTGCCATGCCTGGAATCTGTCCCTGAGCGGATGGCCGTAGGAAAATTGTAAGAATTTAAAGAGAAAAATTAGAGAATATAGTAAGGGCAAAGGAAAGAATATCACTCCCGTTACTGGTACAATAAACGTACTAGAGCGGGAGTTTTTGCTTTGGATATAGAGGAAAAGGAGAAGGGTGCAATGTCTAAAAAGAAGTTAGCCATTATTTTCGGCGGCAATTCCAGTGAATATGAGGTATCTCTTCAGTCGGTTTCCGCCGTATTGCAGCACGTGGATGATAATGTCTTTGATGTGATTCCGGTCGGCATCACAAGGGAGGGTGAGTGGTATTACTACACGGGGGACTATGGCAGGATTCCGGAGGACAGCTGGTGGAAGGACAGGGAGGAGCTGTGTCCCGTCGCAGTGTCCCAGAATCCATCCATGAGAGGGCTGCTGGAGCTGTCGGGGCAGATGTGTCAGGTGATTCCGGTGGATCTGGTGTTCCCGGTACTGCATGGAAGAAATGGAGAGGATGGCACGCTGCAGGGATTATTTCAGCTGGCGGGCATACCGGTTGTGGGATGCGGCACGCTGTCCTCAGCCCTCTGTATGGATAAGGAGCGGGCGCATCAGATCGTGTGCCAGGCGGGAATCGCAGTACCAAAGTCCGTGGCCTTCCGCCGGGAGGAGATGGGAAATGCCCTGCGAGAGGCGGCGGCACAGCTTTCCTATCCCCTCTTTGCCAAACCGGTCCGGTTCATCCCTTGGGATAACGAAGGTCCGGTCCAGATCTGAGCTGGAGCCGGCCATCGCCCTGGCCCTTCAGTATGACGACCAGGTGATACTGGAAGAGGCGGTGGAGGGTTTTGAGGTGGGCTGTGCCATTATGGGAGACCGGAAACTCATCCTGGGAAGGGTGGATGAGATCGAGCTGTCCGAGGGGTTCTTTGATTATACAGAGAAGTATACGATGAAGACCTCGAAGATCCATATGCCGGCAAGAGTGGATGACTGGACGGAGAAGCGGATCCAGAAAACGGCGGTGGCCATCTATAGAGCTCTGGGGTGTTCGGGCTTTGCCCGGGTGGATATGTTTTATACGCCCACCGGCGGGATTGTATTCAATGAAGTGAATACGATTCCCGGTTTCACTGTACACAGCCGTTATCCTGCCATGATGAAGGGAATCGGGCTGTCTTTTGGGGAGATGCTGGAAAAGCTGTTAGAGCAATATTGCTGAGGGCGTATATGAGAGGGAGGGATCTGATATGGAACAGATGATCACACTGGAAGGGGCGGCTGTCTACCGCGGGGCGCTGATTCTGGTAAATGCGGACCATTCGCTGCGGGAGGCGGATGACAGGGGGCTGGCAGCCGTGGATGTAAGATTTCCGGATGTGCTTATCCAGCGGTGTGCGGCCAATGTCCTGCAGATGATCCTGCGGAAGATCTCGGCGGGCAATTCCATCGTCCCGGTGAGCGGATACCGGTCAACAGAGGAACAGGCGGCGATTTTCCGTCAATCGATGCAGGAGAACGGAGAGGAATTTACTCGGAAATATGTGGCGCTGCCGGATCACAGTGAGCATCAGACGGGACTCGCCATCGACCTGGGGCTGAACAAAGAGGTCATTGATTTTATCCGCCCGGACTTTCCCTATGCGGGCATCTGCGAAGGATTCCGGAGGGCGGCGCCGGAGTACGGTTTCATTCAGCGGTATGCCGGAGATAAGGAGAAGATTACGGGAATCTCCCATGAGCCCTGGCATTTCCGGTATGTGGGATATCCGCATTCTAAGATTATGGCGGAATTTGGATTTTCCCTGGAGGAATATATACTTTTTCTGAAGGGGTGCCAGAAGAACCGGAGACTGGTGTGGCGGCAGGATAACAGGGCGGAGACAGAGGTGTATTATGTGCCTGCCGGCGGGGACTGCACGGAGGTTGTGCTGCCGCCGGATGCGGTATATCAGATTTCCGGCAATAATGAGGATGGATTTATTATCACAGTCTGGAGGAGATTGTAATGGAGCGGGAGAAGGGATACACAGGAATAGAATATTTCCGGATTGTGGCAGCACTATTCATTATCGCCATTCATACATCCCCCCTTTCCTCTGTCAGCAGTACCGGGGATTATATACTGACGCGGGTGGCTGCCCGTTGGGCAGTGCCATTTTTCTTTATGACATCGGGGTATTTTCTCATCTCGCGGTATGGCAGGGATACGGCAAAGCTGATTCATTTTGTGAAGCGTACCATGCTGGTTTACGGAGCGGCAATTTTTTTCTATCTGCCGCTGAATCTCTACAATGGATATTTTGATATGGAGAATCCTGCCCCGCAGCTGGTAAGGGATATTATATTCGATGGAACCATGTACCATCTGTGGTATCTCCCGGCCTCTGCCATGGGTGCGGCCGCCGCCTGGTATCTGGTCCGGAGGCTGGATTACAGGAAAGCCCTGGCGGCGGCTTTCTTACTCTATCTGATAGGACTCTTTGGCGACAGCTATTACGGTCTGGCGGAGAGGATCCCTGTTGTCAGTGGGATGTACCGCTTTCTGTTCCATCTCTTTGACCACACAAGAAACGGACTGTTCTTTGCCCCCATCTTCTTTGTCCTGGGAGGTTTTTTGGCTGACAGGGGAATGCGGGGCGGGCACAGCCGCCGTGCTGGCCGGGAAAATGTTCTCTGGGGATTTTGCGTCAGCTTTGCCCTAATGCTTGGGGAGGCGCTGTTTCTTAGATTATATCATGTACAACGCCATGACAGTATGTATCTTTTCCTTGTGCCGTGTGTGTACTGTCTGTTCCGCTTCATTTTGTATTTCCGGGGCAGACGCCCGCGGTATCTGAAACCCCTGTCCCTGCTGGTCTATCTGATCCATCCCATGATGATCGTGGTGCTGCGCCTGGTGGCAAAGGCAGTTCGCCTGCAGGGGCTTTTGGTGGAGAACCGTATCCTGCACTATCTGGCAGTATGCCTGCTGTCTGTTGGGACCGGCATGGCGGCAATGATTCTCTGGGAGCGCCGGAGACCTTCCGGCGCTGAGCGCCCCAATGGACGGGACCGGGCTTATATTGAGATTGATCTGGATAATCTGGAGCACAACGCCAGAGCTCTTCAGAAGGCGATGCCGCCGCAGTGCCGGCTGATGGCCGTGGTGAAGGCGGAGGCTTACGGGCATGGCGCCTTTGAAATCGCAGTTCATCTGGACCGGATCGGGGTGAAGGCATTTGCCGTCGCTGTCATTGATGAGGGGATCCGGCTGAGGAAATATGGCATCCGGGGGGAGATACTGATCCTTGGATATACGGAGCCCGGCCGTGCGGCGGAACTGAAAAAATACAATCTGACACAGACTATCTTAGATTCACACTATGCAGCGGCCCTGGAGGGGCAGGGGATAGACGTGAAGGCTCACATTAAGATTGATACGGGTATGCACCGGCTGGGAATACCGGCGGCGGAGTGTGATCAGGTAAAGAAGATATTTGCCATGAAATACATTCATGTGTGCGGACTCTTTACCCATCTGTGCTGTGCCGACCGGTTCACTCCGGAAGACACGGCATTTACCAGGGAGCAGATCCATCGTTTTTATGATCTGCTGGAAGCGCTTCAGGCGGAGGGGATCCGTCTGCCTAAAATCCATATTCAGAGCAGCTATGGGCTGCTGAACTATCCGGATCTCAGATGCGATTATGTAAGGGCGGGCATCGCACTGTACGGCGTCCTGAGCTCACCCCGGGATAATACGCTTCTGAAACTGGATCTGCGGCCGGTGCTCTCACTGAAAAGCAAGGTGGTGCTGATCCGTTCGGTGAGAAAGGGAGAGACAGTAGGTTATGGAAGGGCATTTACGGCGCAGCGGGACAGCCGCATCGCCATTGTTCCGGTGGGATACGCCGACGGCTTTCCAAGAAATCTGTCCTGCGGCCAGGGCTGCGTGGCGGTGGGGGAGCACCGGGTTCCCATTATCGGCCGCATCTGTATGGATCAGCTGGCTTTGGATGTGACAGATGCCGGGGATGCTGCGGTGGGAGATATCGTCACCCTGATAGGCGGCCAGGGGGATAATGTCATTCCGGCTCCGGCCGTGGCCTGTGCCTCCGGCAGTATCAGCAATGAATTGCTGAGCAGGCTGGGCGGAAGAATGGGAAAATCAGTTTTTTTGTGATAAACTTTAATATAACGAAAAAAATCTGTAGATATAAGGTGAAGGGGGCATAAAGGATCTCTCTTCCCCTTATAAAGTTCGTGGCTTGTTCACAGAAAAGAGGGAAATATGGAAGTCTCTGCAGAGGGATCGCCGGCCGTATTTTAAATAAGGAAGCGTATCTGGTCACAATGAAATAGCGTATTAACTTGACAGGGCTGCGTGCATACGATAGGATGATGAATAGTGATCTGCCCGGAAGGATGGGCAGAAATATTGAAAAAAATAATACATACTGCCGTGCGGCACGAAAAGGAGAAACCTATGGAACACAAATTATTTTCAAAAGATTTTACATTGGTAGTGATCGGACAGATTATCTCTTTATTTGGGAATGCCGCAGTGAGATTTGCCTTGCCGCTGTATCTGCTGAATCTGACTGGTTCATCGGCCCTCTTTGGGACGGTAACGGCCTGCGCCTTTCTACCCGCCATCCTGCTTTCTCCTGTGGGCGGCATAATTGCAGACAGGGTGAATAAAAGAAATGTAATGGTAGTCCTGGATTTCTTTACGGCATTGGTGATCCTGCTATTTTCGCTGCTGATGGAAGGAGGCAGCCTTGTCCTGCTGCTGACTGTTACCATGATGCTCCTGTACGGCATTGCGGGAGCTTATCAGCCGTCTGTGCAGGCAAGCATCCCTGTTCTGGTCTGCCAGGAGCAGTATATGGCGGCAAACTCCGTAATCAATACGATTAGTTCCTTTGCCTCCCTGATGGGTCCTGTCCTAGGCGGCATTTTATACAGCGCATATGGCCTGAAGCCTGTATTATGGATCTGTACAGCGTGCTTTACCGCGTCGGCAGTTATGGAGATTTTTATTCATATACCATTTCGGAAACAGGATGCCAAGGGAAGTATATGGAAGACAGCCAGGGATGATTTTGCCGGGAGCATCCGTTTTATCTGGAAAGAGAAACCGGTTATCGCCAAGGTAGTCCTGGAGGTGTGCGGCATCAACCTCTTTCTGTCTGCGATGATCATTGTTGCGCTGCCGTATCTGGTGACAGAGGTATTGGATTTTGGGGCGGATCAGGCTAACAGGCTGTGCGGTTTTGCTGAGGGGGCACTGGCGGCAGGCGGGCTCACAGGCGGTATCTGCGCCGGAGTTTTCGCCGGCCGGCTCTCGATCCGGAGGGCGGGAAATCTGGTGATTGCCTGTGCCCTGTGTGTCTTTCCCGTCAGTGCTGTCCTGCTGCTGACATCCTCCGGGATGATATGTTATCTCGTGCTGGTGGTCTGCTGTTTTTTCATAATGGTATTTTCAACAATATTTTCTGTCCAGATGCTGTCTTTTGTCCAGACAGAGACGCCGAAAAACATGATAGGCAAGGTAATTGCTGTGATCCTGACTGTGACCATGTGCGCGCAGCCCCTGGGAAATGCGCTGTACGGCGTTCTGTTTGAGATCAGTGCGGGGCATGAATTCGCCGTCGTTCTGTTCTCTGGCGTTATTTCCCTGATGATCGCTGGTTATGCCAGGAAAATTTTCAAAGTATTTGCTGACTGAATGCCATAGAAGGATAGGAGTGAAACGCAAAAATACCTTTGGCTGTCACAATACCAATGCCTTTTTAGGACAGAAATTGGAACATTTGCCGCAGGTGATACATTTGTCATAGTCTATCACAGGCGCCTGGAAATCCGTCTGGCTTAATGCGCCGGCCGGGCAGACGTTTACCGCGGGGCATTTGTGGTTTTGCGGGCAGTTCTCTACTACTATTTGAAGCTTTCTTTCCATACGTTACCTCTTTTCTGCAGGGCGTACCTGCTAATAAATCGTGAAAAATGAAAATATATGTAAATTATACTATACAAACCCATGAAATATCAATTAAAATATAACTACGGGAGGAAGATATATGGATATGATAAAGATCCTGCTGTCATCGGCAGTTGTTGTGGCATTTATCAATTTAATCTTACAAAATAAATCAAATAAATTAAATTATATCACTGGGGAACGGGTTAGCTCAATGGCGCCCATTTGAATCCGCCGTGGAAAGCGTATTTTGGCGAACTACTGTGTTTTTCGTCCTTGTCTTGCGCCAGCAAGACTGCGTCCTCCAGCCTTGTATTTCGCCAAAATCCACCATCCACGGTCGAAGATTTCAGAACGGTTATTTTGCGAATGCGAAGGCAGTTGAATGAGTCGTAGCGGTGGCTACGGCGATTGAAACTAACGCACGCATTCACAAAATAGCAGTTATAGAAACGGGTTTAAATGGGCGCCATTGAGCTGACTGGAGAGAGTGTCTGAAAAGAATCGCGGTGGAGATTGCCAGAGCAGATATTACCACAATTCAGGTTCCACTGACAGAACTTAAGGTCAATATAAACAGTTATGGGAATTATAGAAATAATCCCGATGTGAGGGAGAAAATGGATATATTCAAGGATGAACATATCTGGGATATTATATTTCGTATGGAAGAGGAATGCATCAAAGGCCGAAACCTGGAGAACTTTGAGGAATACAAAGAGAAATTAATAGACTACATAGGTTTCCTGCTTAAATTTGAGTGGGAGAGGTCTAAAAGTGAAGTAAAATCTGATTATTATATTTTAGTTTCTATCGTACTGGCTCTGACAGGGATTATTGGTGTTCTGGTAAGTATCAAGATTCATTATCCTTCTGAGAAAAATGAGACTTTGATCTGGCTGGGACTGTTACTTCTGATTCCATGTGGGATAAGCTGGGCTCCGGTTTTTATAGATAAAATTAAGTTATTCCGAATAAAAAAATGGTTTAGGAATTTGGGAGTACTTGGGGCATGGATTTGCAGCTTGTTATTTTTTTGTGTAATTATTTTAATATTTTATAATGTGTTGGGAGGTTGGATACTGGTTATGTATTGTTCTTTTGCTTTTTCTTTGATCAGCGTTATAGATGGAAGGGATCAGTATATAGAATATTCCAATAAGCTATACAATTATATAAAACCGGATTGGTTGACAATTTATTATAGAAAAAAAGTGCGAGGCTGACGGCGGCAGAGCTATATCTGAACCGGATAGGCATTGAATTCTATAAGATCAAATTAAAAGAAGATATAGATGACTTACAGAGCCTGGCGGCAGCAAAAAATACCGGGAATAAGAAGGTCCGGCAGTTCGTAGATGGGCTGCGGGAGAGTGAGGAATCAGCGTATCATTATATTTGTGAAAATACCCGTCCCCGGACTTATATTATACGGTACAAGGACGGAGAGGACATTTATATCACCATTGGAAGAGACAAGAAAACCTGGAAAAAATGGTTTGAGGGATAGGGCAGGGGTATGGATAATGATTGAGACGGCGAGACTTATTCTTGATAAAGCAAAATTTTGGATTGGAAAGAAATGTATTACAATGTTTGGTCACAGCAAGAAAGTGCGAGATATATGGCCTGGAATATATCTACAAATGAAGAGGACGCAAAAATAAGAATGGAGAAAGCAATTGTGTTCCAGAAAGAGCATGACACGTATTTGGTTTATGAAAAGTCTAGTGGTAAGGCGATCGGGTTTGCCGGCGTAGAGAAACTCGGGCCTTGCCTATATCAGGAAACGGGGATATGTTTGGGGCCGAATTATGTGAGAAAGGGTTTTGGCAAGGAGATTCTTCGGGGATTGATCCAATATTGCAGGGAACAATTTGGTGCAGAAGAGTTTATTTATTCAACAAGGGATGAAAACATTGTGTCGAATCTATTGGCACAGTCAATCGGCTTTTCGATGATTTCTTCGGCAGCGAAAATAGACAGGAAAGATGGTCATCCTTATAATCTTATACAATACAGCCTGAAGCTATAACCTCTATTTTAATTTCTATTGGCGGCCTGACATTCCCCCTTCCTTGCGGTACACCGGTTTTTATGTTATGATGAAAAGAAAGGAGGGCTGCAAGATGAGACAACAGTTAATGGATTATTCGGGCGTTCAGGAGAAGATTTGTCTGAAAAATGACTACATCGATCCTGCACTTTATGATGACTATAATGTAAATCTTGGCCTGCGCGATCAGAACGGTAAGGGAGTTCTGACGGGGCTTACGAATATTTCAAAGATCATAGGATCCCGGGAGGAGGCAGGAAAGCAGGTCCCCTGTGAGGGAGAACTATGGTACAGGGGGTATCCGGTACAGAGCCTCATCCGTGCTATCGGAAGAGAGAAAATGGGCTTTGAGAGGGTGGCATATCTGCTTTTGATGGGAGAGATGCCGTCAGAAGAGGCGGAGAGGGAATTTTCTGGATGGATTGGCCAATGCCGCCGCCTGCCGACGAATTTTACCAGAGATGTCATAATGAAGGCGCCGACAGAGGATATTATGAATACGATAACAAGAAGTATCCTGACGCTGGCCGCCTATGATCCCAGGGCGAAGGATACCAGCATAGCCAATTCCCTTCGCCAGAGTATCCAGCTGGTGAGTGAATTCCCCCTTCTGGCGGTATATGCCTACCATGCCTATAATCACTATGAGAAGGGCGGCAGCATGTTTATCCACAATCCGGATCCGGATCTCTCCACAGCCGAGAATCTTTTGCTGATGCTCCGGCCGGACCAGAAATATTCGGACATTGAAGCGAAAGTGCTGGATACGGCGCTGATCCTCCATATGGAGCATGGGGGCGGCAATAATTCTACGTTTACAACCAGGGTGGTGACGTCTTCCGGCTCTGACACCTATTCCACCATTGCTGCGGCCATGTCTTCACTGAAGGGACCGAAGCACGGCGGCGCCAATATTAAGGTTTCCGAAATGATGAGTGATATTAAGGCGCATGTGACAGATTACAGCGATAAGGAGAAGCTGCGGGATTATCTGTCCCGGATTTTGGAGAAACAGGCTTTCGATGGCGCCGGCCTGATCTATGGCATGGGACATGCCGTTTATTCCCTGTCAGATCCCCGGGAGCGTATCTTTAAGGAATATGTGAAACGTCTCTCGGTGGCCAAGGGGAGAGAGGCGGATATGGTGCTGTATCAGAACGTAGAGGATATCGCCATTGAACTGATCTGTGAGAAAAGGAGGATCTATAAGGGAGTCAGTCCCAATATTGATTTCTATAGCGGCTTCGTATATGAAATGCTGGGGATCCCGAAGGAACTGTATACAGCCATGTTTGCAGTGGCGCGCATTGTGGGATGGAGTGCGCACCGGTTGGAGGAGCTGATCTGTATGAATAAGATCATACGGCCGGCATATAAGAGTGTTATGGAAGAGAGAGAATAAGAAAAAGAGCAATCCGGTGAAGGGAAGTACTGCCTGCCTTCGCCGGACTTTTTTTATTTATTGGTTGACAAAATAGACTTCATCCTCTATAATAAGGTTTACATAGTAAACATACAAAAAGGAGGAGACGATATGCAGGCTGTATCTGTGGCGGGAAAGAAAAAGGGGCTGGATTCCCTCAGGGGAATAGGAATTGTGGGGATTGTGCTGTTCCATCTGTTTCCCTCTGTCTTTCCGGGTGGGTTTCTGGGAGTTCCACTATTTTTTGTGCTTTCCGGTTATTTTATGTTTGTAACTACGTCGGACCGGGTGCGGAGAGGAAGGTTTCGGATAGGGGAGTATTATAAAAAGAGAGCGGTGAAGCTTATGCCGTCCCTGTATATTATGGTAATGGCAGTGTGCGCGTGGATGACCCTGTTTCGCATGGATCAGATGGCGGGGATCCGGGGTGAGATTGGCAGTATATTTCTCGGTTGTGAGAACTGGTGGAAGATACAGCAGGATACTTCTTATTTTACCAAATTATCGGGAGGCTCCCCTTTTACCCATCTGTGGTTTCTGGCGGTGGAGATCCAGTTTTATCTCTTATGGCCGGCGCTCTTTTTCCTCTACCGGAAGGGCTGTGAGGTGATGGGGGAGAGGAAAATGTGTTTTCTTTTTCTTATCCTCGCCCTGATCTCTGCGGGCAGGATGTACTTTCTGTATACGCCGGGAGGGGACCCCTCCCGGGTTTATTATGGCACGGATACCATGGCGTTTCCACTTTTCACTGGTATGTTTCTAGGGGCGCTGCGGGAACAGTATCCCCTGTTGTCGTCTGCTGTCAGGAAGAAGGAAAACGCTCTCTTTCTGTCTGCTGGATTTGTCTTGGTTCTGTGCGTCCTGTTTGTCACAGTGGAGGGCCGGTCAGACTATGTGTATCGGGGCGGGATGTTCTGGATCACGATATTTTTTGCCTGTATGACAGCGGTGGTGGAAAACATGGGGGCTGTAATGGGGGACAGTCTGGACCGGTCATTCATCTCCTGGCTGGGGAAGAACAGTTATCGAATATATCTGTGGCATTATCCCATTATCATACTGGCGCTGGGCGCCGTCAGATAGAAAACAGGAGGAGAATAAAAATGGACAGAGGGGACAAAAGAGCGGGAACGAAGAAGATAATGGCGGCGGTGCTGGCGCTTGCCTGCACGTTGATTGGGGGCGCCGGTATTGTTATGGCGCCAAAATCTGACCGGAATCAGTTAAAGGAACAGCTGGAGAGGAATGAAGAGATATTGCGGCAGACGGAGGAAACTGAGACAGGAACGGGTGCTTCCGCTGCCGCCGGCAGTGCTTCACCGGCCGAAGAGCCGGGGAGGGCAGGAGAGAGCGGGGAGAAGGAAACGGAGCTCACGGTGATTGGCGATTCGGTATTTCTGGGGGCGGCGCCTGAGTTTCGAAAGCGATACAAGGGGGCGGTGATTGATGCAAAGATCTCCAGACAGGTTTGTCAGGCGCTGGAGGTGGCAGAGAAACTAAACAAGAAGGGAAAACTGGGGGACACGGTGATCATCTCCCTGGGGGTAAACGGAAATTTTACCGAGGCCACCGGACAGGAGCTGATTGACTACCTGGGACAGGAGCGCAGGATTTACTGGGTAAATGCCCACGGCAGGGACGTGGAGTGGCAAGAGGATGTAAATAAATGGATCCGCAGGCTGGCGGATAAAAACGATAATCTCCGGGAGATTGACTGGGATGGGCTGGCGCAAAAGCATGCCGACTGGTTTTATCAGGACGGAACCCATCTGAATGAGAAGGGGCAGAAGGAATTTGCAAAATTTATTTTCAGGGAAATCACCGGGTAAAGCTAAGACGGCAGCAAATATAATAGTTGTTGAAAATCCAAATCCATGATAACATAAGCATAGCATTTATGAGGAATGGAGGGATTCGGATGGGAAATATATATCATGTTGCCAAGAACGGCACTGACCGAGGATGCGGAGACGAGAGTCAGCCTTTTCTGACCATTCAGAGAGCAGCCGATACCGCCTCGGCCGGAGATACGGTGATCGTTCACGGCGGCGAGTACAGGGAGTGGGTACGGCCGCAGAACGGAGGACTGGATGATGGCTGCCGGATCGTATACCGGGCTGCGGACGGCGAGAGGGTGGTGATCAAGGGATCCGAACGGATCCGCACATGGGTGCCGGAAGGGGACCAGGTGTGGAAGGCCGTGATAGAGAATTCCTTTTTTGGAAGTTATAATCCCTATGCCCGGGAGATTTCCGGGGACTGGCTTGTGGACCCCAGGGACAGGGGGGTTCATACGGGGGATGTCTATATCAATGGGACATCGCTCTTTGAGGCACCGGATCTGGAGGCAGTGCGACGTCCGGTGAGGCGGGAATACAGCCCCTATGAGACGTGGGAGATGCGGCGGGAGAAGATCTGGAATGCAGAGGATTCCCTGCGGCAGTGGTATTGTGAAGCCGGGGCAGAGACTACGACAATATATGCGAACTTCGGTGGTCTGGATCCCAACGAGGAAGTGGTGGAGATCAATGTCAGGCCCTGTTGTTTCTTTCCGGACAAAAGAGGCCTGCACTATATTACTGTAAGCGGGTTTGAGATGGCCCAGGCAGCCACGGACTGGGCGCCGCCTACGGCATATCAGACGGGGATGCTGGGGCCGAACTGGGCGAAGGGCTGGGTGATTGAGAATAATATTCTGCACGACTCCAAATGCTCTGCCATCAGCCTGGGAAAAGAGGGATCCACCGGAGATAACGAGTTTACAAAGTATCACAGGAAACCGGGATACCAGTATCAGATGGAGGCGGTGTTCCGGGCGGCGGATATCGGCTGGAGCAGGGAGCAGACGGGTTCACATCTCATTAGGGACAATGTGATCTATAACTGCGGACAGACCGGGATTGTAGGGCATCTGGGCTGTGTATTCAGTGAGATCTATGGCAACGAGATCCATCATATCGGTACGAAGCATGAGTTCTACGGTCATGAGATTGCCGGAATCAAGCTTCATGCGGCCATTGATGTACAGCTTTATGACAACCATATCCATCACTGCAGCCTGGGCACCTGGCTGGACTGGCAGGCCCAGGGAACCCGGGTGAGCCGCAGCCTGTATCATCACAATAACCGGGATTTTATGATAGAGGTGACACATGGGCCATATCTTGTGGACAACAATATATTTGCCTCCGAATACAGTATAGTAAATGCGGCGCAGGGCGGGGCTTATGCTCATAACCTTGTAATGGGATTTATCGTGCAGTATCCGGTACTTAACCGTTCCACCCCCTATCATTTTCCACATTCCACGAAGGTTCTTGGCACCGTCCCCACCTATGGACTGGACGACCGGTGGTATCAGAATATCTTTGTGGGAGGCGGCGAAGAGGGAAGGCATTATGGGACGGATATCTATGAGGGAGCCCCGGCGTCCATGGAGGAATATATACAGTGCTACTGGGAGGCGGGAGCGGCAGATATTGAGACCTATGAGAGCATCCGGCAGCCCGCTTACATCGATAACAATGTGTATCTGCAGGGGGCTGTGGGCTGTACGGGTGAGCCGCATGCCTGGTGCGGTGGAGCGGGAGACTTTATCAGGCTCGCAGAGGAGGGGGATTCCCTGTATCTGGAGGCGGAGCTTGGAGAAGGCGCATTTAGCCTGCCCACGGAATATATTATGACAAAGTGCCTTGGCAGGCCCAGGATCACAGAGGCGGCATATGAGAACCCGGACGGTACGTCGGTGATGATTACCAGGGATCTCACCGGCAGAGAGATGCCGTCGGCCCCTGTACCCGGACCGCTTCAGGATCTGGTGCCCGGCAGGAACCGGATCCGGCTGAACTAGGAGGAAGGCAAGATGACATTAAAGGATTTGCAACCCGGCCAATCTGCTGTCATTGATACGGTTGGCGGGGAAGGCGAGCTGCGGCAGCATTTTCTCGATATGGGAGTGATTCCCGGCTCTGAGGTCACCCTGATCAAATATGCTCCCATGGGGGATCCGATGGAACTGCGCATCCACGGGTATGAACTGACTCTGCGGCTGGAGGACGCCGCTCAGATCGGTGTCAGCCTGCTGGAGCTGTCGGCGCAGGAGGTTCCCCAGCGGGCGGCAGGAACCCAGAAAAAGAAGAAGACAGAGCATCCCGGCTTCGGGGAGGGGGGAAGATATCATGTGAGGGCAGATGAACACCCCCTGCCAGAGGGGCAGACGATTTCCTTTGCCCTTGCCGGCAACCAGAACTGTGGAAAAACTACGCTGTTCAACAGCCTCACCGGGGCGAACCAGCATGTGGGGAATTTCCCCGGGGTGACGGTGGACCGCAAGAGCGGAAGGATAAAGGGGGAGGACAGGGCGCAGGTAACGGATCTGCCGGGCATTTATTCCCTCTCACCGTATACCAGCGAGGAGATTGTATCGCGGCAGTTTATTTTGGAGGAGCGGCCCGAGGGCATCATCAATATTGTGGACGCCACCAATATTGAGAGAAATCTGTATCTGACCATGCAGCTGATGGAACTGGATGTGCCGATGGTACTGGCCTTGAACATGATGGATGAAGTACGTGGGAACGGCGGTTCCATCCACATTAATGAGATGGAGGAGATGCTGGGGATTCCGGTGGTTCCCATCTCGGCGGCGAAGAATGAGGGGATTGAGGAGCTGATCAGCCATGCCATGCATGTGGCGAAATATCAGGAGCGGCCCGGCCGGCTGGATTTCTGCGATGAAAATGAGAATGGCGGAGCCGTGCACCGGTGCCTGCACGGGATCATGCATCTCATAAAGGATCATGCGGAAAATGCACAGATCCCTCTGCGGTTTGCCGCAACCAAGCTTGTGGAGGGGGACAGCTGGATCCGGGACTCTCTTCAGCTGATGCAGAATGAACAGGAAATGGTGGAGCACATAATCTGTCAGATGGAACAGGAGAGGGGGCTGGATAGGGCGGCCGCCGTGGCGGACATGAGATTTGCCTTTATCAGTAAACTGGTGGATCAGTGTGTGGTAAAGCCGGGAGAGAGCAGGGAGAGGGAGCGCAGCCGCAGGATCGACCGGGTTCTGACGGGGAAATATACGGCCATTCCGTCCTTTGCAGCCATTATGGCGCTGGTCTTCTGGCTGACCTTCAATGTGTTCGGCGCATGGATGCAGGAGTTTCTGGAGATACTGATAGGATGGATCACCGGGGTTCTGGACCGCGGCCTGACGGCATGGAATGTCAACGACGTCCTGCATTCCCTGATTATAGATGGGATCTTCAGCGGTGTGGGGAGCGTGCTGAGCTTTCTTCCGGTGATTGTGACATTATTTTTCTTTCTGTCGCTGCTGGAGGATACCGGGTATATGGCCCGGGTTGCCTTTGTCATGGATAAGCTGCTGCGAAAGATCGGGCTGTCGGGCAGAAGTATTGTGCCGATGCTGATTGGCTTTGGATGTTCGGTGCCGGGGGTGATGGCGAGCCGGACGCTGCCGTCGGCCAGGGACCGGAAGATGACGATCATGCTCATCCCTTTTATGAGCTGTACGGCGAAGCTTCCGATCTATGCCTTCTTTACGGCGGCCTTCTTTCCGGGACAGGCGGGACTGATCATGATTCTGCTGTATTTTACCGGAATCGCAGTGGGGATCCTCGCCGCTCTCGTGGCCAAGAATACGGCGTTCCGTGGGGAGGCAGTGCCCTTTGTGATGGAACTCCCCAATTACCGCCTGCCCGGTGTGAAAAATGTGGCGCGGCTGCTGTGGGACAAAGCCAGGGACTTTCTGCAGAGGGCATTTACCATAATCTTCCTGGCGTCCATCGTGATCTGGTTCCTTCAGAGCTTTGATCTGAGGCTGAACCGGGTGGCAGATTCCCAGGACAGCATACTGGCAATTGCCGCCGGCTTTATCTCGCCGGTTTTTGCCCCGCTGGGGTTCGGAGACTGGCGGATCTCTACGGCACTGATCTCCGGCTTCATCGCCAAGGAGAGCGTTGTGTCGACCCTGACTGTACTGTTTGGATCCACAGGGGCCCTGATGGCTGTAGTCTCTCCGGCGGAGGCATTGCCGCTGCTGGTTTTCTGCCTTCTGTATACGCCCTGCATCGCTGCGGTGGCGTCGATCCGCAGGGAGCTGGGGGGCAGGTGGGCGGCAGGCATCGTTCTTCTGCAGTGCGGCATCGCATGGCTCTGTGCCCTCCTGGTAAGGCTGGCGGGGCTGGCAATGGGATGTTAAGCGATTGCAAAGCCGCAGAGGCTTTGCCGCCGTCAGAAAAATATTGAGAATTCAGGAAAGTTATGCTATAATGTCAAAAGTAATTTTACATTAAGATATTTCGGGAGGATAGTATGGACATTGTTTGTTTGGATTTGGAGGGAGTTCTGGTGCCGGAGATCTGGATTGCCTTTGCCGAGGCCAGCGGCATCCCGGAGCTGAAAAGGACTACCAGGGATGAGCCGGATTATGATAAGCTGATGAACTGGCGTCTTAATATCCTGCGGGAGCATGGTCTTGGCTTACGGGAGATTCAGGAGACTATTGCAGGAATCGATCCGATTCCCGGCGCAAAGGATTTTCTGGATGAGCTTCGGTCCCTGGCCCAGGTGATCATCATCAGCGATACATTTACCCAGTTTGCGAAACCGCTGATGGAGAAGCTGGGCTGGCCCACCATCTTCTGCAATACCCTGGAGGTGGCAGAGGACGGGGCAATTACAGGATACCGGATGCGGACGGCCGATTCCAAGTACGTTACGGTAAAGGCACTGCAGTCCATCGGCTATGACACCATAGCCAGCGGCGACAGCTATAATGATCTGGGCATGATCAGGGCCAGCAAAGCGGGTTTCCTGTTCAGGAGTACGGATAAGATTAAGGCGGACAATCCGGAATACGCTGCCTATGAGAACTATGACGAATTGCTGGCAGCGATAAAGAAAGTATTATATTGAGGAAAAGAAAGGAAAAGGAGATTGGCAGTATGAAGCGGATAATAGCAGTTATTATGATGATGGCGGTTGTGGTAATAGGCGTTACGGCCTGCGGCAGTAAGAAGGACCAGCCCCAGACGACACAGGGAACCCAGAGCGGCCAGAATGGAGACCAGGCGACACAGACGCCTGCGGCAGACAAGGCGGCCAGCGGAAGCGGCCTCAGTGAAGAGCTGGCCTCTGTGATCGGGAAGGGAGAGAATCTCAGCGGCAAACACCGGGTGAAGATCAAGGTGAAGGACTACGGAACCATTACCGTTAAGCTGGACGCAGACAAAGCGCCCATTACCGTGACGAATTTTATCAAGCTGGCGGGAGAGGGATTTTATGACGGCCTCACATTCCACCGCGTGATCTCCAGCTTTATGATCCAGGGTGGAGATCCCCTTGGAAACGGCACAGGGGGAGCGGATGAGAACATTAAGGGAGAGTTCTCCGGCAATGGAGTCGAGAACAACATCAAGCATGTCCGGGGTACGATCTCTATGGCGCGTTCCAATGATCCCGACAGTGCCAGCTCACAGTTCTTTATCATGCATCAGGATGCGGATTATCTGGATGGACAGTATGCGGCATTTGGAAAAGTCACCAAAGGAATGAAGGTGGTGGATAAGATTTGTGCCGATACAAAGGTAGAGGACAGCAACGGCACCGTGGTGCCGGAAAACCAGCCGGTGATTGAGAAAGTCACAGTGATTGACTGATGTCACAGTGATTGACTGATGTCACAGTGATTGACTGATGTCACAGGATAATGATGTTTGCACAGGAGAGGTCTTCTGACAGATTATAGACGATACCGCTTTTAAGCCCGACGACGGTAGGACGCAGAACGGAGTTTTCTATGTTCTCCACGACCCGGGCTTTTTCTCCGTTGCTGAGCTGAACGGTGGAGTCCACCGGATATAGGATCACCGTGGCGAGAAAGGCCCGCATAGCCGTGATGTCCAGCTCTTCTGTCATGGACATGATCATCTCGATGGCGTTTCGCTGGGAAAATGGTTTTTTATACGGACGTTCTGTCACCAGGGCGTCATAAACGTCACAGACGGACAGGATCTTGGCATAATTGATGATCCGGTCACTTTTGCAGCCCATGGGATATCCCGTACCATTCATCTTCTCATGGTGCTGAAGGACGGCAAGGGAAATCTGTGCTGAAAATTCCTCCTTCTCCTTCAGGATACGATAACCCAGCTCCGAGTGGGATTTCATAATGGCGAACTCCTCATCATTGAGCCGGGCGGGTTTGTTCAGGATCTCAAGGGGAATCTTTGACTTCCCCATGTCGTGAAGCAGGCCGGCGACGCCAATGTTGTATACATCCGAAGAAGACATACCTAGCTTCTTCGCGATGATCATGGACATGGTAGCGACATCGACACTGTGTTTGAATGTATATTCATCGCTGGTCTTTAAGGTGCTGATATCGACAGCCAGGGCATCGTTGTCGTCGATGGCCTTCATAAGATCCGTGGTGATGCGGTTGGAGGCATCCGAAAACTCCTTGGATTCGGAATTGTTGTAGAGATACTGGATTCCCTCGGAAACTCTTTTTTTGACGCTTTCCGAAAGCCTAACCTTTACGGGATCCTCCGTTCTGTTTTTCTCAATATTATGACGCACGACAGGAGAGAGCTTCTCCTCCTTCTTTACTGGTTCGAGGTCTTCCGCTCCCTCACTTATGTATACTCCGTGGATGCCGCGTTTCCGGATTCCCTCAATGACATAGTCATCCAGAATCGTACCTCTGGCAACCAGCGTGCGGTCCAGACGGTCTTTAATATTCTGGTCGATCCGCATGCCCTCTTTCAGTGCGCTGGTACGCACAAAATATCGTTTTATCACAATACACTTCCCCCTGACGGTTCCGTTCTACAAGTAAACCATAACTACTCTCAGTATACCGCATTTCTGCCAGATTTCCAACTACTATTTTGAAATTACAGGTGCTGCCGTGACTGTAAAAACATATCAGATGAAAATTATTCATCCCTAAAATGAATTGATATATTCTTTTTCGCTTTACATTTTATGTCTCTGCGATATAATAAATATTGCTGATATTTTATAGTAAAGTAGTTGGAAAGAGCGCGAAAGGCAGCGCAGAAATGAGGTAAATTATGAAGAACGGAATTGAGATCAGATGGCATGGCCGGGGCGGACAGGGAGCGAAGACAGCCGCTCTGTTACTGGCGGATGTGGCATTTAAGACGGGACAGTATGTTCAGGGTTTTCCTGAGTATGGACCGGAGCGCATGGGGGCTCCGATCACCGCATACAACAGGATCAGTTCTGATAAGATTCGGGTTCATTCCAATATATATCATCCGGATTATGTGGTAGTGGTAGATGAGACGCTGCTGGACTCTGTCAATGTGACGGCGGGGCTAAAGGAGACAGGTGCCATTATTATCAATACGGCCAAGAAGAAAGACGAGATCATGAAACACCTGAACGGATACAAGGGTTCGGTGTACACCATCGACGCCAGGAGGATATCTGTGGAGACACTGGGAAAGAACTTCCCCAATACTCCCATGCTGGCGGCTATCGCAGCTGTCAGCGGCGTGATGCCGAGAGAGGATTTGATTTCTGAGATGAGAGCTTCCTATGAGCACAAATTTGCAAAGAAACCGGAAGTAATCGAGGGCAATATGAAGGCGTTGGAGACGGCCTATGATGAGGTGGCGGCTGCCATCCATAAACATCAGGGAAGAAGGAAGTCCGCATAACAGCCTGCATCCATGGAGGTTAAGATGAGAACAGATGTAACGAGGATAAATGAGAAAACCCCCCATCAGGAGCTGACAGAGGGGCTGATGATATTTGACGGCGGTTCTTCCCGCCTGTTTCACACCGGCGAGTGGAGGACAAGCACGCCGGTACTGGATGCCGATAAATGCAGGCAGTGCCTGCTCTGTGCGCCGGTCTGCCCGGATTCGAGCATTCCGGTCCAGGATGGAAAACGTCTGGAATTTGACTATGATCACTGTAAGGGCTGCGGCATCTGTGCCAGCGTATGTCCCTTTGATGCGATAGCAATGAAGGAGGGGAAAGAATAATGGCGATCAAAGAACGTATGTCAGGCAACGAGGCGGTATCCTGTGCCATCCGCCAGATCAATCCCGATGTGATGCCGGCTTTCCCCATCACTCCCTCTACAGAGATTCCACAGATGGTGTCCACGTTTATTGCCAATGGGGAGATGGATACGGAATTTATTCCGGTGGAGAGTGAGCACTCATCCATGAGCGCCGCCATCGGTGCGGAGGCGGCCGGTGCCAGAAGCCTCACCGCCACATCCTCTGCGGGGCTTGCCCTGATGTGGGAGGAGCTGCTCCTTGCGGCGTCAAACCGGCTTCCGCTGGTTATGGCTCTGGTGAACCGAACCCTGTCCGGCCCCATCAATATCAACTGCGACCACTCCGACGGCATGGGGGCCAGGGATACCGGATGGATCCAGATCTACGCGGAGAATAACCAGGAGGCTTATGATAATTTTATCCAGGCATATCCCATTGCCGAGGATCCCAGGGTACATCTGCCGGTGATGATCTGCCAGGACGGCTTTATCACAAGCCATGCGGTGGAAAATATCGAACTTCTGGAGGATGAGCGGGTAAGAGAATTCGTCGGGGAGTATGAACCGGAGGAATTTCTCCTGAACCCGGGCAAGCCGGTTGCGGTGGGCCCCTATTCGGTGTCAAATTATGCCATGGAGGCAAAGAAAAATCAGGAGATCGCCATGGAGAACTCGAAACAGGTCATCCTGGAGGTGGCGGAGAAGTACCGGGAACTCACCGGGAGGGGATTTGATCTCTTCGAGGAATACCGGACAGAGGACGCCGATTATATCATGCTGATCATGGGATCGGCGGCGGGGACGGCAAAACAGGCCGTGGACGAACTGCGGGAGAGGGGCAGAAAGGCCGGGGTGCTGAAATTGAGAGTATTCCGCCCGTTTCCGGCGGATGAGATCGCACAGGCCCTGAAGAACTGCAGGGCTGTCGCTGTGATGGACCGCTGCGAGAGCTATAACGGCAATGGCGGCCCGCTGGGCAGCGAGGTATCGGCAGCACTTTTTAAGAGTAAGGTAATGATTGAGACAGTCAACTATATCTACGGGCTTGCCGGGCGCGACTTTACGATCCGGGACGTTATGGGGATATTTGGAGAACTGGAGGATATGATCGAAAAGGGGACGAGCGTCGAGCAGTATCAGTACATACGCCTTAGAAAGTAACGGTTGGAGGATAGGACAAGATGAGTGATTATAATTTGAAAACCATGATGGACAAACCGGAGAGGCTGGCTCCCGGACACCGGATGTGCGCTGGCTGCGGCGCTACCATTGCAGTCCGGGCCGTTCTGCGCGCCCTGCATGAGGAGGATCATGCCGTCATCGGAAACGCCACGGGATGTCTGGAGGTCTCCTCCTTTATGTACCCTTATACGGCATGGGAGGACAGTTATATCCACAACGCCTTCGAGAATGCCGGCGCCACCCTCAGCGGCGTCGAGACTGCCTATAGGGTTCTGAAGAAAAGGGGTAAGCTTCCAGCGGATGTGAACTTTAAGTTCATTACCTTTGGAGGGGACGGCGGCACCTATGATATCGGCTTTCAGTCCCTGTCCGGGGCTATGGAGCGGGGGCATGACATGGTCTATGTGTGCTATGACAACGGCGCCTATATGAATACTGGTATCCAGCGTTCCTCTGCCACTCCGATGTATGCAGACACCACGACGACCCCAGTGGGGAAGGCATCGGACGGAAAGCTGCAGAACCGGAAGGATCTTGCCAGTATTATAGCGGATCACGATGTGGCCTATGTGGCGCAGACTACCTTTACAACGGATTTTAAAGATATTCACCAGAAAGCGGAGAGAGCCATTTATACGGAGGGGGCCAGTTTCCTGAACATAATGACGCCGTGTCCCCGGGGCTGGCGGTATGAGGCGGCGGACATTATGAAAATATGCCGGCTGGCTGTGGAGACCTGCTACTGGCCGCTTTTTGAGGTGGATCACGGCAGATGGAAGCTGTCCTATGAGCCGAAGAAAAAGCTTCCCATCGAAGATTTCCTGCGGGAGCAGGGGAGATTTAAACATCTGTTTAAGAAGGGGAACGAGCACCTGATCCAGCAGTTTCAGGAGGAAGTGGACCGGAGATGGGAGGAGCTTCTATACAAAACGGCGAGGTAACAGGCAATGACATTATTAAATTATCAGGTGTTTAAGACGGTGGCCGACCAGGGGAGTTTCCGCAGGGCGGCGGAGATACTTGGACTGACGCCTTCTGCTGTCAGCCACGCGGTATCGGCCATGGAGACAGAGCTTGGTTTTGCCATATTAAACCGGAGTAAAAGCGGTGTGACGCTCACCAGTTATGGGGAGCGTCTTCTTCCTTATGTAAATGGGGTTCTCAACAGTGACGAGAGCCTGCAGCAGGTAATCGCGGAATTTAACGGGCTGAAGCAGGGACGCATCCGGATCGGCTGTTTTTCCAGTGTCTGTACGAACTGGATGCCGCACCTGATGCACTCCTTTCAGGAAAAATATCCGGCCATTACGATGGAACTCTTTCAGGGAACCTACGACGACGTCGTATACTGGATCAAAAACGGCATTGTGGATATTGGATTCCTGTCTGTGTCCAGCGCGGCGGATCTGCCCATCCAGCCGTTGTATAAGGATCCGCTGATATGCGTCGTGCCGAAGGGGATGGAGATAGGTGCCGGGCGTGGGACTGTGGGGATCCAGGAACTGAGAAATCAGAAATTTGTGACACAGAGAGAGAGTACCGACGCCGATATCCAGAAATTCATGAAGGAAAATAATCTAAATGTCAAATCCGATTATCATGTGGTGGATGATCTGTCCACGATCGCCATGGTGGCCAACGGGTTTGGCATCTGTCTCATGCCGCAGATGGTGATGAAGGATATTCCCTATGAGGTTGACTGCTATCCACTGGAGCAAGAGGCATACCGGATCGTGGGGATCGCGGCATTGAATCCAGATAATCTGGCGCCGGCGGTCCGGACTTTCTATAACCATGTGCTGGAGCAGTTCCGCCAGAAGGAATAAAATCCATGGAAAAATAAAAAATGCCATGCAATAAGTTGTTCCATTGCATGGCATTTTTTATTTGCAGAAAACCATCTATTTGAATTCTACAGCAATTAATGTTTATCTATAATTTTATCAATCAGGCCAAAATCGATTGCTTCTCTTGCCGTCATATAATTATCGCGTTCCGTCGCAATAGCAACCTCATCAATACTTTTACCTGTATTTTGGGATAATATGGTATTCAATCGCTTTTTGCTTTTTTGTATGTGGTCAGATGTAATTTTTATATCGGCTGCCTGCCCTTGAATCCCATTTCCATGAACGGCAGGCTGATGTATCATAACTTCTGCATTAGGCAAAGCGAGACGCTTTCCTTTTGCACCACCCGCCAATAAAAATGCTCCAAAACTGGCAGCAAGACCGATACATATTGTCGAAACATCACATTTGACATATTGCATTGTGTCATAAATAGCAAAACCCGCCGAAACAGAACCGCCTGGGCTATTAATATATAACTGGATGTCCTTACCTGGGTCTTGTGATTCTAAAAATAGCATTTGTGAAATAATCAAACTTGCTGAAACATCACTTACCTCTTCTCCTAAAAAAACAATTCTGTCGGACAACAGTCTTGAAAAAATATCATAACTACGCTCTCCCCGGCTTGTATGTTCAATCACATAAGGAATCGTACTCATGCTGCAAATTTACCTCCTGCTATAAAACACATAAATGAGTATCCATTCAATGAACTCATCATGCAGATCTTTGATTGTTTCGGATAGAACACACCATTCTTTCGATAAATATTTGGCGTACATTCATATAATTGTTTAAAGGCTAATGTGAACGCTTGCTGAGAGTCATAATGTGCTTCATAAGCAATTTCAACAATGGGCTGCTCTGTTTCCACAAGCTTTTGAGCTGCCAAAGTCAATCTACGTCCTTTTATGTATTTATAAACCGTACATTTTGTATCTTCCGTAAAAATTCTGGACATATAAAATTTTGAGTAATTTAATGCATTTGCTATTTTATCAAGCGGCAGATCTTCATTAATGTGTGCTTCTATATAGTCTACTACCTTTTCTGTAACCGAATTATTGTTCATTCTTGCCCCTCCTTTCCAATTTAATATAACATAACTTTCTAAAATTATCTTAATAGAAATTGCCCTGATTTGTCGGCTGTACTCACGCATGTAAATACTGCTGTGCAGGATTTATGAAAAGATTTATAGGGCATAGAGAAGAATGGGCAAATTTATAGATATTAAACAATGTGAAAAACCTATTCCATATATCAACACTTTTTGAATTCCAGGAAGGTTTTTACTACCGCAATTGCCGCTTCATTGCGGTCAAGGGGATAAACAAAAGCGGGGACTTCGGAAAGCCCCGCTTTTATAGTTGCGTGAAATTTTCGGTATCCCGATATTGTTAAGCTGATTGAACCGCCGTGAATGGTATGCACGGTGGTTTGAGAGGTCGGAATTTCTCGATTAAGAGAAATTCCTCTTACTTGATTGGTTATTTACTCTTCCTCCTCCTCTGCCACCAGATCATCCCAGGCAGACAGGTCCATCAGTCCGTAGAGGAGAAGGTCGATATCATCCTCACCATAGGAGTATACTCCCTCATCCTCGTCGGATACCGTGAGAGTCACCGTGACGGTCTCCTCACCGGCATACTGGGGGGATTTCATTTCTTCTTCACAGTACTTGGTGATAAATTCAAAGAATTTGTCAGTCATGACGTCCGCGTCCATATCGCCGGACTGTCCTTTTTTCCATTCATTATAATCCTTATCCGCCTTTTCCAGGGCAGTTTTAAATACATTAAATTTCCGGATGGATACGGGAACGGAATAAGAGCCGTCGTCATTTTGTGTGGAGGGCTTTACCGTATAGCTGCATTTGGCAAATAATTTCTGCAGTGTCCCGGCGAAGGCTGTCACCATGGCATCCGACGGGATATAGGTAAATTCATTTTCGATAATGCTCTTAATATATTCCGGACCATCTTCCTTCACTTCACTGACCGGGATGCTGCAGGCTTTGGCATAGGCTTCATAGTCTTCCTGGCAGAGGGCGTCCAGATATGCTTTAACATATTCTGCCTGGGTGTCCAGCTGGACGGCGGGGCCGGAGACTGCGTCTTCCTTTGAAGAGGAGCAGGCGGACAGGCTTACCGCTGTCAGGGCAAGGAGCAGCAGGGCAGTGAACCACCGGATCCCGTAGGCGGTTCTTCGTTCTGCGGGGCTGGATGCGGACAAATTCTCTAATTGATCTTTCATTTCGATTCTCCTTTTTAAAAATTTTCCGGTATCAGTATATCCCATAAAAAAGGTTTTGTAAAGTGGAGGAACAGCTCTTGGTCCAGCCTGCCGTTTCCTTTCAAAACAGGAGAATAAAGATTTCTATCCGGAACAAAATAAATATTGGTTTAAAAGTGGAAAATCTTTGAAATAACAGTTGACAACTGTTGAAATAGTGGATATAATAAGGATAACAGTTATTGAAACAACAATATATCTTTTGAATTGACAAAAAGAGACAAGGCTTGCCATATTGTTGTTGCAAAAGAGAGACGGCAGTATTAAAATTAAGAAAGGAGTATTTTTATGAGAGCAAAAGGAGTAAGGCTGCACGCAGCAAATGATCTGAGACTGGAGGAGTTTGAGCTTCCGGAGATCACAGAGGATGAGATTCTGGTAAAGGTAGTTTCTGACAGCATCTGCATGTCCACCTACAAATGTGCCATTCTGGGTACGGAGCACAAGAGGGTTCACGACGATGTGGCAGAGCATCCAGCCATTATGGGACATGAATTTGCCGGCGATATCGTGAAGGTGGGGAAGAACCATCAGGATACCTTCGCTCCGGGTATGAAGTTTACCCTTCAGCCTGCGCTGAATTATAAGGGAACCATGTGGAGTCCGGGGTATTCCTATGAGTTCTTTGGCGGAGATACGACTTATTGCATCATTCCGGCAGAGGTTATGGAGCTTGGCTGCCTGCTGGAGTACAAAGGCCGGGCTTACTATGAAGCTTCCCTGGCAGAACCGATGTCCTGCAGCATCGGGGCCTTTAATGCCGCATACCACACCCGGATGGGGGTGTATGAGCACCAGATGGGGATTAAGGAGAATGGAAAGCTTGCTATCATGGCCGGGGCCGGCCCTATGGGACTGGGGGCGCTGACCTATGCCCTGCACCGCGACGTGAGGCCCTCCCTGGTGGTAGTGACAGACCTGAACCAGGAACGCCTGGACCGGGCGGAGGAGCTGTTCCCGCCGGCAGAATATGAAAAAGAGGGTATCTCGCTTCATTTCGTGAACACGGGAGAGTATGAGGATCCGGTGGCAGAGCTCCTCTCCATCTCCGGCGGAACAGGGTATGACGATGTGCTCTGCTATGCGCCAGTGGCAGCAGTGGTAAAGCAGTCCGGCGATATCCTTGGAAGGGATGGGTGCCTGAACTTCTTTGCGGGACCGACAGACAATAAGTTTAGCGCATCCATGAATTTTTATGACGTTCACTATAATTCCACCCACGTCATGGGAACCACCGGGGGAAATACGGCGGATATGATCGAATCCCTGGAGCTGACGGCAGCCAAACGGATCGATCCGGCTGTTATGGTGACGCATATCGGAGGACTGGATGCTGCTGCCGAGACGACACTGAACCTGCCGAAGATTCCGGGCGGGAAAAAGCTGATCTACACCCATCTGTCCATGCCGCTCACTGCGCTGGATGAACTGAGGAAGGCGGGAGAGGAGCGGAAGGATCACCGTTACGAAGCGCTGGCGGATATCGTGGAGGCCCATAAGGGGTTGTGGTGTCCGGAGGCAGAGGAGTATCTGCTGGAAAATTTTGTTGAAAAGTAGAAACGCTGAAATTCTCCCTTTTATGGATTTTGGCGGGAGGGAGAACATATGGATTCAATGGATACACGCAGAAAACAGATTGTGGAACTGGTCAACCGGCTGGGTTATGTGCGTTTTATACAGATCAAAGAGAATTTTCCTAATGTGTCGGAGATGACCCTCCGGACCGATCTTAAGGCTCTGGATCAGGAAAAAAAGATTGTTCGGATCCATGGCGGCGCGAAATCGGTCCAGCTTGTCATTGGGACGGACGATTATCTGAACAACCGATCCATCCGGAATCAGGAGGAGAAGGAAGAGATCGCGGAGAAGGCAGCCGGGCTGATCAAGCCGGATACGGCGGTGTTTCTTGATTCTGGCAGTACCACGACGATGCTGGCCCGCCTGTTTCCCGATCAGTCAAACCTGATCTATACGACGGGGCTCAGCTGTGCAACGGAGCTGGCGGGGCTGTCGGAGCCGACGGTTCTGATACCGGGGGGAAAGCTCAATCGTTACAGCGTCAGCGTATATGGCACATCGGTTGTAAAGGAGCTGGAGATGGTGAATTTCCACCAGACCTTCCTTGGTGTGATGAACTTTGAACATCGGACTGGGTTTACCTGTGGGAATCAGGAAGAGGCCATCCTCAAACGCACAGCCATACGGCAGTCAGATGAGGTCATCGTGCTGATGGATTCCTCCAAGCTGGACCGGAAGGGGACCTATTCCATCTGTGGACTGGATGATATCGACATCCTTGTGTCGGACGGCCAGCTGCCTCCGGATTTCCAAAGGGAATGCCGGGATCACAAGGTGACGGTGCTCTGAGACAATTCTGTTTTCTGTCGTGGCTTCCTTTGGATCGGACAGTGAGAAGCTGTATAAAAGGAGGTCGTATTGTGAAAAATAAAATACAACAATTTGGTAAATTCCTATCGGCTATGGTTATGCCGAATATCGGTGCCCTGATCGCATTTGGATTTCTGGCGGCACTGTTTATCGATACCGGATGGATTCCGAATAAGAATTTCAGTTCTATGGTATCGCCTATGCTGACGTATCTGATTCCAGTACTTATTGCCGCCACCGGCGGCAAAATGGTGGGGGGCGACAGGGGCCGCGTGGTAGCAGCTATCGCCGTGATCGGCGCCATTATGAGCAATACCGAGATTACTATGCTGATGGCGGCCATGCTGGTAGGCCCCCTCAGCGGGTTCTGCATCAAGAAATTCGATGAGCGGATGGAAGGACATATGCCGGCGGGCTTTGAGATGCTGATCAATAACTTCTCGGTGGGCATCTTCGGTCTGGTTCTGGCACTGCTGAGTTACATTGCCATTGGGCCGCTGATGAGCGGAATCCTGACTGTGCTGACGGCCGGGGTCAATGTCCTTGTCAATCACGGACTTCTGCCACTGGTTTCTATATTTATCGAGCCGGCGAAGGTATTGTTCCTGAACAATGCCATCAACCACGGGGTGTTTACCCCCATCGCCACCGGACAGGCGGAGGAACTCGGGAAATCCATTATGTATATGCTGGAGGCCAACCCGGGTCCGGGTCTCGGGGTACTGCTGGCATACATGTTCTGCTGCCGGGACAAGGGCACAAGGCAGTCGGCGCCAGGCGCTGTGATCATCCATCTCTTCGGCGGGATCCATGAGATCTATTTCCCATATATACTGATGAATCCGGCGGTGATCATCGCTCCTATCATCGGCAACATGGCGGCGATCTTCTGGTTTAACCTGATGGACTGCGGACTGCGGGGACCTGCCTCGCCGGGTTCCATTATCGCCTACCTGATGATGACACCGGGGCCGGATATGTGGAAGGTGATCGTGGGGGTAGTGCTGGCTGCGGCTATTTCTTTCGTCATTGCCGCTCCTATTGTGAAGATGGCGGGAAGTAAGAGCCTGGAGGACGCCCAGAATAAGGTGGCGGCCAGAAAGGCCGAGGCAAAGGGGATTTCTGCCCCGGTGGGACAGGGTATCCCATCTGACATAAAGGGCTCTGTTATTAAAAAGATTATTTTCGCCTGCGATGCTGGGATGGGCTCCTCAGCCATGGGGGCGACGAAATTTAGAAAACGGATCCAGGGGATCCGGCCGGATATTACCGTGTCAAACACCTCCGTGGATAATATTCCCGGGGACTGCGATATCGCAGTGGTGCAGGTGACGCTGGCGGAACGGGCGGAGAAATCCGCGCCGCAGGCAAAGATTATCACCATTGGCAATTTCCTCAGTGATCCAAATCTCGATGAGCTCTATGAGAAACTCAGCAGGGCGGAGACGCCGGAGCCCATGGCGGAGGGCAGTGCCCGCCAGGACGCCTCACAGGACGGATCCGGCGGCGCCGGACGGGATGTGATCACTGCGGGGGGCATCCGCCTGAATCAGCCGCCGGTAACGAAGGAGGAGGCAATCCAGGCGGCGGGTGAGCTGCTGGCCGAGCTGGGCTATGTGGATGCTTCTTATGTGGATGCCATGCAGGAGCGGGAGAAGATCGTCACGACGTATATGGGTATGGGAGTGGCGATTCCCCACGGCACCACACAGGCGAAAGGAACGGTTAAGAAAACCGGCATTGTTCTCCTTCAATATCCTGAGGGGGTCGATTTCGGCGATGAGAAGGCACAGCTTGTATTCGGCATTGCCGGAATCGGAGACGAGCATCTGGATCTGCTGGCGAAGATCTGTGAGATGCTGGAGGACGAAGAGGTTCTTGGGGAACTGAAAACGACGGCAGATGTAAACTGGGTTTTAGATAGACTTTCGTAGTCGGAAAGGAGCGGGTTATGATCTACACAGTGACTTTTAATCCTTCGCTGGATTATATAGTCTCGGTTGAAGATTTTAAACTGGGGATGACGAACCGAACCGCCACGGAGCTGATGCTCCCTGGCGGGAAGGGGATCAATGTATCCATCGTACTGAGACAGCTGGGGCTTGACAATACGGCCCTGGGGTTTGTGGCAGGATTTACGGGGGAAGAGATTATACGGAATCTGAAGGAATACGGCATACAGGCGGACTTCATACGGATTCCCACTGGGATTTCCCGGATCAATGTCAAGATGAAAAACATTGACGGGACAGAGATCAATGGCATGGGACCGGAAATTTCCCCGGATAAAATGGAGGAGCTGATGGCACAGCTGGAGCAGCTGTCGGAGGGGGACGTCCTTGTACTGGCGGGCAGCATCCCCAAATCCATGCCGGATGATATATACCGGATCATACTGAAACGAATGGAGACAAAGAAGATCATGGCTGTGGTGGACGCCACTGGGGATCTTCTGATGAACGTGCTGCCGTACCATCCATTTCTGATCAAGCCAAATAACCATGAGCTGGGTGAGCTTTTTGACGTCAGCATAACCACCAGGGAACAGGTAGTGCCCTATGCAAAAAAACTGCAGGAGAGGGGAGCGGTCAATGTACTGGTCTCCATGGGCGGTCAGGGGGCTGTTCTTGTCAGCGGGACGGGAGAGGTCTATATGGCGGAGGCGCCGGAAGGAGAGCTTAAGAATTCTGTGGGCGCAGGCGATTCCATGGTGGCGGGCTTTATCACCGGCTGGATCACCAGGGGCGATTATGAATATGCCTTCCGTATGGGGGTTTCCACCGGAAGCGCCAGTGCATTTTCGGAAAACCTCGCCACCAGGGCGGAAGCGGAGGAAGTAATGAAACGATGTGAGGTAATAAAATTATAATATAATAAATTTAAGGAGGTAATCATTATGAAAGAGTTTACTTATGTAATTACAGATCCGGAGGGAATCCATGCTCGTCCCGCGGGAGAGCTGATCAAGGCGGCCAAGAATTTTTCCTGTGCCATCAAGATGACAAAGGACGTAAAGAGCGGGGACTGTAAGAAGATTTTCGCGGTGATGGGACTGGGTGTGAAAAACGGCAATGAGGTGACCATTACCTTTGACGGCGAGGACGAAGAGGCGGCGTGTGAAGCCATCAGTAAATTTATGCAGGAGAATCTGTAGATCCGGGTCGTTTTACGGACCCGCCAGGAGCAGCGCAGATGCGCGGACGGAGGGGAAAATGTATGCAGGTTTTTAATGGGAAAAGTGTATTCGGCGGAATCGCCATCGGCAGGATCTATGTTTATCAGAAGGGTGAACAGCAGGTCAGGAGGACGAGGATCACGGATATACAGAGTGAGAAGGACAGATACCGGAGGGCCTCCGGGACTGCCATGGAGCAGTTAAAGGAGTTATACGACAAGGCGCTGAATGAAGTCGGAGAAGAAAATGCAGCGGTATTCGAGGTGCACCAGATGATGCTGGAGGACGATGATTTTGTGGAATCCGTGGAGAGCATTATCGAGACACAGGAAGTAAACGCTGAGTACGCGGTGGCCGTGACAGGTGATAATTTTTCACAGATGTTTGCATCCATGGATGATGATTACATGCGGGGACGGGCGGCAGATGTGAAGGACATCTCGGAGCGTCTCATCACCGTGCTGAACGGCGGTGCTGCCGGCGGAATCCAGTCGGAGGAGCCGGTGATCATACTGGCGGACGACCTGGCGCCTTCGGAAACGGTTCAGATGGATAAGGATAAGGTGCTGTCCTTTGTCACGGTACACGGCTCCGTGAATTCACATACGGCAATTCTGGCACGGACCATGGGGATTCCGGCACTGATCGGCACCGATATTCCCATGGATGAGTCCATTGACGGCAAGATGGCAGTGGTGGACGGAGCTGGGGGCTGCATCTATGTGGAACCAGATGAGGATACCATGGCCCGGATGAGCGGACGGAAACACCAGGAGGAGGAGCAGAAGGAGCTTCTTTTGAGCCTGAAGGGCAGGGAAAATGTTACATTGGACGGACAGAAGGTAATGCTGTATGCCAATATCGGCAACATACGCGATCTCGCCACAGTGCTGCAGAATGACGCCGGTGGGATTGGGCTGTTCCGGAGTGAATTTATCTATCTGGAATCGGAGGATTTTCCCGGCGAGGAGGAACAGTTCCAGATTTACCGGAAAGTGGCGGAGACAATGGCGGGAAAGAGAGTGATCATCCGCACGCTGGATATCGGTGCGGACAAAAAGTGTGATTATTTTGACATGGAAGAGGAAGAGAATCCGGCGCTGGGCTGCCGGGCGATCCGGATCTGCCTCACCCGCCCGGAGATCTTTAAGACGCAGCTGCGTGCGCTGCTGCGGGCCAGCGCCTATGGCAATATTGCCATTATGTATCCGATGATCACCAGTCTGTGGGAGATCCATAAGATCCGGGAGATCGTGGAACAGGTAAAGGAAGAGCTGACGGAACAGGGTATCGGGTACGGCAGTCCCCTGCAGGGGGTTATGATCGAGACGCCAGCGGCTGTGATGATCAGTGGGGAATTGGCGAAGGAAGTGGACTTCTTCAGCATTGGGACCAATGACCTGACCCAGTACACCCTGGCCATTGACCGGCAGAACCCGAAGCTGGATGATTTCTATGACAGCCATCACCCGGCAGTACTGGAAATGATCCGGATGGTGGCGGAAAATGCCCATAAGGCGGGTATATGGGCGGGCATCTGCGGGGAACTGGGAGCTGACCTGGAGCTGACACGGGATTTTCTTGCCATGGGAATCGATGAGCTCTCCGTGTCGCCGGGGAGTATCCTTCCGATCCGGAAGATTATTCTGGAGACCGATGTTTCGGAATACCGGAAAGAGCGGCGGCAGCCCGTGGTCTCAAAAGGTAAATAATGGGATGCCGGGCAGCCGGAGCTACGTAAATATGTCACAAAAGCGGCAGACTTATGTTAAAAGTTTACAATAAAACACAATTGCTACACAATTTTATTTGACAGTATTGACAAAAGATAGGACAGATGCTAAAATGAACTCACAAATCTTTTATAAAACTAAAAAGGAGGAATAAAATAATGATGAAAAGATTTTTATGTGGCGCTCTTGCTACAGCATTAGTAGTAGGTTCTGTTGTGTCTGCACCTGCTGCATCCGCAAAGAAAGTAAAGGTGCCGAAGGCAGCTTACACATTTAACATGAACAAAGCAAACAAAAATGTAGTGGCAGTAGCCCGCAAAGGCGACAGTGCCGAGACATTCAAGCCCACGGAGGCTGCTACAAAGAAAGCTAAGGGCGGCGTTATGCCGACTAAGAGCAAGAAAAAAGTACAGTACAAGAAGGGCAAAAACGGCAAGGCATTGTTCCTTGACAGAACATACGGCGTTCAGCTGAAAGGCGTGAATGTTGGTTCTGGTTCCTGGACCGTATCTTTCTGGGTACAGATTCCGAATGGTATCGGCGATTTCAGCCCGGTATTCTTCGCTGCTACCGATCTGAAAGATGTAAGTGCAAAATGGATGTCCATTACAAAGAGAAGTGATATCGCTGAGATCGGCGGTACACCGGTTATCTGGTCACGCTGCGTACAGGGCAAGAGCGATGAGTGGCCCTGGTACTGCAAGAATGGTGTAGACGAAGCGACAGGAGAAGCTAAGTGGACCTATGGTACTGCTTTTGACTCCAAGAGCTGGGTACATGTTACACTTGTTGTAGACCACAGCAAGAAAAAGATCACAGAGTATGGCGAAAAAGGCGGCGAAGGCTACTGCAAGGGTTATAACGGAGCTACATACATCAATGGTAAGCTGTATGGTAACGGTGCCGTTCCGAAGAAGACAATCTCCAGCAAGACTAAGTTCTTCCTGGGTATCAACGGATGGGACGTACCTGTAAGAGCTCTCTATGATGATGTAACAATCTGGAAGAAAGCCCTGACAGCTAAGCAGGTTAAACAGCTGTACAAGAACAAAGGTCTTGTAAAATAATTTCAGTACAGTAATGATAAATGGATTCAGAGAACGATAGTTTTCTGGATCCATTTTTTTCTTCAGAAATCCTTGTGAATAAAAACCATCAGAATATGAAAAAATAGGAAAAGAACGGGATAGAAACAGAGGTTTCACAGGAGGGATCATGAGGAAAATAATAAATCTAAACAAAAACTGGAAATTTATACAGAGGGATGCCGGACTTCCGCAGTCATTCCCGGAGGACTGGGATTCTGTGGAGCTGCCGCACACATGGAATGCCATAGATGGACACGATGGAAATGGTAAATATGACCGGGGCTGTTATTGGTATGCCAGAACATTTGAGACGCCGTCGCAGCCCCTCGCCGGCGGGCGTGTATTTCTTGATATTCCGGCGGCAGGACAGCAGGCAAGCGTCTATGTCAATGGAAAGGGCGTGGGCTACCATGAGGGAGGGTATTCCGCCTTCCGTGTAGATATTACGGATGAGTGCAGAAAACACGGTGAGAATCTTCTTGTCATTGCCTGCAGCAACGAAAATAAGAGCAGTGTCTATCCCCAGTCTGCCGATTTTACGTTTTATGGCGGCCTCTACCGCGGGGTAAATCTCATCAGCGTGCCCCATGCGCATTTTGAACTGGAGCACTGGGGGACCAGCGGCCTGAGTGTTATGGCCGTCCCGGATGGCCGGGGCGGGGCGGAGTTTGCGATGGAATCAGAAATCCGGGGCGGAGACGAGAACTTCACGGTTATATACCGGATCTGCAATGCGGAGGGGGAAGAAGTGGCGGGAGCTGTTCGCCCGGCCGACGCTGCGGCGGTAACGATTTCGGTGCCGGAGGTAACACGATGGGACTGCGATCATCCCTATCTGTATACCGTATCTGCGGTATTGCAGAGACGCAACGAGGCGTATGACGAGGTGACAGCGCGGATTGGCGTCAGGAGTTTTTCCTGCGATCCGGAGAAAGGCTTTATACTGAACGGAGTGCCCACGCCCCTTCGAGGCGTCAGCCGTCATCAGGATATGCTGTATAAAGGAAATGCCCTGACGAAGGAGGATCACTATGAGGACGCCAGGATCATTAAGGAACTGGGTGCCAACACGATCCGGCTGGCACATTACCAGCATTCCCAGGATTTCTATGATGCCTGCGATGAGCTCGGTTTCATTGTATGGGCAGAGATACCCTTTATCAGCGTTATGAACCAGGATCCTGCGGCCCATGAGAATTGTATTTCGCAGTTAAAGGAACTGGTAATCCAGAATAGGAATCACGCCAGCATCTGTTTCTGGGGAATTTCCAATGAAATACTTATTGGCGGCATATCGGAGAAGCTGGTGGAAAATCACAGGGAACTGAACGCCCTTTGCAAGGAGCTGGATCCGACTCGTCTTACTACCATCGCCCATGTCTCCATGACGCCGCTGGACAGCCCGCTTCACGGCATTACGGATGTGGAGAGCTACAATCATTATTTCGGATGGTATGGTCAGAAGATGGAGGATAACGGACCATGGCTGGATCACTTTCACCAGGTGCATCCGGATATCTGCCTTGGCCTGTCGGAGTACGGATGTGAGGGGATCATCACCTATCACGGTCCCGACCCGGCCTGTAAGGACTACAGCGAGGAGTATCAGGCCCTGTACCATGAACACATGGCGAAGGTCCTAAGCGACCGCCCCTGGATCTGGTCCAGCCACGTGTGGAATATGTTTGACTTTGGCTGTGCGGCGAGAAATGAGGGAGGCGTCTCCGGCAGGAATAATAAGGGACTAGTCACAATGGACAGGAGGACGAAAAAAGACAGCTATTATATTTATAAGGCGTACTGGAACCGTGAGCCAATGGTTCATCTGTGCGGACGGCGCTACGCCCAGAGGGCAGGTGATACGACAGAGATCCGGGTGTACTCCAATCAGCCGGAAGTATCCCTTTTCCTGAATGGAGAACTGGAAGGGGTGCAGAGTGCGGACAAGGTTTTTGTGTTCCCTGTGGCATTGAAGCCGGGATTTAACCGGATAACCGCGGCAGCGGGGGAATGCCGGGACAGCATGACCATCGAGAGAGTGGAGAAGGAACCGGATATCTATGTCCTTCCTGAGGTGAATGAGAGGGCGGAAGGAGTAGCGAACTGGTTCAGCCTGATGGGAGATCTCGACCTGAAGGCGCCGATGGAATTTCCAGAAGGGAAATATAATATCCGGTGTAAACTGGAGGAGCTCGCCAGGTCGCCGGAGGCCATGGAGGTTACGGCGAAGGCGGTGAAACTGGCGACAAATTTTGAACTGGCGCCGGGTGTGGGTATGTGGGACATGATGAAATCCATGACGCCGGAGGCCATGGTGAAAATGGCGGGGAGCATGATGCCGGAGGGGTTTGCCGAAAGCCTCAATGCGCAGCTGATCCAGATTGATAAGCCGGAGTGAAAATCCGGCTTTTCTATGTTGACATAGGTATCCAAACTTCATTTGTTTAATCCCCTTGTAATAAAAATTATATTGGAAGGTGGTAGTGTTATGGATTACAGAATTGAACACAAAGAAGGACAGCGGTTTGCTGCAGTGGTACAATCTTTTCCGAATGAGATCGTCAATGACGACAATAACCATAGCATCCCGGATTTCTGGGAAGAATGTTCGGAGAAAAATCTAATTGAGCCGATGAAGCAGCTCCGTGTAGAAGGGAAAAGAGATTTGTACGGTCTGTGCAGTCCTGTCAGGGACAGTAAAACTCATTTTAATTATGGAATCGGTGTCATAATTGATGGGGATACTGACACTGCAAAACTGCAGGATTTTATCGACAGCGGCTATTCCATATGGGAAACAGAACCTGCTGATTATGCCGTGTTTCAATGCTTTGGACCGGACGGCGATTGCCTGGGTGAGACCTGGAGCCGGTTTTTTAGGGAATTTGTTCCGCAGACCGGTTATATGCAGACAGAGGATACCGATTATGAAATATATTTTGAAAAAGGTGAGAGCGGCCTGTTCTGTGAGCTGTGGGTTCCGGTGAAACAAATTTAAGGGAGTAGGATATAGTGGATGGAATATCTGTATCCCTTAATGGGATTCCAGATATTCAGTAATTTCATTTCGCAGTCCGAGAAAGACCGCTATGAGCTGGGGATCAAAATGAGTGCCGGCAGAGCGCTTGAGCTCTGCAAAGGCCTCTTCCAGCGGCATGGCGGACTTGTAGCAGCGTTTGGACACCAGGGCGTCAAATACGTCCGCCACCGCCATAATGCGGGCGGACAGGGGAATGCCCTCTTCTGACAGTCCCGCCGTATAGCCGCTGCCATCCCATTTTTCGTGGTGGTGTGCCGCCATATCCGCGGCGATCTCCACATAGTCCTTTTCTTCAATGGAACCCAGTACTTCCCGGACGATCCGGCCGCCTTCCGCAGAATGCTGCTTGATGGCTTCGAATTCCTCCGGTGTCAGCCTGCCGGGTTTTTGCAGGATGCTGTCCGGAACAACGATCTTGCCGATGTCGTGCATCGGCGCCGCCTTGGTCAGCAGTTCGATGTAGCTGTCAGTGAGAATATCGGTGTACAGACCGTGCTCCCTCAGTGCACAGGCCAGCAGATTGACATAAAAGCTCGTTCGCTTGATATGCTCCCCGGTATCCCCGTCCCTGCTCTCGATGAGATTTGCCATTCCTGTAATTATATTATCCTGTAATAACATCATTTTCTCGTTGTGCTGAGTGATGGATAAATTTTTCTGCTCGATCTCCTGTTCCAGATTGACCTTGTACCGGTCCAGATGGCTGGTGATGGTGACGCAGTAGATAAGACAGATCAGCATGGTGACAGAGATCATTATAATGCAGACCGTGGTGCTGAGGCGGGAGAAGCGGATATAGGAATTCATCCTGTCCTTGGCCAGCTCCATCTCCTCCATTGTCAGCTGTTCCAGCCCGGCCAGGTTGTCGTTGACGCTTTCCAGGAAATCACTCATCTGCCCGGTGAGATAGAAGATCGCTGTCTCCGTACTGCCCTCCCGGCTCAGCTGCAGCGTGACGTTCACATTCTGCAGATAGCTGTAATAATCTGAATAGACCCGGTGATACATCTGTTCCCGCTGGTCTCCCGTCATCCGGCTGCGGAACCGGGTGAGAAGGTCTTCCAGCTTCTCCCGCAGCTGCTTCTCATCCTCTTCATATTTTTCATAGTCCTTCTCCACCTTTGATGCGACGTGTATGGCCACGATGGAGCGGTGCTGGTACAGGATCTGGCTGATCTGTTCCATATAAGCCCGGTTTACGTTGTGTTCCTCTATAATCTCCTGGTAGCTCTGGGACAGCTTGTCAATATTATTTTTCAGAATAAGTACACCGGCAATACCAATGATGCCCGCCGATAATACCATAATAAAAACTTTGAAGGGAATGCTTCCCGTCCTGCTTATAATTTTTTTGATCCCCATACCTTGTAACCTCATTTTTTCGGCTCAGACGTGATTTCCTCCGTCAGAGTATCCAATAGTTTCTGCAGATCGGCTCCATCCCGGTTGCCCCCGGCGATGGTGGTGCCAAACTTGAAGGTGGGTGTCCAAAAGGTTTCTGCCACATGCTGGAGATGGCTGTATGCCGCCTGCTCACTCAGGGCTTTGATGGCCGGAGCGGCCTGCACCTCCTTCGATGCGGCGGCCCTGCTGTTGGATGGCCCCTCGCCTCTCATGCGGAACCGTACGGACTGGTTTTCTTCATTGGTAAGCCAGGCCGCCAGACGCATGGCCCATTCCGGCTGCTTTGTATGGGCGTTGATCCCCAGCAGCTTGTATCCGGCAAAGCTGTGCATCTGCACCTGCCTGCCAGCCAGGGTGTAGGCAGGCAGCTTGGCGGCATTATAATTCTCCTTATATGCCTCCTCAATAGCACTGGCATTCCAGGCACCGTTTACTCCTGCAATAATCGTTCCGTCCTTTACTCCCTTAATAAAATCTTCGTCAGTGCAATTGATAAATCCGGGATGCCTGGCAATGGACAGCATGGCCTCTGCCACATCCTTTCCCGTGTATTTTCCTGTTTTATCATTCCAGTTGCAGGAATTGGTAATCCCGTCGCTGTTCATCTCCACGTCCAGCCCGGCGCCCTTAAAGAATGAGTAGATATACCAGCCGCTGGTGAAATCCATGGCGACCTTCTTGCCGTTTTTGGCGGCGATATCCAGCATATCGTCAAAGGATGCGACATCCTTCTCTGTAAAATAGGATGAATTGTAATACATAAAATAGCCGTTGCTGGCCACCATGGGGTAGGCATAGAGGGTGCCGTCCTTCGAGGAGGACTGTATCGCGGCGGAATCTTTCCCGCCATTTTCTGTGATAATCTGTTCGGTATGATCTGTCACCGGAAGAAGCGCCTGTTCTCTCTGCAGATCATCAAACTGGTCCGAGGCAAAGGTGTAGATATCAGCGGCCCCGGCAGGATCGGTGAGAACCGTATCCCGGCAGGTCTTTTCGTCCTCTTCGCTGATGGTGATAACGAATTGTGCCTCGTCCGAATATTTTTCTTTAAATGCTTCAATCATTTCTTTCATTACTTCCTGTTCTCCGGCAGAAGTCCAGATGGAAAGACTGACCTTAGGCTGCTCCTTGCTGCAGCCGCTGCATACCATTGCCAGAAGGAATGTCATGAATAGAACAATAGGGAAACGTTTTGACATTTTGTCCACCTCACTTATAACATTCATTCTATACAGTATAATTATACAGAAAATTCCAGAAGAAATCAATTATTTATGCAAATTACCCGATATACCCGATATAATAAAGAGCGGATGCTAAGGGGGTGATATGGTGCGGATCGGAATTTGCGATGACCAGCAGGAGATACGGAGACAGATGGCGGACCGGATACGGCGCCGGTATCCGGACGCCGTGATAAAACAATATGAGAATGGGGAACAGGTCCTGGGAGAAAGGATCCACCCGGATATTCTGTTTCTGGATATCCGGATGCCGGGTATGGACGGAATGGAGGCGGCGCGGCAGCTCCGGCAGGCAGAACAGAATATGATCATTATCTTTGTCACTGCGATGGAGGACTATGTGTTCCAGGCTTTTGACGTGGGCGCCTTTCATTATCTGGTGAAGCCCTTTTCCGACGAAAAATTGTACGAAGTGCTGGAGAGGGCAGGAAGGGAATGGGATGAGAGGACGGCTCTGTCCGCCCGGCCGGACCGGGGCGGGCCCCCGGTACTTATGGTAAAATCGGGGGGCAGGCACATCAGCGTTCCAATCCGGGATATTATATATGCGGAGGTGTACGACCGCAAGGTGATCGTCCATACGATGGATGCCGATATTGAATACTATGGCAGGATGAAGGAGCTGGAGGAGAGGGCGGGCAGTGATTTCTTCCGCCCGCACCGCTCTTTTCTGATCAATTTCCGGTTTGTCCGCAAATACGATGCCGGAACGGTCTGGCTCGAAAGGGGGCAGGCACTTATGGCAAAGCAGAATTATCGTTCGTTTGTCAAAAGCTATCTGCGCTATAATCAGAGAAGGGGGAGAGAATAGATGGAACAGGGCGGAGTATGGGTGGAGGTGGTATCGCACGCTGCTGTGGCGGCGGAAATGCTGGCGGCGGGCTATGTTCTGTACCGTTTTTTCCGACCCTTTTCGGAAAATATAAGGGGGGCGCTGGCTGCCGGGGGGACGTATTCCGCTGTTATGCTGGTGTTATACATACTGCCCCGGACCTTCAGCCGGTTTCCGGCATATGGCATGGGCATTCTGGCCGCCCTGGCCGTATTCTGCCAGTCAGACCGGAGGAGGTACGGGCAGAAGGTTTTTCTCGCGGCGGTGTTTTTCTCCCTGCGGTGGCTTACCTGGGCTGCGGCGGAGATCTTATACGATAAGCTGTATCATCTGGCTGAGGAGACCCGGTTTATGCTGGCCCGCCCGGATCTGTGGCTGCCGCTGTATGCGGTGATGTGTCTGTTTTATGTGGCGGCGGGCACTCTGTTCACCGGGGCGGCCGTCTGGTCTATAAGCCGCGCCTATGCCAATAAATATTCCGATATGGCAGTGAGGGAACTGCTTGTGATGTCGTCCCCCGCTTTTGTGGGAGTTGTGGGGTATATGGTCATGTGGTATTACCGCAGTTTCTATATCCGGTCCACTGGGGAGATGCCAGAGTTCTATGATGTTCTGACACTGCTCTATTGTCTGGCGGCGGTGGCTGCCATGGCCGGATCCGTTGTTCTGTATGAGCGGATCCGTGCGGGGCAGGATGAGAGACTGCGGAATGAACTGCTGGCGGCCCAGCTGGACAGCATCCGCGGCCACATCGCACAGGTGGAGGAGCTCTATCAGGATATACGGGGGATCCGGCACGATATGACGAACCATATCCTGACACTGGAGAGTCTTTACCAGACAGACAGAAGGGAAGAGGCGGAGCACTATGGCAGGGAACTGAAATCAGGGCTGTCGGCCATGGTGGGAGAGATTGGAAGCGGAAATCCCGTTACGGATGTAATACTGCAGGGAATAAAGACGGAATCGGAAAAGAGGGGGATCCGGTTTGAATCCGCGTTTCACTATCCGGGGGATTCTGCTCTCAACGCCTTTGATGTCAGCGTGATCCTTCACAACGCCCTTCAGAATGCGTTGGAAAATGTCCCGATTCCGGGACAGGGCACAGAGGAGCCCTATATCGCCATCCGCTCCTACCGGAGAAGAAATGCCTTTATGATTGAGGTGAGAAACAGCTTTGAAGGAAATCTGCAGTGGGATGTGGAGACAGGGCTGCCCGCCACGGCAAAGGAACGGGCGGAGGGCCATGGGTACGGTCTGATCAATATCCGCAAGGTCAGTGGCAGGTATTTTGGTGATATTGATGTAGATGCCTCCGGCGGTGAGTTCCGGCTCAGTGTTATGCTGATGCTGGAATAGATCCGGCGGCGGTGGTCCCGCCTGATGCGGAGCGTGGGTTCACAGCAGAAAAAGGCGGTTTCACGTCAAACCGCTTTAGACGGGAAACCGATCTCCCGATGAAGAAGATAGGGGTGGGGAAACCGTTAAGGAAAGGAGGGGAAGGATATGATGATCGACAGCGCAGGGACAGGACGGGGAGGCAGCATGGTACAGGCCGGAGCTGGAATGAACAGCAGGCAGTCAGATCCTGTCAGCCGGAATATCCAGGCTCAGATCGGGAATGCCCAGAAGAAGCTGCAGGAGCTTTCTTCCAACGATGCCATGAGCCTGGAGGAAAAGATGAAGAAGAGGCAGGAGATTCAGAAAGAGATCGCCTCACTGAATCAGCAGCTCCGTCAGCACCAGATCGACAGGAGAAAGGAGCAGCAGGCCCAGGGGACGTCTATGGATGATATGCTGGGCGGCGGACGGAAGGCACCGAAGAATCAGAGGGGAACCCAGGGCTTGTCCCAGGCGGGCATGCAGGCAATGATCTCGGCGGATACGTCTATGAAGCTGGCGGACACACAGGGCAGTGTGGCGGTTGAGATGGAAGGGCAGGCCCGGGTCCTGCAGTCAGAGATCCGGATGGACAGAAACAGCGGGGCGTCTACGGAGGATAAGGAAGCCCGGCTGGCGGACCTGCAGGCAAAGGCACAGTCCGCAGAGGGATCACAGCTATCGACTCTGGCAGAGGCCGGCAGGGTGATAAGAGAGTCCGGAGAGACAGGCCGGGAGACGGAGCAGGCTGCAGACGAGGATGACAGCAGGGAGGACCGCGGCCGGGAAAGAGAGCCGGATGGGGATACTGGCTGGCAGGAATCCATGCCGGCGGCACATAAGCCGGTAAATATTCTGCTGTAGAAGTGCCGTGCAGCGGCAGCCGGCGGGAAATCCCGGGCCGGGACTGTAAAAACTCTTGTATTCCTGCCGGAAATCCTGTAAACTGTTGGAAAAGGTTACAGAACATCCGGCTGTAGAAGGAGTGCAGATTTGAATTTATATCCCACAAGGCTCACAGAAAAATTAAAAGAGGCATGGAAGGCGGTGCTGCCTATTATCGGCATCGTGCTGCTGCTGAGTTTTACGATCGCGCCGGTCCCACCGGGCATCCTGCTCCTGTTTTTGCTTGGAGCGGTGCTTCTTGTGGCCGGCATGATGTTTTTTACCCTGGGTGCGGAACTGTCCATGACGCCCATGGGAGAGAAGATTGGGACGAAGATGGCCAATGCCAGTCATGTGGCGGTGGTTCTTCTTCTCTGCTTTGTTCTTGGGTTTGTGATCACGGTGTCGGAGCCGGATCTGCAGGTGCTGGCGGAGCAGGTTCCCTCCATTCCCAATCACATACTGATATTGGCAGTTGCCGGCGGCGTCGGGCTCTTTCTTGTGGTGGCTGTGCTGAGGATGCTGCTGTCAAAGGCGCTTTCCCTGCTTCTGATCCTGTTCTATCTGATGATATTCATACTCACGTTCTTTATCCCGGAAGATTTTCTTACGGTGGCCTTTGACTCCGGCGGAGTCACCACCGGCCCCATGACAGTGCCCTTTATTATGGCGCTGGGCATCGGCTTTGCCGCCGTCAGGAGCGACCGCCATGCAGAGGAAGACAGCTTCGGACTTGTGGCGCTGTGTTCCATCGGCCCGGTGGCGGCGGTGATTCTTCTGGGACTGTGGTATCATCCCGGCGACACCGGCTATGTTCCGGCGCAGATACCACAGATCCGGGATTCCGTGGAATTGTGGCGCAGCTTCTCCGCCGGTTTTCCGAAGTACATAGAGGAGATCGCCATATCCCTTCTGCCCATTACGGTTTTCTTTGCCCTGTTTCAGATTGTTTCCCTCAGACTGAAGAAAAAGAAGCTGCTCCGGATCCTCATCGGTATCCTTTATACCTATATCGGGCTGGTACTGTTTCTCACCGGGGTAAATGTGGGCTTTATGCCGGCGGGGAATTATCTGGGTGAGGTCATCGCGGGACTGCCCTATCGGTTTGTCCTGGTGCCCATTGGCATGGTGATCGGTTATTTTATCGTAAAGGCGGAGCCGGCCATCTATGTATTGATGGAGCAGGTGGAGGAGATCACATCGGGGGCCATATCCGGCCGCGCCATGGGGATCAGCCTGTCCCTGGGGGTGGCGGTCTCGATCGGTCTGGCCATGGTGCGGGTGCTGACGGGGGTCTCCATTCTGTGGTTTATTCTGCCCGGATATATACTGGCACTCTGCCTGTCCTTCTTCGTGCCGAAGATATTTACCGCCATCGCTTTCGACTCCGGCGGCGTGGCCTCTGGTCCCATGACAGCCGCATTTCTTCTGCCCTTTGCCATGGGAGCCTGTCAGGCGGCAGGGGGGAATATTGTCCGGGACGCCTTTGGCGTAGTGGCAATGGTGGCAATGACGCCCCTGATCGCCATCCAGATTCTGGGAGCTGTGTATCAGGTGAAATCAGTCCGCGCCGGGAGAACGGAGAGCATGGAAGAATCTTATCTGGATATATGGGGTGAGGATGATATTATTGAATTGTGACGGGAGGGGAGGTTCCTATGAATGAACTCTACATGATGGGGATTATTACGAACCGGGGTATGCGGGACAGGTTCCTTGCGTTTTTCCGGCAGAATGATATCCATATCACGCTGACTGTGCTGGGGGATGGGACGGCCAACAGCGCCATACTGGATTATCTGGGAATGGAGGCGTCGGAGAAGGCGGCTTACTTTGCCTTTGTCACATGGGATACATGGAAGAGGCTGAGAAAGGAACTCTATCATCGAATGAATATTGATATCCCCGGCCGGGGGATCGCCTTTCTGATACCGCTCAGCAGCATCGGCGGCAAGAAGGCACTGAACTACCTTACTGCCGGACAGAATGTTATGATTGAGGAGGAGAGCTCATTGAAGGACACGGATTTTGAACTTCTGATCACCATTGCCAACGCCGGGCACATTGAGACCATTATGGACGCTGCCCGCAGCGCTCATGCGCCGGGAGGGACTGTGATCCATGCAAAGGGAACCGGGGCGGAGCATGCCAGAAGATTTCTGGGGATTTCCCTGGCAGAGGAAAAGGAAATGATATTTATCGTTGTGAGGACGAGGCAGAAGAATGAGATTATGCGTGCCATTATGGAACAGGCCGGGGCCGACAGCCCGGCGGGGGGCATTATTTTTTCCCTGCCGGTGACTAGTACGGCGGGGCTGCGGCTGCTGGAGGAGGAAGAGAAATAAGTTGACAATTTACTCCCCAGGATAGATAATGAATACGTGATGCCGGCGGAGAAAGGAAGCTGCCGGGCCACAGAGAAAATTCAGAGGTTTGCGGGGGTTCCCCCGTCAGGACTTCGTGAAATGCAAATGGAGGAAAAGATGAAAATGAACAAGAGGAAACAGGGGAGGAGAATCCTGGCGGCAGGTCTGTCTGCGCTGCTGGCCGGGCTTCTCTTTTTGTGCACCGCGGTTTTGATGCCGGCGGGAGCGGAGCCGGTAAGTGCCGCCGGCCAGCAGGAATTTATCGTAGGCTTTGACGCCGAGTTCCCGCCATATGGATATATGGATGAGGACGGCAGCTATGTGGGCTTCGATCTGGATCTGGCGGAGGAGGTATGCAGGAGGAATAACTGGAAGCTGGTGAAGCGGCCCATCTCCTGGGATGCCAAGGACTCGGAGCTGGATACGGGCTCCATCTCCTGTATATGGAATGGATTTACCATGAATGGCAGGGAGAAGGACTACACCTGGTCTACTCCTTATGTCGATAATTCCCAGGTTGTCATAGTAAAAAAGGATTCGGGGATCGCTGCCTTATCCGATCTGAAGGATAAGGTACTGGTAGTGCAGAGCGATTCATCTGCCCTGGCCGCCCTGACCGGTGAGGACGCCACAGATGAAAATAAGGCGCTGGCAGCAGACCTGAAGGAATTGCAGCAGGTGGGGGATTATAACGCGGCCATTATGAATCTGGAGAGCGGCATGGTGGATGCCGTGGGAATGGATATCGGCGTGGCGGCGTATCAGATAAAAGGAAAGGAAGATTCCCTGGTTATGCTGGAGGAGCATATTTCCTCCGAGGAATATGGAATCGGGTTTAAGCAGGGGAACAAGGAGCTGCGGGATCAGGTTCAGAAAACATTATTTGAGATGCTGTACGATGGGACTTTTGATACGATCGTGAAGAAATGGGGACTTGAGGACAGTGCCAGTCTCAGCATGGAAGACAAAACATACATCGACGGGGGAGCCGTTCCCACAGTGGATACAAGCGCGCTGTCCACACCGGCGCCCTCCGATGCCGCACCGGCAGGGGACGGAGAGAGCGGGACAGAGGATGCGGATAACAATACATCCTTTACCTTTACCGGAATCTTAAAGAAGCTGGGCGGGGGAATGCTTGCCACACTGGGGATCTTCCTGCTGACCATCCTGTTTTCCATGCCTCTCGGGCTTGGTGTCATGGCGGTGAGGATGTCACGTTTTCGGATCCTGCAGTGGATTGCGCGGATCTATATCTCCGTTATGAGGGGAACGCCGCTGATGCTGCAGCTTTTCGTTATCTTCTATGCGCCGTATTATGTATTCGGTATTTCGACGCCGTACTCGTACCGGTTCTATGCCGTGATCATTGGCTTTTCACTGAACTATGCGGCATATTTTGCGGAGATCTACCGCTCCGGCATCCAGAGCATTCCCAGAGGACAGAAGGAGGCAGCGGCGGTGATGGGATACAGCCGGGGCCAGACGTTTTTCCGCATTCTCTTCCCGCAGATGGTGAAACGGGTGCTGCCGCCGGTGACCAATGAGGTCATCACGCTGGTAAAGGATACCTCTCTGGCATTTGCCATCGCCTATACTGAGATGTTTACCATTGCCAGACAGATTTCGGCGGCAGAGAGATCGCTGATGCCGCTGTTTATCGCCGGAATCTTCTATTATGTATTTAATTTTGTCGTTGCCTTTGTTATGGAAAAGATAGAGAAAAGGCTTGCTTACTATCGATAATGGGAAGGAGGAGAGGAAATATGATGAGCGTACTGACGATTCAACATTTAAAGAAAAGCTTTGACAGCAAAGAGGTACTGAAGGATATCAGCCTGCATGTGGAGGAGGGAGAGGTGGTCTCCATTCTGGGGCCATCCGGTTCCGGCAAGTCGACGCTGCTCCGCTGTGCTGCTTTTCTTGAGCGGGCGGAGGGCGGCGAGATCGTCTATGGCAGTGAGAAGATCGTGAGCAGTGACGCTGCCGGCAAAGCCGTATACCCCGGCCGGAAGGAGCTGCAGAAAGCCCAGTCCAATTTTGGACTGGTATTCCAGGACTTCAATCTCTTTCCGCATTTCTCTGTGATAAAGAATGTATCGGATGCCCCGGTTACGATTCAGAAGCGGGACCGGGAGGAGGTATACCGGGAGGTTCGAGAACTGCTTGCCAAGGTGGGACTGGAGGAGAAAGAGGACGCCTATCCCTGTGAGCTGTCCGGAGGACAGCAGCAGCGTGTGGCCATTGCCAGGGCGCTGGCGCTGAAACCGAAGATGCTCTTCTTTGATGAGCCTACCTCGGCACTGGATCCGGAGATTACCGCCGAGATCCTGCGGGTATTGAAGCAGCTGGCAGCGGAGAAGATGACCATGGTTATCGTGACACATGAGATTGACTTCGCCAAAGCGGTATCGGACCGTATACTATTTATGGATGAGGGAATGGTAGTAGAGGAGGGGACGCCGGAGGAGGTCATCGATCATCCGAAAAATGAGCGTACCCGCAATTTCTTAAAGAAATTCCAGGTGTAAGAGGTGGGTTCATGCGTGTGCTGGTGGCAGAAGACGAAGAAGATCTCTGTGATATCATAAAGCAGAAGCTGATGGATGACGGGTATTCTGTGGACGCCTGCTACAATGGCGGGGATGCCCTCTACTATATGGAGCAGATGGAATATGATGCGGCGGTGCTGGATGTGATGATGCCGGTGCTGAGCGGATTCGAGGTGCTGCAGAAATACCGCGCCGGAGGCGGAAAGGCTCCGGTGCTTTTCCTGACTGCCCGGGATGCAGTGGAGGACAGGGTCCGGGGGCTGGATCTCGGCGCCAGTGACTATGTGATCAAGCCTTTTTCTTTTGAGGAACTGATGGCCCGGATCCGCGCCATGACCAGAAAGACTGCCGCCGTGGTGATGAATGTGTATCAGGCGGACGATCTGACCATGGATGTGTCGGCCCATAGGGTGATGCGGGCGGGCAGGGAGATTTCCCTCTCGGCAAAAGAATTTTCCCTTTTGGAATATCTGCTGCGGAATAAGGATAAGGTGGTGAGCCGGGAGCAGATTGAGAACAGCATTTACAATTACGATTACGAGGGCGGTACGAATGTGGTGGATGTATATATCCGGTATCTCCGCAAAAAGATTGACGAGGGCTTTGACAGAAAACTGATCCGCACTGTCCGGGGGCGGGGATATGTCATACGGGAGGAAGATTAGAGTGACGATAAGGGCAAAGATTACACTATGGTTTTCGGCATTGATGACAGTGATCTTTGCCATTATGTTTTCCATGATATTTATTATCAACCGGTATGTCCTGTACAGCGATGTAAAAGAGACGCTGCGGACTGTGGTGGAGGGAAACAGGGATGAGATCGAGTACACAGATGATTTCGACAGCGATGACGTGGAGCCGGGAGATCACTATATCCTGTATGGGGACGGTTATCTTGAGATCGACGATGATTTTATTCCCGAGAGGAAAGGGGTATATTCCGTGCTGATGGACGGGAACGGCAGGGTGCTCTATGGGAAATCCCCGGTGGGGATTCCCTTTGAAGACAGGGAGGGGATCTGGACGCAGATGGCGGGAGATGAGAAATATTATGTGTGCCAGGTAAGACTTACAGAGGCGGACCTGGATGGGCTGGTGCTGCAGGGAATCGTGAATGAGGACGCCTCGGAGACGATTCTTGGCCGGATGGTGGAACTGACGCTTCTCGTGGCGCCCCTGCTGGTACTGGCAGCCATTATAGGGGGATATCTTCTGGCCGGCACATTTCTGCGTCCCATCCGGAAGATGACGGAGACGGCGGAGGGCATCAATGACGGAACCGATCTGTCCCGCCGGATTGAGCTGGAAAGGGGCAGGGATGATCTGCATCAGCTGGCTGATTCCTTCAATCATATGATGGACCGGCTGGAGGGATCCTTTGAACATCAGAAACAGTTTACCTCCGATGTATCCCATGAACTGCGGACGCCGGTCTCTACCATACTGGCACAGACGGAGCTGACATTGGAGCGGGAGAGGACGCCGGAGGAATACAGGGACGCTCTCCGGCTGATCCGGCGGCAGGGAGGATATATGAAACGGCTTGTGAACGGGATGCTTCAGTACTCCCGGCTGGAGCGGATGGAGACACTGCCGGAGGAGGACGAGATCGATCTCTCCCAGCTGGTGGAGCTGGTCTCAGAGGAGCAGATGCTGAACAGCCGGAAGGGGATCACACTGGAATGCTGGACAGAGCCCGGTCTTACGATAAGGGGGAATACGGAGCTTCTGGTGCGGCTGCTGACGAATCTCATCTCCAATGCCTACCGCTATGGGAGAGAGGACGGGCATATAATGGTAAAGGCTTTCCGCAGAGGGGATAAGGCCTGTATCAGTGTCCGGGATAATGGAATCGGGATGGAACAGTACGAGGTGGACAGAATCTTTCACCGGTTCTATCAGGCAGATGCGGCCAGAGGCTCCCGGGAACATTCCCTGGGCCTGGGATTGTCCATGGCGGCGGAGATTGCACGGCTGCATCGCGCCGTCATATCTGTGGAGAGTGAGAAGGGGCGGGGCAGTGAATTTCTTGTTATTTTTTAAAAATTGTTTTCTTTCATTTTATTTTAATGTTTCTGTGATAAGATGGGATCATAAAAAAGAAAGCGAGGGATTTGCCATGAGAAAAATGATTTTGAGATTATTGACAGCAGCAGTGCTTTTATCTGCCATAACGGTGACGGAGGGGGCTGCCACCGCCGGAGCGAAGAAGATCGGGAGCTTTTCGGCGGCAAAGAAGCTGGCCTTAAAAAAGGTTCCTTCTGCAACGGTGACAGAGCTGGATACGGATATGGAAAACGGCGCCATGGTATATGATGTGGAGCTGGTCCGGAGGAATAAGGAATATAAGCTGAAATACCGTGGGTCAGACGGAAAACTTCTGGAGTATGGCTGGGAGACCGTGCATCCGGCGGTTACGAACCAGAATAAGAAAAATCTGTCCCGCAAGGCGATCACCAAGAAGGCAAAGAAACAGGTGAAAGGTGCATCCGTCCGCAGTATAAAGCTGAAATTTGACGACGGGATAGCTCAGTATAAGATTAAAATGGTGAAGGGCGGCAAAAAGTACGAACTGGTGTACAACAGTAAGACAGGTAAGCTGCTGGAGTATGAGTGGGAGATTACCGTCACTGGCAAAGGGGGATCTGACAACAGCTATATCGGTGTGGAGAAGGCAAAGAGCATTGCCCTGTCCAAGGCGCCGGGGGCCACTGTAGTAAAGGTTGAGTTTGACAAGGACGATGGCGTGGCTGTCTATGAGGTGGATATGGTTGAGGGCAGATACGAGTATGAAGTAGAGATCAACGCCAGGACAGGGAAGATCCTAAAGTTTGAGAAAGAGCTTGATGATTGAATATTCTCACATGAGGGTGTCTCAAAAGTCGTAACCCGGCTTGAGGGATTACCCTCTTTTTTTACAGAAGGGGTGAAAGGAACTCACACAGAAAATAAGGCTCCCCCTCCCTGTCCGTCAAAGTCACATAGAAACGATCCCCCGTGGCGGCGGTGCGCAGATACAGAGTGTTCCCCAGCTTCGCCGCCAGCCGGAACTCCGCCCGGAGTTCCCGTACCGGATAATCCATGGGGAGTGCATTGACCGCCAGCCGCACATACTGCCCGTTATTGACATGATCATTCGTATCCAGATAATTTGGAGACACTTCGATCACCTGCTTTAACTCCATGCCCCCCGGGCAGCTCACCTTACGGGGGGCATGCTCCATCTCATAGGGCGGCTCGGTCTGATAGACCTCGATCTCTTCCGGGTCAATGCGCGCCGGACGGCCCGATGCGGAATCAAAATAGAACCAACGGGAATCGGCGTAGGCGAGAACTTCCTTTTCGGGAGTTTCCATTAAGAAATTGCGGCTGCCAAATATCCCTTTAAACTGATAAGGCCATGTGTGGATGGTGATGGCTTCACCCAGAGCCGGACGGCGGCAGAAGACGACATGCCAGGAGCTCACCAGCCAGGCCCGGTCTTTTTTCAGCAGTTCCAGGGCGGAGTGCCCCACATCCTCCGAGTGGAACATACAGCAGTCCTGCAGGCAGTCCACAACATTTGATATGCCCAGCAGCCCCTCCCGGTCTATACGGCTGTAGGAGACGCGGTCATGAATGGTATACATAAAAATCACCTCTGATTTGATATTTTTCACTCCTTATAGTATACTATACCCAGATGTGAAAAACCAGTCTGGGAGGACAGATTATGCAGAATTTTCTGATCGTAGTAGATATGCAGAGGGATTTTATAGACGGGGCACTGGGATCGGCAGAAGCGGCGGCGGTCGTACCCAGGGTGAGGGAAAAGATAGATGGCTATCCCGGCAGGGTGATCTATACGAGAGATACCCATCGGGATGATTACAGGCAGACCCAGGAGGGACACAAGCTGCCCGTCCCTCACTGTATCCGGGGAACGAAGGGATGGGAGATCAGTGGGGAGCTGCCGGAGGGAGCGGCTTATCGGATTGTGGACAAGCCCTCCTTTGGTTCCGTAGAACTGGGAGAGCTTCTGCGGGAGGAGAACCGCAGGGAACAGATCGGGGAGATTACGCTGGTGGGACTGTGCACCGATATCTGTGTGATCTCCAACGCCCTTCTGGTAAAGGCATTTTTGCCGGAGGCGGAGATTGTGGTGGACGCCGCCTGCTGTGCAGGCGTCACGCCGGAAAGTCATAAAACGGCGCTGAAGGCCATGAAGAGCTGTCAGATTACGATAGAGAATGATTAGGCATAAGAAGAAATGAGGGAAAGAGAGTGAGACACAGAATGACGGAAAAGGATGCGATCATCATTTCAACCGTGCTGGGAGCGGTTGTACTTGCTTTTGTTTTGGTATTGTGCCGCCCCTTCTCCTGGGGAAGTGATACGGAGGTGGCGGTGTCCGGCGGTGCCGCCAATGCCTCGCCGGGAGCGGTGTCCGGCGGTACGATAGTGGGAGGGACCGTGTCTGGCGGCGTGATCGGGGCCGCCGGCGGGGAAATTATTTATGACCAGGGAATGACACTGGAGGCCAGGGTAAATCCGCCTGCGGGATATGAGAGAGTGAAGGTGGGAAAGAACAGCTTTGGCAGTTTTCTCCGGGGATATAAGCTGAAGAAGGCGGGGGCAAAGGTGAAGCTCTACAACGGGAAGAATAAACAGAATCAGGATGCCCACGCAGCAGTGTTTAAGCTCCCCATCGAAAAAGAGGATCTCCAGCAGTGTGCGGATTCTGTTATACGGATGTATGCGGAATATTTCTGGGAGACCGGGCAGTACGACAGGATATCCTTCCAGTTTGCGGATGGATTCCAGGCGGATTATACGAAATGGCGTGAGGGCTACCGGATCCGGGTGGCGCAGAGCACCTCCTGGGTGACGGGCGGCAGCTATGACGATTCCTATGAGAATTTTAAGAAATATCTTCGGATGGTATTCGCTTATTCCAGTACCCTGTCTCTGGATCGGGAGTCAAAGAAGATCCGGCTGACTGGTGTCCGGGCAGGGGATATCTTTATTCAGGGCGGCAGCCCGGGCCATGTTGTTATGGTGGTGGACGTATGCGAGGACGCCGCCGGGAAGAAGGCATTTCTTCTGGCGCAGGGATTTATGCCGGCACAGCAGTTCCAGCTCTTAAAAAATCCGGCGCACGAACAGGACGGGGATCCGTGGTACTATGAAGACGAGATCCGCTATCCTCTCCAGACGCCGGAATATAGTTTCAAAAAGGGAAGTCTGAAAAGACCGGGATATTTGAATAAATAGCTTCCTTACAGCAGCTTCTTCAGCGGTCCTCCCACGAATCGCTTATCATTGATATAGGATTCATGGAGCTCCTGCATGAAATCATAATCCTTTGCTTCGTTATATATTACCAGCTCGCACATATTACCGATGTAGGAGGGCTGGAATACATCGCCGCCCAGTACGATCCTCTTGACATAGCGGTTTGTTGGTACTTCCTTGATCATAGCCAGCACATCACCGTTTACAAAGAAGGTGGCAATCTCCGTATTGGCATTGTAGGAGATGATCACATGCCACCAGTATTCCTTCTGGAGCTGGCAGGAATTCACATCATACCAGCCGTTGATCTCACGGGAATCCCGGATGCGGAAATCCGAATGGCCCTCCCAGGCAAGGGGACAGATGCTGAAAAATCCCGTCTCAAATTTTACATACAGGGAGGAGGACCATTGATGGAGCTCCTTCGGACGGAGCCACATGGAAATTGTATAGCTGTCGTTCACTATGGTCTCAGGCGGCAGCTCGATGAGATTGGTCTCTGTCTTTCCGCCGGGGAAGAAGATGGCCTTTGAATCCGAGAAGATGCCGTCCTCATACCGCATGCCCTCGCCGCACACTCTTCCCTCCATGCCGCCGTCCTCTGATTTTAAGCTGCCGTTGAAACGGAAGGTAAAATCGTTCTGTATATTCGCCAGATGCTCTTTTGCAAAGACGGCAAATTCATCCGCGGGAACTGGTTTGGAATAATAAAAGCCCTGACCGATGGGGCAGCCGCTCCTGGTGATGAAGTCGATCTGTTCCTGGGTCTCGATTCCCTCCGTTACTACATCGATTTTCAGATCGCGGCACAGGGCGATGACATTTCGCAGCACCTTTCTTCCCCGGAATGTGTCAGAGGAAGAATGCAGGAATTCCTTATCGATCTTAACTGTATTTACGGACAGGTCCTTGAATAGGTTCAGCGCCGAGTAGCCGGAGCCGAAATCGTCAATGGAAACCATAAAGCCGTGGGCCTGAAGGATGTCAATGACCTTGATCAGCTCTGCATTGTCTTTGATAAACGTATTTTCTGTAATCTCAAGTTCAAGCTCCTGGGGCGGTATGTTGTATTTTGTGGCGATATCCATCAGGTCATCCACAAAATGCTTGTTGTACAGATGAAGGCGGGACATGTTGACGGAGACCGGTATGTGCTCGTATATCTCGCCTGCCCAGGAGGCTTTCAGGCGGCAAACCTCTTCGTATATATACATATCCAGCTGGGTAATAAAGCCGTTTTTCTCAAAAAGCGGAATATAGGAGGCGGGAGGCCGGATTCCGTCTACCGGATGAACCCACCGGGACAGCCCCTCCGCGCCATAAAGCCTGCTGGATACCATGTTTACCTTGGGCTGCAGATATACCTGGAATTCGCCGTTTTTCAAGGCGTCCTCCATCTCTGCCTCAATGTTGCGGTTGATCTCCAGGGTCTTATCCTCGGCGCTGTATATCGTATATTTATTCTTTCCGTCATATTTTGACTGATACATGGCGGCGTCGCATTTTGCCAGAATATCGTCTAATGGCTGGGATGCCGTCTGGGAGAATACAATGCCGATGCTCAGCGAGACGAGAGAGAGGATATCCGTGCGGAAATCGATGTGCTCCAGATTGCTGATCAGCTGGGCGGCCGTATGTTCCACCTCCGCCGTGTCCAGCTCGCCGTCCAGCAGAACGACATATTCATCGCCGCCGATACGGGAAGAGAATCCCTGAGCATGATTCTGGATCAGGTGGCTGATGGCGATGAGCAGCTTATCCCCCATACTGTGCCCGTATATATCATTGACCCGCTTAAAGTTGTCGATATCAATGAACATGGCATGGACGATGCGGTCCTCCGTCAGGGAATCATAGTAATCGTAGAGACCCCGGCGGTTGGCAAGGCCGGTGAGATAATCGTGCTCAATCCCTGAGGTATGTATTCCGTTTTCCGGATTTATATTGGATTCTGCCATTCCCATATGCTCTCTCCCCTTTACAGTTTATATATAAAATCTATTCTTAACAGTATAATCTAAAAGGATTATAACATATATGGTATAATTTTGATATGCTTTTTTGCATATTTTTGTGATAAATTATGATAAAGCAGCGGCAGGCGGTGCTCCGCACCCGGGATGAAGTGGTAAAAGTGCACAAGAAAAGCGTTGATTCTTTCCGGGCATTTTGGTATAATAGCATAAGAATTGAAAATTACAGGAGGTTGATCATGAAGAAAAGAATAAAGACAGCAGTCAGTCTGCTGACCGTTATGGCAGTCCTGTTTACCGGATGCGGCAAAGAGAATAACCAGCCTGCTGCATCCGGGGGAGCGGTAAAGGAAGAAAAGTCCGGAGCATTGACCCCGGAAGATATAGCGGAGAGGGAAAAGTCCGCCGAGAGTGAGAAGGCGGCGCTGAAAACGGATTTCAAGGTAAACATGGATGATATTAAGACCAGCTTTATTGAGGGCGGCGAGGCAGTCCATGATCCCTCGATCCTGGAAGCAGACGGTACTTATTATATCTATGGTTCCCATATGGCATCGGCCAAATCGAAGGATATGAGAAAATGGGAATACCTTTACCGGGGAGCCCCGGAGGATAATCCGATTTTTGGCGATATTTATTCCAGCAAGGACGGGGCGCTGGCCTTTACCGGCAGTACGGAAAGCGTCATTCCGGCATCCGGTACAAGCATCTGGGCACCGGATGTGAAGTACAGTGAGAAGAGGAAGCTTTATTATATGTATTTCTGCACATCCTCTAACTTCAATACCTCTACCATCTGCTATGCCACATCGCCTTCACCGGAGGGCCCCTTTAAGTACGAGGGGAATCTGATTTATTCCGGTTTTAACCAGAGCACGCTGGATAAGACCAATGTCGAGGAGGTAGTGGATAAGGATACCGCCATGAAGACATATACCCAGGACGAAGGTATCAGCTATGATTACAGGAGATATCCCAATGCCCTTGATCCTACGATATTCTGGGATAAGGATGGAAGAATGTGGATGACATACGGTTCCTGGTCCGGCGGCATCTTTCTGCTGGAGATTGACGAGTCCACAGGAAAGGTGATCCATCCAAAGGCAGACCCGGAGAACGATGTGGATCCGTATTTCGGTAAGAAGCTGCTGGGAGGCGGGCATGTTTCCATTGAGGCGCCTTATATTTTATACGATAAGGAGTCGGATTATTATTATCTGTATGTATCCTACGGCGGCCTCGAGCAGAAGAAGGGCTATCAGATCCGGGTATTCCGCTCCAAAACACCGGATGGAAATTACGAGGACATGAAGGGCGAACACCCGGAACCGGGGGCTGGAAGCCACAACAATTTCGGACTGAAGCTGTCTGGAAATTATCGGCTTCCCTCCCTTGACCAGGCATATATGGCAACCGGTCATAATTCTGCTTTTATTGCCAAGGACGGCAAGCGCTATATCGTAAACCATACCAGGTTCGAGAACAGGGGAGAACAGCATCAGCCACGGGTACACCAGTATCTTCTGAATGAAGAGGGATGGCCCTGCATGCTGCCGTATGCCACGGACGGGGAGACTGTGGCTGAGAAGGGATATGAAAAGAGCAGGGTCGTAGGCGAGTATTATATGATCAATCAGGGAACAAAGATAGGTTCAGTGATTGCAGAGCCCGAAAAAATCGTGCTGACGGAGGGAGGAAATCTCTTCGGCGAGAAGATACAGGGTATGTGGAAGGCGAAGGATGGCTCCTATTATATCCACATGATCATAGACGGCAAGGAATACAGCGGCGTCCTGTGTGAGATGAACGACGAGGCTGGAACAAAGACAATGACGTTCTCCGCCGTAGGAGAAAATGAGAGTTTGTGGGGTGTTAAGTATTGATTGAGAGGGAAGTGTCCGAACAGACGCTGCGAAGAGAGCATACGATGGATATCGTAAAGGATGCCGTGGGCTGGGTGGTGGTAACGGCATTGGCCTTCGTGTACTGGCTGGTGATGCTGCTGTTTGCATCGCTGGTGTTGATCAGTATCTGGAATCCGACGTTCGACTCGCTGCTGGAGTATTCTGTTATACTTACCGTGCTGTCTTCCGCAGCGTATCTGATCTATATTTTGTATAAGAGATTTCATAAAAACTAGTGGACGGTACCGCCCGGTAGAATGACTAAATAAAAGAGAACTTTCTTGATCTGTGAGAAGAAAGTTCTCTTTGTGTGGTATAAGGGGGATAATGTGCATAATACACGAAAAAAAGTGTAAAAGGCACTGTTTTTTTATCAAAAAACAACAATAAACCCGGTGCGCTCTCTTGACTTTTACCTTATATCATAGTATTATTAACTATACGGTAGTGTTTTATTTTTAGAATGATTGACGAATAAAAAGGATAAGGAGGATGTTATGCGACGCAAAATTTTCACAACAAAAGTCAGGAAAACAGCGGCATTAGTGCTGGCTGCGTCGCTGATCGCCGCATGTGTGGGACAGCGTGCCAAGGCTGACCCGGTGACGGATCAGACCAACCCTGAGGACATTACGGAACAGGCTTCAGGCAAGGCCGGAGAAGACTATTCAAGTGAGCGTATCAGCACGAACTATACTGTGATCAGTAAGAAGTACTCACTGCCTGATTACAAGGGGGATGCTGTGAACTTTCAGATGAAGGATGCAGCAGCTGGTGACAGTAAGGACAAACTGACAAATGAAACGCAGGGCTATGAAGGCTCCGCACAGGTTTTGAAATTGTCGACGGGTGACACGGCACAGGCGGAGATAGATGTTCCGGAGGATGGACTTTACTGCCTGGATATGGATTATCTCTCTTATGATGAATCGATCCTGCCTATTTCCCTCGGCATGCAGGTTGACGATGCCTATCCGTTCTATGAATGTCGCAACATGGAACTGGAGACGACATGGAAGCTTAGCGCAGAACCGTCCTATGACCGCTACAATAACGAAGTGGTGGCGATCCCGGACAAAGATATCAAATGGGAGACACAGAGTCTCATGGATTCCAGCTATCGTCATTCAGATCCGCTGAAACTGGAATTAAAGAAGGGGAAACACACTCTGAAGTTTACCATTAAGGAAGGGAATTTCCTGTTTGGCAGGGTGGCCCTCAGGGCGCCGGAGACCGTTCCGGCATACTCCGGATCTGAGAAGGCGGAGGGGGATGCCCTGATCACCGTACAGGGTGAGAAGTATTCCACTACCAACAGCTCTTCCATCCATGGCGTTGTAGAATATGATACGGCGCTGGATCCCTATGAGGTAGATGATACTGTCCTGAACACACTGGATTCCGATTCCTTTAGTGAGGCAGGCCAGAAGGTCTCCTACAGCTTTGAAGTAGAAAAGGAAGGTAATTATAACCTTGCATTGAATTATCGTCAGTCAGAGAAAACCGATTTTCCGGTATTTGTGGATGTGGAGGTGGATGGAAAGATCCCCAGCGATGCATTCCGTTCCTATGGACTGTCCTATTCCACAAACTACCAGACTAAGTCGCTGACAGATGCAGACGGCAATAATCTTACCGTTCATCTGACGCCGGGAACCCATACGGTATCCTATACGATCAGTATGGATAATATCCGTTATATTATGGAAGGGCTTGACCGGATCATGTCCGACGTCAATGACCTGGCGCTGGAGATCACCAAGGTTGCCGGAACGAATGCAGATAAGTACCGCGACCTGAAGCTCTCCCGGTACATACCGAATCTGGAAAAGACGCTGAACGGTTATGCAGATGCACTGACACAGCTGGAAGCCAGCGCGGTGAAGTGGAGTGACAGCGATAAGAATGTAGCGGTTATGTCATCCATGCTGATCGCGGCACAGCAGCTGAGAAGCCTGGCAGACAGCCCGGATGAAATTCCGTACCGTATTGCAGAGCTCTCTACCAGTACGAGCTCGGTCAACCATCATCTGGCTACAACCATTGATAATCTGATCGCAAACGGACTGGCGATCGACCGTGTTTACATTTATCAGGACGGCGCAGAGCTTCCGTCCAAACCGGGCTTCTTTAGTTCCGCATGGATGAATGTAAAACGTTTTGTTTCATCCTTTACCAATCAGGATTACAATGCCAGCAGTACCAACCGGGAACATCTTCAGGTATGGGTAAACCGCTCCAGCCAGTATATCCAGATTATGCAGAAAATGATCGATGAGGACTTCACGCCGAAGACAGGCATTGAGGTTGACATCAGCGTCATGCCCGACCAGAATAAGCTGGTGCTGGCGAACTCAGCGGGAAATGCACCAGACGTTGCCACTGGTATCAACTACACGATCCCGTATGAGATCGGCATCCGTGGAGCGCTGGTAGATATGGCGAAGTTTAGCGATTTCAAGGAGGCGGCAGCTCCCTTTGAACCGGGCTTCTTCCTGACCGGGTCCATCGGCGACGGCGTATATTCCATGCCGGAGACCATGAACTTCTGGGTGCTGTTCTACCGTGCAGACGTATTGGAGAAGCTGGGAATGAAGATTCCGGAAACCATGGAAGATGTGATTGATATGCTTCCTGACCTGCAGATGAGAGGATTGAATTTCTACTACCCCACTGCCGGCATGATCCTTATGAGAAACTTCCACGGCACGACACCGCTGATCGTACAGAACAACGGATCCCTGTATAAGGCATCGGCCAATGATGGTACGGCGTTTGGGGAAGAGAATACAGTTAGCGGATTTACCACACTGACAGATCTCTTTACTGTATATAATATGCCTGTCAATATGGATAACTTCTACCAGCATTTCCGCAATGGCGATATTCCGATCGGTATTGCCGATTATGCCACCTACAATATGCTGACCAATGCGGCACCTGAGCTGGAAGGATCCTGGCAGATTGCACTGGCGCCGGGAACGAAGAAAGAGGATGGCTCCATTGACCGCTCTGTCTGCGGCTGTGCAGAGAGTTCGGTTATCTTCAAGAGCGATGAAGAGAGGGAAAAGAAAGCATGGGAATTCATTAAATGGTGGTCCTCCACAGAGACGCAGGCTAAGTTCGGACAGACGATACAGATCTCTTATGGTGACGATTACATCTGGCCGACGGCAAATATGGAGGCGATGGAACAGCTTCCGCTTGAGTCAAACTCGAAAAAAGTAATCGTAGAAACAGCTAAGAATGTAGTAGACGTGCCGCGTGCTCCGGGTACCTATCTGCTTGAGCGTGAGATCAGCAATGCCTTCAATGACATTGTGGTAAACGGTCAGGATGAGCGTACGCGAATCGACAAGGCGGTCAAGAATGTGAATCATGAGTTTACCCGCAAGCTGGAAGAGTTCGGTTATCTTGACAGCGAAGGGAAGACGATAAAAGATTACAACATTCCGACTTTGGAAACTGTCAAGCAATTGATTGGGAAGTAAGAGATGGAGTGGAATATGGCTAATAATAAAACGAATGCTGCCGCAGTGGCAGCGCCTAAAAAAAGAAGTAATATCCGAAGGAGAGAACGATCCAACTGGCATGGTTATCTTTTTATGGCACCATATGCACTTGTGTTTATTGCATTCATTTTAGTGCCGGTTATCATGGCGGTCATCCTGTCCTTCACGAACTTTAATGCAATTCAGTTTCCGGAGTTTACCGGATTTCTGAACTACATAACACTGATAACCAGTGACGAAGTCTTTATGCAGTTTGTTTTGCCGAATACCGTGATCTATGCGATCATAGTCGGCGTAGGCGGATATGTCCTGTCCTTTATACTGGCATGGGCGTTGTGTAACCTGACCAAACTGCCGCGAACAATACTGGCGCTGATCATCTATTCACCGAGTATGACTGGTCCTACCGCCATGACAGTATTGTGGAAGGTTATTTTCTCCGGTGACCAGACAGGTCTTCTGAACAGCTGGCTGATGAACCTGGGCCTGATCAATGAACCTATTATCTGGCTGGTGAATGCAGACTACCTGCTCCCCATCGTAATCATTATCGGGCTGTGGTCATCCATGGGTGTCGGTTTCCTGTCCATGATCGCCGGTATCCTGAATTCTGATGAGGAACTGTATGAGGCAGCGGCTATCGATGGCATTAAGAATCGTTTCCAGGAAATGATCTATATTACGATACCCCAGATGAAGCCGCAGATGCTGTTTGCTGCCGTTATGGCTATTGTAAACGCATTCCAGAACGGTTTGATCTCGACGCAGCTGACTGGTAACCCGTCGCCGGGCTATTCCGCACAGCTCATCGTAAACCACATCGAGGACTATGGTTTCCTCCGGTGGGAAATGGGATATGCGGCCGCGGTTTCCGTGGTGCTGTTGTTGATCGTACAGATATTCTCGAAATTCTGTAATGTACTATTGACAGATAAAGATTAAGAAAAGGAGGGGAAATAATGGCATATAAAGGAAAGCGTATGAATCCGCAGAAGTTTGACAGAGGCCAGATCAAGATCCTGCTTTGTCTGCTTCCACTGACATTATTCATGTTTCTGCCGATTCTCTTTATTGCGAATCATGCGTTTAAACCAATGGATGAGTTGTTCGCATTCCCGCCCACGTTCTTTGTACGGAATGCCACACTGGAAAACTTTACAAAGCTGGCTAAATTCAGCCGGAATTCAGGTATCCCCATGAGCCGTTACGTGTTTAACAGTATTTTCGTAACGGTGGTAACGGTTGGGTTGTCCCTGATCTTTACAACGATGGCGGCCTTTGCCCTGTCTAAGCTGAAGTTCAAGGGAAGAAACCTGATGATGAGCATCAACCAGGTGGCTCTGATGTTCGTGGCTACTGCCGTACTGATCCCGAGATATCTGGTGATCAGTAATCTGGGAATGATCGACAGCATGTGGTCGCATATCCTGCCCCTGATGGCGTATCCGGTGGCACTGTTCCTTGTGAAACAGTTCGTTGAGCAGGTTCCGGACGCTCTGATCGAGGCGGCATATATTGACGGGGCCACAGACTTTACCGTGTACCGGAAGCTGATCATTCCGATGATCATGCCGGCCATGGCCACCGCCACGATTCTGGTGTTCCAGCAGGTATGGGCGAACATGGAGACGTCGAACTACTACATCAACGATGACGGATTGAAGACATTGACGTTTTATATGAATTCCCTGCTGAATGCGAATAATACAGTTGCCGGACAGGGTATGTCGGCAGCAGCAACTCTGATTTTGTTTGTGCCGAACCTGATCCTGTTTGTCATTCTGCAGAATAAGGTTATGAATACGATGGCGCACTCAGGTATCAAATAACAATTGCAAAAAGGCGAAGAAAAGAGGCATTATGAGAAGAAAAAAGAAAATCTTGAAGCTGATGGCTTTGCTCTTAGTTGCAATGAGTATCATCACTTCAGGGATGAACAGTGTGACTTCATCCGCTGCTACGCCATATCTTACCTATACCGTCGACGGATATGGCAGGATGGAGGAAACGCAGACAGGTTATCTGGCACAGGACACCATTATTAAATTCGGCAAAGAATTTCTGAGCGGTGCCAACGATATGTGCGTGACTGACGACGGAAAGATTTATATTGCGGATACCGGAAATGCCAGGGTTTTGGTGGGAACCACCGAAGGAAAGCTGATCAAAACCTTTGGCATGGGAACATTAAAGCGCCCCATGGGTATCTTTGTCACAGATACAAAGCATGTCTTTGTGGCGGACCGCGATGCGAGAGCGGTGTTTGAATTTGATGAGAGCGGAAAAGTGCTGAATACATATGGCAAACCAGACAGTCCGCTGTACGGCGAGGGAGTGGAATTCCTGCCGCTGAAGGTAGTAGTAAATAAGGCGGGCATGATGTTTATTGTCTGCGAATCCAATACAAACGGTATTGTGGAGATTTCGCCGGCAGATGGCGGTACGTTTCTTGGATACTTCGGAACCAACTACGCAGCAGTGAGCCTGCAGCAGATTATCTACCGTGCCATCCTGACAGACGAACAGAGAGCGAAGATGGTAAGTAATATTCCGTCTACGCCGGATAATCTGGCTATCGACTCCAAGGGACTGATCTATACGGTTACCCGGGGCGACGATGAAAAGACGGTAAAGAAGCTGAATATTGCCGGTGCTAATATGCTCCGGGCGGAAAATTACGGGGTATATGACCTCTCTCCCGCCGCAGTGGCAGTGGGTAATCATGATAATGTGTACGTGGCCTCCCAGGAGGGATACATCTATGAGTACAACGACCAGGGCGAACCGCTGTATGTTTTTGGCGCCAAGGACGACGGCACCCAGCGTGTCGGACTGTCGTCAGCCCTTACCAGCATTCAGGTCGGGGTGGATGATTCCATCTATGTACTGGATTCGGATAAGAACCAGATTCAGGTTTACCGTCCCAGTGAGTTTACCCAGAAGCTGCATACGGCGCTGAACCTGTATGCACAGGGCAAATATACCGAGAGCCGGGAGCCGTTGGCGGAAGTGCTGAAGATGAACAGTATGTTTGACTATGCCAACAAAGCCATGGGTCGTGCCTTCTATCAGGAGAGCAATTATGAAGAAGCGCTTCATTATGCAAGGCTTTCCAACGACAAGGCAGGCTATTCCGATGCGTACTGGGAGATCCGGAACGAGTGGCTGAAGGCGAATATCGTAAAGGCGCTGCTCTTTATCGTGGGCTTGTGGATCCTGTATATGGTACTGCGCACTCTGGACCGCAGAAAGAAAATATTCGACGGCGTGAGGAAGGCCAAAGCCAGGGTGAAGGAGAACCGCTTTGTATCTAACTTTATGTATTCCGGGTATTTTATGCGGCATCCCATCGACGGCTCCTATGGCATTGCCCGGGAGGGCAGGGCGTCCTGGAGTGCACCGAGCCTGATCCTGGTGATCTTTATGATTGAATATATTGTAAATAAATACCTCTGCGGCTTTCTGCAGAAGACGGTCCGTGAGGGAAGATATGATATCGGCTCAGATATCGGGATCATCGTTGTTGCCGTTGTGGCGCTGACAGCGTGTAATTATCTGATCTGTACCATCAACGAAGGAGAGGGCACCATCAAGAAGATTTATACCTATTTCTGTTACAGCCTTCTGCCCTATGTGGTGCTGACGCCAATCGGATTTGCGTTATCCCATGTGCTGACAAACAACGAGCAGTTCCTGGTTACGCTGATTAATGTAATAATTTATTCCTGGGTACTGATCCTGGCTGTCCTTGGTATTAAAGAGGTAAACAACTATACCGTGAAAGAGACAGTGAAGATCATATTCCTGACGATATTTACGATTTTGATTATCGCACTGTTGATATTCATTATATATGTACTGTGGGCTCAGGTATTTGACTTCATAAGTGCAGTATTTGGAGAGGTGGTGTATCGGCTTGGTTACTAAGAGATGGAGAAAAATGGTTGCCCTGCTTACTGCTGTGACAGTGATTACCGCAAGCGTTATCAATGTTACCAGTTATGTGGCAGCAGCCCCTGCGGATTCGGCAGGACAGACGGATACAGCTGGCGGGGCCGATGCAGAGACGGCCAGCGGCAGTACGGATACGGCAGATAAGAAAGACGATAAGAAGGATGAGGAAAAACAGAATATCGGAGAGGACGGTCAGGTCGTTATGGACGGTGCCGTGGGCAAGCTTGACCCGTCCAAATGGATCACCATCAAGGATTATGAACTGATGGCTGAGAGCGATACATACAAGCTGTATTTCTATGAACCGAGATTTTCCATTATTCTGGAGAACAAAAGTACAGGAAAGATCATTGAGTCCACATTGAGCGATGAGCAGGACGACGGTGACAGCAATGCAGGATGGAACGGAAGAATGAAATCCGGTCTTGATATCGCTGTGATCAAGGGAATTCAGAATACGCTGCAGGCCAATATGAATTCTACAGAAAATACCATTCAGACTACGAAGATTGACAACGGATTTTCTTCTAAGATTTATTTTACGCCATATCAGTTTGGTTTTACTGTAAATGTCACCATTGAGGGCAGTGATCTGGTGGTGACGATCCCGGATGATTCTATCATCGAGGAGCAGGAGGGGACGTATATCTCCAGTATCAGCGTGTTCCCCTTTATGGGCTACTCATTCCTGGATAAGCAGGAGGGCTATATGCTGGTTCCGGATGGAAATGGCGCCCTGATCGATCTGGATAATAAAGAGGGACGCTATGTCACCGGTTTCTCCCAGATGATCTACGGCTCGGATTCCGGTTTCGTGGAGTCTGATACAAAGACCTATCTGTGGGAAGAGCTGGATATGCTTCAGGATGCCAGCCAGGTCATTGCACCGATCTTTGGCATGGCGCATACGAAGGATCAAAAGGGCTATCTCGCCATTGTGGAAAAGGGGGAGAAGCGCGCGTATATTGAGGCTCAGCCCAACGGCGCCATGGTAAACTATAACCGCTGCTTTGCAAGATTTCTGATCCGTGACCTCTTCGTGCAGCCGCTGAACAATTCCAACACTGGTACTGTGCCGCGTGCAGAGGCAGACCGTACCCATTCGGATCTTCAGGTACGTTACATGCTTTTGTCCGGTGATGATGTGAATTATTCGACCATGGCGGCGAAGTACCGGGAATACCTTTTAAATAACGGTTCTCTTGTGAAGAAGGACTCCTCATATAATTCCAGAGTGGATTTCCTCGGCACGGAACGGGAGAATTTCCTTCTGGGGACCAGAGCGGTTACCATGACCACGACCGATGATATCAAGAAAATTTTTGGCGAGCTGAAAAGCAGCGGTGTGGAGAGCCTGTTGTCTGTATATAAGGGCTGGCAGGCTGGCGGCCTGTATGATCTGCCCATGAGCAAATACAATGCGGACGGTCATATCGGCGGCGATTCGGATCTGAAGAATCTCATCAAGGATTCCGAGAACTCCAATTATAAAATGTATCTGTACAATGATGCACTGCGGCTGAACCCAAGCACCAATACCTTTAATTTCAATACCATTAAGAAGGTGAACAAGAGAGCCTTTGAGGAAAAGGTATGGGCGGATGTATATAAAAAGTTTAATTACCTGACGCCGGAATCCTCCGTGGAAGACTTTACAAGCTTTGTGGAATCCATGAACAACAAAGAGCTGAACAAGGTAGCGCTGGCTGGAATCAGCAATACGCTGTTCTCCTACAGCTACAAGTCGTCCTATTTTACGCGGAATAATACGGCGGACGCCTATACAAAGGCAGTGAATGACCTGGATGAGAAGGCGGATATGGCGATGGAGGCGCCAAACGCTTATATGTGGAAAAATGCAGACGCATTTCTGGATATGCCGCTGGGTTCCTCTGATTATATGTACGTGGATCACGAGATTCCGTTCCTCTCCATGGTACTGAAGGGTGTTATGCCGATGTATTCGGAATATATCAACTTTGAGGCGAATAAGCAGGAGTTCTTCCTGCAGATGGTAGAGGCAGGGGTATACCCATCCTTCTATCTGACGGCAGAGAATTCATCCAAACTGATCCGTACCAATTCAGCTGATCTGTACAGTACTGAGTACACCACATATAAGGATGCTGTGATTGATTACGACAAGAAGCTCAGGGAACTGAATGCGCAGCTTGGCGATGCAAACATCGTAAAGCATGAGACAAAAGGGGACGGGATCAAGGCAGTCACCTACAGCAACGGTGTAAAGGTTTTCGTAAACTACACAAATACACAGCAGATAGTAGACGGTGTTACAGTAGAGGCAATGTCCTATTCCTATAAGGCAGGTGAGGCTGAATGAGTAAGAAAATAAAAGAAAAGAGAGTAAAGAAAGAAAAAATTAAAGCAGGCCGTCTGGCGAGGCGCGAGGCGTGGATGGGTGTGATTTTTATATCGCCATGGATTGTAGGTGCGTTGCTGTTTTTGATGTATCCACTATATGAATCCTTTACCTTTGCCCTGAATAATATCCGTATCACGACGATGGGATATAAATTTAATTTCGTGGGCTATGGGAACTTCACGCAGATTCTTCTGTCGGATCAGGATTTCCTGCCGAACCTGGTGGATTATGTAGTATCGACCGTTATATCGGTGCCCGTTATTGTTGTGTTTGCATTGATGATAGCCATCATGCTGAATCAGAATATCAAAGGAAAGGGAATTTTCCGTCTGATCTTCTTCCTGCCGGTTATCATTGTGAGCGGCCCGATCCTGACGATGCTGAATGAAGAGGGGGCGGGCAGCATTACGGCGCTGGACACGGAGTCCATCGGCAATGCCATTAAGAGCTTCCTGCCGTCCATGCTGGCGACGCCCATTGCCGATCTCTTTGAGAACATGGTAACGATTCTGTGGTACTCCGGTGTACAGATCCTGATCTTCCTGTCAAGTCTGCAGAAGATCGATCCGGCCATGTACGAGGCGGCGAAGATTGATGGTGGTTCCGGCTGGGAATGCTTCTGGAAGATTACCCTGCCTACCATCAAACCGATGATTCTTCTGAACCTGGTATATACCATTGTGTTTATATCCAACAATGATACGAACCCGATCATCGGACTGATCAAAAACGCCATGTTCTCCGGTACGAAGGAAAAAGGATATGGATATGCGTCGGCCATGGCGTGGCTGTATTCCATAGTGGTGCTGCTGATCGTCGGAATCTTTGCCCTGCTGTTTATGGCGAAGAAGGATGTCTATGCAAAACAGGTGAAGAAGGCGAAGAAGCAGAGGAAGAAAGAAGAGCGGGAAGTTAAGAAAATAAGAAGGAGGAGTGCAAGAAATGCGGCTAAGCAGGCAAGAGCGGAAAGCAAATAAACAAGCAATGAAAGCCTTGGCAGCTAATGCGACAACGACGCAGCCTAGATTTACGAAAGAAAAATTTAGGAAATTTATGCTGGGCTCTAAAGAGAAACAAGGTTTTTTGAAACCGTTTTGCATCTATGCATTACTGATCTGTGTCGGATTCATCTATCTGAACCCGATTCTGCATATGATCAGTACCGGTTTCATGACACTCGACGATCTCTTGGATTCATCCATTAACTGGATTCCAAGTTCTCCTACCGTTGCCAACTATCTTCAGGCAGCTAAAAGTATGGATTTCTGGGCGTCTCTGGGCAAGAGCATTGTGATTGCCGGAGTACCCACCCTGTGCAACTTGGTATCGTGTTCCATTATCGGCTATGGACTGGCACGTTTTGAGTTTCCCCTTAAGAAGCTTGTACTGGTGATCATTCTGTTCACCTTTATCCTGCCGAGCCAGGCTACCATGATCTCTACCTATGTGCTGTATTCGAATATGGGGATTCTGGGAACACTGTGGGCCTTTGTGGTGCCTGCCCTGTTGGGGCAGGGGATCAATGCGCCGATCTTTATCCTGATCTTCTGGCAGTTCTTCCGCCAGGTGCCAAAGGTACTGATCGAGGCAGCACAGATTGACGGCGCCGGATATTTTAAATCCTTCTTCCGGATCTCACTGCCATCTGCAGCGCCGGCGTTTATTACCGTATCACTGTTTTCCTTTGTGTGGTACTGGAATGAATCCTATCTGACACAGATGTATGTGGCGGGCGTGATGAAAGAGACCGGATGGACCTCGCTGGTGATCCAGCTGAGCAATTTTGCACAGAATTACGATAAGTATTCCCAGACGGCGGTGAATGCAGCCACCAGCATCAATGAGTCCATCAATATGGCGGGCACGATGCTGACAGCCCTGCCTCTGATGCTGATGTACTTTATACTTCAGAGATACTTTGTAGAGAGTATTGACCGCACCGGTATCACGGGTGAATAAAAAATCTAGGAATCTTGTACAAAAACTGTAGAACTATTATGGCAGTTATGTTATAATAAGCCATAATTGATAAAAATTTCTTATAAAGGAGGAAAATCATGAAGAAAAAATTATTGGCCATGGCGCTGGCCGTTACTATGGTTATCGGTCTGACAGCGTGTGGCGGTAAAGGCGGCAGCGAAGGCAAAGGACCGGAAAAGCCAAGCGGTGAGATGAAGGTTTCTGGCGAGACTGAGGAAGTGGAAATTCACGGCATTAAGTATAAGAAGGCGAAGGATATCACCACAGAAAATATTGAGCTGACTTATTTCCATTTCGATCAGGATGAGACCGTTCAGTATCTGGCGAACCGTTTCATGGAAATCTATCCGAATATTAAGGTGAAACCGGTATACGAAAATGTATCCAGCTACAACGACACCCTGAATTCACTGGTAGCAGACAAGAATTCCCCGGATGTTATTATGTTCTCAGATGCAGACTTTGCCCTGAGCAACACACTTCTTGCTGATATCAAGAATCTTTGGGATTCCGATCCGGAGACAAAAGAGCTTGCCTCTACCATTAACGATGCCGGCATCGGTACATTCCAGTCCGGACACAGATATGCCGTACCGGTTAAGTTCTTCCCGGGCGTTATGTACATCGACCTGAACGTTCTGAAGAAGCTGAATATTCCTGTGCCGGACAGAAACTGGACATGGGATGACATGATCGAGCTGATCAAGAAGGCAACAGTGAAAGATTCCTCAGATGGTAAAGCATATTATGGATGCGGCTATTACAACAGACTGGATTCCTATTATGGAATCGCTTCTTCCCAGAAGGTCATCGGTGAGTTTGGCTTTGACGGTGAGAAATTTGACCTGAGTGCATGGGCGATCGGTGAGCAGCAGTTCGCAGAGCTGAAACAGGGCGGTTACATTGCCCCGGTTACCAATACTCCGGCTATGGAGAACTGGCTGGGCGATTTCGAGGGATGGTGCGGCGCATCCGAGCATGTGGCACTGTTCACAGAGGCTTTCTGGACATTCCAGAATACATGGAATACAGAGGCATATAAGAAAGATTACAACATTGACATTATTCCTTATGTCATTCCTTCCGTAAGCAAGGAGGATGCAAAGGCTGGACATCACAGCATTGCTACCATCGACTTCGGTGGTCTGACACCGGCATGTGAGCATCCGAGAGAAGCATATGAACTTCTGAAGTTCATGAGCTTTGGACAGGACGGCTGGAAGACAAGAATCGAGCTTTACAATGATGAGTCACAGCAGAATGCCAACGGCCTTGCTCTGAAATATGACGTAATGCCGGCGCCGATCACTACAAACCAGGAAGTATGGGATGCTTATATCGACATGTACTGCAAGGGCATGGACGATACAAATGTAGGTTACTGGAAGGAGTACTTCAAGAGCTGTCTGCAGCCGATTCCGTACGGCTGGACCAGCATTGCAGGATATTGGAACTTCTGTGATGAGTACTTCAATAGTATCGGTATCCACGATCTTGTGGACGGTGGTACAGCCAAAGCTGCCGACTATGTAGACGAGGCAACTTCCAAGGCAAACTACTTCCATGCAAAGGCTATGATTGATTACTTCGGACCGGATGGATACAATGTACTTTCTGATGCAGATATCCAGAAATACACCACCATGGTAGAAGAGAATTCATGATCATAATCATGTGAGATTGTCAAAAGGGCAGGACAATAAGTCTTGCCCTTTTTCTTATTTACGGTTATAATGAAGATAATATTATTTATCAGAAAAGGAGGCTGTGATATGTCAGCAGAAAAGGAAATAAAATACAACGAACCATGGATTTTGCAGAGAGCAGATCCCTTTGTATGTTTTAAAGACGGATGGTATTATTTTACTGCTTCCGTTCCGGCTTATGACGGAATTGTACTGCGCCGTTCTAAAACTCTGGATGGATTGAAGGAGGCAGAGGAAAAATATGTCTGGAGAAAACATGAGGATGGTCTGATGTCTGCCAATATCTGGGCGCCGGAAATGCATTTTCTTTTTGGAAAATGGTATATCTATTATGCTGGCGGCGAGGCGGGTAATATCTTTAATATCCGTCCCTATGTCCTGGAATGCCAGGGTCCGGATCCAATGGAGGACGAGTGGGTGGAGATGGGTAAGATGGGACGCGCCGAGGGAGACTTTTTCTCCTTTGAAGCCTTTTCCCTGGATGCCACAGTTTTCGAACAGAATGGAAAGTATTATTATGTGTGGGCGGAGAAGGTCAGCGTGGGACCACAGATTTCCAATTTGTATATCGGGGAGATGGAGTCCGGTTATAAGCTGAAGACGATTCAGGTGCTGCTGACGACTCCCGATTATGACTGGGAGCGCCACGGCTTTTGGGTAAATGAGGGACCGGCTGTGATTAAGCATGACGGCAAGATCTTTTTAACATATTCCGCCAGCGATACCGGAGTGAATTATTGTATGGGAATGTTGACGGCGGACGAGAATTCGGATCTGCTTGATCCGTTGTCGTGGAAAAAGGAACGCTATCCGGTATTAAAGACGAACGATGAAAAAGAAATTTATGGACCGGGCCATAACTCCTTTACAGTAGACGAGGAGGGGAATGATATTATGGTATACCATGCCCGCAAAGAGTCTGTGATTGAAGGGGATCCTCTCTACAATCCTAATCGTCATGCCATGCTGATGAAGATAAAGTGGGATGAGGAGGGACGCCCGGTATTTTCCTATGAAAACTAGAAAAGGAGACGGAATCGTGGCAAAGCTAATTATAAACGAAGAGAACAAAAAGAGCCGGATTGAGCCGGAGGTATATGGTCATTTTTCAGAGCATTTGGGACGATGCATCTATGAGGGAATCTATGTGGGAGACCATTCGGAGATTCCCAATGTAAATGGTATGCGCACCGATGTGGTTGAGGCGCTGAAGGAGCTGAAGGTGCCGATGCTGCGCTGGCCCGGCGGCTGCTTTGCGGATGAATATCACTGGAAGGATGGAATCGGTCCCAGGGAGAACCGCAAGAAAATGATCAACACCCACTGGGGCGGAGTTGTGGAGGATAACAGCTTCGGTACACATGAATATATGGAATTATGCCGCCAGCTGGGATGTAAGACATATGTAAATGGAAATCTGGGGAGCGGTACTGTGCAGGAGATGTCCGAGTGGGTAGAATATATGACCTTTGACGGGGTATCGCCCATGGCGGATCTGAGGAAGGCAAATGGACATGCCGAACCCTGGCGGATTGATTTTTTCGGCGTCGGCAATGAAAACTGGGGTTGCGGCGGCAATATGACGCCGGAATTCTATGGCAACGAATATCGCCGTTATCAGACCTATGTCCGGAATTATGACAAGAAGAATCCCATTAAGAAGGTTTGCTGCGGTGCCAATGTGGACGACTATTTCTGGACGGAGGGAGTGCTTAAGACAGCATTTGCCAACACGAAGGAAGAGGATCAGCAGCACGGGTTTATGGATTATCTCTCCCTTCACTATTATGTACATCCAGAGGGCTGGAAGATCAAAGGAAGCTCTACTGACTTCAACGATGAGGTGTGGTATAAGACACTGGGAAAAGCGCTATATATGGATGAATTGGTGACCCGTCACGGTACGATCATGGATTACTATGATCCCGAAAAAGAGATCGGTATGTGTGTGGATGAATGGGGATCCTGGTACAAGGCGGAGCCCGGAACGAATCCTGGTTTCCTGTATCAGCAGAATACCATCCGGGATGCATTGATCGCCGGAATTACCCTGAACATCTTTAACAAGCACAGCGACCGCGTGAAGATCGCTGCCCTTGCCCAGATGGTAAATGTACTGCAGGCGGTCCTTCTGACGGAGGGCGGACAGATGATCAAGACACCGACCTATCACGTGATGCATATGTACCGCCATCATCAGGGGGCGGATCTTCTGGAAAGCGCCCTGTCCGGCGTATCGGAGATTGGTACAGAGGAATGGCAGGTGCCCCAGATTACAGAATCCGTATCGATGGATCAGGACGGCGTCATCACCATTACACTGAACAACCTTTCCATTGAGGCGGCGGCGGATCTTGAGATTCAGTTTGCCGGCAGGGATTATAAGGTGACAGAGGCAAGGATTGTTACGGATGCTGATATGCATGCGATGAATACCTTTGAAGCGCCAGAGCAGGTTAAGGAATCCGATTTTACGGATTATACGGTGAGCCCGGAGGGAATCCGGGTGACCATGCCAAGGAACAGCGTCATCGCACTGCGGGTTCGGAAGTGATATGGGCGTCCGGATATGCAAAAAATGTCTGCTGCGGGAGATGGCAGAGGAGGATGCGAAACAGATCGCCAGATACCGGGACGCCATTAAAGAGGCAGACCGGGTAAGCGGTGCAGAATACGAGACACGGCTTGCCGTCTGTAAGGAATGCGATCTTCTGAATGCCGGCACCTGTGCAGCCTGCGGCTGTTATGTGGAGCTGCGGGCTCTGGCGAAAGGCGGACAGTGTCCTCACAAAAAATGGAATTAGGGCAAAGCCGTTAATATAATTACATTGTTAAAGCAAAAAGACTGGAGAGTGAGAATTCTCCAGTCTTTTTGATAAGTTACTCAGAAAATTTTACATTATTTCACTTTTACCTTAACGGTGACCTTCGCTTTCTTATAGCTTGCCGTAATCTTAGCGGTTCCCTTTCGCTTAGCCGTCGCCTTGCCGGACTTTTTGTTAATCTTCAGTACGGAAGATTTGGATGATTTGAAACGTACGGAAGAAGCTTTGATTCCGTAAGCCTTAATTTTATATTTGTATGATTTCTTCACCTTCAGCGAAGTTTTCTTCTTGCTGAATTTGATATAGGCTTTTTTGACTTTAATGGTCTTCGACACAGTTCTGGTTGTATTTCCTATCTTAACAGTAGCTGTAATCTTCGTTGAACCCTTCTTTTTAGCCGTAACCTTGCCCTTTTTGCTGACTGAGGCTACCGAAGGCTTAGAGGATTTATAGGATACGGTATAAGCGGATTCTGCGACACCGGTAAGCTTGAGCTGTGCTGTCTTATCCTTGTTGCCGCCTGTGTAAATAGTGGACTTTGAGGATGAGAGTCCCACTGACTTCTTTACGCCGAATACCGTCTGGTTATTTGTGCCGATGGCAGAAAATGTCATGACCTGGGCATCGCTGGTTTCCTTTGTCTGTTTCAGGAATACGCCGCTGTAGGTAACGCCGCCGGTCTTCACGCTCATATGGTAGGTTCCCGCCTTAGCAGTCCAGGTTCCAGTCACGTCTCCGGTAATGGTTCCGTTTTTCTTAAGAACAATATTTTTGGCTTCATTCACCGTGGTTCTGTCTGAGGTAATGCCGTGATTGACAAAGGCGTACTCACCCACTACTTCATCTGCCGCATAACCGGTAGGAGAAATGGATTCTCCGGTGTATTCATATGGAGCGGTGACCGGCCAGCCCTGTTCATTCAGGAACTGCTGGTGCACCCGGAGCTGATGAACCTCGCCGCGCCCCTGGAACCGTGTGTGGTAGATCAGGAAACGCTTCCCTGTCTTTTCATCAATGAAGGCAGAGTTATGGCCGGGTGCTTTGTACGGATACCAGATATAGGGAAGGTTGTGATTTCCCATTACCTTGATTCCGTTATTCATGTAATTAGTAGACATGCTCTCCAATGCGGCATTGTTGCCGGCGGCATCGGTATAGGGTCCATCCGGATTTTTGGAACGGAAGAGACGCATATTGTAACCGCCGTCTACCCCAAGCCATTCATAGGAGACATACAGATAATAGTAGTCGCTGTCCTTATCATAGAGGATATAAGGTCCCTCTCCGGATTTGGCAAAGCCGCCGGAGATTCTTGTTCCAAAATACTCATCTACAATGCGGTTGCCGGAGGCGGTGCCATTTTTGCCCGGGTATTTCACATCACCGGTGGCCGGGTCAACTTCCAAAATATAAATACCGCCGGACCAGGAGCCGTATGTCATCCACAGTCTGCCGTCTTTATCCTCAAAAATAGTTGGATCAATGGCATTGGGCGCATAGCTGTTATTGTAGGCTGTGCTGCCCCGGAACCAGTTTTCATTGAGGCCGTCCTTCAGTGTTCCATTTGCGATAAGTTCGCCAATATTTGTGTTGGTATACTTCTTGTCTACCCTGCTTCCGCCATCCTTGGCGCTCTCCTTTGTAAAGCCGGAGTAGATCAGTGATTTTTTGTAAGTATAAGGTCCCTCGATATTCTGGGATGTGGCAAAAGCGATCACGGAACGGACTGCCGTGGAAGTAGTACAGAAATACATCATATAGGCGCCCTTGGTTCCGTCGCCGTTGTCATATTTTGGATTCCAGAATACATCCGGAGCCCAGATACTGTAGTTTTTGGCATCTACATCATGGTCGCCCGCCCATTTAAACGGCTCGGCAAGATTCTTTGCCATGTCGCCGAAAAGCTTGTTGTTCGGAGTGGTGTAGCCATTTGTGAATGTCTGCCAGTTGATCAGGTCTGTTGATTTGGCTGCATCAATATGTGACCCAAATACATAGTACGTGCCTTCTTTTGATACTGCGATGGACGGATCATGAACCGATACATGGGTTTTGATCTGTGCCTGGGCTGTCGGTATACCGGCAGGGTCCAGCGGTGCCATTATGGATGTAGCCATAAGAGCAGCAGCTACAAAGCAGGACACCATGCGTTTCAGGTGTTTTCTCATTTTTATAACCTCCCTTTTTTGGTGCAATGGTTTTGCTGTATTGCATATTTTCTTAATATCCATTATAATTCAGAATAGGGTTAAAGTCAAAAGAATTAGTGTGTCAAAAATTTGTAATTTTTATGCTGCAGCCGGGATTCGGCGGAGCAGTCTGCAGCATAAGAGCAGCGAGGAAAAGGGGGATTACATAAGTATGAAGAGAAGGAAACTCTGCGCCCTGGTGCTGGCGGCAGCCCTGGCCGGGCTGACGGCCTGCTCCGGAGGAAAGAAGGAAGAAGGACCGAAGGAGAAGAAGCAGGAGCCGGTCATGACGACACTGGACAATGGCGAGGTTTCCCTGGAGAAAAGTACCGGCGGAAACCCTCTGGCAGGAGACAGTGAGACAGGGGATTACCAGTACGGCGGCGACCCGTCAGTACTGGTGGACGGCGATACGGTATACCTGTATACCGGTCATGACCTCTCCACGGACAGTGAAGTAAGGCGGGCGGTATACAATATTCCGGAGTATGTGTGCTATTCCACGAAGGATATGAAAAACTGGAAATCGGAGGGGTCTGTGATGAAGGTCAGCACGGATGAGGTTGACTGGGTGACAAGCTCCACCACAGCCTGGGCGAGCCAGGTGGTGAAACACCGGGACGGGGAGGCAGGAAAGGACCGTTATTACCTATATTATTGTTCCTGGGATAAGACGTCCTCCGGAAAGCAGTCCATCGGTGTGGCAGTGGCGGATAGTCCCACCGGCCCCTTTCAGGACATCGGGAAGCCGCTGGTTCAGGGAACGCTGACAGAACCCCAGCGGAGCAACTGGGACGATATCGATCCCACTGTCTGGGTGGAAACCGATGAAGCAGGAGAGGAACACCGGTATATGGCATGGGGCAACAGCCAGTATTATATTTGTGAGCTGAACGAGGATATGATCTCGGTGAAGGATCTGAACGGGGATGGGAAGATCACCTGTGGAATGACGCCGAAGGAGGCAGATGTGCTGCATCACCAGACCGGACTCACCTCCTTTACGGAGGCGCCGTGGATCTACCGCAGAAGGAATGCTGAGGGGAAATACTACGGTAAATATTATCTTTTCTACGCCTACGGGTGGCGGGAGCGCATGGCATATGCCACGACGGATGATCTGCTGACGGGCTCCTGGAAATTTGGTTCTGTTCTGATGCCTCCCACTGCCACCTCCAATACAAATCATATGGCGGTCTTTGATTTCAAGGGAAAAACCTATTTTGTCTATCACAACGGTTCCCTTCCGGGTGGAAACGGCTACCGCCGATCCGCCTGCATCACGGAACTCCGGTTCGACGATAAGGGAAAGGTGGAAGTGATGTCGGAGACGGCGGCGGGATTGAACGGCACGATCATGAATATACGGGACGCAGCGGGAAATAACCTGTTTCATGAGAATTTTATGAATTCCGGCAGCGATAAAGAATATCCCTATAAGGACATCGCCGTCCTCACTGGTACCCCGGAGACGGACCGGGATGCGGAGTGGGTGCTGACGAGAGGAAAGGCAGACCCGGCGAAGGATGCCTGCATTTCCATTCAGTCGGAAAATAAGCCGGGGCTTTATCTGACTGCCGGGACGGACGGAACCGTGACCCTGGCACAGGATGCGGATGGTGCGGAGGATACGGCGAAGCAGCAGACCTTCCACACAGTGGCGGGTATGGCCGATGACAAAGGAGTATCCTTTGAGAGTGTATCACAGCCAGGAAAGTACCTTACCGTGAAGGAACAGAAGCTCTGTCTGACAGATGGCAGCGATAAGAAAGCGGCAACCTTTTATGTAGATAGGAAGGAGAAATAGAATGAGAGCGATAAGAAAAATACTGGCCGGGCTGCTGGCCCTGAGCCTGACGATACCTGTACTGCCGGTGGGAAAAACGGCAGATTCCCCGGCGAAAGCGGCGACGCGGGACATTACCCTGGAGAAGAGCGCAGGAAATCCCATTGCCGGATTTGATGCCGGCGGCAGGAGAATGTATGGCGGTGATCCCTCCGTGCTGGTGGACGGGGATACGGTTTATCTCTATGTGGGCCATGACACCTCCACAAATAATGCTTACAATATGCCGGAATGGGCCTGCTACTCCACTAAGGATATGCAGACCTGGAAGTACGAGGGCGTTATTATGAAGGCGGACAACGCCTCCAGCATCAAATGGGCGAGTACAAGCAATTCCGCCTGGGCGGGACAGGTAATGAAATACAGGAATAAATATTATTTTTACTACTGTACCTGGGCGAAGAAGGAGGTAGACAATGACAAGCAGTGCATCGGCGTGGCGGTATCGGACAGCCCCACCGGTCCGTTTAAGGACAAGGGAGAGCCGCTGGTAAAGGGTTCTGCCACGGAACCCCAGACAAGCAACTGGAATGATATTGATCCCACGGCATGGGTGGAGACTGACGCCCAGGGGGTGGAGCACCGCTATCTGGCCTGGGGAAACGGAAAATATTATATCTGTGAGCTGAATGAAGATATGATGTCAGTAAAGGATCTGAATGGGGATGGGAAGATCACCTGCGGCACATCGGCCTCCTCCGCGGATATTCTGGATAAGACGGCGGGACTGAATTCCTTTACGGAGGCGCCGTGGATCTACCGCCGCCAGAATGCTGACGGCGCCTATTACGGGAAGTATTATCTCTTCTATGCCTATGGCTGGCGGGAGCAGATGGCATATGCTACTACGGATAACCTAATTTCCGGAACATGGACTTTTGGGAGCATTATCATGGGACCCACTGCCACCTCCAATACAAATCATATGGCAGTATTTGACTTTAAGGGAAAGACTTATTTTGTCTATCACAACGGATCCCTGCCGGGAGGATCCGGCTACCGCAGGTCGGCGTGTGTGACGGAGCTGAAATTTAATGCGGACGGCAGCGTTGTACCGATGGAGGAAACGGCGGCGGGGCTGACGGGGAAGACCACAACCATCTATACGAATATGGGAACGCCTCTGTCCCATAAAAAATTTGCCAACTCTGCCTCTGATTCCGCCTATCCTTATACAAAGGTAAAGGTGGGGGCCGGGATGAGCTCAGCAGCAGCGGACCGGAAATGGGTGATCGGGCCGGGAAAGGCGGATAAAACCAGGGATTCCTATGTGTCCATCCAGTCAGAGAACAAACCGGGGCTCTATCTGACTGTGAACTCGAAAAAGTCGGTGACGCTGGCGCAGGATACAGGGGCCACGGCGTCCATGGCGAAGAAGCAGACCTTCAGGACGAGAGAGGGGCTGTCTGACAGCGGGGGAGTTTCCTTTGAGAGCGTATCCATTCCCGGATACTACCTGACTATGGTGAACGGTACATTGACGGTGACAAAGGGAAGCGACAAGGTAGCCGCTACCTTTTATACGTCGCTGGATCCTTCGGATACCTCCCTGCGTTCCATCGGCGTCACCATGAGTAAAAATGAGTTTTTCACTGGCAGTAGGATTTCTGCGAAAAAGGCGGTGGTACGGGCATTTTATGCGAATGGACTCACAAAGAAGGTGACGAAGTTTTCCAGCAATGCATCGAAGATCAGCACAAAGAAGCCGGGAACAAAAACCCTGAAGATCACATATAAGGAGGGCGGGGTCTCCAAAACCACCACAGTTCCGGTAGTGGTCAAAAAGAAGCCCGTCCGTGTGACGAAACTGAAAGCGGCCTCCAGGAATAAAAAGAGCGTCCGGCTGACGTGGAAAAAAGTACCGGGCGCCGTAGGGTATGAGGTGGCGTTTGGCAGGAAAAAATCGAAACGCGGTTATTACACAACGGTGAAGTCGGCGAAATGTACGGTGCCGATGCTGAAGAGACGGACAGCTTATTATTTCCATGTGAGAAGCTATGTAAAGATCAACGGAAAGAAATCCTTCAGTAAATACAAAACCATCAAAGCCAGGACAAAATGATGAATGACACCAGCAAAAAGGAAAAAATTTCAGCATCCGGGCCTTTTGTTAATAGTAGACTTGATTTTTTAAGCTCCATCATCCAGTCACGACAGTTTGTCTCCCTGCGTAAACTGAAAGAAAACGCAGGGGGATTTTTTATGCCTTGTCAGGACGTAGTGTATTCGGAGACAGCACTGGACTATATTATAGGAAATTATGGGGGAGAAACCTATATACAGGAATTTTACAATCCCGACTGCTTTATCCGCCTGGATTCACTCCAGGCGGTGATCTACCAGGAGCTTCCATCGGTGGGCAGTGAAATGATAGAGAAATACGGGTTTTCTGCCATTCCCAACGTATATGGACTGATGAACGAAGAGGCGCTGGAGGCCAGCGGCGTGCTGCGGATCCGCAGGCAGCCCTATGTGGATCTGTACGGCAGCGGAATTTTGGTGGGCTTGGTGGACACTGGCATCGACTATACTCATGAGGCATTTATCAATGCAGACAATACAAGCCGGATCCTGGGAATCTGGGATCAGACGGAACGGGACGGCGAAGGGGTGGGGCGCTTCCAATATGGACAGGGGTACAGCAGGGAACAGTTAAATCAGGCGCTGCGGAGCGAGGATCCCTATTCCGTCGTTCCGGAGAGGGACGAATCGGGTCATGGCACCTTTTTAGCTGGGGTGGCGGCGGGAAATGAGAATCAGGGTGCCGAATTCTCCGGGGTGGCGCCGCTCTCGGAGCTGGTAGTTGTCAAATGCAAGCAGGCAAAGCAGGCATACCGGGATTATTACGGTATACCGGATGATGTGCCGGCGTATCAGGAAAATGATATCATGGCGGGTATCATGTATCTGCTGGAGGTGGCGAAGGTGGAGAACCGGCCCATTGTGATCTGCGTGGGCATGGGGACCAGTATGGGAAATCACAGCGGCGCCAGCAATCTGTCGGTATTGATGGATCGATATATGACCTATCAGGGAATCTCTATTTTTACCTGTGCGGGGAATGAGGGAAATGCCAGGCATCATCACAGGATTCGCCAGAGGGATGAGACCATCAATATCAATGTGGAACGGGATATGAAGGGATTTATGGCACAGCTTTGGTGGGTTACCCCCGGCAGGCTTACCCTGGATGTTATTTCGCCGGGGGGAGAGGAATTCAGCGGTGTCAGGGCGGTGTCCGGGGTAAGGCAGCAGCATCGCTTTTCCCAGGAAAATACGGAGATTGAGATTTACTTTGGCGTGTCGCAGGGACAGACGAGAGAACAGGTGGTGGTGTTCCGCTTTATCCAGCCCAAAAGCGGTATATGGAAGATACAGACCCATTTTGAAACCGACGAACCGCGTTTTCATATGTGGCTTCCCATCAGGCAGTTTTTGGAGCACGAGGTGGTATTTCTGGAGCCGACCCCCGATTATACAATATGCAATCCAGGCACTGGGAAAAATATGATCACCATATCGGCGTATGATTCCGCCAACGGTGCCCTGTACCTTCAGGCGGGCCGGGGATTTACCACGGCCGGGGAAGTGAAGCCGGATGTGGTGGCGCCGGGAGTGGAGCTGACGGGCCCATTTCCCAGAGGGCGGTATGGCAGTATGACGGGAACCAGTGCGGCGGCAGCGCTGGCGGCGGGGATTGGCGCGCTGTTTATGGAACACGCCGGCGGGGATGGCGTCACGGGGATTGCCATGCGGGAGATGTTTATTCAGAGCGCAGTTCCCCGGGGAGTGCCCTCGCCCAATACGGAATGGGGTTATGGCATTGTGGACGCTTACGCGGGAGTTACAGACTATTGACAGACCCAGAGGAATGGAGTAAATTAGAAAGACAGAGAATAAAGCCGTGCGCGGCCGGGAGCGAAGGAGAGGAACAAATGAATAAATGGGAAGAATATATCCGGAGGGTAGAACCGTATGTACCAGGAGAGCAGCCGCAGGAAAAGGATATGATTAAATTAAATACCAACGAAAATCCGTATCCCCCCTCGCCCAGAGTTGTGGAGGAGCATAAAAAAATGGATACGGATCGTTTCGCCCTGTATCCGGATCCGTCCTCCTCGGAGCTGGTGCAGGCGCTGGAACGGTATTATGGCCGGGAGAAAGGGCAGGTATTCGTGGGGGTGGGATCGGATGACGTACTGTCCCTTGCCTTCCTTACATTCTTTAATTCTGACAAGCCGGTGCTGTTTCCGGATGTGACTTATTCCTTCTACCCGGTGTGGGCCGGGGTCTATCAGATTCCCTATGAGTGTCCGCCGTTAGACGGGGACTTCCGCATCCGGACCGAGGACTATATAAGGGAAAACGGGGGTATTGTCATAGCCAATCCCAACGCTCCCACATCCATTGGCATGCCGCTCCGTCAGGTGGAGGAGATCCTACGGGGGAATCAGGATGTAGTAGTAATCATCGACGAGGCATATGTGGATTTTGGCGGAGAGACCGTCCTGCCTCTGCTGGACCGGTATGAAAATCTCTTAGTGGTGAGGACCTATTCCAAGTCCCGCTCCCTTGCCGGGATGCGGATCGGTTTTGCCATGGGCAGCAGGCGGCTGATCCAGGCGCTGAATGATGTGAAGGAGTCGGTAAATTCCTATACGATGAATATGGAATCCATCCGGCTTGGGGCGGCATCTCTGGAGGATGAAGAATATTTTCAGGCCTGTCTGGACAGGATCATCCGGACAAGGGACCGGGTGAAGGGGGAACTGGAGCAGAGGGGATTTGTCTGTCTGGATTCCCGCACTAATTTCCTTTTTGTGAGACACCAAATGAAACCCGCCGGCATACTTTTTGAAGAGCTGCGGAAGAGAAAGATTTTTGTCCGCCATTTTGGCGGGGAGAGGGTCCGGGACTATCTTCGGATCACCATTGGAACTGACGAACAGATGGACAGGCTGCTGGAGGCATTGGATGAAATATAAAACGATCATGATCATTGATGACGACGTCCACATTGGAAATATGCTGGAAGAGGTGCTTACCAGAGAGGGGTACCGGGTGTCCCGGGCTTATTCCGGGACAGAGGCGCTTCTTGCCCTGGCGGAGCACCGACCGGATCTTGTGCTGCTGGATCTTATGCTGCCGGGGCTCAGGGGAGAAGAGGTACTGCCAGAGCTGAAAGGAATACCGGTGATTGTTGTCAGTGCCCGGTCAGATATACAGGATAAGATTGAACTGCTGCTGGGCGGGGCAGCGGATTATGTTACGAAACCCTTTGATACAAGGGAGCTGCTGGCCAGAATCACAGTCCAGCTCAGGAAGTCGTCGGAGGGCGGGACAGCGGAACACCTTGTCTTTGATGATATTGTGATGGATACGGTGTCCCATTCCGTCCTGATCCAGGAACAGGAAATCCGTCTCACCAGGACAGAGTATGCGATACTCCGCCTGCTTATGAGGAATCCGGCCCAGGTGGTGACGAAGTCGGTAATGCTGGACCGGATCAGTGAGGATACGCCGGACTGTGTGGAGAGCTCCCTGAAGGTCCACATCAGCAACCTCCGGCGGAAGCTCCGGGACGCCGGGCATAAGGATTATATTGAGTCAGTGTGGGGCATCGGCTTCAAAATGTGCGATATTTCTTAAGGTGCGTCTGTCCGCTTCGTTCGATTTACTTTTTCTTAACATTTCTCTTTACCGCTTTCTTAACCATTATCCAATATACTGGGAGCATCAGATAAAAAAGGAGGCATTACTATGGAATATGTACTGACGACCGATGCTCTTAGTAAGCGCTATCGTCAATTTAAGGCGCTGGACGGACTTTCCATGCATGTTCCCAAGGGGGCGGTCTATGGGTTTGTCGGCAGGAACGGAGCGGGGAAGACTACGCTGATCCGGCTGATCTGCGGCCTGCAGGAGGCGTCCTCAGGCGGATATGTTTTATATGGAAAGACAGATTCAGAAAAAGAGATTCACAGAGCGCGGCGCAGGATGGGGGCAGTGGTGGAGACGCCGTCCCTCTATCAGAATATGACGGCGGAAGACAATCTGAAGGAACAGTACCGCACCCTGGGACTTCCATTCTTCAGTGGGATCCCGGAGCTGTTGGAGCTGGTGGGACTGCAGGATACGGGGAAGAAGAAGGTGAAGAATTTTTCTCTTGGCATGCGCCAGCGTCTCGGCATCGCCGTGGCACTGGCGGGAAATCCTGATTTCCTTGTGCTGGATGAGCCGGTGAACGGCCTGGATCCCCAGGGGATCATCGAGATCCGGGAACTGATCCTGAAGCTGAACCGTGAACAGCAGATCACGGTGCTGATATCCAGCCACATCCTGGATGAGCTGTCCCGCCTGGCCACACACTATGGATTTATCGACAGAGGACATATGGTGAAGGAGATCAGTGCAGAGGAGCTGGAAGCTGAGTGCAGAAAATGTACCCGGCTGGAGGTTACCGATATCAATACCCTGATCCGGGTGATGGACAAAATGGGCTGGGAATACAGTATATTGTCCGGCCGGCAGGCGGATATATTTACCAAGGTAAATATCACCCAGCTGGCACTGGCACTGGCAGAGGAGCACTGTGAGATCCTTTCCCTGCAGGAGCGGGATGAGAGTCTGGAGAGCTATTTCGTCAATCTGATCGGAGGTGTGGGGAATGAGTAGACTGTTACACGTGAACTTTTCCCGAATGTGGAAGAGCAAGCTTTTTTGGGGGGAAATAATAGGCATGTCTGCACTGGGAGTGCTTTTCGTCATTTCGGCCCTGCGCATGGCTCAATGGAATGTTTCGGATGCCAGCTTGGATTATGTCATCACCGGCTATCTCACGGTGATCGGTATGATCAGTGCTCTTTTCTGCGGTGTTTTCTGTGGGACGGATTACAGCGATGGAACGATCCGCAATAAACTGATCGCCGGACATACAAGGCTGTCCATCTATCTATCCAATCTCATCACCCATGCGGCGGGGACGCTGCTGTGCTGTGCCGCTTATTTTCTGACAGCAATCTTACTAGGGCTTCCTCTTCTCGGCGGTTTCCGGACGGCGGCCGGGACGCTAGCCATCATGCTGCTGGGGAGTATGGTCACGGTACTGGCTTATTCCGCTCTGTTTACTCTGGTCAGTATGCTGAGCCAGAGCAGGTCTACAGGGGTCAGCATCTGTCTGATTTCCTTTTTTGTGCTGTTTTTCGCTGGCATGGTTGTGATGCAGCGGCTGCAGGAGCCTGAGATCTACGATGCGTACAGCTATACGGATGAGGACGGTACGATGGTGCATGAGGATGCACAGCCAAACCCGAACTATCTCACCGGGACGAAACGGAAATTATATGAATTTTTCCATGATGCCAATCCCCTTGGCCAGATGGTCCAATATACAAACATCCAGGTGGAGAACCCCGGGCTGTTGATGCTGTATTCTTTTGGGATCATTATTTTGTCCACGGCGGCGGGAGTAGTAATATTTAGAAAAAAGGATGTGAAATAGTTGTGGGTTCTGATCGTGGTTTTTCTAATTCTGGTAATTGCTTTACTGGGCCTTAAGGTCTGTCTGCTCCGTCGGTCAGCCCGGGAGATCGAGCAGGCATTTCGTGACAGGCTTGAGACGGAGACGAATAACCTGATCGATATTGCCAGCCGGGATGGCTGTATGCGCCGGCTGGCCGAAAGCATCAATGAGCAGCTCCGGATATTCCGGGATGAACGGCACCGTTTCCAGCAGGGAGACAGGGAGTTAAAGGAGGCGGTGACGAATATTTCCCACGATCTTCGGACGCCGCTCACCGCCATCTGCGGCTATCTGGATCTACTGGAGGCGGAAGAAACATCCGATACGGTTTCCCGTTATCTGGATGTGATACGGGAGCGGAGCGGGGTGCTGACACAGCTGATGGAGGAACTGTTCTGCTATGCCGTAGTGACGGCGCCCTCGTATGAGATGGAGTATGAGGAGGTGGATGTGAATCAGGCTCTGGAAGAGGCACTCTCCGAATTTTATGCGCTGATCCGGTGCCGGGGGATCAGTCCGCAGATCCGGATGCCGGCAAAAAAGGTAGTGAGAATGCTGGACCGCAGGGCGGTATCCCGCATCTTCGAAAATATTATTGGCAACGCTGTCAAATACAGTGACGGCGATCTGGCTGTCACGCTGACCGAAGAGGGAGGGATTACTTTTGCCAATCATGCCTCCCGCCTGGATGAAATCCAGGTGGGGAGACTGTTTGACCGCTTTTATACAGTGGAGGATGCCTCGCATTCCACCGGGCTGGGCCTTTCCATCGCGAAGACATTGACAGAACAGATGGGAGGAAGTATTGAGGCGGAGTACAGGGAAGGCGAGGTTAGGATTCGGATCCGGTTGCAGGGAAGGTGATTTGATAAGAAATTTGTTGACAACGGGAGAATTCTATAATATAATAAGATTTGCGTCACGGCAGAGGGCGCGGAATGGTATTACAGATACCCGGAACGGGGTGTGGCTCAGCTTGGCTAGAGCGCTTGATTTGGGTTCAAGAGGCCGCAGGTTCAAATCCTGTCACCCCGATTTATCATTTCCCATTTCAACAAAATATGCGGGTGTAGTTCAATGGTAGAACACTAGCCTTCCAAGCTAGATACGTGGGTTCGATTCCCATCACCCGCTTTCGGGTGTATTCACTCGCTTGTAGATACATCATCAGCTTCTCGTACAATCTATGTGTCAGTAGCTCAGTTGGATAGAGCAACGGCCTTCTAAGCCGTGGGTCGGGGGTTCGAATCCCTCCTGACACGTTTGGGAAATGATTCAAATGATTTTCCATTTATGGTGGGTATAGCGCAGTTGGTTAGCGCGTCAGATTGTGGCTCTGAAGGCCGTGGGTTCGAATCCCATTACCCACCCGCATCAATGTCCCGCTTTTTTGGCGGGACATTGAATTTATATAAGAATATAATGGGCTATCGCCAAGCGGTAAGGCACAGGACTTTGACTCCTGTATTCGTGGGTTCGAATCCCGCTAGCCCAGTTCGTTCAACGGCGCCGGCCTGAGCCCGCTGATTAGCTTGGAACTGTTTCCTGCTGGGGATTCCTCCGGTAGTGGACAGTTCTCTATTTTTTTTAAAGAAATACTTTGTTTTTATGTTTTATTGTGGTACAATCTTACATATAGGACTACAAAGGAGATATGTGTATGCATGAGTTACATAATGTAATGGAGGACTGTGTCGAACTGAAGCTGAACAGTGTACTTCCACAGATGGGGCAATACTGCAGCTGTGATAAATGCAGGCGGGATATGGAAGCATATGCCCTGAACCGTCTTCCTGCAAAGTATGTGCTCTCCGATAAGGGAGTAGTGTACCAGAAGTTCGATTCACTGTCTGTCCAGTCGGATGCGGAGATAACGACAGCCGTTATCAAGGCAATCGAAACGATCGGTAAGAATCCGAATCATGCCGAAGATTAACAGAGAGTACGTTTAGGGGAAACGTGCTGGTTTATTTTTGTGCGCAATTTTTCTATTTTTATGATTCAATGGAAAGAGAAAAGTTCTAAAAAACAAAATGGAGGGTAAGAATATGTTAGTATCAGCAGAAGAAATGCTTACGAAGGCAAAGGCTGGCAAATATGCAGTCGGTCAGTTTAACATCAACAATCTGGAGTGGACCAAGGCGATCCTGCTCACAGCACAGGAGCTGAATTCACCGGTTATCCTTGGTGTTTCCGAGGGCGCCGGCAAGTATATGTGCGGCTACAGGACAGTCGTTGGAATGGTGAACGGCATGCTGGAGGAACTGAATATCACGGTGCCGGTTGCCCTGCATTTGGATCATGGCAGCTATGAAGGCGCGAAGGCATGTATTGAGGCGGGCTTTTCCTCTATTATGTTTGACGGTTCCCATTATCCCATTGAGGAAAATGTGGAGAAAACAAAAGAACTGGTTGCCATCTGCAGGGAGAAAGGGATGTCCATCGAGGCGGAAGTCGGCTCCATCGGGGGCGAGGAAGACGGTGTTGTCGGTGCCGGAGAGTGTGCGGATCCGGATGAGTGCAAGATGATTGCCGATCTCGGTGTGACCATGCTGGCAGCCGGCATTGGGAATATACATGGTAAATATCCGGACAACTGGGCAGGGCTCAGCTTTGAGACGCTGGATGCGGTACAGCAGAAGACCGGCTCTATGCCGCTGGTTCTTCACGGCGGTACAGGGATTCCGGCCGACATGATACAGAAAGCGATCTCTCTCGGAGTTTCCAAGATCAATGTAAATACAGAGTGCCAGCTTTCCTTCCAGGAGGCGACCCGTAAGTATATCGAAGCGGGAAAGGATCAGGAGGGCAAAGGCTTTGACCCCCGTAAGCTTTTGGCGCCGGGAACAGAAGCCATCAAAGCTACCGTAAAAGAAAAAATGGAATTATTTGGTTCCGTTGGAAAAGCTTGACATCTCTCTCTGCGCATAGATTCCGATTCTGGTGAGATACTACCTTTTGTAACGAGTAAAAGCACTGTGATGCTTTACAGACAGGAGGCAGTAACATGGCTAGAAATTTTATGGATGAGTACAACGAGAGCAATTCAACCAATGCAAGCAACAGCAGAAATGCAAGCAACAGCAGTAAGAATTCCAGCAAGAACACAAGCAGCAACAGCAGCCGGAATTCCAGCAAGAATGCAAGCAGGAACAGCAGCAAGAACACAAGTCAGAATGCAAGTAAAAACAGCAGCAAAAACTCCTCAAACTGCGACTAAGCGTGTTTGAGACCGGGGGCCATGCCGGGAACGGGATGGTCCTTTTTTTAGTTTGCGCGCCATGGGCGCGCTCTAACGGGTGCAAGTCCCGAACACGCCCAGATAGTGGGAAGTGTATAGCCGAACAGCAAGGGTGTCTATCGTGAGGTGGAATCTGAAGGAAGCTGTAAAGTTGAGGGCAAGAAAATATAAACCTCAACCAGTACGAAAAGTGGAGATACCTAAGCCGATGGCGGGGGGGGGCAAAGATAGCATATTTCTGCCAAAGGGGAGCAATGAATAATGCAGTGACAAAAGAAAGATTAACCCGTTTTGGATTCGTCTCAATGTTAGATTACTACACCGAAAGGTGTGTTTGTTCAGTTGATTGAACCGCCGTGTACCGAACGGTACGCACGGTGGTGTGAGAGTCCGGGGATTTAATAAATCCCCTCCTGCTCGATTATGAAAGATGCAAAAATTTATGGAGGATTAGGATTTGAAAATTATAGAAGTAAAAGATAGATCTGCTTCGTTGATAAAACAATTGCTGGCCGTGTGGGAAAGTTCTGTTAGGACAACGCATCTTTTTTTGTCAGAGGACGAAATAGAAAACATTAAGGAATATGTACCGCACGCATTGAAGGAAATACCTACTTTAACAATAGTACAAAGCGAAAATCAAATTCCTGTTGGCTTTATGGGAATTGAAGGGCAGCATCTTGAAATGCTCTTTATTTCTCATGAAGATAGAGGGAAAGGGTTAGGAAAAGAATTGCTTAAATACGGAATAGAAAAATATTCAGTGAATGATTTGGCAGTTAATGAGCAAAATCCTCTCGCAAAAGGCTTCTATGAACATATGGGATTTGAGTTTTATAAAAGAACAGAGTGCGATGAACAAGGCAATCCATATCCACTTTTGTACATGAGATTAGATGGTTAGATTCTGGTTTGTCGGGGAGATAGCAGAGGAGGCTGAGCCAGTCACTGTTAGTAAGGTGTACTATTTTCTTTCCCTGGAGAATAGAGTGTAAGAAAAAGGGTTTAGCTATGAGACCACAGTTAGTGCCATGGGAACAGATTTCCAAATATATATACAATAGCGATTCGTTGTTTGTTGATCTGAGGGATAAGGAAGAATATGATATGGGACATGTCACGGGGGCGTGGAATGTTCCCTATGAGGTTCTGGAAGAACATATAGATGATTTCAGGGGGTATGCCAGGGTGATATTTTACTGTGACCGTGGCAATCACAGCCTTTCCGCGGCGCGGATACTGGCGAAGAGGGGACAGCAGAGCTACAGCGTGGCGGGAGGTTATGATGCGCCGGAACGGAAGGAGGTATTTCGTTCTTTCTTCAAAAATCATTGACGGGGAGAACCGGTGTGCCGTATAATGTTATAAAAACGGCTTGGCCGGTGAGAGATAAAAGAGGGCAGGATGGAACGATATGAATTGACAGCGCCATGCCATTTCGGCATGGAGGCAGTACTAAAGAGAGAGATTACGGATCTGGGTTATGAGATCACGGATGTAGACAATGGCAAGGTGACGTTTGCAGGAGATGCGGCGGCGGTGGCAAGAGGGAATATATTTCTCCGGACCACGGAGCGGATACTACTGAAGGCAGCGGCATTCCGGGCGGAGACCTTTGACGAACTGTTTGAGCAGGTGAAAGCGGTTCCCTGGGAGGATTATATCCCGAAGGATGGAAAATTCTGGGTCGCGAAAGCAAATTCTGTCAGCAGTAAATTGTTTAGTCCGTCTGACATACAGAAAATTGTAAAGAAGGCCATGGTGGAGAGGCTCAAGGGGATATATCACACAGACTGGTTTGAAGAGAGCGGGGATCCGTATCCCCTGCGGATCAGTATTATAAAGGATATGGTTACCATTGGGATCGATACGACAGGGGAGTCGCTGCACAAACGGGGATACCGCCGGTACACGGCGCCGGCACCGGTGACAGAGACGCTGGCGGCTGCCATTCTCCTTCTGTCCCCCTGGCGGGCCGACCGGGTTCTGGTGGATCCCTTCTGTGGGAGCGGCACCATTCCTATTGAGGCGGCAATGATCGCGCTGGATATGGCGCCGGGAATGAACCGGGAGTTTACTGCCCGGCACTGGCCGCATCTGGTGCCGGAGAGGGTCTGGTCAGAGGCAGTGCAGGAGGCGAAAGACAGAATCCGCCGGGACGCCATCCTGAATATCCAGGGCTACGATATCAGTGATGAGGTACTGAAAATGGCCAGGTCCAACGCCGCCCTGGCAGGTGTTGCGGAGCACATACATTTCCAGCAGCGGGATATCAGGGATTTCAGTAATCCAAAGAAGTATGGGTTTGTCATAAGCAATCCCCCGTATGGGGAGAGGCTGTCTGCCAGGGAGGATATGTTTGAGCTCTATCGGACGCTGGGCAGTGTGATGGATGCCAACGAGACGTGGTCATTTTTTCTCCTCAGCGGCTATGAGGACGCCCAGAAGGCTGTGGCTGCCGGAGGCAGCCGGGGAAAGGCCACAAAGAACCGAAAGATTTACAACGGTATGATGAAGACATATCTGTATCAGTATATGGGAACAAAACCACCGAAAAAGGGAGGCCGGAAATGAGTAAGACACGTTTGGTATTTGCCACGGGAAATCAGGGAAAGGTGAATGAATTTCGCCAGATGCTGGGGGAGGATTATGAGATTCTGTCCCTGAAGGATCTGGATGTGGAGATAGAGATTATAGAGGATGGAAAAACCTTTGAGGAGAATGCCATTATCAAAGCGAAGGCAGTAATGGAGGCCACTGGGGAAATGGTGCTGGCAGACGATTCCGGCTTCGAGGTGGACTGCCTGAACAAAGAGCCTGGCATCTATTCTGCCCGATATATGGGGGAGGACACGCCCTATTCCGTCAAAAATGCGGAGCTTCTCCGGCGATGCGAAGGGGTGCCGGAGGAGGAGAGGGGCGCCCGGTTTGTCTGTGTGATCGCATGTGCCTATCCAGACGGAGCTGTGGACACCGCCACCGGGGTGATTGAGGGCAGGATCGCCCAGGAACCGAAGGGAAATAACGGCTTTGGATACGATCCCATCTTCTTTCTGCCGGAACGGGGATGTACAACCGGCGAGTTACTGCCGGAGGAGAAAAACAGGATCAGCCACCGGGGGCTTGCAGTGCGCAGGATGGTGGAAATATTGAAGAAACGGGGAAGCGTATGAAGAAGGCGCTTGTGTTTAGTGATTCTCACGGGCAGCTGGACAACCTGCTGGAGGTGCTGAAGCGGCAGAGGGACTTTGAGGCGGTCTTTCATATGGGGGATATTATGGGGGATGCCGGTCGTCTCCGCCGGGCAACGCCGTATCCCGTCTATCTCGTCCGGGGAAACGGGGATTATGATGGCAGCCTGCCGGTGCAGATTATAACCGAATTTGGAGGGAAGAGGATCGGCTTGTGCCACGGCCACCGGTATTTGAACTACAGCGGCATTGACGGAATCCGGTACTGGGCGCTGGAGCAGAGGGTGGATATCGCAATGTTCGGTCACACCCACCTGCCGTATCTGGACCGGACCTCTCACCCGATCCTGCTGAATCCGGGGAGTATATCCCGCCCGCGGCAGGAAAAGAAGATCCCCACCTACACGGTAATGAAGATCCGCGATGATGGGGAAGTAGATTTTCAAATGTGTGAGTTTAGTTCAATGCCGCCATTGAGCTAAGAAATAGCAGTTCTGCTTTTGTGTCAGAACAGTGCGGCAAGGGCGCCGAATAATCCGGCGCTGGCAGCACCCATAATAATCCCGGCCAGCAGCACCCCGCCCATGGCGGCCAGTACGGTTGGCTTAAAGTCCATATCCAGGAAGCTGGCGGCGAGAGTGCCAGTCCAGGCTCCGGTTCCCGGCAGAGGGATTCCAACGAATAGCAGCAGGGCAAGGAACAATCCGCGCCCTGCTTTTTGCTGCAGCTTTTTCCCTCCGCGCTCACCCTTGTCCAGACACCAGCTAAAGAATTTTCCGATATATTTTTTGTCCGCTCCCCAGACCAGTATCTTTCTGGCAAAAAGATAGATAAACGGAACCGGCAGCATATTGCCCAGAACGGCAATAATATAGGAAGGGAGCAGCGGCAGTCCCATGCCCACGGCATAGGGGATGGCGCCGCGGAGTTCTATGATCGGCACCATGGATACGAAAAACACGATAAGATATTTTACTAACATTCCATTTCTCCTGATTCTTTTCTTCATTATTAAAGACAACATTCTAATCCTACATGAAACTAATTTTCTTGTCAATACTTCTTGACAATATCTTCCCTGCATAGTAAGATGGGTGTATTACTTAAGATGGTACACTTGATACAGTGAAGAATGAGAAGGAGGGATTGCTTGGTTCAACTGGATTTTCGCAGCTCCCAGCCTATTTATGAACAAATTATTACCCAGTATAAATATATGATGCTTCAGGGATATCTGAAAAAAGGGGATGCGGTTCCGTCTGTGCGCAGACTGGCGTTGGAACTGAATATCACTCCTGGAACTGTGGCGAAGGCCTACCGGGAACTGGAACAGCAGGGGCTGATTGAGACGGTGCGGGGGAAGGGTACTTTTGCTGCCGGTGTGGCAAAGAAGATAAGAAATGAGGGAGTGATCCGGAGAGTGAGGGAGGAATTGAAGGAGAGGTGTATGGAACTGGTCTGCCAGGGACTGGAAAGGGAGGAAATCATTGGTCTTGTGGAGGAGATCATGGAGGAGCTGAGAGGAGGTGCCGGGGATGATTCAGGTGAAAAACCTGTATAAGGGCTATCAGAATAACGATAATTACATTTTAAAGGACGTCAGCTTTCGTGTGCAGAAGGGTACGGTCCACGGACTGATCGGCCATAACGGATCGGGAAAGACGACTACCATCAAATGTCTGACAGGGATTTACCAGCCGGATAAGGGGGAGGTTCTCATTGACGGATCGCCGGTGTACGACAATCCGGAGACGAAGGAGAAGATTGGTTATGTGGCTGACAGCAGCCAGATGTTTTCCTATTACCGGGTAAAAGAGCTGGTGAAATTTTATAACCGAATTTTTCCGGGATTTTTAAAGGAAGATTTTCTGGCGCTGAATCGTATCTTCCGTGTGAATTTGTACAGGAAGCTGGGACAGCTGTCCAAGGGGCAGAAGATGAGGGTCTCCTTTATGCTGAATCTGGCGAGGAATCCGGAGGTAATGATTCTGGATGAGCCTACATCCGGACTGGACGCCATGGCCAAGAAGGATCTTCTGGATCTCCTTGTCACCACTGTAGAAAACAGGGGAATGACGGTGCTCATCTCATCCCATCATCTGAGTGAACTGGAAAGAATCTGCGATACGGTTACAGTACTGACCAGGGGAGCGGTTCAGGTGGACGACGCATTGGAGGAGGTAACCGGGCTGGTGGCGAAATACCAGGTAGTATTTCCCCAGGGGGCGCCGCCGGAGCTGTACAAGAGACAGGATCTTTTGGGGCTCTCCAATGTGGGAAGCGTATATACGGTTGTGCTGCCGGGGGCATCCGCTGAATTCGAAGAATGGGTGAAGAGGGCGGGAGCCGTTCTCGTGGAGCAGATGGCAGTGGGGCTGGAGGAAAGCTTTGTCTATATCAATCACCAGCGGGAAGGGGGGAGAGCCAATGGATAGGATACGCGCCCTGACGGCATATGAAATCAGGAGGATGAAAGGGGTAATTGTGGTAAGCCTGCTGTGCCCGCTGTTCTTTCATCTGCTGCTTTATGCCTATGTCGGAGGGCAGAGAGGGATATTCTGGTCCAACTATGAAAACTGTGGCAGCTGCTTCAGTGAGGGGCTGCTGAACCTTTTTCAGATTATTCACGTATATGTATGGTTTCTTTTTGCCATAATGGTGTTTCTGCAGTTTTCGGATCTTCATCATAGAAGGACGGAGGAGTACATGCGCTCGCTCCCCTTTACGAGACGGCAGCGTTTCTTTGTAAAGATTTCCATTGGCTATGCTGTTATTCTGGCGGTGTGGCTTATCATGACGGCCGGAACCATACTGATCCGCCAGAGTGTCATTACCGGGCTGCAGAAAATCAATGTGCTGTACCCCTTTGGCAGAGAGCTCTTCGCCAATGAGACGGTGTGGCATACGCTGCGGACGCTGGGGGTGTTTGGGCTGGAACTTCTGGCCGCCTATTCCATCTTTGTGCTGTTGCACCTGGTGGTAAAGAGTAATCTGGCTGCCACCGTTTTGTCCCTGGGGATTCTGGCATTTCCCTGGGTGCTGGGCCACGCCGTCCAGAGATGGCATCATCTCCTGACCAGCAAAACAATGGGAACCGGATTCTGGTCCCAGATGGCCGGGATGTTTACAGGAGACTCCATGGCGGCATTTGAGAATGAGGAAAGTTCTTTTATCAATGCCGGGGAGGGATACGGCTTTACCTATGTCGTATATGGAAATATGTGGACGGTATTTATCCTGCTTTTCGCAATTATTCTTGTGTGTGCTGTCTTTGTATGGAAATTTGCCAGGGGGGAAGATCTGGCGTCCTCCGGAAGGCTTGTGCCGGACAAATGGGTAAGACTCGTTCTGGCGGCGGGGATTGGATTTTGTTTCGGCGTGGCAATCCCTGCGTTTTATCCCTTTATTTATATGGAATCACAGGGACTTCGTTTTATTGTAAATGAGCTGGTCTGGACGGCGGTCTTTACGCCTGTGGCATGGAAACTGCTGGGCAGGCCGGCGAAGGGGGTATGACGATGAGGAAAAAGACATGGATGGCGGCGGTGTGCGCGGCAATCCTGCTCACCGGATGCGGCATTCCCGACGCCGTAGCGGATGAGTGCCAGAGGATGGCACGCTCTGCGGGTTTTGCCGGTAGTGAGGAGGACAGGGCGGCCTTTGAACGGGCAGTCCGCCGCAGCGAGGGGCAGTGGGAGCCGGTGGTGGTTTCTGCCGACAGGGAACAGAAGATTGGCAGTTTAGTGGAATTTCTGGAAAAGAAAGCGGCGGAGGGGACGATCCGGCTGCTGGAGAACCCCTCTTCGGATTCGGACGTTTCCTATATATGGGAAGAGGAAGAGGACGATGAGGAGATGGGGATGGATGGTGATCTTTCTGAACTCAAGAACTGGAGAACGGATATGGAGACAGAGAAAAAGGTGTTTCGGGGTGAGGGGGAGCTTTTGGAGGGGTCCTTCTTTGTCAGCGGGGATCAGATGCCGGAGTTGGTACAGGGCTTATCCCGTATCGGGTTTGGACCGGCAGAGCTGCCGGATGCCGGTATGGAATATTACTGTCAGCAGATACTGGGAGGGGTTGGGTTTACTTTTTCCTATGACGAGGAGACAGAAGAATATACCGTATATCTGGGATTGAATACGGACAGCCTGGTCTATCCGGAGAGATATGCGGAACTGCTGGAGAACCAGATGCGGAATGCATTCATGGTCAGCCGGATTGTATGTGGGGGGGAACTGGAATTCATTGCGTTCCAGGGCGGGGAAGATCCCACCGGGAGCAGCTATTCAAAGGATGTGCAGATATTTTTTAAGGAGGGCCGCGTGCTCCAGGTGGAGATCGGGCTCCGGCGGGATTCCTTCCGTGAGGGGAACCTTCTGTTTAATGAACAGGAGAGACGGGATCTCGCGGGACTTCTCACGTGGATGGCCGTGGATGCCGGGGAGGCGGAACGCTTTCTGACGGATATGGAAGAAAAGAACGGAAAGGAGGGAGCTCTCGGCGGCGGCCGGTGGTATCGGTTTCGGGAGGGCAGGGAAGGGGAACAGAGAATACGGATCATCCCAGAATAATTTTGACCTGGCAGGAGAGAGGGAGCGGCAGCATCGGATCGAAAAATCATGAAAAAGGTGCGGTTCCCCTCTTGACAAGCCGACTGTTTTTGTCTATGATAAAGGGGATTTGTAAATCTTTGTATGAAAAAGACGCTGAAGGAGAGAGTACCCACAGCTGAAGTGCCGCAGTGAGCCGGGGAAAGTGTGAACCCGGTGCCAGTAGGCTTTGGTGAAGATCACTCTGGAGTTGCAAGGCTGAAACAGATCTCATAGTAGGCCGCGCCGGAATCCCCCGTTAGAAGGATACATGTTATACTTAGAAGAGCATGGATACAGACAGGTGGTATAAATGGAAGCATTATGGCTCTCATCCTCGTTTGAGATGGGCGCCTTTTTTGTTTGAATGAAAAATTCCTTTTCATGCACCTGAATCAACAGTGCGCAGGGAGCTGCGCAGAAATGGAGAATGAGAGATGTACAAAAAAGTATCAGCAGACATGAACTTTGTTGAGCGGGAGAAGGAAATCGAGAATTTCTGGAAAGAGAATGACATCTTTGGAAAAAGCATCAGACTGCGCCAGGGCAGCCCAACTTATATGTTCTATGACGGGCCGCCCACAGCCAATGGCAAACCCCATATCGGCCATGTGCTGACCCGTGTGATCAAGGATATGATACCCCGTTACCGCACAATGAAAGGGTATCAGGTACCACGGAAGGCTGGCTGGGATACCCACGGACTTCCCGTGGAGCTGGAGGTGGAGAAGCTTCTTGGCCTGGACGGCAAGGAGCAGATTGAGGAATATGGACTGGATCCTTTTATCTCCAAGTGCAAGGAGTCCGTATGGAAATACAAGGGCATGTGGGAGGAATTCTCAGATGCGGTGGGCTTCTGGGCGGATATGGAAGATCCTTATGTGACCTATGACGATAACTTTATTGAATCAGAGTGGTGGGCGCTGAAGCAGATCTGGGATAAAAAGCTGCTGTACAAAGGGTTTAAGATCGTGCCTTACTGTCCGCGATGCGGTACGCCGCTGTCCTCCCACGAGGTAGCCCAGGGCTACAAGGCGGTGAAGGAGCGGTCTGCCGTCGCCCGCTTTAAGGTAGTGGGCGAGGAGGCATATTTCCTGGCATGGACTACCACGCCCTGGACGCTGCCCAGCAATGTCGCCCTCTGTGTGAATCCGGAAGAGACATACTGCAAGGTAAAGGCGGCAGATGGATATACTTATTACATGGCGGAACAGCTTTTGGACGCCGTGCTGGGCGGACTGTCAGAAAAGGACAGCGCCTATGAGATTCTGGAGACTTATAAGGGAACCGACCTGGAGGGCAGGGAATATGAGCCCTTATTTGACTGCGCAGTGGGGATCTGTGAGAAGCAGCACAAAAAGGCATATTACATTGTCTGTGATACCTATGTTACTATGACGGACGGTACGGGGATCGTTCATATCGCCCCGGCATTTGGTGAGGACGATGCCCAAGTGGGACGCCGGTATGACCTGCCTTTCGTGCAGCTGGTAAATGGAAAGGGAGAGATGACGGAGGAGACGGCATATGCCGGAGTCTTTGTGAAGGATGCGGATCCCCTTATACTGAAAGACCTGGACGCCAAAGGACTTCTGTTCTCGGCGCCGAAATTCGAGCATGATTATCCCTTCTGCTGGCGCTGTGACACGCCGTTGATCTACTATGCCAGAGAGTCATGGTTTATCAGGATGACAGAGGTGAAGGCGGATTTGATCCGCAACAACAATACCATAAATTGGATTCCGGAGTCCATCGGAAAGGGACGTTTCGGAGACTGGCTGGAGAATATCCAGGACTGGGGTATCTCCCGGAACCGCTACTGGGGAACTCCGCTGAATGTATGGGAATGTGAATGCGGCCATCTGGAATCGGTGGGAAGCCGTGCCGAGCTGGCAGAGAAGAGCGGGGATCCGGAGGCGGCGAAGGTGGAGCTGCACCGTCCGTATATTGACGAGGTGACGATCCCCTGTCCGAAGTGCGGGAAGCCGATGCACCGGGTGCCGGAGGTCATTGACTGCTGGTTTGATTCCGGCGCCATGCCGTTTGCCCAGCACCATTATCCCTTTGAGAACAAGGAGCTATTCGAGGCGCAGTTTCCCGCGCAGTTTATCTCCGAGGCGGTGGATCAGACCCGTGGCTGGTTCTATTCCCTGCTGGCGGAGTCTACGCTTCTGTTTAACCGTGCACCCTATGAGAACGTGATCGTGCTTGGCCTTGTACAGGATGAGAACGGGCAGAAGATGAGCAAGAGCAAGGGAAATGCTGTTGATCCCATGGAGGCGCTGGGCAGATTCGGCGCCGATGCGATACGCTGGTACTTCTATGTCAACAGCGCCCCCTGGCTTCCCAACCGTTTCCATGATAAGGTAGTGACGGAGGGGCAGCGCAAGTTTATGGGTACACTGTGGAATACCTATGCGTTCTTTGTGCTGTATGCCAACATTGACCAGTTTGATGCCTCACAGTATCAATTGGAATATGAAAAGCTGTCCGTAATGGACAAATGGCTTCTTTCCCGGCTGAATTCCACGGTGAAGGAAGTGGATGACAGCCTTGAGAATTACCGGATCCCTGAGACCGCCAAAGCGCTGCAGCAGTTTGTGGAGGATATGAGTAACTGGTATGTCCGCCGATGCCGCGACCGGTTCTGGGCAAAGGGGATGGAGCAGGACAAGATCAATGCCTATATGACGCTGTATACGGCCCTGGTTACTATCAGCAAGGCGGCGGCGCCAATGATACCCTTTATGACAGAGAGTATTTACCAGAACCTGGTATGCGGTCTGGGGATGGACGCGCCGGAGAGTATCCATCTCTGTGACTTCCCCGCTGTCGCTGCGGAATGGATCGATACGGATCTGGAACAGAAGATGAAAGAGCTTCTGGATATCGTCGTGCTTGGGCGTGCCTGCCGCAATACGGCGAATATCAAGAACCGGCAGCCTGTGGCAAGGCTGTATGTCAGGACGGACAGGACCCTCTCGGAATTTTACCGGGAGATTATGGAAGACGAGCTGAATGTGAAGGAGGTTATCTTTACGGAGGACGTCAGGGACTTCACCTCCTACTGCTTTAAACCGCAGCTCCGCACTCTGGGGCGCCGGTTTGGCAGCCGGCTTGGTGCCCTGAAGGAGGTGCTTGCCGGCCTGCCGGGCAACGAGACCATGGACGCGCTGAACGAGACGGGAGAGATTACTGTCTGCGTAGAGGGCGTGGATGAGGTTCTCACGAAGGAGGATCTTCTGATCGAGTCGGCACAGATGGAGGGCTTTGTCAGTGAAGCCGATCACGGCATTACGGTAGTGCTGGATACAAAGCTGACAAAGGAGCTTATCGAGGAGGGCTTTGTCCGGGAGATCATCAGCAAGATCCAGACCATGCGGAAAGAAAATGACTTCGAGGTGATGGATCACATCCGTCTCTATCAGGACGCCAATCAGAAGATTCATGATATTATCATGAGAAACGCCGAGCAGATTAAATCGGAAGTGCTGGCGGACCGCATCTTCCTCGGGGAGATGCGGGGACACACCGCCACCTGGAACATCAATGGGGAGAGCGTTATGTTCGGCGTCACGAAGGTTTCCATATAATAAAATTGAAGGAGAGTTTAATTATGTCATTTTTAACTGAGAAGGAAAAAAAGAAGGAATTGAGATCAGCCATTGAAAATTATATGAAGCTGTTATTCCGCAAGCCGGTGGAGGAGGCGAACTCCCAGCAGCTGTTTCAGGCTGTGGCCTACGCAGTGAAGGACATTGTGGTGGACGATTGGATGACGACGCACAAGGCATATGAAAAAAAGGATGTCAAAACCGTCTATTATCTGTCCATGGAATTTCTGATGGGACGCGCCATGGGAAATATCATTATCAATCTCAAACAGGATAAGGTAGTCCGGGAGGTTCTGGATGAGATGGGCGTGAACCTGGATGAGCTGGAGGACCAGGAGCCGGATGCAGCGCTTGGCAACGGCGGTCTGGGAAGACTTGCCGCCTGCTTTCTCGATTCCCTGTCTACCCTGGGATATCCCGCATATGGCTGCGGTATCCGCTACAAATACGGAATGTTTATGCAGAAGATCGAAAACGGTTATCAGATTGAGGCGCCGGATGACTGGCTGAAGGAGGGGAATCCCTTTGAGATGAAGCGTCCGGAATATGCTGTAGAGGTGCGCTTCGGAGGCTATGTGGCGGTTCGCAAGGACGAAAAGACCGGCCGGGACCGCTTTGTGCAGGAGAACTACCAGTCCGTCCGCGCCGTTCCCTATGACCTTCCGGTGGTGGGATACGGCAATAAGATTGTCAATACCCTTCGGATCTGGGATGCGGAGGCGATGGATACCTTTAACCTTGACTCCTTTGACAAAGGGGATTACCAGAAGGCAGTGGAGCAGCAGAACCTGGCCAGGACGATCTGTGAGGTGCTTTACCCCAACGATAACCATATGGCGGGCAAGGAGCTGCGCCTGAAACAGCAGTATTTCTTTGTTTCCGCCAGTGTGCAGCGGGCTGTACAGAAATATATGGAAAAGCACGACGATATTCACGGCCTGCCGGACAAAGTATGTTTCCAGCTGAACGACACCCATCCGACAGTAACCGTACCAGAGCTGATGAGGATCCTTTTGGATGAATATGAATTGGACTGGGAGGACGCGTGGGATATCACTTCCCGAACCTGCGCTTACACCAACCATACCATTATGTCCGAAGCGCTGGAGAAATGGCCTCTTGAGCTCTTCTCAAGACTGCTTCCCCGAATCTATCAGATCACGGAAGAGATCAACCGCCGTTTCCAGGCGAAGATTCAGGAGACATATCCCGGCGACTTTGAGAAGGTAAAGAGCATGGCGATCATCTACGATGGTCAGGTTAAGATGGCGCACCTTGCCATTGCCGCAGGATTTTCCGTGAACGGTGTGGCAAGGCTTCACACGGAGATTTTGAAAAATCAGGAGCTGAAGGATTTCTACCAGATGATGCCGGAGAAATTTAACAATAAGACAAACGGCATTACGCAGCGCCGTTTCCTGCTTCACGGCAACCCGAAGCTGGCGGCCTGGGTGACAGATAAGATCGGAGATGAGTGGATTACGGATCTGTCCCAGATCGATAAGCTCTCCATCTATGTAAATGACAAAAAATGCCAGCAGGAATTTATGAACATCAAGTATCAGAATAAGCTGCGCCTGGCAAAATATATCAAAGAGAATAACGGCGTTGAGATTGATCCGCGTTCTATCTTTGACGTGCAGGTAAAGAGACTTCACGAGTACAAGCGCCAGCTTTTAAATATACTGCACATTATGTATCTGTATAACGAATTAAAGAAAAATCCGGATTTGGATATGTATCCCCGCACATTTATATTCGGCGCCAAGGCGTCCGCGGGATACCGCAGGGCGAAAGCCATTATTAAGCTGATCAACAATGTGGCGGAGGTGGTGAACAACGATACTGCCATCCAGGGCAAGATCAAGGTGGTATTTATCGAGAACTACCGCGTATCCAACGCCGAAATGATCTTTGCGGCAGCTGATGTATCCGAGCAGATCTCTACGGCGTCCAAAGAGGCGTCCGGTACAGGAAATATGAAGTTTATGCTGAACGGCGCACCGACACTGGGAACGATGGACGGGGCCAATGTGGAGATTGTGGAAGAGGTGGGAGAGGAAAATGCATTTATCTTCGGACTTTCATCCCAGGAGGTCATTGATTTCGAACACAATAACCAGTATGATCCGAGAGAGATCTACAATATGGATTCGGACGTCCGGGCTGTGCTGACCCAGCTGATCGACGGGACATACTCCCAGGAAAATCTGGAGCTGTTCCGTGAACTGTACAACTCACTTCTGGAGAAAAACGGCGGTGAGCGGGCAGACCAGTATTTCATCCTGAAGGATTTCCGCTCCTATGCAGAGGCGCAGAAGAAAGTTGAGGAGGCTTACAGGGATCAGGATCGGTGGGCGAAGATGGCCATGCTGCAGACGGCAAAATGCGGCAAATTCTCTTCTGACCGCACCATTGAGGAATATGCGAAAGAAATCTGGCATCTGGAGAAAGTGACCGTATAAAATAAGGCAATCAGGCAATACTATCACCATCAAGAAGGAACGAGGTGATAGTATTGTTTTATAAGGAAAAGGGATTCTATATATCTTTGGCATGCGGTATTGTGGCACTGGTGGCATTTGCCGCCATCTGCATGAATCTGATGAACGGCGATACGGGAAACGGTGATGAGAGCCCCATAGTGGCTGAAAATACACCCACGCCGGCTCCTACCAAAGAACCTGAGACCAAAGAGGTCTCCTCCCAGGATGTGAAACGCAAAGAGGTGGAGCCAACGAAGAAACCGAGGCCCACCGCTACGCCCAAGGCGGTGGAGACAGATGGAAAACCCGTGAAGAATAAGCTCCATTTTGATCAGGAGACAGGACTTCTCTGGCCGGTCAATGGTGAGATTCTGATGGAGTACAGTGCAGACAAGGTCGTCTATTTTAAGACGCTGGCTCAGTACCGGACAAATCCCGCCCTGCTGATCGCGGCCAAAAAAGGGACAGAGGTGAAAGCAAGCGCCGATGGTGAGGTGACAGGCATCACTACCTCAGAGGAGACGGGGCGCACGCTGACCATGGATATCGGCGACGGTTTCAGCGCAGTATATGGTCAGCTTTCGGATATCACGGTGCAGAAGGGAGACCGCGTCTCAGAGGGACAGGTGATAGGGAAGGTGGCAGATCCAACGAAATACTATACAATGGAGGGCACGAACCTGTATTTCCAGATCCGGGAAAAGGACCAGACAGTAAACCCTATGGTACTGCTCCGCTAGAGGAAGAACTGTAAATTTCTGTGAAAAAAATCTTGAACTTTTACCTGAATAGCGCTATAATATAAATGTAAAGCTGACGGCATAAATAACTGATTTATGCCGTCCGGCACAAATAGGAGTAAGGTGTACCAGTAAACTGGAGGCCAAGGAAGGCGCGTGATTAATATGGTAGAAGCATACAATTTTTATTTAGGCGGATACCTTCCAAAGGTATCCCCGAAGACAAACGTTCACAACAAGCATGAACTGAAAACAAAGTATAAGAACATTCTGAGTCTCAACAATACGATACCTCTCGTTATGGTGAAGCTCTCAAACGACACACAGTCCTACGCCCTGAAGGTAAAGGAACTGTCCATGGAGCTTGGAGAGGTGGCGGAGGATGCACTGGAGGGCCGTGAGGCGGATGTACCGGATAACCTCGGGAAGATGACGGATATATTCAATGATCTCCTGTCCCGCAGCGACCGGTATGGCGAGAAGACGAGGAAACCGTCGAGACCTGGCGGTGAGCTGCGCAATCTGGTTGAAAAAAATGCAGGAGAGTTGATTGAGGCGGGATTCTCTATTGATGAGAGGGGATTTTTGACCTCCCCTTCGGAAGAAGACGCTGTGGTTCCAAAGAACTTTATGCGGCAGCTGGCGGATAAGTGCGAACACATGAGCATGAATCCTATGGAATATGTAGAACAGAAAGTATATAGCTATGCACATCTTTACCGCAATGATATTGGAACGGCATATGAATCGTCACTGTACAGCGGAATGTTGTTTAACTCTTATTGTTAATCATTTTATTTATATCCGGCAGAAGCGTCTGCCGGATATTTTATATTACAGGAAAGACCGTCTTGCTGCTCTGGGAAGCCGTCTCAGACACATTTCAGCCAGTACCCCGGTGAGTACTCCGGCTATAAGTCCCGCGAAGTATAGAAAGGGAAGATAGTTGAGTATGGCGGAGAAGCCTGCCAGCACTGCGGCAACGAAAAACTGTCCGATATTATGCAGGACCCCTCCCACGGCGCTGATGCCAGCCAAAGAAAAGGGGGAGGATTTCCTGGACAGCAATGCCGCCATGACAAGCAGGCTGAGGACGCTTCCTGCAAGGCTGTAGAAAAGTCCAAAGAGGCTGCCGAAGGTGAGGGCATTCAGGACATTCCGGGTTATGGAGACGCAGAAGGCGGCTCTCATGCCATCCTGGCAGAGAACCACCAGGATGATTAGATTGGCAAGCCCCAGCTTAATGCCGGGAAATGGTATTGGCAGAGGGAATAGGCTTTCGATATAGCTGAATATAAATGCCACGGCAGTGAAAACGGCAAGCTCTGCAGCTTTTTTGGTTCGGGCACTCATGCGGGTTTCTCCTTTCTCGGGCGGCACCGTGTTTTTAATGGACAAGAGCGTCGAGGGCATCGTCGGTGGAACGCTCAGGAATGATCTGCAGGACAAGACGGTGGGGGAGGCAGACGATGGATTCCCCGGTTTGGGAAATCCTTCCCGTATTGATACATGTCCTATCGCCGCAGTCTGCAGTGGTCATCGCAACCGAATGGTCTTTGACCTCAAATGTATTGATACTGCCGTTATTCCCTTTGACTGTCTGTTCGGTATCTTTGTCTAAAGGGAGTGTCATAATGACATTTCCGTTCTGCCGGACTTCCACATAGGCGGCCGCCGTACCGTCCGGGAAGAAGACCCAGGCTGACAACAGAATCCCGGCCAGAACAAGACCCAGAATTAATATCAGATCTGGCAGGGAGAACCATTTTTGGGGTGATGGAGCTGTCATTTATTTATTCCTCGATTCTACATAATTTATTATGGTTGTATTGCTTTGGCGTTTTTTATATTATACGTCCTAACATGTATTGTATCAAGCTCTATTTGATGGTATTCTTTTGGATCCGCACCGGATGAAAACATATACTTGACATGGCAGCGGCTGATATGGTATAGTGATTGAGCGATGAGTTAGGTCTTTTTTTTATGCCTAAATTTTTAGAACAAAATATCACGGAGGTGACAAGATGCGTACTAAGATTACTTTGGAGTGTACAGAGTGTAAACAGCGCAATTACAATCTGACCAAAGACAAAAAGAACCATCCGGACAGAATGGAAACAAAGAAGTATTGCAGATTTTGCAGGAAACACACATTACACAAGGAGACAAAGTAAGGTCCGTGTGATGTTTCGGAAAGGATGTGTGTCATATGAGCGAAGCAGAAAAGGCTTCCAAACCGGGATTCTTTAAGAATCTGAAAAGCGAATTCAAAAAGTGCACATGGCCGAAAAGGGAAGATCTTATGAAACAGTCCGGGCTTGTGATCGTAGTATCCCTGGTACTGGGCGTAGTGATCGCCGGTATCGACTGGGCAATACGGTATGGCCTGCAGTTACTCAACATTGTTTCATAGGAGGTTGCCATGGCAGAAGAAGCGAAATGGTATGTAGTCCACACTTATTCGGGTTATGAGAATAAGGTAAAGGCGGATATTGAGAAAACGATCGAAAACCGCAATCTGCAGGATCAGATCATGGAAGTCATGATTCCGCTGCAGACTGTTGTGGAGGAGAAGAACGGCGAGAAGAAGCAGGTTCAGAAGAAAATGTTTCCCGCCTATGTTCTGATCAATATGATCATGAATGACCAGACATGGTATGTTGTGCGAAACACGCGTGGCGTGACAGGATTTGTCGGTCCGGGATCCAAACCGGTTCCCCTCACAGAGGAGGAGATTACCAATATGGGCTTTCTGGCCCAGGCAGAAGAATCACCATTTTCTGTGGGAGATCATGTCGTTGTCACAGAGGGAGTATGGCAGGATACAGACGGTGTCGTTCAGGAGGTTCATCCGGCGAAGCAGATGGCCGTTATCGTTATCGATATGTTTGGACGCGATACGCCGGTTGAGATTGATTTCTCTGAATTGAAACAGGTTTAACGTTTAGATGGAGGTAAAAAAATGGCAAAGAAAGTTGAAGGATATATAAAGTTACAGATTCCGGCAGGAAAAGCGACTCCGGCACCGCCGGTTGGTCCGGCGCTTGGACAGCACGGAGTAAATATCGCTCAGTTTACAAAGGAGTTTAATGCAAAAACCCAGGGACAGGAGGGCATGATCATTCCTGTTGTCATCACGGTATATGCAGACAGAAGCTTTAGCTTTGTGACAAAGACTCCGCCGGCAGCTGTACTTCTTAAAAAGGCCTGCAAGATCCAGTCCGGATCCGGCGAACCAAACAAGAAAAAGGTTGCCACGATCTCTAAGGAAGAGCTCCAGAAGATTGCAGAGACAAAAATGCCTGACCTGAATGCGGGCAGCCTGGAAGCGGCTGTCAGCATGATTGCAGGAACGGCAAGAAGCATGGGTATCACAGTAGAGGAATAACCGGATCGGAACAGACCGGAAAGAATAGTGAAACAGGCATAAATCGCAAAGAACTAATGTCATTAGGACGTTGTGGGAGACATGGCGTTTCAGGGAAACGCATTTGAAGAATCTTACGATTCTTCCCGCATATCAGACAGGGAGTCTGATAAAAATGTTCGTTAATACCACCAGGAGGTTTGTAAAATGAAAAGAGGTAAAAAGTATACAGAGGCTGCAAAGCTGGTTGACCGTATGACTCAGTATGACGTGGCCGAAGCAATTGACCTTGTAAAAAAGACAGCAGTTGCAAAATTCGATGAAACCGTAGAGACTCATATCCGTCTCGGCGTAGACGGACGCCATGCAGAGCAGCAGGTGCGCGGCGCCGTTGTTCTGCCCCACGGAACTGGCAAGACCGTCCGCGTTCTCGTGTTTGCCAAGGGCGACAAGGTGGCCGAGGCCGAGGCTGCCGGTGCCGATTATGTCGGCGGCGAGGAGCTGATCCCGAAGATCCAGAACGAGGGATGGTTTGAGTTTGACGTAGTTGTGGCAACTCCGGATATGATGGGAGTTGTAGGACGTCTTGGCCGTGTTCTCGGACCGAAGGGTCTGATGCCAAACCCCAAGGCCGGTACGGTTACAATGGATGTTACAAAGGCTGTTAATGATATTAAAGCCGGTAAGATTGAATACCGTCTGGACCGTTCCAATATTATCCACTGCCCGGTTGGCAAAGCATCCTTCACAGAGGAGCAGCTTACGGAGAACTTCACTACCCTGATGGATGCCATCATCAAGGCAAAACCGTCAAGTGCGAAGGGTACTTACCTGAAGAGCGTGACGCTCACCACTACGATGGGCCCTGGCATAAAGGTAAATACATTGAAACTTGGCTGATCTTTTGCTTGACAGAACGTGCAGCATATGCTACACTATCAAAAGTTTATAACTGCCGTAGACAGCAGGTACTGGTGATTCCGGTGTAAGCAGTGCGCCTGCCGAGGAGGATTATATTTATCGGATAAGTGTAATCAGGACTCCCTGTCTGCGAGAACGGACAGGGAGTTTTTCTATAAAGGCAGCTTATAAAATATATAGCGAAAGCTAAAATTTTATAAGGAGGTAAAATCCCATGGCTAAAGTCGAATTAAAAGCGCCGATCGTTGACGAGATCAAAGGCTATGTAGCCGATGCCAAATCAGCGGTACTGGTGGATTACCGTGGTCTGACTGTGGAACAGGATACAAGACTCCGCAGACAGATGAGAGAGGCGGGCGTTGTATACAAGGTATACAAGAACACAATGCTGCATCTCGCATTCGACGGCACAGACTATGCCCAGCTTGACCAGCATCTGGAGGGGCCGACTGCCATCGCATTCGGTATTGAGGATGAGACTGCACCGGCACGTATCCTGAACGATTTTGCAAAAGAAGCGGAATCTCTTCAGTTTAAAGGCGCCGTTGTAGACGGAACATACTATGATGAAGCTGGTGTGAAGGTGCTTGCAACAATCCCGTCCAAGGAAGTTCTTATTTCCAAACTGTTGGGAAGCCTGCAGTCGCCAATCACAAATCTTGCCCGTGTACTCAATCAGATTGCAGAGAAACAGGGCGAAGCGGCAGCAGAGTAATGCTGTATTGTATTATGACAGACCGGTTTTGCCGGCAGCTATTATTAATTAAATGGAGGAAGATAAAATGACGACACAGGAATTTATCGACGCTGTCAAAGAGATGAGCGTAATGGAATTAAATGATTTAGTAAAAGCATGTGAGGAAGAGTTCGGCGTATCTGCAGCAGCTGGCGTGGTAGTGGCAGCGGCAGGCGGAGACGCAGCGGGCGGCGCAGCAGAGAAGGACGAGTTTGATGTAGAGCTGACAGAGGTTGGCGCGGCTAAGGTGAAAGTAATCAAGGTTGTCCGTGAGGTAACCGGCCTTGGACTGAAGGAAGCAAAGGAAGTAGTAGACGGTGCTCCTAAGGTTGTGAAAGAGGGCGCAAGCAAGGAAGAGGCTGAAGAGATCAAGGCTAAACTTGAAGCTGAGGGCGCAAAGGTTACACTGAAATAATATCAGGATAGACGGCAGAGGAAGCTCCGGTTCATACCGGGGCTTCTTTTTTGTGAATAATGACATCTTTTTGACAAAAGAATACTCTAAATTTTTAATTAGTTCACTAACAAAAATAGGAGGTATGCTTATGGGGAAAGTAAAAGGGTTACTGGCAATTCTTTTGTCGGCTTTGCTTCTTCTGCCGGGAATTCCGGCGGCGGCAGAGGAGACGGAACGGGCTGCCAGCCTGACGGAGGAAGAGGTGGGCAGGCTCTACGCGGAGCACTCGGCAAATCCGGGATACAGCCGGGTTTCTGTCCACGATCCATCCATTGTAACGGGATATTACGAGGGGGAATCATACACTGCCTCCACGAAAGTGTATGGGGAACAGAATGAGACGGGGACAAGGAAGAAGATGTATTTTATTTTTGGAACCCACCGTTCCTTCGCTTATTCCACGGATATGAAGAACTGGAAGACTTTTACCAATAATATTAACAATGACCAGACGGCGCACGCCCTGTTTGCCGATGGAGAATCCTGGTCCAAGAGAGGGGATCCCGTGTACTCCCTTGTGTCGAATTGGGGTTCGAACCTGTGGGCGCCGGATGTGATCTGGAATCCGCATTACATAAACAAGGATGGGTCAAAGGGATGCTGGATGCTGTATATGAGTGTAAACGGCTGCTCCTGGAATTCCTCCATTGCCCTGCTGACGTCCGATTCCCTGAATGGGAACTGGGAATATCAGGGGACGGTGATCTATTCCGGATTTGATGACGGCACAACCTATGATTACACAAAAACTGATTATCAGGAGGTGACAGGGGATACCGCCCTGCCGTCCCGGTATCTCGGCGGCGCATGGCAGTGGTCAGACGGCGGCACAAAGTGTACGGCGTCCCGATGGAATACGGAGTATGGCGCCCACGCCATTGATCCATGCATACTCTTTGAGGGAAATGATCTGTGGATGACGTACGGTTCCTGGTCCGGCGGGATCTATTTGATAAAAATGGACAAGGCCACCGGGCTTCGGGATAAGACCGTCACATACGCGTTAAAGCCAAATCAGTCCGATCCCTACATGGGGCTTAAGATCGCCGGCGGAAGCTTTGCCTCCGGTGAGGCGTCCTACATTCAGAAAATAGACGGCAGATTTTATTTGTTTATTACAAACGGCGGTCTGAATGCGGACGGCGGATACAATATGAGAGTATTTTCCTCTGACAGCATAACGGGGCCCTACAAGGATATGTCCGGTGACGACGCCAGATTTGCCAAGAGTAATGTGGCGCCTGCTTATGAAAAGGGAACCTATAATCTTATTACAAATAATGAAGACAACATCAATGGAACGATAGGAAACCGGCTGATGAGTTATTATAAATGGGACTTTATGAGCGATGGACACACGGCCCAGGGACATAATTCGGTTCTGGTGGATGACGATGGAAAAAAATTCCTTGTCTATCATACCCGCTTTGTCAATAATGGATTTTACCAGGACCGTGTGCACCAGATCTTTGCGGCGGGAAACGGCGGTCTTGTGACGGCGCCTTTTGAGTACTGCGGCGAGACGCTGGCCGTGACGCCGTATGAGAAGGCTGAGCTGGTGGGAGATTACCGGATCCTGACAATGGGGGATGTGAGGTATGGAGACAAGGAATGCGTCACGGAAAAAACCATTACCCTTAGGCAGGACGGAACCGTTGCGGGAGAATATACCGGCACCTGGTCTCAGGGGGCGGAGGGGCCGGAGGTAACGCTGAAATGCGGTGACGATACCTATCAGGGCGTCTTTGTGGAACAGAATGTAGAGGGAAGCAAATGGCCGGCCATGTGCCTTACTGTTGTAGGAGATAACGATATATCCATATGGGGATACCGCATCGCGGACGACAGACTGGCGGTGGTGAAAAATGCGGCGGGTTTCCACAGCGGCATAACGGCGGGCACATACACGGATCTGTCCCTGCAGACAGCCTTGCCGGATGAGGTGGCGGTGAGCTGGACCTCCTCGGATCCGGCTGTCATCGCAAATGACGGCAGGGTTACGCTGCCTTCTGAGGATACGGAGGTGACCATGACGGCGGTGATAAGCCGCGGTTCCGCCGCCGTGCAAAAGGAATACAGGACGACGGTATATGCAAAAGGGATAGATGCCATAGATACAGATGCGGGGCTGGCGGCGGGCTACTCCTTTGATGACAGCGGGCTGACGAACGCAAAAAATCCATCTGAGTCGGCGGAGCTTCTGTCAAGGGGATCTATCTCCAGGCCGGCAGTGAGGGACGATCTGGACAGGGGGAGCAGGGTGCTGCACACCTATAAGGGAAATGGCAATTCAAACAGCTATGCCCGGATACAAAATCCGCTAAAGGGCAAAAATGTGGAAGGCGCCTCTGTCTCTCTGTGGGTGAAATGCGATGACAATAATGTATGGGGAGAGATATGGTCATTCTTTGATGACAATAACACCAGGCTGTTCCTGACGCAGAATGCATTTCTCGGATACAATTACAACGGCGGCGAGATATATTTTGACTGTAATAACGGGGCCACTGTGACAAATGCCATCGGCAGGGGCAGCTGGAAGCTGGTGACAGTGACGGCGGACAGAGACGGATACGGTATCTATATTGACGGAAAAATGAGATATAATAAACAGCAGAACGCAGCCTTCGCCGGTACGAGCGGTTATGACGAGGCCATGGGAAAACGTCTTCTGGATCTGTTTAACACTTCCCGTCACTTCTATATCGGCTATGGCGGGTACTGGGGTTCCGGCGAGCTGTCGGTTGACAATCTCAAGATTTACAGCAAAGCGCTGGGCGATCTGGAGATAGCAAAGCTGTATCAGGAGGAGAAGGCAAAAATGGATGCCGAAGCTGCGGCGGCAAAGAAGGAACTGGAGAATAAAACCCCTGACAGGCAGCCGGATCCGTCACCGGGGACAACGAATCCCGGTCAGACGGAGGATAAGGCCGAGAAGGCGGAAGTGGGAAAGACATATACGGTGGGAAAGCTGAAATACAAAGTCACCAGTATGAAAAGCGGCAAAAACTATGTCACTGTCACAGGAGTGAAATCAAAGAAGCTAACTTCTGCATCCGTCGGCGCATCGGTTACAATAAAGGGGACGAAGTTTGCGGTCCGTCAGATCGGTTCCAGTGCATTTGCCAAATGTAAGAAGCTGAAAAATATTACTCTGGGCAGCAATGTTGTAAAGATTGGCAAAAAGGCGTTTTATAACTGTCCGAAGCTGCGGAAGATCACAGTGAAGAGTAAGAAAATCACAGGTGTGGGCAGCAATGCCCTGAAGGGGATCCACAGGAAGGCGAAAGTGAAAGTGCCGTCCCCGAAATTCAAAAAGTATAAGAAGCTGTTCCGGAAGAAGGGACAGAAGAAGACAGTGAAGATTGTGAAATAGGGGGTACTGGTTCAATGGCGCCAATTTGAACCCGCCGACAGGCAGAGCATAGAAAAACAGCGGAGAGCTTTTGCTTCCGCTGTTTTTGTAAAGCAGGTATAACAAATTCTGGAATAATGTCTTGACAGTACTCTACAACTGTGGTAAGATGGAAAATGCACTATTGTGGTATGGTAGGCGTACTAGTCCTACACATTTTGAATTATATCACAGTTTTGTAAAAAAGACAAGGAGTGAATCATCAATGGAGAAAAACAGAATACGTCCGGTCCAGGTTGGCGAAGGCGTCAGAATGAGTTACTCGAAACAAAGAGAGGTATTGGAGATGCCAAACCTCATTGAAGTTCAGACAGATTCTTATAAATGGTTTCTGGAAGATGGATTAAATGAAGTGCTTCGTGATATTTCGCCTATCGCGGATTACAATGGCAATCTGAGCCTGGAATTTGTCAGCTTTGAATTGTGCAGAGATGATGTGAAATATTCCATCGAAGAGTGTAAAGAAAGAGATGCGACTTACGCTGCGCCTTTGAAGGTCAAGGTAAGACTCCATAATAATGAGACAGAAGAGATCAGTGAGCATGATATCTTTATGGGAGATCTCCCTCTTATGACGGCCACCGGCACATTTGTCATCAATGGCGCAGAGCGCGTGATTGTAAGCCAGCTGGTGCGTTCTCCGGGAATTTATTATGGAATTGCCCATGATAAGATCGGTAAGGAATTGTATTCCGCTACAGTCATCCCTAACCGCGGTGCCTGGTTAGAGTATGAGACTGACTCCAATGATATATTTTACGTTCGTGTAGATAGAAACAGAAAGGTTCCCATCACCGTACTGATCCGGGCGCTGGGCGTGGGAACGAATCAGGAAATTCTGGACATGTTTGGCGAGGAGCCGAAGATTCTGGCAAGCTTTGCCAAGGACCCCTCAGACAATTACCAGGATGGGCTTCTGGAGCTCTATAAGAAGCTGAGACCGGGTGAACCACTGGCTGTAGACAGCGCGGAAAACCTGATCAACAGCATGTTTTTTGATGTGAGACGATATGATCTCGCCAAGGTCGGACGCTATAAATTTAACAAAAAGCTTGCCTTCCACAACCGCATTCCGGGATTTACCCTGGCGGAGGATGTGGTCAGTCCCGAGACGGGGGAAGTACTGGCGGAGGCGGGTACGGTAGTCTCTGAAGAACTGGCGGCAGAGATACAGAATGCCGCTGTCCCCTTTGTCAGGCTGGAGACAGAGGAAGGGCATATCGAAAAAATTCTCTCCAATATGATGGTGGATTTAAATACATTTTTGCCAGATGCTGACAAGAAGGCGCTTGGCATTACAGAGGACGTATATTATCCGGAATTAAAGAAGATTCTGGAGGAATATGATACGGAAGAGGACCGCTGTGAGGCGATTCGGAGAAGCGTTCCGCTGCTGGTTCCGAAACATATTACGAAAGAGGACATTTTTGCGTCCATTAACTACAATATGCATCTGGAGTTCGGTATCGGAAATGATGATGATATCGATCATCTCGGCAACCGCCGTATCCGTGCCGTCGGCGAACTGCTCCAGAACCAGTACCGCATCGGCCTGTCCCGTATGGAGCGCGTGGTGCGGGAGAGAATGACGACGCAGGACATTGAGGGCATCTCCGCCCAGTCCCTGATCAATATCAAACCAGTGACCGCTGCCGTAAAGGAATTTTTCGGAAGTTCCCAGCTGTCGCAGTTTATGGATCAGAATAATCCTCTCAGTGAGCTGACTCACAAGAGACGTCTTTCCGCCCTGGGGCCTGGCGGCCTGTCCCGTGACCGCGCCGGATTTGAGGTGCGTGACGTCCACTATTCCCATTATGGAAGGATGTGCCCCATCGAGACTCCTGAAGGACCCAACATCGGACTGATCAATTCGCTGGCATCCTATGCCCGCATCAATGAATATGGCTTTGTAGAGGCTCCTTACCGGAAGGTGGACAAAACAGATCCGAAAAATCCCCGCGTCACGGACGAGGTAGTCTATATGACGGCCGACGAAGAGGACCGTTATCATGTGGCACAGGCAAACGAGCAGCTGGACGGCGAGGGACACTTTGTCAGAAAGGTAGTATCCGGCCGCTTCCGTGAAGAGACATCGGAATTTGAGAAAAACCGGATTGATTATATGGATGTGTCTCCGAAAATGGTATTTTCTGTGGCGACGGCCATGATCCCGTTCCTGGAGAATGACGATGCGAACCGTGCCCTGATGGGATCCAACATGCAGCGCCAGGCGGTGCCGCTTCTGGTGACAGAGGCCGCTGTCGTGGGGACTGGTATCGAGATGAAAGCGGCAGTGGACTCCGGCAACTGTGTGGTGGCAGAAGAGGGGGGCGTGATTGAACGCGCTGAGACAAACCGTGTTACCATCCGTAAGGAGGATGGCAATCTGGATGAATACAGATTACAGAAGTTTGTACGCAGCAACCAGGGCACCTGTATGAACCAGAGACCTATTGTCTCAAAGGGTGACCGCGTAGAGACCGGACAGGTCATTGCGGACGGCCCGTCTACTTCCGGCGGCGAGATCGCCCTTGGCAAAAATCCGCTGATCGGATTTATGACCTGGGAGGGCTACAACTATGAGGATGCAGTTCTTCTCAGTGAGAGACTGGTGCAGGAGGATGTGTATACTTCCGTCCATATCAATGAGTATGAGACGGAGGCGCGGGATACGAAGCTGGGACCGGAGGAGATCACACGGGATGTGCCGGGAGTCGGCGACGACGCCCTGAAGGATCTGGACGAGAGAGGTATTATCCGTATCGGTGCTGAGGTCCGCGCCGGTGATATTCTGGTGGGGAAGGTGACGCCGAAGGGCGAGACGGAGCTTACGGCAGAGGAGCGCCTGCTCCGTGCGATCTTTGGAGAGAAGGCCCGGGAGGTCCGCGATACTTCACTGCGGGTTCCCCACGGTGAATTTGGTATCGTTGTGGACGCCAAGGTATTTACCCGTGAGAACGGCGATGAGCTGCCGCCGGGCGTAAATCAGTCCGTGAGAATCTATATTGCCCAGAAGAGAAAGATACAGGTAGGAGATAAAATGGCGGGCCGCCACGGGAACAAGGGTGTCGTCTCCCGGGTGCTCCCCATTGAGGATATGCCGTTCCTGCCCAACGGACGTCCGCTGGATATCGTGCTGAACCCCCTGGGCGTGCCCTCCCGTATGAATATCGGACAGGTGCTGGAGATCCATCTCAGCCTGGCCGCCAAGGTACTTGGATTTAATGTGGCGACGCCTGTTTTTGACGGGGCAAATGAGATTGATATTATGGATACTCTCAAGCTGGCAAATGATTATGTCAATACGCCGCTGGAGGAGTTTGAGCTAAAATATAAGGATGTTCTGGATCCCGAGGTGATGGAATATCTGCTGACCAATGAGGAATACAGGAAGGAATGGGAAGGCGTTCCCATTAAAGAGGACGGAAAGGTACAGCTTCGTGACGGGCGCACCGGTGAATTTTTCGACGGCGAGGTAACGATTGGCTTCATGCATTATCTGAAGCTGCACCACCTGGTAGACGACAAGATTCATGCCCGTTCGACAGGTCCTTATTCACTGGTGACACAGCAGCCCCTTGGCGGTAAAGCACAGTTTGGCGGACAGCGTTTCGGCGAGATGGAGGTATGGGCGCTGGAGGCCTATGGCGCGGCTTATACACTGCAGGAGATCCTGACAGTGAAGTCGGACGACGTTGTGGGACGTGTGAAGACCTATGAAGCTATCATCAAGGGTGATAATATATCGGAACCGGGCATTCCGGAATCTTTCCGCGTTATGCTGAAGGAGCTGCAGGCTCTGGCACTGGATGTCAGCGTTCTGGATGAAGAGGGGAACGAGGTTCAGATGAGTGAGAGTCTGGAAGAGGGATCCACGGAGAATGTCAATGAACTGATGAACGACAAAAATTATGAGCTCCAGGAGGAATCCTTCGAGGATGCCGGTTTCCGCGAAACAACCGTAGATGGTCTGGATGATGACAGCAGCATTAGTGCAGATTGATAGAAAGGACGGTTAGAAAATGTCACAGCTTGTAAATGACACGGTAAATACGTTAACATATGATAAATTGAAGATTAGACTTGCCTCTCCCGACAGGATCCGGGAGTGGTCCCGGGGAGAAGTAAAAAAACCGGAGACCATCAATTACCGGACGCTGAAGCCGGAGAAGGATGGTTTGTACTGCGAACGCATCTTCGGTCCGAGCAAGGACTGGGAGTGTCACTGTGGTAAATACAAAAAAGTTCGTTATAAGGGCGTAGTCTGTGACCGCTGCGGCGTGGAGGTAACCAAATCCAGTGTCCGCCGTGAACGAATGGGGCATATTGAGCTGGCAGCTCCCGTTTCCCATATCTGGTATTTTAAGGGAATCCCAAGCCGGATGGGACTCATGCTGGATATCTCTCCCAAGGTATTGGAGAAGGTATTGTACTTCGCCTCCTATATTGTGCTGGAATCAGAGACCCCGGAGATCCAGGTAAAACAGGTGCTCAATGAGCAGGAGTACCAGAAAGCACGCGAAACCTATGGAGATATGTTCCGTGTGGGAATGGGGGCAGAATCTGTCCAGGAGCTGCTGCAGCGCATCGATCTGGAGGAAGAGGCGAAGAGTCTCAAGGTTGAATTAAAGGAGTCTACGGGACAGAAACGCGCCAGGATCATTAAAAGGCTGGAAGTGGTAGAGGCATTTCGTGAATCCGGCAATTGTCCTGACTGGATGGTACTCACGGTGATTCCCGTCATTCCGCCGGATCTTCGTCCTATGGTACAGCTGGACGGCGGACGTTTTGCCACCTCGGATCTGAACGATCTGTACCGCCGTATCATCAACCGCAATAATCGTCTCAAGAGGCTGCTGGAGCTGGGCGCTCCGGATATTATTGTGCGGAACGAGAAACGTATGCTTCAGGAGGCGGTGGATGCCCTGATTGATAACGGGCGCCGCGGCCGCCCGGTAACCGGTCCGGGAAACCGTGCACTGAAATCCCTGTCCGACCTGCTGAAAGGAAAGCAGGGACGTTTCCGTCAGAACCTGCTTGGAAAAAGAGTGGATTATTCCGGGCGTTCGGTAATCGTTGTGGGACCGGAACTGAAGATTTACCAGTGCGGCCTGCCAAAGGAGATGGCGATTGAGCTGTTCAAGCCCTTCGTAATGAAGGAGCTGGTGGCGAACGGCACGGCCCACAATATAAAAAATGCAAAGAAAATGGTTGAAAAGCTGGAGCCGGCAGTGTGGGACATTCTGGAGGAAGTGATCCGCGAGCATCCCGTTATGCTGAACCGCGCCCCCACCCTGCACCGTCTCGGCATTCAGGCATTTGAGCCGACGCTGGTAGAGGGCAAGGCAATCAAGCTGCACCCGCTGGTTTGTACGGCATTCAATGCCGACTTCGACGGTGACCAGATGGCCGTGCATCTTCCGCTCTCAGTAGAAGCGCAGGCGGAGTGCCGTTTCCTGCTGCTGTCGCCGAACAACCTGCTGAAGCCGTCAGATGGCGGCGCTGTGGCCGTTCCTTCCCAGGATATGGTTCTGGGTATTTATTACCTGACACAGGAGAGACCGGGCGTCAGGGGAGAGGGAATGGCGTTTAAGGATGTCAACGAGGCCATGATCGCCTATGAAAACCATGAGATTACCCTCCATGCCAGGATCAAGGTGAGGCGTTACGGGAAAAACAGCGAAGGCGAAATGGAATCCCGCATTATCGAGTCAACCCTGGGCCGCTTTATCTTTAATGAGATCATCAGTCAGAATCTGGGCTTTGTGGACCGCAGCGATCCGGAAAACTTCCTTAAGCTGGAGGTGGATTTCCATGTGGGCAAGAAGCAGCTCAAACAGATCCTTGAGAAATGCATTAACAACGAGGGTTCCATTAAGACGGCTGAGACACTGGACGCCATCAAAGCCCTCGGTTACAAATTTTCCACCCGTGCGGCGATGACGGTATCCATTTCAGATATGGAAGTGCCGGCCGCGAAGAAGGAGATTATCAAAGGGGCCGAGGATACGGTAGAGGTGATTTCACAGAAATACCGCCGGGGCCTGCTGACGGAAGAAGAACGATACAAATCTGTTGTTGAGACCTGGAAGGATGCGGATGATGAGATTACCCATGCGCTTCTGACCGGCCTGGACAAATACAATAATATATTTATGATGGCGGATTCCGGCGCCCGCGGTTCGGATAAGCAGATCAAACAGCTGGCCGGTATGCGTGGACTGATGGCGGATACGTCGGGCCGTACCATTGAGCTGCCGATCAAGTCCAATTTCCGTGAGGGACTGGACGTATTGGAGTATTTTATTTCCGCCCATGGCGCCCGCAAGGGTCTGTCGGATACCGCGCTCCGCACCGCCGATTCCGGATATCTGACAAGGCGTCTGGTAGATGTATCCCAGGATCTTGTGATCCGCGAGAATGACTGCTGTGAAGACCGTGATGTAAGCGAGATTCCCGGCATGTGGATCAGTGCATTCATGGATGGAAAAGAAGTGATTGAGACACTGGAGGAGCGTATTACAGGCCGTTATTCCTGTGATACCATACTGGATGACGAGGGCAATGTGATCGTCAAGGCAAATCATATGATCACACCGAAGCGTGCTGCCCGGATTGTTAATACAAAAGCAATTATTGACGCCGGGGATAAGGCCCAGGTTAAGATCCGTACGATCCTGACCTGTAAGTCCCATATCGGTATCTGCGCCAAGTGTTATGGCTCCAATCTGGCCACAAAGGAACCGGTTCAGGTGGGCGAGGCAGTGGGAATCATTGCGGCGCAGTCCATCGGCGAGCCGGGTACACAGCTGACCATGCGTACCTTCCATACAGGAGGCGTGGCCGGTGACGATATCACACAGGGTCTTCCCCGTGTAGAGGAGCTGTTTGAGGCGAGAAAGCCAAAGGGCCTCGCTATTATCTCTGAGTTTGCAGGAAAGGTGCAGCTCCGTGACACAAAGAAAAAACGTGAAGTGGTTGTGACAAACGATGAGACCGGACAGAGCAAGGCATATCTGATCTCATACGGCTCCCGCATCAAGGTGCTGGACGGCCAGGAGCTGGAGGCCGGCGATGAGCTGACAGAGGGAAGCGTCAATCCCCATGATATTTTGAAGATCAAGGGAGTGCGTGCCGTACAGGATTATATGCTCCGTGAGGTACAGCGCGTATACCGTCTGCAGGGTGTTGAGATCAACGACAAGCATATTGAGGTAATTGTCCGTCAGATGCTGAAGAAGATCCGTATTGAGAACAACGGAGATTCTGAATTCCTGCCAGGCGTTATGGTGGATGCCCTTGAGTATGAGGACGAGGTGGAACGGCTGACGAAGGAAGGCCTTGAGCCGCCGGAGGGCAAGCAGATCATCCTCGGCATTACCAAGGCATCCCTGGCCACGAATTCATTCCTGTCTGCGGCCTCCTTCCAGGAGACGACGAAGGTGCTGACGGATGCCGCCATCAAGGGCAAGATCGATCCGCTGATCGGTCTGAAGGAAAACGTTATTCTGGGTAAACTGATCCCAGCCGGTACAGGTATGAAGCGCTACCGGAGCATTCAGCTCCACAGCGATCTGGTAGATAGTCTTGATCCGCCGGATCCAGTTTTCGATGAGATAACCGGGGAGACAGAGGAAGACGAAAATAAGGAAGCGGCATCTACAGCGGAAGAGGCAGATGCGATTCTGGATATTGAGGAAGAAGAGGAACTGGGACTTCAGGAGGAAGAAGAGGAAGAACTGGTAACGCTGGAAGAATAAAAGAAAGACAGAAACACCCCGCAGCGGCGACGCAGGCTGCGGGGTGTTTTTTGGAATTTAAGGTTGTCTTTTGGTGTAATATTATGTAAACTGTAAGTAATACTTTATATATGACAAAGGAGCTGCCTATATGAAAAAAGCCATGAATCAATCCATCCTTACACTGATCCTGAATGGGGGATCCATCTTAGCCCTGCTATTCATGATGTATTCATTGTTTTCATACAGCAGGGTCAACAATGAGCTGAACGAGGCATATAAAGAGCGTTTTGATCTTACATACAATGCCAACCGCTTTATGAACGGCTCTTCTTACCTGACCAATGAAGTACGTGCCTTCGCAGCTACGGGAGACGAGAAACATTATGACAATTACTGGAATGAGATCAACAACCTGAAGAACCGGGATCTCGGTGTGGCAGCCATGCAGGAGATTGGAATTACGGAGGAGGAACAGGCTCAGATTGACAAGATGTCCGGGATATCCAACCAGTTGGTTCCCCTGGAAGAGAAAGCCATGGAGGAGGTTCAGGCGGGAAAAAATGATGAGGCCATTGAATACGTCTATGGTTCGGAATACAGTTCATCCATTGCCGAGATCAACTCTATCAAAGAGGAATTTCTCGCTGCCCTGGATACAAGAACATCAGCCAATGTGGAAGTGCTGCACAAAAAAGAGGATAATATAAGGCTTACCATGATTGCCGCCCTGATACTGGTTGGGATCATATCATTAGTCAATATGATTGTATCCAGAGTTAAAATCCTACGTCCGGTCCTTAAGATCAGGGACCAGATGGGCGAGATAGCAAAGGGAAAATTGTCCACGGAATTTCCTCTGATACCGGATACGTCAGAGATCGGTATGCTGGTAGCGTCGATTCATGAGACGAAGAAGGTTCTCAGAAAATACATCAGCGACATTGATGATAAACTGTCACAAATGGCTGATGGCAATATGGATCTCAGTATCGGAAACGATTATCTGGGTGAATTTGTGCCGATCCAGGATGCCATGAGACAGATTCTGGATGCTCTAAACCAGGCTCTCACCCAGATCAACACGACGGCTGAGCAGGTATCACAGGAATCGGACCAGATGGCATATGGGGCACAGAATCTGTCCAGCGGCGTCACACAGCAGGCAGCTGCAGTGGAGGAGCTGACAGCCAGTGTGGGGGATATATCGGAACAGGTTACCTCTACCTCTAAGGATGCAGACAATGCCCGGCAGCATTCAGAGGACGCAGCGAGGAAACTGGAAATCTGTGACGAAAAGATGGAAGCACTGAAGACAGCCATGCAGGATATCTCCAGGGCCTCGGATCAGATTGGCGGAATTATCAAGACAATAGAAGATATCTCATTCCAGACTACCATTCTGGCGCTGAATGCATCTGTGGAGGCAGCGCGTGCCGGGGAAGCTGGCAAGGGCTTTGCCGTAGTGGCGGATGAGGTACAGAATCTGGCCAATAAAAGTTCGGAATCTGCCAGAGATATTACGGAGCTGATAGAGAATTCCATAGAACTGGTGCGCTATGGTGTATCACTGTCTGCGGATACACTGGAGGCACTCTCATCTGTTGTCTCCAGTTCAGGGGAATCCAATAGGATGGTGGTACAGATTGCGGCATCAGCGAGTCAGCAGGTGCAGTCGTTGGCGCAGCTGAAGCAGGGAATGGGACAGATTTCCGAGGTCGTTCAGGATAATGCTTCCACGGCCGAGCGCTCCGCTGCGTCAGCGAGAAATCTCCAGAAGCATGCGGAGGAGTTAAAGATTTCCGTGAATCGGTTCCGCCTCCGCAGCACGTCAAAAAGGCGCTGACTGCCCTTTCTACAGGAATCGACAAAAAAAGATAAAAAAGTGTTGACAAAGTCTGCCCATTTTGATAAGATATGATTCGTTGACGCGGTTCGCAGAGACACCGGATGGTGGAGAATGGTATCTGAAATGGGCGGACAATATACTTGAAAAAAGATTTCAAAAAAAGTAAAAAAAGTGTTGACAAACCAAAAGCTTTCTGATAAGATAATCCTTGCTGACGCGGTAATGAAACAGGAGCGGAGGCAGAGAAAACAGCCGTTTTACAGCAGACAGACGGCAGCAGGAACCTTGATA
>CAOKDX010000003.1 GCA_948467395.1 uncultured Clostridia bacterium | reverse complement strand
GTATTATACAAAACGGCGCCTGCCGGGCCCGCCCCAGCCATGAGAAAGGAGCCCGTGAGGGCGGAATTCGAATGGGTGGGCGGATTGAGAGAGCACGAAGTGCGGAGCAATCCGTGGTATTATACAAAACGGCGCCTGCCGGGCCCGCCCCAGCCATGAGAAAGGAGCCCGAGAGGGCGGAATTCGAATGGGTGGGCGGATTGAGGGAGCACGGAAACACACCCTTTTTTTGGAAGGAATAACGAAACAAGGTATTGCTGAATACTATAGGAGAAAGAGTTACAAACTTGCGAAGAAGGAGAACAGACAGTGAAAAGTGTGTTGGGAAAATTGATACAGCGCCGGTTTGGCTGTGAGCGCTATTCGATATACACAGAGAAATTGAATAAGAAGGAGAGCATGGATATTTTCTGTGATATTTATGGTAATCTGTGCCGGCAGTCCCAGGAGGATCTGAATGAGGCACTAAAGGAGCTTCTCGGCTATGTTCAGATGTCAATCCGGATCAGCCGCAATTTTTTGTATATTACCATGGGGTATCTGGTGGCGCTTGCCATGCTGTTTCTTTTGGAATTATCCCTGCCGGTTCTTCTGCCCTCTGTGGCGGTTGTCAGCGTAAGCTATCTTTATAAACTGCTGGAATTTGTAAAAAACCGTTATTGCGACAGGGATGTCAGGATAGTTCTGATCTATAAAATAGCCCTGTTTCATCTTTTGGAGGAAAACTGTCTGCAGAAGGAAGGGCAGAAGCTGTAGCAAGTCTTTATTTACAAAAGGAATACCTTGCGTTATAATATTACATGAAAAACAAATAATCCGGGGAGTCTGCAGACAGGCTGAGAGGAAGGTATGCCCTTCGACCCGCAAAACCTGATGTGGGTAATGCCAACGAAGGAAGATGTTCAATGATAGAATTGAGCGATTATGAAACTTGGGACCGCATTTGGCAGAATGCGGTCTTTTGCATGTTTAAGGAAAGGATATTGGAGATTATGAATGAGTACTCAACACAGATGGATGCCGCGAGAAAAGGAATTGTTACGCCGGAGATGGAGGCAGTCAGTACATACGAGGGAATGGATATTCAGGAGCTGAGAGAGCTGGTGGCAAAGGGACAGATAGCGATTCCCGCTAACAAAAATCACAGGTGCCTGAAGCCTTATGGTATTGGAAGCCGGCTGAAAACGAAGATGAATGTGAATCTGGGAACAAGCCGGGATTGCCTGGATCTGGATGTGGAGATGCAGAAGGTGCAGGCTGCTATTGATCTGGGAGCGGAAGCCATCATGGACCTGAGTTCTTTTGGGGATACGCAGAAATTCCGCCGCAGGCTCACCAGTGAGTGCACGGCGATCCTCGGCACGGTGCCGATCTATGATGCCGTCGTCTATTATAATAAGGCGTTGAAGGATATTACCTCCGATGAATGGATGGAGGTGGTGAAGATGCACGCGGAGGACGGAGTAGATTTTATGACGATTCACTGTGGGATCAACCGTGCCACGGCGGACCGTTTCAAACAGAATCTGAGGCATACTAACATTGTGTCCCGTGGAGGCTCTATAATTTTTGCATGGATGGAGCTGACCGGAAACGAGAATCCTTTTTATGAGAGATATGACGAGCTTCTGGATATCTGTGAGAAATATGATGTGACTATCAGTCTCGGCGACGCCTGCCGGCCAGGCAGTATTGCGGATGCCGGGGATATTTCCCAGATATCAGAGCTTGTTGCCCTGGGAGAGCTGACACAGCGGGCGTGGAATCACAACGTGCAGGTGATGATCGAGGGACCCGGGCATATGCCGCTGAATCAGATTCGCGCCAATATGGAGATTCAGCAGACGGTATGTAAGGGAGCGCCATTCTATGTACTGGGACCCCTTGTGACGGACGTGGCGCCGGGTTATGACCATATAACCAGTGCCATCGGCGGCGCCGTAGCGGCGACCTACGGAGCTTCCTTCCTCTGCTATGTGACGCCGGCAGAACATCTCCGCCTGCCGACCGTGGAAGATGTGAAAGAGGGGATCATCGCCTCCAAGATTGCTGCACATGCGGCCGATGTGGCGAAAGGACTGCCGGGGGCGGCAGAGTGGGATTACCAGATGAGCGAGGCGCGAAGAGAGCTTGACTGGGAGAGGCAGTTTGAGCTGGCAATGGATCCGGAGAAGGCAAGGCGCTATCGTTCCGAGAGCACGCCGGAGAGAGAGGATACCTGTACCATGTGCGGAAAGATGTGCGCCGTCCGCAATATTAACAAGATTCTTCGGGGGGAAGATGTAGATATTATGGATTAACCGACGGAACCGTTTCACACGCGCTCCGGATAAATTCCTGTGCAAATCCTTATTTTTTCTGCATAGAATACAATAAGAGTTATTGAGCAGGGGTCACCGGATGAAGAAAACAACATATATTCTTTGTGTATGCCTGTTGTGCATTGTGGCATTCATAGAAATTAGACATAATATGGCAGGGAACGGACCAGAGGAAAACCAGATTCTGACAGAAAGCGGTGAGACGGGCAGTGAGCGTTATGTACCCACTGCCCGTTTTGCCTCTCAGGTTCAGAAGGAGAATGAACCGCTCCGGAAAAAAAAGAAAACCGCTTACCTCACATTTGACGATGGACCAAGTGACAATACGAGGAAGATTCTCGATGTACTGGAAGAAAAGAAGGCGGTAGCGACTTTTTTTCTGATTGGAAATGAGATCACGCCAGAGCGGGAGGACATTGTAAAGAAGACACTGGATCAGGGGAACGCCATCGGTGTCCATACATTCTGTCATGAAAAAAATAAGCTGTACTGCAATGCAGACAGTTTTTTCGAGGATTTTAAGATGGCCACGGAGAGCATAGAGAAGGTGACAGGGAAAAAACCGCTGCTCCACCGGTTTCCCTGGGGAAGTAACAACGGCTATGTCAGCTCATATGTGGATGCCCTGCATGAGAAGCTCAGGGAGATGGGGGTTAAAAGCTTTGACTGGAATGTGTCAGGAGAGGATTCGATTGGTGGAACCGTGGCACAGAGCACTATTTTTCATAATGTGAAGAAGGATCTGAAGAGGTATGACGAGCCCATCATTCTGCTCCATGACTCCGCAACGATGGACAATACGGCGGCGGTATTGGGACAGATCATAGATTATATCCGATCCGAGGGATATGAATTTGCAACTCTGGAGGACAGGGAAGAATACATGTTTCCAGCCAGCTGGAGATAGTCCCGGATCATGCATAATTCGACACGGACTCCAAGAAGTGGTTTTTGAAACTACTTCTTGGAGTTTTTATATTGACACAATTATGAAAACATGATACGCTAGAACCAAAGATCGGATCAACTGAAAAAAGGAGGCTTCTTTTCATGAACAGGAAGAGATTGGGACGGATAAAACTGAAGAAGACACGGACGCGCCTGGAGGACAGAATCCTCCCTTCCTATACAAAAGGAGAAGAGATTTTTAATATGGTTTCCCATATCGTAGGAGGCGGGCTGGCTATTGCCGCCCTTGTCCTATGTGTCATTTTTGCGGTGCTCTACAGTGATGCATGGGGAGTGGTGGGAGCCGCAATTTATGGCAGCACGATGATCCTTCTCTACAGTATGTCCAGCATATATCACGGATTACACCGCAATATGGCAAAAAAAGTTTTTCAGGTCATCGATCACTGTACCATATATTTTCTGATCGCCGGAACGTATACGCCGGTGACGCTGGCCGGACTACGGCCGCAGTATCCGGTGCAGGCATTCGTGATTTTTGGTATTGTCTGGGGATCCTGCTTTATGGCGGCGACACTGACTGCCATCGATTTGAAAAAATATCAGATCCTGTCCATGGTGTGCTATATTGCCATGGGATGGTGCATTATTTTCTTTATCGGTCCAACCATGCGTTGTCTGGGAGCCGGTGGAACGGCATTTCTACTCACAGGCGGCGTTGCGTACACGGCAGGAGCCGTTTTGTACGGGCTGGGAAAGAAGAGAAAATATATGCATTCCATCTTTCATCTCTTCGTCCTGGCAGGAAGCATACTGCACTTTTTCATGATCCTGTTTTATGTTCTGATGTGAAATTCATGCTATTCTTTTACCACTTTTCGTGTTATACTGTAACTGCATCGTTCAACGAATATGAACTGGAGGAATAGTGATGATAGTAGAACCAAAAGTAAAAGGATTTATATGTACGACGGCACATCCGGCGGGATGTGAGGAGAGTGTCAGAAGACAGATTGCATACTGCAAAGAAAAAGGACAGGTAGAGGGCCCCAAGAAGGTGCTTGTGATTGGAGCGTCCACGGGATATGGACTGGGGAGCCGTATCGCCGTTACCTACGCATATGGCGCCGATACCATTGGCGTCTCTTTCGAGAAAGAGGCAAAGGGAAAAAGAACCGCTACAGCGGGCTGGTATAATACGAAGGCATTTGAGGAAGCTGCCCGGAGAGACGGGTACTATGCCAGATCCTTCAATGGAGATGGGTTTTCCAGGGAAATGAAGGATCAGGTAATTGAGGCGATCCGTCAGGATTGGGGAAAGGCCGATATGGTGGTCTACAGTATGGCGGCGCCCCGCCGGACACTGGGAGACGGCACTACCGTTTCCAGTGTTTTGAAAACTGTGGGGAGGGAGTTTACCAACAAGACCATTGATCTGAAAACAAATGAGATTACAGAGGTGACAGTGCCTGTGGCAAATGAAGAAGAGATACAAAATACGATTAAAGTGATGGGAGGCGAGGACTGGGAGGAATGGATCCGCGCTCTTGTGGAGGCCGATGTTCTTGCCGACAACGCGTCAACCATAGCGTATTCCTACATAGGACCGGCTGTTACCCATGCAATCTATAAGGATGGCACCATTGGACAGGCAAAGAAGCATCTCTATGAAACCTCCCGGAGCATGACAAAGGAATTTGCAGGCAGGGGACTCAAAGCATACGTCTCTGTAAATAAGGCTCTGGTGACACAGAGCAGCGCGGCGATTCCTATTGTTCCGCTGTACATTTCCCTGCTTTATAAGATTATGAAGGAGGAGGGACTGCACGAGGGCTGCATCCAGCAGATGTATCGTCTCTTTGCAGACAAATTGATAAAGAAGGATACCGATGAGGAGGGATATTTTCGTCTGGATGACTGGGAACTGCAGGATAAGGTGCAGAAGAAGATTGACGCCGTGTGGGATCGTGTAACGACAGAGAATATCCAGGAGTTAGGCGACATAGAGGGATACTGGGAAGACTTCTATCAGATGTTTGGTTTCCACTACGACAATGTGGATTATAGTGCGGATGTTGAAATTTAAAATTTGCCGGAATAAAAGGATCCCCCACAGCGGCTGCTGCGGGGGATTTTATCTATGGCGCTTATTTGATGGGGCTCAGGTGCCATTGAGCTACCTCACCGGAAGCTGTGAGATCACAAACATATCGTAGATTGCCTTGATGGCATCGTTGAAATCCTCATTTTTTACTCCGATAATGGTGTTCAGCTCACTGGAGCCCTGGTCGATCATTTTCACATTGACATGGGCATGTGCCAGAGCGGAGAACAGCCGTCCCACGGTGCCGCGGGTTCCTTTCATGCCGCGTCCCACAACAGCGATCAGGGCCAGATCGGATTCCAGTTCAATGGAATCGGGATGGGTGGCGGCATTGATCTCTGCGATGACTCGCTGTTCCTTTTCTTCAAATTCATCCTGATGGACAAAAATAGTCATTGTGTCGATGCCGGAGGGCATATGTTCAAAAGAGATACCGTTGTCCTCAAATGCCCCCAAAACCTTCCTGCCGAAACCAACCTCCGAGTTCATCATATCCTTTTCGATATTGACAGCAACAAAGCCTTTTTTGCCGGCGATACCGGTAATGGTGTAGGCGGGGATGCGGCAGGTGCTCTCTACGATCATTGTGCCATCTTCCTCTGGTGCGTTGGTGTTGCGGATGTTGATGGGAATCCCTGCTTTGCGGACCGGGAAGATCGCATCCTCGTGCAATACAGAGGCGCCCATATAGGCCAGCTCCCGGAGCTCCTTATAGGTGATGGTGTGAATCACTTCCGGGTTTTTCACGATTCTGGGATCCGCCACAAGAAAACCAGAGACGTCAGTCCAGTTTTCGTACAGGTTGGCATTGACCGCCTTTGCCACAAGGGAACCGGTGATATCGGAGCCGCCGCGGGAGAAGGTAACGACCCTTCCGTTTGCCATGGAACCATAGAAACCGGGAATAACGGCGCGTTCGCACACCTTCAGGCGCTGGCTGAGCAGCTTGTTGGTGGTCTCATTATCGAAACCTCCGTCCTTATGAAAACGGACTACATTTGCCGCGTCTACAAACTCGTAACCAAGATATTTTGCCATGATCTTGCCGTTCAGGTACTCACCCCGGGAAGCGGCGTACATAGTGCCGGCCTTGGCGGTAAACTGTTTCTTTATCGTATCGAAGTCATCATTCAGGGAGAGGTCCAGCTTCAGTCCGCGGATAATCTCATTGTACCGGTCTTTGATCTGTCCCAGCAGTTTGTTGAATGCCTGGCCGTTCTCTGCCAGCGCATAGCACTCGTATAACATATCCGTTACCTTCGTATCGCCGGAATTGCGTTTTCCTGGGGCGGAAGGCACTACATAGCGGCGGGATTCATCCTCCCGAATGATAGAACCGGCCTTTTCAAACTGTTCGGCACTGGCCAGTGAGCTTCCTCCAAACTTCACTACTTTTATCATAATATTCTCCATTCCTCCATTTCGGAGCGTCTGCCGGCCCGGCCCGGGGCAGCAGACGGCTTCTTACATTATAGTATAAAGACACACGTCTATAGTAAACCACTTTTTTTGTGGTTTTTCAAGTTTTTTTTCAGAAAATCTACAGGAAGGCCGGTTTTTGTGGTATACTGGAAAACGGACAGAATCTGGCAGAAGTGCCGGACTGATTCTGAAGCAGGGGAGGAAGGCTGGCATGGAAAATATTTCATTATATGGTATATTGTATTATGAAAAAAGTATATTTAAGGGAAGCTGCCGGGGAATGAATTTCTGGATCCGGAAGGGAGGGGAAGAGGATGCCCCTGTCCTGACAGCGACTGCCTGGAAGGGACCTTTTAATTTTGACACCACACAGGAAGAGAAGTTTTCAAGGGATTTTCCTTTTAGTGACGAGGGGATTGCCATGGCAGACAGATGGCTCACGGAGCAGCAGAAGATAATAGCCCCAAAAATGACATAAAAGAAACAAAAAGGTGCCAGATTTTTTTGAATTATTTGACAAATTATCATGATATTCTCTATTCATAATCAGACAGGAATGGAGGGTATCATTTTGTATTGGAAATCTTTTCTTAGAAACAGGTGGGAGAGAAAGGGTTATGACACATATACAGGAAATGATTTTTATGGCAGGATGGAGAAAAGGCAGGGGATCCGGAGAGAGAAGAAGAGGATTCAGACAGATCTCTGTCAGAGGGAGGGGATGGTATTTCGGTCGGAGGCTATCGACAATGCCATTGAAAGATTGCTGGACTCGGGGAAATATACGGAGAAGAAAATGCTTGTGTTAAGAAATCCGTACTGTTTGGCGCCACTGACAGCACTGATTGTATTTACCACCAAATTTCCGTGTTCCATTCATGTGACAATGGAGGATGGGAAAATACTGGATGAGAGAACTCCTGTCTCCGACAGACACAGGATACCGGTTTACGGACTGCATGCAGGGCAGGAGAACCGGATTCATCTGGAGTTATGGAGGGATCAGACGGTCTGTATGGAAAAGGATATTAAGATCGTCACAGGAGCCCTGCCGAAATCTCTTGTGGGACAGGTGAAGATCCGGGAGAAGAAGAGGGAGAGCGCAAGTCCCTTTACTATGGCATTCGGCGGAGATACGAAATATCCTTATGCCTTTGATGAGAAGGGCGAGGTACGCTACTACATCCGCCAGAAGATAAAAAGCTATGGGATCTATCAGCTGTCCGGCGGGCGTTTTCTTTATCTGTCGCCCAATGTGGAGATCCCCTCCTTTTCGAATCCCCATTCTGCCCTGGCGCTGGAGATGGATTTTATGGGAAGGGTGTACCGGGAATATCTGATTCCGGATGGGATCCATCACGACGGCTGCGAGATGACACCCGGCGGGAATATACTTACCCTGTCCAGCTCCATGGACCAGCATGTGGAAGATACGGTAATAGAGATTGACCGAAATACTGGCAGAGTAGTGAAACGGCTGTATCTCAGGGACGTGCTGTCAGAGCATCCCTATTTTGATCTGCTGGACTGGGCTCATCTCAATACCGTTTCCTATCAGCCGGAGGAGGGGACGATCCTGCTTTGTGCGAGAAATCTCCACTCGGTATTTAAGATTGACTGGCGGACGGAGAAGCTTATCTGGATCCTCTGCGATACGAGCTTCTGGGAGGATACGCCGTATGCGGACCGGGTTCTGTCGCCCCGGGGAGATATTTCCTTCTGCTATCAGCCCCATGCCGCCTATTTTCTGTCAGAGACGGCAAAGGACCAGAAGACACTGATCATATATGACAACCATTGGAACAAGAGAAGGCCGGTGGAAAGCTTTGATGGAGATGAGAAATCCTATGTAAGGATTTATGCTATAGATGAGAGGGAAAATACGGTGTCACTCCAGAGCAGCTATCAGACGACGAAATCAAAGATCCGCTCCAATGGCATAGTGACAGGAGATCGTGTCTTTGCCATGAGCGGCGCACTGGTGGAAAGCATAGACGGATTTCAGGGACGCATCACGGAATTTGACCGGGAATCCGGGGAAATCCTGAATGACTACCTGACGAAGACGGATTTCTACCGTGCTTACCCATTTTTTGCGGATTTTGCCTCCCTCTGCCAGCCCATGGTGGAAAAGGCGCAGATCCTGGGAGATAAGGAAGGGATTGAGAACCGGACGGACACAGTAGGAGAAGCATTTCCGGCCAGGGAAGGGCTTCCGGAGATTGGATTTGAGTTCTATGAAGATATCCTGCTGGTGACAGGGACGGACCATCAGGTCCAGAAAATATTTTTCTGCGGTAAGAATCACAGATATCTGAAAGATTATTCCCAGACTGTCCAGAAAAATCCTGCCTGCTTTGGTAATATGAGGTATTCCATGCCAGTGCCCACTTCTGTCCTGCAGCCGGATGATTACCAGATCTATATCCAGTCGAATGGGCTGTTGTATGATACTAAGAAAACATTTCAGATTGCCGGATGAAATGGTATCAGAATCAGGCAATCTCTCCTTTGAGGACTCTGCTGCCTGCTCCCTGGCAGGGAGCGGGCAGAGTCTGAGGGGTTTATATATATTGCTGGAAAACACCCGGAAATGTAGTGTTTCCAGATATGGGGCAGTAATTTCAGATTAGGCGGTATATTCCTTGTAATAAGAGCTATACCGTCTTTTCCAGTTTTGCGCATACATCTTTTATAAAATAGTTAATATGTGGAAGCCCTGAAAGTCGTGTTCCGGTACTTGACATAACACGTATTTTTGCATTATACTAAGAAATTATGAAGAATAGTGTGCGAATGGAGGAAGATATGAATTACAAGATAGCGGTGATTCCGGGTGACGGCATCGGTCCTGAGATCGTAGCTGAGGCAAAGAAGGTCCTGGATAAGACGGGCGGGGTGTACGGGCACCATTTTGAATATGAAGAATTATATATGGGGGGGTGTTCCATTGACCGATTTGGAGAACCCCTGACAGACGAGACGCTGGAGAGGGCGAAGCAGAGTGATTCTGTCCTGCTGGGAGCTGTGGGTGGCAGAGTGGGAGTGGACAGCTGGTATGAGCTGCCGCCGGATAAAAGACCGGAGGCCGGGCTTCTGAAGATCCGCAAGGGACTGGGACTGTTCTGCAATCTGCGTCCTGCCATTCTCTTTGACGAACTCAGCGGCGCCTGTCCGCTGAAGGAAGAACTGATCACCGGAGGATTTGACTTTGTCGTCACGAGAGAGCTCACTGGCGGCCTGTACTTTGGAGAGCGGCGCACAGAAGAGATCGGCGGTGTGATGACGGCGGTGGATACCCTCACCTACAATGAGAACGAGATCCGGCGCATTGCCAGATGGGCGTTTGACATTGCCATGAAGAGGAATAAAAAGGTCTGCAGTGTGGATAAGGCAAATGTGCTGGATTCCTCAAGACTCTGGAGAAGGGTTGTGAAGGAGGTCAGCGCAGATTATCCGGAGGTTGAGCTGGAGGATATGCTGGTGGACAATTGTGCCATGCAGCTTGTCCGGGATCCGAAACAGTTTGATGTGATTCTCACGGAGAATATGTTCGGGGATATCTTATCGGACGAGGCCAGTATGGTGACGGGTTCACTGGGAATGCTTTCCTCTGCCAGCCTCGGGGAGGGAAATTTCGGCCTGTATGAGCCCAGTCACGGGTCGGCGCCGGATATTGCCGGGCAGAATAAGGCAAATCCCATTGCCACGATCCTGTCAGCGGCCATGATGCTCCGCTATTCCTTCGGGCTTCTAAAGGAAGCGGACGCGGTGGATCACGCGGTAAAGGCGGTGCTGAAAAAGGGACTGCGGACGGTGGATATCATGAGTGAGGGAAAAACCCTTCTCGGCACAAGAGAGATGGGCGACGCCATTATGGATGAGATCAAATAAAGGAGGTACAATCTATTATGAAAAGCGATTCGGTAAAAAAAGGAATACAGACAGCGCCCCAGCGTTCCCTGTTCAATGCGCTGGGACTTACAAAGGAGGAATTGGAAAAGCCGCTGGTTGGTATTGTGAGCTCATATAATGAGATCGTACCGGGACATATGAATATAGATAAGCTTGTGGATGCAGTGAAGACGGGTGTTGCCATGGCAGGCGGCACGCCTATTGTGTTCCCCGCCATTGCAGTGTGCGACGGCATTGCCATGGGGCATGTGGGCATGAAATATTCCCTTGTTACCCGTGACCTCATTGCCGATTCCACAGAGTGTATGGCGCTGGCACATGCCTTTGACGCCCTTGTGATGGTGCCGAACTGTGATAAAAATGTGCCGGGGCTTTTGATGGCGGCAGCCCGCGTCAATGTGCCCACGGTATTTGTCAGCGGCGGCCCCATGCTGGCCGGACACGTACAGGGAAGAAGAACGTCCCTTTCCACCATGTTTGAGACGGTAGGAGCCCATGCGGCGGGAACCATGACTGAGGAACAGGTGGAGGATTATGTGAGCCATGCCTGCCCTACCTGCGGTTCCTGCTCCGGCATGTATACAGCCAATTCCATGAACTGTCTCACGGAGGCCATCGGAATGGGCCTGCAGGGGAACGGCACGATCCCGGCTGTGTACTCGGAGCGGATCAAGCTGGCAAAGCATGCCGGCATGCAGGTGATGGAAATGTACCGCAGGGACATCCGCCCCAGGGATATTATGAATGAAAAGGCATTTATGAATGCCATGACAGTGGATATGGCGCTGGGCTGCTCCACCAATACGATGCTGCATCTGCCGGCCATCGCCCATGAGGCGGGCGTGGAGCTGAATCTTGACATTGCCAATGAGATCAGTGCGAAGACGCCGAATCTGTGCCATCTGGCGCCGGCGGGACCGACCTATATGGAGCAGTTGAACGAAGCGGGCGGCGTGTATGCGGTGATGAATGAGCTGGACAAAAAGGGACTGTTACATACGGATATTATTACAGTGACCGGTAAAACAGTCGGTGAAAATATCGAAAATGCAGTCAACAGGGATCCGGATGTGATACGTCCGGTGGAGAATCCTTACAGCGAGACCGGGGGCATCGCCGTCCTGAAAGGAAATATCGCGCCGGAATCCGGTGTGGTGAAGCGCTCTGCTGTGGTGCCGGAGATGATGGTACATGAAGGACCGGCAAGAGTATTTGACTGTGAAGAGGATGCCATTGAGGCCATCCGGGGCGGAAAGATCGTGGCGGGAGATGTTGTTGTGATCCGCTATGAGGGACCGAAGGGCGGCCCCGGCATGAGAGAGATGCTGAATCCTACCTCCGCCATTGCGGGAATGGGACTGGGTTCCTCTGTGGCGCTGATCACAGACGGACGGTTCTCTGGGGCCTCCCGCGGAGCCTCCATCGGTCATGTCTCACCGGAGGCGGCAGTGGGCGGACCCATTGCCCTGATCGAAGAGGGAGATATCATAAAGATCAATATACCAGAAAATACGTTGGATGTGGATGTGTCTGCGGAAGAACTGGACGAGAGACGTAAGAAATGGCAGCCCAGAGAGCCAAAGGTTACGACAGGATATCTGGCACGTTATGCCAATATGGTTACGTCAGGGAGCTCCGGCGCCATCCTGAAATAGTATACAAAAAAGGAGAGATAGAGTATGCAGTTAAACGGCTCACAGATCATAATTGAGTGTTTGTTGGAACAGGGGGTAGACACGATTTTCGGTTATCCAGGGGGAGCGATCCTGAATGTCTATGACGAGCTGTACCGCTACCAGGACCGGATCCGCCATATCCTGACATCTCATGAGCAGGGAGCGTCCCACGCAGCGGACGGCTACGCCAGGGCGACAGGCAGGGTTGGTGTATGTATGGCCACCAGCGGCCCGGGGGCGACCAATCTGGTCACCGGTATTGCAACGGCTTATATGGATTCTGTACCGATGGTGGCCATTACCTGTAACGTAGCGCTCTCACTGCTGGGGAAGGATTCCTTTCAGGAAGTTGATATCGCAGGAATCACAATGCCGATTACGAAGCATAGTTTTATTGTAAAGGATGTAAATAATCTCGCGGGCGCCATGCGACGGGCATTTAAGATTGCACAGACGGGGAGACCGGGACCGGTTCTTGTGGATGTGACCAAGGATGTCACGGCAGCCCTGACAGATTTTGCACCGCAGACGCCGGAGATCATTCAGCGGAAGGTGGACACTATCAGTCAGGATGATATTGACGCCGTACTGAAGGTGATCCGGGAATCGGATAAGCCAATGATCTTTGCCGGCGGCGGCACGGTGATCTCAGGAGCCGATGCTGAGCTGAAGGAATTCGTAAGAAAGGTGGACGCACCGGTTACGGACTCCCTTATGGGCAAGGGGGCATTTGACGGAAATGATCCGTATTATACGGGAATGCTCGGTATGCACGGCACAAAGACGGCCAATAAGAGCGTGACGGAATGCGATCTGCTGCTTGTGCTGGGTTCCCGTTTTTCTGACCGTGTCATTGGAAATGCAGAGAAATTTGCCAGCCGGGCAAAGATTGTTCAGATTGATATTGATCCGGTGGAGATAAACAAAAACATACAGATTGATTACTCCATTGTAGGTGATCTCAAATCTATCCTGGAGATCTTGAACAAGAAGCTGGAACAGCAGTACCACAAGGAATGGATCGACAAGGTGATGGCGAGGAAGGAAGCACTTCCGATGAATTACAATCAGGAGGTGCTTACAGGACCTTATGTTATCGAGAGGATCAGTGAACTGACGGAGAATGAAGCCATTATTACGACGGATGTAGGCCAGCATCAGATGTGGGCGGCACAGTATTACAAGTACCGCCGTCCGAGACAGCTCCTGACCTCCGGCGGCATGGGAACAATGGGATACGGACTTGGCGCCTGCATCGGGGCGAAGATCGGTATGCCGGAGAAGACGGTGATCAATATTGCCGGAGACGGATGTTTCCGTATGAATATGAATGAGATTGCCACAGCGGCCCGTTACAATGTTCCGATTATCCAGGTGGTTTTCAACAATCATGCTCTGGGCATGGTACGCCAGTGGCAGACATTGTTTTATGGGAAACGCTATTCCAGCACGATCCTGGAAGATAAAATGGATTTCTGCAGGGTGTCTGAGGCAATGGGGGCGAAGGCCATCCGTGTGACGAAGAAAGAGGAAGTAGATGACGCTCTGAAAGAGGCGCTGGCAGCCGGGGAACCGGTGGTGATTGAGGTAGTGATCCCACAGGACGAAAAGGTCTGGCCCATGGTGGCACCCGGCGCAGCCATTGAGGAATCCTTTGATGAGAAGGATCAGAGGGAACGAGAAAAGGATAACGAATAAGAGGAGGAATAGAAAATGAGCAGAGTATACAATTTTTCAGCAGGTCCGGCGGTGCTGCCGGAGGAGGTACTGAGAGAGGCAGCAGATGAAATGCTGGATTATAAAGGAACCGGCATGTCCGTAATGGAGATGAGCCATCGTTCCAAAGCATACGATACGATCATCAAGGAGGCGGAGCAGGATCTCCGTGACCTGATGGATATCCCGGATAATTATAAGGTATTGTTTCTGCAGGGAGGCGCTTCCCAGCAGTTCGCCATGATTCCTATGAACCTGATGAAAAATGGAGTGGCAGATTATATTGTCACAGGGCAGTGGGCCAAGAAGGCATACCAGGAAGGGTGCAAATATGGTAAGGCAGTGAAGATTGCCTCTTCGGAGGATGAGACATTTTCTTATATCCCAGACTGCTCCGATCTTCCCATCGACGACGATGCGGATTATGTATATATCTGCGAAAATAATACAATCTATGGGACGAAGTTTAAAACTCTTCCCAATACGAAGGGTAAGACCCTGGTGGCAGACGTATCTTCCTGCTTTTTATCCGAGCCGGTAGATGTGTCGAAGTACGGCGTGATCTATGGCGGCGTCCAGAAAAACATTGGTCCTGCCGGCGTGGTGATCGTCATCATCCGGGAAGACCTGATTCCGGAGAAGGTAGATGAGAAGGTGCCTACCATGCTCCAGTATAAGACTCATGCCGATGCCGGGTCTCTGTATAACACACCACCGGCGTACGGAATCTATATATGCGGCAAGGTATTTAAATGGATCAAAAAGATGGGCGGTCTGAAGGAGATGCAGAAGAAAAATATCGAGAAAGCACAGATTCTCTATGACTTTCTTGACTCCTCCAGCCTTTTCAGGGGAACCGTCCGTAAGGAGGACCGCTCCCTGATGAATGTGCCTTTTATAACGGGCAGTGAAGAACTGGATGCGAAGTTTGTGGCAGAGGCGAAGGAAGCGGGATTTGAAAATCTCAAGGGCCACCGCACGGTGGGAGGCATGCGTGCCAGCATCTATAATGCGATGCCAAAAGAGGGTGTGGAAAAACTGGTTGAGTTTATGAAAAAATTTGAGGAGGCAAATGCATAATGACAAAGATAAACTGCTTAAATCCGATCGCGGCATGCGGTCTGGATATGCTGACGGACAATTATGAGATGACGGATACGATGGCGGAGGCAGATGCCGTTCTGGTGCGGAGTGCGGTAATGCATGATATGGATCTGCCGGAGCATCTGCTTGCCATTGCCAGAGCAGGCGCAGGTGTCAACAATATTCCGCTGGAAAAGTGTGCGGATCAGGGAATCGTTGTATTTAATACACCGGGAGCCAATGCCAACGGGGTAAAGGAGCTTGTTATCGCATCCATGCTGCTGGCCGCCCGTGACATCACAGGAGGAATCCAGTGGTGCCAGGAAAATAAAGGGGATGCCGGTGTGGCGAAATCGGCTGAGAAAGCGAAAAAGGCATTTGCCGGGACAGAGATCAAGGGTAAGAAGCTGGGGATCATCGGTCTGGGAGCCATCGGTGTGCTGGTGGCGAATGCGGCGAACCGGCTCGGTATGGATGTATATGGCTGCGATCCGTATCTGTCAGTGGAGCATGCCCTGAACATGTCCCGTGACGTCACTATGGTAAAGACCAATGAAGAGCTGTATGCTATGTGTGATTATATTACCGTTCATGTCCCGCTTCTGGACTCCACGAAGGGAATGTTCAATAAGGAAGCCTTTGCTAAGATGAAGGACGGCGTCGTGCTGCTGAATTTCTCCCGCGACACGCTGGTGAATGAAGAGGATATCAAAGAGGCGCTGGAGTCCGGCAGGGTGGGAAGATATGTGGTGGATTTCCCGAATCCTACCACAGTCAATCTTCCCAATACCACCGTTACTCCTCATCTCGGCGCATCTACACAGGAATCAGAGGATAACTGTGCGAAGCTTGCCGTCCGTGAGATCCGTGACTTTATTGAGAACGGCAATATTAAGAATTCGGTAAATTATCCGAATTGTGACGCCGGGGTATGTTCCACCGAGGGGCGTATCACCATCTGCCACAAAAATGTGCCTAATATGCTGAGCCGGTTTACGGCGCTGTTCTCGAAGGATGGTGTGAATATAGAAACAATGGTGACCAAGAGCCGCGGCGATTACGCCTATACGATTCTTGATATCTGTTCAAGCTCCACCGATCAGGTAGTGAAGGAACTGGAATCCCTTAGCAACGTAATCCGGGTTCGTGTCATCAAGTAACTTATCAGATGATCACAAAAGGAGTTCTGTTGTCCGATAACAGAACTCCTTTCTCCGCTTCAACGATAAGCTGGGGCAGTGGGATATATGTAAATGGAGGAATCAATGAAAGTAATCAGTAAACAGCGGAACAGCAGAATGTGTATGATATGCGGATTGGACAATGAATACGGAGTGCGCGCCCCTTTTTATAATATGGAGGACGGCAGTGTGATGACGATGTTCCAGTACCGTCCGCAGCACCAGAGCTATCCCGGCAGGGTTCATGGCGGCCTGGTCACGGCAATGCTGGACGAGATGGGGCTCCGGTCTCTCTGGGCGAAGAACCGGTCAGAGGAAACCTTTGGCGTAACGCTTTCTCTGGATACCAAATACCGGAAACCGGTGCCATATAGTACGGATCTGCTTGGAAAGGGCATGATCATAAGGGAAAACAGCAAATTTTTTGTAACCGATGCAAAGATCATGGACATGGATGGGAATGTTCTTGCCAGCGGCAATATCAAATACATAAAAATGCCTGCAGCTGCCATAGCGGAAGACTGCGATTCACACGAGGAAATGCCATATCTGATGGAGGATGACAGAAGGGAGTTTTGAATCAATGGATAAGAAGAGAATCTGGTTCCTGATACGGAGCTTTACCATACTGATCGTTACATGCATTACGATATTTCTTTTATTCACCGTATTGATGAAGGAGAAGACAAACGATGCCGTCAAGGGAGTCAGTGATGCCTATATGGAAGAGATCAACGCCCAGGTGCACCAGAAATTCCAGACCTTTACTTATATACGTGTCGACCAGGTGGCCGGCATGATTAAGAGGACGCCGGCCGATCAGGGGATTGAGTGGGAAGAATTAAAAAAAGAGCTTGCCACCAGTACAGAGGTCAGGGGATTTCAGTGGCTGGGCCTGGTGAGGGAAAATGGCGGAGTTGTGACTGTCTATGGCGAAGATCTTCTCCGCATCGATGATGTCACGCTGAAGAATTCCATCAGAGAAGATGGCAATATCATTACGAGAGGAAGAAAACAGGACGGAAGCAGGGTATTTATCTTTGGAACAAAGGCAGCGTACCCGCTGCCGGATGGGACAAAGAGCATTGCCATGATTGCCGCCATTGATATGAGCTCGGTGGAGAGCGCCCTGTTCCGGGATTCCAAGGATTCCAAGGAGGATTCCTACCTGATCAGTCAGGAGGGGGATTATATTATCCGGAACGGAGACAACCTGCAGGGAAATTATTTTGAGCGCCTTAAGACGGAGGTCATAAAGGGGAGCGGTACTGACGCCGTGGGCTGCGTGAATGGAATAAAAGAGGCAATGAAGAACGGCAGAAATTTTATTCAGACAGTATCCACCAGAGAGGGAGTCCAGCATATGTATTGTTCTCCCATGTCAGAAAATGCCCACTGGTATCTGGTGACGATCATGCCGGACGAGGTATTTGGCGGGATGCTTTCCCGGCTGGATCAATTGAGGAGTATAATGACGGTGGTCTGTATCGTGGTGATATTGATCGTCATTGTAATTATATTTATAAAGTATTACCGGACAACCATGGAAGAGATCCGGATGATCAACAATGCCAGGGAGGAAGCAGAACAGGCCAATATGGCCAAGAGCAGCTTTCTGGCAAGCATGAGCCATGATATACGGACTCCGATGAACGCCATTGTGGGAATGACAGAGATTGCCACGAAGAATAAGGGGGATGAGGGCAGGCTTCAGGACTGCCTGGATAAGATTAAGCTTTCCAGCAAACAGCTTCTCGGTCTGATTAACGATGTCCTGGATATGTCTAAGATCGAGAGCGGTAAGATGACACTGGCGGAGACTCCTCTGTCCCTGCGGGATGCCCTGGATGATGTGGTCAATATTATTAAGCCGCAGCTGAAGGATAATAACCAGTATTTCGATGTATTTATCCATGATATCATGGCAGAGGAGGTCTGCTGCGACGGTGTGAGGCTGAATCAGGTGCTTTTGAATATACTATCCAATGCCCTGAAATTTACGAAAGAGAACGGGAGGATCAATATCACCGCCTATCAGGAGCCCTCTGAAAAGGGAGACGAATATGTGCGGACCCATTTCATAGTGGAGGACACGGGAATTGGTATGTCGAAGGAATTCCAGAAGACCATCTTTGATAAATTTGCCAGAGAGGAGACCGGTGAGGCAAAGAATATTGCGGGAACCGGCCTTGGCATGGCGATCACCAAGAAGATCATTGACATGATGGAGGGGACGATAGAGATTGACAGCGAATTGAACCGGGGCAGCAAATTTCATATTATACTGGATATGAAGAAGGCCCAGGTGAATGTAAAGGCTATGAAGCTGCCGGCATGGAATATCCTTGTGGTGGATGATGACGTGAGGCTGTGCGCCAGCGCGGTGTCAAACCTGGAGGAACTGGGCGTACATGCTGAGTCCTGCCAGGACGGGGAAGAGGCGGTCAGGAGGATGAAGGAACGCCACGACAGGGGGGAGGACTTCCAGTTTGTGCTGATGGACTGGAAGATGCCGAAAGCCAACGGAATTGATGTGATAAGGGAGATCAGGAGTCAAATCAATACCGACAGGATACCGTTTTTCCTGATTTCCGCGTATGACTGGAACGATATCGAGAGCGCCATCTCAGATGACGTTGAGATTGCGGGATTTATCGCCAAGCCGCTGTTTAAATCCACATTGTACATGCATCTCAGCAAATACATGGATGATTTTGGGGAGACAGAAGCAGCCGGAGGGGACAGAGGTGTTGTGGACTTTGGAAACAAACGGATCCTTCTTTCAGAAGATATTGACCTGAACTGGGAAGTGGCCAATGCGATCCTGTCGGAAATGGGACTGGTGATCGACCGCGCCGTCAATGGAAAAGAGTGTCTGGATATGTTTGAAGCAGCGGAACCGGGATATTATGACGCCATACTGATGGATATCCGGATGCCTGTTATGAATGGATATGATTCAACGAAGGCGATCCGGGCGCTGGACCGTCCCGACAGCAATCTGCCGATCATTGCACTGACGGCGGACGCCTTTTCGGATGATGCGGAGCACTGCAGGGAATGCGGAATGAACGATCATATCACAAAACCCATTGATGTGAAAGATTGTACCAGGACACTCAGTAAGTATTTTATATAGCCTGCATAGAAAAGGAGTTCCGCCGGACGATAAACGGTATCCGGTGGAACTCTTTTTTGGATGTCTTTAGAATGTATAAACGAGGTAATCCATCTTTGTCCCAATGCGCAGCTTCATCTTCTTTAACTGCTTTGCGGCCTTCTTCGGCACCTCAAAGGCAATGATGCCGTTTTTGGTGGAGCCGGGTTTGATAGTCTCGGCGACGAGATCCTTGTCGTAGGCGATCAGTTCCGTGGGAGCATACTCGTCCTTGTCCTGATGGATCAGGGTGGCGCTGATCATCTGGTTCTCCAATCCCATACGGGGCAGGAGCTGCTGGGCCTTTTCCCCATTGTTTTTGGCAGATGCAGAGACCACCACAAAGGATTTGCCTTTATGGGGTTCGAACTGGCTGTATTTGCCATTCTTAATCTTCGTCTTGACGGAAACCTTCTTTACACTGATCTTCCAGTCGCCAACCGTTCCCTTTTTGCCAGGGGCAAGGCTGGTCTCCTTCGGACCGGGTGTACTGGTGGGTGCAGCCGTGGCTGTGGGGACGGGTGTTCCCTGCTCCTTCGATATGGAATCTGAGATTTTGTCGACTGTATCGGATACGCGGTTTCCGGAACAGCCTGCCAGCAGTACTGCTGTGCATGTAAGTAGTAGTAAAGATTTCTTTTTCATGCTTCTTTCTCCTTTTTGATAAATATTTTCATTTTCGTCTCCATTGGGAAGGAGACATACCCTTATATTTCTTAAACATTTTTGTAAATGTAAGAGGGTCTTCATAGCCGACATCGGATGCAATGCTGCTGATCTTATCATTCGTGTTTTTCAGCAGGCCGGCAGCGTGGTCCATGCGCAGTGTCAGCAAATATTCCTGTGGGGAGATCTTCAAGGTGTTTTTGAAAATACCGGACAGGTAGCTGCGATCAATGCCGATATGGGCAGCCACTTCACTGATCTTTATATTCTCCCGTATATGATCATTCATATAATCAATGGCCTGCTGGAGATAGATACGGTAAGGATAGTCATTTTGTTCCTCATTACTGAGGGTCTCATGATGAATCTCCATCAGGGTGGCGAGAATCTGCAGAAGGGCAGCCTGTCGTTTTAATTCATTATAATAAGTCAGGTTTCTTGCCAGTATCATCTGCTGTACACATGTAAGGATAAAAGATGAGTCATGAAAGTGTCCGGTGAGATGTTCCGCATCAATGCCTGCCTGTTTGAGATAGGTAGCGGCTTTTACTCCCTGGAAGCCAATCCAGAGATAATCCCAGGGATGTACGGAATCTGCCTGATAGTATACTTCTGTCCCGGGAAAGATTACAAAGAAATCTCCACTGGCAAGATGATATGTCCTGCCCTCTGCCGTATAGCATCCTTTTCCGCCGCAGATAAAATGAATGATATAAAGGTCTCTCTCTCCTGGGCCGAAGAAATGGCCAGGCAGACAGTTTTGTACACCACAGGTAGACAGAAAGATATCTACGGCATTATTCTGTAAATGATCCAGGCATTGAAATCCTACCACATTGATGAAATTTTCTTCAAGAGTATGCTTTTCGGAGGGATTTTTTTCCTGTTTGCTGTGGGACATGGCAGCTCCTTTCTGTGAATAATTTCTGAACTATCAATTATTATACCAGAACAATCTTTATCTGGATAGTATTTCTTCTCAAATAAGTTCACAAAATGCATAGTGCGCTACACATGAAGCTATATGAATCAAGATGATGTTGTTGTATGATAGGGATAGCGGTTGAGGTATAGGCCCGGCGGGTTTAGCCGGGCAGCTAAAAAATTCTCGGGGAGGTATTAGAATGAAGAGGAGATTACTATCAATTATGATAGCGCTTGCCATGACGGCGGCACTGTTTCCTTCAACGACAGGAGGCTGGTTAAAGGCAGCAGAGGCGGCAGATTCCCTGCCGGAACCGGCGTATTATTGGGATTTTGAAAATTTGTCCAATAAAAGTGCGGCAAACAAAGGAACAGCAGGGGATGGCAATGCCATTCTGGAGGGGTCTGCAAAGCTGGAGACAGATATGGTCACGATCAGCGGAAAGAACTTCAAAAATGAAGGGAACCGGGTTCTGTCTCTAGGCGGCGGTGCAAAAGGAACGTCCTATGTCAGCCTGCCATCTGATCTGTATCAGGGAGTGTCGGCAGATACGGGATTTACTTATTCCTTCTGGTTGAAACCGGACAGAGCAGTGGGGAGTTATTCAAGGGTGATCTCCTCTGCTGACAGCGGCTCCGGTAATGAATTTGCCTTTGCACCCTATGCGTCGGACAAGGTCTGGAATGTTTTATTTGACGACACGCATATTGTGCGGGCACCTATGGCGACCGAGCCGGTGAAAGATGAATGGAGCTTTGTCGTCATTACGATAAATGCCGAGGAAGTTACTTTTTATATCAATGGAGAGGAGAAGGGATCGTATGAGGATATGACAAATCTTCCGGCCCGTCTGGACTGTATGCCGGAGCTGGTGAATAACGCGCTGGGGAAGACATGCTCCGGCTGGTCAGATCCGGATGCAAAGGTAAGGCTGGACGATCTCTGTCTTTACAAGACTGCCCTGACCCGGAGTGAAGCGGTCCGGCTTGCCAGGGCACAGGGCTTCGAGGTGGAGGAAAAACCGGAGACGGCAGAATATGGTGGAGCCAATGAATTGACAGATGGTACAGGTGTGACGGATGTAGAAGGGCTGGCGGTGAGCAATGCGGTCAGTGGTTCCAGTATCTCGGCTAAAATTGTGGAAGACCGGGAGACCGGAAGATATTTTATTACGGCTGCCAGGGGGGATGATGTAATTCTTGATGCCTCTCAGCTTGGCGCAGTGACTTCTGATGATTTCACGAAAGGAATGTCATACGTTGAAGATTCAGCGGAAACGGTGGAGGGGAAGGATGAGTATACCCTCACTACCGGGGCAGGGAGGGTGGTCAGCGACTCCTATAAAGAATTGAGTTTCCAGTTGCAAAAGGATGGCACAGAGAAAATTATGACGGTTTATGTCCGTGTTTATAAAGATGGCATCGCTTATCGGTATGAATGGAGAGGCGAAGCGGGGCAGTCAGAGAAAATAAACGGTGAAGCCAGTGAATTTGTGCTTCCTGCGGATTCCGTTATCTGGGCGGGATACGATAATGGCGGCAATTATGAATATGAGTACAGGAAGATGAAAATGTCATCCGTAAAGGCGGCGGAAGACAAATATTGTGTGCCGCTGCTGGCAAACAGCGGGAAGTACTGGATGCTTTTGACAGAGGCTGCGGTATTCAGTGAAAAGGATACCTACTGCGCTTCTCATCTTGAGACGAAGAAGGGCAGTAGAAATCTGAAGTTTGCCTTTGGCAAAGGGTCGGGCAGCTCGGTTTCCATGGTATATAATGAGAAGGGAATCATTCATACGCCATGGAGAGTGGCGATGATGTCGGATGATCTCAATGACATTGTGAATGCCACTATGACAAGCAGTCTGAATCCGGCGGCGGATACGACATTGTATCAGGACGGCAGCCAGTGGATCAAGACAGGAACGGTGGCCTGGTCATGGTGGTCAGAGGCAGGGGATGACCCTATTGAATATGACCAGCAGAAGGATTATATTGATTTTGCAGCAGAGAATGGCTGGGAATATGTCTGTCTGGACTTTGGCTGGTGTCTGTGGAAGGATTATAAGGAAAAGGTAAAAGAACTGGTGGAATATGGGAAACAGAAGGGAGTTGGGATCCTTCTGTGGTACGGCGTCAATAATGATAATCATGCCGGCTTTAAAGATGCGCAGGGAAATGCCGCGTATCCGAAATATTCCCTAAAAACAGCGGCCCAGCTGGAGGAGCAGTTTGCCTGGTGCCAGGAGACGGGAATCCGCGGAGTGAAAGTGGATTATTATGAAAACGATGACAAGGGTACGATGACGCAGATGTATGACTGTGCGACGATAGCGGCAAAACATAAGATCAATGTGCTGTTCCATGGATGTACGGCCCCCCGTGGAGAGATCCGGACATTCCCCAACGTACTTGGATATGAGGCCGTCAGGGGAAGTGAGTGGTATAAGTGGGATATCGGCCCATCTGTCAGCAACTGTCTCTTGTATGTATTTAACCGGAACGTAGTGGGGGGAATGGACTTTACTCCGGTGGGAACGCAGATATCCCAGCTTCCCGTGACAGCAGGATTCCAGCTGGCACAGGTGATCGCCTATCAGACGGGATTACAGAATATTGCCTCTTCCGTCTATAAGCTGGAGGGATATAAGGGGCTGTCCATGATCAGTGATGTCCCGGCACAGTGGGATGAGACGAAGCTATTGAACGGCGATCCGGGAAAGAAGACAGTTATAGCGAGAAGAGCGGGAGAGGACTGGTATATAGGGGCAATGACAGCGGCAGCCGGGAAGGAGATGATTTCTCTTGATTTTCTGGGAGAGGGGACCTATAAGGCATATCTGTATCTGGATAATGATAAGGGAACGGATGTGGAGATCGTGTCAAAGGAAGTGACAAAGGAGTCAGTTCTCGAGCTTGCCTTAGCTGCCAATGGCGGAGCGGCCATAAAGATAACAAAAGAGGATATGAAGACAGATACCGTGTATGATTCTTACATATATTATGAGGCCGAGGATGAGGAAAATACCCGAAACGGAAATGCGGCAGTGGGCGATAACCAGTTTGCATCTGGTATGAAGCAGGTGGAAGGAATTGGTGGAACAGCGTACAATAAACTGACCTTTAACAAGATTCGTGCATGGGAAGATGGCATCTATGAGATGAGATTGTATTATGCCTGCGGCGTACCCCGGAGAGTCGTTTACCGCATCAATGGGGAAGACGAAATCCGCAGCGGAAGGCTGAATGCAGGTGTTAATACCCTTGCCATGCAGAAATTCTATGTCAGGCTCAAAAAAGGCGACAATACCATTTCCTTTGGAAATCCGCTTTCAAAGGCGCCGAATATTGACCGGATTGCAATATCCAGGAAGACAACAAATAAAACGGCGACAGAGACAGATCTGACCGATGATGGCGAGAAACCCGTTGATGGCACCCAGTATGATTATGTGCTGTATGGAGCGGAGACTGCCGTCCTGGCAGGAGGAGCAAGATTAGAGGGCGGCGCCGTCAGCTGGCTCGGTGCAAATGCTGCCTGCAAGGCAATCTTTAAAGTAAATGCGGAGAGGGCGGGGACCTATAAATTGCAGCTGAATTATTTTGCCGGGGAGACCAGGGATGTGGATATCTCCGTGAATGGCGGAGGGAAGATTCGTTACAGCTGTCCCAGCACCGGTTCGTATGCTATCAGTTCGGCGGACAGCATTTATCTGGATGTCATATTGAAGGCGGGGGAAAATACGATTGAACTTGGAAATGCTTCTGCCTGGTGCCCGAATATCGTCTCCATTGGAATATCAAAGACGGTTGTGGATGAAAAGAATCCCTCTTCTGATAATGACAAGGATTCTTCGAAGAATCCGATTCCGAATCCGGCAGGAGATCAGAATCCCGGAAAGGATTCAACCATTGCCGCAAAGAAAATTAGTGTGAAGGTAAAAGGATATGAAATATCTAGGATTACATTGGTCAAAGGCAGTAAGATTATACTGAAAACATCCGTCTCACCCAGCAAGGCAGGCCAGAAGGTTATGTATAAGAGCAGCAGGAAATTAGTCGCTTCTGTCAGCGCCGGCGGTGTTGTAACGGCAAGGAAAGCGGGGAAGGCAAAGATTACGATTACTGCCTCTGATAAAAAGAAAAAGAGAACGGTTTCGATTCAGGTTGTGAAGAAAAGGAAACAGAACAGGAAGCTGACATTGAAGAAGAAGTCCGTGACCATGAAAAAGAAGGGACAGACAAGTCAGATTCAGGTAAAGTCCCTGACGAAAGGGACGACGGACAAGATCACCTATAAAGTAATCTCCGGTAAAAAATATATTAAGGTGGATTCATATGGGCAGATTACCGTAAAGAAATGCAAGAAGAATCAAAAGGCTGCAGTACGTGTCCGATGTGGAAAAGCACAAAAGAAGGTTACCATCAAATTCAAAAAATAATTCCGTTTATCTTGTGCGGTGCTGGAATTGTGCCGATATAAGAATTAGAAAGCTCAATAGAACTGATAAGCCAGGGAAGGCGCCGGATTTCAAAGGGTAGATATGGGGTCCGGCGCTTCGGATTGGAGGAAATATGGAGAGTATGGCAGCAGGGAGTAAGACGATACCGAAGAGAGGGGAGCCGTTGGCAGGGCAGGGAAAGAGTGTCTGGAAATCGGTGATAGATGAAATAATGGATCCAGCCAAGGGGATGGATGCGGAGGAGGAAAGAGCGTATGCCGCCAGGATTGAATCCAAGCTGAAACGGGGGAAGAAGCTGACGGCGAAGGAAATGGATTATCTGCGGGTACATAATCCGGAGCTGTATAAGGCCGCTCTCCGTGTAAAGATGAGGAAGGAGCAGCTGGAGCAGCAGCTGAAAAACTGCCGGTCAAAGGAGGAGGCGGCGGATGTGGCCAGAAGGGCTTTCTCCGGCATAAGTAAGGAGGATCCCCATAGAGAATTTTTGACAGCGGGGCTGAACGAGACGATAAGGCAGTTTAAGAAAAGCAGCGCATATGCCAGACTGCCGGAGACGGACGAGCAGGTGCGAAAGAGGAAGAAAAGGGGCGGGGGATCGGATTTTCAGGAGGAGACGGAGGAGGACGGGGACATTCTGATGACACCGATCCAGGAGCTGCTGGATGAAATGCCCACCTTTGATGTGGTACAGTGACAAAAAAATCCGCAGAAACACTTGCATTTGTTGGAAAATAGTGCTATACTGGCTATATTGATACTGTTAATGATGATGAGTGAACGCGAGTTCACTCATTATTTTTGTGTATTATCCCGATATGGATGATACAGGCTGACAAACATTTGAATTTGAAATAGGAAAAGAGGTCTTTCATTGGGAAAACATCAGGAGTATGAAAAAAAGACGGAGGATCTGCTTGTGCCGATCCTGGCAGAGCATCAGTATGACCTGGTGGATGTGGAGTTTATCAGGGAGGCGGGAAGCTGGCATCTGCGGGCTTATATTGACAAGGAGGGCGGCATTACCATAGATGATCTGACGGCGGTGAATCATGAACTCAGCGATCTGCTGGATGAACACGATTTCATCTCAGAATCATATATTCTGGAGGTCAGTTCACCGGGACTTCTGCGCCCGTTTAAGAAACCAAAGGATTTTCTAAGAAATCTGGGCGGTGATGTGGAAGTGAAGCTGTTTTCTCCCGTAACCTGGGAAGAGGGGGGGAAGAAGTATTCGGACAAAGAATTTATCGGGATACTGAAAGAATATCGGGAAGAACCGGAAACCATCCTTCTGGATTTTGGGGAAAAGGAGATGGAGATACCGGTAAGGGATATTGCGCTGATCCGAAGGTCCATAGATTTTTAGTACGGGGGCAGATTTTTAGAGAGGGACCGTTATGATTTAATACTTAATATATAGGAGGATGATAGAAAATGAAAAAGACGACAACACCACAGAAAGGAAATCCGGAATTGATAGAGGCGTTAAATGCCATAGAGAAGGAAAAGGATATCAGCAAGAGCATTCTGCTGGAGGCAATTGAAAATTCCCTGCTGGCCGCATGCAAAAACCAGTTTGGCAAATCTGACAATATCCGGGTGAGTCTTGATAATGTGACAGGTGAATTTCATGTATATCAGGATAAAGAAGTGGTGGAAGAGGTAGAGGACGAGACACTGCAGATGTCCCTGACAGAGGCGGAAGTGAAATATCCGGGGACGGCAGTGGGAGAAACTGTGAGCATTGAGGTGACTCCGAAAAATTTTGGCCGTATTGCGGCACAGAAGGCGAAGCAGGTAGTGGTACAGAAGATCAGGGAAGAGGAGCGCAAGGTATTGTTCGATCAGTACTACACAAAGGAGAGAGATATCGTAACCGGCATTGTGCAGCGCTACAGCAATGGGAACTACAATATCAATCTCGGCAAGATGGATGCAATCCTGACCTCCCAGGAGCAGGTTGAGTCGGAGCAGTTTGCACCAAGAGAACGGATCAAGCTCTATGTGACAGAGGTGAGGGATACCACAAGGGGCCCCAGGATCATTATTTCCCGTACCCACCCGGAGCTGGTGAAGAGATTGTTTGAGTATGAGGTGGCAGAGATCCAGAGCGGTGTTGTTGAGATCCGGAATGTCTCCCGGGAGGCCGGCTCCCGTTCCAAGATCGCCGTATACAGCAACAATCCGGATGTGGATGCCGTGGGCGCCTGTGTCGGCATGAATGGCGTCCGGGTGAATGCGGTGGTGGAAGAGCTTCGGGGCGAAAAGATCGATATTGTGGAATGGGATGAGGATCCGGCAGTTTTTATTGAACATGCACTGAGCCCGTCCAAGGTGATTTCGGTTGATGTGGATATTGAGGAGAAGACAGCGAAAGTGGTCGTTCCGGATTTTCAGCTGTCACTGGCCATTGGAAAGGAGGGGCAGAATGCCCGTCTGGCAGCCCGTCTCACGGGCTATAAGATAGACATTAAGAGTGAATCCCAGAGCATGGAAAAATCCGAACCCGAAGAACAGACGGACGGGGAATAATGATTGATTCCGCGGCAGGTATCAGAAGGAAGGAGAGGCAGGATGCAGACAAGAAAGAAGCCGAGCCGGCAGTGCATTGGCTGTCGGGAGAGCAGGGAAAAAAAGGATCTGATCCGGGTGGTCAGGACGCCGGAGGGAGAGTTCTGTATCGACAGGACAGGACGCCGGAATGGAAGAGGAGCTTATCTGTGCGACAGTGAGGAATGCTTTGCCAGGGCCAGGAAAAGCAATGCATTGAACCGCTCATTCCGAGTAGACGTGCCGGATGAGATATATGACGAGTTAGAAAGGCAGTTAAAAGGGTGACAGACAGATTATGGTAAATGAAAAAAAGGTTCTGGGTACTCTGGGATTGGCGATGAAAGCCGGACATATAGTAAGTGGGGAGTTTATGACAGAGAAAGCGGTCCGGGAGGGAAGGGCAGAGCTGGTGATAGTAGCAGAAGATGCATCGGCGAACACGAAAAAAAAATTCTCGGATTCCTGCCGTTTCCACCATGCAGCCTATGCTGAATTTGGAGATAAGGACCGGCTGGGAAATGCGATAGGAAAGGAATTCCGGGCATCACTGGCGATTACGGATAAAGGGTTTGCCGCATTGATTGGCAAAAATTTAAAACTGGAGGTAACAAAGTATGGCGAAAATGAAAATATATGAGATAGCACGCAGCATGCAGCAGCAGGATAAGAACATAAAAAGCGGTGACCTGGTTAAACTATTGAATGAAAATGGTTTTGAAGTCAGGGGTGCCAACAGTAATATCGAGGATGATGCGATAGCTTTTCTTATGAAGAGCTTTGCGCAGAAGAAAGCGGCAAAGCAGAATGCCGCAAAGGCAGAGGAGAAAAAGAAGGAAGAGAAGAAGCTGACGGCACAGGAAGTGAAGAGCGAAGACGCAGGAAGGCCGGCAAAGAAAGCGGAAGAGCCCAGGGCGGCACGGCAGCCAGAGGAGAAGAAGAAGGAAGAGCCGAAAACGGCACCGGCGCCAAAGGAAGAGCCGAAAGCGGCAGCTCCTGCCAGACAGCCTTCCGAGGAGCGGAGACAGCCGGCGAAGGAGGGCCGCGGTGATTCCCGTCAGGGTCAGAACCGCAGCGCAGGAAACCGTGGGGACAATCGAAACAATGGAGGAAACCGCGGGGACAGCCGCAGCAATGGAGGAAACCGTGGAGATAACCGTGGCGGACAGAACAATGACCGCCGTGGCAATGGAGGGAACCGTGGAGATAATCGAAACGGGCGCCCTCAGAACGGAAGAGACGGGCAGCGTGACAACCGCGGTGGACAGAATAACAACCGTGGCGGACAAAACAATGACCGCCGTGGCAATGGAGGAAACCGGAATAATACCGGAAACCGCGGCAATGGCGGTGAGCGCGTATTTGAGAGATTTGAGAAGGCGCAGAGTGGTTTTGACGGAATTAAACAGGAACAGAAGAATTCCAGACAGAGGAACAAGAAAAAGGATGACAGAAATAAGGCCGGCGGTTACCGGAAGAGCACAAAGGAAGAGATGAACCGGATCCGCTCCCGGAAGGATCCGAACCGTAAGGGGGCATTCATTAAGCCGGAGCCGGTGAAACAGGCGCCGGAGGAGGAAATCAAGCAGATTACGATTCCGGAATCCCTGACCATACGCGAGCTCGCTGACAAGATGAAGATGCCGGCGGCGGCGCTGGTGAAAAAGCTCTTTATGCAGGGACAGATGGTTTCCCTGAACCAGGATATCACCTATGAAGAGGCAGAGGAAATTGCACTGGGCTTTGAGATTCTGTGTGAGAAGGAAGAGAAGATTGATATGGTTGCCGAGCTTCTGAAGGAAGAGGAAGAGGATGAGGCAAAGATGAAGAAACGTCCTCCGGTAGTCTGCGTCATGGGCCACGTCGATCACGGAAAGACATCTCTTCTGGATGCGATCCGCCAGAGTGACGTTACAGAGCATGAGGCGGGTGGAATCACTCAGCATATTGGCGCCTATGTAGTCCGGATCAATGGGGAGAAGATTACGTTTCTGGATACGCCCGGACATGAAGCTTTTACCTCCATGCGAATGCGCGGCGCCCAGTCAACGGACATTGCCATTCTGGTGGTGGCTGCCGACGACGGCGTGATGCCGCAGACGGTAGAGGCTATCAATCATGCCAAGGCCGCCGGAGTGGAGATCATTGTGGCGGTGAATAAGATTGACAAAGAGGGTGCCAACATTGACCGGGTGAAGCAGGAGCTTTCGGAATATGAACTGATCCCGGAGGAGTGGGGCGGTTCTACGGTATTCTGTCCGGTGTCGGCACATACCAGGGAGGGAATCGAAAACCTGCTGGAGATGATCGTTCTGACAGCGGATGTACTGGAACTTAAGGCAAATCCGAAACGCCGTGCCCGCGGTATTGTAATCGAAGCCAGACTGGATAAGGGCCGCGGTCCGGTTGCCACTGTGCTTGTGCAGAAGGGCACTCTGAATGTGGGCGACCACATTGCCATTGGAACGGCCTACGGCAAGGTTCGTGCCATGCTTGACCACAACGGTGAGCGCGTGAAGCTGGCGAAGCCGTCTACTCCGGTTGAAATCCTTGGTTTAAACGGTGTTCCGGATGCCGGAGAGGTATTTGTGGCTACGGAAAACAACATTGACGCCAAGCAGATTGCCCAGGCTTATGTGGATCAGGGCAAGGATAAGCTGCTGGAGGAGACGAAGGCGAAGAAGCTTTCCCTGGATGGACTTTTCAGCCAGATCCAGGCGGGTAATGTGAAGGATCTGAATCTGATCATCAAGGCGGATGTACAGGGATCCGTAGAAGCGGTGAAACAGAGTCTGATCAGACTGAGTAACGAAGAGGTGGCTGTCCGGGTCATTCACGGCGGTGTCGGCGCCATCAATGAGTCGGATGTAACGCTGGCAAGTGCTTCGAACGCCATTATCATCGGGTTTAATGTACGTCTTGACAATATGGCAAAGGATACTGCAGACCGGGAGAATGTCGACGTCAGACTGTATCGGGTAATCTATGACGCCATTGAGGACATCGAGTCGGCCATGAAGGGTATGCTGGAACCGATTTATGAGGAAAAGGTAATCGCCCACGCTGAGGTACGCCAGACCTTTAAGGCATCCGGCGTCGGAACCATTGCCGGCTCCTACGTGCTGGATGGAAAGATTGAAAGAGGCTGCCGCGTACGCATCAGCCGTGACGGCGAGCAGCTGTTCGAGGGCAATCTTGCCAGCCTGAAGAGATTTAAGGACGATGTAAAAGAAGTGAATGCCGGCTATGAATGCGGCCTGGTATTTGAGGGCTTTGGGGATCTGCAGGAAGCAGACCAGATAGAATGTTATAAGATGGTAGAGGTACCAAGATGAGAAAAAACAGTGTAAAAAATATCCGCGTCAACAGCGAGGTTCTTCGGGAAATGAGCCTGATCATACGGGAAGACCTGAAGGATCCGCGCATTCATCCCATGACATCGGTCATGGCGGTGGAGGTGACGCCGGATCTCAAATTTGCCAAAATATATGTCAGTGTTATGGGAGATGAGGAGGCGAAGGAAAAGACGATGCAGGGTCTGAAGAAAAGCGCTTCCTTTGCCAGACACCGGCTGGCAGACCGAATGAATCTGCGCAATACGCCGGAGCTGACCTTTGTTTTGGATCATTCCATAGAATATGGTGTAACTATGTCCAAAAAGATTGACGAAGTGATGCGGTCAGACCGTCACCAGGAGGACTGACGGAACTAATTATTTGTCAGGAGAAGAAAGAGTTATGAACATTTTATTGAATTCAATTGAAAAAGCGGATACGATCGCCATTGCCGGACATCTGCGTCCGGACGGCGACTGTATCGGATCCTGTATGGGACTGTACAGTTACATAAAAGATAATTACCCGGAGAAGAGAGCCTGCGTGTATCTTTCCGATTTTCCGGAAAACTTTCTGTATCTCCGATGTGAAGAAGCTTTTGAAGAATGCTGTTCTTCCACCAGGGGAGAGCGGTACGATCTCTTTGTATCCCTGGACTGCGGCGATGCGGACCGGCTGGAGGAAGTGACGGAAATAAGGAAGCAGGCGGGGCATGTGGTCAATATTGACCATCATATAACAAACACAAAATTCGGGGATGAGAATTATGTGGTGACAGATGCCAGTTCTACTTCCCAGATTCTTTTTACCCTGATGGAGGAGGATAAGATCGGCTATGTTACGGCGTGTGCCCTCTATACCGGGATTGTACACGATACCGGCGTGTTCAAGCATTCCAATACAAGCAGCGAGACTATGCGCATTGCCGGCCGGCTTATGGACAAAGGGGTTCCCTTTGGAAAGATTATTGACGGCAGCTTTTATATGAAGACCTACAAGCAGCTGCAGATCATGGGGCGCTGTCTGATGGAGAGCGTCCGGATCATGGACGGGCGCTGTATATTCTCTATCGTCCGGAAAAATATATTTGATCTCTATAATGCCCAGTCCGCAGATCTGGATGGTATTATTGACGAGATGCGGACCACGGAGGGGATTGAGGTGGCAATTCTGCTTTCTGAGCGGGGGCCGCAGGAATATAAGGTGAGCATGAGATCCAATGAGATCATTGATGTCAGTGTGATCGCCTGTTATTTCGGCGGCGGCGGACATGTGCACGCCTCCGGCTGTACCATTAAGGGGGACGCCTTTGATGTTGTAAATAATCTGACAAAGCATATTGAGAAACAGTTTCTTGATATGGAACAATCTGCTTAAGGGGCTGACGGTGGCAGTATGAACGGGATCATTATTGTTAATAAGGAACAGGGATTTACCTCTCACGACGTAGTAGCGAAGTTGAGAGGTATCCTGCATTTTAAGAAGATCGGACACACAGGAACGCTGGATCCGGACGCCACGGGAGTCCTGCCGGTATGTGTCGGAAAGGCCACGAAGGTGTGTGATCTGCTGACGGACAGGGACAAGACCTATGTGGCGGAGGTCAGGCTGGGTGTGACGACGGATACGCTGGATTTAACGGGGGAGATCCTCTCCACTGCGCCGGTAAGCGTTTCGGAGGGGCAGTTAAGAGAGGTACTGGGAGAATTTACAGGTGTGATCCAACAGATTCCTCCGATGTATTCTGCCGTTAAGGTAAATGGAAAGAGATTGTATGAGCTGGCCCGACAGGGCAGAGAGGTGGAGCGCAAGGCAAGAAAGGTAGTGATCCATCGGCTGGATCTCAGGGAAACGGCTCTGGAGAGAGGGGAATTTACCATTGAGGCCACCTGCTCCAAGGGAACCTATATCCGCTCCCTCTGCGACGATATTGGAAAACGGCTTGGCTGCGGTGCAGCGATGAAAAGCCTGGTGCGGACAGGGGTAGGGGGATTTGAACTCAAGGATGCCCTTACTCTGGCGGAGATTGAGCAGAGGGCGGCGGCTTCCCCGGCGGGAGGTGAGGAGCTGCTCCTGCCGGTGGATTCCGTCTTTCAGGAATACGGAGCCTGCTATGTGTCGGCACAGGGATTGAAATATCTGAGGAATGGGAATATGGTATCAGCGCGGCTCTGTCAGTATGACTCCCCCGCCGCAGACGGCGAACTGGTGAGGATGTATGACATGGACGGCAGCTTTTACGCGCTATACCGGTATCGGAAAGACACCGGCATGTATCAGGCGGTAAAAATGTTTCATTGAGGATAAGATCATATGAAGATAATAACGGATTTGGATTTTAAACTGAATAATACGGCGGTCTGTATCGGCAAATTTGACGGTCTGCACAGGGGACACCGCCTGCTATTTTCTGAGGCGGGCCGCTCCGGCCTTTCGGTAGTGATGATTACATTTCTTTTTCCGGACAGCGGCGGCATCTATACGCTGGAGGAAAAAATATCCCTTGCCGGCGGGCTCGGGATCGATACCATGGTGATCATCCCTGTCACAGAGGAGTTTATGCATATGAGTCCGGAGGGATTTGTGAGGGAAATTCTCGTGGAGCGCTGCGGCGCCGAAGAGGTGGTGGTGGGCGCAGACTTCTGTTTTGGATACAGACGATCCGGTACAGCGGACTATCTCCGGGAAGCCGGCGGGCGGTATCACTTTTCGACAACGATCTGTGACAAGCTGATGGAGGGCGGTGAGATCATCAGCAGCACCCGGATCCGCCGGCTTCTCGCTGAGGGCAGGCTGCCGGAGGCAAATGACCTGCTGCAGACCCCCTATTTCATCCGGGGCGTAGTGGAGCCGGGAAACCGGATCGGCAGGAGGATGATGGTGCCGACGGCGAATATACGTCCTGCCGAGGGGAAGGTACTGCCGCCCCACGGGGTCTATTCTGTCCGCGTTCTGGCGGGAGGCAGGCAGTATGACGGCGTGGGAAATCTCGGTGTGAAGCCTACGATACCGGGGGAGAATCCGGTGGGCATCGAGGTCTGGCTTTTTGATTATGAGGGGGATCTCTACGGGCAGACGCTGACGGTCTCCCTTATGAACTTTCAGCGTCCGGAGAGGAAGTTTTCATCGGTGGATGAGCTGCGGGAACAGATCCGGCTGGATACGGATGAGGCAAAGCGGTTTCTTGCCGGGATGGGGCGGCCTCGCTGAATCGGTCTGAGGCCGGGCAGTCATTCACGGAGCAGGACCTTTTCTGCCAGCAGGGCCACACCATCCCGGATCTGATGGGTATCCGGATTGGCGAACCCGAGAAGAAAGGCGGGCCGGTAGTCGGCGGGAAGGGCGGCGTAATAGCCCTTCAGTGAGCGGATTCGGATGCGGTTTTCAGCAGCACGTTTCTGAATCTCGCAGTCTGTGAGGGGACCGTGATAGTGAAGGATCATGTACAGACCGGCATTGTCGGCAGAGATGTCCAGCAGAGTGTCAGGAAAAACCGAGCTGAGCTGCTCCAGCATATAGTCATGCCGGCCCTTGTAGATCTTGCGCATCCGGTTCAGATGCTTTTCAAAGTACCCGCCCCGTATAAAATCGGTGAGGACTGCCTGGCCGAAGCGGGAGACCGGACAGGCATACCCGCCGCAGCGTTTTCGGTAGAGGGTCATCAGGGGATCCGGCAGGACCATGTAGCCGGTCCGGATGGAGGGGGAAATGGCTTTGGAGAACGTACCGATATAGATGACGCGCTGTCCGTGATCCAGGCTCTGGAGAGCGGGGATGGGTTTTCCCTTGTATCGGAATTCGCTGTCATGGTCGTCCTCGATAATATAGCGGCCCGGTTTTTCCACCGCCCAGTCAAGGAGTGCCTGGCGGCGGGAGATTGTCAGAATACTACCCATGGGAAACTGATGGCTGGGTGTGACATAGCAGATATCTGCCGGACAGTGTTTCAGTGCCCCCACATCGAAGGCGCCCTGGGACAGGGGGATATTGAGCACCGTACAGCCGCTGGAAACCAGCACCTGGCGGGCGCTGAGATACCCCGGATCTTCCATGGCGATCACTGCTTTCCTCTGGAAGAGGACGCACAGCATCTGAAGGAGATGATCCAGACCGGCTCCCACAACGATATTGTCAGGAGTGCAGTTCACGCCGCGGGATCCGTGCAGATATTCCGAGACAGCCTGACGCAGCCCGTAATCTCCGAAATGGCTGCCAGATGTGAAGATTTCGGGATCATCCAGATGATTTCTGCCGATGGATTTCCATACGGAATAGGGAAAATGGACGGTGTCCACAGCATCCGGGTCAAAATCATACCGGATCCGGCATGGATCCTGTGACGCCGGCCCGGCTTTTGGCAAAGGCTTTCCCGATATTTCAAAACGGTGGGCATGGGTAATGGGATTGATAAAGTATCCGCGTTTTTCCTCTGCCTCCACATAGCCTTCTGCCACAAGCTGTTCATAGGCATTGTCTACCGTGCTGCGGCTGACCTGGAGATTGGCAGCCAGGGAACGGGCAGACGGAAGCCGGCCGGGATGGGAAAGATTTCCAGCCAGTATCTCTTTTTTTATATACTCATAGATTTGCAGATACAGGGGATGCCCGGTATCTGACCGGAGTGGAATTGTGATCATATTGGCGTACCCTCGTGTATTTTACTTGAAAAGACCTTCTGATTACGCTATTATAAAGGAAAAAAGCAGGGGGTGTCAAGCATGATCAGACGGACAGAATATCCGAGACCGCAGTTTGTCCGCAGGAACTGGATCAACCTGAACGGGACATGGCGTTTCGCCTTTGACGATGAGGACAGGGGAAGGCGGGAGAGGTGGTACAGGGATAAGACAAGGTATAACCGGACGATCGAGGTTCCCTTTGTATTCCAGTCCGACCTGAGCGGCATCGGAGAGAGGGAGTTTCATGATATTGTCTGGTATCAGCGGGACTTTGAGGTGGAGAGGAATCAAAACCAGCGGGTGATCATACATTTTGGCGCAGTGGATTATGAGGCAGACGTTTATGTCAATGAGGGGCATGTATGTCATCACACCGGTGGACATACCTCCTTTGAGGCTGATATAACGGATTATCTACTGCCGGGAGGAAGGCAGACGGTCAGTGTCCGGGTATGGGATTCCGGAAGGGACGAGAGCATTCCAAGGGGAAAACAGTTTTGGGAGGAGAAATCCCGGGGGATCTGGTATACCAGTTCCACAGGAATCTGGCAGACGGTCTGGCTGGAGGTGGTGGAGAGCCGGCACATCCGGGAACTGTATCTCACCCCCTTGTATGACGAGGGGAAGATCAAGGCGGAATTGGAAGTGGCAGCCCTGAGTGGGGCCCTGTCTCTGGATTATGAGATTTCGTTCCGCAAAGAGAAGGTCGCCGCGGGAAGGATAGAAGTCCTTTCTGCCAAGGTATCTTTTGTGGCAGATCTTTTTCAGGAGCATATATTTCGTATGAATTATCACGGCGAGAGCTGGGCATGGACGCCGGAGACGCCGAATCTTTTTGATCTGAGACTGATACTGCGGGACCGCAATGAGATTCTTGACGAGGTTTCGTCCTATTTTGGGATGCGGAAGATCGAGACGAAAAATGGAATGATCTATCTCAACCATATGCCCTATTATCAGAAGCTGGTTCTGGATCAGGGCTATTGGAAAGAAGGCCTTCTGACAGCTCCTTCCGACCGGGATTATGAGAAGGATATCCGGCTGGCGAAGGAGATGGGATTTAACGGATGCCGCAAACACCAGAAAACTGAGGATCCGCGTTTTTTGTACTGGGCGGATATGCTGGGTTATCTTGTCTGGGGGGAATGCGCGGCGCCGGCAGTATTTAACCGAAATTCTGTGGAGCGGCTTATGTCAGAATGGAAGGATATCATCCGGCGGGACTACAATCATCCCTGTATCGTGACCTGGGTGCCGGTCAATGAGAGCTGGGGAGTACCGGACATTTCCTTTGACCGGAGGCAGCAGCATTTCTCGCAGGCGCTGTATCACTATCTGCATACGCTCGATCCGTCCCGCCCTGTTATTTCCAATGACGGCTGGGCGGTAACGGAGACAGATATTGTGGGGATCCACAATTATGCCCATGGGCAGGAGGGGGAAAGGGAGAGACAGCAGTATTTTGAAGAAACATTGTCCTGCCGGGAGAACCTGATTCACAGGAACTCCAGCCCCTGGCCCGTATTTGCCGAGGGCTTCTCCTATGGCGGGGAGCCCATTGTTCTGACAGAATTCGGTGGGATCGCCTACGATGTGTCCGGGGAGCGCGGCTGGGGGTATACCTCGGCGGAGACAGAACAGGTTTTTCTGCAGGAGTACCGGCGGATCATGGAAGCTGTCTGCCGGTCGAAAGCGCTGTGGGGTTACTGCTATACCCAGCTTACCGACGTGGAACAGGAGATCAACGGACTGCTGACCTATGACCGGAAACCAAAATGTGATCTGGCTGTCATCCGGGAGATCAATAACAGGTATCATGTTTCTGTGGTGGAATAATAAATTGCCATTCGTGCACGTAACGAACCGTTCGTGCACGTTTTTTCTTTTTTCTGCCGAAATGTGGTATATTTTATGTAACAGACCGGTTTGCATAAGGATAAGGAGGAGATCATTTGCAGAAAGAAGAACAGAAAACGATAGAAAAACACTATTCCATTTTCAGTGACATCCTGTATTTTGTCCGGCTTTTCAGAAAACATGAGCCGATGATTCTGGTTTTTTCCGGGATGGAGATCATACTGGGGGCGCTGGTTCCGCTGCTGGGAATCTGGCTGCCCAAGATCACGTTGGATCTGGTGGTGCAGGGAGTAACCGTGCCCCGGGCGGCGGCAGTACTTGGATCCTTCACCCTGCTGATGATGGCAGTGAACATAACCAGTACCATTTCCACAGGGGGAAAATACCATCTGTATAATATGCAGCGGGCCAACCAGATCGGGATGCTCTTTCTCAAGAGTCTCCGGATCCCGTATTCTTACACGGAATCCGGGGAGACAAAGAGGCTGTACTGGAAGGCGTACAATTCTCTGGCTATGGGAGATTGGTCGGCCAGCTCCCGGATGGTTGCGGGAACGGTGGGGATTGCTGTCAGTATCCTGAGCTTTGTCTTGTATTCTACAGTGATCGGGACACTGAGCGGATGGCTGCTCCTCTGCCTGACGGCACTTGCCTTCCTGAATTATCTGGTAAATATGGGGCAGATCCGGTATGAGGAGAGTCTTCGGGATGAGATGGCGCAGGCAAATAAGCGCTATTATTGTGTCTCAAATTCCATGGGACATGCTAAGGGAGCCAAGGATATCCGTATCTTCGGTATGAATCACTGGCTGATCCAGTTGCGGGATATGGTGATCGGAGAGCAGATGGAGGTGAACCGCAAGCTCTTCCGAAGAAGGTCTGTGTATGAGAAAATTGGTTTTCTTCTGTCCTTTGGCAGGGATCTGGGGGCCTACGGATACCTGCTGCATCAGGCGCTGGCGGGAAATGTGTCGGCCAGCGGTTTCATTTTCTATTTTGGCGCCATTACTGGTTTTTCCAGTTTTGTGCTGGGCATTATGAACTCTCTCTCCGAGCTGCGGATGGCGGCCAATTCCGCCGATTACCTGCGGAGCTATATGGACCTGCCAGAGGAAAATGTCTGCGCCGGGAACCGGCATATCCGGGAACTTTCCCTGCCGCTCGAAATTGAATTCGCGGATGTGGGCTTTTCCTACCCGGACACCGTGGAAGATGTGGAGGAGGAAGGAGTGGAGACAGGGAGTGGAGGAAGGGTGATCTTTCAACATCTCAATCTGACGATCCATGCCGGGGAGAGGATTGCCCTGGTGGGTGTGAACGGCGCCGGGAAAACGACGCTGGTGAAGCTGCTCTGCGGCATGTATGATCCCGATGAGGGAAGGATCCTCCTGAACGGCATTGACCGGAATGAATTTCCCAAGGAGGAGCTCTATCAGTTGTTTTCGGTGGTATTTCAGGAGCCGCTCGTACTGCCCTTTACTGTGGGGGAAAATATCGCCATGGATAAGGCGGACAGAGTAGATGGGGAACGTGCCTGGGAGGCGTTGGATAAGGCGGGACTAAAGTCGGTTTTTGAGAGGAAAGAGATCGGACTGAAGACCTATATGACGAAAACCTTGAAAAAGGACGGGGTGGAGCTGTCCGGAGGACAGCAGCAGCGCTTACTTCTTGCCCGTGCCCTGTATAAGGACGCACCGATATTAGTTCTGGATGAGCCCACGGCGGCGCTGGATCCCATTTCGGAGCGGGAGGTATATGAAAATTATAACAGGTACAGCGGAGGGAAGACGGCAGTATTTATCTCCCACAGGCTGGCCAGTACAAGATTTTCTGACCGGATCGTGATGCTGGAGGGCGGGAAGATCATTGAGACGGGAACACACGATGAACTGCTGGGGCAGGACGGGAAATATGCAGAAATGTTCCGGATCCAGAGCAACTATTATGAGAAAGGGGATGAGACAGAAGATGGGAACGGATTTGATGAGTAAGCTTCCTCTGAGGGAGCATATCAAAAATATGAGGAAGATTATGAGAGTTGTGACAGATATGGACCGCGGGTATTTTTTCTTTACCTCCCTGGTACATATCATAAATGTCATCGTGCCCTATATTCAGCTTATGCTGTCGGCTTATATTCTGGACTCCATCGTGGCGGGGAGAGGATTCGGACAGGTATTTGCCATGTCAGGAGCGGTGCTGACTGGCATCCTGATATTGAATTTCACAGCCAGTTCCATCTGGAACCGGATGGAGGTACGGCGGGAGAGGATCTATTCCCTCTATTCCTGCATTACCCAGACAAAGATGCTGGACATGGATTTTTCCCGGATCGACAGCCCGGAGGCAAAGGAACTGCAGGACAGGATGTGGCGGGACAATAACTGGGGGGCGGGGATCAATTCGCTGTTCTGGCAGTTTAACGCCATCCTCTTTGGCTGCTTTAATATTATCGGTGCTTTGGCGGTAGGCGCCCCTGTAGTGGGATACCTGCTGCATTCCGGACGGTACGATCCGCTTCTTGTGCTGATATTCCTTATTATCCTTACCGTGATCGGCATGAAAGCCGGACTTTATTTTCAGAAAAAGAACCATTCTTATATGTTCACCTGGCCGGGAGAGGACGAAAAGGAAGATATGAGCGATTTCAGCTGGGAATTTGCCAGCGGCAGGGGATATCATTATAAAAATGGCAAGGATGTCCGGATCTATCACAGCTATGATTTGCTGAAACGGTGGTCTGTGGACGTCTATCGCAATAAAAAATACCGAAAGAGGCTGAAGGACGGCGCTGTGGGGCTGGCTGGTTCCAGTGCGGCAGCCAGTATGGTCCACAGCGCCATGGAGGGCGGAGCCTATCTGATGGTGGCCATGATAGCGCTGGCGGGGACGGTCAGCGTGGGTAATGTAGTAAGGCTGGCAGGCTGTCTCAAAAACCTTTTTTCCGCTGTCTGTGATCTCATTCAGGAGACGGCGGAATTTGCCCTGACTGCGAGAAAACAGATCAGCACCCTGGAATTTCTTCAGTTGCCTGATGAAATGTATAAGGGGAAGCTTCCGGTAGAGAAGCGGAGTGACAATGAATATCAGATTGAATTCCGGAACGTGTCCTTTCGATATCCTGGCAGCGGGCAGTACGCCCTAAAGGATTTCTCCATAAAGCTTAGGATTGGGGAGAAACTTGCCATCGTCGGCATGAATGGTTCCGGCAAGACTACCATGATCAAGCTGCTGTGCCGGCTGTATGACCCGGACGAGGGGGAGATCCTTCTGAATGGAGTGGATATCCGCAAATTCCGAATGGATGAGTACAGCAGACTCTTTTCGGTGGTGTTTCAGGATTTTGTTCTCTTTCCCTATATGCTGGCGCAGAATGTGGCGGTGGATGTGGAGTATGACCGGGAGCTGGTGAGAAAGTGCCTGCGGGACGCCGGACTGGAAGAACGTCTGAATGAGTGGGAGCGGGGAGAGGAGACTTATCTCAACAAAGAATTTGATGACAGCGGTGTAGAGGTATCCGGCGGGGAGGGGCAGAAGATTGCCATAGCCCGGGCGGTGTATAAGGATGCCCCCTTTATTCTGTTGGACGAACCAACGGCGGCGCTGGATCCCCTGGCGGAATATGAGATCTATTCCAATTTTGATAAGATCGTTGGGACGAAGACGGCCATCTATATCTCCCACCGGCTGTCCTCCTGCCGGTTCTGTGAAAAGATCGCGGTGTTTCATGAAGGCAGGCTGGTGCAGTATGGCACCCATGAGAAGCTGGTGCAGGACACTGGCGGGAAATATTATGAATTGTGGAACGCCCAGGCGTCGTATTACCAGAACGGGTGATATCCGCCGCTTTGTATTTCGTAATTTTTATGCCTCTGCCTTAGTGAAAGTTACCCTTGTAAACACCAGATAGAACGGGTATAATTAATACACGAATGGAGGTAAAAATGAGCACAGAGATTTACGATAAGGTTTACCGTCTTGCGCTAAAGGATTTCCGTAACAGGACATTGAAGGGGATGTATCCCTATCTTCAGGTGCTGGACGATATTCTATCCTATACAACCATTGCTTCGAAGGCGGATCTGGGACTGGTGGATATACCGCTGGATCAGATTGCCGGCACGAAAACGGCGGGGCGCACCAATGCCTTTGCCAGCAATTTTATGCCGCTGCTTACGCGGGATTCTGAATTTGCCGTGAAGTGGTGCCGGTTATACGAGGCGCATCTGGAAGAGGGGATTCGGGAACCCATTAAAGCGTATGAATTTATGAACCGGTTCTATGTCCAGGAGGGAAATAAGCGTGTCAGCGTCCTGAAATACTGCGATGCGGTGACTGTCCCGGCCTATGTCACCCGGCTTATTCCGGAACCGGATGACTCGGATGAGAGCAGGATTTATTATGAATTTCTGGATTTCTATGACAGGACTGGCATCAATTACCTGAATTTCAGCCAGCCGGGCAATTATAGAAAAATCACGGAGCAGACGGGAGCGGAGCCGGACCATGTGTGGACGGATCTGGAAAAGGAGCAATTTCATTCTTCCTATATCCGTTTTACAAAGGCATTTGAGAAAAAGGGCGGCGGCAAGCTGTCACTGACACCCGGTGACGCCTTTCTGATCTATCTGGACATATGCGGCTATGAAGATCAGGAAGAGAAGAGTGACGATGAGATTCTGCAGGAGATCACGAAGATCTGGAGTGACTTTGTATTCTATCCGCAGAAGCCGGAGGTGCGGCTTTTGATGAATGCGGATCCCGCCGCAGAAAAGAAGACGCTGGTGAAACGCATTCTGCCCCAGAGCTCGGAGCCGTTGAAAATCGCCTTTATCCACGCCAAGACTGCCGAGACATCCAGCTGGACTTACGGGCATGATCTGGGAAGAGGGCATCTGGAACAGGTGCTGGCCGGCCATATTCTGACGAAATCCTATTTTCAGGCGGATTCGCCGGAAGAGGAGACTGCCTGCTTTGAACAGGCCATCGCAGATGGAAATACCGTTATTTTCTCCACCTCCCCCAAGCTGCTGGATACCAGTATCCGATATGCCATCCGGTATCCCAAATTAAAGATACTCAACTGCTCCCTGAATACCAGCTGCAAACATCTCAGAACCTATTATGGCAGACTGTATGAGGCAAAATTTCTCATCGGCGCCATTGCGGGAATTATGTCGCAGTCAGACCGGGTGGGCTATATTGCGGATTATCCCATCTACGGCATGATTGCCAATATCAATGCCTTTGCACTGGGGGCACAGATGGTGAACCCGAGAATACAGGTCTGTCTGGAGTGGTCGAAGCTCAGATCAGAATCTGCGGCGAATAGCAATCTATCGGATATCAGCGTTTCCTTTATCTCAGGAAGGGATTTTATAAAACCGGTGGAAGGTTCTTTCCAGTTTGGACTGTACAATACAAATGGGGACGAGCCGGTAAATCTTGCCATGCCTGTATGGAACTGGGGTGTTTTTTATGAACAGACCGTCAGGAGTATGATCAATGGAACATGGAAGCAGGAGCTGCCCAAGGGAAAGAACCAGTCCATCAATTACTGGTGGGGGATGTCGTCAGGGATGATCGACGTAATCTGCTCTTCCCGGCTGCCATCCGGCATGGTTCAGCTAATCGAGCTTTTGAAGAAAAATATCTCCTCCGGTGAATTCAGCCCCTTTTCAGACATTACGGCAGAGGAGATCGTTACCATGGACTGGCTTGCCGACAATATCATTGGCACGATACCTACCATGAATGATCTGGTAGAGGAGGCACGGCCTGTGGTAGAGGTGCAGGGTGTTGCGAAGGCGAAGGTACAGGATGGGGAGATGGACGAATGAAAAATATAAAGATTCTTTTTATATCTGACGAGCCTTCTCCTGCCCTGTGGGATCATTTTGAGCCGTCCCGTCTGGAGGGCATTGACCTGATCATATCCTGCGGGGATCTTCCGCCACAGTATCTGTCTTTCCTGGCCACCTTTTTCGTGGGACCTGTTTTATATGTTTACGGCAATCATGATGACTGCTATCTGGATACGCCGCCAGACGGCTGCACCTGTATTGACGGCAGGGTCTTTGAATTTGAGGGAATACGCATCGCCGGTCTGGGAGGATCCATGAAATACCGGCCCGGAAATTTCCAGTATACGGAGAAACAGATGCTTTTCCGCACCATGAAGCTGCAGCGCCAGATCCGCCGTTACAGGGGGCTGGATATATTGATTTCCCACGCTCCCGCCTTTGGCATCAATGATGGGAAAGATCTGCCACATATGGGATTTCGGTGTTTTCACCGTCTGCTGGAGAAGTATCATCCCAGATATTTCGTTCACGGGCATATGCATTTTTCTTATAATCCAAGCCAGAAGCGGACGTCGGAGCATCGGGATATAACGATAATCAATGCATGTGAAAGATATGTACTGGAATATGCGGTACGCGGAGCAAATTGAATCAATTTGAGAGGGTGCCCCTCAAGCCGTTTTCTGACTTTTGGGACACCCTCTCCGTTATGATGAAAAAAAGAAAACAAGATTAATTAAGAATGATTCTCCAGATTTTCAAAAATTCTTTCCAAATAGGAGAGACACTGCTTTTTTTCCTCCTCTGTAAATCCCTGAAAGCTGACCTGCTCCATTTCATTTACTATGTCTTCTACACCTTCTGCAATATCATGTCCTTTTTCGGTAAGAAAGATCTGCTGGATGCGGATACCGTTTTCCTGCAGCAGTGGCTCCTTATATACTAAATCCTTATCCATCATTTTATTGAGGAGGCTGGTTACCGTAGCCGGTTCAATGGAACAGCTTCTGGCAAGGTCTTTCTGTGAACAGCCTTCCTGGTGGGAGAGTATCTCGATCATTTTGGGCTGCCCTTTGGACAGCCCAAGCTCACGAAAAACCATCTGGCTCTTTTTCTCGTGCATATGGAATATATTGATCAGATATTGATGAAATCGTTTCATATTAATCCCCATTATTTAAAAATCAACTGTGTAAAGTTATAGAGTCCGTTTTTCCAGACGCTCCAGTCATGACCGCCGGGCATCCGGTAATAAATATGGCTGACATTTCTCTCGGTAAGTATTTTTTCGGTGTTGACTGCCATCTGGCCGCTGGTAGTATCCGAAGTCCCAACAGACAGCCAAAGGACCTTGGGAAATAAAGCTTTGTCTGTTCCCATCAGACTGGCATCGGTGGTAGGGGCTGGGGAGAATATCCCGTAGTAATTAAACAGCTCTAGGTTTTTAAGGCCAATATTAACTGTCTGCATGCCGCCCATGGAGAGCCCTGCCATAGCAGTATGATCCCTGCCTGTATATACGCTGTAAGTCTTTTGTATAAATGGCATAAGACACTGTTTCAGGTCATTCTCAAAATTTGAAAAGGCTGCAATAGCTTCTGCCGAATACATATTGGAAGGTATACTGTCATTTTTCATCGCGCGTCCATTAGGAAAGACTACGATCATATCGGCAAGTTTATCTTCAGCATACAGGTTATCCAATATGTTCAGCGGAGAGCCATGAGCATACCATTCCCGGTGATCACCACCGATGCCATGCATGCAGTACAGTACATTATATTGCTTTGCTGCGGAGTATCCAGGCGGGGTATATACCATACATTTTCTAGTATTGCCTGTCACACTGGAGGAATAGGATACCTCCGTCATTTTCCCATGAGGGATTTTTTCGTTATAAACATCGAAGCCGAGAGGTGTATCATACTTATCCCGGATTACTTTGACTGACATATAGACCGGCTCCTTTATGCTATCTTTAATTTTTATGGATATCGTCGCAGTACCGGCGCCTGCCGCCTGCAGTACTCCTTTTTTTGACACCTTCACAATGCTTTTGTCTGAACTCTTGTAGGTAACGGGGTGGGCGGATACGGTAAGGGCCGCCAGATCCACCTTCTGTCCCCGGTCAATAGTCAGGGTGTCATTCTTTAATGAAATCTGTTTTAACTGCTTTACCACCTTTATGGTACAGGCAGCCTTTGCCCGGCTTCCTTTAATGCTGGCGGTAATCTTTGCTGTTCCGGCTTTTTTGGCGGATAATTTTCCCTTTTTTGTCACTTTTACAATTTTGGGACGGGAGGACCGGAAGGATACTTCCTTTTTAGAAATCCCCTTTGGCGAAATTTTTTTCACCTTTAACGAACATTTTTTCCCCTTTCCCAGTAAGAGCCGGGAGTAGTTTAACGTAATCTTTTTTGCTTTCTTCTGCTTTTTTGCTGCGTCGCTGTCCTGGCCGGATAGAAGCTGGCCGATGGCCAGCGAGGCAAAAAGACAGGAGAGCAGCAAAATTTTTTTATTCTTTCTCATCTTTTTATCCTTTCTAAAAATACGGATTAGAAATCTAAATTGACCCTATACATAATTATACTCACCGGATAGTTGTTGTCAAGCATAAAGTAATGTGTTTTTGCAAATGCAGCAGGGGTTATATTTCATCTCGTACTGCCGCCTGCCAGTTGGGTTGTGAAAAAGCACAGTTTAAAGGTTTTTTCCGTATATGCTATATGTATAGTGTATACTGCTGATGCCGCAAAGGCAGGGGATTCCCGAAGGAAAGGGAGTTTCCCGGTCAAATCAAATATGCCGCCCCGGCGGACAATCTAAAATGGAGGAAACTATGCAGCTGATGCACAAAAGAATTCAAAAGAGAATCGATGAGAGAAAACAGGAAAGGACATGCAGGGAAACCTTCCGCCTTATGGCAGAGGCGTGCCACAGGATTGCCCTGCTGGACATGGAGACGGGAATCAGCCGTCTGGTCCGCTCAGATACAGGGGAGACAGAGTTTTCCGGACCGGAGGAAGAGGGAATAGGCAGGGGAATCCGTTATGACAGCTGGCTGGGAAGGACTTCCCGTGAACTGGTTCATCCTGATTTCCGGGAGGAATTTACCACACGGCTCAGCACGGAGAAGCTCAGGGAAAAGTTTTGCCAGGGACAGAAGAGGCAGAGCCTGATCTACCGGAGCCGGTGCAGGGTGGGTGGCGAATACCGCTGGCTTCAGGCGGAGTATATCGTTCGGAGCGGGGGCGGTGAGGTGATCTATTATATCAGTGACATCAGCGACCGTCTGGCTGATATGGAAAATAACCGGAGGGAGCTGGAGGAGGGGTTAAAGAGGGCGAGACAGGAGAACAGCATAAAAATGCAATTTATGGAGCATCTGTGCCAGGAGGTCAGAATTCCGGCCGGGGCCGTAACGGGGATGAACCGGCTGGCAGTCCGGAGCATGGAGCGGGGAGACCGGGAAGGTGCCAGGTATTATCATGCTGTGGTAGATCGTCTCGCGGAATATATGAAAAGGCTGACTTCGGACGTTGTGGATACCGCCGCGGTGGAGCGTGATGGGATGGCGCTGTCAGGAGATATTTTCAGTGTCCAGGAGGTGCAGGAGGAATGCCACGCCTACAGCCGGTCGCTTGTGCGGGACCAGGAGCTTTCCCTTGTTTGGAATGGGCAGATAAGCGGCAGCTACCGGGGAGACCGGGAGCGGATAAAGCTGGCATTTTTTGGAATTATAGAAAATGCGGTCCGGTATAACCGGATGGGAGGGGATATCCGGGTCACATCGGAACAACGCACGGGAAGCGGCAGCAGCGATGATTTTATGATCCGGGTAACTGACAGCGGCCGGGGCATGACGGAGGAGCAGAAGAAAAAGCTGTTTATGCCGTTTGCCCGGAGCAGGCGGGACGGTACGGGGATCGGACTCAGCGTGGCAAAATATGTAATGGACGCCATGGGAGGGAGCATCGAGGTGGTAAGCGAATATGGGGCAGGTACTGCTGTTACCATGAAATTTCCGCTGGCCAGGGCTGGGGAGGAGGCAGTGTTCAGCTGACGCAATTCACTGCCGGCGCTGATTTTGTTGTGCTTGCGCTGACAGATTTTTTGTGCTATAATCCAAATGTATATGTGTGCGTACGCATTTTTGTTGTACACAGGCAGACAAGCACTAAAGTAAGGGAGGGCATGAATTGACGGGTGATAAGACGGAGGAACAGAGGACGGAATATCGCAGAAGACGAGTGAAAAGGATTAAGAGAACGATTATTACCCTGTGTATCATATTACTGGTTCTGCCAACGATTTTATCGGTTTTTCTTATGGCCAGGGTATCTTCGCTGCAGAGTCAGATTAATGACATCATTGCCGGCACGGCTGAGAAAACGGAGGAAACAGATACACAGCCTGACGTTGTGCAGGCCAGCGTAAAGAAAACAGTTTCGGACGTTTCTGTTTCCGCTTCGGAGGGGGCGGTCTCGTCTAAAAGTGAGGTTTCGGCAAAAGGTAAAGAGGTATATCTGACATTCGACGACGGTCCGGGAACCCAGACGGCAGAAATACTGGATATATTAAAAAAGGAAAAAGTTAAGGCGACTTTTTTTGTCACGGGCAAGGAGGATGCCTATTCCAAAAAGATGTATAAGAGAATTGTGGAGGAGGGGCATACGCTTGGCATGCATTCCTATTCACATATTTATGACAATATTTATAAGTCCCAAAAAGCATTTTCTGCAGATTTTCAAAAATTATATAATCTGCTTTATGATGTGACAGGCATATATCCGGAATGGTATCGTTTTCCGGGCGGCAGCAGTACAGAGACGATGAAGTCGTCCCTTGGCGGCCTGGTGGATGTTTTGGAGAAGAAAAAGGTTTCCTACATTGACTGGAACGTCATCAGCCCGGAGGCAATGAATCCCAAAGTGACAAAGAGGGATATGATAGATGGTATAATGTCGGACGTGGCGGGGTATGATACAGCGGTGGTGATGCTGTATGATGCGGAAAACCGCCCGATGACTGTGAAAACGCTTCCGTCACTGATCAGGAAAATGAAAGAGAAAAAATATGAGTTGCTGCCATTGGACAAGAGCGTTGATCCGATCCGGCACAACCAATCAAATTAGGAGGTTGAAGTATGAGTTTTTTCAAAGAATTGAAGGAGGATATCGCCCAGTCGGTTTCTGAATTGTCAGAGGCTCTGGAGGACGATCTGGATGGGAGAAACGATGAAGATTCCATCGATCAGTCAGCCATTGAAGATATTGTCCTGGAGGAGCCGAAGGCAGAGGATGATTCTGAGCCCGGGGCGGCGGGGCTGGATACAGATGAGCTGGCAGATCTGACAGCGCTGTATGATGCGGAGCTGCAGGGGGACGCATCGGATACTGCCCGGACAGATACGGATTCCGTCAACATAGGGATAGAAGAGTTTCCGGGGGCCGGGGATATTGAGGCAAAGGATACCGTTTTTGAAGATATCCTGACAGAGACGGCGCAGCCGGAGGAAACAGAAGAAGAGATGGAGGAAGAACCATATACAGAAGAGTCATATGGATATGAAGAGCCGATAACCGAACAGGAAGAATCTAAGGAGGATTTAGCGATGAATGAAGATTTTGTAAATAATATGGATATTGAGGACCAGACAGAAAATATGGAGGAAGTGATGCCGGAGGAAACATCTTCTCCTTCTGAGGAAATTACTGTTATTACCCAGGGAACTATCATCAGTGGCAGCATTAAATCAGATACTTCCCTGTTGGTAAAAGGTACTATTGAGGGTGATGTAGAGTGTGAGGGCAAGCTGACCATCGAGGGACGTGTTGCCGGAAATACAATAGCCAAAGAGATTTATGTAAACACACCGCGCCTTGAGGGAGACATCAACAGCCGGGGCATCGTTAAAATCGATGTGGGCACGGTGGTTCTTGGAAGCATCAGCTGTACGTCGGTGGTTGTTGCCGGTGCAGTGAAGGGTGACATCGATGTAAACGGTCCGGTTATTATTGATTCTACTGCCGTTGTGAAAGGCAATGTCAGGGCAAAATCCATCCAGATCAACAGCGGTGCCGTGATCGAGGGCAGCTATTCCCTGGCTTATGCGGATGTGGACATTGACAGATTGTTTGAGCAGTAAGAGGGGCTTATCAGGGAGGATTGACAGACATGGCACAATATAAAAGGGTACTATTGAAGCTGAGCGGCGAGGCGCTGGCCGGTGACCGGGGCACCGGATTTGATGAGGCGACCTGCATCCCGGTGGCTGAGCAGATTAAAAGGCTTACGGATGATGGCGTGCAGGTGGCTGTTGTCATCGGAGGCGGCAATTTCTGGCGCGGACGTACCAGCGGAAATATTGACCGGACGAAGGCTGACCAGATCGGGATGATGGCCACGGTGATGAACTGCATCTATATGTCGGAGATCTGCCGTTCTGCCGGACTTATGACGCAGGTACTGACTCCTTTCGAGTGCGGTTCTTTTACAAAGCTTTTTTCCAAGGACAGGGTGAATAAGTATCTGGGGAAAGGGATGGTGGTATTTCTGGCAGGCGGGACGGGGCATCCGTATTTTTCCACGGATACGGCCACTGCCCTGCGTGCTGTTGAGATAGAAGCAGATATTATTCTGGCGGCCAAGTCCATAGACGGCGTATATAATGCGGATCCGGCTGTGAATCCGGAGGCAAAGAAATATGAGTCGATGGCTATGGCGGATATCGTAGATCAGAAGCTGGGGGTTGTGGATCTTGCGGCTGCTGTTCTGTGCATGGAAAATAAGATGCCGATGTGTGTCTTCGGACTAAATGAGGAAAACAGCATTATCAATGCGGTGAGCGGAGCCTGTACAGGGACTATGATCACGGCGGACTGATGCGCATAAGGGTGCGGGCGAATGGAGAAAAGCGCAGAATGCAGCGCAGAAATGAGGTTAAACATGGATATTAGTATATATGAAGAGAAGATGGAAAAATCGCTTTCCAGTCTGGAGTCAGAATATACGGCGATACGTGCCGGACGCGCCAACCCGCGCATTCTGGACCGGATTCAGGTGGATTATTATGGTACGCCGTCTCCGCTGCAGAGCGTGGCGAATATCTCTGTGCCGGAAGCGAGAATGATTCAGATCCAGCCTTGGGAGAGCAGTCTTATTAAGGATATTGAGAAGGCAATTCTCGCTTCGGATATCGGACTCACTCCTGCCAATGACGGCAAAGTGATCCGGCTGGTGTTTCCGGAACTGACGGAAGACAGGCGTAAGGAGCTGGTGAAGGATGTGAAGAAAAAGGGGGAGGCTGCCAAGGTGGCAGTCCGAAATATCCGTCGCGACGCCAACGACGCTGTGAAAAAAGAAGCAAAGGCGAATGAGATTTCAGAAGATGAACAGAAGCAGATGGAGGATCGGATCCAGAAGCTGACAGATAAACATATCGCGCAGATCGACAAGATGATTGACGGAAAATCAGATGAAGTTATGACGGTGTAGTGCGAAAATAATCATAAGTAAGGGCAGGCGCTTCTGAGGGCAGCAGAGTTTCTCTTTGGGAGCAGACTGTCCTTCCTTTGGGTTTTGAGGAAGGGGAAAGAGGTCAATGGAACGTTCTGAGAGGCAGGCGCCGAATCATGTGGCGATCATTCTGGATGGCAATGGGAGATGGGCAAAGAAACGTTTTCTGCCGAGAAAGGCGGGACACGCGGCGGGGGCCAGAACCGTGGAGCAGATCTGCGAGGACGCCTATCATCTGGGAATCAATTATCTTACGGTGTATGCTTTTTCTACAGAAAACTGGAAACGTCCGCAGGATGAGGTGGATGCGCTGATGAAGCTTCTCCGGCAGTACCTGAAGGACTGCATCCGGCGAAGTACAAAGAATAATATGTGCGTTAAGGTCATTGGTGATATTTCACCGCTGGCAGAGGATATGAAGGAAAGCATCCGGGAACTGGAGGAGGCCACGAAGGACAATACCGGCCTGCATTTCCAGGTGGCACTGAACTATGGAAGCCGGGACGAGATGCTCCGGGGAATAAAGGAACTCTGCCGGGATGTGGCAGAGGGGAAATATAAAGGGACGGAGATTACAGAGGAGCTTTTTTCTTCTTATCTTGATACAAAAGGGATTCCGGATCCGGATCTGATGATCCGGACCAGCGGGGAGGAACGGCTGTCCAATTTTATGCTGTGGCAGCTGGCGTATTCGGAATTCTATTTTACGGATGTGCTCTGGCCGGATTTTGACAAAAAAGAGCTGCAGAAGGCCATCGATCATTACAATGCAAGGGACCGGCGGTTCGGCGGTGTATGATTCCGCCGGGGCGGGACTTGGCTGTGAATAAATCGTTAAGCAGATGAAAGGTTGGATTGTATGTTTGTCACACGTTTACTGAGTGGGATCGTCCTGGTCTTGGCGGCGATCATACTTTTATTTTATGGCGATGTCTGGCTGGTGGGGGCACTGCTTATTCTGTCGCAGATAGGCGTTTATGAGCTCCTCAGGGTATTCCGGCTTGACCGTCATCCGGCGGCACTGGTTGTCTATATCGAGACAGCGGTATATTATATTCTGCTGTATCTGGGACACGGATGGTGGACTACGGGACTGCTTGTGCTGGAGCTGGTGATCCTGCTTGTACTGTATGTGGCGCGTTTTCCGAAGGATAGGATTGACACGGTGGCGAAATGCTTCTTTATATCCGTCTATGTGCCGGTTCTACTGTCTTTTATCTATCAGACAAGATGTATGCAGGGGGGAGCCTGGCTGGTATGGCTTATCATTATCGGTGCATGGGGATCCGATACCTGTGCCTATGTAGTAGGAGTACTGGCCGGCCGGCATCATTTTTCTGCACTGAGTCCAAAGAAAACCATTGAGGGCTGTGTGGGAGGCGTTGCCGGGGCGGCGGTGATTGGCTTTGGCTTTGCCTGCTTTTTCCCATACCAGGATATGTTTTTGTTATCCGCCAGGCTGGTTTTTCCACTGGTGGTAGTGATTAGCGCGATGATATCGCAGTTTGGGGATCTGGCGGCGTCTGCCATAAAGAGGAATTATGAGATCAAGGATTATGGTGATCTGATTCCGGGCCACGGCGGCGTGCTGGACCGTTTTGACAGTGTGATATTTGTGGCGCCCTTTGTCTATTATCTTCTTGTGCTGGTTTCTTATATTTGACATCCATGGAATGGAGGAGAAAATGAAAAGAATTACGATACTTGGGGCCACCGGCTCCATCGGGACCCAGACTCTGGATGTGGTGCGCCGCAATCCGGGGGATTTTGAAGTTGCAGCGCTGACGGCAAGTGAAAATGTTCAGAGGATGGCGGAACTGATCCAGGAGTTCAAACCCTCTTATGCTGTTATGAAGGACCGGCAGAGGGCGGAGGAGTTACGAAGCGCCGTCTCCTCTTCCCCATGTCAGATTCTGTGGGGCATGGACGGATTTATCCAGGTCAGCACCCTGCCCCAGGTGGAGGTAGTGGTGGCGGCCATGGTGGGCATGATCGGGCTGCGTCCGGTGATGGAGGCGATCCGGGCGGGAAAGGACATTGCCCTTGCCAACAAAGAGACCCTTGTGACAGCGGGACATATCATTATGCCGCTGGCAAAGGAATATAATGTACAGATACTCCCCATTGACAGCGAGCATTCGGCTATCTTCCAGTGTCTGAATGGCGAGAAGAAAAGGCAGATCGAGACGATCTATCTCACAGCCTCTGGCGGACCCTTTCGTCACAGTACCGGGGAGGAGCTGAAAAATGTCACGGTAGAACAGGCACTGGCTCACCCGAACTGGTTTATGGGGCCGAAGATCACGGTGGATTCGGCTACCATGATCAATAAGGGGCTTGAGATGATCGAGGCGAAATGGCTCTTTGGTGTCGAACTGGACCGGATCCATGTGCTGGTACAGCCCCAGAGCATTATCCATTCCATGGTGGGTTTCCGGGATGGTGCCGTGATGGCTCAGATGGGTACGCCGGATATGCGCCTGCCTATCCAGTACACCTTATATTATCCGGACAGAAATACACTGGACGGCCAGCGGCTGGATTTCGAGAGGATCGCGGAGCTCCACTTTGAAAAACCACGGACCGAGACGCTGAGGGGGATTCCGCTGGCTGTGGAAGCGTGCCGGGCGGGCGGGACCATGCTCACTGTGATGAATGCGGCAAATGAATATGCCGTGGCAAAATTTCTGCATAAGGACATAGGATTTTTACAAATTTATGATATGATAGAATTTGCCATGGATCGCCACCAGATCACCGGTGATCCGGACCTGGATACGATCCTTACAGTGGAACAGGAAACATACGAAAAACTGGAGCGGGATTTTCACGTATAGGAGCGATTGGAGGAAAAGAATGAGCATTGGAAATATTTTAATTGCATTACTGGTATTTAGTTTTATCGTAATCTTTCATGAATTAGGACATTTTATTGTGGCAAAGTACAATAAAGTAGATGTGATCGAATTTTCCCTGGGGATGGGACCAAGACTGATCTCCCTGGCGAAATCGGAGGCGGGACGAAAGGTTCTGTTCTTTAAGAGCAGTGCCTATTTTGAGGAACACAGGGAATTTGCCGCCGGCACCATATATTCCTGGAAGATACTTCCCTTCGGCGGCTCCTGCATGATGCTGGGAGAAGAGGAGGCGGTGGAGAACGACAATTCTTTCAGCAAAAAATCAGTGTTCGCCAGAATGGCCATAATTTTTGCGGGACCGTTTTTTAACTTTATCCTTGCCTTTCTTCTTGCCCTGATTCTGATCGGCACGGTGGGCTATAATCCGGCGGCCATTGTCACTATGGAAGAGAACTCACCGCTTATCGAGGCGGGGGTGCAGCAGGGCGATATTATAAAGGAGATCAATGGGGAGAAGATCGTCGTCAGCGGCGAGCTGGGATTTTATATGGCGATCCATCCGCTGGACGGCACTCCGGTGGAGCTTACCTTTGACCGGGACGGGGAGGAATTTACAAAGAGCATCACCCCTATATCTGTGCAGAATAAAGACGGCTCGCAGTCTTACAAGCTGGCCTTTGGCTATGGAACGCGACAGAAGGTGGGAGTGTGGAAAACCATAGGGTATGCGGCCTATGAGGTGAAGTACTGGATGTCTACCGTGATCCAGTCACTGGGACAGATGATCACGGGGCATGTCAGCCGCAAGGATGTCTCCGGGCCAGTGGGAATCGTCCGCATCGTGGGAGATTCTGTGGATGCCAGTATGGATGCCGGCAAAAAGACAGGAAAAGGAGTGCAGAATGTGATACTGACGCTGATCAGCCTGAGTATTATGCTGACGGCAAACCTTGGCGTTATGAACCTGATCCCGATTCCGGCGCTGGACGGCGGACGGCTTGTCTTTCTTTTCGCTGAGTGGATACGCAAAAAACCGCTGCCCCAGAAATTTGAGAGTTATACAAATGCCGCGGGCTTTATGCTTCTCATGGGCCTGATGGTATTCATCATGGTAAACGACGTCGTAAACTTGTTTTAACGGAAAACTCTCCTGTTCACTCCTGGTTCAAAACTATGGGCGTTCATACTTGTATGAAACGTCCATAGTTTTGAACCAGGAAGGTGGTCAGAAAGACCACCCCCGCCAGCATGAGCAAAAGGTAGCTGCGAAGCAGCGTTGCAGGGCGCAGCCGTGCAGTTTTGCGAAGGGAAAGGCGGGGTGAAGAGGAGAGGGAAAAAAGAGTGGTCAGAAAGACCACCCCCGCCAACATGAGCAAAAGGAGCTGCGAAGCAGCGCTGCAGGGCGCAGCCGTGCAGATTTGCGAAAGGGAAGGCGGGGTGAACAGGAGAGGGAAAAGAGCGGAGTGAAAGACCACCCCCGCCAACATGAGCAAAAGGAGCTGCGAAGCAGCGCTGCAGGGCGCAGCCGTGCAGATTTGCGAAAGGGAAGGCGGGGTGAACAGGAGAGGGAAAAGAGCGGAGTGAAAGACCACCCCCGCCAACATGAGCAAAAGGTAGCTGCGAAGCAGCGCTGCAGGGCGCAGCCGTGCAGTTTTGCGAAAGGGAAGGCGGGGTGAAGAGGAGAGGGAGGGGATCAAAGCAGTGCAGAAAATAAGAAACAGAACAAAAGAGATCAGGATTGGGAATGTCCGGATTGGCGGGGAAAATCCCATCGCCATCCAGTCCATGACCAATACAAAGACAGAGGATGTTAAGGAAACGGTAGACCAGATCCATGCCCTGGAGGCGGCAGGCTGCGAGATTATCCGCAGTGCGGTTCCCACTATGGAGGCAGCCCGGGCGCTGCGGGAGATCAAGGACCAGATCCATATCCCTCTGGTGGCAGATATTCATTTTGACTACCGGCTTGCCATCGCTGCCGTGGAGCATGGGGCGGATAAGATCCGCATCAATCCGGGAAACATCGGCAGCAAAGAGCGGATTCAGGCAGTGGTGGACTGCTGCCGGGAACACGGAGTGCCTATCCGCGTCGGCGTGAACAGCGGTTCACTGGAAAAGGAACGGATTGAAAAGTACGGTGGTGTCACGGCGGAGGGACTGGTGGAGAGTGCGCTGGATAAAACGGCGCTGATTGAAGATATGGGGTATGATAAGCTGGTGATCAGCATCAAATCCTCGGATGTCCTGATGTGCATCCGCGCGCATGAGATCATAGCCCAGAAGACAGAGTACCCGCTCCATGTGGGCATCACGGAATCCGGAACTGTCTATTCCGGCAGTGTGAAATCTGCTGTGGGACTTGGCAATATACTGTATCAGGGTATCGGCGATACGATCCGGGTGTCCCTGACCGGGGATCCGGTGCAGGAGATTTATGCGGCCAAGATGATATTAAAGACCCTTGGACTGAGAAAAGGCGGTATCAGCGTAGTATCCTGTCCTACCTGTGGACGTACCCGGATCGATCTGATCGGACTGGCGGCACAGGTGGAAGAGATGGTGAAGGAATTTGACCTGGATATTAAAGTAGCTGTCATGGGCTGCGCCGTAAACGGACCGGGAGAGGCGAGAGAGGCAGATATCGGCATTGCCGGCGGCATAGGGGAAGGACTCCTGATCAAAAAGGGTGAGATTGTGAAGAAGGTGCCGGAGGCGGAGCTTCTTGAGACTCTGCGGCAGGAGCTGGTGGACTGGAAAAAATAGGGAGAAAGACAGTGGTTCATTTTTTTGAAGCATTCCCGGAGCTGTCCGTGGATGATAATTTATATGATTTTTTTGCAGGGGCACAGGTCGAGAAGATCAGTGCCTCTAAAACGAAAATGCTGGCGTTTATCTATGTGAGAGGCGACCAGCTGATTCCTTACCGCCCTGTGAAAAACATGGAGAAGAAGCTCTATAAGCAGGTTTTTTACCGTCTGGGTTTCCGGCCGAAGCTGGAGCTGTGCTATCCTTTTGCGGGAGAATATGATCTGGGCAGGCTGGTGGATTCTTATGGGGATACGCTGCGGGAAGAGCTGCGTGAAATGAATGCCATTGATTATATGAAGTTCTGTTCGGAGCCGTTTTCCGTGGAGGGTGATGTGCTCACGCTGGTCTGTGATGACGATTTCCTCTGCCATGAGAGGAGCGGCGGCATCAGGGAATTTTTCTCTTCCCGGCTGAAACGGCGCTTTGACATGGATGTGGAAATACAATTCGAATATCGGGAAAAAAAGCAGAGGAAAACGTACGAGCCGGAGGTATACCGGATGGTGAAGCCCCATCAGGAGGAACAGGAGGCAGAAGGAAGAGGGGAGAGCGCTGGCTCCGCCCCGGCCGTGTCTGGCGGCAGTCAGGGAGGTGTTCCGCCCCAGAAACCATTTGTGCCGCGGAGAAGCAATTACCGCAAGCCGGCGAAGGATCCTTCTGTATTCTACGGAAAGAACGTGGAGGGTGAGGTAATCCCCATCAAAGAGATCGTGGATGAGATTGGCGAGGTAGTGATTGATGGGATGATACGTTCTGTGGATCAGAGGGAGATCAAGGGGGACAAGCTGATTGTAACCTTTGCGGTGACGGATTTCACAGATACCATTATGGTTAAGGTATTTATTAAGAAGGAACTTGTGGATGAGCTGTCCTTCTTTGAGTTTGTGAAAAAGGGGAATGCCATCCGTCTGAAGGGGGTGGCTTCTTTTGATGCCTATGATAAGGAAATCCGGATCGGAAACATTATGGGTATGAAAGAGATCCAGGGGTTCCGGGTGGGACGCAGCGATCAGGCGCCAGTGAAGCGTGTGGAGCTGCACGCCCACACACAGATGAGCGATATGGACGCCATGACGGATGCAAAGAAGATGGTGAAACGGGCGCAGCAATGGGGACACCCGGCCATTGCCATTACCGATCACGGCGTTGTGCAGTCGTTTCCGGATGCTGAGCATGCCATTGACAGTGACGATTTTAAGGTAATCTACGGTTGTGAGGCGTATCTGGTGGACGATCTGGACGATGCGGTGAAGCATGCGAAAGGGCAGTCCCTGCAGGATTCCTTTGTTGTATTTGACCTGGAGACAACGGGATTTTCCCCTACGAGAAACCGCATTATCGAGATTGGCGCTGTGAAGGTAAGAGATGGAAAAATATCGGACCGTTTCAGTACCTTCGTCAATCCAGGAGTGCCTATCCCGCCGAGGATTACGGAAGTCACCAGCATTACTGACGATATGGTGGCTGACGCTCCGGAGATTGCAGACGTACTGCCGGAATTTCTGAAATTTTGTCAGGGGTGTGTCCTAGTGGCGCACAATGCAGATTTTGACTACGGCTTTATCTGTAAAAAGGGGGCGGAGCAGGGACTGGATACGGAATTTACGGTTGTTGACACGGTGGGGGTGGCACGGGTGCTGTTTCCCCATATGGCGCGGTACACACTGGACAGTGTGGCGAAGGCCATGAAGATCTCCCTGGTGAACCATCACCGCGCGGTGGAGGACGCCGAGGCGACGGCGGAGATTTTTGAGAAGATGATCACCCTTCTGGAGAAGGAGGGGATCAGGGATCTGGATGCTTTGTACGAAAAGACGCACTGTGCCCCGGAGATCATTAAGAAGAAACCGTATTATCACGCCATCCTGCTGGCACAGAATGAGGTGGGACGCGTCAATCTGTACCGTCTCGTTTCCCTGTCACATCTGAAGTATTTTTTCCGAAGACCGCGCATACCCAAAAGTGAGCTGATGAGATGGCGGGAGGGACTGATCGTAGGTTCCGCCTGCGAGGCGGGGGAATTGTACCGCGCCCTGCTGGATGATGCGGATGATGACCGCATCGGGGAATTAGTCGATTTTTATGATTATTTGGAGATCCAGCCCGCCGGGAACAATGGATTTATGCTGGAGTCAGAGAAACGGCTCTACGAAAATATAACCACATGGGATGATGTGAAGGATATAAACCGGCGCATCGTCCAGCTGGGGGAGCGCTATGGCAAGCCCGTCTGTGCCACCTGTGACGTGCATTTTCTCGATCCGGAGGATGCCATTTACCGGAGCATCCTGCAGGCGGGACAGGGAATGAAGGATGAGAAGCAGCCTCCCCTGTATCTTCGCACGACGGACGAGATGCTCCAGGAATTCTCCTATCTGGGAGAAGAGAAGGCCATGGAGGTGGTGGTGGCCAATACAAACCGGATCGCAGATATGATTGAAAAGATTTCACCAGTATATCCTGACAAGTGCCCTCCGGTAATCGAAAACTCAGACCAGCAGCTTCGGGACATCTGCTATCGCAAGGCCCATTCTATGTATGGGGAGGATCTTCCCTCACAGGTATCGGAGCGTCTGGAGCACGAACTGAATTCCATTATAAAAAACGGGTTTGCCGTGATGTACATTATTGCCCAGAAACTGGTTTGGAAATCCAATGAGGACGGATATCTGGTGGGCTCCCGTGGCTCTGTGGGTTCCTCCTTTGTGGCTACCATGTCCGGTATCACAGAGGTAAATCCCCTGCCGGCGCATTATTATTGTGAAAAGTGCCACTATGTTGATTTTGATTCGGAGGAGGTGCGGGCCTTTGCCGGGAGTTCCGGATTTGACATGCCGCCGAAGAATTGTCCGGAGTGCGGGGAACCGCTTGTGCGTGACGGACATGACATTCCCTTTGAGACCTTCCTTGGGTTCTACGGGGACAAGGAACCGGATATCGATCTGAATTTCTCTGGTGAATATCAGAGTAAGGCGCACAATTATACAGAAGTTATCTTCGGGGCAGGGCAGACCTTCCGGGCGGGTACGGTTGGAACGCTGGCGGATAAGACGGCATACGGCTATGTCCGCAAGTACTTTGACGAGCAGGAGATCCATAAGAGAAATGAGGAGATAGAGCGGCTCCTGGAAGGCTGTGTCGGCGTGCGGCGTACTACCGGACAGCATCCCGGAGGAATCGTCGTGCTGCCTATGGGGTGGACGATCTATACCTTCACCCCCATCCAGCACCCGGCAAATGATATGGAGACATCCATTGTCACCACCCACTTCGACTATCATAAGATTGATCATAACCTGCTGAAGCTGGATATACTGGGACACGACGATCCCACCATGATCCGTATGCTGGAGGATATTACCGGGGTGGACGCCCTGAATATTTCCCTGGATGATCCCGGCGTGCTGGCTCTTTTTGCCGACACCTCGTCCCTGGGCGTCTCGCCGGAGGATCTGATGGGGACGGATCTGGGAAGCCTTGGCGTACCGGAATTTGGCACCGATTTCGTTATGCAGATGCTGCGGGATACGAAGCCTAAAAATTTTTCCGATCTGGTGCGGATTTCCGGGCTGTCCCACGGGACGGATGTATGGCTGAACAACGCCCAGTATTTCATTGCCAGGGGGGATTGTACGCTTTCCACCGCCATCTGTACCCGTGACGATATTATGACCTATCTGATCCATACCGGGGTAGAGAACGGCCTGGCCTTTAAGATTATGGAGAGCGTGCGGAAGGGCAAGGGGCTGACGCCGGATATGGAGGAGGCAATGACGGCTGCCGGAGTGGAACCCTGGTATATCGAGTCCTGTAAGCGGATCAAATATATGTTCCCGAAGGCCCATGCGGTGGCATATGTTATGATGGCGTTCCGTATTGCTTATTTTAAGGTATACTATCCGCTTGCCTACTACGCAGCCTTTTTCTCCATCCGGGCCAAGGCTTTTGACTATGAGATTATGTGCCAGGGAAGGGAAAAGCTGGAGGAGACCATGAAGGACTACAAAAAGCGGATGAATGAACTGAGCCAGAAGGACCAGGCGGCCTATGGGGATATGAAGATTGTACAGGAGATGTATGCCAGAGGGTATGAGTTTACCCCGATTGATATATTTACGGCCCAGGCGAAGCATTTTCAGATTACAGATGGAAAACTGATGCCGTCCCTGAACAGCATAGAGGGAATGGGGGACAAGGCGGCAGAGGGCGTGGTGGAGGCGGCGAAGGACGGTCCCTTTACCTCCTGCGAGAATTTTAAAAACCGCAGTAAGGTCAGCGGGACTATTGTGGACAAGATGCGTGAGATGGGACTACTGGGTAATATGCCGCTGAGCGACCAGATGTCATTGCTGGATTTTATGTAAGTTATGCCATATGGGAGGATCTGGCCTTTCGCACTGCGCGGATCCCCATAAAGATAAGAAGGGCGTATAATAGACAGGATATCCCGATTTCAAGGTTGAAATAGAGATGTCCTGCTCTTATAAAATTGCGTATATCAATGCCGATGCATACCGCAGTGCAGAGAAAGCAGATCACGGCATTGCGGATATAGATCCGGCGCTGTTTTGTTTCTGAATCCATGGTGATACCTCCCTTTTTTCTTGTTAATTAAAATGTTACGGTTTCACATTTTACCGCACACATTTTCCGGCAGAATCCGATTCCTATATGGACACACTGCTTATAGCCTTCATCCTCAAAGGGAATATCATATCGATTTGCCCTGATCTGCTGTAATGCCTGTTCTGCCGCATCCGGCATCTGGCCATTCTTTTCTGCAAGTTTAAACTCCAGAATGACGGGAGGTTTCATTTCCCTGCGGCTGACGATGCACAGATCATATCTGCCGTCTCCTGATTCCCGGTTTGAGGTGATCTTATGATGCTCCATATTTGTCAGTATCCCCAGCAGGAAACCGTGATAAAAGGCTTCATAGTTATCCATGTAGCTGATAGAACTCCCCAGAAGTCCTGACAGTTCCTTTTGAAGAATTTCTTCGCTTCCAGACAGAACGGCTTCAAATAGTACGGAAAGATTACGGGACTGTATTACCTGGCGGGCCCATAGGGAGATCTGATGCCGGTAGATGTTGCGGACTTCTTTATTTGGTATCTTTAGTTCCATTACCCTGTCATCCCCGTGCATCCATATCTTTTCGGCTTTCAGATATCCGGTAAAGTATAAGAAATTCCAGAGATTGTCCGGGCTCTCATAGATATCCTGATATGTGATGGTTTCAAAGACCGGTTTTGTTATTGTACCATGCTGCATCAGGATTTCAATCTCATCCCTTGCCGCATCGTCTGCCTTTGCGAGCATGTCCTTAATAATGGAATTAGAACTGGTGTTGGACCAGTATTCCACCGGCAGGGAATTTTCATCGACACATGCAGACCGTACATAATTAATTACGCTCCAGGGATTATATACCTCGGTTCTGCCGAAAATGTAACCGTCATACCATTCCCTGATCTGTTCCGCCTTAGATTCTATGTGATAATCAGACAGCAGCTTTGCCATTTCCTGCTTTGTAAATCCGAAGTGTTCATTGTACACTGTATTTAAGATGGATATCGTATCCAGATTGTTCAGACCGGTAAAAACGGATTCCCTGCTAATTCTCAGGCATCCGGTGATAACAGCGAATTTCAGGCACGGATTACTTTTGAAGGCGGATTCCGACAGAGAGCGGATAAATCCGGTCATTTTGTCATAAAAACCAAAGTAATACGCATTTTCCAGTGGTACATCATATTCATCCAACAGAATTACCACCCTCTGCCTATAATAGGTATCAAGGCATCTGGATAAAAATGCTATGGACCGATACCATATGGAATCATCGGCAGTATTATCCAGAATCTGCTGATATATTTTCTGGTTGTTGGATTCCAGGGCATCCAGTACATATCTGTGACGTTCATATTCCTGGATGATTTCTGATTTGATCATTTCATATGCAAGTTTAAATTCTGACTGTCTGCCAGATTTCAACGACAGCTGGATGACAGGGTATCGTTCCTGGTGATCCGTATATTTCCTGCCTTCTGAAACAATTTTTTTATCTTTAAATAAATAGGCTCTGCTTTTTCCTTTCCCAGCCGGCTGTTCAAAGAAATACCGGAGCATGCTTAAATTCAGTGTTTTTCCGAAACGCCTGGGACGCGTAAAAAGATTGACAGCGGCAAGATTGTCAAGCAAATCCTTAATCAGCAGGGTTTTATCTACATAATAATAATTTTCATCGATCAGTTTCCTGAAATCATCAATTCCCACAGGGAGCAGTTTTTTGTCCATGGATACCATCACCTCATACCCCTTCAAAATCCCGAATGCCTTGTTCTCCTACAGTATACAGTATAAGGGAGGCATGGCAAAAAAACAAGCGGTATTAAATTTGTTACAAAAAAAGTTGACAAGCCGAAATCATGTTGTTATAATGAATTCATAAATGTAACATTTCTGTAACAATTCGTTAAGAAGTTCGAAATATGGAGAAGATAACAACATGATGAACAAAGGTAAAAGAATCATGGCCATCGCCATGACAGGTGCAATGCTGACAGGTACGATCGTTCTTCCGGTGCGGGCTGCCATATTGGCCTCTGAAGAACCGGTGGAAGGCGTAAATGTAGTATTGGAAGAATATTGTGATGAGGTTGTGGAGAGTCCGGCGGCGGCCGCAGCGCAGACCCCGGCGGCAGCAGCTGTTACGGATCAGGCCGTGCAGGCAGCCACTGATCCACAGGATCCCACTGGCGTGGATGACGAAAAGGATGAAGTAGAGGGGCATGTAGAACTGAATCTGAACTACAGCCGCCTTGGCATCGCCAGCAATGTGGATACTTATCTGAATGTTAGAAAGAAACCCTCCACCAGTTCAAAGATCGTCGGCAAGATGACGAAGAATTCGGGCTGTCACATTTACAGCATTAAGAAGGGCTGGGCGAAGATCGTATCCGGCCAGGTGAAGGGCTATGTAAAGGCATCTTATCTGTCCACGGATCAGAAAGCGGAGGATCTTGTGTCCAGTGTGGGACGCAATGTAGTAGAGATCCAGACGGATTCTCTTCGTGTCCGGGCGCTTCCGACAACAGATGCGCCAATTTATTCCATTGTGTCGGAGGGAGAAGAGTTCACCATTAAAAAAGACAATCTTACATTGGATTTTGTCCAGAAGATCATAGAGAAGGAAAAGATTTCAAAGGATTTTCTTGAGAGGGCAGGCGGCCTGGAGGCAATTGCCAGCTCCATGGCGGATTTCATCTGCATCTATGTGGATAATGAGTATGCCTTTGTTTCGAAGGAGTATGTAAAAGAGCGTTATTCGCTGAAACGTGCGGTGAAGGTAAAGACCGTGAAGGCCAGCAAGTCTTCCGGCGTATCTTCCAGCCAGGCTTCTATTGTGGAATATGCGAAGCAGTTCCTTGGAAACCGTTATGTATGGGGCGGATCCAGTCTCACCGGCGGTACTGACTGTTCCGGATTTACCATGAGCCTGTATGCCCGCTACGGACACTCACTCCCGCACAATGCCGCAGCGCAGGCAGGAGTTACGAGGAGGGTGAGTTCACCGAAGCCGGGAGATCTCTTCTTCTATAGCAACGGAAGCCGGATCAACCATGTGGCAATGTATATTGGCGGCGGCATGGTAATTCATGCCAGCAATCCGAGAGACGGCATTAAGATTTCCAACGCTTATTACCGCCGTCCAGTGAAGATTGGCCGTGTGATGAACTAACTGATTGAGATAATTTAAAAATTTCAGGACATGGTTTCTGACGAGCACCGTACAGAGACCATGTCCTGTTTTCCGTTTCAAGTTTATATTCAGAAAAATTGGACAGACTATAAGTACAGCTTAACGGCGTCAATTGGAACCCGCCGCAGAGCTAATACAATGCCAGGAGGTTTTGCCATGAGACGCAGATATACGATGGTCTGTCTTCTTTTATGCGCCGCGGTGCTGCTTGGGGGCATGTGTTATGGAAGCTACCGCTATGCCGAGCGGGTGACAGAAGAGCGGCTGCAGCGGAGAGAGGATAAAACGGATCAGACAGAACAGACAAGCGGAGGGACACAGCAGAAGATCAACAGCGATACAAAATATATTGTGGAGATCTATAACGGGGACTCGGAAGAGAACGTCAGGGAAGTGCGGACAATGCCTTCCGAATATGCCGGTATGACAAGAAAGGAACTGGAGTCCTATCTTGGCAGCTTTATGTCTGATCTGCCGGAGGAAGAGGTGGACGCCGGACTGATTGATATAAAACTGGTATCCTTCTCGAAGGATGAGCTGGTGATACGGAAGACCTATCAGGAGGACAAGGGGTATATTTTACGGCTGGTGGACGGGGAGGTTACTATATTTTCCAAGGCAAATGAGGACGAGTTTGAGAAGACCGGTATATCCCAGGAATCCCTGACAGAGGAGGATATACAGGCGCTGCAGGAGGGATACAGCGTAGACAGTGAAAAAGACTTGTATTCCATCCTTGAAAACTTTTCCAGTTAATAGTATGATGTATTATTATCGGAGACAGAGGAGATACGGGATGACATGGAGCAATATTGTGATGTTGTGATTGTAGGTGCCGGGGCGTCAGGGCTTCTGTGCGGCGGCATTCTGGCCGAGGCCGGGATTCCGGTGACGCTGCTGGAGAAAAATGCCAGAGCTGGCAAAAAGCTGTCAGCAACCGGCAATGGCCGGTGTAATTTTACCAATCGGCATATGGATACGGACTGTTTTTACGGAGATAAGGCATGGCTCCAGAAGCTGCTGGCAGAGTATCCGCCGGAACGGATCGTCCGGCGGTTTCATAAACTGGGCGTGTATCACAGGGAGAGGGAGGGGTATATTTATCCCTATACAAATCAGGCTGCCACGGTTGTGGAGGCGCTCTTAGATTATGCCAGACGCGGCGGGGCCAGAATTGAGACAGAGTGTAAGGCGGTCTCTGTGCGGCCTGCAGGGGACCGGTATGGTATCAGGACTTCACAGGGGGAGATCAGCAGCCGTTACCTGGTGCTTGCGGCAGGCGGGAGCGCAGCAGCCGGGCTGGGCGGCAGCGGGAGCGGATACAAGCTTGCCCGCAGTCTCGGCCATACAGTACATAAAACATATCCCGCGCTGACCGGACTTGCGTGCGGGGGGGACTGGTGGAACCGTGTGGCGGGAACAAGGATCCAGGGACGGTTTTCCCTGCGCATAGACGGCAGGGATCTGACGGGAGAGTGCGGCGAGATACAGATTGTCCGGGACGGCGTATCCGGCATTCCGGTGTTCCAGCTCTGCCGCGTGGCGGCGCAGGCGCTGTCAGAGGGAAGGCTGGTGCAGGGAATCATTGATTTCGTCCCTGCCATGGAGAGGGAGGATCTATCGGCCTGGATCAGCTCGTACGGGATTTCCGGGCTGGTACAGAAAAAATGGATCCCGGTTCTGGAGAGCCTGCCCGGATCATGGGAACAGCTGAAGGAGTTTCCCTTTCCCATTCTGGATACTTTCGGCATGGAGAGGGCACAGGTGACCATGGGCGGCATTCCTACGGAAGAGACCACTGTTGAGACGATGGAATCTAAAATAGCGCGGAACGTCTATCTGGCAGGGGAACTTCTGGATGTGGACGGCAGATGTGGAGGCTACAATCTGCATTTTGCCTGGAGCTGTGCCATGGCGGCGGCAGAGGCCATCCGCCAGAGAGAGAGGGGAGGGCAGAGAGGATGCTGCAGATAACCCAGTTCAATATATTGTTTCAGAAGGATTCTCCCGATTACCGGAGGAAGAAGCTGGCGAAGAGACTGCGTCTGAATCCGGCGGACATACAGGAGCTGCGCATTGTGAAAAAGAGCCTGGACGCCAGGAAGAGACCGGAGATCTATATGACATATACGTTTCATTTCCGGGTAAAGGACGAAGATAGTGTTTTGCTGAGAAACAGGCAGCAGAAAAACCTTTCCTGCGTGAAGGAGACGCCCTCGCTGATGTCCCGTATTGTCCGGAGAGAGCCGGGGGAGATTTCAGACCGGCCGGTTATTGTAGGGGCGGGACCGGCGGGGCTGTTCTGCGCCTACTATCTCAGTCTCTGCGGCTTTGCGCCGATACTGATTGAGAGGGGGGCCCCTGTGGAGGAGCGCGCTTCGGACGTGGAGCGGTTCTGGCGGGACGGCATATTGGATGAGGAATCCAATGTCTCCTTCGGTGAGGGCGGCGCCGGGACATTTTCCGACGGCAAGTTAAATACCGGCGTGAAGGACAGCGATGGCCGCAGGCAGTTTGTCCTGGAGAGTTTTGTGCGTTTTGGAGCAAGAGAGGATATTTTGTATGACGCAAGACCGCATATGGGAACGGATATATTGCGGAATGTTATTGTAAATATGAGAGAAGAACTGATTCGGCTGGGCTGCGACATCCGTTTTTATACAAAGATGAAGGACATGATAATAGAGGAGGGTGTCATCCGGGGTATTGTCACAGAACGCCGCTTTCCGCCGGACAGGGCGGTGGAGGAACGGCTGGAATGCGGCCAGCTGATCCTGGCCATCGGCCATAGTGCCAGGGACACCTTTGCCATGCTGGAGGGGCGTTCCGTCCATATGAACCGGAAGGCCTTTGCCGTGGGACTGCGGGTGCAGCACAGGCAGGAGGACATTGATCTTGCCCGGTACGGGGCAGTGGATGCCAGACTTCCTGCATCCTCATACAAGGCAGTGGGAAAGACGGAGGATGGACGGGGGGTCTATACCTTCTGTATGTGTCCCGGGGGCTACGTGGTAAATGCCTCGTCGGAGAGAGGGAAACTGGCGGTCAACGGCATGAGCGATGCGGACCGGGATTCCGGCAATGCCAACAGCGCCGTGGTAGTGACAGTGCAGCCGGAGGATTTCGGAGACAGCGGCGTACTGGCGGGCGTGGAATTTCAGAGAAGATGGGAGACGGCGGCCTATGAGCTCTGTCAGGGCAGGATTCCGGTGCAGCGCTTCGGCGATTTCCGGGAGAAGAGGGAGACGCTGGCGGCAGGAAAGGTGGTTCCCTGTGTGAAAGGAAAATGGAAATATGCGGAATTACACAAAATATTGCCAAAGTTCGTGATAAATGGTATGATAGAAGGAATGGAGCAATTTGGCCGTCTCATTCCCGGCTTTGACCATGAGGATACCCTTCTGATGGGAATTGAGACGAGAACCTCTTCTCCGGTCAGGATCGAGCGGGATACGGAGTATGTCAGCGTCTCAGTAAAGGGATTGTACCCATGCGGGGAAGGAGCCGGATATGCCGGCGGGATTATGTCGGCGGCGATGGACGGGCTGCGGACTGCCATGAAGCTGGAGGAACAGATTGCATCCCGGACAGGAGGTCATCATGCGCGAAGCACTCAAGGATAAAAAGAGGATTGTTTTTAAGATTGGAAGCTCCACCCTGACTCATGAGGAGACCGGGGCACTGGATCTTGTAAAGATGGAAAAGTTTGTCCGGATCCTGACGGATCTGCACAATCAGGGCAAGGAGATTGTACTGGTATCCTCCGGCGCCATCGCTGTGGGCAGAAAGGCCCTGAGCCTGACAGAGCGTCCTACGGATCGCGCTGTGAAGCAGGCGTGCGCCGCTGTGGGACAGAGCCGGCTGATGATGGTTTATCAGAAGCTGTTCTCTGAATATAATCAGTATACCGCACAGATCCTTATGACGAAGGTTACCATCGCCAATGACAAGAGCCGGCACAATGCCCAGAACACCTTCCGGGAGCTGTTAAATATGGGTGTGATTCCCATTGTAAATGAAAATGATACGGTGGCGACGGATGAGATTGATTTTGGTGATAATGACTATCTGTCCGCCATTGTCTCCGCCATCGTACAGGCGGATCTGCTTGTGCTTCTCAGTGATATAGACGGATTGTATACGGATGATCCCAATAAAAATCCGGAGGCGGAGCTGCTTTCCTATGTGGAGCACATCACCGATGAGATGCTGGGCATGGCAAAGGGGCCCGCTACGGATATCGGTACGGGGGGGATGATGTCGAAGGTAGAGGCGGCGGGGATCGCCAATGACGCCGGGGCGGATATGGTCATTCTCAACGGCAGTGATATGGAAAATATAAACAGGCTCTTTGCCGGGGAGCAGATCGGCACTCTGTTCAGGGAGCACAGAACGAGACATTTTCATCTGAAGAATTATCTGGACAGATAGAGAGGGAGGTCATCTTTGAAATGGACCAGAAAAAAATTGACCGCATCAACGAGCTGTATCACAAGAAACAGGAGGGTACGCTGACAGAGGAAGAGAGAGAGGAGCAGGCGGCGCTGCGGGCGGAATATATTGCGGCAGTGCGGAATAACCTGAGGAACACGCTGGAGCACACCTCTGTCCAGGAGCCGGACGGAACAATCCGAAAACTGCGCAGGAAAAATACGCAATGAAAAGGATTGTGCGGGATAAAAAGGAACTGAGGCGGCTGGCCCTGCTGTGGAGGGACGGGATTCCGGAGGCAGACCGGGAGGCATGGTCCCGGGAGATACAGGGGATTGTCACCGCTTCCCGGTGGTATACAGAGGCGGATGTTATTTTATCCTATGCCTCGTTCCGCTCCGAGGTAGTGACTGACGGAATCAATGAGCGGGCGTTGAGGGATGGCAAGAGGCTGTATCTGCCAAAGACATATCCCTCCCGCCGGGAGATGATATTTTACCAGGTCAGGGATCTGGACTGTATCGGGCCCGGCTATCAGGGGATTCGGGAACCGCAGGAGAGGGAACCATGGACGCCGCCGGAGCGGGATGCAGCAGGAACAGTGCTGATGCTGATGCCGGGAGCGGCTTATGACCGGCAGGGGGGCCGCATCGGGTATGGCGGCGGGTATTATGACCGTTTTCTGGAATCCTGTGGGAAATATATTTCCCACAAGGTGATGCTGGCTTTTGCGGGACAGCAGATGCCGGAAATTCCCGTTGAGGAGTGTGATATTCCGCCGGACCGGATTATAACGGAGCCCGGCTGTGAGAGTTGTGTCTGCGCGCTGCCTGACACAGACCTTGAGGATGTGTAAAAGGCAGCGCAGAAATGAGGTAATGATGATTAGTCTGGAAGAGATGGGAATGCGGGCGGAGAAGGCATCCAGAGAGATGAACCGTCTGGGTGTGAGGGATAAGAACAGAGGGCTGCTGGCAGTGGCGGAGGCGCTGACGGCCAGTTCCTCAAAACTGATAGATCAGAACAAGATTGACGTGGACAGAGCCAGGGAGAACGGTATGAAGGATTCCCTCGTGGACCGGCTGGCACTGAACGGGGAGAGGATCCAGGGTATGGCAGAGGGACTCCGGCAGGTTGCCGCACTGGACGATCCGGTGGGAGAAGTGATCTCTATGAAGACGACGCCTGCCGGGATGCTGATCGGGCAGAAACGGGTGCCTCTGGGAGTGGTAGGCATCATTTACGAGTCGCGTCCCAATGTAACGGCGGATGCATTTGCGCTGTGCTTTAAGACCGGCAATGCTGTGATGCTGCGGGGCGGAAGGGATGCGCTTCAGTCCAACCGGGCCATTGTCGCCGTGATCCGCGAAGCACTGGAGCAGTGCGGGCTGCCGGCGGACAGTATACAGCTTCTCACGGATACGTCCCACGAGACGGCGGAGAAGTTTATGCGGCTGAACCGGTATGTGGACGTGCTGATTCCCAGAGGGGGCGCCGGGCTGATCCGGACAGTGGTGGAGAAGAGCACCGTGCCAGTGATTGAGACAGGGACGGGAAACTGTCACATCTACGTGGATGACTGCGCCGATATCGATATGGCAGCCGATATTGTAGTGAATGCCAAGACTCAGAGATTAGGGGTCTGCAACGCCTGTGAATCCCTTGTGTTCCACAGCGCCGCAGCGGATCATGCCGTTCCTGCCATCTGTGGCAGGCTGGCGGAACACGGTGTGGAGCTCCGGGGCGACAAGAGGGCATGTGCCCTTTATTCCGATATGAAAGAGGCGTCGGAGGAGGACTTTGGGACGGAATATCTGGATGCCATTATTTCCGTGAAGGTCGTGGATTCCATACAGGAGGCCATTGACCACATCAATTATTATAATACGGGACATTCTGAGGCCATTGTGACGTCAGATTATCATAACGCCATGAAGTTTCTCAATGAGATTGATGCAGCGGCAGTCTATGTCAATGCCTCCACACGGTTTACCGATGGCTTTGAATTTGGTTTCGGGGCAGAAATCGGTATTAGTACGCAGAAGCTGCATGCCAGAGGACCTATGGGACTGCTGGCGCTGACTACGACCAAATATATTATTTTGGGAGATGGACAGATCCGGAACTAATAAGGGAGGAACGTATGAAGAAGATCAGGGACATTCTTGGGATGCTCCGCCTATTTTTCCGTCTTGTATATGAACTGATAAAAAATTACCGTTCACTGACAGACGAACTGGAACATAACTTTTTAATCTGCAAGAAAATATGTACGAAGATTGTGAGATCGGCTAATATCCGGCTGTCTACATACGAACAGGAAAACCTGCCCACAGACAGGCCGTATCTGCTGGTGCCAAACCACAGATGTTTCTTTGACGTTGTCTTTCTGCTGGCAGCGTCCGAACAGCCGATCAGCTTTGTGGCGGCAAAGGAATTGTTTAATTATCCCCTGCTGCATCACTATCTGAATTCCATTCACTGTATCTGCCTGGACCGCTACACAAAGGATATCACCAAGCTGAAGAACAGCATCGCGGAGATTCGGGGCGCTCTCTCGGATCACAATCTGGTGCTGTTTCCGGAAGGGGAGTGCAGCTATCACAATAAGAGGATGAATAAATTTAAAAAAGGCGGTTTTATGGGAATATCCGGGTTGAATATGGAGATCGTCCCGGCTTTTATCAAAATCGACAGGATACGGAATATTGGCCGCTGGATGATACCTGTGGGGGATGTGGGGATCCACATAGGGGATCCTTTCCGTGTGGAAGACGTATCCACTAAGCGGATGCAGGCGGGAGAGATCGCCGCCTATTCCCAGGAGAGGGTACTGGAGCTGCAGGAGAGGGCCGGCGGCTGACCGCAATTGGGATACAAAAAAATGTAAAAAAATAAGAAAAAAAGAGAATATAGGAGTTAAAATTAGTATATAATGGAAAATGCAGGGAATTAGAAAGAGAAAAGACATTGCATTTCTGTCCATTATCTCATATTATATAGCCAATGGATTTAGCACTCGACAAAAAAGAGTGCTAACAGAAAAAAGAAATGGAGGCATTTGAAATGAAATTAGTACCATTAGGCGACAGAGTTGTATTAAAACAGTTAGATGCAGAAGAGACAACCAAATCCGGTATTGTACTACCAGGTCAGGCGCAGGAGAAGCCTCAGCAGGCGGAGATCATAGCTGTAGGTCCGGGTGGAACGATAGATGGCAAAGAAGTGAAGATGGAAGTGAAGGTGGGCGATAAGGTGATCTATTCCAAATATGCCGGCACAGATGTAAAACTGGACGGCGACGAATATGTGATCGTTCGTCAGAATGATATTTTAGCAGTGGTAGAATAAATTGATTTGGAGGTAAGAAAAGATGGCTAAGGAAATCAAGTTTGGAGCAGAGGCAAGAGCCGCTCTGGAAGCAGGTGTAAATAAATTATCCGATACCGTCCGCGTGACACTGGGACCGAAGGGAAGAAATGTTGTTCTGGATAAATCCTTTGGTGCTCCGCTGATCACAAACGACGGTGTGACGATTGCAAAGGAAGTAGAGCTTGAGGATGCTTTTGAGAATATGGGTGCGCAGCTGGTCAAAGAGGTAGCGACAAAGACAAATGATGTTGCTGGTGACGGTACGACTACTGCTACGGTTCTCGCCCAGGCAATGATCAACGAAGGAATGAAGAATCTGGCTGCCGGTGCCAATCCCATTATTCTGCGAAAGGGCATGAAGAAGGCAACCGAAACGGCAGTTGAGTCCATCCGCAATATGAGTTCAGCACTTTCTGGCAAAGAGCAGATCGCTAAGGTGGCTGCCATCTCTGCAGGAGATGAGCAGGTAGGTGAGATGGTTGCCGATGCGATGGAGAAGGTGACTGGCGACGGCGTCATTACCATTGAAGAGTCCAAGACCATGATGACAGAGCTTGATATGGTAGAGGGTATGCAGTTTGACCGGGGATATGTGTCTGCCTACATGGCCACCAATATGGATAAGATGGAGGCAGAATTAGACAATCCATACATCCTGATCACAGACAAGAAGATTTCCAATATTCAGGAGATTCTTCCCCTTCTTGAGCAGGTAGTCCAGGCCAGTGCCAGACTGCTGATCATTGCTGAGGATGTGGAAGGCGAGGCTCTGAGCACCCTGGTGATCAACAAGCTTCGTGGAACCTTTAACGTAGTGGCAGTGAAGGCTCCGGGATATGGTGACAGAAGAAAAGAGATGCTGAAGGATATCGCGATTCTCACCGGCGGTGAAGTCATCAGCGAGGAGCTTGGGCTGGATCTGAAGGAAACCACCCTGGATCAGCTTGGCCGGGCAAAATCCGTTAAGGTTCAGAAAGAAAATACTATTATCGTGGATGGTGAGGGTGCTAAGGACGAGATTGAGTCGCGCATTGCCCAGATCAAAACCCAGATTGACGAGACGACCTCTGATTTTGACAGGGAAAAGCTGCAGGAGAGACTTGCCAAGCTGGCTGGCGGCGTAGCTGTGATCCGTGTCGGTGCTGCCACTGAGACAGAGATGCAGGAGGCTAAACTCCGCATGGAGGATGCCCTGGCTGCCACGAGAGCTGCCGTGGAGGAGGGTATCATTGCCGGAGGCGGTTCCGCTTATATCCATGCCAGCAAAGAGGTTGCCAAAATGGCAGCGGATATGGAGGGAGATGAGAAGACCGGTGCCAATATTATCCTGAAGGCCCTGGAATCTCCGCTTCGCAGAATTGCAGAAAATGCAGGGCTGGAAGGCTCTGTAATCATTGACAAAGTCCGCTCCGAGCAGCCTGGTTTCGGCTTTGACGCATTGACAGAGGAATATGTAAACATGGTAGATTCTGGTATTCTTGATCCTGCCAAGGTGACAAGAAGTGCTCTTCAGAACGCCACAAGCGTTGCCTCTACCCTGTTGACAACGGAGTCAGTTGTTGCTAATATTAAAGAAGACGCACCAGCCATGCCTGCAGGAGGTCCCGGTATGGGAGGCATGATGTAATACAGGATGTACAGAGCAGTGAGACAGCGGTACGGAACCGGTATCACTGACAGAAAATAGAGAACACCTGAAAGGAGAATAGGGAATCCCCCGGAGAGGGTTTCCCTATTCTTGTGTCTTGCGGGAAGGCATAGTCACGGTATATACAGATAGGAGAGAGCCGGAAAAGCAAATCTCCCTGCAGAAATGAGGTAAAATATGGAACAATCTTATGTAGAAGCAAATGCCAGGAAAAGAACAACAGTAAAAGTTGTTGCGATTAAAATTGCAGCGGTCATTGGAGTTATCCTTCTTCTCATGACCACGATGTTCAGCCGTTTTCTTCTGATATTTGGACTGGCGGCGGCGGTATTCCTGTTCTGGTACTGGCCCCGGTTTAAGGAGGAGTGGGAATATGTATTCTGCGACGGACAGCTGGACTTTGACATAATCCAGGGTGGGGAGAGGAGAAAGCATAAGCTTCGCATTGAGATTGAAAATGCGGATGTGATCGCTCCCATGAGTTCTTCCCGGATGGATGGATACCGCCATGTGAAAACGATGGATTATACCTCCCTTCGTTCGGACGCCAGGGTGTACGGTATAGCAACCCGGATTTCGGATCAGGGAGAGAAGGTTGTAATCCTGTTTGAGCCCAACGACAAAATGGTGGATGCCATGTACAGCAAGTGTCCGAATATTGTTGAGAAACCGGCGGAACGGCTGTCATAATGCGGGAGGGAAAAATGACAGAAGAAAATCTGGGAGAATCGCTGTATAATCTCCTGGCGGAGCTGTGGAACTGCAGACAGAACCGGAAGGTGCTGGACAGCATACGGGGAGAATACGGGGTATTGAGGTATCTTGCCTATGTAGAAGACCGGGTCAGCGCCGGGAGGCTGACGGAGCAGCTTCATGTTGTCCCGGGACGTATGACAGACATACTCAACAGCCTGGAGAATAAGGATCTGGTGGAACGGCGTGCGGACGATGAAGACCGGAGGCGTGTCCGGGTGTGCATTACCCCCAAAGGGAAAACTCAGGCGAAGAAACTCAGGGAAGAGATCAGCAAGGAATACCAGGGGATGTTCCAGGTCCTGGGAAGAGAGGATACGCTTGAGCTTATCCGCCTTTTAAAAATAGTACTGGCATATCCGGCCGGTGAGTAATTTTCTAATGATTCGTATTGCGAAATATAAGGTAGTCTGGTATAATTATTTCGTAATACGAATTTTTTTCATTTATTAGTTCGTAATGCGAAATATTTGAGCCTTGACAGGCATGGGGGGATATTGATTTACCTGACCATATCAATTTGTGAGGAGGAAACAGACAATGACTTATGAAGAAATCGTAGAAAAGGTAAGGGAACTTTTCAGCGGGGCGGATGTGAGCATGATCCAGGAACATCTCGCCTATCAGTTCAATATTACCGGAGAAGGGGAAGGCGCCTTTTATGCTGAGGTAAAGGATGGAAAGCTGGATATCCAGCCCTATGAGTATTTTGACCGGGATTCTCTTTTTATCTGCAGCGCGGATGTACTCTTTAAGATTATTTCCGGGAAACTGGATCCGGTCCTGGCCTTTACACTGGGCAAGCTGAAGGTTGAGGGAAGCATTGAGAAGGCACTGAGACTGAAGGAATTCGTAAAGAAATAAAGACGGATGGGAAGGAGGTAAGGATGAACGCGGGAAAATGGATCGCAGGGGCTGCCATACTGGGGGCGGCCGGTGAATATGCCATTGCCAGATATTTTTTTCGCAGGACAATGATTCGTTCCAATGCGAAGAGGGATAGGACACAGAAGATGGCGGGGACGGACTGGGATTTATATATTCCGGATATCCGTGCCGCCAAGGAATGGCTGAATGAACAGCCCTCCGAGGAGGTATGGGTCACATCGGAGGACGGTCTCAGACTGTATGGCCGGTTCTTTCCGTGTGACGGCTCCCTGAAGACAGTCATCTGTTTTCACGGTTATACCAGTGAGGGACAGAATGATTATTCTACCCTTGCCAGATTTTATCTGGATGAGGGGTACAATCTTCTTATTGTGGATGAGCGCGCCCATGGAAAAAGTGAGGGCACCTACATTGGGTTTGGATGCCTGGACCGGCACGATGCCAGAATATGGATTGATTATGTAGTGGAACGGCTGGGAGAGGACTGCCGTATCCTTCTTCACGGCGACTCCATGGGTGCGGCTGCGGTGCTTATGACCCTGGGGTTAGAGCTGCCGGAACAGGTGAAGGCGGCGGTGTCGGACTGTGCGTTTACCTCGGCATGGGATGTGTTCTGTGCGGTGCTGAAAAATATGTATCACCTTCCGGCCTTTCCTATCATGCAGATTGCAAATCAGATGGTGAAAAAACAGGCGGGCTATGAGCTGGATGAATGCAATGCCAGGGAAGAGGTGGCAAAGACGAAGATCCCGGTACTGTTTATCCATGGGGATGCAGATACCTTTGTCCCTTGTTCCATGGCGCATGAGTTATACAATGCCTGCCGGTCGGAGAAGAAACTGGTGATCATAGAGGGGGCGGGACATGTGGAGTCCTGTTACAGAGATCCGGAAGAGTATGAAGAAGCAGTCCGTTCTTTTATTTTTCCTATTATAGAAGGGAAGTGATTCAGAATGAAGACAAGAAAAGGTTACAAGGTATATCCGCTGACAGCGGCACAAAAACTGCATTACTATTGTATGAAATACTGTCCGAAGAAACAGGTGCTCAATATTGGCTCCGGCCTGACCATCCAGGTAGATCTGGACTGGGATATACTGCGCCAGTCAATCCGTGAGGCCGTTGCCCGTTGCGAATCCATGAGGGTGAGATTTGCTGAGGACAAGGAGGGAAATGTCTATCAGTATGTGGTGAAGGAAGAGACGAAAGAGATCGAGCATTTTGATTTTACCGGATGGAAGGAGGAGCATTCGGACGATAAGCTGACAGAGTGGACGAATATTCCTTTTGATATGTACGATACCCCGCAGCATCAGATCGTGATGATCAAGATGCCGGATGGGTTTCAGGGCATCTATATCAAAGTGAACCATCTGATTATGGATGCCCAGTCGCTGGTGGCGTTTTTCAAGGACATCATCGAGCTGTATTGCAGCAAGGTATATGAGGAAATCAGCTATCCAAAGGAGATGGCGTCCTATTTAAAGCAGCTCCAGAAGGATCTGGAATATGAGGCGGGCAGCAGGGCGTCAAAGAAGGACAGGGAATTTTTTGAGAAGCTGATATCCTCTTCCGAACCTATCTTTACTGATATCTATGGTCCGGGAAAGCTGGAGAAGGAGCGGAAGGAGACGAAGAATCCGAAGCTGCGGGCTGCCACCAATGTCTCAGACAATGTGGATGCGAACCTCAGCAACTTCTATCTGGAGGAAGGGGCAGCAGAGAAGCTGCAGAAGTTCTGTGAGGAAAACCATATCTCCATGACATGTATCCTGCTGATGGGGCTGCGGACCTATCTGCAGAAGGAAAACAACGTAGACGATATCTCCATTACGACCACCATAGCCAGACGGGCCACCCTGCTGGAGAAGCGGTGCGGGGGATCCCGTATTCACTGTTTTCCGTTTCGCACTATTATTTCCAGGGACGATACCTTCCTGGAGGGACTTTGTAAGATCCGGGATGCACAGAATCAGTATTTCCGTCATGCCAATTACAGTCCGTCGGAATATTATGCTTTCCGCAAACAGTATTACAAGCTGAAGGACGGACAGACCTATGAGCCGCTCTCGCTGACCTACCAGCCGCTGACCATGAAATATGACGGCCCGGGATTAGACAAGCTGGGGGATATCCAGTACCACGTCAAGAGATATTCCAACGGTGCGGCGGCACACACCCTTTATCTCACGGTGAGCCACAAACCCGACGGACAGATGGAGTTCTGTTTTGAGCACCAGACAGGGGTTGTCACCCATGAGAAACTGGAAGAGATATATTATTACCTGTGCCGGCTTATATTCAGGGGCATCGAGGATAGCAGCCGTACCATAGGGGAGATCATTGAGTGGTCATAGAAAGTTAAGGAGGAATCGTATGTTTGAAGATTTGAAAGAAATGATTTGTCAGTATGTGGACGTCCAGCCGGATCAGATTTCGGAGGACTCAAGATTTATTGAAGATCTGGGATTTAATTCCTATGATTTTATGAGTATGGTTGGGGAGATCGAGGATCGTTTTGACATTGAAGTGGAAGAGCGGGAAGTGGTTAATGTCAAGACAGTGAAGGATGCGATAGAATATATCGAATCCCTTGCGGAATAAAAGTGAGGTAGGAATATGGAAATTCATACATTGCAGGATGTGATACGCCACAGCGCGGCGGCCTATTCGGATCAGGCGGCGTACCGCTATAAAGTAAAAAAAGAGGTAGTGGATAAGACATACCGGGAGGTGGGAGAGGATTCCATGGCAGTGAGCCGCATGGTGGAAAGCCTTGCCATGAAGGGGAAACATATTGCCATCCTGGGGACGACGACCTATCAGTGGATCGTCAGCTTCTTCGGTGTCACAAACAGCGGCAGTGTGGCGGTTCCCATTGATGCACAGCTGCCGGCGGACGCTGTCTGTGAACTGCTTGACCGGGCCGATGTGGAGATGCTGTTCTACGATGAGATTCGTCCCGATGTGGCGGCCATGGCGGCAGAAAAGTGTCCGGGTGTGCGTTATATCGTTTCCTTTCAGGCAGAAACTGCCCGCCCTGGGGAGAATGGAAAAGGGGAGATCCTTTCCTGGGAAGAACTTCGAAGGGAGAACATGGGACAGTATGAGACTCCGATCGATCCGGACCAGCTCTGTACCATCCTATTTACATCCGGTACTACGGGAAAGAGCAAAGGAGTTATGCTGTCCCACCAGAATCTGACGGATAATGCGGTGTGCCTTGATATGAGGATACCGGCCGGGACGGTGACGATGACGCTGCTTCCCATCAATCATGTATACTGCTTAACCATGGATATCATAAAGGGGCTGTTTATCGGCGTAACCTCCTGTATCAATGATTCCATTATGCATGTCCAGAAAAACCTGAAGCTTTTTAAGCCGGATATGGTGCTGCTGGTGCCGCTGGTCATTGAATCCATCTACGCCAAATTAAAGGCAGCAGGGGGGATGATGCCCAAGAAGCTGGTGGCAAAGGCGGCCTTCGGCGGCAATCTGAAAACGATCTGCAGCGGCGGCGCCTATCTGGATCCGGACTATGTGGACCGGTTTGCGGAGTACGGCATAACGATCCTCCAGGGATACGGTATGACCGAATGTTCTCCTGTGATCAGTACAAATCTTGCATGGGACAATAAAAAGGGCTCGGTGGGAAAGCTGATGCCCAACTGTGAGGCGAAGGTGGTAGATGAGGAACTCTGGGTGCGGGGCAGCAGTGTGATGATGGGATATTACAAAATGCCAGAGGAGACAGAGGAGACGCTGGAGGATGGATGGCTGAAGACAGGCGATCTCGGATATGTGGATAAGGATAATTTCGTCTTTATCACCGGCAGAAGGAAAAATCTGATCATCCTTGCCAATGGCGAGAATGTATCGCCGGAGGAGATTGAGAATCAGCTGAGCCGGGCGGATCTGGTAAAGGAGGTTCTGGTGCGGGAGAAGGATCAGGTCATTGAGGCCGAGATTTTCCCGGATTCTGATTATGCAAAGAAGAAGCGGATCAGAGACATCAGGGCGGCGCTGCAGGAGATCATTGACGAGTACAACAGGGATACTCCGGTCTATAAGCGCATTCATAGTCTCATTGTAAGAGAAGTGGAATTTGACAAGACAACGGCGAAAAAAATTAAGAGATTTTAAAGAAATATTATATTGACAAGCTACCAATAACACGTTACAATAGTGAATCAAATATATAAACCATGTGAGTCGTCCAACAGTTCTGCCCAGAGCTGTTGGACTTCATAAAAGAAAGGAAAGGAAGAGAGAGATGGGAACGATTATTGGTGAAGGCATTACATTTGACGACGTATTACTGGTACCTTCTTATTCTGAGGTTATACCGAACCAGGTAAGTTTGAAGACTCATCTGACAAAGGATATTGAACTGAATATCCCGATGATGAGTGCCGGTATGGATACAGTGACAGAACACCGCATGGCGATTGCCATGGCAAGGCAGGGCGGTATAGGGATTATACACAAAAATATGTCCATAGAAGCGCAGGCGGAAGAGGTAGATAAGGTAAAGCGTTCGGAGAATGGTGTTATCAGTGATCCATTTTATCTCTCTCCGGAACATACATTACAGGATGCGGACGAGCTGATGGCCAAATTCCGCATTTCTGGTGTACCCATTACGGAGAAGGGCACCAAGAAGCTGGTGGGTATTATTACCAACCGGGATCTCAAATTTGAGACGGATTATTCCAAAAAGATCCAGGAGTGCATGACCAGCAACGGGCTGATCACGGCACAGGAGGGAATCACTCTGGAAGAGGCCAAGAAAATTCTGGCAAAGGCCCGGAAGGAAAAGCTGCCTATTGTAGACTGTGATGGAAATCTCACTGGACTGATCACGATAAAGGATATTGAGAAACAGATTAAATATCCAAATTCTGCAAAGGACAGACAGGGACGTCTTCTCTGTGGAGCAGGAGTCGGCGTCACTGCCAATATTATGGATCGTGTGGAAGCGCTGGTAAAGGCACAGGTGGACTGCATTGTGATTGACACGGCGCATGGCCATTCCGCCAATGTATTGAAATGTGTGAAGATGGTGCGTGATACATATCCGGATCTCGCCATTATAGCCGGTAATGTAGCTACCGGAGAGGGTACAAGGGCGCTGATCGAGGCCGGTGTGGACGCCGTGAAGGTGGGCATCGGACCGGGGTCCATCTGTACCACAAGGGTTGTTGCCGGGATCGGCGTCCCCCAGGTTACCGCTATTATGAATGCCTACGAGGTTGCGAAGGAATATGGAATTCCGGTAATCGCGGATGGTGGTATTAAGTATTCCGGCGATATGACCAAGGCTATCGCAGCAGGGGCAAGTGTCTGTATGATGGGAAGTATCTTTGCCGGATGTGATGAGAGTCCGGGAAGCTTTGAACTGTTCCAGGGAAGGAAGTATAAGGTATACCGCGGCATGGGTTCCATTGCCGCCATGGAAAACGGCAGTAAGGACCGTTATTTCCAGAGTGATGCCAAGAAACTGGTTCCGGAAGGCGTCGAGGGGCGCGTGGCCTATAAGGGAACGGTTGAGGATACGGTATTTCAGCTGATCGGCGGTATGCGCTCCGGAATGGGTTACTGCGGAACCGGTTCCATTGAGGAGTTAAAGGAAAATGGAAAATTCGTGAAGATATCTGCGGCCTCCCTCAAGGAAAGCCATCCCCACGATATCCATATTACGAAAGAGGCCCCGAATTACAGTGTCGAATAGGAATCGGGGAAGAAGGCGGAGATCCCGCCGGATTCCCAATCGGAGTGGATTGATCCGCTGTGCCATAGTGATAAGTGGCGCAGCGGTTTTTATCATTCTAGTCTGTATCCTTGTGTCCCTGGCCTGGCGCGGCAAAGGGAAGAACGGAAGGAGACAGGTTCTGCCGCAGATAACCATACAGACGAAGCTTCTGGAGCCCAATAAATATTCGCGCCCTCAGACCGGTCTGAACAAAGTGAAGGGCATCGTTGTACACTATACGGCGAATCCGGGGACAGACGCCATGGAAAACCGCAACTATTTCAACAATCTTCCGAAGATCAATAAAGGGAAGAAAAAACCGATTTATGCCAGCAGCCATTTCGTCATCGGGCTCTCCGGCCAGATCATACAGTGCATCCCTTTGGAGGAGATAGCCTATGCCTCGAATAACCGAAATGAGGATACGATATCCATAGAGTGCTGTCATCCCGATGAGACAGGAAAGTTTCATGAGGCAACTTACCGGGCGCTGGTGGAGCTGTTGGTCTATCTGTGTCTCCGGTATGATCTGGAGGCGGAGGACATTATACGGCATTACGATGTAACCGGGAAATTGTGTCCGCTGTATTTCGTGGAGCACGAAGAGAAATGGACACAGCTTCTCTCAGAAATTGAGAATGAGCTACGATAAATAATAATATACAAAGACCGGATATTGTGTTATTATAGTCTAAATATATAGGAAAGACCGGTTATGGAAAAGGATAAAAGGAGGTGGATGAATGAAGATTGGATTTCGGAAAGGCATCAGCGTTCTTCTTATGGCAGCGCTTGCAGCTGCCGGCATTCCGGAGACATTGTCCGCGGCAGAAAACGGAGTAAGTGTCAGTACCCGGGAAGAGTTTATGACGGCGCTGTCGCAGAAAAAAAGCCCGATAACGGTCAATGGATTGATCACCATAGGAAAGGACGCGGAGGCCAGCGGCAGGATGCTGCCGGTAACGATTCCGGCAGCTACGGAGATCCGGGGAGAGGGAACGACCGGCCATTTGAACTGCAGGTCTCCCATACAGCTGGAGGGGGATGTAAGCTTTCAGAATATGGAATTGACCTTTGAATCTTCAAACGCACTGGGAAGCGTTCCGCATCGGGAAATTTTTCTTGCGGGACATGGCTTGACGCTGGATAATGTAAAGACCTGGCTGGAGGGCGCCAATGGTGACTGGGGATCCCTTGGCGGCTCGGAGGAGGAGCTTCTTCCCACGGTTTATGCGGGAGGCTTTACCAATACGGCCATTGGCGGCAGCGCCGCATTGACAGTCAGGAATTCAAACGATAAGACAATGTTTCAGGCTGTCTACATGAGTCATGATGAAGGCAATGACAATAAGGTGCCCTATTATGGAGATGCGCAATTAAATCTGGATGCACAGCTGACTGTCCGGGAAAAAGTAGATGTGAGCAGAAACGCCCGGGCAGATATGACCATTACTGGCGGCGGCTACGATAATGCAAAGACGAAGCAGATCACGGGCAATGACAATACAACCCTTACCCTGAGAGGGGGATCCCTTTCCGATGCAGTTCTGGAAAACGTGGGCAGTGTTATTCTGGAGGGGGCGTGTCTGTCTCCAAAAACTAATAAATTCAATCATGTTACGCTGCGTCAGGGAGGCTGTCTGGATCTGAATGGTGTCTCCGATCCAATGAATGCCATAATATCAGGTAACTTTACCGGGGTATCTGACCCGGCAGAGGAGAGAGGGATCCTGGTGGTCAATCAGGAAAGCTCCCTGACTATTGAGGGGAGAGTGACCGGGACCACCCAGTTTCAGACATATCATCGCCTGTTCCCCGGAACCTTGCTGCTTGGATGGCCCTATATCTCAGTAAACAGGGAATATGTCAGCCGGACAAATTTTGTCCTGGCTCAGAAGAGCATCGATAACTATGGTTATCAGTTGAAATACAGCGACGGGTTGTGGACAGTGGTGAAACCAGCCCAGGAGGAGACGAAGCAGATTGGCAGTATAGAGATCAGCTCGGCTCCTTCCCAGGTATTGCTGGACAGCATAATGAGAAAGCTGGACGGCTCTGTGCCGAATGAAAATGTTTACTTTGATATTGTATGGAAGGATGTGGATGGAAATGACCTCTCTCCGGAAGAGGCGGATGACAGAATGCTTTATGAATCTGACTGCGTCCTGGGGATAAAGTCGGAGTACTGGGAGAGTGATGATCCCGCCATATTGGCAAAGACAGACTGGGGAAATGCCATCTCCCTGATGCCTTCTGATTCCCATCCCGGAAGATATTATCTGCAGGCCGAAGAGGAGGCGAAAGCGGGGGAATATACATTTTTATTCTGCTCTGACTATATCAGTGAACCACTGGATACCGTGCAGGATGTAAAGAATCTGGGGAATCTGATCCGAATGGAGAAGTCTGTGACATTTCTTGATCAGAAGCCGGAACCGGAGGAAACGCCGGCTCCGTCGGAATCCCCGATACCTACCAAGGTTCCCGCACCGACGGAAGTTCCGGATCCCTCTACGTCTCCCGTACCTACTGGAGAGGTGCCCCCGGACACAACGGCGACACCGGAACCAGAAGAGTCTCCGAAACCGACAAAGGACCCGGGAGTTACAGAAGACCCGGGATCAACGAAGCAGCCGGATATAACGGAAACTCCGGGTACACCGGAGACACCGGAACCGGGGGAGTCCATCGTACCAACAGAAAACCCAGGATACGAAGAAGAGGATCAGACGCCGGAACCGGCCGTGCACCCGCCGGAACGGATTCTGTTGTCTGGAGATACTTTCGTTTATACGGGGAAGGCAAGGAAACCGAAGGTTACTGTGAAGGATACCGCAGGAAAGATAATCGGCAGTCAGAATTATGAGTTATCTTACGCAAAGAATAGAAACCCAGGGCAGGCCAGCGTAACCATACGTTTTCTTGGAATGTATAAGGGAACGATGACAAAGACATTCCAGATAGTGCCAAAGGGAACAAAGCTTTCCCGGCTTACCGCTGCAACCAGGGGATTTACTGCCAGATGGAGGAGACAGCGCATCCAGACTACCGGCTATGAGCTGCAGTACTCTGTCAGTAAAAAGTTTGAGAAAAGGAAGACGAAAAAAATTGTGGTGAAGGGGAATAAAAAGGTCTCGAGAAGGATAACCGGGACAAAGCCGGGCAAAAAATATTTTGTCAGAATCCGTACCTATAAATCTGTAAAGACAGGGGGGAGGACAAATAAATTCTACTCTGCCTGGTCCGGGGTGAAAGCAGTTCGCTCAACGGGTTCTGATTCGCGTCATTGAGCTAAGACAAAATAACCGGAATTTCAATTTGCACGATATAATCCTCAATCCGGTCAATGACAGTTTCATTTATGCCTTTTTCATAAGAGTAACCGGACAGGACCAGACCGTGTTTTTCGGCGTGATCCAGGATTGCCTCGTATCGATCCGGTATTTTTTCCCAGACTCCTTTATGAAATGCTCTTAGGTAAGTTCCACCGGGCTGTATATGCAGCCCGGATTTTTTTGAAAGAAATGGTATCTCAATAAACAGCCTGCAGTAATCATCAAAGCTGCCCCTGAGCAGGCTGGAAACAGGAATCATAGAGCCGTAAGAGGCGTTGTGGAGCCGTCCCAGCCGATATCTTCCCGTCTCAGCCGTAATCAGCTCCACCTCCTTTTCGAAGGGGGTATTTTTATCTACTTCTACTGTCACAAGACAGCGTTCTTCCTTTTCTATAATACTGATTTCCGACAGATCCAGATTCATCAGTGTGTTCATATTCTGGTAGTGACTGTATACGGTTTTCCTGACTGCCTGAAGGTGAAGTATTTTCTGATCCAGTTCTTTTAGCTTGTCATCCAGAAGTTTTCTCAGTCCGGAAGCGGAGCGGTTTTCCATAAAGCTGCGAATCTCTTCAATGGATACATCCAGCTCACGCAGAAGAAGGATTGTCTCCAGAATGGGGCTCTGGTGGTAGCTGTAATAGCGGTATCCATTCGTCGGATCTATGACGGCGGGATGGAACAGCCCTATTTCGTTGTACCACATCAGTGTTTTCTTATTGATGCCATGAACGGCGGCAAACTGTCCAATTGTAAGAAGTTTTTTGCTTTCTTTCATTTTAGCTTTCTCTTTTCATTTTTTGAAAAATCTCTTGACCGTACAGTTACTGTATGGTTTATCATACTATTAAAGAACAACGTTGTCAATAAAAGCGAAGAAAAGAGGAAATAATGAAAGAACAAAATGTATATCAAAAACCTGTGACCCTGGGAAATATTTTTAAATTTGCTGTCCCTACCATTGCCATGTCGGTGTTTATGTCATTTTACACTATGGTGGATGGGCTGTTCGTGTCCAATTTGATCAGCACGGACGGGCTGTCTGCCATAAATCTGACAGCCCCGGTGATCCAGCTGGTGACGGCGGTTTCTACCATGCTGGCCACCGGCGGCAGTGCCCTGATTATGAAAAAGATGGGGGAGAACAGGACAGATGAGGCCAGAAGGGATTTTACTTTCCTCATTCTGGTAAATGTCGTGACCGGGCTCATTATGTGCGGAATCGGCTATCTGGCCATGGGACCTGTTTTTGCCAGTATGAACCTGTCTGCAGAAGTATCGGGATACTGCGTGGAATACCTCAGCCGTTATCTGCTGTTTACTGTTCCCATTCTGTTAATGAATAATTTTACCCTGTACATGATCGCAAGCGGCAAAGCGGCCCTTTCCCTCATCTGCTCTGTGTCCGGTGGTGTTCTGAATATGGTACTGGATTATGTATTTATCGCTGTGCTGGATATGGGGATCGGAGGCGCAGCAACCGCCACAGGCATGGGTTATTCTGTCACTGCAATTGTGGGATTGTGTGTCTTTAGCCATAAAAAAAACCTTCTTCATTTTAAGAAACCGGCGATGCGCCTGAGAGTGCTTATGAAAGCGGCGGCAAATGGCAGCTCAGAGATGGCCACAGCACTTGTTACCGGGATCATTACCATGATGTTTAACTGGACCATGCTCACCTATGTGGGAGAAAACGGGGTGGCTGCCGTAACTATCATTACCTATGTGCTGATGTTTGCAAGCTCACTGTACACAGGCTATTCCTATGGGGTGGCGCCGATGATCAGTTACTATTACGGAGAGAAGAACAACGATAAATTAAGGAAGCTGGTGACAGTGAGCATAAAAGTTATTGCCGTTATCTCTGTATTGACAGCGTTGTTCTCCTTTCTCTTTACCAAACCACTTGTTTCCATATTTACCCGGCCGGCTAATCCGGTGTATGGTCTTGCCGTCTCTGGGAACCAGATCTGTACCATTGCACTTCTTTTTATCGGCTTCAATATATTTGCCAGCGGGATGTTTACGGCCCTGTCAAAGGGGATGGTTTCGGCAGTTCTTGCGTTTTCCCGGTCATTTGTATTTATGCTTGCCGCCATGCTGGTCCTGCCTGCCCTGTTTGGTGTGACAGGAATCTGGCTGGCAACGCCGGTGGCGGAACTGATGGCGTTTGTCCTTTCTGCTGGAATGATGAGCTGGCAGAGAAAGAAGAACCATCCTATAAAATTAGAGTGAACCGTATATAGCATATAGACGGCCGTTTGCGACATATAAAAAAGACTTCTTGGAACCGTGCCGATATATAGATAAATGGTGTATGAATGGAGGAAAAGATGCTATCAATCGCTGTGTGTGATGATGAAGTACGGGAGTGCTGCTGCCTTTCCCAGCAGATCCAGGATATCATGGAGGAGCTTCAGATACCTTGTATAATCCGTTCCTTTGGCGATGGGAGGGAGCTGCTCCGGGCGCAGGAAAATTTTGATATTATTTTTCTTGATATTATAATGGGCGGTGTGGACGGGCTGGAGACCGCCCGGCTGCTTCGGGAGAGGGAATATAATCACTTTCTTGTATTTGTTTCCTCCAGCAGGGAGTATGTGTTTGATTCCTATGAGGCAGAGCCATTCTGGTATCTCCTCAAACCTGTGGAGGAACAAAAGCTCAGAGGGATATTGAAGAGGATAGTTCTGCGGACGCAGATGCATCCGCAGGAATATATTCTCGTGAGTAAGGACAGGCAGAGGATGAAACTCTTTTTGAAGGATATATACTATTTTGAGATTTGCGGTAGAGTCATGGATATCCATTCTTCCCAGGGAACCATCGCTTATTACGAAAGGATGGGACAGTTGGAGAAGGAGCTGCGGGGGAAGGATTTTTTTCGGTGTCACAAAAGCTATCTGGTGAATCTGGCATATGTTTCGGCATACAACCGACAGGAACTCATTCTTGACAGTGGGGAGAAACTGATCATCGCCAAGAGAAGGTATGAAGAATTTTGCAGGGAGATATTGCGGTATATGCGTGCAAATGGGGGTATTGTGTGAGTGAGTTAATTTTTTTGGTGCCCAGGTATCTCGGCTGTGCCTGGGCGGCAGACAGATTTTGTAAGAAATTTCTTCGGATTGTGCCCAGCCGGAAGTATGTATTTCCGGCTGGTGCTTTTATAATTTGGATGGTGGTGGACCTTGTAAGAGAACTTTTTTCTCTTCCTTATATTGTGGCGGCTCTTATGATCCATATTCTTTTGACAGTACTTATCATAGAATCCTTTCAGGAAATCTGGGAGAAAAAGGTACTGGCGGCTGCCGTACTGTCAGCGGCGGTTACGCTTATGGGAAATTTCTGTGTCTCCTTATGTTCCCTTCTGACACTTATCCTCCTGCATACTCTCCTAAAAATTCCAGAACCATTTTTGGGCGGATGGCAGGACGGCTTGATCTGTTATATCTCCGCAGCGGCAGTAGTGGCTTTCTTACATTTTCTAAACGGACGTCTTACAGAGGTCTTCAACGGGGGAGATCGAAAGCGTTATATTATCATGGCAGTTCCACTGCTGGCAGTGACGGTTATGATGGATTTTGTAAACTGGGGGGCAGCCCACGGTGTTCTGGTCAGAAGCGGGGGGAATATGGGAATTTATTTTGACCAGATCTTTAGTCATGGGGGCATCTGTATTTTTTCAGCATTGGCCATGTTGGCGGCAGGGTTTTATCTGCTGGGATTGGAGAGGATCTATCTGGAACAGAGAAAGAGCAGCTGGTATCATTCCCAGATTGAGGCCTTTAAAATGCTGAAAGGGCAGTACCGTCAGTCAGAGCGGCTGCGGCACGATATGAAAAATCATATCATTGCACTTTCGGGGCTCTTACAGTCCAGAGACTGGGGCAAGATGGAACAATATCTGGCCGATATGAGTGAGGCTGGTTCCCTTGGTATGGAGGAGGATACCACAGGAAACAGGGTGGTGGATGCTGTTTTGCACCAGAAGAGAGCCAGGGCGGAGAAGAATCATATCCAGTGGGAATGTGAAGTGCAGATCCCAAAGTCCTGCCCTATCAATGAATATGATCTGTGTGTGCTGTTTGGCAATCTGTTGGATAATGCCCTGGAGGAGTGCGAAAGGCTGGAAGACAGGGACCATTGTTTTATCCATATCCGTGGAGGGAAGGTAAAACAATGTTTTCTGCTGGTGATATCAAACCGCGCAGAGATCAGGATTTCCCCCTTTGCTGCTGCGGGAAGATTCTCTTCTTCGAAAAAAAGCGACCCGGAGAAGCATGGAATGGGACTTTTGAATGTCAGTGATATAGTGCGGAAATACAATGGGGAGTGGGAGATCGAGACGGGAGAGGGCCGTTTCACAATCTCTGTGCTGATGCCGTTTGGAGATGCCGTAGAAGACATGGAAAAGTCCTTGTGAGACAGAAGACTTAACGAACGGACAATTTTTGCCGAGATAAAACATAAAGAGAGGAGTGGATGTAAATGAATACGAGGACTATGGAGGGGCTTGTGGGAGCCGGAATGAATATGAAGATCAGGGACACCCCCATGAGGGTGTATAAGGAGGCAGAGCGTGAAGGTGACATAGGGAAAATGGAGCAGGCCATGGGATATGTCAATGAACTGGGAACCCGGGCATGGGAGTGTAAGTCCCAGGCGGAAGAGGGCATGGCGGAAGAAGCGGAAGAAATGAAGGAAAAAGAAAAACTGGAGCAGGAAGAAGCCATTGCCGAGCGCAGGGAGGAGAAGAGAGAGCAGAAAGAAGAGGCAGAGAACGCAGTCGACACGGATAGAGATACTTTGGAGGTGAGCGAAGAGGGGAGAAAGCTGCTAAAGGAGAATAAGGATTTGCCGGTGTCCGATTCCATCCCGGCCAGGGCGGGCTCCAAGCCTGTGATGTATACGAAGGAGGGAAAGGCGGTTTCAGTGCAGCCAGATTTTTCGGCAAAGTTTTATTATTAGACAAGATAAGATAGTTTACTGTGTGAAAGATTGTAGCTTTTCGTTTTTAATTTTGACATCGATAAGATTAAATGATAGAATCTTATCGATGTCAAGATTGGGAGGAGATATTTTTGTAGCAGCCATATAAATTGCAATGGATGCTATAACGGAGGTATAGACATGAGATCAGAAAACGAAATGTACGATCTTATTTTAGAGATTGCAAAAAATGATGTTAGGATTAAAGCTGTTTATATGAACGGTTCAAGAACAAATGAAAATGTTCCCAAAGATATTTTTCAAGATTACGATATTGTTTATGTAACTGATGACACGAAAAGCTTTATAGAGGATAAAGATTGGATCAGACTTTTCGGTGAAATTCTTTATATGCAGTATCCTGATGAAAATCCATATTATCCAAGTGATAAGGAAAATTCATATGGATGGCTTATGCAATTTGAAGATGGAACCAGAATTGATTTAACTGTACAGTCTATAAATTATGCACAGAATCACATCCAAGACGATAAACTTTGTAGGATTTTGTTGGATAAGGAAAACATATTACCCGAAATCGCAGCGGCGACAGATTGTCAGTATTGGGTTAAAAAGCCTACAAAAGAACAATATTGGGCAGTTTGCAATGAATTTTGGTGGTGTACCAATAATATAGCAAAGGGCTTATGGCGGAAGGAGATTCTTTATGTACAGGATATGACAAATCATGTTGTAAGAGATCAGCTTATTACTATGTTAAATTGGAAAGTTGGTATCTTAACAGAATGGTCAGTAAGCACCGGAAAATCATCAAAATACTTATATCAGTGGATTTCAGAAAAAGAATGGAAAATGCTTTTATCGACCTATTTTGATGGCAGTGTTGATAATGCATGGAAGTCCGTTTTGGGTATGTGCGAGTTGTTTCGAAGCGTGTCACAGTTTGTTGGGAAGAAACTTGGATGGGAGTATAATGAAAATGAGGGAAGAGCAGCTTATAATTTTTTGAAATATGTACATCAATTATCCCAAAAAGAATGATTGTGTTAGCTCAATGGCGCCAATTTGAACCCGCCGTGGAAAGCGTATTTTGGCGAACTACTGTGTTTTTCGTCCTTGTAAATTCATGTTTTTGGAGGAAGGGTAATATAGATGAAAATTATAGACATTGTCGGAGAAAACTATTGTGGTAAATGGGACAAAACTAGAACAGCATGTAGAGGTATCATAATAGATGGTCCAAAAATCTTACTTTCGTACGAAACGAAAAGTGAACAGGAAGTAGGAATGCTTCCCAAATGGCTTCCATTAGATGAGATTAAAGAGATATTTTCGAAGCATATAAAATATGCCGATACAGACAAGATGAGAAGTGGTATGTATTTGAGAGAATATACAGTATTAACAGAATTAACTTAATGGCAGTATGTTTTGTGTTATATCACAAACAGAATTTGCGGAAGGTGTTGCTTATGGAAAAAGCAGAGGTAAAAGCAGTTGTTGAAAGTAGGTTCTGTGAACTAGGAGCAAAGCAATTAGAATTATATCCGTCAGGTACTTGCTGGACAATGAATGGAGAATTTTTTAAAGTATCTACATTAACAGACTTTTGGGTATTAGAGTGGACTGATAATCATTCTTATGCTTCAAATTACTGCTTTGAAGATATTGACCCAATGCCCTATGATATATCTGAGAAAGAAATAATCTGCCAGGTGGATAAACTATTGCTCTAAAGGGGAAGATATCTCACTGATAACATCAATAAAGTAAACAAAATGTCCGCCGGGATCATTCCAAACAGTTTCCAAAATGACAGTAAATAATGTATAATATTGTAAAATCGATGTAATATAGATTGATAAGAAAGAGGAAATTATAGGGATTCTATTAAGATCCAGAACAAAGAAGCAAGTTAGCTCAACGGCGGGTTTAAATTGGCACCGTTGAGCTAAATAAATGAGAAAACTATAAGTTGACTAAAAGAAAGGTATCCGCATGACGGATAAAGACCTTCGGTTGATTTATAGTTTTTTTCAATTATTTCCTGGAAAATTAACCAATGACTCTGCCGGTTACGTTATCAAACCGGTGATTCACGTTAATCATATTAGATATTGGTTTCTTTTATCCGATATACGGATTGAACGGGAGGTGAAAAAGATAAAGGTTGCAGTCTGTGATGACGAGAAGAATATACGGGCCATTCTTTCTTCTCTTGTGAGGGAGCAGAACAAAGATTGTGAGATTACCGAATATGCATCGGCGGAAGAATATCTTTCTGATGATGCGAAATGCGATATTCTTATTCTTGATATTGAGATGGGAAGGTGTGGATCCGGTATCAACGGCATGGAGCTGGCGGAGAAGATCCGGGAAGGGGACGCTGCGGAACAGCCGATTATTATTTTTGTCACCGGCTATGAGAGCTATGTGTACGACGCCTTTGATGTGGGAGCATTCCAATACCTGCTAAAGCCTCTGGACGAGGACAGATTTGCAGATGTGTTTAGAAGAGCTGTCCAGTCCTGGGTGGCAGCCAGCCGCAAAATGCGTGCGCTGACCATTCAATATGCAGGTATTACAAAAACCATTGCACTGGACCAGATTTATTATATGGAGAGCCAGAATCATAAGATCGTGATCCATCTCAGGGACGGACAGTTGGAATATTACGCCAAAATGGGAGATCTGGAAAAGGAACTGCAGGGGCAGTTTTTCCGCATCCATAAAGGATATCTTATTAACCTTGCCTTTGTAGACGAGTACAGCAGGACAGAGGTAACGCTTACCAGCGGGGACAGGATTTTGATTTCCAAATATAAATATCAGGATTTTACAAAAGCATATCTGCGGTTTATGCAATAACAGCTGAGAGGCAGGTTGAGGGTGGCGCTGCCGGACTGTAATCAGGAGGGATAGAGAGTGAGCGAGGCTGGTTTTTTATTGTTTCAAAAGATATTATCAGTGGTACAGATCTGTCTGTATGCTGTGTTTCTGTCCGTCTTTATCCGACCCTTCTTTCCAGGAAGAAGGAAGGGGAAAATGGCGGCAGCCGCCCTGATATTTGCTCTGGTATATTTTATCAAGGTGATGACTCCTGTCAACAGCTGGTTCTGTATGATTCTTATACTGGCACTTCTTACTGCATTGTCCCGATATTTCGGCATGGACAGAAAATTCACGCTGTTTCTCGGTGTGCTATATTTCAGTGTTAGAAATCTGTGTATCCTGTCCATGCAGAGCATCAATTTTTTTACCAGCAGGCAATTGGTGCGGGAAGGAGATGAGGTGGAGATCATTTTCCGCAATGCGGCACTGAACTGCATTTTAGTGGAGGTAATCCAGGTCTGCCTGTTCTCCTTTTTGCTCTATTTTGTCTACCGGCAGTTAAGAAGGTGTGAGAGGGAGCTCCACGCAAAGGAATTGTGTTATCTTCTTCTGTCGCCTGTGACAGGCATCTTCTTTGTAAACATTATTTTTCAGATACTTATTATCGTTACAGAGAATATCGTGCTGAATCTTTATAATCAATATCCAATTCTGGCGGGGGCAGTACCCGTTACCGCACTGCTTTTTTATGCGGGCATTTTAGTAACCATCTCATCGTATCGGCAGATGATCGGACTGCAGGAGGAGAAGAAGAAATATTTTGTGGAGGAACAGCAGTTCCGGGCGATACAGGAGAGGATGCAGCAGGTGGATCAGTTTTATACTGGAATCCGTCAGATGAAGCATGAGATGAAGAATCATCTGACAAATATTCAGGGATTGTTAAGGACCGGCAATTATGAAGAAATGGAACAGTATATTGCTAAAATAGACGAGAGCATGGGAGTTTTGGAACTTGACATTAAGACAGGAAATGCCGTGACCGATGTGATCATCAATGATAAATGTAAGGTGGCCAGAGGACAGGGGGTCAGTTTCCATTGTGATTTCTGGTATCCGGATTCGGAAGGCTATGACGCCTATGATATTGGGATCATCCTTCATAATCTCCTGCAGAATGCAATTGAGGCCTGTCATAAAATGCAGTCCAGGGAACGGTATATTTCCATTTCAGGAAGGCGGAAGAAAAAATTCTTTTTTATAAAAGTGGTGAATTCTTTTGAAGGAGAGATTGTTTTTGATGAGGAGAGCCATCTTCCCAGATCAACGAAGCACGGGGAAACGGCACTGCATGGTATCGGTCTTTCTAATGTGAGGCGGGAGGTTTTAAAATATATGGGGGATATGGATATAAGAGTGAAGAAAACGGAATTTCAGGTGACAGTAATGCTGCAGGAAAAGTGTGGAGGTGACAGACTATGAGTTATATAGCAGGTGCGGAATACGCGGCAGGTACAGCGGGGACATGGCACCGCCGGGGAATCCGGTATGACAGGGCGAAGGAGGTTCCCCGGATTTCAATGGAGGAGGGATCGGAGCCTTACAGCGAAAGGGTACAGAATAAAAAAGAATCGGTGAATACACCGGACTATATGGGGCTGTGGGAGGCAGGACGCCGGAGCCAGAAGGCCATGGAGCCGGATATGGAGAGATTTAAGCGGGAGTTTTATCAGGATCTTGCCAAGATCACAAAGAATTACACTGTGGCAAATGCGGCAGTAAATATATCAGAGGAAGCATTTTCTGCCATGAAGGACGATCCGGATTACAGGGAGAAGGTGTTGTCCCTGATCCGGCGTGATCTGGGGGCCTCTTATGCACCGCGGCAATGTTCTGTCCTGATCCGAGTGGGAGGATCTTTAGAAGAGTATGGGGGAGATTCCTGGCCGGTTGGCTATGATTCGGAATTTTATGCGCGTTCCAGTCGTTGTAATTATAGAACGGGTCATAATAAAGATTATTTTGACCGGCTCACCGAGAGGAGGGAAAGGCAGGAAAAATACCTGGAGGAATATCAGGAGTATCTCAGGCTGCGGTACGGAAATGTTCTGATCCGTGAGGTGGGATCGGATCAAAAAAGCATGGACAGACTGGGAGCAGGGACTGCTGGGATGGGCAATGTAGTGATCGCACCAAATATTCTGCAGGAGATGGCAGAGGATCCCGAAAAGGCGGCTTACTATGAGGGGAAGATACAGGCTTACTATGATTCCCTGCCCTGGATGAAGGAAGAACTTTCCATGATGGGACATGAAATTCATTCCAGCGGCGTAGTGATACATAAGGACGGCACGGTGACATATTATGTCAGCGGCGATTTAAAACCGGAAGTCAGGGCGAGGATTGAGGCCAGAATCAAGGAGGAGGCAGAAGAGAAAGAGAAGCGGCGGAAATATTATATGAAACTTGGTGAGGAAGCGGCCCAGAGACGGAGAGAGGAGGGGAAGAGGCTGGAGCATATTCCCAATAATATATGAAGAATAGGAAGGAGTGATGGCAAATGATGGATATGCAGATGTTAGGGATGATGAATTATATTACTTCCATTATGAGATGGCAGAATGCAGGGAGGGGAACTGCCGGAAGGTCAGCAGGGAATTATACAGCCCGGCAGAATAGCTTTGAAGAGAGACTGAAACAGTCGGTCCAGAGGGAAATCACCGGGAAAACTCCGGCGGATGCCGCAGCCGGCAGAGGCAGACAGAGGAATACCGACCCGATGGAACCGATCATGCAGATGATGAATCCATATCAGAATCTGGCTATGATGGGACTTCTCACAGGAAATTATGGGGGGTGGAATATTTTTTCATAACATAGAGGGTGTCCCAAAAGTCATAAAGTGACTGGAGGGATTACCCTCTTTCTTTCTGTAAAAAATAGAGAACGTTATCACGCCGTTCTCTATTTCAATCTCATTATGTGATATAATAAAGTATGCCTACATTTAAGGATTATACTATGAATCAGTTACAATTACCACTGTCTTTTGAAGAACTCATTCCTGAAAATCATCTGGTGAGGGTCGTAAATACAGTTGTGGACAGTCTGGAGCCGAAAACACTCTACGACAGATATAAAGAGGGCGGCTGCCCTGCGTATATCAATTTCATGTGGATTGCCGGGGGCAACAAATCGGATTTTAGAACCATCCACCGTTTTCGTCTGGACATGAGGGATATTTTAGAAGAGGATACTCCTATTGCCCTTTTCTCAAAATTAGGTTAAAATAGTTATAGCAGATCAATGGCGTAGTTTGGAGGGATGAATATGAATCGGTATAAAAGAATCTTTACTATTGTGATGGATTCTCTGGGAGTGGGCGCCATGGAGGATGCGTCTGCCTATGGGGATGAGGGGACGGATACTCTGGGGCACATTTCCCGGAGTGTAGAGCGAATGGATATCCCCAATCTGCAGAAGCTTGGCATGGCAAATCTTCACCCCATGCAGTGTGTGGAACCCGTGGAAAAACCATGGGGATACTATATGAAGCTGAATGAGGCCAGCACCGGAAAGGATACCATGACAGGGCATTGGGAGATGATGGGGCTTTGTGTCACAACTCCATTCCAGACATTTACCGAGCATGGATTTCCAAAGGAGCTGATAGATGAACTTTCCCGGCGCACCGGACGTACCATTATTGGAAATAAGAGTGCCAGCGGAACGGCGATTTTAGAAGAACTGGCGGAGGAGGAAATTGCCACGGGGCATATGATCGTGTACACCTCGGCAGATTCTGTCATGCAGATCTGTGGCAATGAGGAGACTTTCGGGCTGGATGAGCTGTACCGCTGCTGCGAGATCGCCAGGGAGCTCACCATGAGAGAGGAATGGAAGGTAGGGCGGGTGATCGCACGGCCTTATGTGGGAAAAAGGAAGGGGACGTTTCAGAGGACCAGCAACCGTCATGACTACGCCCTGAAGCCGTATGGAAGGACAGCCCTGAATGTGCTGAAGGAAGCCGGGCTGGATGTGATCTCTGTGGGGAAGATCTATGATATTTTCGATGGCGAGGGGCTGACCGAATCCAATAAATCAAAGAGCTCTGTCCACGGCATGGAGCAGACCATCGACATTGCCAAAAGAGATTTCCGGGGGCTCTGTTATGTAAATCTTGTGGATTTCGATGCCCTGTGGGGACACCGCCGCAATGCTGTGGGTTATGCACAGGAGCTGGAACGGTTTGACGTCCGGTTGGGAGAACTTCTGCAGATTCTGAGGGAAGATGATCTGCTGCTGATCACAGCGGATCATGGCAACGATCCCACCCATACCGGAACTGACCACACCCGGGAGAGGGTTCCATTTCTGGCATACTCCCCCTCAATGAAAGGCTTCGGGAGACTGGAGGATAGAATGAACTTTGCCGTAGTGGGGGCTACTGTCGCAGATAATTTTGGATTACAGATGCCGCCTGGGACGATAGGGGAATCCGTTTTGGAGCTGCTGGTGTGATAGCAAGAAGGGGAATTAATCCCTGCAAAGGTTATTGTCAAAACACATTTCCTGCGATATAATGGGGGCAGAAAGTTCAGGGAAATGAGGTAGACATAAATTGTTGACACAATTGCGCCAGGGCAAGGAGCTGACCCCGAGGCAGCAGTTCCGCCTGATCTGCACTTTGAGCATACCGGCGATACTGGCCCAGATTTCCTCCATTGTCATGCAGTATATCGATGCATCCATGGTGGGGAGCCTGGGGGCTGAGGCGTCTGCCTCCATTGGGCTGGTATCCACCAGTGCCTGGCTCTTCGGCGGTATATGCGGTGCCACGGCGTCTGGCTTTTCCATACAGACGGCCCACTGCATTGGTGCCGGAGACATCCAGAAGGCGAGGAGTGTGATGCGTCAGTCATTTTCTTCCGCGCTGCTCGTCAGCCTTTTTCTTATGCTGTGTGGAATACTGATCGCCGGGAGACTGCCGGTGTGGCTGGGGGCCGCGCCGGAGCTGCGGAGCAATGCGTCCCGCTACTTCCTTATCTTTGCCTGCTCCCTGCCCATCGTCCAGATCAACCGTCTGGCAGGGGGGATGCTGCAGAGCAGCGGGAATATGCGGACACCGGGAATGCTGAACATATTGATGTGTTTGCTGGATGTGGTATTTAACGGTCTATTGATCTTTCCGTCGCGGGAGGTGGCGGCAGCCGGTATGGCATTCCATATACCCGGGCTTGGACTGGGAGTTGTGGGAGCCGCGCTGGGAACGGCGCTGGCGCAGCTGGTGACGGCAGTGCTGATGGCAGGATATCTTTTCTTTCGCTCCGATCTATTCCGGATCCGGCGGGGAGAGTGCTGGAGGCCCCGCGGGGACTGCATCCGCCGGGCCCTTCGTCTGGCACTGCCCATCGGTCTGGAAAATGTCATGATGTGTGGTGCCATGATCGCCACTACCCGTATCGTAGCGCCTCTCGGAGCGGCGGCCATCGCGGCAAACTCATTTGCCATCACGGCAGAAAGTCTCTGTTATATGCCGGGCTATGGCATTGCGGAGGCGGCGGCAGCGCTGACGGGACAGAGCGCCGGGGCGGGGCGGCAGGATCTGACCAGGCGGTTTGCCAGGATGGCGGTTTGGATCGGCGTGGGGATCATGGCACTAACCGGTGCTGCCATGTTTGCGGGGGCGCCCTTTATGATGTCGCTGCTGACCCCGGAGACAGAGATCCGCCGGCTGGGTATACGCATCCTGCGGATCGAAGTATTTGCGGAGCCGCTCTATGCGGCGTCTATCGTAGCTTCCGGCGCCCTGCGGGGAACCGGTGATACGATGATTCCCAGTATGATGAACTTTGTCAGCATCTGGTTTGTGCGGATTCCACTGGCGCTGCTGCTGGTGGCGGGCTGCGGGCTGTCCGGCGTCTGGATCGCCATGTGCCTGGAGCTGTGTTTTAGGGGCACGATATTTCTGATACGCCTCTATCGTGAGAAATGGCTGAAAATCAGCCGGACAAAATAATTTATAAAGCCTGGCGGCGGGCTCGGAAGGGTTCTGCCTGGCTGGATCAGGAGGGAAAGAAAATGCCATTTATCAATTCAAAGGTTACAGATAAGATTCTGCCGGAGAAGGAGGAGATCATCAAACAGAGGCTGGGACAGACCATATCAATGATTCCCGGCAAAAGTGAGAACTGGCTGATGGTGGGCTTTGAGGACGAGTACACCCTTTATTTCAGGGGGGAGAAGTGTGAGAGGGCGGCGTTTGTGGAGGTAAAGCTCTTTGGCGGCGCTAACAGCCGGATCTACAATGAGATGACGGAGGAGATCTGCCGTATCTACGGGGAAGAGCTGGGGATCCCGGCGGATCATATCTATGTGACATATCAGGAGATCACGGACTGGGGCTGGAATGGGGGCAATCTATGAGCTCCATCTATGTAGTGGAGGATGATGCGGATATCCGCGAAATAGAAATATTCGCTCTGAAAAACAGCGGATATGTGACATTGGGTTTCGAGCGCGCCTCTGATTTTTTCAAGGAGATGAGAAAACAGAAGCCGGATCTTGTCCTGCTGGATATTATGCTTCCGGACGAAGACGGCATTACCGTTCTGAAAAAGCTGCGCTCTGATCCGGAGACAAGAGAGCTTCCGGTAATTATGGTGACGGCAAAGACATCGGAGATGGATAAGGTGAAGGGGCTGGATTCCGGCGCCGATGATTATATCACGAAGCCTTTCGGCGTGATGGAGCTGATCTCCCGGGTGAAGGCCCTTCTCAGGAGGACAGAACCGGACAGGCGGGAATCCTGCCTGTCCCTGTCCGGAATTGTTCTGAACCGGGAGAATCGTTCCTGCACCGTATCGGGCACCTCTGTTGAGCTGACATATAAGGAGTTTGAGCTCTTATCCCTGTTGCTGCAGAATATGGGCAGGGTGCTGACCAGGGATGTTCTGATGGAGAGGATCTGGGGGACAGACTTTATCGGCGAGTCCAGGACACTGGACGTACACATTAAGACATTGCGCAAAAAATTAGGAGCTGCCGGACATCATATAAAGACAGTGAGAAATGTGGGGTATCTGGCAGAACAGGGAGAACGAGAATGATCCGGAGGCACAATCTGAATATTATACCTGTTATTATGGTATCTATCTTTCTTACGGTATTTCTTACGACGATCGTATCCTATCAGCTATTTAAAAAAGAAATTTTCAGCGATCTCTCATCTGTTGCAGAACATCTTGACAAACTGGATATTCTGGAACAGCTGCGGTCAAAGGGGATTCTGTCGCCCGGAGATGGGCTGAGGCTCACATGGGTGTCGGAGGACGGATCCGTGCTGTACGACAGTTATGCCGCGGAGACCGGTTTAAATAATCATGGGGACAGGCCCGAGATCCTTCAGGCATTCCGGGAGGGGGAGGGGTCCTGCATCAGGAAATCCCAGACGATGGAACAGAGCATATTTTTCTATGCCAGAAGAGCGGATGACGGCAGTGTGATCCGCATTGCGAAGGAGGCGGGAAGCATCTGGAAGGTGTACCGGAGCACCCTGCCGGTCACGCTGCTCACCGCTGTTGTGCTGACAGCCGTTCTTATGCTCTGTATTGAGAGGATCCGGCTGCAGCATGAGAAAACATTACAGAATGCCCGGCTGCGGCAGGAGTTTGCCGCCAATGTCAGCCATGAACTAAAAACGCCTCTGACCTCTATTTCCGGTTATGCAGAGCTCATTGCCAACGGGATGGCGTCCAAGAAGGAGGGGAGACATTTTGCGGGGCAGATTTATGAGAATGCCCAGAGGCTGCTCTCCCTGATCAATGATATCCTGCAGCTGTCGGAGCTGGACGATCCGGCAGAGGAGCGGTTTTCCTTCGAAACGGTGGACTTATATGAGATGGCAGCCGGATGCATCGATATGATGAAGCCAGTGGCGGACCGCCATGGTGTTTCTCTTTCTCTGAAGGGGTCCTCCTTCCCCGTTCAGGCAGACAGGGGGCTGATGGAGGAGCTGTTGTACAATCTCTGTGATAATGCCATTCGTTACAATAAAGAGGGCGGGCATGTGTGGATCACCGTATCCGGCCAGCTGGTGGTACAGGACGATGGGATTGGGATTTCCCCCAGGCATCAGAAAAATGTGTTTCAGAGATTCTACCGTGTGGATAAAAGCCGTTCCCGAAAGACTGGAGGCACCGGCCTCGGTCTCGCCATTGTTAAGCATATCGCGGAGGTCCACAATGCCGTCATTTCCCTGGAGAGCGATGAGGGAATCGGGACGGTGATCTGTGTCAGTTTTCCAAAATAATGATTCATTTTTGCTTTCGCCAGTGATATAATAGATTCAATATTTCACAAAAAGGATCTGGCCAGGATCCGGACAGGAAAGCAGGAGTGGCAATGATTAAAGTTTTTTTGGTGGAAGATGAAGTGATCATGAGAGAGGGGATTCGCAAAAATATAGACTGGGAGGCAGAGGGGTTTGAATTTGTAGGGGAGGCCAGTGATGGGGAGCTGGCTTATCCATTGATCCAGAAGAGCAGACCCGATATTCTCATTACAGATATCCAGATGCCTTTTATGGACGGTCTGGAGCTGAGCAGGCTGGTCAAACAGGAGCAGCCGGGGATTAAGATCATCGTTCTTACCGGATACGATGAATTTGAGTATGCCAAAGAGGGGATCCGCATCGGAATCACCGATTACCTGTTGAAGCCCATCGCCAGTGCGAAGCTTCTGGAGGCGGTGAAAAAGGTGGGGGAACTTGTTGTGGAGGAACGGCAGTTTCAGGAGACCTTTGACCAGGAGCGCCGGGAGAGCCTGCAGATTGCACGCCAGAAGTTTTTCCGGGGACTTGTTCTGGGGAGAAAATCAGTTTCCACCCTTCTGGGGGAGGGAAGGGAGCTTGGACTGGATCTGGTGGCAAACCGTTATAATATCCTGCTCTTTCAGATATCTGCGGCGGATGACAGGGAGGAATATCTGGAGACCTACGGCAGGGCGGTCAGTGAGATAAAGGAGAGAGCGGCCGCCTGCCCCGAAATCCTTATGGTAGAGCTGGGGATGGAAGGCTGGGCGTTTATACTGATGGAGAAGGAAGAAAAGGATCTGGATGAGGTGCAGAGGGAATTTATCGGACTTTTGAAGGATATCCTGAGCGGCTTTGAGGGGATAAAGTATTTCGGCGGCCTTGGAACGCCGGCGGGGCGTCTCAGTGAGCTGAACAAATGTTACGAGGAGGCGGGACATGCCTTTGCCTACCGCTATCTCAGGGAGGATGACCAGATTATGCGCAGCGGGGATCTTCCGGACCGGACCCATTCGCAGGAGGAACCGGATCTCCGCTCTCTGGAGGTGGGTAAGCTGGACCGGAGGGTGGCCGAGAGATTTCTTAAGACCGGGCTGAAAAGCGAGGTGGCTGGTTTTGTGGACGGGTATTTCGCCGGCTTCGGGGAGAAGAACATGGAATCCCTCCTATTCCGGCAGTATGTGGTGATGGATATGTATTTTGCCGCCGTGGCGTTGCTGGAGGGGCTGGGCTACGGCGCAGAGGATCTGGTGGAACGCTGCGGGGATATTCAGGATATGACGGTGGTCTTTTCCTCCGCCCAATCCAACCGTGAATATTTAAAGAAAATACTGGAAGCCACCATTGATCTTCGGGAGGCGGTATCGCAGAAAAAATACCACTCCCTTCTGAAGGAGGCGAAGAACTATATCCAGAGGCATTTCGAGGATGAGGACATTTCGCTGAATGCAGTGGCGGCCAGTGTAAATCTCAGCCCCAATCATTTCAGCAGTATATTCAGCCAGGAGGCAGGACAGACATTTATTGAATATCTCACGTCCGTCCGGATGGAGCGGGCGAAGGAGCTGCTCCGGACCACCGCCATGAAATCATCGGAGATTGCTTATGCGGTAGGGTATAAGGATGCCCATTACTTTAGTTCCCTGTTTAAGAAAACCCAGGAATGCACGCCGGGAGAATTCCGTCAGAAGGTATAAGGAGTAGAATGACATGAAGAAAAAAAGATCTCACCTGCAGAAACGTCTCTATGTACTTACCCTTGTCTGTCTTGTGCCGCTCACGATACTGATCCTATATCTGCTGATCCTTCTGGGGCGGTTTTCCGACCGCTATAATGCCATTACGGACAATATTACCAAGGCAAATACATACAGCATCCATTTCAAGGAGACGATGGATTATACTATGTATACCATTATCGTCAATATGGAGCGGGCAGAAGAACTCACGGGCACACAGCAGCCTCATACTATGATCGATAAGGCGCGCAGGGATTTTCGTACTCTGTATCATCTGACGGATTCGGAATATGCCAGAAGTCAGATCAGCGGAATTCTCAAGTGCCTGAATACACTGGAGGACCGGGTGGAGGAGATTGAGGCGGATGCTCTGGTGAGCGGAACCTATGACAAGAATATGGAGCGCCTGGATCTGAATATAAGGGTGCTCACTGACCTGATCCAGGAGAGGATCCAGGAATTTATCTATGTGGAGACCACACATCTTGAGACGCTGCGGGAGGGGATCCGGGACGATGTATCCACGGCGCTCCGGACATGTATCATCATTTTCACGGTAATTCTGGCAGGGGCGGTCCTGTTCAGCCGGAAGATCATGAAAGGGATCACGGAACCGATCCGCCGTCTTTCCGAAGTGACAAAGCAGGCAGCCAGCGGTGACTTTGCCGTGCGGGCACAGGAGGACAGCGTGGACGAGATGGCTGTTCTGAATACCAGCTTTAACCAGATGGTGGAGAAGATCGGCCAGCTGGTGGAGGATATCCGGGTGGAGCAGATCAATCTCCGGCAGACGGAGCTGAAAGTACTTCAGGCACAGATCAATCCGCACTTTCTCTATAATACGCTGGACAGCATAATCTGGCTGGCAGAGGCAGGCGAGAAAGACCAGGTAGTACAGATGGTTTCATCCCTGTCGGATTTTTTCCGCACAACCCTCAGCAAGGGGCGGGATTATATCACCCTGCAGGAGGAGGAGATGCATATCCGGAGTTATCTGCAGATCCAGCAGTTCCGCTATCGGGATATTCTGGATTTTGACATACAGATTCCCCAGAGACTGTACTCCTGCATGATCCTGAAGCTTACCCTGCAGCCGCTGGTGGAAAATGCCCTGTATCATGGCATCAAGAATAAACGGGGCATGGGACATATCGGCATTTCCGGGAGAGAGGAGAAAGACAGGATCATATTGTGCGTCAGGGATAACGGCATCGGCATGTCGGAGGAGAAGCTGTCGCATGTGCGGAGCCTGATCAACGGAGAACGGCTGGACGCAGACGATCCATCGGGTTTCGGACTATCCAATGTAAACCAGAGGCTTCAGTTAAATTACGGACCAGCTTTCGGGCTGGAAATCGACAGTGTCTATGGTCAGGGGACGATGGTATCGGCCATTATTCCCAAAAAATCATAAATTATTCAACAAAAATCATAAGAATTTAAACAATTATTAAAAAATATTTAAAGAATCCGTAAGAAATAGAACTCACTTCCGAAGAATCTTTATGGAATTTCTGTCCTTCTTTTAATATAATTATTACAATAGAAACTGCAGGAATGCAGAATACAGGAGGTTAAGATATGAAAAAGAAACTTATTTCCATGCTGCTTGTAGCATGTCTGGCATTCGGTCTTGTAGGATGCGGCGGTGACAGCGGCACGACAACTGATTCTGGTGACAAGTCAGCGACGGCAACGGATAACGCAGGCGGTTCTGGTGATTCTGCATCAGGCGGATCCGATGGCAAACTGATTAAAGTAGGTATTGTAAACAACGATCCGAATGAGTCCGGATACCGTACAACAAATGTAGAAAATCTGAAACAGAAGTTTACAGAGGCAAATGGTTATGATGCATCTTTTGCTTACAGCAAGAAAAACGATGAGCAGATCACAGCAGCTAAGAAATTTATCAATGACGGCGTAGATTATCTTCTGCTTTCTGCAGCTGATAAAGCTGGCTGGGATAAGGTTCTTCAGGATGCTAAGACAGCAGGCACCAGAGTGATCCTCTTTGACCGTACTATCGATGCAAAAGAAGATCTGTACGAGGCTTCTATCGTATCAGATATGGAAAAAGAAGGACAGACTGCCGTTGACTGGCTGAAGAATCAGAATCTGGATGAATACAACATCATCCATATCCAGGGTCAGATGGGCTCTTCTGCACAGGTAGGACGTTCCGCTGCACTGGATAAGCAGGTAAAAGCAGACAGCAAATGGAATATTGTAACCCAGCAGACAGCAGAGTGGAGTGCTGAGCAGGCACAGCAGATCGTTCAGTCTGTGATCGATTCCAAGAAGAAATTCAATGTTATCTATGCAGAGAATGATGATATGGCAAACGGCGCAACAAAAGCTCTTGACAAGAATAATATCTCTTATGGTGTTGGCAAGGATGTCATCATTATGGGATTTGACTGCAATAAATATGCATTGAGGAACGTGTTTGAGAAGAAATGGAACTATGACGGACAGTGTAATCCGTTCCATGCAGATATCCTGGAAGAGATCATCCAGAAACTCGAGAAGGGTGAGAAGCTGGAGAAGAAAGTGATCGTTATGGAGGAGAAAGGCTTTGATTCCAACAATATCAAAGAAGAAGATATTGAGAAATACGGAATTGGAAAATAACATATCTGTCAATATGTTTAGCATGAACATGTTCAGAATGAACAAGTAAGCCTGAATGTTTATGAGAGCGTAGCGCAGCTAATTTACCGATACGGTCTGTGTTACGCTCTTATTATGTAAAAAATCAAATATTTATTGGAGGTGAACTCAGAATGGAAGGAAACGTTGTATTGGAGATGCGGAATATCCATAAAAGCTTTCCGGGTGTGCGTGCTCTGCAGGCAGTGGACTTCACCTTGAGAAAGGGAGAGATCCATGCCCTGATGGGGGAGAACGGAGCGGGGAAGTCAACTCTGATCAAGGTTCTGACCGGTGTGTATTCCAAGGATGAAGGGGAGATCCGCATTGACGGCAGTGCGAAAGCCGTGGCGATCCATTCCCCCCAGGATGCACAGAAGCTGGGTATCAGCACGGTGTATCAGGAGATCACGCTCTGTCCGAATCTTACCGTGGCCGAAAATATGTTTATCGGACGGACCAGAGGGATGCTTCAGAACTGGAAGAAGCTGAAAAATGACACGGAAAAGATTCTGCAGTCACTGGAAATACCGGCGAAGGCGACACAGCAGCTGGAGACCTGTTCCATCGCCGTCCAGCAGATGATCGCCATTGCCCGTGCTGTGGATATGGAGTGTAAGGTTCTGATCCTGGATGAACCGACATCATCCCTGGATGAGCAGGAGGTGGTGAAGCTCTTTAAGCTGATGAGGAATCTGAGGGAGAAGGGCGTCGGTATCATATTTGTCACCCATTTCCTGGATCAGGTATATGAGGTGTGTGACCGGATTACAGTGATGCGTGACGGCCAGTTAGTAGGAGAATATGAGATCAAGGATCTGCCCAGGGTACAGCTTGTGTCCAAGATGCTTGGAAAAGAGCTGGATGATATGGCAGATATCAAGGATGAACAGCAGGTATATGAGAAAAAAGAGGGGACCGTTCCTGTGCTGGAGGCAGAGGGACTTGTCAGTGATGCCGGCATCAAACCCTTTGATTTTCACATTGAAAAGGGTGAGGTAAACGGCTTTACCGGTCTGCTTGGTTCCGGCAGAAGCGAGTGCGTCCGCGCCATATTCGGCGCAGACAGGGTAATGGGCGGAACCGTAAAGATGAATGGAAAGGCAGTGAAGATCGCAAAACCGCTGGACGCCATGAAGAATGGCATTGCCTATCTTCCGGAGGACCGGAAGGTGGATGGTATTGTTGGGGATCTGTCCGTGCGTGATAATATTATATTGGCTAAACAGGTACTAAAGGGATTCTTTAAACCATTTTCCAGATCTGAGGCAAATAAGATTGCCGATGAATACATAAAGCTGCTAAGTATTAAGACGGCATCCTCAGATACTCCTATTAAATCTCTCTCTGGCGGTAACCAGCAGAAAGTAATTCTTGCCCGCTGGCTCTTTACCCATCCGGAATATCTGATCCTGGATGAGCCCACAAGGGGAATTGATGTCGGCACGAAGGTGGATATTCAGAAATTAGTGCTCAAGCTTGCTTCAGAGGGTATGAGTGTAACATTTATTTCCTCTGAACTGGATGAGATGCTCCGCACCTGTTCCCGGCTCGTGGTGATGCGGGACCGGAAAATGGTGGGCGAGTTGTCCGGAGAGGACCTGAACCAGAATAAAGTTATGAACACGATAGCAGGAGGTGACAATTAATGAATAGTGGAGCAAAAACATCCAATCATCCCAGTCTTGTTATGAGGATCGTGAAGAACCAGTGCTTTATTCCGCTGATCGCCCTGCTGATGCTCATTGTGTTTAACCTGATTGCAGACCCCGGATTCTTTGCAATCACACTGGGTTCCGATACGGCAGGAAATTCCGTGTTGTCCGGTTTCCTTATTACCATTCTCGACAGTGGTTCCGAGCTTGCCATCCTCGCCATTGGCATGACGCTGGTGACCGCAGCTTCGGGAGGTCAGGATATCAGTGTCGGCGCCACAGTGGCCATCGCTGGAAGTGTGCTTCTGCGGGTTCTCTGTGGAAAAGGCGGCGGTGAGATGCAGACACCACTGATCATTGCCTTTCTTGTGAGTGTACTGGTGGCGATGCTCTGTGGTGCATTCAATGGCGTGCTGGTGGCATTTTTCAAGATACAGCCAATGATCGCCACCCTGATTCTCTATACGGCAGGGCGTTCCATTGCAGCGTGGGTGAATAACAATGAACTTCCCATCGTGACAGATGAATCCTTTTCCTATTATGGCGGGTTTATCCCGGGAGTTCCCATTCCGACGCCATTTTTCATCGCCATTGCATGTATTATCATTACAGTGCTTTTGCTCAGGTTTACCAATCTGAGGCTCTATACGGAAGCGGTGGGAATCAACCAGAGCTCTTCCCGTCTGAACGGTCTGAATCCGATGTTGATCAAGATTCTTTCCTTTGTGATCCTGGGTGTCTGTGTGGCTGTGGTGGGGCTGATCAAGGTGAGCCGTTTCTCAACCATTAACTATTCCGTGATTGCCAAGGATATCGAGATGGATGCTATCCTTGCCGTGGCACTAGGTGGAAATGCGCTGAGCGGCGGTAAATTCAATATGGCGGCTTCTGTGATCGGCGCCTACGTGATCCAGTTCCTGTCCACCACGCTGTACAAATTTAATGTTAAGTCAGACGCCCTTCCCGCCTATAAGGCAGTTGTTGTAATAATACTGGTTGTCATTAGTGCACCGAAGGTAAGGGAGTGGCTTTCTGGCCTGACAAAGAAAATTATGAAGAAGGGGGTTGCGTAATATGTCAGATAAAAAAACATCGGTATTTGGCAGTCTTGGGTACAAAATAAGAAATCTTACCGACACCAACCTGCTTCTTGCGATTACGATCATCGTGTTTTTCTTAATGTATATTGGGGCTGTTGTATTTCAGGGCGGCGGTTTTCTGAAACCACAGGCGTTTCTGGATATACTGAACAACAATGCGGCGCTTATCATACTGTCCTGCGGCCTGAGCCTGGTTATGATCACAGGGGGGATCGATATCTCAGTAGGCGGTGTCACGGCCCTGATCAGTATGTGCTGTGCCGTATATCTGGATAAAATGGGCGGCAATGTATTTTTATCCCTTATCATAGCACTTGCCATCGGCCTTGCCTTTGGCCTGTTTCAGGGATTTCTCGTTGCCTATCTGGAAATTCAGCCATTTATTGTTACTCTGGCAGGAATGTTCTTCGCCAGGGGGCTTACGACTATTGTAAATACAGAACCCTTTAATGTGGCCAATGAGGCATTTAATAAGCTAAAGATGACAAGTATCATCGTGCCGGGACTTGGTTACCACAACAGAAGGGGAGTCTATATTGATGCTTATGTGGAGCTTGGTGTGATCGTCGCCCTTGTCGTAGTGATCCTTATGTTCTGTCTGCTCCGCTGGACGAAGATGGGGCGTTCCTTCTATGCCGTGGGTGGAAATCATCAGAGTGCGATGATGCTCGGTATCAATGTAAAGAGGACGAAATTTATCTCCCATGTATTGTGCGGCCTTCTGGCAGGAATCGGCGGTTATGTCTATTTCCTTCATGTTGGCTCTGGTTCTGTGGCAAACGCCATGGGAGCGGAGATGGATGCCATTGCTTCCTCCATTATCGGCGGCACGATGCTGACCGGTGGTGTCGGAAATATCATTGGTACTCTTTTTGGTGTATTGTCACTGGGAACGATCCAGAATATCGTATCCTCTGCCGGACTGGATGAGGCGTGGTGGACGGGTATCACAAGAGCTGCGATGCTGTGCCTGTTCCTGATCGTTCAGAGTGTGGTGATCGCGCGAAAGAAAAAAAGTGTAGCAGCATAGCCGTATGCCTGTGAAGGGAGAGCACAAATTTATGAGTAAGAAATGTATCCGCATTGTTGTATTGCTGATGATTGTCTGTGTGGGCAGTCTGTGTGGGTGCGTTTCCATACAAAAACAGGATAATGAGGAAAATCTGGGAGGGGCTTCGGAAGAGGAGAAGCCCCTCTCTGACATACCAGGAAAGGACAGAGATCATATCGTGGTGGGATTTTCCCAGGTGGGCTCCGAATCAGACTGGCGCAATGCCAGCACGGAGTCCTTCCGTAAAATGTTTACGGCGGAGAACGGCTATTATCTTCTGTATGAGGATGCACAGCAGAAACAGGAGAACCAATTAAAGGACGTCCGGAATTTTATCCTGCAGGAGGTGGACTATATCGTACTGGATCCCATTGTGGAGACAGGATGGGATACCGTCCTGAGGGAGGCAAAGGATGCCGGTATACCGGTTATCCTTGTAGACAGAACGGTGGAGGTAGAAGATGATAATCTGTACACCTGCTGGGTAGGCAGTGATTTTGAGGAGGAGGGCCGGCGGGCCGGTGAATGGCTGGAAAGCTACTTAAAGTGGCAGGACAGGCAAAATGAAAGGATACGGATCGTAACGCTTCAGGGAACGCCGGATTCCTCCTCACAGATCGGCCGGACAAAAGGTTTCCAGAAAGTTCTTGACACCAATAAGAAATGGACAATGCTGGCGCGGCGGAGCGGGGAATTTACCCAGGCAAAAGGGAAGGAGGTAATGGATGATTTTCTCTCCACCTATAAGGATATCGACGTGGTGGTAAGCGAGAATGACAATATGACATTTGGGGCCATTGAAGCCATTGAGGCTGCGGGAAAAAGCTGCGGGCCGGCGGGAGACATCATTGTCATATCCTTTGATGCTGTGCAGGCGGCGCTGGAGTTGATGAAAAGGGGGAAGATCAACGCAGATTTTGAATGTAATCCCATTCTCGGTCCGTTTGTCTCCGATATTATCCAGAGGCTGGAGAGGGGGCAGGAGGTGGAGAAGATCCAGTATGTACAGGAGCAGTATTTCGATGCTTCCATGAATTTAGAGGAAATTCTCAAAAAGAGAGTATACTAATTCCGTTGACCAGGCACTTATGGACAAATGCGCACATAGATTAAAGTAATGCGATTTATCCGAGGTACTGTGATGCAGTCATTTCCACAACCACTGAGCGCGGAGGAGGAAAGTGAGTATATTGCCAGATGGCAGCAGGGAGACCAGACAGCGCGCCGGGTCCTGATCGAACACAATCTTCGTCTCGTGGCATATCTGGTGAAGAAATACAACAATTCAGATCACGGTGTGGATGATCTGATCTCTATAGGGACCATTGGTCTGATTAAGGCAGTGGACACATACCGCCCGGGCAGGGGTGTGAGACTGGCAACCTATGCGTCCCGGTGTATCGATAATGAACTTCTCATGACATTTCGAAGCGATAAAAAGCAATCCAAAGAAGTATTTTTATATGATCCCATAGGGGGAGATGACGGGGAGGGAAATGCGCTGAGCTTTCTGGACATTCTGGAGAGTGTGGATGAAGATATCCCCGAGCGCATGGAACGCCAGGAAAATATATCGAAATTATATGGCTTTATTGAAGCGGATCTCACCGAGAGGGAGAAATATATTATCCGCCTTCGCTATGGAATCCCCAAATGGCCTTATATTCCGGAGCAGCCGGAGGTTACCCAGCGGGAGATCGCGAAGAAGCTGGGGATTTCCCGAAGTTATGTGAGCCGTATTGAAAAAAAAGCTCTGATGAAATTGAGAAAGGCGTATGAACATGGCTGATCAGAAACTGGAGAATCTCCTGGAGCTGTCCCTGGATGTATCGGAGCAGACAAGGGAAAAAAGTGAAAATCTGTCCGCAGGATACGATCCGGAGGAAAAGACATGGGAAGTGATCCTGCGGTATTCGGGGGCAGTTGATGAGCTGGTAAGCCGCTACGGAGCGGTAACGCCGCTCCTTGGCGGCTATGCCGTGGCCGTGGTGACAGAAGCTGCTCTCCGGGAACTGTCCCAGGAGCCAATGGTGGAGTACATAGAGAAGCCAAAGGCTCTTTCCTTTGCCGTTTATGAGGGAAAGCTTGTATCCTGTATTCCGCCGGTTCAGAGGGCACCACTGAACCTGACGGGAAAGGGCGTCCTGGTAGCTGTCGTGGACAGCGGCATCGACATATTTCATTATGATTTCCGAAACGAGGATGGCACGACCCGGCTGGCGGGACTCTGGGATCAGACGGTGAGCACGGGGGAGCCGCCGCAGGGATACCAGATGGGAACCTATTTTTCCAAAGAACAGATCAATGAGATCCTTGCCCGTGGGGACCGTGCCCCCACAGTGGATAACAGCGGACATGGCACCCATGTGACCGGGATCGCCGCGGGAAACGGCAGAGCCAGCGATGGCCACCAGAGGGGGGTGGCGTATGAATCGGATATTCTTGTGGTAAAGCTGGGAGCGGCCCGGCCGGATGGCTTTCCCCAGACGACAGGCCTGATGATGGCGGTGGATTTCTGTGTCAGGAAATCTCTTGAGCTTGGACAGCCGATGGCGCTGAATCTCAGCTATGGCAATAATTATGGCCCTCATGATGGGACTTCTCTTCTGGAAACCTATCTGGACAGTGTGGCAGGCATTGGCAGGATTACCATCTGTATTGGGAGCGGCAACGAGGGGAGCCGGTCCAGACATGCCGCACTGAAGCTGTCCATGGGAACCAATTATCAGATTGAATTTGCCGTGGCGCCGGGAGAATATAGTCTGGGAATGCAGCTGTGGAAAAACTATGCCGACCGATTTGTCGTCACTCTTGTGGCGCCCTCCGGTGAATCCGTTATCCTGTCGGAAAATGCCCGGGGAACCTACCAGTATCTGGTGGATGGCACAGATACTCTCTGGTATTTCGGAGAGCCCTCGCCTTACAGTCTCGACCAGGAAATATATTTTGAACTTCTGTCTGCCAGGGAGGAGACGCCGGTGACCAGCGGTATTTGGAAGCTTATTATAACACCGCGGGAGATTGCCGAGGGTATGATCCATCTCTGGCTGCCAAGCGGAGGGAGCATTAATGAGGATACAGGATTTCTTGTTCCCACTGCGGATCTGACGCTGACGATTCCCTCCACGGCGTCGAAGCCGGTCACCGTGGGAGCATATAACGGGGATACCGGCAGCTTTGCGTCCTTTTCAGGCCGTGGATACCGTTTTGGATCTTATGCGAAGCCGGACCTTGTGGCTCCCGGCGTCGACATTGTATCCTGCTCGCCGGGAGGAGGCTATACGATGCGCACCGGGACCTCCATGGCGTGTCCCTTTGTCACAGGAAGCGCTGCACTCCTAATGCAGTACGGCATAGTAAACGGAAGGGATCCCTACCTCTATGGACAGAAGGTGAAGGCGTACCTGATCCGGGGAGCGAAGCCGTTAGCGGGACAGACCCAGGTCCCGGATGCGTCTGCCGGCTGGGGTGCTCTCTGTCTCAGGGATAGTGTGCCGGTTTGAAATTGTGGGAAGAAATATGGAGAGGCTTATATATTAATGTAATAATGGATCTGGGATATTGTACATAGAAAAAGAAGAATGTCACATAATTATAAAAGATACAACAAAAAAGATGTTGATAGAATACAAAAACATGGTATAATTTAAAGAAATGATGAATGGAGAAACAAAAGTGATGTTGTTGAATTTTAAGTTAAAGAACTTCAAGTCTTTTGGAAACGAAACGGTTTTTACCATGCTATCTAGTATGCAAAAGGCGCATAGCGATTATATTATTAATAAAACTATATTTGGAAATAAACTAAAGGTACTTCCGATGTCAGTTATCTATGGGGCAAATGCGAGTGGAAAATCTAATATTATACTTGCCATGTATTTATTAAAAAGCATGGTGTTGGAAGGAACATTAGATTGTAAACAACTAGAGGATTATAAAAGTGTGTTATCATTTATAAGAGATCATCGTTGGTATGAACCTATTGAATTAGAAATTACATTCTCAACTTCTAATAATATATATAAATATGGTCTCCAGTTTACAGATATTGATGATTATAATATCACAAAAGAATATTTGTTTATTAATGACTATAAGATTTTTGATAGAGATAAAGAAAAGAATATTCAAATACCAATAAATTATTTAGTAAAAAAGGGATTTATAAAGAAAAACGAAGAAGAATTTGCACACATTCTTCTGTATAAATTAAATAGTTCTCTGAGTGCTAAAAAACTAGTAATTTCAGGAGCAATTAATAATTTAATTAATGGGAATTATTTTAATGAAATTTTAGAATGGTTTGATAAGTTTAATGTCGTGATGAATGCGAATGACATGGTTTTTCAGCAAAAGGATCTAAAAACAATTATTAACCAAGATGTTAATAATAAAAAAGATGTCAGAACAAAAATTTTTGAAAGCGAATCTGTTAAAGAAATTATGGGATTTGCTGAGTTTGGAAAACAGAAAATAGGTTTTGCTGCTGAAACTGATCGGGATGATTTATCTATGTGTTCTATGTATAGAATTCCACTAGAGAATGACGAATTGATGGATACGCCTTATTACATTTCTATGATTGTTGATTCAGAATTGATGGAGTCTAAAGGGACAATTCATTTGATACGACTATTGCAGCCTTTTATAGATGTACTTGTAAATGGAGGAGTAGTGGTTTTGGATGAGATGGACGCCTCCTTACATTTTGAAATTGTAGTCTCATTAATAAGGATTTTTAACAATAAAGAGCTTAATAAGAAAGGCGCACAACTAATATTCAATACGCATAATCCAATTTATTTAGATGGTGAATTATTAAGACATGATCAAATTGTAATGGTTGAGAAAAATAAAGTTACTTTGACTAGTGACATATATGCATTATCTGATTATAAGTTACGTCCAGAAGAAAGGATATTAAAAAATTACATGGCGGGGAAATATGGGGCTTTGCCACATATGGATTTAGAAATTGCGTTTAAGCATATACTGGAAAGACTGGAAAGAAAGGAAAAATAGAATTGAATCGACCAGAAGCTAAGAAAAGGCGCCCTCAATTATTGTGTATTATAGGGTGTGAAGGAGCCAATCAGGAAAAATTATATTTTGCGAAGGTACAAAATTTAATTAATGCCATTGAAGAAAGAACGCATGATTTATTATTTGATTATGCGGAACCGTTTGGGGGAGATCCTAAATGTGTTGTTCAACGAGTTGTCGCGAAATCAATAGGTAAGCAAAATAAGGGGGCAGTTTTTGATTATGATGGAAAACAAGTAAAATATGAAGAAGCTATTGATTTGGCAATGGAAAATCAAATAATATTAGGTTATACAAATTATTGTTTTGACTTATGGCTGATCCTTCATAAAGAAGACTATTTTTATAGTGTTAATAACCAAGAAGATTATGCAGCAAAATTAAGACAAGTTTATGGTTTACGGAGAGATGCAAATATAAAAAAGAAAGAGCAGGTTGAGTCAATTCTTGATCAAATCAATATGGGGGATATTAAGGCTGCCATAGCAAGAGCAGAATTTATCACATCGAACAATCTCAAAAAAGAGGCAAAAAAAAACATCTCAAAAATATGTATATTATGATAATCCAGATACAAAAATGCATATTTTGCTCAAGTCATTATTTCAAAAAGTTGGAGTGGACAAGACCCTTGGGTTATAATGGTACATAAAAATGTTAATTTACACGGAAAGAGAGGGAAACAATGGACAAATTATTATTAAAGGCGTGTCAGAACGGACAGAAGGGAGTTGTGCTGGCATTTTTGAAAAAGGACAATATCAATGTCAATGCGGTGGATGAAAACGGCTGCGCGCCCATTCATTATGCCAGCCGGAAAGGATACCGGGATATTGTTAAGCTTTTATTGGAGAAAGGGGCGGATGCGACCCAGATTTCCAACCAGAGCGTCACACCCCTGCATATGGCGGTGATGTCAGGCAATAAAGAGGTGATAAAGCTGCTGGCAGAGGCGGGGGCAGATCTGAACGCCACCGACAGAGAGGGCAAGACGGCCCTGATCTATGCCGTACAGGCGAGAAAGGCAGAGGCCGCCAGATACCTGATGGAGCTGGGGGCAGACAGTTCCATTATGGACAATGAAAACCATACGCCGCTGGATTATGCCAATGCCATGGGGCTGGTACAACTGGTGGACAGCCTGTCCGGGGAAAGTCTGGGAAACGCCGATGCCTACGGCAACACGCCGCTTCATCAGGCGTGCTGGAATGGGCAGGGCGAGGTGGTAAAAGCGATGCTGTCCAAGGGGACGACAGATCTCAACACGAGGAATGATGCCAAACAGACGCCTTTTTATGTCGCCGTTCTGCAGGATAATATACTGCTGGCCGACCTTCTGATGGAGGCGGGAGCCGATGTGAACATCAGCGGAGAGGACGGCAATTTCCCTATACATATTGCGGCTGGAAATCAGAATGAGAACATTGTAAAAAAGCTGTTGTCACATGGGGCAAGGATTAATGAGCGCAACGAAGACGGGGAGACTGCCCTGATCATTGCATCCAAGTGTGGGTACAATTATATTGCGGGGGCGCTGCTGGAGGGGGGCGCCGATTTCACCTATGCCGATTTGGCAGAGCACACGGCCTTGTACTACGCCACAGAGCGCGGATATAATGATATCGTGGAAAAACTACTGATAGCGGGAGCGGAGGAATAATACCGTCAGGCCGGCGGGGCCCCTGCGGCAGCAGATGACGGATATAAACATTCGGACAATAGTTACCGATATATAGTGTATAATGAACAGAAAAGGATTTCATGATCCGGCGTTGCGGCAGAGGTGTGAAGCCGCTGCGTCAGGCAGAGCAGGGAGGCGTTATCATGGGAATTATGGGCTATTCGGGGATAAATCCGTTCCATATCGGCAGATCGACGGTCAGGAGAATCACCATTCAGAACAGGGATGGGTCTGTGGCGGGGACGATAGGGGTCTCAAAACCCACCAAAGGCAGATTTGCCAAGGGAAAGAAAAAGAAACTGCAGTACAATTTCAAACAGATTTCCTCACAGATTATGCGGACAAAAAAAGCTGCTGGTGCAGGACAGGTGGTTTCCAGTGCCCGCCAGAAGGTGGCCTCGCTGCGCCGGGTGCTGTACTCCGGGCAGTATGACGATACGGAGCTGAAGCTTGCCATCAAACATGCAGAATCCATACTGCGGGTGGCGAAGAAGAGGAAGAAGCATCTCCAGGAGGAAGAAAATGCCGGAAAGCGCGGTGGTCTCTGTCAGGCAGAGCTGGAAGAGGAGCAGATGGAGCGCATGGAGGAGATGGAGGAATATCCCTCAGAAGAGCTTTCCGGGATCAGTGAAGAGGAAATGAGGCAGCTTATGCAGGAGCTGCAGGAAGAAATGAGAGATCTGATGGAGGAGTCCATGGAAGATCTGGAGCAGGCAGTTTCGGAAGACAGTATGATGGTGGATCGCATCAACATGGATCCGGAGGATCTTGAGACGTTAAAGAAAAAGCACAGGGCGGAGGAATGGAAAGAGATTCTGGAAGCGGATATGAAATATCTGAAAGCATTATTCAATAAATACCAGCAGGAAAGGAAAAATGCGGGAAGCTCCTCTGGCTCAGGGGAGACAGGGGATTCCCGGAGTTCTGGCAGCTCGCAGAATTTTTCTGATTCCGTTTCATTGGAGCTTGGCGGCGCGGAGGTGCCGGTTACGGCGGCTGCCAGTGCGCCTGTTGTCACAGAAGGCGCAGGGATGGATACATTAGTATAAAAGGGTTTTAATTGCAGGATGTGATCGGATTTGAATTTCACAATAACAGGTTCACTTTTACTGCCGCTGGCAGGAACCACTCTCGGTGCGGGCTGCGTTTTCCTGATGAAACGTGACCCGCATCCTGCATTGCAGAGAGGACTTACCGGGTTTGCCGCGGGGGTTATGGTGGCCGCATCGGTATGGAGCCTTCTAATCCCTGCCATTGAACAGTCGGGACATATGGGAAACCTTTCCTTCCTTCCACCGCTGGCGGGGTTTCTGTGCGGCATACTTTTTCTATTGTTTCTGGACCACCGTATTCCGCATCTTCATATAAACAGTGACAGGGCGGAGGGGCCGGCGGTGAAGCTGCAGAAGACGACAATGCTGGTTTTTGCGGTTACCCTCCACAATGTTCCGGAGGGCATGGCAGTGGGGGCGGTGTGCGCCGGGTGGTTTTCCGGCACGGCGGGTATCACTCTGTCAGGAGTTTGCATTCTGGCTCTGGGGATAGCCATCCAGAATATTCCCGAGGGGGCGATTATATCCATGCCCCTTATGTCGGAGGGCACCAGTAAGGGCAAAAGCTTTCTGTACGGTATGCTGTCCGGTATCGTAGAGCCGGCAGGGGCCTTGCTGACAATAGGGGCTGCCGGTCTGCTGACCGCTCTTCTCCCCTTTATGCTGAGCTTCGCCGCCGGAGCTATGATTTTCGTTGTGGTGGAAGAGCTGATCCCGGAGATGTCGCAGGGAATACACTCGGATGTGGGTACGATATTTTTTGCAGCGGGCTTTGCGCTGATGATGGTACTGGACGTGGCGCTGGGCTGATAGGACTGGACTTTTCTTTCCCGGAGTAGTATAATAGCATATAATAAATATAGTCCGGCGGCGCCAAGTGGGATTCATGGCAGATTCCATCTGGTGCCGTTAAAATTAGATAAAGGAGAGGGAAAAGTATGGCAAACAGATTTGTTTTAAACGAAACATCGTATCACGGGAGCGGGGCTATCGAAGCCATTGCACCAGAAGCCAGGGACAGGGGGTTTTCCAAAGCGTTTGTCTGTTCGGATCCGGATCTTGTGAAATTCGGGGTGACCAAAAAGGTACTGGATATACTGGACGAGGCAGAACTGGTTTATGAACTGTATTCCAATATTAAACCAAATCCCACCATTGAAAATGTGCAGACCGGCGTGGAGGCGTTTAAGAAATCCGGGGCAGATTATCTCATCGCCATCGGCGGCGGCTCCTCTATGGATACGGCAAAGGCCATTGGCATTATTATTGCAAATCCGGATTATGCCGATGTGGTGAGTCTGGAAGGGGTGGCGGATACGAAGTTTAAGTCGGTTCCGATATTTGCCGTGCCCACCACAGCGGGAACGGCGGCAGAGGTAACGATCAACTATGTCATTACAGATGCGGAAAAGAACCGCAAGATGGTATGTGTGGATCCGAAGGATATTCCGGTAGCTGCCTTTGTCGATCCGGATATGATGTCATCCATGCCGAAGGGACTTACTGCCGCCACTGGAATGGACGCCCTGACTCATGCCATTGAGGGATATATTACAGCCGGAGCATGGGAGTTATCGGATATGTTCCATCTGAAGGCGATTGAGATTATTGCGCGTTCCCTGCGCGGTGCAGTGGACAATACACCGGAGGGCCGTGAGGATATGGCGCTGGGTCAGTATGTGGCAGGTATGGGATTTTCCAATGTCGGACTTGGTATCGTCCACTCTATGGCGCATCCACTGGGTGCTTTGTATGACACGCCCCACGGTGTGGCAAATGCCATCATCCTTCCCACAGTGATGGAGTATAATGCGGAGGCGACAGGGGAGAAATACCGCGATATCGCCAAAGCGATGGGGGTACAGGGAACGGAGCACATGACGCAGGAGGAATACCGGAAGGCGGCCATAGATGCGGTAAAGAAGCTCTCGGAGGATGTGGGCATTCCGAAGGATTTGAAAGAGATTGTAAAGGAAGAAGACATTCCGTTTCTTGCGCAGTCGGCTTATGATGATGCCTGCCGTCCGGGTAATCCGAAGGAGACAAGCGTCGAGGATATTACAGAGCTGTATAAGAGTCTGATATGAGAGGCAACAAGACTGGCAGCTGCCTGTTCCAGGGACCGGCGGCCTCACGTGCGCACAAGATATATTTGTACCTGACGGAATTTTTTGCGGGTATGTCAGTAATGGCGGTTGAGCTTGGTGCCAGCCGCCTTCTGGCGCCCTATTTTAGTTCGTCGCAGATTGTCTGGACCATCATTATCGGGACCATTATGATCGCCATGGCACTGGGCAATATTTATGGTGGAAGGAAGGCGGACCGGGATCCCAGCCCGGACAGGCTCTATGGGCGGATTGTGACTGCCGCCATCTGGATTGCCCTGATTCCTGTACTGGGGAAATATATTATTGTGGGTATATCCGCCCTAATGATATTTACCGTGGACACAAACTTTCTGATATGGGCAGCTTTTGCCGCCTGTATGGCAATTTTTGTGTTTCCGTTGTTTCTTCTGGGAACCGTGACGCCGTCACTGGTAAAGTATACGATGGACAGTCTGGATGATAATGGAAAAACAGTGGGTACGCTGAATGCTGCCAATACCATTGGCAGCATAATCGGTACGTTTCTCCCTACCTTTGTGACGATACCTGCGGTGGGAACCTCCGTGACATTTCTGATCTTTGCAGGAATACTTCTTGTGCTTGCCCTGATTTATTTTATATCCAACAGGATCCGGAGCGTGAGGGCTGCAGTTGCAGTGATTCTGCTGACGGTAAGCTGTTTCCTTGGCTCTGCGGATCATTTTGCCTTCTGGGAGGACGGCCTTGTCTATGAAGGGGAATCCGTCTACAATTACCTTCAGGTGAAGGAGGATGAAGAGGAGGTGAGCCTTTCCACCAACGTAATGTTTGGCGTACAGTCTGTTTATAGAAAGGACGGGGGGCTGACAAATACTTTCGTGGACTATGCGCTGGCGGCGCCCCTCATGGCTGGGCGGAGTGAAAAAGAAGATCTTGAGGTGCTGATGCTGGGAGTGGGAGCCGGCACTTATGCCACAAAATGCTTACAGTATTTTAAGGATATCCGGGTGGAAGGGGTTGAGATTGACGGGAAGATCACCCGGCTTGCCGGCACATTTTTTCACATGCCTGCCGATGTACCTGTGGTGGAATATGACGGGCGGGCTTTCTTACAAGTGACGGACCGAAAATATGATGTGATCTTTGTGGATGCCTATCAGGACATTACAATCCCCTTCCAGATGTCTACAATGGAGTTTTTTGACCTGGTCAGCAGCCACCTGGCGGAAGATGGCGTTATGGTAGTGAATCTGAATATGTGGGAACAGGATTCCGACGGTATCAATGCCTGGTTGATGGACACGATTTCCTGTGTCTTTGATTATGTACACATTGTGGATGTGCCTGCCACGACAAATTGTGAGCTCTTTGCTTCCCGCCGGGACGGGATGCAGGAGAGATTACGCAGTTCCCTTGCCGGGATCGAAGATGTGCAGCTGCAGGATCTGATGCGGCAGATTTCGGACTCCCTAAAGAAGTATGAGCCAGGGAATCACAGGATGACGGATGACCGCGCTCCAGTGGAGCTTCTGGGCATTCGTGTTATCGATGACCTGATCCGCCAGGAGGTATCCTACTACCGGGGACTGTATGACAGGGAGGGCATCGACGGCCTGCGGGAGGCTCTGGGGCTTTGATGGATGATATTGTATTATTGCAAATTTTTGTGATAGTGGTATAATGGTAGTGTGATTTATGAACCTTGACATGAGAATAATGTGTTGTGTATAAGCTGCCAGTGGAACTGTAATAGATCAGGCATTTAATGAATATTGGATTATGAAAGAAGGGTAAGTTAGGAAATGAGAGAGAAAATAAAAAAGATGAAGGTAGAAAAGAAACTTCGGTTTTGTTTTACCATTGTGGTTATTATTGCCAGTATTGCTGCCGTGTTCGGTATTGCGGCATTGATCCTGGTGAATAGCAGATATAATAAGGTATTGGTTCAGAATGGTTTCTCACAGGGAGAAATTGGTATATTCAGTACATATCTGAATAAGGAGCCTGCCATGATCAGGGAACTGATTCTGCTTGAGGATGAGACGGAGATCAAAGAAGCGGCTGCAGAGCTGGATGAGATCAGGAAAAAGACCGATGCGGCACTGGATGTGCTGGATGTGCATTGCACCACAGAGGAAGAGAAGAAATTGCTGGCAACCGTCAATGACACATTGCCGACATACCGTGATATATTTGAACAGGTACAGGAGAAGGCACAGAACAACCAGAATGAGGAGGCACTGGATCTGCTGATGTCCCAGGGCAAGCCCACGCTGAAGATTCTGACCGACGCGGTGGAGGAGCTCATCGACCTGAATGTGGAGATGGGGAATGAGGCTTCCAGAAACATGCAGTATCTGGCGCTGATCGTACTGATCGTAATGGTTATCGTTATCATTGTGTCGATAATCATTGCCATGCGGATTGCCGGCTTTGTTGCGAAGCTGTTTGCAGAGCCTATCAAACATGTAAAGGATGCATCGGCGAAGATGGCCAGCGGCGATCTGGATATTGAGATCGAGAGCATGTATCCCGATGAGATTGGGGAGATGACAGAGTCCTTTAAGGAGGCGGCTTCTCTGCTGAAGGAATATATTCATGAACTGTCCAGAGGTCTTCGCGAGGTGGCAGCAGGTAATTTCGATATCGCCACAGAGGTTGACTTCAAAGGGGATTTTTCAGAGCTGGACAGGGCCATAGTGACCATTATTACTTCGCTGAGCGATACTCTGGGGAACATTCATGATTCAACGGAACAGGTTTCCATGGGTGCGTATCAGATGGCGGAGAGTGCGACCTCACTGGCCGAGGGGGCGACAAATCAGGCGGCTTCGGTGGAGGAGCTGACGGCGAGTATACAGAATATTACGGAAACCATTGTACACAGCTCAGAGAAGGCTCAGGAATCCCACGAAAATGCAGAGCAGTTTATGGGAGAGGCGGAGAAGAGCAATGAGGACATCCGGCAGCTGAAGTCCGCTATGGACCGGATCAATGATACCTCAAAGGAAATCGTCAATATTATCACAGCCATTGAAGATATTGCAGCACAGACAAATCTTCTTTCCCTGAATGCTTCCATCGAGGCGGCAAGAGCAGGGGAGGCTGGCAAAGGCTTTGCCGTTGTGGCAGACCAGATTGGAAAGCTGGCAGCGGACAGCGCTTCTGCCGCGGTGGATACGAAACGGCTGATTGAGAATTCGATTCAGGAAGTGGAGCGGGGAAATGAGATCACAGCCAGAACAACAGACGCCATTGAATCCCTGATCAGGGGAATTTCCACACTGGCTGAGTCAACGGATGAGATCAGTAAGATGACCGTAGCCCAGGCGGATGCCATGAAGCAGATGGAGTCCGGCGTCGAGCAGATTTCTGAAGTGATCCAGAATAATTCGGCAGCCGCGGAGGAGACCTCGGCGACAAGTGAGGAATTGTCAGCCCAGACAGAGAATCTTGAGCAGATGGTGGGTAAATTTACATTGAAACAGTAATTGGCATACAGTCAGGTAACTTATGATACAATGCAGGATATCCGGGAGCAGATTACTCTGTAACCGGATATCTTTCATTGTTGACTAGGAATTGTTGGAATAGTATAATGAGTGCGGTACATATATTTATGTATTGGCAGGAAAATTTAGTGAGAATGGCAGAAGAGAGGACTTGAAGACAGTATGAGCAAAAAGCGTAGAATTGGTATCGTAGCTGGTATCGCAACGGGGGTTATCGTTTTCATGTTAGCCGGGTTCATCGTTTATCTGCAGATCTATTATAGCAGCCGGTGGTATCCGGGTACTATGATTAACGGGATAGATGTATCCAAACAGACGCTGGAGGAGTCAAAAAAGAATCTGACAGCGGTCTTTCATGATTATGAACTGAATGTTAAGGCAAGAGATAATGGGAATATTACTATTTTTGGCAAAGATCTGGATTATGTTGTAGATTCCGGGACGGAATGGGAGGAGCTGTTCGGAGAACAGCATTCTTCTTTTGTACTGGTGCCCAAAGAGAGGGAATATTCTATTGAATATAATGTATCTTATAATGAAGAGAAGCTGCAGCAGATGATGATGGAGTCCCTTCTTGTTGTGGGAAATGAAGATTACCAGATCGTAGAACCGGTATCGGCATATGCCGCCTATGACAAGGAGAAGAAGCAGTATGTCTGCGTACAGGAGGTTTCCGGCAATAAGATAAGGACGGATGCGTTTTTCCATGCCCTGAAAGCCGCCCTGCAGGAGGCCAGGATCGAGATTGACATATCGGATCCGGAAAAGTATCCGGATCTGTATGAAAAACCTGCGACCACATCAGAGGACGAGGCATTGAATACGGAAATCTCTCTGTGCAACAATGCGGCGCTCCGCTTTATTACATGGAACATGGGTGAGGGCGTGACAGAGAAGATCACGCCGAATACCATCTCAAAATGGATCAGCTGCAAAGACGGAAAGATTAAGTATAATGAGGCCGCCATCGCAGACTGGGTGGAGCGTTTCTGCGCCAAATATAAAACGGTGGGAAAGACAAGAACACTGAATTCCCATGAGAAAAAGAAGGTCAGGAAGATCCAGGTATCAGGAGGGGATTATGGCTGGCAGCTGGATTATAATAAGACTCTGCAGCAGGCAAAAAAGGCATTGAAGAAAAAAATTGACAACAGTCTGACGGAAGCATATATTGCGGATCCGGGCAGTGAAAATAAAAAGGCGCTGACGATGAAGCAGAAGGTAAACTATCTCAATACCGCCTTTAAGAAAGACTTTGAAAATTTTGAAGAGGACTGGGATCCGAAAAATTATACGGAAGTATCCATAAAGAAACAGATGGTCTATGTGGTGCGTGACGGAAAGGTGGCGTTTAAGTGCCGCACCATATCAGGAAGACCGGTAAAGGGACGCGAGACGCCAAGAGGAGCCTTCTTTATCAAGGAACACCGAAGGGATTATACGATGAAGGGGGAAGATTACGAGACCTTCGTGAAGTGCTGGGTGCGGATCACCTGGACGGGTACAGGATTCCATCCGGCTACATGGCAGCCCTGGCACCGCTGGAATAAGGATTTATATAAGACCATCGGTTCCCATGGGTGTCTGAATCTTCATCCGGCGGATGCGGAAAAGATCTACAGCATGTTAAAGTACCGTGAACTGGTATATATACATTAGAAGCAGAAGGTGCTGCCTGTATGGGCAGCGCCTTTTTCATCTTATAGGAAAGACCGTCTTGTGCGGAGCAAGAATCAGCTCCGCTGATTCTTGGAGCGCCGCGGTTTTCCGTCGACGCTTTTTTATGTATTTTTTCCCGGAAAGTATTTAAACTAGATACTGTGGAGTCAGTGCAAGGGAGGGTTCAGATTGGCGCCCTTGACGGATGGCAGGCGTTCACAGAGGAGGTTTACGGCATGGGTACAAAAATAAGCGGGGAGGTGCGGGAGATGATATGCAGAATGGACACAGGAAAAATTGAGAACCAGATGGTTCTACAGTGTGCACCGCTGATCGTAGGGCTCAGGATCTCCAGCCTGTTTATTATCCACAGAGGGAATCTGGGGCGGATCCATGACTTATTAAGGGAGAGTGGAATCTGTTATTATGTACTCTATGTGACAGAGGTGAGAGCTGTCATACTGCTGTACGACAGTCATAGGCTTTCTGTCTATCTGGACCGGGAAGAGGTGAGGGAGTTTTTTTCCGGAAGGGACTATGTTCCTGCCCGGATGGAGAACATATTACCAGTTTTTCGCGAGCGGTATCGGGCATATCGTGACGGAGGCAGGGAATTTCCCCACGAGCTTGGCCTGATTCTTGGCTATCCTATTGAAGATGTGCGGGGATTTATCCTTCATAAGGGGAAGGATTCTCTTTATGCGGGATACTGGAAGGTATATTCGGATGCACCGGGGAAACGGGAGCTGTTCCGGATGTTTGAGCTGGCAAGGGAAATGCTGGTGGAGCTGCTGGAAAATGGGGCGGGTATCCGGGCTATCATAGAGGAATACCGGGGGAATGAATGGGTGGGCTAGAGCCCGGTAAAATAGAGTTGCAAACGGGGAACAGGAGTGGTAGAATTAGCACAACAGCGGTAATTTTAGATGAAAAGGAGAGGGCAGGAAATGAACAAATGGCAGAGAGCATACTATCAGCCGAACCTTCCGCTGGGGAAGGACGGGCAGAGAGTGACAGCATGCGAGGAGCACAGGAGATTATCGAAAGAGGCGGCGAAGGAGGGGATGGTCCTTTTGAAAAATGAGGGTGGCCTTCTTCCGCTGGAAAAGGGTTCCAGGGTTGCCCTCTTTGGCAAGGCGAGTGTGGATTATGTCAAGGGCGGCGGCGGCAGCGGAGATGTGACAGTGGAATACACGGTGAACCTGTATGAGGGGATGAAAAACCTTTGTGACCGGGTGAGCGTCTTTCCGAAGCTGGCTGATTTTTATCGGAAAGATGTGAAGCATCAGTATGCGAAGGGAACGGAGCCGGGTATGACTGTGGAGCCGGAGCTGCCGGATGACCTGTGCCGGGACGCCAGGAATTTTGCCGATACGGCGGTGATTGCCATTTGCCGTTTCTCTGGTGAGGGATGGGACCGCAAGAGCAGTTATGACGACGGCGGAAAAACGGACAGCATCTTTGAAGACGGAGATTTTTATCTGACTCATGCCGAGCGCGCCATGATTCAGAAGGTGAAGCAGTATTTTGAGCGGATTGTTGTCGTATTGAATGTGGGCGGCATGATAGATACAGACTGGTTTAAGGAGGACGAGGGGATCCAGTCTGTCCTGCTGGCGTGGCAGGATGGGATAGAGGGCGGCAACGCCATGGCGGAGCTGCTCTGCGGAATCGGCAGTCCGTCAGGCAGATTATCGGATACCTTTGCCAGACGTCTGGAGGACTATCCGTCTACTTATAATTTTCATGAATCGGAATCCTATGTTGACTATACTGAGGATATCTATGTGGGATACCGGTATTTTGAGACGATACCGGAAGCGTATGATAAGGTAAATTATCCCTTTGGTTACGGCCTGTCCTATACGGAATTTGAATGGGATGTTCTCTCTGCTGAAGAGAGGGATGGCAGGCTCCGGTTCCGGATTCAGGTGACAAACACGGGAGACCGGGAAGGGAAAGAAGTGATCCAGATCTATATCGGTGCGCCGGCGGGGCTTCTTGGCAAACCTGCCAAAAGCCTGGCAGCGTTTCAGAAGACACGTCTCTTACAGAGAGGAGAAACCGAACTTCTGACCCTGGAGTTTCCTGTCAGCTCTATGGCTTCCTATGACGATATGGGGAAGGTCTGTGCGTCTGCCTGGGTGCTTGAGGCAGGGAACTACTGTTTCTATGCCGGCACTTCGGTAAGGGATGTGAGAAAGCTGGATTTTGAGTATAGGCTGGAGGAGAACCGGATCGTGGAACAGCTGACGTCACAGCTGGCACCAGCCTCCCTGAAACATCGGATGCTGTCAGATGGCAGCTTTGAAGATCTGCCGCAGGGGGAGGCGCGGAACCCGGATGAATGCGGTCTGGAGCATATGCCAAAGGAGCCGGTGGACGGGCTCACCCCGGCATACCGCAATGTAAAGGGCGTACTGCTCTGGAGCTGGCGGTATAAGGAGGGAATCCGTCCCTTTACCGAAGTGGCGGAGGGCAAGCTGACAACAGAGGAATTTATCCGTCAGCTCACGGACGAAGAACTGGCGCATCTGCTGGGGGGCCAGCCCAATACCGGCACGGCAAATACCTTTGGAATCGGAAATATGCCGGAATACGGCATTCCCAATATTATGACGGCGGATGGTCCGGCTGGTCTCAGGATCGAACCGCAGTGCGGCGTCCATACTACGGCGTGGCCGTGCTCCACACTGCTTGCCTGTACGTGGAATCCGGAGCTGGTCTATGCGGTCGGTGAGGCAGGAGCCAGGGAGGTTAAGGAAAACAATATATCGGTCTGGCTCACTCCGGCAGTGAACATACATCGAAGCCCGCTCTGTGGGAGAAACTTTGAGTATTACTCGGAGGATCCGTTCCTCACGGGAACTATGGCTGCGGCCATGGTCAAAGGAATCCAGTCACAGCATATTGCTGCCACAGTGAAGCATTTTGCCCTGAATAACAAGGAGACAAACCGCAAAAACAGTGATTCCAGGGTGTCGGAGCGGGCGGCTCGGGAAATCTACCTGAAAGCATTTGAGATCATAGTAAAAACAGCGGAACCCTGGTGCATCATGACGGCATATAATATTATAAACGGCCGCCGGGCGTCGGAGAACCGGGAACTCATCGATGGCATACTCCGCGGCGAGTGGGGCTTTCACGGCATGGTTACCTCGGACTGGTGGACGCTGGGAGAGCATTATAAAGAGGTACTGGCGGGAAATGACCTGAAAATGGCCTGTGGATTTCCGGAACGGCTTTTGGAGGCAATGGAAAAGGGCCTTCTTACCCGTCAGGAGATGGAAGACTGTGGAAAGAGGATACTGGAACTGATATTGAAGATAGAGTGAGGAATGGTGTAAGATGGATGTGAAGAAGGAGATAAGGCAGGAATTCCTGACAGGAGAGAGGGCATTATTTCAGGCGGCAGATCTGGCTATTTCTGACAGTACCTTTGCGGACGGGGAATCTCCCCTGAAGGAGAGCCGGGATATAGAACTGGACCATTGTCTGTTCCAGTGGAAATATCCTCTCTGGTACAGCAAAAATATACAGGTGAGAGACTGTGTTTGGTTTGAGATGGCGCGTGCCGGCGTATGGTATACCAGTCAGATCAGGATCAGTGATTCCGTAGTGGACGCGCCCAAGAATTTCCGCCGCTGCCATGGTCTGCAGTTGAGAAATGTTACCCTTTCCCGTGCGGAGGAGACCCTGTGGCACTGCCAGCATGTGACAATGGAGAATGTTACGGCCAGAGGTGATTATTTTGCCATGAACAGTACGGATATGAGTGTAGACGGGCTGACTCTTACTGGAAATTATTCCTTTGATGGGGCAAAAAATGTAGAGATCCGCCATTCAAAGCTGATTTCCAGGGACGCCTTCTGGAATACGGAGAATGTCACAGTATACGACTCCTTTATCTCCGGGGAGTATCTGGGCTGGAATGCGAAAAATCTCACACTGATCCACTGCACGGTGGAGAGCCTGCAGGGAATGTGTTATATCGATCATCTTGTTATGAAGGACTGCAAGCTGCTGAATACGACACTGGCCTTTGAGTACTCAACTGTGGAGGCGGATATTACCAATACGATAGACAGTGTTATGGATCCGGCAGGGGGCACCATCCGGGCAGAGCATATCGGCGAGCTGATACTCAACCGTGACCGGATTGATCCGTCCCGGACAAAGATTGTCTGCAGGGATGTGGAAGAAAAGTAAAAACAGGAGGCCGTGAAGGGTATGGTATATAATTTTGACCAGGCTACAGACCGCAGGGGCACCAGCTCCCTGAAATGGGATGTGGAGGAAAGAGAACTGCCCATGTGGGTGGCTGATATGGATTTTCAGACGGCTCCGGAAATTGTCCGGGCAGTGAAGGAAAGGGCGGTGCATGGCATATATGGCTATACGGTGCTGCCAGAAGAATGGTATCGCGCCTATATGGACTGGTGGGAAACCCGCCATCATCTGACGGTCAGGAAGGAGTGGCTGATATTCTGTACCGGTGTTGTGCCGGCGCTGTCCAGTGCGGTGCGCAAGCTTACGACGCCGGGGGAAAATGTTCTGATACAGACGCCGGTGTATGGTATTTTCTTCAACTGTATCCGCAATAACGGCAGAAATGTTCTGGAAAACAGGTTGATTTATGACGGACAGAAGTATCATATGGATTTTGAGGATCTGGAGGAGAAGCTGGCGGATCCCCAGACTACCCTGATGATCCTGTGCAATCCCCAGAATCCGGCGGGTAAGATATGGGACCGGGAGACACTGGCCCGGGTCGGTGAGTTATGTGAGGCGAATCACGTTACGGTTATTTCTGATGAGATTCACGGGGATCTGACTGCCCCGGGACTGGATTACGTTCCTTTTGCCTCTGTATCAGAGACCTGTGCCAGGATCAGCATCAGCTGTGTCGCTCCCACAAAGACATTTAACCTGGCGGGCCTGCAGACGGCGGCTGTGATCGTTCCCGATCCGGTGCTGCGCCATAAGATGTGGAGGGCCCTGAATACCGATGAGGCAGCGGAACCGAATGTCTTTGCCGTGACGGCAGCCATTGCAGCCTTTACCAGGGGAAAAGACTGGCTGGATCAGCTGCGGGCATATCTTCAGGAAAACAAGGAGCTGGTAGTCCGGTTCCTGAGGGAGGAGCTGCCGGAGCTGTATGTCGTCTCCACCGATGTCACATATCTTCTCTGGATCGACTGCGGACGGCTGCCAGGGGATACAACGGAATTTGCCGGCTTTCTCAGAAAAGAAACTGGTCTGTACCTCTCGCAGGGCGAGGAATTCGGCGGCAACGGCCGGCAGTTTGTGCGGATGAATATCGCATGTCAGAGAGACCGGGTAAAGGATGGCCTCGCCCGTCTCAAAAAGGGCGTGGAGGCATATTATAGTGCAAGATCCTGATAGTCCTCCGGTGTGAACCGATGATAGATCACATGGTCATGCTCCTCTGTCAGGCAGTAGCGGAAGTTATCCGGCTCGCCATCTTCGAAATAGGCCAGATAATCAAATTCTCCGTTTTCTGTCTTTTCAATATGGGCATGGCAGGAGCGGAACAGATCTAGTACTTCCCCGATCCTGCAGCCATGCCTTCCGGTTATAAGGATCAGATTCTCCAGAAAGGAATGATCCGCATTACACTGGTGAATGTATGCATTTCCCTCGGGAGGCAGCAGGATACAGAAACGGCCGCTGTCCTCTGTAATGCCGATTTCGCCAAAACGGTCCCTTACCCTGTCACGGAAGGCAGCCAGGGCAGCTTTCATCTCAGGGATATCCTGGTCTGTGCCGAGTAGCCGGTTTAGGGACAGAAGGGGGTAGTAGATGCGTATTTTTTCTCTTCGGTATCCCAGCTTAAGCTGCTGCTCCGTGACGATATCCGTTATATTCTGTTCCAGTCTCTCAAAATTCATGATTCTGATTCTCCTTTTAGAAATATAACCTCCCGGACAAAGGCCGGGAGGTTATTTGAGTTAAATCTTCCATATCCGGAATCTTACAGGGGAAGCTCAATATCGTTTCCACCGTTTTCGTACTGCCGGTAAAGGATGCCGGCGGATTTCATCATGCGCTTGGCAGCGATGACGGAAGGTGTGTCCTGATATTTGTCTTCCCTGTAGACAACCTCTTTGATCCCCGACTGGATGAGTGCCTTCGTGCACTCGTTGCAGGGGAAGAGCGTTGTGTAGATACGGGAACCGCTCAGATTGGTTCCCGTATAATTCAGGAGGGCATTCAGCTCCGCATGACAGACAAATAAATATTTGGTGTCAAGTGGATCTTCCGCATCACGTTCCCAGGGATACTCATCATCGGAGCAGCCCTGCGGCATTCCGTTATAGCCCACAGAGAGTATTTTGTTGTCATTGCCCACGATGCAGGCTCCGACGCTTGTATTTGGGTCCTTGCTCCTCATCGAAGAGAGCATGGCGATTCCCATAAAATACTGATCCCAGGAAAGGTAATTCTGCTTTTTCACCTGTGTCCCCCCATTTTCTGTATACTATTTTACTGTAATGGTGAGCTTGGCTTTCTTTTTACCACATTTTACGGTAATTACGGCCTTGCCCTTTTTCTTTGCCTTCACGACGCCGAATTTATCTACAGCGGCAGTTGCCTTCTTGCTGCTCTTATAGGTAACGGCATCCGTTGTTTTCTTTGTCATGGACTGAATGCCTATGGTATAGGTTTTACCCTTTTTCAAGTTCTTTTTGGAAACCTTCAGTTTCAGTTTCTTATTTTTCACTGCCTTTTTGGAGACTTTTATTGTGATAGAAGCCTTCTTTGCCTGATCGGTCTTAGATGCTGCCGTGATCTTGGCAGTACCGGCCGCTTTCGCCTTGACAACACCCTTGGAAGATACAGTGGCAACCTTTGTCTTGGAAGATTTCCAGGTGACGGATTTGCTGAATTTTCCCGTTCCTGTCACTGTGGCAGACAAAGTTACTTTTCCGCCCTTCTTCAAATATACCGTTTTCGTTCCCGGTTTCTGCTCGGCAGCTTTTACCGTCACTTTTTTAACAGCAGTATTGTCTACAGGAGGTGACGGCAGCGGTAATGGAGAGTTTGTCGGAGGTGCTGTTGTCGGAGGTGCCGGTGTCGGATTTTCCGATGCATTTGGATCCTTGGAGGAACCGATCGTTGTTACGTTGGTAGCCTCATATGCGATGGACTGGATTTCATCGGCGGACAGGATGCGGTTAAAGATGGCAACCTCATCCAGTGCCCCCTCAAAATAAGCATCCCATGCGTTGACGCCGAAATAGATCACAGCGCCGTTCTGCGACATAATATCCGATGCGATGGTGCCCTGATTTGTCAGTTCTCCATTTACATAGAGTTTAGCAGATGAACCCTCAACTGTCAATGTGACATGCTGCCATTCATTTGCTTTGTATGCGTATGTGCCTGCATCATCAATGTAGTTATTATTCGCCTTGGACCAGATTGCTCTTCCGAATGTCAGGTTCAGCCAGTATTCCGGGCTGAAGAGACCTGCTGCAAGGGTGGGATCCACATTGGTTTTAATTGTATCCGGTTTCATCCAGTAGGAGATGGAATAATTCTTTCCGAGACCCGCTGCATCGCAGAGCTTCAGGCCATAGCTGCCGTTCAGATGTATTGCCTTTCCGTTCTTTCCTTCTACATAATCATAGGAAGGATCCGCCACAGCGGCAGGTGGAAATGCCTTTGTTACGGCTGCCGCGCCGTTTGTCTGGTCGTCAAAGGTAAAGGTCTTGAAGAGTTCCGTGTTATAGACCGGAACGGAATTGGCCGGTTTGGACCTTGTTATTTTTACCACGTACTCCTTTTTTGTCTTGCCGTCGGCGGCGAAAACGGTTATGGGTTTCTCTGTTATCATGCCGGATAACGAAATAAACACCGTATCCGTGCTGAGTGTTCGCACGCCGTCAACGATGGCATAGGCGAGTTTGTCCTTCAGCTTGAAATCAACAGCGACGGTCTTCGTCTCAAAGGGAACTGTCATGGAGTAAGTGTTGCCGCTGGCCTCTACTTTATAATCTCCTGCGGTCAGAGTTTCAATGTCGGCATCCACACCGGAACCCGTAGCCGGAACGGCTGCTTTGCCAGTGAAGGCAAAGGTGGCTGCAGCTGCGTTGGAGCTGTCAGAGAGAACCAGCTGTCCGCCGCGGAGTGCAAGAAAGCTGCCAGGCTTTAATACACTTTCAAAAGAAACCGTGTCCGCTGTGCCGTCAAGTCCTTTTACGGTACGGAAGGTCTGAGCCTTTGCCGTTTCTGCATCGGCAGAAATTTTATCGGCTGCCGTTGTATATTTGGCGTCCTGTGCCAGGGTGACGATATTATTGTCATTGGCAGTCAGATATAAGCCGGGCTTATTATTGGACTGGATGGAAACATAGGCATCCTCATTCCCGTCTGCGGGAATAGATTTACCGTTTACGATGGCCCATTCCGCATCTTCCGTATCCGGATCTGTAAAGTTTCCGACAGTTATGTTCGTATAAGGGTAATCCGCATCAGCAGAGGAATTTACAAATTTGCTGTGAGAGATCAGAACATTATTATTGTACAGCTGATAGGGTTCGTTCTCACAGATGCCGATGGCAGTTTCCGGGATGGCGGGAATGCTCCCGTCTTCGTTGAAATGAAGCTCTGTTATGCAGGGGGTACGGCGGAATCCGCTTCCTCCTGGCAGGGAGCCATTGTGGTATACAAAATATGTTTTTCCTTTCCAGTCAAATACGGCCGGATGGTTTGTGTTAGAGGTGGCGGCAGGGGGCATTAACTGGCCGCCATAGGTGAGTTTTCCGTCCATCAGGTCATCGGTGGTGGCATATGCCATTTCTTCCCGCCAGTTCCGGGCATAGAAAATATAATATTGTCCGGTAGGCTTTCCCTCCGCATCCCTCCGGCGGTAGATCCATGGCGCCTCAGTGAAGTTCATGCCAGAAACACTTTTTTCTATAATATCTGCTGTCTCTGAGGATGCTCCGTTTGCCTGAACTCCGAATGTGATTTTCCCGTCTTTATTTACATCCTTAATGGAAATCATATCTTCATTCAATTCACAGATAAAGAGCTTGTTGTTACCCCAGCAGAGATAGCGGTGTTCTACGCCCTGTTCATCCGTTTCTACCCATACGGTAGGATCGATGTCGTTAAAGGTGCTCCAGCTGCCGGATGTGTTGTTGGTAGTGGTTCCCTTTACAAGCGGTTTGCCGATATCTTTAAATGGTCCGGTCGGGCTGTCTGCCACTGCCACGCCGATGGACTGCTGGCCTTCGGATGTCGCATCCCAGGTACAGTAATAGAAATAGTATTTGTTATTATACTTCTCGATCTGGCCTGCCCAGGCGTCGGTGCCGGTGTTTGCCCAGGTGATGGATTCTTTGTCGGCGCTCATGATCACGCCCTCATTTTTCCATGTCTTGAGATCCTTGGTGGAATAGCACTGCCAGTCCAGCATGTAATAGCCCTCGCTCTTGGAGGAATCCCGGCCGGTGTACAGATACACAGTATCTCCATCGATCAGAACGGAGGGGTCGCCCCCGTACGGCAGGGTTCCTTCACTGCCTGCCGGCAGGATCGGGTTGGAGACTTCGGTTTTCCGGATCGTAGTCTCCACCGGTGTTACGGTCTCTGCCGCGCCTGCCTTGCCGGCGGGCAGCAGGGAAGCCGGGAATGATGTCACAACCAGTGTTGCGGCAAGGATTCCGGCTAGTAGTTTGTTTTTGCGCATATGCTCATGCTCCTTTCATGATATAGTGTTAAATGTGTTTTTTAATATTCCTATTTTACTATATATGGCATGAAACAACAATGTCAAAAACTGTTATGTTTCTTGACTTTTTCTGCTTATTGAACTAAAATAAAAGGCGATACCGGTTTCGGTATCGCCTGGTCAGTAATCTGATCTATAATATTTCGACGGGTAGAATTGTAGTTGCAGTACGACTGCCCTCTACATGCTGTTTCCTTATAATTTGTTTACTGCAACGGTTAATCTGGAAACTTTTCTTGCACAGGTATTCTTGTGATAGATACCTTTTCTGGTCGCTCTGTCAAGTTCTGAAATAGCGGCATTCAGAGCTGCCTGTGCAGCTGCCTTGTCATTTGCCTCGATCGCAGCATCTACTTTTTTGATCGCCGTTTTCACTCTGGAACGGATCGACTTATTTCTGGCTGCTCTCTTTTCAGAGACAAGGATTCTTTTTTTTGCAGATTTGATATTTGCCAATTCTAGCACCTCCATCGTATTTGGTTCAAAATCACAACAATGTACTGTCCGGACACGGAACGTCAGCACAAACATACTTGTTAATCATAGTACATATTGCCCCTAGTGTCAAGGCTTTTTTCGGATTTCCTGCGATAAAAACATTTCTTTCTGCACATACTGAGTACAGGCGATGCTGTGTTCTAACGAGAGGATGTGAGAGAGGATGTCAGAGAAGAGGACAGATCTGGCACTGGAGGCGAGGGAGAGTTTTCCGCGCAATCATGTTGAAGTACAGGGAGTGGTACTGGAGAAGAAGAGCTGTGTGGACGGACAGGCGGAGATTACCATGGTGAAGATCCGGGATGATGCGGGAAGCCGGGCCATGAAGAAGCCGAAGGGGACTTATATTACCATTGAATCCGGTCTCTTTCTGGATGACGAGGCGGACCGGGAGCCTCTGCTGCTGTGCATCTGTGAGCAGCTGGAAAAAATGATACGGGACATGAGACAGAAATGTGTGCTCATCGTGGGTCTTGGAAACCGGGAGGTGACATCAGACTCCATCGGTCCCAAAATGACGGACCATCTGTTTATCACAAGACATCTGCGCCAGGAGCTGGGAGAGGAATTTATGGAGCAGAATGATTATGGCTGTGTCAGTGCCATCGCCCCGGGCGTGATGGCCCAGACAGGTATGGAGACAAGTGAGATACTGGAGAGTGTGGTCCGGAAGACGAAACCGGATCTGGTTATCGTGGTGGATGCTCTTGCCTCCCGCAGTGTCAGGCGGCTGTGTACCACGGTGCAGATTACCGATACCGGTATCGCGCCGGGGGCAGGCGTGGGGAACCGCCGCCGGGAGCTGACCAGGGAGACACTTGGTGTGCCGGTGGTGGCCATCGGCGTTCCTACAGTGGTGGACGCGGAGACGATCATCGGGGATCATCTGGAGAGTGTGTTGGAGAAGCAGGGTTATTCGGAGAATGAGATCGAGCAGTTTTTAAAGGAGGTTCTGACAGAGGAGACGGAGAGTATTATGGTGACGCCGAAAAACATTGATGAATCCGTTGCCCGCATCAGCAGGGATCTGGCCCGGGTGCTGAACCACTGTTTTCAGAAAAAGGGATATTGATGAATGGCAGGGCATATATATAGCATGTGGCAAATGATCGGCAAAGGGGAAATGGGAATTCATGAAAAAGACAGCATTCAGAATACTGGGAGGAATCGGCGGCATATGTTTTGCCATTGTTTTACTGGGAATGAAAGAGGTGCCCGCAGTAAAGGGGATAGAGGATGCCGGATGGGTGCTGCTGACAAGCTCCCTGGGGGGACATGCAGACGGTTACGCCGCCAATGAACTGGTTCTGGAAATGCTGGGGGGAAAGGAATATTTTTATCCGGGCCGGGAGAGCGAGCAGGAGCTTGTGCTGGCGGAAAACCAGAATAAGAGCGGGGGTGTGGACAGCAGCAGAGGGGACCAGATAATGGGAGACGTGTACACCGGAGAGAGCGAGGAGGCCATGGCAAAGGCGGGGAGCGTGCTGCAGGTACAGGGTGTCCGCAAACCCAATGCCGCGGTGGAGAAGCTCCGCAGCACCTTGGATACAAGCTATCTTTGGAGCAAATTTTATATCATTGATTCTACCACATCAGTGAAAAAGAATCTGTTTGATGTGAAAAAGCTTCTGGAAACCGATTTGAAGCTTCCCAAAAAGAAAGGGACGAAGCAGATCCTGATCTATCATACCCATGGGGCATCGGAGCGTTTTGTGGACAGCTCGGATAAGTTGGAGGATTCCATCGTGGGCGTCGGTACGGAGCTGGCAAAGGAGCTGGAGAAGAGGGGGTATGGGGTATATCACGACAAGACGCGGTACGACTGGATCGATGGCAGGCTGGAGAGAAGTCTTGCCTATAATGCGGCACTGGAAGGAATTCAGAAGATTCGGAAGGAAAATCCGGATATTCGGGTAATGATTGATCTTCACCGTGATTCTGTGGGAAAGGGCAAGCATACATATACAACCATCAACGGCAGGCAGAGCGCCATTGTAATGTTTTTTAACGGCATGAGCCGGAACCGTTCCGGTCCCATCGATTATCTTTATAACCCGAACCTTCAGGGAAATCTTGCTTTCAGCCTTCAGCTGAAATGCAAGGCCATGGAATATTATGACGGGTTTACCAAACCAATCTATCTCAAGGGTTACCGGTATAATCTGCACTTGGAGAGCCGTTCCCTGCTGATCGAGCTGGGAAACGAAAACAATACTGTGGCAGAGGCAAAGAATGCCGCTGCTCCGCTGGCGGACGTACTGGATAAGGTTCTTTCGGGACAGGGGTAATTGTCCGGCGACGGCCTGAACATGCCGTTCCACAGGCAGCCCATTATACGGTATCCTTCCTGATGTGTTTGATCTGATTGCTTTTCGCATAGAGATGGGCTGTGTTGCACAGATTGTTGAACTGCTCCGGAGAGAGCTGGCGGCAGTACTGGAAGAGCCGCAGGAAGTCGTATTCGATGGCGGCGGCAAAAGAATCAGAAACTGGATTTTCAGATTCCCGGATCAGGCGGCTGCAGGAAATGCCAAGCCCATTTGTCAGACGGTCCAGAGTGGATATTTTCACATCCGTCTCGCCCCGCTCAATCTTGCCTATTGTATTTTTATCGCAGTCGATACGGGCACTCAGCTCTTCCTGGCTGATTCCTGCCACAATGCGGTATTTACGGACAGTCAGTCCGATGTGATATAAGAAGCTGTCTTTTGTCATAATAGAAGCTGTCCTCTCTTACTGATTATCGTTCCCTTTTTCTATTGTAAAAATATTCAAAAAGCAACACAACATTCTACAGTAGTTAATATTCCGCAGTATGGAACTATCACAGTGGTTAAAGAGAATCGGAAAACAAAAAAATTTTTGCTTTTCGATGCCTGTAAAATCGCACGATAGCGCAATGCGCTGAAAAAAAGCCGCGGGGCGAACTTTCCTTTTTTGTCGGAAATTGGTATGATATAAGAGGATGTACGGGAAGGAGGAAGGCTATGGTTTATGTGGAAAATGAACTGATCGGAAAACGGTTAAAACGAATCCGCAGGGATCTGGGAATGGATTATCCGGATATGGCGGAGGTGCTGGAGATCAGCGACGGCCATTACCGCAAGATCGAAAGGGGTGTATATGGACTGGATGTCAAGAAACTGATGCTGCTGTACTCGAAGCTGCAGGTGGATCCGTTATATATACTGACAGGGAATCCCAGCCGGGGGCTGCGGTATTTGCCGGGAAACTATTCTGACCGGGATACGCTGGTATGTGAGCTTCTGGATTATTGCAAAAACCAGTTGTCGGAGAAGGAGGACTAGGCGATGGGCGGTATTCTGGTCTATCAGAACAGCGGACAGGCCGCATCGGATCTGTCGGGCCGGTTTCGCTGGCTGGATTTTGCCACCGATCCGGAACAGGCAGCCGGCAGACTGGAAAGGGACCGTTACCGGATGATTCTGATTCATCTGGAAGATGAGGGAGAGAGCGGCCTCTCTGTGGCGTCTCTTGTCAGGGGAATGCCGGCATATCATCTGACGCCGATGTTGTTTGTGGCGGCCGACCGCCGGTATGAGAATAAGGCATTTTATGAATATCACTGTTATGATTATCTGGTGAAACCAATTCGGCAGAATGAATTCGTCCGGGTGATCTATCCGTTTCTTGTTCAGCTGTACACGGAAAAGAGGGACAACTGGATGCGGGTACGGATCCGAGGGACGATCAAGGAAATCTGTATCAATGATATTCTGTATCTGGAAAGCGCGAATCGTTCTGTGATGATCCATACCCGGAGCGGTGTGCTGGAAATCCCCTATCTGCCGCTGAAACAGTGCCTGGCAGAGCATGGCGGCGTATTTGTGCAGTGCCATCGCTGCATACTGGTGAACCGGAACTTTGTAGACCGGATTGATTACCGGGAGAGAAAGATTCAGCTCCCCGGGTGCCGCGTGGATATCGGACGGCAGCATGAAGCCGCCCTGCATCGGGAATTTGATTCCCACAGAGGGCTTGCGGAAAATGAGGAATGGAGGAACCAATGAAAGAGATATTTTTGATCCGCCACGGACGACAGTGCAGTAAGCTCTGCAATGTGGACGTGGCACTGGATGAAACAGGGAGAGAGCAGGCGGCCCTTCTCGGAAAGCGGCTGCTTACCTATGGTATCGGGAAGCTGTACTGCTCTGAGCTGCTCCGTGCAAGGGAGACGGCGCAGATCATTAATGGGAGTCTTGGCATCTCCTGCGAGGTACTGCCGGATATGCAGGAGATTGATTTCGGCGGGTTTACCGGCAGGACGGATGAGGAGATCCGGGACTTTTATCAGGATTTTAGGAAAAAGCGCTGGCTGCATACGGAAGATCTGCCCTATCCGGATGGTGGGGAGTGTGGAGCGGATGTGGTCAGGAGGGTTATGCCCCGTCTGCGTGCCCTCTGCCGGCAGCCGGAAAACCGGATTGCCGTTGTTACACATGGGGGAGTGATCCGGTCAGTGTGTGCGGAAATCACAGGGACCCATCAGAGACATAAATTAAAATTTGCCATTGACATGGAGAATACAAGTCTCACCGAGCTGGTCTATGATGAGGAAAGGGATTTTTTTATTCTGGAACGGTTTAATGACTTTGCCCATCTGGAAGGGCGGCCGGAGCTCTTGCGGAGCGGCTGGAAAACATCACTGGAGCGGAACGGATAATGGTTCCGGTATGATCTGGCATGGTAAGAAAATGCAAAACTGGCAGTTTCAATACTGCCAGTTTTTGTGTATGATGTATTTCTATGGAGGTGATCTTACTATGAATCAGCAAAAGACGAGGGTGGAGAAGCTTGCAGTGTGTGCTGTATTTACCGCACTAATCTGTCTCTTCACCATGTTTATCCAGATCAGAATATTTCCCACAGAGGGAGGGATGGTGCATATCGGGAATGTACCGCTGTTTTTTGCGGCGTCTTACTTTGGAGGAAGGACAGGAGCTGTCAGCGGCGGGCTGGGTATGTGCCTGTCTGACCTGCTGACGGGCTGGACGGTCTATGCGCCGGCCACCCTGATCGTGGCAGGGATCATGGGACTTGTGTTTGGCCGGATCGTGGACCGGAAACCGGCAATGATGCGTCTGCTGGCTGCCACAGCGGCAGTGCTTGCCATCAAACTCACGGGATATTATCTCTTTGAGGCCGCCTTTATCTATCGGAATTTGGCGGCTCCCGTAGTGAATGTGCCGGGAAATACCATCCAGATCCTGACAGGTGCGGTGGTGGCTGTGCCTGTTATTCTGGCAGTGAAACCTGTTATGGAAAATCAGAGGGAAGGGAGGACTGAAAAATGTATAAAATGATGACGCCGGGGCCCACCATGACAGCTCCTTCCGTGCTGCAGGCCCGGAGCAGGGAGTATGTCAATCCGGATGTGGATCCGGATTTCTGTGAAGAATACCATAGGATCTGTGGGGAGCTGGCGGAACTTCTTGATACGAAAAATGAGGTGTATATTCTTGGCGGGGAGGGAATCCTTTCCCTTGAGGCGGCGTGTGCCTCCCTGACAGAACCCGGAGACCGCGTGCTGGTGATTGACAATGGTATCTTCGGCAGGGGATTTGCCGATTTTGTAAAGATCTATGGCGGCGATCCCATTTTGTATACGGTGGATTACCACCGGCCGGTGGAGGCGGGTGCGCTGCGGGAATTCCTGGAGCGGGATCACAATTTTAAATATGCCACGGTGGTGCATTGCGATACGCCAAGCGGAGTATTGAATGATATTGGCGTCCTCTGCCCAATGTTAAAGGAATATGGCATTCTTACTGTGGTGGATTCTGTGGCTGCTATGTTTGGGGAAGAGGTGCATGTGGACGACTGGAGGATTGATATCATATGCGGAGGATCCCAGAAGGCGCTTTCTGCCCCGCCGGGCCTGGCTTTTGTGGCGGTAAGCCCCGAGGCAGTTCATGCCATGAGAAACCGGAAGGTTCCAGTTGCTTCATTTTATTGTAATCTTCTTACCTTCCTGGATTATTATAGTGAGAAGTGGTTTCCCTATACAATGCCTGTCAGCGATATCTATGGCCTGGCGGAAGCGGTGCGTCTCGTCCGGGAGGACACGGACCGGATCCCACGCCACCACCGGATCGCCGCCGCCGTCCGGGATACGGTGAAGGAGGCAGGGCTTTCTCTCTATCTGGAGAATGGGGATGCCGCTACCGTAACCGTGATCCGTGTGCCGGAAGGAATCCGGGACGGTGATATTATCCGGACGATGAGGGAAGAGCATGGAATACTGATCTCTGGCAGCTTTGGCGTCCTGGCCGGCAGGGTGATCCGGCTGGGGCATATGGGCAATAATGCCAATATAGAGGATGTGGCACAGATGCTGACAGCGCTGGCGGAAACACTGGAACAACTGGGTTTTTCCTGCCAGTGCGATATGGGGAAGGCATTGATGAAGCGTTTGCCATAATTTCATTTTCGTGGTATGATGTTTCCATTAGTGTAGTGGAGGTAAGTGTGAATGAAACTACGGATTCGAAAAAACCTCATCATGTAGTTTCTCGCAAGGCACCGCTTGCGGTACCTTGCTCTATTCACACTGGAAGAACGCATAAGAAGCGTTCTTCGTGAAAATATGTGCGAATGGAGAAAAACATGGATTTCAGAGAATTTTTAACCCAGGGATTTGTTATATTAGACGGAGCTTCCGGTTCCAATCTTCAGAGAGCGGGCATGCAGAGCGGCGACTGCCCGGAGCTGTGGATCACGGAGCATCCGGATATTTTTATTGATCTTCAGAAACAATATATACTGGCGGGATCGGATGTGCTCTATACACCCACCTTTACCAGTACCAGTATCAAGCTGTCAGAATACGGTCTGGAGGACCGGCAGGAGGAACTGATCCACCGCCTTGTGGGTCTGACGAAGGAGGCGGTCCGCCAGAGCGGGACGGACCGCAGAATCTATCTGCTGGGCGATATATCCATGACGGGTGTTCAGCTGGAGCCGGTGGGGAGCTATCCCTTTGAGGAGCTGGTGAAAGTATACAAGCAGCAGGCGGCCCTGCTTGTGGAGGCGGGTGTGGATGGCTTCGCCATTGAGACGATGATGAGCCTGCAGGAATGCCGCGCCGCGCTTCTTGCGGTGAAGGAGACCTGTGATCTCCCGGTGATGGTGACGCTGACCTATCAGCCGGACGGCCGGACATTATATGGAACAAATCCGGAGACGGCTGTGGTAGTGCTGCAGGCAATGGGCGCTGACGCCGTGGGGATCAACTGCTCTGCCGGACCGGACCGGATGGTGGAGGCGGTGAAGAAAATGGCAGAATATGCCACGGTTCCCATTGTCACAAAGCCCAATGCCGGCCTGCCGCAGCTGGAGGAGGGCAGGACCGTATACGATATGGAAGCCGGCACATTTGCCGAGTGCATGATGGACATTGTGGATGCCGGAGCCACTGTGCTGGGAGGGTGCTGCGGGACAACGCCGGAGTATATCCGGTTGTTGAAAGAAAGGACGGCGTCCAAAACATTCTCTTTGCCGGGAAATAAGCCGGTGCGGGCGCTGACCACGGAACGGAATCTGACGCCCATCCATCTTTCCGGAAACTTTATGATCATAGGAGAGCGGATCAATCCCACAGGGAAAAAGGCACTTCAGGCAGAGCTTCGGGAAGGCAGTCTGGATATGGTGATGGATATGGCAGAGGAGCAGGTGGCGCAGGGGGCACAGATCCTTGATGTAAATATGGGAATGAACGGCATCGATGAGAAGGAAATGATGCTGCGTGCCATTGATGAGCTGACTATGACGGTAGATGTTCCCCTGAGTATTGATTCCAGTTATGTAGACGTCGTGGAACAGGCACTGCGGATCTATCCGGGACGTGCCCTGATCAATTCCATCTCCCTGGAGCCGGAGAAAATCGGGAGGCTGATTCCGGCGGCAAAGAAATACGGGGCCATGTTTATACTCCTCCCCCTGTCTGAATCCGGCCTGCCAAAGGATCTGAATGAGAAAAAGGAGATCATACAGACGATACTGGAGGAGGCCCGCGCCCATGGCATGTCCGAAGCCGACATTGTTGTGGACGGCCTGGTGACAACCATTGGGGCAAATAAGACAGCCGCAAAAGAAGTGCTGGAGACGATCCGCTACTGCAGGGAGGATCTGGGCGTGGCGACGGTCTGCGGCTTGTCCAATATCTCTTTTGGCTTGCCGGAGAGGGTATTTGTCAATAGTGCCTTCCTCACTCTTGCCATCGGTCAGGGGCTGACCATGGCCATATCCAATCCGTCCCAGAGCCTGCTTGTCAATGCAGCGCTGGCATCGGATCTGTTGTTAAATAAGGAGGAATCCGATCTCCGGTACATCAACGGCGTGTCAGCGCTGTCGGTGAGCAGTGCAGATACGGCAGAGCGCGTGCAGGAGACAGAGGGGCACCCTCTTTATACGGCGGTGATAAAGGGCAAGGGCGCCCATATAACAGAGCTGGCAGAACAGGAGCTGCGGGCGGGGAATAAGCCGGCAGAGATTATTGATAACCATCTGATCCCTGCCATCAATTATGTGGGTGAATTATTTGAGCAGAAAAAATATTTTCTTCCTCAGCTGATCGCCAGTGCGGAGGCGATGGAAAAGGCGGTGGCGTATCTGGAACCCCTTCTGGAGGCAGAGCGCGGGGAGAAAAAGCTGGACACCGTTATTATGGCGACGGTGAAGGGGGACATCCACGATATTGGTAAAAATCTTGTGGTGCTGATGCTGAGGAATTACGGTTATGAAGTGATCGATCTCGGAAAGGATGTGGATACCCAGGAAATCATAGACCGGGCCCGGGAAACCGATGCCGCAGTCATCGGTTTGTCTGCGCTGATGACCACCACAATGATGGAGATGAAGCATGTGGTGGAGGCAGCGAGAGAGCAGGGAATCCGGGCGAAGATCATGATCGGCGGCGCCGTAGTGACCCAGAGCTTCGCCGATGAGATCGGGGCGGACGGTTATTCAGAGGATGCAAGAGAGGCAGTGAAGCTTGTGAACCGACTTTTAGGAAAGGATGAGTAGATGAGAGCGAATGTTGATATGATCATACCCGTTTACCGTCCGGATGAGAAGCTGGAGCGGCTGATTGGGAGGATCAATTCCCAGACCGTGCCGCCGGCGCATGTATTTTTCATGCAGACCCTGACTGGCACGGCGGAGGACGACCGGGTCAGGGAAATCCTTCAGAGGGCGCAGCGCGGTGTTATTACGACACTGGAAAAGAGTGAATTTGACCACGGTGGAACCCGCAACCGGGGGGCGGCCCTGTCGCGGGCAGAGTATATGCTTTTTATGACGCAGGATGCGGTGCCGGTGGACGATATGCTCATCGAGAATCTTCTGGAGGCGGTGGAGGCGGATGAGAATACTGCTACCGCATACGGAAGGCAGCTTCCGGACGACAAGGTGGGAGTGATCGAGCGATATACAAGACAGTTCAATTATCCGCCGGAGAGCAGTACGAAGACGAAGGCGGATCTGCCGGAGTTTGGGATCAAAACTTATTTTTGCTCCAATGTCTGTGCCATGTACCGCAGGAAGGTATATGAGGAGATGGGTGGATTTGTCCTGCACACAATTTTTAACGAAGATATGATAATGGCATCGAAGGTGATCCAGGCGGGATATCAGATCGCCTATGCAGCGGAAGCGCAGGTGGTCCATGCCCACAAATATACTTACCGGGAACAGTTCAGGCGCAACTTTGATCTGGCTGTATCACAGCGGCAGTATCATGAAATCTTTGACGGGATCCGTTCAGAATCCGAGGGGATCCGGCTGGTGAAGAAGACGATGAAATATTTAATTTCCCGGGGGAAATGGTATCTTATACCGGATCTTGTATTACAGAGCGGTTTCAAATTTCTCGGCTATCGTTTTGGGAAAAAATATGACAGGCTTCCCAAGGGGATCGTGCGGAAGTTTTCAATGAATCCATCGTATTGGAATTGAGGTAATTATGGATAAAAGAGTTCACATTGTAATGGCGTCCTATAATGGCGAAAAATATATGGAGGAACAGCTTAACTCCCTGCTGGCCCAGACCTGGCAGAACATTACGATTGAAGTGTGCGACGACGGTTCCTCTGACCGCACCTGTGAGATTGCGGAACAGTATCTCCGTCAGGACTCCCGGCTCTCGCTTCACAGAAATGAAAAAAACAAGGGGTATGTCAGAAATTTCCTTGAGGGGATCAGGCGCAGTGACGCAGAATATATCATGCTCTGTGACCAGGATGATATATGGTACCGGGATAAGGTGGAATTGACCCTCCGCGCCATGGAGCGGGCGGAAAAGGAATGCCCGGACAAGCCGGTGCTGGTATTTACCGACGCCATAAATTTTGATTCCGGGACGGGACAGGAGCAGGGCCGTTTTCACCACAGCAGTCATCTGGATACAAAAAAGGTTGACACAGGGCACCTTTTCATGGAAAATAAGGTTATTGGCTGTACAGCTATGGTAAACCGTGCCATTCTTCCGTATCTCACGGAGATTCCGGAGGAGATACGGGTGCATGACTGGTGGCTGGCGCTGATCTGCAGTCACTTCGGAAGGGTCGTCTATCTGGACCGTCCCACGCTCCTGTACCGTCAGCACAGTGGAAATATGATTGGCGGCAGCTCCTTTGGCAGCTATGTCAGGAACCGGCTTGCCGGGATCCGGGACCAGAGAGCGGCACTGCGGTCCTCATACCGGCAGGGCCAGGCATTTCTTACCCTGTTTGGGGAGCGTATGACACCGCAGCAGAAGGAGACGGCACAGAAATTTGCCGCATTGGCGGAGACAGGCTGTCTGATGAGGCGTTGGAATATGATGAAGTACGGATTTACCAAGAGTGGGCTGATGCGTAATGTGGGATTGTTTATTCTGCTCTGACAGTTAGGAAAAGCGTGAGCGAATGGAGGAAATCATGGGAAAAACAAAGAAAAAAAGCAGGGGAAAGATTATTGGAAGGGTGCTGCTGGTGCTTGGCCTGATTATGTCCATGACAATGGGAAGCGCAGCTGCCGTTGTTGTGCACAGGGGGGATGCCATGCTGGATCTCATCAACTATGACGACCAGGACACCCTGTCCAGTGTGGATCTATCAAAATATAAGCTGGATAAGGATACCGATGTGGTGAATATTCTTCTGGTGGGAGCGGACAAAAACAACGATGAACAGGATAAAGATGTGGACCGCCGTTCGGATTCCATGATGATCGCCACGCTGGATGTGAAGCACAATAAGCTCAAGATCACATCCCTGATGCGGGATATGTATGTGCAGATTCCGGGACATGGGGGGAAGAAACTGAATGCGGCCTATTCCCTTGGGGGAATCAAGCTTTTGTATGAGACGATAGCAGACAGCTTTGGCATCAGTATGGACGGATATGCGGAGGTGAATTTCGACGCCTTTGTCAATGTCATTGATGAGCTTGGCGGCATTGAGGTTACGCTGACAGAATCCGAGGCGAAACATCTGAACAGCACAAACTATATCAAGAGGAAGAAGTACCGGAATGTCAAGGTGGGCAGGCAGGTGATCAATGGCTATCAGGCGCTGGGCTACTGCCGCATCCGTCACGGAAAGAGACAGGCGGACGGCAAGCTTCCGGGGGTCTACACAGCCAGCGGAAAAGGGGATGATTATGGGCGCACGGAGCGCCAGCGTCTGACGATGCAGGCAATCCTTAAGAAGGTTAAGACCCTTTCGCCGGAGGAGCTTCTCAAACTGGCAGAGGTGGTTATGCCGAATATCACGACGGATGTGTCCAAAAAGAAGATTTATACCTATATGATGGCAGTGATCCAGATGGGCACGACAGAGCTTCATCAGTCGGTCATTCCCATTGAGGGAGCTTATACCTCACAGTCCATCAACGGTGAAGAGTGCCTGGTTCCTGATCTGGCAGCCAACAAGTCCGCCCTGAAGAAATTCATCTTCAAGAGTTGACAATGGAGTGTGATGTTGTTACAATAGGATGCAGCATAGTCTGAAAAAGGGGGAAAGGGCTCATGAGTAAAGTAGTTCTGTCCATTTTAGTTAATAATACATCAGGTGTTCTCAGCCGTGTGACGGGATTGTTCAGCCGCCGCGGGTACAACATTGACAGTCTGACGGTGGGCGAGACAGAGAACCCGGCATTTTCCCGTATGACAGTATCTGTGACGGGAGACGATATCATACTGGAGCAGATTGAAAAGCAGGTAAACAAGCTGGAGGATGTAAAGTCAGTAAAACAGCTGACGGGAGAGGCTTCCGTCTGCCGCGAGCTGATTCTGGTCAAGGTGGAGGCGGACCGGGACGCGCGTCCTGCCATCAATGCCATCGTTGAGATCTTCCGGGCCAAGATCGTCGACGTGGCGGATACCTCGCTGATGATCGAGCTGACGGGAAATCAGGCAAAGCTGGATGCTTTTATCAAACTGATCGAAGGCTATGAGATCAAAGAACTGGTCCGCACCGGTATATCTGGTCTTGCCAGGGGATTTCATGACGAGGAAACGGGAAGCTGACCGGCATCATTCAAGAAAACCACCCGCGGGTTATTCCCGGAGAGGCTTTAAATACAAATTATATTTAGGAGGCTGTAAATATGTCAGAAGCAAAGATTTTTTATCAGGATGACTGTAACTTGGCTGCATTGGATGGCCAGACCATAGCCGTGATCGGATATGGAAGCCAGGGACATGCACATGCGCTGAACGCAAAGGAATCGGGATGCCATGTCATCATTGGTCTGTATGAGGGATCCAGATCCTGGAAAAAGGCTGAAGAGCAGGGATTTGAAGTATATACAGCAGCAGAGGCTGCAAAGAAGGCAGATGTGATCATGATCCTCATCAATGATGAGAAACAGGCTGCCCTGTATAAGGAATCCATTGAGCCAAATCTTGAGGCGGGAAATATGCTTATGTTTGCCCATGGGTTCAATATTCACTTTAACCAGATCGTTCCTCCGGCAGACGTGGACGTTACCATGATCGCACCGAAGGGACCGGGACATACAGTACGCAGTGAGTATCAGGCAGGAAAAGGGGTTCCATGTCTGATCGCAGTACATCAGGATGCTACCGGCAAGGCGCAGGAAAAGGCACTGGCTTACGCACTGGCCATCGGCGGCGCAAGAGCAGGTGTTCTGGAGACCACCTTCCGGACCGAGACAGAGACGGACCTCTTTGGTGAGCAGGCAGTTCTGTGCGGCGGCGTGTGTGCTCTGATGCAGGCAGGTTTTGAGACTTTGTGCGAGGCCGGCTACGATCCCAGAAATGCATATTTTGAGTGCATCCACGAGATGAAGCTGATCGTTGACCTGATCTACCAGAGCGGATTTGCCGGAATGAGATATTCCATCTCAAATACGGCAGAATATGGTGATTATGTCACAGGACCAAAGATCATCACGGAGGATACAAAGAAAGCGATGAAGAAAATCCTCTCGGATATTCAGGATGGTTCCTTTGCCAAGGAATTCCTGCTGGATATGTCGGAAGCAGGCGGCCAGGCTCACTTCAAGGCAATGAGAAAGCTGGCTTCTGAGCATTCCTCTGAGGTAGTCGGTGAAGATATCCGCAAGCTGTACAGCTGGAATGGTGAAGATAAACTGATAAATAACTAATTCATATGCTTATTAGTAAGAAAAGGAACCCGCTGATGTGGGTTCCTTTCTATATATAGCTCAACGGCACCACATTGGGAGGAAAAGATATGGTCAAGCTTGTTGTATCGGATATAGACGGCACCCTGGTGGGGGACGGACAGGGAGAGGGGGCCCTTAACCCGGCATATTATGATGTGATCCGCAGACTGGGAACCCGGGGGGTGAAATTTATGGCATGCAGCGGAAGGCAGCGGCTGAGCATTGCCAAATTATTCCGGCCCATACAAAAAGAGATATTCTATGCCTGCGATGGGGGGAGTATGGTATTTCAGGATGATAAACTGCTGTATGCCCGGACGTTCCCAGGAGGGACGGCACAGGAGCTGATACGGGATGCGGCGCAGATAGAAAAATGTGATTTTATGGTCTGCGGAACAGAGCACGCCTACTGCCGATGGGAAGACAGTGAATTGTACCGCTGGATGACAGAAGGATACGGATATGATATCCGGGCTTTGGGGAGTGATCTGGCCGGCAGTATTTCAGAGGATGTCGTGAAAGTATCCATCTATCACCATGATCACGCGGAAGAGCTGACGGATCCATGGTTCCGGCCCAGGTGGAAGGATAAAGTAAAGCTTACGTTAGCGGGGATCCAGTGGCTGGACTGCGTGCCGGAGGATGCCGGCAAGGGGGCCGCCGTAGCCTTTATGCAGCGGCATTTCGGTATTCTGCCGTCAGAGACAGTTGTTTTCGGGGACAATCAAAATGATATGGAGATGTTTTCCCTGGCAGGCAAAAGCTATGCCGTGGCAAATGCCAGGGATGAAGTGAAGAGAGCGGCTTCACATGAGTGTGAAAGTTATGAAAGGGATGGGGTTCTGAAAATATTATCAAAACTATAATAATGTGGGAAGATTTTGGCAATTTATGGGGTTTTAGATGTTGCAATATACCAGATTCTGTGTTATCATGACAAATAACCAAAATATAAAGAAATAATTAAAAAAATATAAACTTTTTGTTCTAAAACGTATTCTGTCGCATATATATTTATATATGAGAAAAAAGTCTGAATACATTCGGACAAAAAAACGAAGGGGGTCATGTAATATGACAGATAAGATTTTAGGAAACAATCAGGTAAATGTTTATGGTGAAGTGGTAAGTGAATTTACATTTAGTCATGAAGTATACGGAGAGGGGTTTTATATGCTGCAGCTCTCCGTTAAGAGACTGAGCAAGGTATATGATACCATTCCGCTTATGGTATCGGAACGTCTCATCGATGTGTCGCAGGATTACCGGGGATGCTTTATGGAGGCCAGTGGACAGTTCCGTTCCTACAACCGGCATGAAGAAAATCACAACCGTCTTGTCCTGTCTGTATTTGTGAGAGATTTACATATTGATGATGAGGAACAGGAAAATGATAAGCCAAATTATATTTTTCTGGACGGCTATCTGTGCAAGCCTCCGGTATACCGGAAGACGCCGCTGGGCAGGGAAATCGCAGATCTTCTAATGGCTGTGAACCGTCCTTATGGAAAATCGGATTATATTCCCTGTATCTGCTGGGGGAGGAATGCCCGGTATGCAGATGGCTTTGAGGTGGGTGAGCATGTACAGCTCTGGGGCCGGATCCAGAGCCGTGAATACCAGAAGCAGGTTGCGGAAGAGCAGTATGAGACGAGAGTGGCTTATGAGATCTCTGTCAGCAAGCTGGAATGTGTAGAGGAGAGCGGTGAGATTACGGCGGCTTCTGAGATTTCTGAGGAAAGTATTTGAAAAAATAAGAAAATATGGTATAATCTTGTCCATACTGAAGAAAGGGACAAAATGTATGGATACAGGGATTGTACAGGCGTTCTATGGTCAGGGCAGGGGGAAAACATCGGCGGCAGTAGGTCAGGCACTGAGAGAAGCGGGAGATGGGCAGCACATTACGGTGATACAGTTTCTGAAAGGAAAGGCTGCAGACGAATTCAAAATTCTTGCCAGACTGGAGCCGGATGTACAGTTTTTCCGGTTTGACCAGTCTGAGTCCAGCTACTGTGAATTGTCGCTGCAGGAAAAGGAGGAAGAGAAGCAGAATATCCGGAACGCATTTAATTTTGCCAAGAAGGTGATTGAGACCGGAGAAAGTGATGTCATCATTCTGGACGAACTGCTGGGACTGGCAGACCTTGGCATTATCCAGACAGGGGACATTGCGGAGCTGCTCCGTCTGCCCGGTGATTACAAGAGACTTTACATCACTGGGAATACGCTGGCGGACGAACTGGTTCCGTATATTGATGTGATCTGTGAGATCACGCCGGTGAAAGATAATACTTGACCTTTATTGGGAATCGTGTTATCCTTGAAAATAAGGTAGAGGCGCGGGTTTTATCAGTAGGCAGCCGTACATGTCAGGCATGGAGGAGGGCTGTTGAAAGGGACATCCGCCGAAGGGGAAATTTGCCTGGACAGATTTCTTCTGGGTGCATGGTGAACAATCATGCAACTGTCATCTGTTGGATGGAGTGCTACTCACAGGATAGATTATGACAGGGGCTGGCACTTGGTGCCGGCTTTTTATTTACGCGAGGGTAAAGTGGGAATACCTGCGGGCTTGAAGAAAGGATGAGAAGAATGGCTATTTTTACAGGAGCTGGTGTGGCGTTAGTTACACCGATGAATCAGGATGGAAGTGTCAATTATGGCAGGCTGGGTGAGATGCTGGAATTTCAGATCGCGAATCATACCGACGCCATCATTATCTGCGGTACTACGGGAGAGGCCTCCACGCTGACAGACGAAGAGCATATTGAATGTATCCGGTATACATGTGAGGTTGTAAACGGGCGCATCCCGGTTATAGCCGGAACCGGTTCCAACTGTACGGCATCTGCCGTATATCTGTCCCAGGAGGCGGAGAAAGCAGGGGCGGACGGACTTCTTCTTGTGACGCCGTACTATAATAAGGCGACGCAGAATGGGCTGAAGAAGCATTATAAAACCATTGCCGGGAGTGTAAAGATCCCCATTATACTGTATAATGTGCCAAGCCGCACTGGAACAGCCATCGCTCCTCAGACCCTTGTGGAACTTTGCACGGAGGTTCCGAATATTGTAGGAGTGAAGGACGCCACCGGAGATATTTCGGAGGTGGCGCAGGTAATGAGCCTGGCAGGGGGGAAGGTGGACCTGTATTCCGGCAATGATGATCAGATCACGGCGATCCTTTCTCTCGGAGGAAAGGGTGTTATCTCCGTGATGTCCAATATCCTTCCCCAGGAGACCCATGACATCGTGGCTTCTTATCTGGAAGGGGATGTGGAGAGAAGCAGGGAGCTGCAGTTAAAATATTATGATCTGTGTAAGGCGCTCTTTCTTGAGGTCAATCCGATCCCTGTGAAGAAGGCTATGAATCTGATGGGAATGGATGTGGGGGGATTGCGCCTGCCGCTGACTGAGATGGAAGAGGAAAACGCGGTGAAGCTTGCCGGCAGAATGAGGGAGGCAGGGATACCTGTTAAGTGATACGTGAGCGGACGCTCCGGAATGGAGGATAAGATGACCAGGATTATTATGAGTGGCTGTAATGGAGCCATGGGAAGAACAATTACAGATATAGTAAGGGACGATCCGGATGCGGAGATCGTTGCAGGCATTGACCTGACGGACAATGGCAGTAATTCGTATCCGGTATTTTCCACCATAGGGGAATGCACGGAAGAAGCGGATGCCATCATTGATTTTTCCACGCCGAAGATTCTCGGCGACCTGCTGGCATACTGTGAGAAGAAGGGTGTTCCCATTGTACTTTGTACTACCGGATATACAGAAGAACAGCTGGCACAGATCGAGGCGGCGTCAGAAAAGGTGGCTGTGCTGAAATCGGCGAATATGTCCCTGGGGATCAATACGCTGATGAAGCTGGTGCAGGATGCCGCAAGGGTTCTTGCCGCGGAGGGCTTTGATGTGGAGATCGTCGAGAAACACCATAACCAGAAGCTGGATGCTCCCTCCGGCACAGCACTGGCACTGGCAGATTCCGTAAATGAAGCCATGGGAAACCAGTACGAGTATATTTATGACCGGTCCCAGAGAAGGGAAAAGCGCGGCAGAAGGGAGCTCGGACTGTCTGCGGTGCGGGGAGGCACCATCGTGGGGGATCATGATGTGATCTTTGCCGGGAAGGATGAGGTGGTCACCTTTTCCCATACGGCGTACAGTAAGGCGGTATTCGGCAAAGGAGCCGTATCGGCGGCGAAATTCCTGAAAGGGAAAGAGAGCGGGCGCTATGAGATGTCCGATGTGATCGCAGCAAATTAAGCTGGCGGCACGGGCAGCGTTGGAGGTAAGAATGAAACCTATTTTAATATCAGATATCGTGGCGGCATCCGGCGGAAGGCTTCTCTGGGGAGATGGCAGCAGCGCGGTAGATCATGTTGTCATTGATTCCAGGGAGGCGGCACCGGGGGCCCTGTTTGTTCCCATTATTGGTGAGAGAGTGGATGCCCATCGGTTTATTCCGGATGTGATGGATCAGGGAGCTGCGTGTACCTTTTCTTCCGATGCATCGGTCCGGGCAGGGTCGGGCGCCGGCATTTACGTGCCGGATACCCTGCGGGCCCTGCAGGATCTGGCGGCGTGGTACAGGGCGCAGTTCCGGATCCCGGTTATCGGCATTACAGGAAGCGTGGGTAAGACAACGACGAAAGAGATGATAGCCGCCGTAATGGAAACGAAGTACAGAACGGTAAAGACGCTGCGGAACCTGAACAGTCAGATTGGCCTGGCATTGATGATGTTCTGTCTGGAGGACGAAACCGGGATGGCAGTTTTTGAAATGGGAATCAGTATGCCTGGCGAGATGGACCGGCTGGTGGATATCGCCAGGCCGGAGACAGCAGTGATAACGAATATCGGTGTTTCCCATATCGGCAATCTTGGCAGCCGGGAGAAAATCTGTCGGGAGAAGGGAAAGATTATAACAAATTTTCCCGGAAACGGAAGGTTATATGTATGCGGCAACGGCGATCTGCGGGAACTGTCTGCCGCCTGTGTTCCCTATGGGAATTGCAGGGGAGGCTGTGAGACGCTTTTTTACGGAACAGAGGAAGACTTTCCCTATTACGCCGGCCAAATCCGCAGAACGGCTACGGGGCAGAGTTTTCTTTTCCACTATCCGGAGGGGGAGATGGAAATCAACCTGTCCGTGATGGGGACGCATAATGTAAATAACGCAGTGGCGGCCCTGGCGCTGGCATGCCAGTATGAAGTGCCGCTGGAGGATGCCCGGAGGGCGCTGTCAGAGTACCAGCCCATCGCTATGCGCGGCGTGGTGAAAGAGGCTCACGGCGTACACATTATTGATGATACATATAACGCCAGCCCGGATTCCATTAACAGCAACCTGCATGCGTTATTTGACTATAGTCCTTCCGGACAGAAGATCGCCGTGCTGGCAGATGTACTGGAGCTGGGAGAGCGTTCCCGGGAACTCCATCAGGGCATAGGGCAGTATATTCTGGAAGAGAAGGACAGGGGAAGAGAGCTGTCCCTTCTTGTGACAGTGGGAGAGGAAGCTCTTGCCATTCATGAAACCGTCTGTGCCGGCTCGGCTATTCCTGCCGTCCACTGCCGGAACAATAAGGAGGCCGCCCGGGAGGTGATGGCCCGGATGACAGAGGGAGACTGGATTCTTGTTAAGGGCTCCCGCGGTATGCATATGGATGAAGTGGTGGAACGATTGACAAAGGAGTGACAGGTTGTTCGCAGATGTGATCGTGGATATCTCGGCAGAGGCGCTGGACCGGACATTTCAGTATCGGATTCCGGATGAGCTGGAGGGAAGGGTAACGCTGGGGAGCCGCGTCAGGATCCCTTTTGGCAGGTCGGACCGGAAAATATCAGGTTTCGTTATAGGGATATCGGAACAGGCGGATTGGCCGGAGGAGAAGATTAAATCACTGGCTGCCATAGAGGAGAAGGAGATTCCCGTGGAGGGACAGCTTCTGCGGCTGGCAGTCTGGATCCGGGAACATTACGGCGCCACAATGAATGAGGCGCTGAAAACAGTCCTGCCGGTAAAGAGACGGATTAAGTCAGTGGAAGAGCACTGGCTTACTTTTGCTGTATCGGAGGAGGAGGCCGCCCGGGAACTGGAACGGTGCCGGCTGCGCCGTTACAGCGCCAGGGTGAGGCTGCTTTCCGGAATGCTTCAGGAGGGCGGGGAGATGACGACCCGCACGGCGGCGAAAAAATACGGTGTGGCAAAGTCCGTGGCGGATGGCCTGGTAAGGCAGGGAATTCTTGCCATGACAGACCGCAGGCACTACCGCAATCCGTATACGATGGAGAACGGCGGGGAGACCAATGCAGTAATATTGAACAGCCAGCAGAAAAAAGCGGCCGACCATTTTTCCCGGCAGTACCAGGAGGGGATCCGGGGCACTTATGTTCTGTATGGTGTCACCGGGAGCGGAAAGACGGAGGTCTATATGGAGATGATCCGTCAGGTGCTTTTATCCGGCAGGCAGGTCATTGTTCTGATTCCTGAGATCGCACTTACCTTTCAGAACGTGAAACGGTTCCGTCAGTGCTTTGGCGACAGGGTGTCGGTACTGAATTCGCGCATGTCGGACGGGGAGCGGTTTGATCAGTACGAGCGGGCAAAAAAGGGAGAGACCGATATTGTCATAGGTCCCCGTTCGGCTCTTTTCGTTCCGTTCGAGCGCCTGGGCCTGATCATAATAGACGAAGAGCATGAGACCAGCTATAAAAGTGAGAATCCGCCCAAGTACCATGCCAGGGAGGCGGCGTTTCAGCGGGCATCCATGGCGGGAGCCAGTGTTGTTCTTGGCTCCGCCACCCCTTCGGTGGAGACATATCATGCCGTGATGGAGGGGCATTACCATCTATACCGGTTGACGGAACGCGCGGGAGGGGCACAGCTGCCCCGGGTTCATGTGGTGGATCTGCGGGAGGAGTTGAAGGCAAAGAACCGCTCTGTGTTCAGTCGTCTGCTGCAGCAGAAGATAAGAGAGCGGCTGGACAGACGGGAACAGACGATACTTTTTCTGAACCGGAGAGGGTATGCGGGACATGTTTCTTGCCGCAGCTGCGGTTTTGTGCTAAAATGTAGTCATTGCGAAATATCCATGACTGCCCACAAAAACCATGTGGGAGATGTGGATACCCTGGTCTGTCACTACTGCGGCCATGCCATCGCCATGCCGGAGACCTGTCCGGAGTGTGGCTCGCCATATATTGCTGCTTTTGGCCTGGGCACACAGAAGGTGGAGGAATTGCTGGGCCGGATGTTTCCGCAGGCCAGGGTGCTGCGCATGGACGGCGATACTACCAGCGGCAGGCAGGGACACGAGAGAATACTGGAACCTTTCCGGCAGGGGAAGGCAGATATCCTTATCGGCACACAGATGATCGTGAAGGGCCACGATTTTCCCAATGTCACTCTGGTGGCTGCCCTGGCGGCGGATCTTGGCATGTTCGATGGGGATTACCGCAGCGGTGAGAGGACCTTTGATCTTCTGATGCAGGCCAGCGGGCGTGCCGGGAGGGGACAAAAAACCGGGGAGATGGTGATTCAGACATATACGCCGGAGCAGTATTCTATCGAAGCTGTCCGGCAGCAGAAGGCGGAGATCTTTTATGAAAATGAACTCGCCTTTCGCAGAATCACGGGATATCCACCCTATTCGTCCATGCTGGCGGTTCTGGTGCTGGCGGAGGAAAAGCGGTGGGGGCAGGAATGCGTGAATGCGCTGGCGGACCAGATCCGGCGCGGAACCGGTATCTCGCTGATCGGTCCCACAGAGGCGGGTCTCAGCCGGGCCAGAGACAGGTTCCGCTTTGTGCTGTATGTCAAGGCGGCGGATGAGCCGGCGGTTCTGCAGGCAAAACATCAGATGGAGATGTTTATTAAAAATTCAAAATGGGAAAAATTATGTAGTGTTCAGTATGATCTGGATCCGATATCCGGGTACTGATCAGAACCATGTACAAAAAACGTGCGCAATTGGAGGAAAAGTGATGGCAATAAGAAACATACGGGTAATGGGAGATGAGATCCTGACAAAGAAGTGCAAACCGGTAAAAGAGATGACGGAGAAGACCAAGGAGCTTGTTCAGGATATGCTGGATACAATGTATGAGGCAGACGGAGTCGGACTGGCAGCACCCCAGGTAGGGATTCTGAAGCGGATCGCAGTGATTGATGTGACGGAGGAGCGGAACCATCCAATCGTTCTGATAAATCCGGAGATCGTCAAAGCCGAAGGGGAGCAGCGGGGCAGCGAGGGATGCCTCAGCGTACCAGAGAAGGTGGGGATCGTTGTCCGTCCCAATAAAGTAAAGGTGAAGGCCTGCGATATCAATATGAAACCAGTCACCATCAAAGGAGAAGAGCTGCTGGCCAGGGCTCTTGTACACGAAATCGAGCATCTGGACGGGATTTTGTATGTGGACAGGGTAGAGGGAAGACTCTACGATGTAGATGAATTTGATGAAGAAAAGTAAGAGGCTTCTGACACAGTAGGAGGAATGCACATATGAATGTAATATTTATGGGAACGCCGGATTTTGCAGTTCCGGTTCTGCAGGGACTGGCTGACTCACCAGAGCATGAAGTGACCGCCGTGGTGACGCAGCCTGATAAAGCGCGGGGGCGCAGCGGAAAGCTGGTGTTTACCCCGGTGAAGGAACTGGCAGTGTCGTATCATATCCCTGTATATACACCAAAGCGTGTAAAGGATCCGGATTTTGTCAGGACGCTACAGGGCATTCCCTGTGATGTTATCGTGGTGGTGGCATTTGGACAGATCCTCTCCAGGGAAATACTTGACATTCCCAGGTATGGCTGTATCAATGTGCACGCCTCCCTTCTTCCAAGATGGCGCGGCGCGGCGCCGATGCAGTGGGCGATTATGGAAGGAGACGAGAAAACCGGGATCACGACCATGCAGATGGACGTGGGTCTGGATACCGGTGACATGCTCCTGAAAGCGGAGACGGATATCACGCCGGCGGAGACGGCAGAGACCCTGCATGATAAACTGGCGGCCATGGGAAGCGATCTTCTGCTGCGCACACTGGCAGATGCCCAGAGAGGACAGCTTCACCCGGAATCCCAGAAGGAGGAGGAAAGCACCTATGCTGCCATGTTGAAAAAGGATACAGGGCGTCTTGATCTGTCATGGGATGCGGTGAAGCTGGAGCGTTACATCCGGGGGCTGAACTCCTGGCCCAGTGCGTATACCGGCTGCCGGGGAAAGACCCTGAAGCTATGGAAGGCGGAGGTTCTTGACAGAGAGACCGGAAGAACTCCCGGGACAGTGATAGAGACAGCGAAGGACAGCTTTACTATTCAGACGGGCAGAGGATGCCTGAGGATCCTGGAGGTTCAGCTGGAGGGCAAGAAACGAATGGACGCCGGGAGCTTTCTGCGGGGCGTCCATATACAGGAAGGAGAGATTTTATGTATTTAGGTGGATACGGTGGTTTTGGCGGCTGGCACATGATATGGGATCCCACATATGTGCTTGTACTGGCAGGGGTGGTGCTCTCAATGATCGCATCCGCAATGGTGAAAAGTACCTTTTCCAGATACAGCTGCGTCAGGAGCTTCAGCGGCATGACCGGGGCACAGACAGCACAGAGGATACTGGATTATGCGGGCATCCGTGATGTAAGCATCGTTTCCACATCCGGGCATCTCACGGATCATTACAATCCCCGGACGAAACAGGTTGCATTATCCGATTCCGTCTATGGGAGCAGCTCTGTAGCGGCCATTGCAGTGGCCGCCCATGAATGCGGGCATGTGATCCAGCATGCCAATTCCTATGCGCCCCTGGCTGTCAGGTCGGCGCTGGTGCCGCTGGCTAACTTTGGTTCCGGTATTTCCTGGTTTGTTATCATTGCGGGACTGATCTTCAGTATCCGGCCCCTGGTGACGGCAGGTATTATATTATTCAGCTTTGCCGTATTATTTCAGATCGTGACGCTCCCGGTTGAATTCAATGCTTCCCGACGTGCCCTGGCAATACTGCAGGACACGGGCATACTGGGAGGGGAAGAGGGCAGTTCAGCCAGAAAAGTACTCCGGGCAGCTGCGCTGACATATGTGGCGGCAGCGGCGGCATCCATTCTTCAGCTGCTCCGTCTTATCATATTATCGGGAAGGAACAGAGACGACGGATGAGGGAATTAGCTTACCAGATCGTATGCGGAACACTGGAGGGGGATGGTCACAGCGATGATCTGCTCCATTCAGTCTATACCGGGCATCCGGAGCTGTCGTCCCAGCAGAGACGGTTCCTTAAAAACCTTTCCTATGGTACGATTGAGCGCTGTATCGAACTGGACGCGGTACTGAACCAGTATGCCAGCGTCAGCGTCCATCGCATGGAACAGCCTGTCCGTACGGTGCTCCGCATGGCTCTCTATGAACTTTGTTATATGGATCAGGTGCCGGTGCCGGTCTCCTGCAATGAGGCGGTGGAGCTGGTGAAAAAAAAGGATTGCGGGAGGTATGCCTCTTTTGTCAATGGTGTTCTACGCACTCTGGCGAGACAGAAGGATTCCCTGGAGATAAAGAAGGACTGGGTCAGGCTTTCGCTGCCCAGGGAGCTGCTGGACCATCTTACGGCGGCATATGGAAAGAAGACAGCGCGCCGGATCGGCGAGGCTTTTTTGGAGCACCGCGGTGAGGTGACACTTCACATCCGCACGGACCGGGTTACCACAGCGGGTTTTGGCAAGATGCTGGAGGAGGCGGGAATGCTGTATGAGCCGGGGCGCTATCACATGGACGCCCTGATCCTGCACAATGCCAGTGATATCCGAAACCTTCCGGGATATAGGGAAGGATTGTTCTTTGTCCAGGATGAGAGCTCTATGCTCCCCGTACTGTGCGCCGGGATCCGGCCGGGCGACAGGATAGTAGATGTCTGCAGTGCACCCGGCGGAAAGGCCATGCATGCCCGGATGGCGCTGGGGGGCAGGGGAGAGCTGCTGGCGCGGGACATCAGTGAGGCAAAGGCGGCACGCATCCGGGAAAACATGGATAGAATGCAGTTTTCCGGGGTGACGGTTCAGGTGTGGGATGCTGCCAGACCGGACCCGGACCGCCGTGGAACGGCGGACGTGGTGCTGGCTGATGTACCATGCTCTGGTATCGGCATTATCGGCCGCAAGCCGGAAATCAAATACCATGCCCTGGAGCATGCGGCAGAGCTGGTTCCGCTGCAGAGAAGGATCTGCCGGGCATCGGCGGAGCTTCTGAAACCTGGCGGGGTAATGATCTACAGCACCTGTACAATAAACCGGGCTGAAAATGAGGAGAACGTGCAGTGGATGGAGGAGCATCTCGGCCTTGTGAGGGAAAGTCTGGATGATTATCTGCCGCAGCAGCTGCGCAGCCGGATGACGGCACAGGGAATGCTGCAGATGCTTCCGGGAATCCAGGAAAGCGATGGTTTCTTCGTTTCTAGATTAATTAAAAAGTGAGGCAGAAGAATATGAAGGATTTACGGAGTGCGGGAGAAGAGGAAATGATAGAGACTGCCCTCTCTCTGGGTGAGAAGGCGTTCCGCGGCAGACAGCTCTTTCAGTGGGTTCACGGCAGGCGGGTCCTGGACTTTGACGAGATGACGAATCTCCCCGCCGGATTTCGGTTAAAGCTGCAGGATGATTTCCGGGTGTCAGGAGTCACCATGTTGGAAAAACAAGTGTCCGGCCGGGGCGATACCGCAAAGTATCTCTTTTCCCTGCCGGACGGCAATGTGATCGAAAGTGTGTGGATGAAATACCGTCATGGGAACAGTGTATGTATCTCCTCCCAGGTGGGCTGCCGTATGGGCTGCCGCTTCTGCGCCTCCACCCTGACAGGACTGTCACGGAATCTCACAGCCGGGGAAATGCTGTCGCAAATTTATGAAATACAGCGGGATACAGGAGAAAGGGTTTCTCATGTCATTGTTATGGGAATGGGGGAACCTCTGGATAATTATGATAATCTTCTTCGCTTTATCCGTCTTGTGTCTGACGAAAAGGGACTCCATATCAGCCAGCGGAATATTACGGTTTCTACCTGCGGTCTCACAGAACGCATCCGGGATCTGATGCGGGAGAATCTCTCCATCACTCTGGCGGTCAGCCTCCATGCGCCGAACGATGAGATACGCCGGCGGACCATGCCGGTGGCAGCAAAGTATTCCATGGAGGAGATCTTCGCCGCCTGCCGGGAATATTTTAATGCCACAGGAAGAAGGATTACCTTTGAGTACAGCATGATCCGCGGGGTGAATGACCGGGAGGAGCATGCAAGGGAGCTGGCGGAGCGCTGCCGGGGAATGAACTGCCATATCAATCTGATCCCGCTGAATGAGGTGAAAGAGCGCGATTGCCTGCGTTCTGCGGATCCGGATATCGAGAGATTTAAATTAGTACTTGAAAAATACAGAATAAATGTTACTATAAGAAGAGAGATGGGCAGTGATATCGATGCTGCCTGCGGTCAGTTACGAAAGAAATTTTTGGATCAGGCCGGTTGTAATCCAGATAATCCAGAGGAGGTTAAACGGTGAATACATTTTCTATAACAGATATGGGACGTGTACGCTCAAGCAATCAGGATTGTGTGCTGTGTGAAGAAAATGCGATCGGAAGTTTCCCGAATCTGTTTATTGTTGCAGACGGTATGGGCGGACACAGAGCCGGCGATACAGCATCGCGTATGTGTATTGATATTGTGGCCGAAAATATCTGTAACACAGATAAGAAGACACCAGTCAGTGCTTTTGAACAGGCGATCGGTGCGGCAAACCGCGCGATTTACGATGAATCTGGCAGACATACCGAATTGTCCGGTATGGGGACGACCATGGTAGCCGCCATGGTGGAGGAAAATACGGCTGTGATCGTAAACATTGGGGATTCCCGTTTTTATCATATGAGGGATGAGCTGAGGCAGATCACGGTAGACCATTCTCTTGTCGAAGAAATGGTAAAATCAGGTGAGATACACAAGGAAGAGATGCGGACGCATCCCAATAAGAACATTATAACGCGTGCTTTGGGAACGGACACCAGTGTCCGGCCTGACTGCTTTGAGATCGGAGTCAGGGAAGGGGACGTGCTTTTATTATGTTCAGATGGTTTGAATAATATGCTGGAGGATAACCAGATCAGAAAGATTTTGCAGGAGCACAGAGGAAATATAGAACAGGCAGGACGGGAATTGATCCGGCAGGCAAATGAGGCCGGAGGGAGAGATAATATCAGTGTGATCCTGATTGAAGTATAGATTGGAGTGAAAAAATGATAAATGTAGGAAAACTAATTGGCGGCCGCTATGAGGTGATTGAGAAGATTGGTACGGGCGGCATGGCCACCGTTTACCGGGCGCAGGATCAGCGCCTGAATCGATTTGTGGCGGTTAAGGTATTAAAAAATGAATATAGTGAGGATAAAAAATTTGTGGCGAAGTTCCGTCAGGAGGCTCAATCCATAGCAAGCATGTCCCATCCCAATATCGTCGGTGTGTATGATGTCGGGGAAGATGAGGGAATGCACTATATCGTTATGGAGTATGTAGACGGAATTACCCTGAAAGCATATATTGAAAAAAAGGGCAAGCTCTCCGTCCGGGAGGCCGTAGGCATCAGTCTTCAGATTGCCAATGGCCTGGAGGCGGCCCATGTCAATAACATTATTCACCGGGATATTAAGCCCCAGAATATATTGATATCCAAAGATGGGACAGCGAAGGTAAGCGACTTCGGCATTGCCAAGGCGGCAAGTTCCAATACCGTCACCGGCAGTGCCATGGGATCTGTCCATTATATCTCTCCGGAACAGGCACGGGGCGGATTTAGTGATGAGAAGAGTGATATTTATTCCCTGGGTGTGACCATCTATGAGATGCTCAGCGGGACGCTGCCTTTCTCTGGTGAGAGCGCGGTGGCAGTGGCCCTGGCGCACATACAGGAGGATGCGATTCCGCTGGCGGCCATCGACGCCACAATCCCCCGTGGGCTCAGCAACATTGTTGCCAAGTGTATGCAGAAGAAGACGGAGCTGCGCTATCCCACAGCGGCAGACCTGATTGCGGATATGAAGATGTTCCTGCAGGATCCCTCCGGGGAGTATGGAATTATACGGCCGCTCTATGAGAATGCGGAGACGATATTTATTCCCAGCGGCGATGTGGACCGGTTAAAGGCTGCCTCCGTAAAAAATGTACCGGAGGAGAGACAGCAGCCGGAGGAGGAAGAGGAGGAAGAAACCTCGGATGGTGATGTGGATCCAAAGCTTGAGAAGGCGCTGATCATCGGAAGCATTGTAGTGGCAATTATTATTGGTATTGTAGTGATCGTTATGGTTGGTAAGCTTCTGGGACTGTGGGGCTCGTCGGGTTCTCTTCCCGAAGCGACACCTACTCCTGGCGGAGGAACGGCCACGACAGAGGCAACCGCTACACCGGCGGCAAAAGAAGAGGGACAGACCAATGTTCCAGCCATCAAGGAAATGACCAAGGATGAAGCCATCGCAGAACTGGATAAAGTGGATCTCCAGTATAAATTTACGGAACAGGAATCCGATACGGTGGAATCTGGCAAGGTGATCGGTTCCAGCCCGGAGGAAGGCTCTACCGTAGAAAAGGGAACGCAGGTTGAAGTATATATCAGTTCAGGACGCAAGAAGGTGAAGGTGCCCAGCGTTACCAATTACACACAGGAGGATGCGGTTTCTACACTGGAGAGCGCAGGCTTTACCGTAAAGACAGGAAGCACAACATACAGCGATACGATTGAGAAGGGATATGTTGTATATACCGACCCCAAGGGCGGTGCAAGTGTTCTTCCGGGGACATCCATTACCCTCCATCTCAGCAAGGGGCCGGAGCAGACTACAACGAAAGTGCCTCCGCTTATCGGCATGACGCAGAAGCAGGCTCAGAAGGCGCTGAAAAATGCGGGACTGGAATTAGGAAAGGTATCAGAGGCATATTCTTCCAATGTGGATAAGGGCCATGTGTGTATCCAGAGTAAGCCGGAGGATTCAGAGGTGAAGAAGGGGACAAAGGTAGATATTACGCTGAGCCTTGGGGATCAGCCGACATATTCCTATTACAGCAACCCCATTATCATAGACAGTCCGTTTGAGTACCAGACGGATCCGGCTGCCACATTTAAATTTGTATTAAATCAGGATGGAAAGTCAAAGACAGTCAAGGAAGTGAGCCTGTCACCCAGTGATTTCCCATATACGCTTGGAAGCGTAAAGGGTTCCAGTGGGAATTCAGGATATGTAGTGGTCTATAAGGATGATGTGCAGGTGGACCAGTATGATGTTACCTTTAAGAAGGTTGCTGATTGATGAAAGGGAAGATCATAAAGGGCATTGCCGGGTTCTATTATGTCTGGTGTGAGGATGAAAAGCTTTATGAGTGCAAGGCGAAAGGGGGATTCCGAAGGGAAGGAATCAAACCTTTAGTTGGGGATGATGTGGAAATACAGGTGCTGGATGGGGAAGAGGCTCTTGGCAATATGGAAAAGATCCTCCCAAGAAGGAATGAGCTGATCCGTCCGGCAGTGGCAAATGTGGATCAGGCGATGGTGGTGTTCGCCATGGCAGATCCCATGCCGAACCTGAATCTGCTTGACCGTTTTCTTGTGATGATGGAATGGCAGGGGGTAGATACCGTAATCTGTCTCAGCAAACAGGATATTGTGACAGAGGAAGAGGAAGAGAGGCTGAGGGCAGCTTACGCCGGGTGCGCCAGCCGGGTACTGGCCATCAGCAACAAAAACGATTTGGGAATAGAAGAGGTGAGAGAATGTCTTGCTGGGAGGACAACGGTATTGGCCGGTCCTTCCGGCGTGGGAAAATCGAGTCTGGTAAACCGGCTGTATCCGGAGGCGGAGCTGGAGACTGGTTCCGTCAGCGGTAAGATCCGGCGGGGCAGGCATACCACAAGGCATTCCGAGCTTTTTCATATAGGGAGACATACATTTTTGTTTGATACTCCCGGATTTAGTTCCCTCCGGCTTCCCGAGGTGCCGAAGGAGGAGCTGAATCATTATTTTGCGGAATTTACTCCCTATCAGGGACAATGCCGCTATTCCGGATGCACCCATATTCACGAGCCGGGGTGCGTAGTCAGGGAGAATTTGGAGAAGGGAAGGATCTGCCGCAGCCGATATGAGAACTATGTTCAGATGTTTGAGGAGATGGCGGAGAGCGGGAGAAGTAAAAATTGGAGGACGAAGAAATGAACTATAAGTTATCACCCTCCATTCTGGCAGCAGATGTAGCTCGCCTGGGGGAAGAGATCCGGTCCATTGAGAGGGCCGGTGCAGATTATGTTCATATTGATGTAATGGACGGGGCGTTTGTACCAAATTTATCATTCGGATTTCCCATTGTAAAGGCCGTACGGGGATGCACAGATATGTTTTTGGATGTTCATCTGATGATCCATGAACCGCTGAAATATCTCGAACGGTTTGCCGCCAGCGGGGCCGATGGGATCACAGTCCATGCCGAGGCGTGCAGCAGTGTGGAAAGCGTTGTTTATGCCATACGCAATCTGGGGAAGAAGGCAGGAGTTGCCATCCGTCCGGACACAAAGATTGAAACGGTTGTTCCGGTGCTGGATAAGATATCCATGGTGCTTGTTATGACGGTGTATCCGGGATATGGCGGACAAAAGATTATTAAGGATACCTTTTCGAAGGTAAGGGAGCTTCGCCGGATAATAAGTGAAAGAAATCTAAAGGTTGATATAGAGGTAGACGGCGGTGTGGATCTGGGCAATGTGTCAGAGATCATGGATGCCGGCGCCAATGTGTTTGTAGTGGGGACAAAGGTCTTTCAGGGAGATATTACGACTAATGTAAAGAACTTCAGGGAGAAGTTTGGCTATAAATGATAGGAAGAGAGGACAACGTTTTGAGACAGTTTTTTGGTATGAGTCAGAGTGGAAACCTGCCAGAGGCAGTGCGGGGACTGAAGGATCCCCAGCTGATCATGTTATTATCCAACAGCGATCAGTTTGAGGCCCATGTGAAAAAGTTGGAGGAACTCTATCCCAGGATTCCAAGTATTGGATGCATTGGAATGAGCTATGACACGAAGGTCGTAGAAAAGGGTGTCAGTGTTATAGCATTTTATGACGGAATCAGTGCTGCGGCAAATGTGCTGGAAGAGGTATCCGTCATGCCGGTGAAGTATATTGACCGGCTGGAACAGGATATACATAAAATAAACAGTTCTGGTGAAAATACAATCTGTATCGATTTCTGCTCCGGCAATGACGCCTGCGTGCTGACTACGATTTACAGCGCATTAAAGCAGCGTAATATCTCGCTGGTGGGTGGTACGGGCGATGCGGGAAAGGTTTCTGCAAACGGCAGGGTCTATGAGGACGCCGTGGCGTATGCGCTGGTGAAAAATAATCATGGAAGGGTAAAGGCGTATAAGGAGAATATTTACCGTCCCATGGGGAACCGCCGTTTTATCGCTTCCAAGACGGACAAGGCCAATTATATTATGGGGAAACTGAACGGCATGCCCGCCCGGCAGGTTTATCAGGAGCTGCTTCATATTTCAGAGCGTGACATACAGACACAGACATTCAAGAATCCCTTTGGGAAGATAAATGGAGATGAGACCTGTATTATCTCCATAAAGGAAGTCAGCGGGGATGCCCTGACATGTTTCCGGCAGGTAAACGATTCCGATGTGCTGATTATGCTTGAACTGGCAGATTATAAGGCGGTGGTAAAGGAAACGATCCGGACGATACAGAGAGATTTCCCTAAAATTTCGGCTGTCTTTTCGGTAAACTGTCTGTTCCGCTATCTCCTATTTACCGACAACCATTATATGGAAGAGTATCTGCAGGAAATGAGCGCTCTTGGCAGCCATGCAGGCATGGTGGGATATGGGGAGCATTATAACAACCAGTTTGTAAATCAGTCAATGACCTGTGCAGTATTTGAGTAAGAGGAGGGGAAAGAGATGAAATTTGGGGAGAAATCCAAACGTAAGGAGAAGAGCCTGTATCCGGTATTATATGTGATCGATAGTCTGAAGGACTATCATCATATTCTTGTTCAGGGAGAAGTGGAGTCGCTGAATGAGCTTGGCATGGTCAGCCAGTCCTTTGGAAAGGTGCTCCATGACTCGGAAAGCTTTAAAGAGACCCTGGATAACTTCGAACAGAATTTTTCCAATATCAATACGGCGTCCGGCCGGTTTGCTTCTGTGAAAGAAAATATTTCCCAGTCTGTCGTGCAGGCACAGGAGGAAGTGGAAGCACTGAAGAACAGCTCAATCCAGGTAGAGACATATTTCCATGAAATGAAGAGCACCTTTGAAACATTTCAGGCTTCCCTGAAGAAGATCCGAAATTGTATGAGTAAAATAGAAACCATTGCGGACCAGACGAATATTCTCTCCCTGAATGCCTCGATCGAGGCGGCCAAGGCAGGAGAACAGGGCAAGGGCTTCGCCGTGGTGGCGGATGAGGTAAAAACTCTTTCGGAAGAGATCAAGGAGCTAGTGGCTGCCGTGGATGTCAGCGTCAGTGACGTGGAGGGAGGCGCCGACAATCTCAGTGAAAGCATTGCCACCTCACACCAGGCGCTGGAACAGAGCCTGACAAAGGTAGATGAAACCTATGAGATGTTTGACGAGATCACGGAGGCTGCCGATGGGGCGAGAGAGGTGCAGACTGAGATTTCCCAGGTGATTGATGAGTCGAAGGCCGAGCTTCAGGGATTATGTAGTTTCTTTGACAACGTTGAGACCAGTTACAGAGAAGTGATTCAGCATATTAACCGTGCGAGTAAGATGGGAACGACAAAGAGTGCCATGTTTGAGGATATTGACAATATGCTCTCCCAGATTCCACCAGTGGTCAATGATTACACATCCTGACCATATGGGCTGTCGTTTCCGGAATGGGGTTATCTATGGAATTTGAAAGTATATTATATGCCGGCACCGGGCAGGAGACTGCGAAGTCGGAGCCGGCTTATTTTCAGGATCTCCGTCTTGATTATCTGATGGGGATTCTGGAACGGCCAGTGAAGGATTATGCCGTGCAGACACATTACTATACACTACCGGCGTCGGTGGATCTGATCCGGTACCGCCATGAGGTATTCCGGGATCTGTCCCAGCCGGTTTTGTATGAATGTGTCCGGGAGTTCTGCCTGAAGATGCAGAAATCCCGCCGGGCCGGCAGCCTGGCTGCTGAGAGTGAGGAGGCGGTACAGGCGGCGGGCTGTCATCTGGAGGCCGCAGTCTACTATTGGAGGGGACTGCTTTCCCTTGCGCAGGGACTGGCAGAATGCAGACTGGATTCAGAGGGGATGCAGTCTCTCCGGGAGTATCTAGAAGCGCATATGGCACAGCTGCGACAGAACGGATTTGAGGAGTCATTGGAAAAGGCAGAGCAATGTCTCACACAGATCCGTTTTCGTTTTGTGGCGGATGGCGAGAATATAACCATAGAGGAAATATCAAAAGAGACGGCAGGAGAGGGCGGAGCTTCGGTGTGGGAGCGCAACTATCTGCAGGAGCTGGCAGATCTTTTAGCTCTTGATGAGGGAGAGGAGAATTATATTGAGGGGATATTCCCCAATGTACTGGAACCCTCTTATCTGGAGCTAACAATGATCCAGATACTGAGAAAAAGCAATCCGGATATATTTAAGGGGATCCGGGGATTTCATAAGAGCTTTCCAGAATTTTATTCGGGTAAGATACTGAGATTTGAAGAGGAAGTCCAGTTCTATATCAGCTTTCTGGAGTTTAAGAAAAATACAGAGAGACTGGGATATTTTCTTAGTGAGCCTCATGTGTCTGCAGACCACCGCTTTTGCGGTACAGGGGTATACGATCTGGCCTTGGTCTGGAAAAACGCAGGAAAGGATTATACCGTAGTGGCAAATGATTTCTCATATCCGGAAGGTCCCTCATTCTTTGTCGTTACAGGACCAAATCAGGGAGGGAAGACTACGTTCGCCCGCTCTGTGGCACAGGCGGTATATCTTTCACTGATGGGCCTGTATGTAAATGCGGATACCTTTCAGCTGCCGTGGTTTCAGGGGATTTCCACACATTTTGAGATGGAAGAGAGGATTCAGTCAAATTCCGGGAAGCTAAAGGATGAGATTGACCGTCTGGCTCCCATGATGCATCAGAACAGAAATCGGCAGTTTATCGTGCTGAATGAATTGTTCACTACGGCTACAACCCACGATGCGCTGATAATGGGAAGGAAGGTAATGAAGTATTTTCTCATGCGGGAGTGCTGCGGGATCTATGTCACCCATATACAGGAGCTGGCGGAAGAGACAGAATCTATCGTCAGTCTGGTGGCACAGGTTGAGCCGGGAGCGGAAAATAAGCGTACCTACCGCATGCTGCCGATGAAGGCGCAGGGGTACGGATATTCGGATTCCCTGGTGGAGCAGTTTGAACTGCGCTTTGAGGATCTGATGAGGAGGTTGGAGTGAGAATGATGGATGTCTGTTTATTGTACCGGGATTCCTCTACAGATGGCAGGAAGGGATATGATTTCCGGCAGGATATGATCAAGGATTTTAATCTGGACATTCTGTTCCGGACAATGGCGAGAGACGATTTTCTTATTTCCGAGAAAGTCCGCAAGGTTGTTCTGATTCCTCTGACATCACCGGAAGAGATTTTATATCGTCAGGAGGTTTTTCAGGAGCTGTATCATTTCAGCCGTCTCACGGAAGAGATGTATGAATGTGCCCAGCGTCAGGAGAAGGCCCTGCAGAAATATAAGGAAGAGAGGGAGCGGTTTTACAGCCGTTCCACAAGAAAAACAGGGGAGATTCTGGAAACCCTGGCGTTTCTGTCCCAGGGACAGGAAGAATTGATGGGCTTAAAGAAGCTGTTTGAGGAGTATGACGGCCGGTTACAGTCAGAGGGGATGAGAAATCTTCTGGCGCGTATGAGGGAACAGCCGCTGGAGGAGATCGGGACAAAGCTGAAGGAAATGGAATTTTTTATATCCAGTGGAGAGATCGGGTGTACGGTCCGGTTCGGCGGCGGAATGAAGATAGACAAACTGCAGGTGAATTATTGTTCCAGCAAGAAGCGCCAGGGAGGGCAGCCTTCTGTCCGGGGCATTCAGAAATTCTACAATAAATTTGTGAAAAAGAACACGATCCCCATCCATTCCAATGTTGTGCTGCGTGAGGAGGTGGCTCATCTGAAGGAAACGGCAGTGGAACAGATGCTGAAGCGGTTTCGCCCCTATCTGGGAGAGATGATTTCCTTTTTTGAGCATTTCATCGAGGAGACGGCTTTTTATGTCGGCGTCATACAGTTTATGAGACGAATGAAGGAGATAGGCATACCGCTGACGATGCCGGATCCACGTCCAGAAGGATCTGGCGATACCGCCTTTGAGAATTTGTTTGAACTCTCTATGGCGGTGTACCTTCAGACGGTTCCGGTGGGGAACGATCTTATTATGAGGGACAATATTCTGACTCTCATAACTGGGGCAAATCAGGGCGGCAAATCTACTTTTCTGAGAAGCTATGGGATCGCCCAGGTGCTGATGCAGTGTGGGATGCCGGTTCCGGCGGCAGCTTTTTCTGCGCCGGTCTACCGTCATATCTTTACTCATTTTACCAGGCGGGAGAGTGAAAAGATGGACAGCGGCCGTCTGCAGGAGGAATTGAAACGTATGAGTGGGATGATCAGTGCGGCAGGATCTGGCAGTCTCTTTCTTCTGAATGAATCCTTCGCCAGTACGACGGAAAAGGAGGGTACCCGTATTGCCGGGGCAATCCTTCGTGCCTTTTATGAAAAAGGGATTACGACCATGATGGTCACTCATCTGTACCAGCTGGCTCATGAATTGTATGAGGAAGAACTGGCAGGTGTTATGTTCCTGACGGCGGAGCGGCAGGAGGACGGAACGAGGACTTATAAAATGGTGCCGGGAGAGCCCAGTCATACAAGCTATGGAACCGACTTGTTTCAGGTGCTGGAGGAAGAACTGGCATCGGAGGGACTGGAAATTTTTACTTGAAATCTGTTATTAAATATTATAAAATAGAAAAAGATATGTACACGAACCCTGTCAGGGGGAAACTTAAGGAGGAACAGTAAAATATGGTATCAGCAGGAGATTTTAGAAATGGTCTGACAGTAGAAATTGACGGGACTGTATATCAGATCGTGGAGTTTCAGCATGTAAAACCAGGTAAAGGAGCAGCTTTTGTCCGCACGAAGCTGAAAAATGTTGTGGATGGCGGCGTGGTAGAAACTACCTTCCGTCCCAACGAGAAATATCCACAGGCACATATTGATAAAAAGGAAATGCAGTATCTGTATAACGATGGAGAAATGTATAATTTCATGGATAATGAGACATATGAGCAGATTGCCCTGACAGAGGAAGCTGTGGGTGATGCCATGAAGTTTGTAAAAGAGAATGACAATGTAAAAATGGTTTCATATAAAGGCAATATTTTTGCCATTGAGCCGCCTATGTTTGCAGAACTTGAGGTGACGGAGACAGAGCCGGGCGTCAAGGGCGACACGGCTACGAATGTGACGAAACCCGCCACTGTTGAGACCGGCGCCCAGGTAGCGGTACCAATCTTTGTAAACCAGGGTGACAGAATCCAGATCGATACCCGGACCGGTGAGTACCTCAAGAGATTGTAATACGGAAAGATGAATATTATTGCCTATATGCACAGTGATTTCCCGGAGAAGTTCGGGATTCCCAGACAGAGCGGTCTGGTGGAGGAGCTGGAGAGTGCTATTGTATTTGAACCGGAATACAGGAATGAAGATGCATTGCGCGGACTGGACCAGTTTTCTTATATCTGGCTGATCTGGCAGTTTTCCAAAAGCGTCAGGGAGGGATGGTCGCCCACAGTGCGGCCGCCCAGGCTTGGCGGAAATGAACGGGTGGGTGTTTTTGCCACCCGTTCTCCTTTTCGTCCCAATGAAATTGGCCTGTCCTCGGTACGCCTGATCCGCATAGAGACAACGCCGGGGTTTGGGCCGGTTATTTATGTGGCGGGAGCGGATCTGATGGACGGTACTCCCATCTATGACATCAAACCGTATCTTCCCTATGTGGATTCCCATCCGGAAGCCCGGGGAGGGTTTGCGGAGGAAGTGGGGGATTATCGTCTGAGAGTTGATATACCGCCTCAGCTGATGGAAAAAGTACCGGAGAGCAGGAGGAATGCCTTGCGCGGGGTGCTGGCGGAGGATCCGAGACCGGCCTATCAGAACGATCCCGGCCGGGTCTATGGAATGGATTTTGCTGGACTGAGAATTAAATTCCGGGTGATAGAGGGGATGCTGACGGTACTGGATCTGGAGACAGGAGAAGGGTGATATGGAATATCAGAGTCTGAGACACGAATTTCCACCTGTGTGGGACAGCAGTTCGGAGATACTTATATTGGGGAGCTTTCCCTCTGTGAAATCCAGAGAGGAGGGATTCTTTTACGGACATCCAAGAAACCGTTTTTGGGACGTGATAGCTGCGGTAACGGGACATCCGAAGCCGGTTACGATGGAGGAGAAGAAAGCCCTGCTTCTTTCTTCCCATATCGCCGTCTGGGATGTGATCGGCAGCTGCGAGATCCGTGGGTCTAGTGACAGCAGTATCCGGCATGTGGCCGCCAATGACATTTCCGGAATATTGGCCCACGCTCCGATCCGGAAGATTCTGGCCAATGGAAAGACCGCGGCGAAGCTGTATGAAACATATATCTTTCCGAATATCCAGATTCCCATTATACCGCTGCCGTCTACCAGCCCTGCCAATGCGGTATGGACGCTGGAGAAGTTAATAGACCGGTATCAGGAGGAGATCAGTATAAAAAACGGATAACAGAATATCTGCTATCCGTTTTTGTGTACAACCCAACGGCGCCAGTGTAACCCGCCGTACCAGTTATGTATGTTCAGAATAGATTTGAGAGAGAAGAGAAGGCAGCTGTAATCTCTGTCACTGAGTTCTCAATGTCCTTGTAAATATCGTCTGACTGGGAGGACAGATCCTGCATGCTCTTTGCCACTACGGCAAACCCGGCACCTGCCTCACCGCTTCTGGCCGCCTCAATACTGGCATTCAGAGCCAGAATGCGCTGCCTGCTTGAAATTTTCTTCAGATGGCTGGTATACCCGTTGATCTGGTTGACTGTCTCTGTGGACTGTGTAATGCCCTTCTGTACGGCATCCAGATGGGTGTTATTTTTGGATTTAAAATATTCAAGATTGATCAGCTGGTTGGTAATGGTCTCCAGAAGACCTGCTGCTGCACGGATTCTTTTCTCTGTGCTGCGGGGAACCTGGGCCAGTGCGGCGATGTAATCATCCGGATCGATACCGAGTTCCTCTGCCGTGCGGCGGAACTGTTCTTCATCCGGTTCCTTTGGGAGCACCTGACCGCCGATAATGGCGCCCACCTTTTCCCCGTTGATAACGAGATCGAAAGCAAAATCCATAAGTCCGGCATGACAAAAATATGTACCTGTACATTCATTGTCGCATTTTATACAGCGTCGGTTTCCCTCTTCCGAACCCCGGGTATATTTCATACAGAAATCAGTAAAATTGCTGCCCTCTGTGATGTATTCTCCATTGTTGTCAACAGCAATTGCTGCCAGTCCGGTGGCGTTGGAAAAATCGTCCTGAATCCTCTGTAATTTTGACAAATCCATAAAATCTTTTAATTCCATATGTTTTACCCCTTTACTATTTAGTATTGACTTTAGTGACCGTGCATAATCTAATAACTATATATTAGCATAAGACAGGGATAAATGCAATTCCTAAAATAATTAGTTGAAATATACCCTATAGGGGTATATAATAGAAGCGTAAGTAGTGAGGAGGAAATAGAATGGAGCGGGACGAGAAATGCTGTCAGGAGAGGAAGAAGGAGCGGGGGGATACGGAATACCGTGACCTGATACACCGTCTGAACCGGATAGAAGGCCAGATCCGCGGAATCCGCGGCATGGTGGAGCGGGACGTCTATTGTACGGATATTCTGGTACAGGTGTCGGCGGTAAACGCCGCCCTGAACAGCTTTAATAAAGTTCTTCTTACCAGCCACATAAAAACCTGCGTGACAAGGGATATTAAGGAAGGGAAGGAAGAGACGGTGGATGAGCTGGTACGGCTATTGCAGAAACTTATGAGATAGAATGCCCGGCTTGATTGAAACAGGAAGGAATATGTCTATGGAACAATATAATATCACAGGTATGAGCTGTGCCGCCTGCAGCTCCCGTGTGGAGAAGGCGGTGGCACAGGTAGAAGGAGTCACCTCCTGTTCTGTCAGCCTGCTGACGAATTCAATGGGAGTGGAGGGTACGGCTTCCGGTGAAGATATCATTCATGCTGTGGAGGAGGCGGGCTATGGAGCCAGCAGAAAGGAGAACGGGAGCGGGCGGGGCAGCCGTACTGCAGATATGGCTGAGGCCCTGGAGGATCACGAAACACCGCTTCTGAAAAAGCGGCTGGCGGCATCGGTTGTATTTCTTGTCCTGCTGATGTATCTCTCCATGGGAAATATGATGTGGGGATGGCCGCTGCCTGCCGCCCTGGAGGAGAATCATGTGGCGGCAGGGATTCTCCAGATGCTTTTGACAATTCTTGTCATGGTGATCAACCAGCGCTTCTTTATCAGTGGGTGGAAGAGCCTCTGGCACAGATCGCCCAATATGGATACGCTGGTGGCTCTTGGGGCGGGAGCAGCCTTTCTCTATAGCACGTATGCGCTTCTGGCCATGACCGGCGCCTGGCACAGGATGGATATGGAACATGCCATGCAGTATATGGATGAATTCTACTTTGAATCAGCGGCCATGATCCTTACACTGATCACGGTAGGCAAGCTGCTGGAGGCACGGTCAAAAGGGAAAACGACAGATGCCTTGAAGGGACTGATGAAGCTCGCCCCAAAGACAGTTACCCTTGAGAGGGATGGGAAAGAGGAGACGGTTCCAGTGGAGCAGGTGTCCATTGGGGACATTTTCGTAGTGCGTCCGGGGGAGTCTGTACCGGTGGACGGCGTGGTTCTGCAGGGGAGCAGCGCCGTGAATGAATCTGCTCTTACAGGCGAGAGCATACCGGTGGATAAGGAAGCGGGGGATCCGGTATCTGCAGCTACTATGAATCAGTCGGGATTTATCCGGTGTGAGGCAGTGCGCGTGGGAGAGGACACAACATTATCCCAGATCATTCGGATGGTCAGTGATGCGGCGGCGACTAAGGCGCCCATCGCCAAAGTGGCGGACCGGGTATCTGGAATATTTGTGCCGGTGGTCATAGCGATTGCCGCCGTTACCTTTGCTGTGTGGATGCTCTGTGGACAGACATTTGGATATGCACTGGCAAGGGCAATATCGGTTCTGGTTATCAGCTGCCCCTGTGCTCTGGGACTGGCAACGCCGGTGGCTATTATGGTAGGCAGCGGGGTGGGTGCCAGAAATGGCATCATGTTTAAGACGGCCGCCTCACTGGAAGAAGCGGGCCGGGTACGGATCGTGGCGCTGGATAAGACCGGCACCATAACGAAGGGAGAACCCGAAGTGACGGATATCTGGCCGGCAGAGGGGGTGAAGGAGGAACAGCTTGTGTCCGCAGCGTTTTCTCTGGAGAGAAAGAGTGAACATCCGCTGGCGAAGGCGGTTCTGGCATATGGCGAGAGCCATGGATATGTGGCGGAAGAGGTGACAGATTTTCATGTTCTCCCTGGAAACGGTCTGTCTGCCCTGCGGGATGGAATACCTCTGTATGGAGGAAATGCGGAATATATTGCGGGACAGGTCTCCGTGCCGCATGAGGTGCGGGAGAAGGCGGATTCTTTGGCGGCCCGGGGCAGGACGCCGCTCTATTTTGCCATAGGCGGGAAACTTGCCGGAATTATTGCGGTGGCGGATGTGATCAAGGAGGACAGCTCTCGGGCTGTACGGGAGCTGCAGGGCATGGGGATTCATGTGGTAATGCTGACTGGCGACAACGAGAAGACGGCAAAGGCTATTGGAACCCAGGCGGGAGTGGATCATGTGGTGGCGGGGGTACTGCCGGATGGAAAGGAGAGCGTGATCCGCCAGCTCAAGGAGAGGGGAAGGACAGCGATGGTGGGCGACGGTATCAATGATGCGCCGGCCCTGACCAGAGCGGATATCGGTATCGCCATTGGCGCGGGAACGGATATTGCCATTGACGCGGCGGACGTTGTGCTGATGAAGAGCAGTCTCGGGGATGTTCCGGCGGCGATTCGTCTCAGCAGGGCAGCCCTGCGGAATATTCATGAAAACCTGTTCTGGGCATTTATTTACAATATCATTGGAATACCGCTGGCAGCGGGCGTGTGGATCCCGCTTACTGGCTGGCAGCTGAATCCCATGTTTGGGGCGGCCGCTATGAGCCTGTCAAGCTTCTGTGTGGTAACCAATGCGCTGAGGCTGAATTTCAAAAAGATACATGATGCACGCCGCGACCGGGACCGGTCAGGCAGAGGCAGACATGCTGCTATGGATCATTGGGATCTAAATGAAATAGAAGAAATGGAGGATGATACGATGAAAAGGACATTGGAAGTGGAAGGAATGATGTGCGGGCACTGTGAGGCCAGGGTACAGAAGGCGCTTGAGGAAATGAACCAGGTAGATCAGGCGAAGGTCAGCCACAAAAAAGGGACTGCGGTGGTAAAGTTAAATGAAGAGGTGGCAGATGAGGCGTTGAAAAAGGCCGTGGAGGAGCAGGGATATCAGGTGAGATCTGTTAAATGAGCGGCAGAGTTCTGTATCGGGGAGAAACGGCGCAGGGGCTGGTTATTGGAAGAAGCGATAACCAGTTCTTTTTTCTGTATTTTACAATAACGGAATGATATGCTATGATGGGTTCATGCAAAAAAGAACAGTTTGCAAAAGGAGAAAAAGGAGGACAAAGAAATGAGCAGAAAGACAGGAAAGAAGAGAAATCTGAGATTTGAGACATTACAGCTGCATGTAGGACAGGAGACGCCGGATGCCGTGACGGACGCCAGGGCAGTACCCATCTACCAGACCTCCTCCTATGTATTTCATGACAGTGAGCATGCTGCGGCACGGTTTAATCTCACAGATGCAGGTAATATATACGGAAGGCTTACCAATCCGACCCAGGATATTTTTGAACGCCGAATCGCCGCTTTAGAAGGAGGAACCGCCGCTCTGGCAGTGGCGTCCGGGGCGGCTGCTATTTCCTATACAGTTCAGAACCTGGCACATAAGGGGGATCATATCGTCGCGGCGAAAAATATATATGGCGGGACCTATAATCTTCTTGCCCATACCCTTCCGGATTATGGTATTACGACTACCTTTGTCGATCCGTCAGATCTTCAGCAGCTTCGGGACGCCATCCGGGACAATACAAAAGCAGTATATATTGAGACATTGGGAAATCCCAACTCGGATGTGGCAGATGTGGAAGAGATTGCAGAGATTGCCCATCACAATGGGATTCCGCTGGTGATCGATAATACCTTTGCCACCCCGTATCTGGTGCGGCCCATTGAATACGGCGCGGATATCGTCATCCATTCTGCTACTAAGTTTATCGGGGGACATGGAACGGCCATTGGGGGCGTTATTGTGGACAGCGGTAATTTTGACTGGGGGGACAGCGGCAAATTCCCATCCCTCACAGAGCCCAGCCCAAGCTACCACGGCATCCGCTTTACAGAGGCCGCGGGGCCAGCAGCTTTTATCACTAAAATACGCGCGATCCTTCTGCGTGACATGGGAGCGGCTCTTTCGCCCTTCCATGCCTTCCTCTTTCTGCAGGGGCTGGAAACGCTGTCCCTGCGGGTGGAACGGCATGTGGAAAATGCCCTTAAGGTAGTTGATTTCCTGAAAGCCCACCCACAGGTGGAGAAGGTGAATCATCCCGTTCTCTCAGAGGATCCGCGGCAGCAGGAGCTGTATCACAAATATTTTCCCCATGGCGGAGGTTCTATTTTTACCTTTGACATCAGGGGAGGTGCCGAAGAGGCGAAAGCTTTTATTGATCATCTGAAGCTTTTCTCTCTGCTGGCCAATGTGGCAGACGTCAAATCCCTCGTGATCCATCCGGCGTCCACGACTCATTCCCAGCTGGGAGAAAAAGAATTGCTGGAACAGGGAATCCGGCCCAATACGATCCGACTCTCCATTGGCACGGAACATATTCAGGATATTATAGAGGATCTGGAAGGAGCATTTGCAGCAGTGAAGTGATTTATTGCAACAGGTTGAATGGAGGCAGATATGTTTTTGACAGAAAGCCAGCGGGAGCGCTATTCCAGGCATATTATGCTGGAGGAAATCGGAATTTCCGGACAGGAGAAGCTGCTCTCGGCAAAGGTTTTAGTGATCGGCGCCGGCGGTCTTGGTGCCCCGGCGCTGATGTATCTGGCGGCGGCGGGAGTGGGGACGCTGGGGATTGCGGACGATGATGTGGTGGAGCTGTCCAATCTGCAGCGTCAGGTGATTCATGGAACTACGGATCTTGGAAGCTCCAAGGTGGAATCAGCCAGAGCGGCAGTGCAGCGGATCAATCCCGAGGTGCGGGTTGAATTGTACAGGGAAAGGATCACGGCAGATAATATTGCAGGAATTATTGCAGGATATGATTTCGTTCTGGACGCAGTGGACAATTTTTCATCCAAGTTTCTTATCAATGATGCCTGTGTTCTGGCAAAGAAGCCCTTCTGTCACGCCGGCGTGCGGGGATTTGGGGGGCAGATCCTAACCTTCGTGCCGGGACAGGGACCCTGCTGCCGGTGTATTTTTGAGGAGATTCCGCCGGAAGAGGGGCGCTGGCAGAAGGGGATACTGGGAACTGTTCCGGGTGTATTGGGCAGCATGCAGGCGCTGGAGGCTCAGAAATATCTTTTGGGGAGCGGGAAGCTGCTTACGGGCAGGGTGCTGGTTTTCGACGGTCTCAGGATGAAATTCCGGGAGGTGGAGATACCGGAGAAATCAGAACACTGCAGGGTGTGCGGCCCGGGCGCCGATATAACGGTATTGAGGGAAGAAGAGTACCGGCGGGAAAAGACGGATAAGGGGGAAAATTAATGGATACGGCGGAAGCTTTTGCCAGAACAGAATTATTATTGGGAGGAGAAGCCATGAGGCGGCTTGCCGCTGCCAGAGTGGCGGTTTTCGGCATTGGGGGAGTGGGCGGCCATGTGGCAGAGGCGCTGGCCAGGAGCGGCGTGGGAGCCATTGACCTGATCGACAGCGATACCGTGGAGCGTACCAATCTGAACCGTCAGATTACGGCCCTTTACAGCACCATAGGGAGATATAAGACGGAAGTGATGCGTGACCGGATCCATGATATCAATCCGGAATGCAGGGTGACGCCCCATAACTGCTTTTATCTTCCGGAGACAAAGGAGGATTTTGATTTTAGACAGTATTCCTATATTGTGGATGCAGTGGATACGGTGACGGGGAAAATCCAACTGGTAATGGAGGCTCAGCGGAACGGGATCCCGGTTATTTGCAGCATGGGAGCCGGCAATAAACTGAATCCGGCGGATTTCCAGGTGGCAGATCTGTTTGAGACAAGTGTGTGCCCTCTCGCAAAGGTAATGCGCCGTGAACTGAAAAAGCGGGGGGTGCAGAGCGTAAAGGTGGTATATTCGAAAGAGGAGCCCATCCGGACAGAATGCCGGGATATCCCTGGCTCTGTGGCATTTGTCCCATCTGTGGCAGGGCTGATCATTGCCTCTGAGGTGGTGAAGGATCTGGCAGGGATACAAGAATAAAGAGGATGTTAAAGGAGAATCTCGTACATGGAGGACAGGCAGAAGCAGGTAGAACACAGTATTGTAAAGAAATTTCGAAAAGAGATCTGGCGCAGATTTACAAAGGCAGTGAATGAATATGATCTGATACAGGACGGGGACAGGATTGCCGTCTGCATTTCCGGAGGCAAGGATTCCATGCTGATGGCAAAATTGTTTCAGGAAATATTGAAGCATGGGAAGAAAAATTTTGAGGCAGTCTATCTTGTGATGAATCCGGGATATAACGAAAGAAACCTTCGACGGATCGAAGAAAATGCGGCCATTCTTGGTGTGCCCCTGGATATATTTGAGTCCCGGATCTTTGATATTGTGGCAGTGGAAGATATGGAATCCCCCTGTTATCTGTGCGCCAGAATGAGGCGGGGGCACCTGTATAACAGGGCGAGGGAGCTGGGATGCAACAAGATTGCCCTGGGTCATCACTTTGATGATGTAATAGAAACGATACTGATGGGAATGCTTTACGGAGCGCAGATCCAGACAATGATGCCGAAACTTCACAGTACAAACTTTCCGGGGATGGAACTGATCCGCCCACTTTATCTGATCCGGGAGGAGGACATCATTCACTGGATGAATTACAATGATCTGAATTTTATCCGATGCGCCTGCCTGCTGACAGAAAAGCGTGCGGCAGAGGAGGGGGCGGAGATTGGTTCAAAGAGAGATGAGGTGAAGGCGCTTATCCGGGAACTGAGACAGAAGAGCCCTTATATAGAGAAAAACATATTCCGGAGTGTGGAGAACGTAAATCTGAATACGGTAATCGCCTATAAGCAGGATGGGGTAAAGCACCATTTTCTGGAGCGATATAACGGAGCAGAAAGAGATGATGAAGTATCATGATGAGAATGTCTGACATATCTTAAAGAAAAGGGATTTGTTAGGGCGCGTCTGAAAACTCATTCCCGGCATCTGCATCTCCCAGAAAGCAAATTCAGACACGCCTTAGGAGGATGGAGGTTTCAATGAAATATCATTTTATGGTACTCGGTTCGGAGACAAGACAAATCTATCTGGCGGAGCTTTTACAGGAGGCAGGTCACGAGGTAATGGTATCGGAAGAGTACCTGCCGGGATATCATGATGCCGTGCTTCTGCCGGTTCCGCAGACGGCTAAATATTTGCAGGAAAATCTCGGTAAGCTGCAGAAGGGGCAGATTGTATATGGATGTAATTTCCCAAAGCCTCTTTTACAACAGTGTATGGACAGAGATATTCGGTGTGTTGATTATCTGGAGCAGGAGGGCGCAGCCAGCCGCAATGCCATTGCGACAGCGGAGGGCGCTATTGCCGAAGCGCTGAAGGCGGCCTGTGTCAGTATACATGACAGCGCATCGCTTGTGGTGGGTTATGGGCGCTGCGGGGAAATACTGGCGGAAAAATTGTCTGCGTTAAAGGCCCATGTAACGGTACTGGACCGGAAGGAAGAAAAACGTGCCAGGGCAAAGGCGTATGGATGCCGGGCTATTGGCTTTGAAGAGGCGGCGGACGTCATGGGCGGATATGATTTCATTTTTAATACAGTGCCGGCACTGGTGCTGGACAATAAGCTGCTTTCTGGTGTCAAAAGGGATGTGACCATTATTGATATCGCTTCCAGGCCCGGCGGCGTTGACTTTGAATATTGTCGAAATCATTCCATTGATGCAAATTTGTGTCTTGGATTACCAGGTAAATATGCACCAAAATCGTCTGCGAAAATATTATTGGAAGTAATCAGAAAAACCATTATGGGAGACTAGCGGAATGAGCAAAAAAACCATCGGTTTTGCAATAACCGGTTCTTTTTGTACTCATGAGAAGATCAAAGGCGTGGTCAGAAAGCTGGTAGAAGACGGAAATCGCGTAATTCCGATTTTCTCCAATATGTCACAGACCATAAACAGCCGTTTTGGAGATGCGAGAGATTTTATTATAGCGGTTCAGGAGATTACGGGAGAGCATGGTATCTTCACCCTGCAGGAGGCAGAACCTATCGGGCCCAGGGCATATCTGGATGTGATGATCATTGCCCCCTGTACCGGAAATACTATGGCGAAGCTCTGTGCAGGGATAACGGATTCCCCCGTACTCATGGCGGCCAAGGCACATATGCGGAATGAGAAGCCAGTGATCATCGCCGTATCCACCAATGATGCACTGGGGGCAAACCTGAAGAACATAGGAGAACTGATGAATACAAAAAATGTATATTTTGTTCCATTTGGACAGGACGATTATGAGAAGAAGCCAAAATCCATGGTGGCACACTTTGAAATGGTGCCGGATACGATAGAGGAGGCACTTAAGGGCAAACAGATTCAGCCGGTGATTCGGTCGCCATTTGAGAGGTAAGTCCCGTTCCGGGCAGTCGGTTTCGGTTAATACAGGTGTCATTGTCAGAGCAGGTCTGATCTGCCGGGGCGGTGGCACCTGTTTTTTATATTTATATACGAATCATACCGAAAAAAGTGCAATCGGTACCATAATGCTTTAAATATCTTATTTTCTCCACTAAAATACGAAATATACTATTAAACAGAAATGGAGAGGACAGGTATGGGAAGAACGATAAAAGGAAGGCTGACAATTAGTGTGATCTGCATTGTTGTGATAAGTATCATGGTGACTACGATAGGGACTGTTATTGTAGCAGGGCAGCGCCTGATCCAGGATCAGATGGAATCGCTTCAGCTGAATGCCGACAAATATGCAGAAGAGATCAATACATGGATAGAGAACGAAAAGATGCTGGCTGGCGGGGCCGCAAACAGTATTGGGGCGGCTGCCAGTACTGAGGATTCCCGGATTCAGTCAGTATTAGACACCTTTGCGGCAGACAGGGGAGAGCTGCTGAATCTGTATTGTGGAACGAAAGACAGCAGATTTATTCAATCCAATCGAGAAGCAGAGATACCGGAGGGATATGATCCAGTACAGCGCGGATGGTATCAGCAGGCAGAAGCGGCAGGCAGGACCATTGTTACAGATCCTTACTGGGATGTGCTGACGAATCAGATGTGTACTACCATTGCCTCTCCCGTTTACATAAAGGGACAGCTGGAGGCTGTCGTAGGTCTGGATGTCACACTGGGGACGGTTACCGATCTGACAGGCAGCATTGATTTTGCGGAAGGGGTTTACGGGTTTCTGTCGGACAGCAGCGGGCAGTATGTGGCGCACAGAAATAAAGAATATGAACCGACAGAGGAGACAGCAGTTCTTGTTGCGGACAAAATGCCTGGGTTGAAAGGGTTGATGGATGGAACTACAGGGGCTGTGATCAAGTCAGAGGACTATGACGGCAGCCAATGCTATTTTGCTGTTTCTCTTATAGCCGGCAGCAGCTGGAAGCTGGGGGTAGTGGTGCCTACAGCCAATGTGATCCGCTCCCTTACAGCCATGGTTCTGGTGGCGCTTGTGATCGCACTTATCATTATCGCACTGGTTGCCGTGTTTATGGCGGGGCTGATCGGGAGGATGCTGGCGCCGGTGCAGATGCTGAAGCAGTTTGCCTCCGGGGATTTTTCTGAAAATACAGTGAGTGAGAAAGGGATACCGCGGGAGTATAAAAACGAGACAGAACAGATCCGGATGGCAACGGCAGAGGTGAAGGAACAGATTCGTGGGATCATACTGAATACAAAAGAACAGGCCCGGAGCATCGGTACGATCGCGGAGGGGACATCTGCGGAGATGACAGTGCTGACAGGTGGAATTTCTGATATACTGGATTCCGTCGTACATGTGCTGGAGCAGAGCACTGAGGCCAGGGAACTGGCAGAGAATATGGAAGAATCCGGGCGGGAGCTGGGTAACCAGGTGGAAAATGTGGCAAAGAAGGCTGGAGAGGCGGCAGGACAGTCGGGAGATATTATGGACCGCGCCGGAAAACAGCATGAAAATGCAGAGAGGTCCGGCAGAGAGGCAGTGGCGCTCTATCAGGAGACAAGAGGGGAACTGGAGCGGGCAATTGCAGACAGCCAGAGAGTGAAAGAAATCGATTCTCTGACAGAGGAGATTCTTGCCATTAGCTCCCAGACAAATCTTTTGGCTCTGAATGCCTCGATCGAGGCGGCAAGGGCCGGAGAGATGGGACAGGGCTTTGCTGTCGTGGCAGATGAGATCCGCAGCCTGGCAGATAATTCCAAAAGGCAGGTAGATAAAATCCGTCAGGTGACAGAGGGGGTTGTAAAAAATGTTTCCGTTTTGTCAGACAGATCGGAGAAGCTGCTGGAATTTATGAATGGAAAGGTGATGGAGGATTACAGGGCTATGGCTGAGCTCGCCGGCATGTATAAAAAGGATGCTGCTTTCTACAGCGGGATCTCCGTTGATCTTGGAGCCGCCTCCCGTCAGATGAGTACCAGCATGGAGGGGATCCGTACAGCGATGGGGTCCATCACTTCGCTGGTGGGGGAGATTGCAGATCAGATCGGGAGTATGGAGCAGTCTGCCCAGAGTTCTGATACGAATTCAAATGCCGTTCTTGCCAAGATGGAGGAGCTTTTCCGGCTCAGTGAGATCCTGAATCAGACGGTAGCCTCCTTCCGGGTATAAAATATATTTAGCCTGCTAATTAGAGGGTTTACTTTTCGACTCCTGTAAGATATAATGAGCGGTAGAAAGGCACTATTTTTTACTGCAGGATATCTTGAAAGGAGTACAGGCATATGCTAAAAAACAGAAAACTCAGCACAATTCTCACCGTGGCGATTACGGTGATAGCAGTAATCTGCATCACCCTGTTATTTATGATCGCCAACCGCAACATGACAAAGGCTATGAAGACAACGGCGATGAATAATATGAAGACATCCCTTGAGGCGAAGACAAGGATTATAGAAGAATATGTGAAAAATTCGGAAGATTTACTGATTGCATATAGTAAGGCCCCAGTTATCGCCGCTCTTTTAAAGGATCCGGAAAATAAAGAGCTTCAGAAATCCGCCCAGGAATATACAGAGAACTATTATGCGGGCCTGGATCAGTGGGAGGGCATTTATACAGGGGAGTGGGATACGCATGTCATTGCCCATGCCAATCCGGAAGTAGTGGGAATGGTGACAAGAAAGGGAGAAGGACTGAAACAGCTTCAGGATGCCATGACGAAGGCAAACGGCATTTATAATACGGGGATCATTGTCTCGCCAGCGTCCAAAAAGCTGATCCTTTCCATGTATTGTCCGGTTTTTGACAGGGATGGAAAAACGATACTGGGCTACGTGGGCGGCGGTCCCTTTGCAGATGGACTGAAGATGCTGCTGGATTCCCTTATTATCGAGGGACTGGAAAATGCAAAATATACGATGATCAACACGGAAACCGGCGTATATATATTTCACGAGGATGAATCGCTTATGTCGAAGCAGATAGAAGAAGATATGCTTCTTTCTGTTATTGAAAGGGTGCACGGTGATCCGGGGAGGGTTTATAATGATTTTGAATATATGGGGGAGGGGGGCATACAATCCATTGCGGCGTACCAGTACATTGCGGAGCGCGGCTGGGCCGTTGTACTGACTGACAGTGAGAAGGAGATCTACGCCCAGGCTGACAAGAATAAGAATAAGCTGGGAGTGGTATGTATTGGTTCTCTTGTCCTCATAGCTGTCCTGTCCTGGGTATTGATTCACTTCAGCACAAGACCGCTGAAAATAATTGAAAGTGCCATTCTCCGGCTGCAGAATCTGGATCTGAGTCCCACCACCAGGCTGGATAAATACATCAACCGCAAAAGCGAAATTGGCCAGATAGCCACGGCAACGAATTCCCTTTATGTGACTTTCCGGGATATCGTTACCACGCTTGACCGGTGTTCGGATTCCCTGTCGGATTCTGCCGGCAGGATGACAGAATCTTCCCAGATTCTTCTGGAATGTGTGGAGGATAATTCGGCAACAACCCAGGAACTGGCAGCAAGTACGGACCTGACCAATGATGCCGTGCTTCGAGTTGGAAAGGAAGTCGGAAGGATTGCGGATATGGTTGTACAGGTAGAGGAGAAAGTACAGGCGGGAAGTGAGAAAAGCGAGGACCTTATCGGTGTGGTCCGGAATATGAAGGAGAAGGCCAACCATTCACTGGAGATTACAGGCTCCAGACTGGAGGAAAACCAGAAAAATATAAAAGAGGCAATGTTGAATATGCAGTCTCTTTCAAGGATCAATGATATGGTTACCCAGATACTGGATATAACAAGCCAGACAAATCTGCTGTCTCTCAATGCCTCCATTGAAGCCGCCCGGGCCGGGGAAGCAGGAAGGGGATTTGCCGTGGTTGCAAATGAGATAGGTAATCTGGCAAATAGTTCTTCTGTCACGGCGACACAGATTCAGTCAATCTGTAATGATACCAATGCCAATATTGAATATGTTCAGAACTGTTTTAATGATATTATTGATTTTCTAAACAAGGATGTGGCAGGGCAGTTTAAGGATTTCATTGAAATTGCCAACGAATACAGCGCGTCCATTCAGTCCATCCAGGGAGTGATCGGAGAGATCAGGCAGGTCTCCAATTTGTTTGTGGATGCCGTGTCCAATATAAAGGGACAGATCAATACGGTTCAATGCGCATCCGGTGAAAATGCCATTGGCGTAGATGATATTATTGAAAAGATTGAGCGGACAACGATGACAACAGAGGTATTGTCAAATGTAGTGAAGGCAAATCAGGAAAACGCTGCCGCGATCCGGGAGATTGTAAGCAGGTTTTCTCAATACTAATCCCTGTACAAAGGAATAGCCAGGCCCGTTCTTTGTGTTTCGATGAAACAAATGGGCTTGGCTCAAAGGTCCTCTGGGCAGATATATTCTTTCTCTACCAGAGGATCATCCTTTTTTTAGGAACAATAGCGGATCAGATGATCAATACGGCAACCTTTGACTTCTTGGCATCCCGCAGAAGACTGTTCAGGAAATCAGAGAGCTCTTTTCTGCTCATTTTTTTTGAAAAACTGGATTCATTGAGTGAATCGATCACGAGCAGTTCAGAGCTTTCGGAATTGACAAATTCTTTGGCTGCAAGCAGAGCATCCCCGGAATCACATTTAACAAGGGTAAGATAATTGTGAATGATATGATGTGCCTTGGCCTGTGTCCGGGTGTATGCATTTCCCCCATCAAGATACATAATATTAGCTCCGATTACTTCCTTCTGAAGGGAAGAAATAACCGAAAAAGCCAGCTGTCTGCTGTTCATATACATCTCTCCTTCCGTACCCTATTATCATACGCCTCAGTTGATCAATCGTCAATACTCTGTCCAGTTGTTTTTATCAATATCACTTGATTTCCCTCCCTTTTTTTGGTAATCTAAAGGAAAATAATAAAGAATGGGAGGCCATATGATTACGAAAAGAAAATTTACAGCCCTTGTGTTGATGCTGTCTTTCATGATCAGCCCTCTGCTGCCATGGACGCAGACAAGAGTTTTGGCAGAAAATCGTGTGATCCTGTCAATCAGTGATAAGAATTTCTATGATAGGCTATTAAGTAGAAATTTTGGAGACAACAATGGGGACAATCTGGGAGCGCTGATTCAAAGGGACGATGTAAGCCAGGAGATCATTCTGGATACAGATAAGATAAAAATTCTTCTGCTCACAGGAATTGATATGGCACAGAATCAGAACAGGGAAATTCTCGAAACGTTAATTCGTTCCTGTAAAAATGTCAAATCAATAACCCTTGATAAATGTGATCTCAGGAATGTAGATCTCTCTGTATTTAGTAATAAGGAAAGCCTGACAAGCTTACATTTGGTACATGCAGACCTTGACAGGGTTCCGGATATCACACTGCCAAATGTAACAACCTTCTGTCTGACAGAAAATAATTTGTCCTCTCCAGGGGCATTTGATTTTCTTACGGAGGATAGATTTCCTATTGTAACCAATCTATGGCTGGATGCCTGTCAGATATCGGATATTGAATTTGTTGAGAATCTGAAAACACTGACAGGATTGTCTTTAGCAGAAAATAAACTCACGGATGATTCCATGATGAAGTTGATGGGGATGAGTGAAAACTTATCCGTCCTTCAGTCTCTTGAACTGGGAAAGAAATGCCATGCAGGCGGGTTCGGTAATAAGTATTCTGCGGGAAGCAGTACAAATAATTTTATAGATCTTGCGAATCTGGCGTTGATTCCTGAATACTTATCCAATTTGGAATATATGGATCTGTCTGGTCTTAGGATGAAATCCCTGCGGGAATTTTCCGATGTCAAAATCCGCATTAACTTTTCTGAAAACTATATTACAGATTTTGCAGGTTTGGAGGGAAATCAAAATTTTACATTTCAGCAGCAATCTATTGACCTCACTGGAAACTTTGCTGCCGGACGGGAGTGTGAAATCCCGGAGCTGATAGAACGGATTATGGATGAGGATGATGTGCTGCATGGAGGATTGGAGTATAATAACTGCCATTTATCCGATGACGGTACAAAACTTGTGATCCATCCAGATATATCGTCCCCGGTATATGTGAAGGTGAGTGATGGAATACTGGGCGGGTCAAAGCTCTCTTTTGTGTTAAAGAAGATTCCCACCTATACAATTCCTGAAAACCTGGAGGCAGTGGTCGGGGATACTCTGGCGGAGGTTTTACTGCCGGATGGATTTACATGGAAGGATTCTTCCCAGAATGTGGGGCAGGAGGGAGTCCATACCTTTCAAGCAGTTTATACTCCACAGGATACGGATCGGTATATTGTCGAAGATAATATAGAGATACAGGTAACTGTCAAGGCTGCCGGATCAGATTCTACGGAGCCAGAAAAGCCAACAGAACCAGAAAAGCCGATAGAGCCAGAAAAGCCATCCGAACCGGAGAAGCCACAGGAGCCGGAAAAACCAGTGAAACCGCAGGAACCAGAGAAACCGGCAGAGCCAGAGAAACCAGCAGAGCCAGAAAAGCCATCCGAACCGCCGATAACAGAGGAGCCGTCACAGCCTGACCGACTGACGTCACAGCAGAGGAAGGAACAGAAAAAAAGAGAGCTGGCATTGAATGCGAAGCTGAAGGTAAAATATGCAGGAAAAAAGATAAAAATATCCTGGGGAAGGGTGCCGGGTGCAGATGGTTATGATGTCTATGTGCAGTATTGCTCCAGAAGATTTAACAAAAAATGCATTACAAATATAAACAATGGCAATACAACAAAAGTTACCGTAAAAAAGATTACGGGAGAAAAACCGGATTTAAAGAAAGTCTGTAAGGTAAATGTGCTTGCTTACATAATGGAAGACGGAAAGAAGATAACTCTTGCAAAAACGATTACTGCTCATGTTGTCGGAACGAGGAACACGAAGTATACAAATGTGAAGGCTGTGAAGGTAAAGAAAGGCTGCTTCCGTCTAAAGAAGGGCGGTACGGCAGTGATTAAGGCAAATACGGTATTGGTTCACAGGAACAAAAAGAAACTTTCCAATAAACATGCCCGGGAGTTCCGTTATGAGACGACGAATAAAGCGATTGCAACGGTATCAAAAAAGGGAAAGATCAGGGCGGTAGGAAAAGGCTCCTGCGCCATCTATGTCTATGCCAGAAATGGATATGCAAAGAAGGTGAACATAAAAGTAAAATAGAAGACAGAGTATATAGTATTATCGGTGCAATGGGTTTTAGATTCTTCATGTAGTTTGATGCGGAATTGGTACGCAGATGGTACATGGAAAATGAAATTAGATTGAATAATAAGAGTCTTAATGCAAAGAAAGAGTAAATATGGTTTTGCCAGGCGGTCTGTGAAATAGACCGCCTGTGGTTTTTTATAAGGACTGTCGGACTATGAAAGTAGGGAATTATAGGAAGAATCAACTTGTGCAATTTTTGCACAAGTTGCAGATAACAGAAAAACATATAGTACAAATTTTATTCTCTGCCTGCCATTATTGCAGTGGGATATTGGACGAACTCTGCCAGAGCAACACCATTTCGTCAATGGGCGACAAAGGTACTGGATACTTTTCTGCAGTTCAATGATGCAGAGGTTTTGCAGGATATCTGATAATATAGAAATTTAGCATTTTACTTTTGAGCCTTTATATGGTACACTCTAAAGTGGTGTTAACACTGACGATGAACCGTTCTATGGAGTATCGCCATAGTGTCGGTGAATGGAGATTGGTACATAATGAAACCTTGAGAATGCGAAACCCCTATAAAATAAGGAATTTCTAAGGAGGAATATAGAAAAATGAAACTAGGCATTGTAATTTGTTAGCCTTTTTCATGTATTTTAATGTATCTCCATATATCTCCATAAAGCCTTATACAATCAATGTTTGAGCAAGTTCAAAGTAGCATATATCTCTATACAAGTCCATGTATTTCAATAGCAAATTTGTGTAGTGATTGTGTAGTAGCCTCATAAAGAGTTTGGTACGAATAGGAATACCCATAAATGAATATTGGACATCTGAATAAGTCTATTATTGATTATAGAAATATAGTCGATAGTGGGCTTATTTTAGTGCCTAAATATATTTAGTGAGGAAATGGACATGAGTTTGTCGAAAACGGCTGTATGAGCCTCATAGAAGGTATTAAATCACACATAACATGAAAAGCATATTTCATTGACAAAAACAGGAGGAATTTTAATGTTAAAGATTTCAGATTTAGAAGAGAAAAAATTAATAGTTGCTTATTCTATGGCAAGAACTAGCAAACACATTGGACTTGAAAATGTTTGGAGACAATGATGTATATGGTGAAGAGATGATTTTACAGTCAATGGTAGGGCATTGAGAATGTATGACCATAAGTTTGTGAAAACCAAAGCGAAAGCAAGGGAGATGGTAAGAACAGGAGAAACAGATATACAAGATTTTAAAGAGTATGATGATTTTCTTGCAAAGTTATGTGCATGGTTTGAAGAAAACTATGATAAGACTGTATCTAAAAAATGCAATATAGAAATTCTTAAAGAGAAACTACTGAAATACAAAGTTGCTTGTGGTAACAGTATAAGTAATATTTTTAAGAAAAGTGGATTAATAGAACAAGGGTACAGATTGCAAAATCAGACTTCTGAAAAGCATCCACTTCTTTTAGGTAAATATCTTATCTTCCATAAAGATAAATATGGTATTCAGGAATGTGTGGCACAGTGAACATATGAGCAAATGGTAAATTAGATTAATAACAAAATAGAGGTAAAGAACGAAGATGAATGAGAAGATTATTAGACCTGGATTAATAAAACGTGTTGTAGATTTATTGAAATGTAGAAATAAGAAGTATACACAGGAAGACGTTGAAAATATTGTATCTGCATTTTGGGATGTTATTATTGATGCGCTTTCAAATGGCGATTCTGTAAATCTTAATGGTTATGCAACAATAGGAACAAAGTATATGGCAGAGCGAAAATCAAGGAATGTAGCCATGAATAAAGAAATGATTGTTCCAGAACATTATCGAGTGTACTTTAAAGCAGGATCAAAACTAAATCAGGCTGCAACGGCTTTTACACAAAAGCAGTTAGGGGTGAAGAATGAATAACGAATTACATAAAAAGGATATTATAGACAAAATATCCGACAAATTGATTAATGAAAAGATAGCCATAGGTGGCAATGGTAAGAAGTATAAAAGAAAATATCATCTAAAATATACAAAGAAAATTATCGCAAATGTATTAGATGCTTTTTGGGATGTGGTATATGAATCTATAGAGAATGGTGATTCTATTAAGATAAACAATTATGTCAAGATGGAACCTAAATACTATAAAGCGGTCAAATTAAATGCAAATGGTTTCAATAATATAACAGAGAATATTGTACCAGCACGATATAGAATCAGATTTACGATGGGTGAACGTCTGAAAGATGCATGTAAAAGATTATCAAAACAACAGAATGATGGAGAAACAGAACATGGTGAAAATTAAGGATTTAGAAGAAAAGAAATGTATTATGGCATATTATAAATGCCACAGTGATAAAAATAGGAAAAATTTGTTTACTAACAACAGTATCTACAATGAATGGTGGAGATGGTGGGGTATGGACTTCCCAAAGAAGAAAAATGGGAAACCAATGCAAATATACAGAAATCAGTTTGTATTGTCAGCAGCAAAGCAACGAAAAGGCATTACTTCTGAAAAACATAAGGAGTATACTAAGGTACTTAGTTCAATTACAAAGTGGATTAATGATAATTATGATCTTAGTGTTTCACGCAAGGGAAACAGAAATATATTTCGTGATATGCTTGTGCAGCTTAGAGAAGAAAATTACGCACAATTGATCCGTTTGTTGAAAGACAATGGACTGGCAGATAAAGGTTATTTTATACAAGATACTTCTTCTACAAATATCTATGAATTAAGAAATTACTGTTTAATTCATACTGGGGATACGGTTACTGTAAAGTATGGCAGTTATGAAACAATATTAGAGCATTTACAAGAAATTATAGGCTTGGAGAGAAAAAGATGAATAGAGTGCCACATTGCGCTGAATGCGACAGATGTCAATGTATAGATTTTATTTACAAGGATTACTATTGTTGTGAAGAAAATGATACCATGTGGATATTTGGCAGACTTGGTGTAGATCATCCACCGAAAACAAGTCCTAAGTGGTGTCCACTGAGAATAAATGATAGTAAATATCAGAGAAATGAGAATTATTCAGATTTACCAGAAGCACCAAGATTAGAAATATATAAAGAAACTTTTGGTGGGTTAGAAAATATAACTGAACAATGGTATAAAAACAATGAGTAATATAGTCGGCATGAATGATTTGAAATAAGATAATTGCTATTACAGAGCAATCAAAATAAACTGTAAAACCAAAATTCAAGAAATTCTGATAACTATTAACCGTTTCGATTGTGTGATTCTACACAATAATTCCATTAAATGATAAAAACTGAATATTTGAAAATGTAAATCAACAAGGGACTTAAAAGAATTAAGACCCATTGATGTAAAGGGCTGAATGAGATGTTCAGTCCTTTAAAAAGAGAAGTATTATTTATGGACTTCAAATTATTTGTAGTCCAATTTATCATGCAAAAAAGGTGGTGTAGTTTGAAAGGATATGTATACAGATTTCTCAATAAGGATGAGAAAATAATTTATATAGGCAGTTGTGGTGATATATTCAAAAGATTAAGACAACATTTTGAACATGGACATTTAGGAGATTATTGCTATGACCAAGTTTTATATGTTGATTATGCAGAATTTAGAAGCAGGACAGAAGCAT
>CAOKDX010000002.1 GCA_948467395.1 uncultured Clostridia bacterium | reverse complement strand
TACAGGCCCGACAGGAGCGGATGGAGCCACAGGCCCGACGGGAGCAGACGGAGCCACGGGTGCTACAGGCCCGACAGGAGCGGATGGAGCCACAGGCCCGACAGGAGCGGATGGAGCCACAGGCCCGACAGGAGCGGATGGAGCTACGGGTGCCACAGGCCCGACGGGAGCAGACGGAGCCACAGGTGCTACAGGCCCGACGGGAGCAGACGGAGTCACAGGTGCCACAGGCCCGACAGGAGCAGATGGAGCCACAGGGGCCACAGGCCCGACAGGAGCGGATGGAGCTACGGGAGCCACAGGTTCGACGGGAGCAGACGGAGCCACAGGGGCCACAGGCCCGACGGGAGCAGATGGAGCCACAGGCCCGACAGGAGCGGATGGAGCTACAGGAGCCACAGGTTTGACGGGAGCAGATGGAGCCACAGGGGCCACAGGCCCGACAGGAGCCATAGGTCCGACTGGTGCTGCAGGTACGGGAGCGATCATTCCGTTTGCTTCCGGCCTTCCCATTTCTATGACGACAATTGCCGGAGGCCTTGCAGGACTTCCTGCCTTTGTTGGCTTTGGAAGCAGTGCGCAGGGGCTTACGTTGTTGGGCTCCACGATTGATATCACAAATGCCAGTGGAACGCTTTCTAACTTCGCTTTCCAGGTTCCGCGTGCAGGTACCATTACCTCCTTCAGTGCATTCTTTAGCACAACTGCAGCACTTTCCTTAGTGGGATCCACTGTCACGGTAAATGCACAGATCTATCAATCGACAACACCAAATAACGTATTTACCCCGATTGCCGGAACATTGATCAGCCTGTCACCAGCACTTACCGGAATTATATCCGTTGGAACTTTGTTGAATGGTGTGCTGACTGGATTGAATATTCCGGTAACGGCCCAGACGCGTTTCATGCTAGTGTTTTCAGCAACAGCAACCGGTTTAACATTGATCAATACAGTTGCAGGATATGCGAGCGCTGGATTAAGTATTAACTAACTATCCGGTGCCTGTGCCAGGCTCCACGGAATCAATTGCAATCCGCCGTGGAGCCTGGCACCTATACTATTGCGTGCTTAATGAATGCGGGTATCCAGGTGAGTAACCTTTTTTCTTATTGAAATCTACATTGTTTTTGTGGTATGATAGAAAAAGGGATTAACCCAATAGACTAAATTATCTGTGGGAAGATGAATCATGAGTAATTATAATTTCAAAAAGAAAATCAGGACAGCGTTGGCTCTGCTGCAGGTCATCGTGTTTTTTATTGCAATTTTTCCGGTTGATATCAGTGCAAAGGAAGTTCGTAATGTGAGAGTTGCTTTCTTTCCAATGGAGGGGTTTCACACCTATTCAGAAAACGGCGGGTATGGCGGTGTGGATGCGGATTATCTTGATGAGCTCTGTCATTTTACGGGATGGAAAATTGAATATGTGAAATGTTCCAGCTGGGATGATGCTCTCCAGAAGCTGGAAGAAAAGAAAGTGGATCTGGTCGGGTCTGCCCAGTATTCAGAGGAGCGCGCCGGCATCTATGACTATGCGGCGCTTGCCAGTGGTTACACCTTTGGATGCCTGTTTGTGCAAGAGGATAGCGATCTTGCCTTTGAAGATTTTGGGCGGATGAAGGACATGACATTTGGTGTTGTGGAAAGCTATATCCGGAAAAAGGATTTTCTGGACTATCTGGGACAGAACGGTATCCGGAATCCAGAGCTGCAGGAATATGATACAACACAGGAACTGCAGGAGGCCCTGCGGTCAGGGCAGATTGATGTGGCGGTCCATACGCTGACAGAGGTGGGCAGAGGACAGTGTCTGGTGGGTAAGTTTGCCTATGCCCCCTGTTTTTATATTACATGGAAAGGAAACCAGGCCCTGCTGCAGGAATTAAATCTGGGAATACAGGAATTGAAGATGGTACAGCCTGTGCTGGAGCAGGAATTGATCGCCCGGTATTATGGAGACCGCCGGGAGAATTTTGCGCCGGATGAAAGAAATTATATTGATCAGGGAAACAAAGTTAAGATTGGATTTTATAGAGATACAAGACCTCTGGCTTATATAAATGAACAGGGGGAATATGACGGAATATATATTCAGATCATAAAGAAGGTTGCAGAGAGAAGTGGAATTCAGATAGAATTTGTTCCCATGGAACGCAGCGTCTATTGGAAGGAGCTTCTTCAGGAGGGAAAAATAGATTTTTATGCGGGCTCCAACAATAATCGACTGGCACAGGATGAAAAGATTGTTTTGACAAGTTCTTTTATGGCCTATAATGCGGTGATCGTCTCCAGAAATGATTTTGTTCTTTCCGATCAGGAAGTGACTATGGTATTGACAAAGGGGCGTACTTACTGGGCTGACAGCCTGGAGATAAAGACGAAGGTGATCTACCGGGACAGTGCGAAGGATTGTCTGAAGGCACTGGAAAATGGTGATGCAGATATTACGCTGCTCAATACGGTAGAGTACAATTATTTGTCCAAAAATGAGAGGTTTTCTAACCTGATCGAATGGGATAATTTCCGGTATCAGTCGGGGACGGCCCTGGCTGCGTCCAGGGAATCGGATCCGGTTCTCTTTCAAGTAATGAATAAGGCACTGGAGCTTATTACGGAGGGAGAGCGCGAAGACATTATAAACCAGTATATGAATATTCCCTATGAAAGTTATGATTTGCAGGATTATATTTATCAGAGCAGAAATGTGATCGCAGGCTCCGCTATTATACTTTTGTTTCTTCTTGTATTTGGTTTTTCTATCTCCCATATGCGGAAGAGGTCGTATCATCTTCTGGAAGTAAAGAATGAGGAGCTGCAGACAGCCATGGAAGAGGCGGAGAGGGCGAATCAGGCCAAGACAGAATTTCTTTCCCATATGTCCCATGACATAAGGACTCCCATCAATGGAATAATGGGGATGCTGAATATTGCTGAAAGCAATCCGGAAGATTCGGACAGACAGTCAGACTGCAGGGAAAAGATCCGAACGTCGGCAGAACATCTATTGTCCCTGATCAATGATGTTCTTGATATCAGTAAGCTGGAAAATGGAAATGTGGAACTGGCCAGCGAGGTATTTTCGCTGACAGAGCTGCTGGAAAGCTGTGCTGCCATTATTGGAGGGCAGGCATCGGCGCAGAAAGTGAGACTGACAACAGATTTTACACAATTAGACCAGCTGCCGCATACATATTTCCGGGGAAGTCCTCTGCATATCAAACAGATTCTCATCAATATAGCCGGTAATGCAGTGAAATACAATAAATCAGAGGGGAGTGTGAGCTTCCGGTGCCATAAGGTTTCGGAGAAAGAGGGTATCGCCGGGTTGTGTTTTGAGATATCGGATACCGGGATTGGTATGAGCAGTGACTATCTGGAACATATTTTTGAACCCTTTACTCAGGAAAAGGATGGTGCCAGAACGAATTATCAGGGTACTGGTCTTGGCATGACCATAACAAAAAGACTGGTGGATAAGATGGGCGGAACGATACAGATTGAGAGTGAGTTGAACCAGGGAAGCAGATTTACGGTTGTGCTGCCCCTGGAGCTGGCGGTGCCGCCAGAGACCCCGGGTGGGGAACAGCGGGAGGATGAAACAGATTTCACTGGAAAACAGGTTCTGCTGGTGGAGGACAACGAACTGAATCAGGAGATTGCCAGTTATATGCTGGCAGAGAGAGGGCTTCAGATTACGATTGCTGCCAATGGAAAAGAGGCGGTGGAGCTGTTTGACAAAGCTCCGCCCCATACCTTTTCCATAATCTTTATGGATGTGATGATGCCAGTCATGAACGGCTATGAGGCGACAAAAGCCATTCGGGCCCTTGACAGGCCCGACGCTGCCAGTGTTCCTGTTATTGCCATGACGGCAAATGCTTTTGCTGAAGATGTAAAGGATGCCATGGATGCGGGAATGAATGAACATATGGCTAAGCCTCTCGAACCGGAAGTCATAAACCGGGTTCTGGCGACATGGATCTGAATGCAATGGCTCGAATAGAGAGAAAAGGCGTATAAAAATCCCCCCCTGTGTTTCTTGACTGGACAGGATACAGGGGGGGATTTTTTGTATGCCGTTGAGCTTATAAAGAATGGCAGGAGTTTATTTGTTGCTTCTTCGCCAGATATTCATTTTCTCCGCTTCTTTGATCAACTCATCACGAAAATCCGGGTGGGCGATTCCGATTAAAGCCTCGGCTCTCTGCCATCCGGACATTCCTTTCAGATTGACCATGCCATATTCGGTGACGATATGATGGGTGTTGGCACGGGTATCAGTTACGATAGAGCCGTTTGCCAATGTGGGGCGGATGCGGGACTGCAGCTCGCCCTGTTTATTTTTGAAGGTGGAAGACAGGCAGATAAAACTCTTGCCGCCTTTCGATTTGTAGGCGCCAAGGACGAAATCCAGCTGGCCGCCTGCTCCGCTTATATTTTTTGTCCCGGCGGACTCTGCATTTACCTGGCCGAAAAGATCAATATCAACCGCATTATTGATGGAAATAAAATTATCGTGTGCGGAGATTACGTCTATATCATTGGCGTAATCCACAGGTACACTCATAACCTCGGGATTGTCGTCCAGGAAATCATACAGCTTCTGGGTGCCGGCACCGAAGGCAAAAACCTGACGTCCTTTGTTGATATTTTTCTTTGATCCGTTGATCTTGCCTGCCCTGGTGATATCAACAAAAGCGTCTACATACATTTCGGTATGTACTCCTAAATCCTTCAGATCGGATTCGGCGATGAGAGAACCTACTGCATTTGGCATGCCGCCGATTCCCAGCTGAAGGCAGGCACCGTTGGGGATCTGCGCCACAATCTGCTTTGCCACCGCCTGATCTACTTCGGTAGCGGCACCGCCGCCTCCCAGCTCTGCCATGGCTGGGTTATCGCCCTCGATGATCATATCAACCTTAGAGATATGGATGCCGTTTTCGAATCCGCCGAGACAACGGGGAACGTTTTCATTTACCTCTACTATAATGCATTTGCTGCGCTCACAGGCAGCTGCCAGATGAGATGCGCTTGGCCCGAAGTTGAAATATCCGTGCTGATCCATAGGAGCTACCTGCATCACGGCAACATCTACCGGTTCCGGCATATCGCGGTAGTAACGGGGAAGCTCCGAATAGCGGATGGGCGCATAGAAAGAAAAGCCCTGGGAGACAGCCTTCCTCTCGATCCCCCCCATATGCCAGGAATTCCATGTAAAGTGCTCCGCCGGATCCTCTACCTTGAAGATTTCTGGTATCCACATCAGGATGCCTCCGCGGAATTTGACATCGTGAAGCCCGGTGATGCGTTTCGCCATTTCCTGGTCGAAAGCGACAGGGGTAGTGGCGGTCCAGCCATAATCTACCCAGTCACCGGACTTGACCACCTCAGCGGCCTTGGCCGCTGTTGTCAGTTTGCTCTTATATAATGCTTCGTAATCCATAACAACCTCCTATAAAATTTTCTTAAAGTTTGTTATAATTTTAACATTAGGGTGTAATATGGTCAAGGGTGTTTTGGGAGGAAAAAACTTTGTTAAATTCTTGACGATATCCCCTCTTTATGTTATGATAGAACCATGGTGGAAAATCTGTGAAAACAGGCATATTTGTCGTGCCTGTAGAATGGAAGGTAGCATGATGAAAGCGATTTATCCCGGCAGTTTTGATCCGGTGACAAACGGGCATCTGGACATTATCCAGCGGGCGGCAAATGTGGTGGACGAGCTGGTCATTGCCGTACTGGTGAACAGGGACAAGAAGCCTTTGTTCACGATGGAAGAGCGGATGGATATGATCCGGGAGGCGACGAAGGAGCTTCCCAATATCAGTGTGAAATCCTTTACCGGCCTTACCGTTGACTTTGCCCGGGAAAACGGGGCGAAGGTGATGGTCCGCGGCCTTCGTGCCGTGACGGATTTTGAGTCGGAAATGCAGATCGCACAGACCAATCACAGTATCGAGCCGGGGATTGAGACAATTTTTTTTACCACAAGCCTGGAATATTCTTTTCTCAGTTCTACTATAGTGAAAGAGATCGCTCATTATGGCTCCAATGTTTCAAAGCTGGTTCCACCGGTGGTGGAGGAGGCATTCCGCCGCAAATTTGATCATTCACTGCACGGTACTACAGTGTAGTATTGATAGAAGTAACAGATGTTATAAAAAAGCGTCGGTCGAGAAACTCGACGCACTCCGCATAGGACGGATTTTCCTATAAAAAGTAAAGGAGGATATATTTCATGTCAAAGAAAGTTGTATTAGCTGGTGCTTGCCGTACTGCGATCGGCAAAATGGGCGGTGCCCTGAGTTCAGTGCCGGCAGCGAAGCTGGGTTCCATTGTTATTGAAGAAGCACTGAAAAGAGCAGGTGTTGCCAAGGATGCGGTAGACCATGTATATATGGGCTGTGTTATCCAGGCAGGTCTGGGACAGAATGTTGCCCGTCAGGCGTCCATTGGGGCAGGCCTTCCGATTGAAACTCCGGCTGTAACAGTAAACGTAGTATGCGGCTCTGGTCTGAACTGTGTCAATATGGCGGCACAGATGATCCAGGCAGGAGATGCCGATATCGTTGTGGCAGGTGGTATGGAGAATATGTCACTGGCTCCGTACGCTGCTATGAATGGCCGTTTTGGTTATAGAATGAATAATGGTACTCTGGTGGATACCATGGTAAATGATGCATTGTGGGATGCTTTCAACCAGTATCATATGATGGTTACTGCTGAGAACGTAGCAGAGCAGTATGGCCTTACCCGTGAAGAACTGGATGAGTTTGCTGCCAACAGCCAGCAGAAATGTGAGAAGGCGATGGAAGAGGGCAGGTTTAAGGATGAGATCGTTCCTGTTGAAGTGAAACAGCGCAAGAAGACTATTGTTGTAGATACCGATGAGGGACCTCGTGCAGGCACAACGGCAGACAGCCTCAGCTCACTGAAATGCTGCAGCGGCGTAGACGGCGGTGTAGTTACTGCTGGTAATGCTTCTGGTATCAATGATGGTGCCGCAGCCATCGTTGTTATGAGTGAGGAGAAAGCAAAAGAACTCGGTGTGACTCCGATGGCGAGCTTCGTTGCTGGTGCACTGGGCGGCGTAGATCCGAAGATCATGGGTGTTGGCCCGGTTGCTTCCACAAAGAAGGTTCTGGCTAAGACAGGCATGAGCATTGACGAATTTGACCTGATCGAGGCAAATGAGGCATTTGCAGCGCAGTCCGTAGCAGTCGGGAGAGATCTTGGCTTTGACCTGAGCAAGCTCAATGTAAATGGTGGCGCTATCGCTCTCGGACATCCGGTAGGAGCAAGTGGATGCCGTATTCTGGTTACTCTGCTTCATGAGATGCAGAAACGCGATGCGAAGAAGGGCCTTGCAACACTTTGTATCGGCGGCGGAATGGGCTGCTCCACAATCGTAGAGAGAGACTGATCATTTGGCAGGCTGGCCGGCCCGTTGGACCGGTCAGTTCCCTGTTGAAAAGGGCTGATATGATAAAAATATATGGAGGTTAACCGTTATGGAATTCATAACATATGAAGTAGAAGATAAGGTAGGTATCATTACCATCAACCGTCCCAAAGCGCTGAATGCTCTCAACAGTGCCGTGCTGGATGAACTGGATGCCGCACTGGATGCCGTTGACCAGAATGAGATCCGCTGCCTGATTCTCACTGGCGCAGGCGACAAATCCTTTGTTGCCGGTGCTGACATCGGTGAGATGAGCACGCTGACAAAGGCAGAGGGAGAGGCGTTCGGCAAGAAGGGAAATGACGTATTCCGCAAGCTGGAGACATTCCCGCTGCCTGTTATCGCAGCTGTGAATGGTTTCGCCCTTGGCGGCGGCTGTGAGATTTCCATGAGCTGTGATATCCGCATCTGTTCTGAGAATGCAGTATTCGGACAGCCGGAGGTTGGTCTCGGCATTACACCAGGATTTGGCGGAACACAGAGACTTGCCCGCTTGGTAAGCCCGGGTATGGCAAAACAGCTGATCTATACAGCAAGAAACATCAAGGCAGACGAGGCATACCGCATCGGTCTTGTGAATGCCGTTTATCCGCAGGAGGAGCTGATTCCTCAGGCGAAGAAGATGGCGGCAGGTATCGCGGCGCAGGCTCCCATCGCTGTACGCAATTGTAAGAAGGCGATCAATGACGGCCTTCAGGTGGATATGGATGAGGCAATCGTTGTTGAGGAGAAGCTTTTCGGCGACTGCTTTGAGACAGAAGACCAGAAAGCGGGAATGGGCAATTTCTTAGAGAAGGATAAAGAAAAGAAACTGAAGGTAGTTCCCTTTAAGAACAAATAAAATAAATATTATATGGAGGTAGGATTTCATGAAAGTTGGTGTTATTGGTGCAGGAACTATGGGTTCCGGTATTGCGCAGGCTTTTGCGCAGACAGAAGGTTATGAAGTATATTTGTGCGATATCAACGAAGAGTTCGCTGCAAATGGAAAGAAAAAGATTGCCAAGGGCTTCGAGAAGAGAATCGCCAAGGGCAAGATGGATCAGGCGGCTGCCGATGCAATCCTGAACAAGATTACGACAGGTGTAAAGGATATCTGCACAGACTGCGATCTTATCGTGGAAGCTGCTCTTGAGGTTATGGATGTTAAAAAACAGACATTCAAGGAACTGGAAGAGATCGTTACAAAAGACGACTGTATCTTTGCTACCAATACTTCTTCCCTTTCTATTACTGAAATCGGACAGGGAATCTCCCATCCGGTAATCGGTATGCACTTCTTTAACCCGGCGCCGGTTATGAAGCTGGTAGAAGTAATCCGCGGAGAAAACACAACTGACGAGATCAATGACCGAGTGGTTGCCATCTCAAAAGAAATCGGAAAGACTCCGGTTGAGGTAAAAGAGGCTGCCGGATTTGTTGTAAACAGAATCCTGATTCCGATGATCAATGAGGCAGTTGGGATCTATGCAGACGGTGTCGCTTCTGTAGAAGGCATCGATGCTGCCATGAAGCTGGGCGCAAATCATCCGATGGGACCTCTGGCTCTGGGCGATCTGGTTGGCCTGGATATCTGCCTTGCCATTATGGAAGTTCTGCAGGCTGAGACAGGTGATCCGAAATACCGTCCTCATCCGTTGCTGAGAAAGATGGTACGTGCCGGCAAGCTTGGTATGAAGACAGGCGTAGGATTCTACGATTATTCAAAATAAGAAACAGAAGCAGTTTTGATATAGGAACCAATATTGTCCAAAGAAAGGAGTTCAATCGAACATGGATTTTAAATTTGACAAGCAGCACGAGATGGCTAGACAGCTGTTCCAGGATTTTGCCCAGAACGAAGTGAAGCCGCTTGCGCAGGAAGTTGATGAAACAGAAAGTTTTCCACGTGAGACTGTTGCCAAGATGCAGAAGCTCGGTTTCATGGGAATCGCCATTCCAAAAGAATATGGCGGACAGGGCTGTGATCCTCTTACATACACAATGTGCGTAGAAGAGCTGTCCAAGGTATGCGGTACAACAGGCGTTGTTGTATCTGCACATTCCTCCCTTGGTGCAGACCCGATTTATATGTACGGAACGGAAGAGCAGAAACAGAAATATCTGGTGCCTCTTGCCAACGGCGAGAAGCTGGGCGCATTTGGCCTGACAGAGCCGGGGGCCGGCACGGATGCCCAGGGACAGCAGACAAAGGCTGTACTGGATGGAGATGAGTGGGTGCTCAATGGTTCCAAATGTTTTATCACAAACGGTAAAGAGGCAGATATTTATATTATCATCGCCGTTACCGGTATTATTGAGAAACGCGGCAGAAAGATCAAAGAGATTTCTGCATTTATCGTAGAGAAGGGCACTCCGGGCTTCTCCTTCGGAACGAAAGAGAAGAAGATGGGTATCCGTGGATCGGCAACATATGAGCTGATTTTCGAGGACTGTCGTATTCCGAAGGATAATCTGCTTGGTCAGCAGGGCAAAGGCTTTGGCATTGCCATGCATACACTGGATGGCGGACGTATCGGTATTGCTGCTCAGGCGCTCGGCCTTGCCGAGGGGGCTCTAGAGGCAACCATCGAATATGTAAAAGAAAGAAAGCAGTTCGGACGTTCCATCGCACAGTTCCAGAATACACAGTTCCAGCTTGCCAATATGGCGACAAAGGTGGAGGCTGCCAAGCTTCTTGTATACAAAGCAGCAAAGGCAAAAGAGACCCAGAAGGTCTACAGCGTAGAAGCTGCCATGGCGAAATTATTTGCAGCAGAGGTTGCCATGGAAGTGACGACCAAGGCAGTTCAGTTACACGGTGGTTATGGTTACATTAGAGAATATGACGTTGAGCGTATGATGCGTGATGCCAAGATCACAGAGATCTACGAAGGAACTTCAGAAGTTCAGCGCATGGTTATCTCTGGTAGCTTATTGAAATAGGAGGTGCTCTCGTGAAAATTGTAGTTTGTATAAAACAGGTGCCGGATACTAAGGGCGGCGTAGTATTTAACCCGGACGGTACATTGAATAGAGGTGCAATGCTTACCATCATGAATCCGGATGATAAAGCTGGTCTGGAAGCAGCACTGAGAATCAAAGATGAAACTGGTGCGGAGGTAACGGTTCTTACCATGGGACTTCCGAAGGCGGAAGAGGTTTTGCGTGAGGCAATGGCCATGGGTGCTGACAAGGGTATCCTGGTTACTGACCGTGTTCTGGGCGGAGCTGACACCTGGGCTACCTCTACAACCATTGCCGGTGCACTGAGAAATATTGATTATGATCTGATCATTACCGGACGTCAGGCGATTGACGGCGATACCGCTCAGGTTGGCCCACAGATCGCTGAGCATCTGGATCTTCCTGTCATCTCTTATGCACAGAATATCAAGATTGAAGGAAACAGTGTGATCGTTGAGCGTCAGTATGAGGACAGATATCATGTGATCAAGGCTCAGATGCCTTGTCTTGTAACTGCCCTTTCTGAACTGAACGAGCCGCGCTACATGACGCCGGGTGGAATTAATGAAGCATTTGAAAAGGAAGTTACCGTATGGGGCAGGGCAGATCTTAAAGATGTAGATGATGCCAACCTTGGTCTGAAGGGATCCCCAACTAAGATTGCCAAGGCTTCTGATAAGGTTCGCAAGGGTGCCGGCGAAGTGGTAACTCTGGATCCGGCTGAAGCTGCAGCCTATATCGTTGACAAATTCAAAGAGAAACATGTAATCTAATTGGGTGTGAAGAGTGCACACGCAGGATTTCAGATTAGGAGGTTAAAATGAGTTTAGAAGAATATAAAGGTGTATATGTCTTTGCTCAGCAGGTTGACGGTGAGGTTAGCGGCATCGCATACGAACTGCTTGGCAAGGCAAAAGATCTTGCAAAGGATCTGGATACAGATGTAACTGCTGTACTGCTTGGCTCAGGTGTTATGGGACTGGCAGACGGTCTTGCAGAATATGGTGCGGATAAAGTAATTGTAGTAGATGACAAAGAACTGGAAGTATACAGAACAGAGCCCTACGCACATGCTCTGTCTTCCGTGATCAACGAGTACAAGCCGGAGATTATGCTGGTAGGGGCAACTGCCATCGGACGTGACCTTGGTCCCCGTGTATCTGCACGTGTGGCAACCGGTCTGACTGCTGACTGTACCGTATTGGAGATCGGCGATTTCACAGATATGGCAACGAAGGAAGTACTGCCGAAGCAGCTTCTGATGACACGTCCTGCTTTTGGCGGCAACACCATTGCTACCATTGCATGTCCGTATAACCGTCCTCAGATGGCTACGGTCCGTCCGGGCGTTATGCAGAAGATCGCTCCGATTACAGGTGCAAAGGCAAATGTGATTGAATACAATCCGGGATTCACACCAGATAACAAATATGTCGAGATTCTTGAGGTGGTGAAATCTGTAGCGGACACCGTAGATATTCAGGATGCAAAGATCCTTGTATCCGGCGGACGCGGTGTGGGAAGCGAAGAGAACTTCAAGCTTCTCCAGGATCTGGCTGATGTACTGGGTGGAACCGTAAGCTGCTCCCGTGCTGTCGTAGAGAATGGATGGATGCCTCAGGAGCGTCAGGTAGGGCAGACCGGTAAGACGGTTCGTCCGAGCGTATATTTTGCGATCGGTATCTCCGGTGCGATCCAGCATGTAGCCGGCATGGAAGAGGCAGATATCATCGTTGCCATTAACAAGGATGAGACAGCTCCAATCTTTGATGTGGCGGATTATGGTCTGGTTGGCGATCTGAATAAGATCGTTCCGCAGCTGACCGAGATGCTGAAGGCTGAAATGGCCGGGAAATAATCGGACAATAAGAAATAAGGGAATGGGCTCTGCCGATGCGGCAGGGCTCATTTTTAAATAGAGAGAGGTGATGGATCAATGAAACATAATGGCGCCATTGAGCTAGAAATCGCTGGTAAAAGGATTTTGTTATCTTACCGATATATATAATGATAGCAAGACAAGGATGTGCCGTAGTTTCCAGGAGGGGGAAAGGTTATGAAAATAGGAGAAGCAAGAACGTTATATTCCACTAAAATCCATGAATACCACGATCAGAAAAGGAATTTGTACAAACAGAAAAAGGAATTGGAGGAGAAGATCAGACTGACGGAAAATGGCAAGGAAATTTACGCGGATGAGGCGGTTTCCCTGGAGCTGTCCTATGAGGCCGTTTCCAAAAAATATGATGAATACCGCAATTATATGGAGCAGCTTATGGAGACCCATACCGCCTATGCCAATCTTGAGTCAACAAAGCAGCAGACGGAGGCGATGGAGGAAGCGGCTCAGGATCTGGCAAAGATCCTGGAGGTGGTGCGGCGGATTGCCAAGGGAGCGAAGGTGCCGGGCAAGGATGAACAAAAGCTGATGGAATATAGTATGGAAATGTATCAGGCGGCCAAGAGCATGGCAATGATGAATGAACAGAAGGAAAAGTATAAATCCATGTGGAAGGATGATGAGGCGCCGAAAGAAAATCCAGATCCGAGAGAGGTGGCTGATGGCCATGAGGCACCGACTGGTGCGCCGGAGATAGTCAACGTGGCTGATACGATGGCTTCTGTTGGCAGTGTATCGGAAGAGGAATGAATAAGCATGGCAGAAAAATAAGGAGAATAAGGATGAATCCAATTGGAATCGTAATCTGTAATTATAATAAGCGGAATTTTGTTGTCGACTGTATCCGCAGTGTACAGGAGAGCAAGGTACACAATTTTGATATTTATATGGTAGATAACGCCTCAGCGGACGACAGTGTAGAGGCAGTGAAAAAAGAATTTGGCAACTCTGTTACCATATTGCAGAATAAAGAGAATTTAGGGGGCTCCGGTGGTTTTAACACGGGGCTTCGTGTTGTTATAGAAAAAGGGTATCAATATTTTGTCTGCCTGGATAATGATGTACAGGTGGATGAGAATGCGATCAACGCCCTGTATGAGTATATGGAAGCAAATCCGGATGTGGGCATGGCGGGATCGAGGGTGTATCATATGCAGATGCCAGACTATATCCAGCAGTGCGGTCTGAAGATTGATTTTGACCGATGTACGGCCCGGACTCTGTATGCGGACAGACTGGAGGATGGGACGCTTCCGGAAGTTATCGAATGCGATACGGTGGCAACCTGTTCTGTCATGATCCGCGGTTCCCTGATCCGGGATACAGAGGTGGGTATTATGCCAGAGGACAACTTTATTTACTGGGATGATATGGAATGGGGACACCGGATGCATCTGGCAGGATACCGGATTGTCACACTGGCAGCATCACAGGTGCTGCATCAGATGGGTGCCAATGCAAAGCCGGTTAATACATTTATTGATTACTATATGTGGCGTAACCGGACTAATTTCTTTATGCGATATACTCCGGAGGAAAGAATGGACGAGATGAGTGTCCAGCTCCTGGCAGATTTCTTTGATGCCATGTATAAGAATTTGTTCCGGGAGGAACACAATATACGTCAGTCTGTGGCCTATGCGCTCTTTGATGCCATGAGCGGAGTGAGAGGAAAAGCAGAAGATTTTAAAATACTGGAGAACGATGCCAATGATAGTAAACTGATTGATTTTGTACAGAATAGGAAGAGCTATTTTATTATCACAGATGGTCAGGAAGAGGACGCACTGTATCTTCGAAATTTTCTTATAAGTGTAAATCCGGATATTGTCGAGGTTCCGAAACACGAGGCAGAAATAGTGTTTCATCTGTGTCCCTATATTTTCAAGGTCAGGGATTTGTCAAGACAGGAGATTTATATTGATCCGGAAAGAAATTGTATGATTACAGAGGACGATGTGGAGGCTGTCAGAAATTATGAATACAGCAGGATGCTGTTTCTCTATTTGAATCAGGGAGTATTTTTGGCAGCGGCCAAGAGGATAAGGGAGGAGATGTCAGGTGAATAACAGGAAACAACGATTTTCTTTTTGTATCATTCTTTTTATCATGGCGATATTGGGAATAGGTTTTGCTGCAAATACGGCCAGGGCTGCAGCGCCAGTGGAAAAATGGGGACGGCTGTCAGTCAAGGGAGCGAATATTGTTAATCAGAAAGGAAAGAAGATTCAGTTGAAGGGGGTCAGCACGCATGGGATTGCCTGGTTTCCCGAATACGTGAATCAGTCCTGCTTCAAGAGCTTTCAAAAGATGGGTGTAAATACGATCCGCATTGCTTTTTACAGCGATCCGGGATCCGGATTTACAACCGAATTGTATGGAAAAATTGAAGAGGGAGTGAAACATGCCACAGATCTTGGCATGTATGTAATCCTAGACTGGCATATTCTGAATGATGGGAATCCCAAAACTCATCAAAAAGAGGCATTGGAATTTTTTACCCATTTTTCTAAAAAATATGGAAAACAAAAAAATATTATATACGAGGTATGTAATGAACCAAATGGGGACGTGACCTGGGAGAGGGATATCCGTCCCTATGCGAATAAGGTCATAAAGAGGATCCGCAAATATGACAAAAAGAATATAATTGTCGTAGGTACTCCTACCTGGTCGCAGGATGTGGATGTGGTGGCAGAGAAGCCGCTGAAGCAGAAAAATATCGCCTATTCTCTTCATTTTTATGCTGCAACGCATCAGGACTGGAACCGGGAAAAATTGAAGCAGGCATATAAGAGGGGACTTCCCATGCTTGTGACAGAATTTAGTATCTGCGATGCCTCCGGGAATGGAGGTATTGACAAGGGCAGCGCCGGTAAATGGATGAAGCTGCTGAAAAAGTATAAGATTGGTCATGTGGCATGGAATATTTCCAATAAAAATGAGACGTCGGCGCTGATTAAATCCAATTGTAAGAAAACCGGCGGATTTTCCAAGGGGAATCTGTCTAAGTCGGGAAATTGGATTGCGAAATGGTGGAAAAAATAGATCGGTGTCAGTATATAAGTGTGGGAGGCCAAAATGAGAAAAATAATAGCATTCACATTATTCGCATTTATGATGCTCAGCTTCACTTCCTGCGGAAAGGAAACAGTCCGAGTAGAACCAGCAGACGCAGGGCAGGATGCTCCGAAAAGTGAACAGATAAAATATGAGTTTAATGATTATGAGCCAATCAGGTTTCAAGAGGTTGTCTGGACTGCCATGAGTGAGAAAATGTCAAAGGAAGATTTTGAGGAATTTAGTGAATACTTACCTGCCCTGATGGGAGAGTCCGCCGTTCACTGGCAGGCGGATGCGGATGATGACGCATATACAGAAGAGGGATTCCAGGGCAGTGATAAAACGGTCAGTCAGGTATTTCAAATGCTGCAGGGAAAGATTAGGTCTGTTTCCTTCTGTGATATGACAAGGGATGGTGTGAAAGAACTTATCTTAGAGGGATCCCATTTATCCTATCCGCATCTGATTATCCATAAGAAGGGGAATGAATATTATGGGGCTGCTTATGTCCGCAGGCAGTTTCAGTCGCCGCAGAAGAGCGGCTATTTCTGGTGGGGAAAAGGAAACGGTCACTGGTATTGTCTTACCTTCCGGGATGAAAGGTTTGAAATGACTGCAGCAGCAGGGATAGAGACAGAGACAAAGGAAAATGGAACAGATCAGGAGGAGAGTTATTATATCCATAATAAAAAGGCAGATGCGAAATCTTATAAAAGATGGGAAGAGAAAAATCTGACAGGTGGAATTGAGAAATATGAACTGCCGGCATTTAGCCAGCAGGACAAAGCAGTGGAATGAGACCGAGCCCTGTTACCAATGACATATTTCTTATACGGGACCTGTAGGAGATTTAGAAAACTGTATTTCTCTTGACACCACACACTATATTATGTATACTTTATATCATAAAGATTTCGGAGGATTTTGTATGTTAATTGTAGATGTAATGGAGAAAATTGCAAAATGAATATTGCAGAGGGTAAGCGGTACTAGGAATTTTATTTGCTGCAACAGAGTTACAAATGCTTTGTAGCTTTTGGTCGTTTACCCTTGTGTCAATACCATTTGGTTATTGACCTTTTCGCCTTACATTTGCTTATAATTGTGGAAAATATTTTGCAGAAAGTTGCTCATATTTAGATGCTTTTTCTAATATGACGTTTTTAGACCATGGAATTATATGCTTACGGGCAGCCATGGTCTTTTTCTGTATATGGAGAATATGGATTGAGACAAGGAGAAGATAATGATGAATATAGAAAAACAGATCGAGTTTGATAAGGTTAAAGAAATTTGGGGTAATCTGGCAGTTACCGAAAGGGCGAAGGAACAGATTCGAAATATGTCGGTGTATCTGTCTGAAATTGAATTGAGAAAGCAGCTTCGGGATACTTCAGACGGCAGAAAAATGATTGAACAGTATGGTACGCCGCCCCTCCCGGATGTAAAAGAGACGAAGGAGATATTGAAGGCATTGGAAAAGGGTGAGTGTCTTACCCCGTTCCAGCTGGAGAGAGTGGAACGGGTGCTGGCCGCCATCCATCGCCTCAAGGAATATCTGCGGAGAGGAGTGGCCATCGGCAGTCCCATTGCCTGGTATCATGAAGATCTGGAAGAAATGCAGGATCTGCGTGAGGAAATCTGTCAGAAAATCCGAGGGGAGGCAGTAGATGATTTTGCATCCAAAGAACTGCAGCAGATTCGCAGGCAGATAGTGAAATGCGAAGAACAAATGAGGCAGAAGGCAGATCAGATTATGCGTTCCCATAAGGAATATATGGCAGACCAGTATTCTACCCAGAGAAATGGCAGATTGTGCATTCCGGTCAAAAAGGAATATAAGCTGAAAATACCGGGAAGTGTGATTGACAAGTCGGCTACTGGCAATACATTTTTTATCGAGCCGGCAAGTGTCGCAAAATGCTATGACGAACTGCAGATTCACCGGATCAATGAAGAAAATGAGGTATATCAGATTTTGTATGAGCTGACTGCCATGGTAGGAGAAGCATCGGATGGTTTAAGGGAGAATATAGCGGTGATAGAAAGACTGGATTTCATATTTTCTAAAGGAAAATTAAGTATTGATCTGGGTGCTGCAGAGCCGTGCATAAATACAGAGAGACGGATTATTTTAAAGGATGCCAGACATCCTCTTATGGATCGCAGGATTAATGTGCCCCTCCAGTTGGAAGCAGGGGACAGTGTGAGAGGCATCGTGATTACCGGACCAAATACAGGGGGGAAGACAATTGCAATCAAAACGGTGATGCTAAACTGTATCATGGCGCAGTGCGGCCTGCATGTCACATGCAGTGCGGCGGAGCTTTGTATGAACAGCTCCTATCTCTGTGATATAGGCGACGGGCAAAATCTGACAGAGAATTTATCTACATTTTCGGCGCATATTAAGAATGTTCTGGAAATACTCAGGGAAATTGACCGTGACAGTCTGGTAGTTCTGGACGAGCTGGGCTCTGGCACCGATCCGGCAGAGGGAATGGGAATTGCTGTTGCCACACTGGAAGAATTGAAAAAGAGCGGCTGTCTTTTTCTGGTGACTACCCACTATCCCGAAGTAAAGGAATACGCCGGGAAATCCGAGAATATATTGAATGCCAGAATGACCTTTGACAAAGAGACGCTTCGTCCCACGTACCAGCTGGTGATGGGAGAGGCAGGAGAGAGCTGTGCTTTTTATATTGCGGGGAGGCTTGGGATGCCGGAGGAGATGCTGAGAGCGGCAGCACGTGCCGCTTATGGCGAAGATATCTACCTGGGTAATACATTCCAGAAGAGCACAAAACCGGGTGGGAACGGCGGAGGGAGCCGGATACAGAAGGCCAAGAGACCGGGGAAAAAACAGGAGCTCAGCACGAAATACAACAGGGGCGACAGTGTGATGGTTTTACCTGACAAAAAGATTGGGATCGTGTGCGAACCTGTCAATGAAAAAGGGGTTCTCAGGGTGCAGCTTCCGGGTAAAAAGATCTGGATCAATCACAAGAGGGTGAAGCTGCATGTGGCGGCGGCACAGCTCTATCCGGAGGATTATGATTTTTCGATTGTGTTTGATTCAGTGGAACAGCGTAAATGCCGGCATGAGATGGAGAGGAAATATACGGAAAAGACGATAGTGTATAAAGAGGATTAAAATCGTTTTGGCAGATTTACAAAACCCCCATGACTAAGGAGCTTATAGTCATGGGGGCTTTTCAGCCGCACCTTTTTCTCATGCCGGGCAGGATAGCTTGATGGGGGGAAGAATTGTCAAAGACAATTCTTCATAGGTGCGCGCTTTTCAGCCGCACCTTATTCGACAGTCACACTTTTGGCCAGATTCCTCGGCTGATCTACGTTCAACCCTTTTTCTACAGCCACATAATAAGCAAGGTATTGCAGGATTACAACGCTGACAAATGGTGTGAAGAGGGGATCTGTCTCCGGGAGCACTACCTGATGGTCGCACAGGGCGGCATCTACAGAAGAATCCGGTCCGGTGACAAGGATTACCTTCGCGCCGCGGGAGCGGACCTCCTGCACATTGGATATCATCTTGGCAAAGACATCCGGCTGCGTCGCCACAGCGATGACAGGCACATTATCGGTGATAAGGGAGATCGTTCCGTGTTTTAATTCCCCGGCAGCGTATGCCTCCGAGTGGATATAGCTGATCTCCTTTAATTTCAGGGAGCCCTCACAGGAGAGGGCATAATCCAGTCCTCTGCCCAGGAAGAAGATATCGTTATTTCCGGCAATGCGTTTTGCTATATTTTCCAGCTGGTTGTCGTAACCCAGGGCTTCGTCCACCTTATCCACGGTATCCATCAGCTTCGTCATATAATCCGCCGCCTCGGACCGGGTTATTTTTTGGCTGACGAGAGCGAGACGGAAGGCGATGAGATACATTACGGAGAGCTGTACGCTGTATGCCTTGGTGCTGGCGACGGCAATCTCCGGGCCGGCATGGGTATAGAGTACATAATCGCTTTCCCGGGCGATGGAGGAGCCCTTTACATTCACCACAGAGAGAGTTTTGGCACCGCGCTCTTTTGCCAGCCGCAGGGCGGCGAGGGTATCTGCTGTCTCTCCGGACTGGGATATCGTGATAAAAAGAGTGTGGTCATCCATAATGGGATCCTGATAACGGAATTCGGAGGCAATCTCCACGGTGACCGGAATGCGGCAGAGCCGTTCGATCATATTTCTTCCGATGAGTCCGGCATGCATCGCTGTTCCACAGGCAGTAATGAGGATGCGGTTAATATTTTCAAAAATATCATCCCCCACCTCATCAGCACCAAAATCCGGCAGTCCATCTACCATACGCGGGCGGATGGTATTGAGCAGTGCCGTGGGCTGATCGTGGATTTCCTTCATCATAAAGTAGTCATAGCCGCCCTTCTTGGCAGCCGCCATATCCCAGCCAATATGGTGGATATGGGGACTGTAAATCTCACCGGTCTCATCTTTTACGAGAATTTCGTCCTTTGTCAGCTTTGCGATGTGCCCTTCCTTTAATACGAAATAGTGCTTCGTATGGCTGACCAGTGCCACCATGTCGGAGGCAACCAGCGAGCCCTTGTCAGTGTGAGCGGCAACCAGCGGACTGCCGTTGCGAATCGCATAGATTGTCTCCGGAATGTCTGCAAACATAATGCAGAATCCATAAGCACCTTCCAGCTTTGGGATCGCCATGCGGATTGCGGCCTCGGGATCGCCCTTATAGCAGTCATCAATCACCATGGCGGCAATTTCCGAATCGGTCTGGGAAACTGGTTTTTTCCCTTTTTGTTCCAGTTCATCCTGAAGCTCTTTATAATTTTCTATAATACCATTGTGAATCAGCGTAACCCGTCCCGCCGTATGGGGATGGGAATTGGTATCGGAAACACCGCCGTGGGTGGCCCACCGGGTATGACCGATGCCGCAGGCTGCCTCATCGCTGCCGGCCGCTAGAACTTTTTCCCGCAGACAGGAAACCTTTCCCACCGTTTTGATTGTTTTTATTTCATGATTGGCAAAGAAAGAGATACCGGCACTGTCATAGCCCCGGTATTCCAGAGTCTGTAATCCGTTGATCAGGATTTTTTTTGCATTCCCCCGCCCAACACATCCAATAATTCCGCACATAATGAAATCTCCTTTAATAAAAAATATACTTTGATGGACAGATTTTTGTATCTCCGTTGCCGAAGGCTTTGTATCTGGCCTGCGCATTTCAATATGCGGGAGAGCATCCGCCGAATTTTCGATCCATATCTGAAAAGATATGATGTGAGGGATATATCACATTCTCTCCACCTCGTTAACCGCCTGATACTTTGGCGGTCTGGCGCTAATATTATCACGAACTATTGTGAAAGCATTTCTGCCGGAAGCCGAAACATATATTCCTTTCTATATCCTATGAAATCGTAGCATTTCCTGTGATTAAAGTCAAGTTAAAATGAGTATTGGGAAAAAAGTACAAAATGATACAAATAATGTAGCCTGTTTCAGAAAAATGTGCTATACTATACAAAGATACTTTGTGGATCATGAAAGAGCGTATTTAGTAACTGTAAACAGGTTATGTACCGCGAAGCTGGCGGGAAGTTAAGGCTATCTTATATAGCAATCTGGTGTCAGAAAAGCTTAAGTGGATATGAAAAAGAAGTTTTTACCTCTACTGTTAATTGCAGCCCTGGCCTTAAGCGGCTGTACGGCTGGAACGAAGGATTCCTATTCAACTAAAGTTAAGACTAGCGAGGAGCAGATTCTTTCGTCCACACAGTTTAGTTCAGGAGATGTAGTGAAGGATGTCGGAGGTACATCGAAGGATAATAAAGGGAAAAAGGAAACGGACTCCGGTGATGCCCCTGCTTCTTCCGGTGACGCTCCGAATGTATGGTTTATCAACAATGCTAATGGTATCGGATGGTCGGCAGCCCTGACCACAAGTATGAATGAAACCTTTGATACGGATGCCTATGATTATACTTTCGTGGACGGGCAGGGTAAATTCGAGGTTCAGCTTGAAGCGATGAACAATGCCATTGCGGATAAGGCGGACGTGATCTGTCTCGACCCCATCCAGGAGGATGGATTTGACGATGTCCTTAAGGCTGCAAAGGAGGCCGGCTGTAAGGTGTTTCTTGTAGACCGCAAGGTATCGGCAGATGAGAGCCTTTATGAGGGATGGCTCGGTTCCAATTTTGACCTTGAGGGTGAAAATGCGGGAAAATGGCTGGTGAAGCAGGCAAAGGGAAAGAAGATGAATATTGTGGTACTTCAGGGCGGAAAGGGAGCATCTGCCCAGATCGGACGCCATGACGGGTTCAACAGAATTATAAAGAAAAACAAGAACTTTAAGCTTCTCGCAGAGGAGATGGCAGATTTTGATAAGGCAAAGGCGAAGACTCTGATGGCGAAGTATCTGAAAAAATACGGAAATAAAATAGATGTGATCGTGACCCACAATGATACAATGTGCTATGGAGTGATAGAAACCTTAAAGGAAAAGAATATCGATCCGAACAAATACATAATCATTTCCTTTGACGGTGAGGCGGAAGTATTTAAGCTGATGGTGGACAATGCAAAGGTAGATTTGTGTGTGGAATGTAATCCTCTTCTTGGACCGGCTACGGAAAAATTAGTTGCGAAAATGGTTGCCGGTGAGAAGATTGACAAGACGAACTATGTTGACGAGGGCGTGTTCACTGCAGATATGGCGGCAAAAGAGCTTCCAAACCGTCAGTATTAAACGGAAAATGCCTGAGAGACCAGGCATCACCAGACATGAAAGTAGGTGTATTGATTGCGTAGTAAAAAAAATAATGTGGATTCCTCAGGGAAGGCCGGAAAAGCTTCTTTTACTTTCCTGAATCCTGTAAAGAGTATAATTGCCCGCGGGTATTATACGGCACTATTATCCATTATCGTTATACTGATTGCCTCTTATCTGACTACAATTCCCGGCGCAAGAAGTTCCCTGTCAGACCAGGCTGAAAATAATATGCTGGATCTGTCCCAGTCCTACATTAAGATTCTGGAAGCCAGGATCAGTGCGATAAATAATACAGCGGAATATATGAATACGGATGGCGACTTTTACAGCTGCCTGATACAGGGGGGGGAACCCTCCCTGATCACGGCGAATCTGAAATCCTTTATCAAGGATAATCCCAGCTATCTGTCAGCAGCAGTTTATGACAAGGATGGTAAATTTGTTACGGCATCGGAGGACGGCTATTCGCAGGACAGCAATCCCTATTATGTGAATGCCGCTTTATCCATGCGTCAGCCGATGCAAAGCGATTATCTTAAGGCGGGTGATGAGCACTGTATTGTTTGTGCAGTGCCGTTGATCAATGCAAACACTTTATTCGGCTGCGTGGCCATTACCGTTCCGGTGGAGAGTTTTACCTCTGAACTTGCCTCCGTTAAGCTGCAGAATACCGAATCGAGCTTTGCCTATCTGCTGACCCCTCTTGGGCACATAATATATCATCCTGACAATGCGTACATTGGCCAGATTACGGGAGAAGAGATTATACGTGATCTGATTACCCAGGGCAATGTAGTATCGGCAGTGGTTCACTTTAATTATGAGGGTGAGAAAATTGCGGGTCTGGCAACCTCTACAACAAACGGATGGACATTGATCATTCAGGCAGATAAGAGCGAGCTTCTGGAGCCTGTCAATTATACTGCGATAAAATCCATTGTGATCTGCATATTGATTGCCATTGTTGTGTCGGTTTTTGCGTACCTTGCCATATATGTGTTCCTGCGTCCAATTGCCCAGATGACAAAGGAGATTACAAGTATTTCTTCTCTGGACTTCACATCAACAAAATCCATTGACAAGCTGACCAGGGAACAGACGGAGATTGGTACGATGGCAAGAGAGATCAGAAAGATGCATGGCAATATCAAAAATGTCATCAGCGATCTGGATGATGTCACGGAAAAAATCAGTTCGGGCAGTACGGCACTGGGGGATATTGCTGCCAGCCTGACAGACTGTTCCTCTGAAAATTCAGCGGTTTCTGAGGAGCTTGCAGCCGGCGTGGAACAGACGACAAATACCGTGAACGCCATTAAGGGTCAGGTTGATACCATCAAGAGCCGTACGGTGGAAATCAACCGGCAGTCGAATCAAACCATTCAGCTTTCGGATGCGATTATGGAGCGTGCCACCAGCGCCAGACAATCGGCGGTGCAGTCGGCGGATACAACCCGGGATATGTACAGCATGGTCAGTGTGGAGGCCCGTGCTGCGTTAGAGCAGTCGAAGGCGGTGTCTAAGATCAATGATCTGACGAAAAATATTCTTGACATTGCCGAACAGACATCACTTTTGGCCTTAAATGCCAATATAGAGGCGGCGAAATCTGGTAAATATGGAAAGGGCTTTGCTGTAGTGGCAAAAGAGATCAGTAAGCTTGCCGAGCAGTCCTCGGATACGGCCAATAATATCAGCGCCATAATTATGGAAGTGACTACAGCTGTAAATAATATTGATGCCTGTCTGACAAAGACCCTGGAATTTATGGATGTATCAGTTATGAAGGATTATGACAGCTTTACAGAGATCAGCAATACTTATCATGAGGACGCCAGATCCTTCCAGTCCACCCTGGAGGAGATTACTCATTCCCTGAAGAGTCTTGAACTGGCGACAAATGATATTGCCATGGCCATTACGGGAATGACGGAAACCATCAATGAATCTTCGGATGGTATTGTGACCATTGCCAACAGGTCAGGTGAGGTTGTAAACCTGTCGGATAATACGTACAATCAGGTTAAGTTAAATGGTGAGATGGCGGATACCTTACAGGGCATCGTGGATAAATTTAAACTGTAGGTTATCTTGAAAGAATAGATTCTCCTATATTTGTCTTATCAAATAATGCAGATATGGGAGAATTTTTTATCTTTGACAGAGACAGAGAGGACAATTGAGATGAGCAATTTTCGCGTAGAATTAAAGAAAGTAGTAGATGATTCTTATGATGTACAGATTGGAAGGGATCTGATACCGATAATGGTGGAGGATATTAAAAATGGACTGGCGGGGAGCATTAAGAAATTTGCTGTGATCACAGATTCCACAGTGGAACCGCTCTATGGCACACCGGTGCTCACAGCTCTGCATACGGCGGGGTATGCCGCAGACCTTTTTGTATTTCCGGCGGGGGAGAAAAGTAAGGTTCGTGCTACGAAGGAGATGGTGGAGGACGCCATGCTGGCAAAGGAATATCGCCGGGACTGCTGTGTCATCGCAGTTGGAGGCGGCGTGGTAACCGATCTTGCAGGATTCCTTGCCGGCACATTCGGGCGAGGGGTGCCGTTTATCAATTATGCCACAACCCTTCTCTGTGCGGCGGATGCATCTATTGGCGGCAAGACAGCAGTGGACACGGAACTGGCTACCAATCTGATCGGACTAATCTACCAGCCGTTGAAGGTGTATGTAGATATAGAGACATGGAAGACCCTTCCCAGGAAGCAGATGGTGAACGGACTTGCCGAGACGGTGAAACACGCCTGCCTTGCCGATAGAGAACTATTTCGGTATCTGGAGGAGCACGTCGGAGAAATCCTTGCCTGTGACCCGGCGGCATGTGCGTATATATCTGAGCGCAATTGTGCTGTAAAGTACAAGGTTGTCATGAAGGATGAGAAGGAAAAAAATCTGCGGGAAATATTAAATCTTGGTCATACCGTAGGGCGGGCTGTCGAGACGGTCAGCGGGTACAGGCTTCTACACGGTGAAGCGGTAGCCATTGGTATGGCGGCTCAGGTACATCTGGGCTGCAAATGCGGTTATCTGACGAAGGAGGAACATGACAGGGTGATCCGGCTGATGGAAAAGATGGGTCTTCCTGTGGCAGTTCCGGAGTATATTGATAGGGAGAGCCTGGTGCGGAAGCTGTATACTGACAAGAAGGTACGGGATGGAAAGCTGCGTTTTGTATTTCAGAAGGGCATCGGGGACGTAATGACATTTGGTGAGGAAGTGTATGCGAGAGAGGTGCGGGAGGATGAGATTCGGGCTGTTATAAGGGATATGTAAAGGAAAGGACGGAAGAATATGATACCAGCAATTATTATCAGCGCAGTTTTAGCAATTATTATTTTGACCGTGGCCGGCTGCTACAATAAACTAGTAAGACAGAGGATAATGGTAGATGAGGCCTTTTCTACAATGGATGTATACCTCAGAAAGAGATATGACCTCATTCCTAATCTGGTGGAGACCGTGAAGGGATATGCAAAACACGAGGAGGCAGTCTTATCCAGAATAGTTTCCCTCAGAAACAGGAGCTATGGAAATATGTCTCCGGAAGAGAAGATGGCCAATAGTGCGGCGCTGTCCCAGGCAGTGCCTAAGGTTATGGCACTGGCGGAGAGCTATCCTGATCTGAAGGCAAGTCAGAATTTTATGGAACTGGGAGCCCAGCTGGAAACGGTAGAAAATGATATAGCGAATGCCAGAAGATATTATAATGGCGCTGTAAAGAAATATAATATGACAGTGCAGACGGTTCCCACTAATCTTATTGCAGGGCTGTTTCATTTTGAAAATAAGCCGATGTTTATCCTGGAAGACGAGCAGGAGAGAAAGAATGTGCAGGTGAAGTTTTAATGAAAAGGATAATCAGGATATTATTGCTGGCGCTGCTGACTCTTTTTTCTGCCCCCGCCGCCCGTGCCGGTGTGGGAGATTTTACCATTGAAGGCTATCATGTGGACATAAAGGTGACAGCACAAAATACTTATCGCATTCAGGAGACGGTAAAAGTGAATTTTCCCGGACAGAGACACGGTATCTACCGCGATATTCCGCTGGTTAATACTGTGAGACGGCAGGATGGGAGCAGTGACACAATTGTCGCCAGGATTGAAAATATCCGGTGCGGGGATAAATACACCACGTCCCGGGAGGGAGACAGCTGCCGTATCCAGATCGGTGACAAGGATGTGAAGATTACAGGGGATAAGGAATATCGTATTTCCTACGACTATGTTATGGGAAATGATGTTCTGAAGGGAAATGACGAATTCTATTTCAATGTAATCGGTATGAATTGGGAGACCATAATAAGAAATGTGACCTTTTCCATCGAGATGCCAAAAGAGTTTGACGGGGATCAGCTGGGTATGTCCTGGGGAACATATGGTTCCGGCCGGCATGACGGATTGTTCTATACGATGGAGGGAAACACGATCCATGGACAGCTTTCCGATGATATTACTCTTGCGGCGGGGCAGGGTGTGACAGTCCGCATTCTTTTGCCGGAGGGATATTTTGAACGGGCAGAGACGGTGCCCTGGGCAGCCTTTGGTGCGGCTTTTTACAGCCTTCTGGCGATGGGAGCAGCATTTCTTCTCTGGTATCTGTATGGACGGGATGATCCTGTAGTGGAGACAGTGGAATTTCATGCGCCGGATGGATTGAATAGCGTGGATCTCGCCTTTACCTATAATGGCATGCTGAGCAACACAGATGTAACTTCCCTGATCGTATATCTGGCACAGAAGGGATATATCGAGATCCAGGAGGGGACGGACAGAAGGAAGAAAGAATTTATACTGCTCCGGAAAAAACCATACGACGGTGCCAATGAGGTGGAACGGGTATTTATGGAGGGATTATTCCGTTCTGGAAATACCGTGCGCAGAAAGGATCTGGAAAATAAATTTTATAAGACGGTAACTCGAATTATTTCTATGGTGGATAATAAAAAGAACCGGCAGAAGATTTTTTATGCCAATTCCATTAATAAGGGCTGGATTTTATGGATCCTTGCCCTCACTGGTTTTCTCCTTGCCGGTTTCCTGCCAGTATATCGGTACGAATACAGCTTTCTTTATGGCATTGCCGCATCAGGAGGAGTTGGGCTTCTCTTTACCCTTGCTTTTTCCGCTCTGTTCACACCGGGGAAAATGCTGGGACGGGTCGCACTTTTTGTTATACTCTTTGTACCAGGAATCATAACTGGTGTAATGTTTCTTCATGAACCGCTTCTGTTTGCCGGAGTATGGTATCAGCTTTCTTACGTCCTTGCCATTGCAGCCAGCGGAGTGATAATGTTTTTTGGCGCCTATATGTCCAAACGGACGGAATATGGTAATGTCATGTTAGGGCGGATCCGGGGCTTTAAAAACTTTCTGGAGATGGCGGAAAAGGAACGCCTGGAAATGCTGGTGGCTGAAAATCCCCAGTATTTTTATGAAATCCTGCCCTATACTTATGTGCTGGGAATTTCTGATAAATGGATGAAGAAGTTTGAATCTATTGCTGTGGAACCGCCTGCATGGTATGAGAGCAGCAGTCATTCTGCTTTCAATATCGTAATGTTTCACAGCTTCATGAGGTCGACCATGACATCGGCTTCTTCCGCCATGGTGTCATCGCCCAATTCCAGCAGTGGAAGCGGAGGAGGCTTCTCCGGTGGCGGAAGTGGCGGTGGTGGAGGCGGAAGCTGGTAATAGGCGCTGCCTGGATACTGCGGCGCTGGAAAGGATGGATATGAAATTAGCACATTTATCGGATCTGCATCTGGGCAGGCATCTGAACCAGTATTCCCTTCTTGAGGATCAGCGATATATATTAAAACAGATTGCCGCCATTATCCGGGAGCAGGGGGCGGAGGCCGTTCTTATATCCGGAGACGTCTATGACAGACCCGTTCCTTCCGGGGAAGCGGTGATGTTATTGGATGATTTTCTGGCGGGGCTGGCAGCGGATAAGCTGCCGGTCTGCATTATCAGCGGCAACCATGATTCTCCGGAGCGCATTGCTTTTGCTTCACGGCTTATCGTGGCAAGTGGTGTTTTTCTGTCACCGGTATATCATGGCGGGGTTGAGCCGGTGAGACTGAGAGATTCCTATGGACCGGTGAATATTTATATGCTGCCGTATGTGAAACCAATCCATGTCAGGCATTTTTATCCGGATGAGGAGATCCGGTCCTATACCGACGCCATTCGGTGTGCCGTTCATCACATGAATGTGGATCGGCGGGAGAGAAATATATTACTGGCGCATCAGTTTGTCACTGGGGCATCCCGTTCCGACTCGGAAGAGATCTCGGTGGGGGGACTGGACAATGTGGATTCAGATGTCTTTGACGAATTTGATTATGTGGCTCTGGGACATCTGCACCGGATGCAGTCTGTAGGGGATGGGAGGATCCGTTATTGCGGCACTCCGCTGCAATATTCTTTTAGTGAGGCGGGAGACCACAAGGCAGTTACCATGGTCAATTTAGGGGACAAGGGAACCCTTTCTGTCGATTCGGTTCCCCTTGTCCCTCTTCGGGAGCTGATAGAACTAGAAGGTAAGTTTGACGAAGTGACATCAGTATCCTTTTATAAAAAGGTGGACCGGGAGGCATATATCCACATGACATTGACAGATGACCAGGAGGTTTTAGATGCCTTCTCCCGCCTTCGCCGGATCTATCCTAATCTCATGCAGATGGAATATAAGAAACGTTCCTGCCAGATGGATCGGGAATTTCTGGAAACAGAGAAAACGGCGTCCCTTGCTCCTTCTGAGCTTTTCGCACAATTTTATCAGAAAATGAATCAGCAGCCCCTCTCTGAGGCACAGGAGGAATATCTGCAGAAAAAGATTGAGAAGATATGGCAGGAAATGTGAAGATTGTATTACGATACAAAGGAGGGGTTGCATGCGGCCATTGAAACTGACAATGTCTGCCTTTGGACCTTATGTGGGAGAGACCCGGATTGATTTTACGACATTGGGGGAACAGGGGCTGTACCTGATTACCGGGGATACGGGAGCGGGTAAAACAACGATCTTTGACGCGGTTACCTTTGCTCTTTATGGGGAGCCCAGTGGCGAACATAGAACGTCTGCCATGCTCCGCAGCAAGTATGCGGATGAGGGTACAAAAACCTTTGTAGAGCTGCAGTTTTCCTATCACGGTAAGGAATATACCGTGAGACGGAATCCAGAATATATGCGCCCCAAGGCCTATGGACAGGGAATGACCAGGGAGGGTGCCAATGCGGAATTGATCTGCGGGAATCAGATTTATTCGAAGGTACGGGAGGTAAATCATAAGATCTGTGAGATTATCGGACTGGACCGGGCCCAGTTTACCCAGGTGGCGATGATCGCTCAGGGGGATTTTTTAAAGCTGCTTCTTGCTTCTACCGAGGACAGAATTAAAATCTTTCGGCGGATATTTGATACCGGCCGTTATGAGAAGCTCCAGAGTGAGATACGGCAGGATTATCTGGATATCAGCAGAGAATGCCAGGACCTGCAGCAGAGCATCTCCCAGTATATAGAGGGTACCGAATATTCCGGAGAGGTTGAAGAGACAGAGGAAAACGGTCTGAATCTGGAAGAATGGAACCGAATGAGAGAACACAAGATGGCGTCTGAGGCAATTCCGCTTCTGGAGAAGATCATTGCCTGGGATAGAGCGAAGCTGGATGGATGGGAAGAGGAGGGAAAGGAGCTTCGAAGGAAGGCGGAAGAAACAAAGGTGAGGATTGCCCAAGGGGAAAAACAGCGGGAGAACTGCCGGTCTTTGGCAGCAAAGGAACAAAAGCAGAAAAAGTATGAAAAGGATCTGGCAGAGTTAGGAGAACAGCGGGAGGAGGCAGAGAGAGCACAGCCACAGATTAACTTTCTGATCGATCAGATCGCCAGATATCAGGCAGAGCTTCCCCGGTATGAGGAGAGGGAAAAGATCGGGATGGAATTGGCGGAGGAGAAGAGCTGCCAGAAGAGATGGGAGAGTGAGACGGCGGAATGTGAGAGGGAGATTGAGGAGACAGAGAAGGCGATCCGCTCCCATCAGGAAGAAAGGGATTCCCTTCTTTCGATTGAAGGTCAGCTGTCTGAAATCCAGCTGAGGTGGGAATCTGTCAGTACGGAGAAGGAAGAACTCTGCCGTCTGCAGAAGGATAAAGAAGAGCTGGAAGAACTGAGGAGAAAATATGGGGAATCAGCCGGACAATATCAGTCGGCAAAGGAAAAGGCGTCCGGGCAGCGTCAGAGATGTGAGGAGCTCAGGGAGGCATATCTTGACGGACAGGCAGGAGTGCTGGCTGGCAGGCTGAAATCCGGCCAGCCGTGTCCGGTCTGCGGTTCTACCGAGCATCCGGCTCCTGCCGTGCCGGATGGCGGCGCTCCGGATAGAGAAGCGGTAGAAGAGGCCGAAAGAAATGCCAGGGCGGCAGAGGAGGATAGAAATGAGAAATGCAGCAGGGCGGCGGCACTGAAGGCAGCCTGCGAGGAGAAGGAAAAGCAGCTGTCACATGCGCTTTCTTCTGACGAGCATGGGGAGGCCCTTGCGGTCAGACAGAAAGAGACGGAGGAAAGGATCCGTGAGATAAGTGGGCGAAAGAGGGAACTGGAGCAGAAGATGGTCCGTTATGGGGAACTGATGAGATCACTTCCGGAGGAGGAGGCGAAGCTGAAGCAGCTGATAGAGTCAAACAAAAAACAGAAAATGGAGATTGTTCGTTCGGAATCGAAGCAGGAAGCACTGGCAGGACAATTGGAAAGTTATGCAAACAATCTTTCTTTCACCAGTCTGGAAGAGCTGGAAAGGGAAATTAGGGAACGAAAGGAACAGAAAGATAAACTGGAGTTATTCAGGAAAGAAACCGAAGAGTCCTATCAGAAGAAACAGAAGATACTAGATGTTTTGCAGGGTGAGATACAGACACTGCAAAAGCAGCAGGCGGCAGAGGAGCGGGTTGATCTTGCATGGGAGAAGGAGAATTGGGATGCCCTGCAGCGGAGTGAGGAGAGCAATAAGGCAAGGTGTGATGCCTGCCGGATGAGGCGGGATAAAAATGAAAGTGCACTGTCTGGAATTGTGAAAAAGCATCGGGAACTGGAGAGGAAAGAGGCCAGACGCCAGTGGCTCAAGGCATTAAATGATACAGCTGGCGGACAGTATGGTGACAGGGGAAAGATCCGGCTGGAGACATACGTGCAGATGGCATATTTTGACCGGATTCTCATTCAGGCGAATCTGCGGTTCGAGACGATGACAGGCGGACAATATACTCTGGTGCGCCGGAAAGATCCCAGCAGCAGAAAATCACAGGCAGGACTTGACCTGGATGTCATTGATCATTATAATGGTTCTGTCCGCAGTGTGAATTCCCTGTCCGGAGGGGAAGCCTTCAAGGCATCCCTGGCGCTGGCGCTTGGTATGGCAGATGAGATTCAGGCATCATCCGGTGGAATTAGCTTGGACACAATGTTTATTGATGAGGGTTTTGGCACCCTGGATGAAGAATCCCTGCAGCAGGCAGTCCGTGTCCTGGCTGAGCTCAGTGAGGGAAAGAGGCTGGTGGGGATTATCTCTCATGTTCAGGAGTTGAAGAACCGGATAGACGGACAGCTGGTCGTGACGAAGGATAGGAGCGGGCACAGCTCAGTAAAAATAATGAGTTAATGGAGGAAGACAATGCAGGAAATTGAGATTCAGAATTTATTTGATTGCAATAGAACAATTGCAGGGGGGATTTTTTCAGGAAGGACATATCCCTTTGAGGTCCTTCCTGAAATCAGCGGTTTTATCGAGGAATTGGGAAAGACGCTGCCGGAAGACAGATTTGAACGGCGGGGAGAGAATGTGTGGATTGCCAGAAGCGCCGTGGTGGCACCGACCGCTTATATCAACGGCCCGGTGATCATTGATGAAGAGGCGGAGATCCGCCACTGCGCATTTATCCGGGGCAGCGCCATTGTGGGAAAGCATGCGGTAGTGGGAAATTCCACGGAATTAAAAAATGTGATCCTTTTTGATCACGTTCAGGTGCCCCATTATAATTATGTAGGGGATTCCATTCTTGGCTATAAATCCCATATGGGGGCAGGTTCTATCACTTCCAATGTAAAATCCGATAAGACGCTGGTGGAAGTGAAGGTGAACGGAACTCCCATAAAGACCGGACTTAAAAAAATGGGCGCCATACTGGGGGATCTGGTGGAGGTGGGGTGTGGAAGTATCCTGAATCCGGGTTCCGTCATTGGCGCAAATACCAATATTTATCCTCTATCCAGTGTGCGGGGCTATGTCCCGGGAGGAAGTATTTACAAGAGCCGGGGGGAGATCGCAGAAAAGCGGTAAAAACAGTAACTTGCCCGTCGTCAAACATTGACAAATATGTCAAAATATTGTATCATTTTTTTAGTTTGAACAATAATCTGAAAGGAGTTACGACATGATTTATTCACAAGAAGTAGAAAACATGTGCCCGGTTGCCCAGGGTGTTCATCACGGATGCGCACCGATTCCAGAAGAGGCAAAGTGGGTACAGGCAAAAGAAGTTAAAGATATTTCCGGTTTTACACATGGTGTGGGCTGGTGTGCACCACAGCAGGGCGCCTGCAAACTGTCACTGAACGTTAAAGAAGGGATTATCCAGGAAGCACTGGTGGAGACCATCGGCTGTTCTGGTATGACACATTCCGCTGCCATGGCATCCGAAATTCTTCCCGGCCTGACCGTGATGGAGGCACTGAATACGGACCTTGTATGTGATGCTATCAATACAGCCATGAGAGAGCTTTTTCTGCAGATCGTATATGGACGCAGCCAGAGTGCGTTCTCCGAGGATGGTCTCGCTGTAGGAGCAGGTCTGGAGGATCTTGGAAAAGGTCTCCGCTCCCAGGTTGGAACAATGTATGGAACTCTGAAAAAGGGTCCCCGTTATCTCGAGATGGCCGAGGGCTATGTAACAGGAATCGCACTGGATGCCGATGATCTGATCATCGGTTATAAGTTTGTAAGTCTTGGCAAAATGACGGACTTCATCAAAAAAGGCGACGATCCCAACACTGCTTATGAGAAAGCCTGTGGACAGTACGGCCGTGTAGATGATGCAGTAAAGATCATTGACCCGAGAACAGACGAAGTATTGGAAAGCAAATAAATAGAGGAGGAAAACAATAATGGCATTATTTGAATCATATGAAAGAAGAATTGATAAGATCAATGGCGTTTTAGCTGAGTATGGTATCTCCTCTATTGAAGAAGCAGAGAAGATCACTAAGGATGCAGGCCTGAATGTATATGATCAGGTCAAAGGCATTCAGCCGATCTGTTTTGAAAACGCCTGCTGGGCATACACAGTAGGGGCTGCCATCGCCATCAAAAAGGACTGCCGGAGAGCTGCAGATGCCGCAGCGGCAATCGGAGAGGGACTTCAGGCATTCTGCATTCCCGGTTCGGTAGCCGACACCCGTAAGGTTGGTCTGGGTCATGGTAATCTGGGCAAAATGCTTCTGGAGGAGGAGACAGAGTGTTTCTGTTTTCTTGCCGGACATGAATCCTTTGCCGCAGCAGAGGGAGCTATTGGTATCGCAGAAAAGGCAAATAAGGTCCGCAAAAAACCGCTTCGTGTTATCCTGAACGGACTTGGCAAGGACGCGGCGCAGATCATTTCCCGTATCAATGGATTTACCTTCGTTGAGACAGAATACGATCCGTATACAAATGAAGTAAAAGAAGTATTTAGAAAATCTTATTCGGAGGGTCTCCGTGCGAAGGTAAATTGCTATGGTGCGAATTCGGTAAGTGAGGGCGTGGCCATCATGCACAAGGAAGGGGTAGATGTTTCCATTACTGGTAACTCCACGAACCCGACACGTTTCCAGCATCCGGTGGCAGGTACATACAAAAAGGAGTGCAACGAGCAGGGTAAGAATTACTTCTCCGTGGCTTCCGGCGGTGGTACGGGACGTACTCTTCATCCGGATAATATGGCGGCAGGTCCAGCTTCATACGGTATGACCGATACACTGGGACGTATGCACAGCGATGCTCAGTTTGCTGGTTCTTCTTCTGTTCCAGCTCATGTAGAAATGATGGGCCTCATTGGTGCAGGAAATAACCCAATGGTAGGTATGACCGTTGCTGTGGCAGTTGCCATCCAGGAAAGTGCTGAGGCAGGTAAGTTCTAAAAACATTGAAATAATGTTGTTTAAAAGTGGTTAGGAGTGGCTCAATGCAGGTCACTCCTATACTATTATGAATGTGAGATTTTAAACATGAAGAAAAATTTTTTTACCTGGATTCTGATGGCAATGCTTTTTTTTCTCTCTGTCATCTGTTTTCATCCGACACAACTAAGAGCAGCGGCGCAGTCAGGGGAATATGCGGCAAACGAAGCAGACAAGGGGAAGAAGACAACGGAGATCACTATCAGCGCTGTAGGAGACTGTACACTGGGCTCGGACCGGAGTTCTCCTGCCTCAGTGAATTTCTATTCTGTGTATAACAGAAAAAAGAATCCTGCCTACTTTTTCAAAAGGGTCAAAAAAATATTTGAGGAAGATGATATGACACTGGCAAATTTTGAGGGCACCCTGACGAAACGCACAACCAGGGCACCGAAAAAATTTGCCTTTAAAGGTGATCCAGGATATGTAAGGATATTGAAGAGGGGTTCCATTGAGGCGGTTGGATTTGCTAATAATCACTGCCGCGACTTTGGAAATGGCAGTTATTCTGATACGATAAATGCCTTTCAGAAAGCAGGTATTACCTATTCCTCCTATCAAAAGACGAGTATATATAAAGTGAAGGGAAAAAAGATCGGGATGATAGCGGTAAATGGACTGGAGGGTATGAATTCTGCCAGACAGCTCATTGCAGGCGGGATGAAGAAATTAAAGAAAAAGAAGGCGGATATCTGCATAGTCAGCATACATGCTGGGATTGAGCACAATTATTCTGTATCTGGCATCCAAAAAAGGATTGCCAGGTATGCGGTGGATCAAGGCGCTGATCTTGTGCTGGGACATCATCCCCATGTCCTGCAGGGAATTGAGAGATATAAGGGAGCTTATATTGTATACAGTCTCGGAAATTTCTGCTTTGGAGGGAATACCAATCCCTCTGACAAGGATACGATGATCTTTCAGCAGACATTTCTATTCCAGGGAAATAAGTTAAAGAAGAACAAAAGCAGGGCTAAGATCGTCCCTTGTTCGATTTCTTCTGTATACGGCATGAACAATTACCAGCCGGCCCCTGCCAAAGGAAAAACAAGGGCACGGATATTGGGGAAAATTGACAGTATGTGTGGACCACTGGGTCTTACTCTGAGAAGTAAGAAAGGGAAACTTACTTCCACCTTACGAAAAAAATAAGCATTGATTGATAGGCCAGACCTCATTCCTTGCAATTAGAAAAATGCAAAAAGGATAAAATACTGATAGGGGAAAAATATAAACACCAAAATTCTAATACCGCTACACCTACCCATGTTGGGCTATTCGCTTTGAACAATCCGAGCATCGGAGCAATCAGACAAGATATAAAAAACGCCCCATGTATCATAAGCAGATATTTTAACCATTGGTCTGCTTTCGTCCTTGATGTCACTGTCAATCCTGCAAAAAATGTAGCTAATGACATGACAGCATAGCCTAACAGGTCATAGTTGAATAGCAATCCGCACTGCTGAAAATCAAGAAGTATGGCAGCTTGCTGTGTCAATTCATTTAGTCGAACAGTCGTTAGCTGTGCAAAATATACTAATAATATAATAGCTGTATATATTGCGGAAAAAGCTATTGAAACATAGCCCGCTAATTTTGTTTCTTTTTCGGCAAAATAAGCATATCCACACATCATTAGCACAAAGCTAAATGCAATGAACATAGAAGATAAATAACTGCCATAATCAAAACCAAATAACATAGACAGGGCAAAGCAGATTACGGCAATGAAATTTGCAATAGAGCTATACACACCTATTTTCTTATTCATCAATCTGTACCACCTCTTCAAAAAGAAAATTTTAATTTTCGAAAAGACGGTACAGTCCTTGTAATCGGGGCTATACCGCCTAATATGTATTGATACAACGAACGTTTGTCGTATTAGAAATCTACTTCCGTGTCGTAGTAACAGCATTTCAGCAGTTTTTCCATTTCTTCCTGGGATGGCTGTCTTGGGTTCGAACCAGTGCAGGCGTCCAGAAGGGCATTGGCAGCGATATCAGACAATTTGCTTAGGAATACATCCTCTGGAACAAATCCTGTCTCGGCGGGAAGTCCGTCCGCTCCGTAGTGGTTAATACTGTGAGGGATATTCAGGTCATCGTTCATACCCCTCAGATAGGAGATGAGCAGATCAATCTTTTCTTCCTGGGTGGAACCGCCGAGATTCATAAAGTCAGCGATCTCAGCATAGCGTGCGGCTGCCTCCGGATCTTTGCTGTTAAATTTAATTACCTTTGGCAGGTACATGGCGTTGGCAGCTCCATGAATGATATGGCCGCCCTCGAAAGCGGCGCCAGTCTTATGAGCCATGGAGTGAACGATGCCAAGGAGGGCATTGGAAAACGCCATACCGGCGAGACACTGGGCATTGTGCATGCTGTGCCGCTTTTCCATATCTCCCTGATAGGATTTTACCAGATCGTTCTGGATCATTTTAATGGAGTGAAGGGCAAGCGGATCTGTGTAGTCGCAGTGGGCGGTGGATACATAGGCCTCGATGGAATGGGTCATGGCATCCATACCGGTGTGGGCAACCAGCTTCTGGGGCATTGTTTCAGCCAGTTCCGGATCTACGATAGCGACATCCGGTGTAATCTCAAAATCAGCGATGGGATACTTGATGCCTTTTTCATAGTCTGTGATAATGGAGAATGCGGTTACCTCTGTGGCGGTTCCGGATGTAGACGAGATTGCACAGAAATGAGCTTTGGTACGAAGCTTTGGCAGTCCAAATACCTTGCACATATCTTCAAATGTGGTTTCCGGGTACTCATACTTGATCCACATTGCCTTGGCAGCATCAATGGGGGAGCCGCCTCCCATGGCGATGATCCAGTCCGGCTTGAATTCCTGCATTACGGCAGCGCCTTTCATTACCGTCTCAACGGAGGGATCCGGTTCAATCCCTTCGAAGACAGTAACTTCCATGCCCGCCTCCTTCAGATAATCCATTGCTTTGTCCAGAAAGCCGTTCCGTTTCATGGAACCGCCGCCGACGCAGATGATCGCACGTGTCCCGTTAAAGGTTTTCAGTGCCTCCAGTGCTCCTTTTCCGTGATACAGATCACGTGGTAAAGTGAAACGTGTCATTAACTACTTACCTCCTTAAGTTATTATTATAATTGCAGCCGTGATGTTGAAAGCTTTCATCCGGCTGCAATTGAAATCCTGTACTATGAAATATTAACGTGCCGTCGTAAACCATGTCCATGTATCGACACCGGTTGAGATGCAGTATGTAATGGGTTCGTTGCCCTTACTTACCAGCACGGCTTTACTGCAGATAATCTTGTTGCCGGGTGAGAGAGTGGTGGTTCCCAGGTCGTCTACCGGTTCAAAGAAAAATCCCCAATCCAGATTCTTTAACTGTTTCGTGGAATCTGCTCCATATATATTGTAATAGTAGTTGAAAACATCCCTTGCATTAACGGTCTGCTCCCCGGAGTGGTACTGAATCTGGAACTTAAAGTAAATATATTCCTCATTCTGTTCCGGCAGCGGATTCGTGGCGTTGCTCTTTGCCAGCTCGGCGGCGGCATCCCCGGATTCAAAACGGAGCAGCTTTAATGTGAAACGTCCCCGCTTCTTTCCCTCTTCATAGTAGTTAAAGGTGTTGGCGGAATAAGCGGATAATGGATTCTGCTTCGTTCCTCTGGCTGGTGCCTTGACTTTAACCCGGCAGGTGAGTTTTTTGCGTCCCACGGTGGCAGTGATTTTTGCCGAACCTGTTTTCTTAGCCTTCACTTTACCCTTCGAGGATACGGTGGCTACGGATTTTTTACTGGATTTCCATTTCACTTTGCCCGTCGCTTTCTTTACTTTCAGGATATAACTGCTGCCAGCAGACAGGGTAAGATTCTTTTTATTTAATTTCATCGCAGCTGCTCTGGCAGATACGGTGGATGTTCCCAGACTTCCGATGAGACTGAAAACAAGGAACAGTGAAAATAGTCTCTTCATGTTGGATTCCTCCTGTGCTTCTACTATATGTAGTTTATATGTTACTGCTATTCTACAATAAAAATGTGTAAATTACAAGGCAGTATATATTTTTTGTAGGAAATTTTTTGTGGAAAAATAGTGGCATTTATGCTATTATAAGATAAGTTTGTATTATTATTGAAAGGAAATATTACACATATGGCAGTGATTAGAAAGGATCATATAAGAAATTTTTGCATTATTGCGCATATAGACCATGGGAAGTCCACCCTTGCTGACCGCATTATAGAAAAGACCGGCCTTCTTACCAGCCGGGAGATGCAGGCGCAGGTTCTGGACAATATGGAACTGGAGCGGGAGCGGGGAATTACCATTAAATCCCAGGCAGTGCGCATTGCCTATACAGCGGACAATGGGGAAGAGTATCTCTTTAACCTTATTGATACACCGGGCCATGTTGACTTTAACTATGAGGTTTCACGCAGCCTGGCGGCCTGTGAGGGGGCGATACTGATTGTGGACGCGGCACAGGGGATCGAGGCACAGACGCTGGCAAACTGTTATCTGGCCATTGATCATGATCTCGAGATTATGCCAGTGATCAATAAGATCGATCTCCCCAGTGCGGAGCCGGACAGGGTCAAAAATGAAATAGAGGATGTGATCGGAATTGAGGCACAGGACGCCCCGCTGATCTCTGCTAAGATGGGAACGAATATCGAAGAGGTGCTGGAGCAGATCGTTACAAAGATTCCGGCCCCCCGGGGAGATGAGGGGGCCCCGCTGAAGGCTCTGGTATTTGATTCCGTGTACGATGCGTATAAGGGAGTGATCATTTTCTGCCGTATATTTGAGGGCACGGTAAAAAAGGGGACGCGGATCCACATGATGGCCACCGGACTGGAGGAGGATGTGGTGGAGGTGGGAACCTTTGGCGCCGGACAGTTTATTCCCTGTGACGAGCTGAGTGCCGGCATGGTGGGATATATTACGGCGAGTCTGAAAAATGTGGAGGGAACCCGTGTGGGGGATACGGTAACAGATGTGGCGGATCCCTGTGATGAGGCGCTGCCAGGCTACAAGAAGGTGATGCCCATGGTGTACTGTGGACTGTATCCGGCTGACGGGGCGAAATATCAGGATCTGCGGGATGCACTGGAGAAGCTTCAGCTCAACGATGCATCGCTTCAGTTTGAGGCAGAAACCTCTGTGGCACTGGGTTTTGGTTTTCGGTGCGGATTTCTTGGCCTGCTGCATCTGGAGGTAATCCAGGAGCGTCTGGAGCGGGAGTATAATCTTGACCTGGTGACAACGGCACCAGGGGTTGTCTATCATGTATATAAGACAAATGGAGAGATGATGGAGGTGACCAATCCGTCTAATCTTCCGGACCCCTCTGTGATCGAGCATATGGAAGAGCCAGTCGTAGATGCGGAGATTATGGTGACGACAGAATTTGTCGGCGCCATAATGAAGCTCTGTCAGGAGCGGCGGGGAGTATATGTGGATATGGAATATATGGAAGAGACCCGGGCACTGCTCCGTTACGTTCTTCCGCTGAATGAAATTATATATGATTTCTTTGACTCCTTGAAATCCCGTTCCCGGGGCTATGCCTCCTTTGATTATGAAATGAAGGGCTATGAGCCGGCAAGCCTGGTGAAGCTGAACATTCTTATCAACAAGGAAGAGGTGGATGCCCTTTCCTTTATTGTCCATGAGGGCTCAGCCTACGAACGGGGAAGGAAGATGTGCCAGAAACTAAAAAATGAAATTCCAAGGCATCTCTTTGAAATTCCGATCCAGGCGGCCATAGGAAATAAAGTTATCGCCCGGGAGACGGTGAAGGCGGTCCGCAAGGACGTGCTTGCCAAATGCTATGGCGGAGATATCTCCCGGAAGAGAAAGCTGCTGGAGAAGCAGAAGGAGGGAAAGAAGCGCATGCGCCAGATCGGGAATGTGGAGATTCCGCAGAAGGCCTTTATGAGTGTGCTCAAGCTGGATGATGAAGAGTAGGGAACAGCAAATGGGGTTGTATGTACACATTCCCTTCTGCGTCAGGAAATGCAGCTATTGTGATTTTCTCTCGTTTCCATGTAGTGCCGAAGGGCAGAAACGATATGTACAGGCACTGGCTGGGGAGATGAGGTATTGGGGGGAGCGGATACAACGCCATAATGTGGACACGGTTTTTATCGGAGGCGGTACGCCGTCCGCACTCTCTGTCAGAGATATGGATGTGGTATTGGAGGGAATTGCAGACGGCTTTTCCGGCTCCGCCCTATCGGAGTTTACCGTAGAATGCAATCCAGGGACTGTCACAGCAGAGAAGCTGGATGAATACCGGAGGGCAGGAGTCAGCCGGATCAGCATCGGGATGCAGTCGGCATCGGATACGGAACTGAAGAAGCTGGGCCGGATCCACACATTTCATGAATTTATGGAGTGTTATAAGATGGTTCGGGATGCTGGATTTGATAATGTTAACGTTGATGTCATGTCAGCCGTTCCCGGGCAGACCATGCAGAGCTATCAGGATACATTAAGCCGGGTGGTGGAGCTGGAACCCGAACACATTTCGTCGTACAGCCTGATCATCGAAGAGGGCACTCCCTTTTATGAGCAGTATGCGTCGCAGCCTCCGGTGGATGAGGAGACAGACCGCAGGATGTATGAGCTGACGGGCGGGATGCTGGAGGCGGCAGGATATAAACGCTATGAGATCTCAAATTATGCCAGGCCGGGGAAGGAGTGCCGGCACAATCTCAAATATTGGCAGAGAGGTGAATATCTGGGAACCGGTCTTGGGGCGGCATCTTTTATGAACCATCACCGGTTTAGAAATGAGGAAGACCTGACGGAATACCAGGGCAGGATATTCAGCGGGGAGGACGCTGTCTGTGAGGTGGAATATCTCAGTGCTGACGATGAGAGGGCAGAATATATGTATCTTGGGCTCCGATGCATGGAAGGCATATCTGTCACGGGGTTTCAACTCTGCTTCGGTGAGAAACTGGAGGACTGCTTTGGACAGGAGATAGCATTTGCGGTGGAACAGGGGCTTCTGGAATATGAAAATAACCATATTTATCTGACAAAACGTGGCATTGATGTGAGTAACCGCGTTTTTCAGCTATTTATATAAAGATATGGAAGTAAATGAGAGGAGGAAATAAAAAATGAAGAAAACAAAGAGCAGGAGTTCATTCTCAGGATCCTTTGGCTTTGTCCTTGCAGCGGCAGGAAGTGCCGTTGGCCTGGGAAATATTTGGAGATTTCCCTATCTGACAGCCAAGAACGGAGGAGGTTTGTTCCTGGTAGTTTACCTCATTCTGGCACTTACCTTTGGGTTTACGCTTCTGACTACTGAGGTGGCTATCGGGAGAAAGACAAAACAGAGTCCCCTCACTGCTTATTCCCGGTTAAAGGATAAATGGGGTTTTCTGGGGGTGATCGCCTGTATTGTACCGGTAATCATAATGCCCTATTATTGTGTGATCGGTGGATGGGTGGTTAAATATTTTATTGCCTATCTGACAGGCGCCGGCTCAGATCTGGCAAAGGAAGGTTACTTCAATGAATTTATCACAGGGGATACCCAGCCCATGATTTTTATGTTTATATTTTTGTTTGTGGTAGCTTTCATTATTTTCCGGGGAGTGAATAAGGGGATCGAATCTTTTTCTAAGATTCTGATGCCAATCCTGCTGCTACTGGTAATCGGGATTGCTGTCTTTTCCCTGACAATCCAGCACACCGATGAGACGGGAGCCACCAGAACCGGCCTGGAGGGCTTTAAAGCCTATGTGATTCCTAATTTTGACGGCATGACGCTGAAAGGATTTTTTACCGTGGTGGTGGACGCCATGGGACAGCTTTTCTTCAGTCTCAGTGTGGCCATGGGAATTATGGTGGCATATGGCTCCTATGTGAAGGATGATGCCAATCTGGTGAAATCCATCAATCAGATAGAAATTTTTGATACAGTTGTGGCTTTTCTGGCAGGTGTCATGATTATTCCCGCCGTCTTTACCTTTATGGGACGGGAGGGGATGGGCGCCAATGGTCCCGGACTTATGTTTGTCTCACTGCCCCAGATCTTTTCGGCTATGGGCCGGATCGGTAATCTTGTGGGCTGCCTGTTTTTTGCCATGGTTCTTTTTGCTGCCCTGACCAGTGCCGTGTCAGTTATGGAGGCAGTGGTGTCCAGCTTTATGGATAAGTTCCATCTATCCAGAGTCAGGGCGTCCATATTGGAGACAGCCATCGCCCTGGTGGGCGGGATCGCAGTCTGTCTGGGATATAATAAGTGGTTCTTTAACATTAAGCTGCCCAATGGATCCGATGCACAGATCCTTGATATTATGGATTATATCAGTAATTACTGTCTCATGCCAGTAGTGGCCATCGCCACCTGTATTCTCATTGGATGGGTCGTGAAGCCAAAGACCATAATCGAAGAGGCGGAAAAGACTGGCTGCAAATTTGGGAGAAAGAAACTGTATGTCGTTATGATCAAATATGTGGCTCCGGTTCTCCTTGTGATCGTACTCTTGAAATCACTGGGAATCCTGACTATTATATAATCTGACAAGAGGGCGGTCCCCAGACAAAAATAATTGGGAGGCCGCCCTCTTTCTTTCCAAAGGGACGTTTTTCTAATTTAGTTCTTCAGCCAGCCGCTCCCACTCATCCATTGCCTGTGAGAGGGCGGTTTCCTTTTCCTCTCTGGCAGCGGTGAGTTCAGCCAGCTTGTGGGCATTGGTGGCGTTCTCAGGAAGAGAAAATTCTTCGTCCAGCGCGGCGATCTGGTTTTCCAGATTTTCAATCTGCTGCTCGATTTTGTTGTACTGGTTTTCCAGCCGTCTCCGGCTGGCGGCCTGTGCTTTCTGTTCCTTCCAGTCCAGCTTTGCATCAGATACCTGCGCCCCCGCCGGTGAAGTCCCGGCAGGAGACGAGGGATCCGGCCTGCCCAGATGTATCTGTTCTACCGTATCTTTTTTCTCCAGATAGTAAGAATAATTGCCATGATAGGAGAGCAGCTTCTGACCGGTCAGATCCAGGATTCTGGTGGCTGTCCGGTCAATGAAATACCGGTCATGGGAGACATACAGTACGGTGCCGGTGTAGTTGTTCAGCGCTGTTTCCAGTATCTCCTTGGAGGTGATGTCCAGATGGTTGGTGGGTTCATCCAGAAGAAGGAAATTTGCCTGGGACAGCATCAGCCTGGCAAGGGAGACGCGCCCGCGCTCGCCGCCGCTGAGCAGCCGGATCGGCTTGAATACGTCGTCCCCGGTAAACAGAAAGGCAGCCAGTACATTTCGTATGGCGCTGTGGTTCATATCCGGATAGTCATCCTGTATCTCCTCAAATATTGTTTTGTCTTCGTGGAGCACCTGGTGTTCCTGATCATAGTATCCGATCTCAACATTGGTGCCGGTTATGGAGATCCCGCTGTCTGTCGGCTCCATGCCCTGGATCATCTTTAGGAGGGTTGTCTTCCCCGTCCCATTCTGGCCCAGGACTGCCACCTTTTCTCCCCGTCTGATATCAAAGGAGACATCCTGGAAGAGAAGGCTGCCGCCGAAGCTTTTGGCGAAGCCCTCAACATGCAAAACATCGTTGCCGCTTATGCGGGAGGGGGACAGGGAAAAGGACATTGCTTTTTCATATTCTGCCGGCTTTTCAATGCGTTCGATTTTATTCAGCATTTTTTCACGGCTCTCCGCCCTCTTAATGGACTTTTCACGGTTGAAGGAACGGAGCTTTTCGATCACGGCCTCCTGATGCCGGATTTCCTGCTGCTGGTTGTAATACTGTTTGATCAGCGTTTCCCGCAGGGCTGCCTTTTTCCTGGAATAGCTGCTGTAATTTCCGTTGAAGGACGTAATTCTTCCGTTGTCGATCTCTATGATCTTATCTGCGATGCGGTCAAGAAAATACCGGTCATGGGAGACCACAAGGATACTGCCTTTGTAATTCATCAGATAGTTTTCCAGCCATCGGATGGATTCAAGATCCAGATGGTTGGTGGGCTCGTCCAGAAGGAGCAGATCTGGCTCCATAAGGAGAAGCCGGCCCAGTGCCACCCGGGTTTTCTGGCCGCCGGAGAGATGATTGACCACCTGGTGCATGGCGTCTCCGCCGAATCCGAGTCCGTTGATAACCCCTAGAACCTTGCTTTTATAGGAGTATCCGTCGCCAGATTCAAAGGCGGTCTGCAGCCTGTGGTAGCGGTTTAGCAGATTATCCAGTTCCTCTCCCTCTGTGCGGGATATTTCCAACTCCAGTGTCCGGAGCTGGCAGTCCATTTCAATGACGTCTGCTTTTACGGAGAGAAGCTCTTCATAAATTGTATTGTCCGACTGGTATCCCTGCTGCTGCGGCAGATAGCCGATGGTGGTATCTTTGGCCCGGACCACTTCGCCGGCATCCGCATCCAGTTCTCCGGTGATGATCCGGAGCAGCGTCGTCTTACCCGCTCCATTTATGCCGACGACGGCGGCACATTCCTGTTCGTTTATGTGAAAGGCGGCATCTGTCAGAATGGGTTCATCGGCAAATGCTTTCTGAATGTGATTGCATGCTAGTATCATAACTTCCTCTTTTCTGTACTGTTGGGGTGATTCTGGTTTCCTGCCGTCCATCCCTGTGAGGGAATAAACAGCAGCCATCCCGAAGTATAACATATTGTGTGGAGATTGACAACATTTTAACATTTCGTTATAATATTATAAATGAATCATAAAAAAGCTCAATGCCGTCCACGGCGAGTTTATATTGGCGCTGTTGAGCTGTGCTGGGACGGAGGATTTGACAGAATATGGATAAGAAAATATCTTCTGCGGTGATCAAAAGACTGCCGCGGTATTATAGATATCTGAGCGAATTGCTGGATCAGGGAATCGACCGCATATCATCCCGGGAACTGAGCCGCCAAATGAATGTGACGGCATCGCAGATCCGGCAGGATCTCAACAATTTTGGCGGTTTTGGACAGCAGGGCTATGGTTACAATGTTGAGATGCTGAAAGGGGAGATCGGGAAGATACTCGGCCTGGACCGGCAGTATCAGGTGATCATTCTGGGGGCCGGTAATCTGGGGCAGGCGCTGGCGAATTATGTAGGCTTTGAAAAAAGGGGATTTATCGTCTCAGCAGTATTTGATATCGCTGAGGATAAGGTGGGTAAAACAGTGGGAAATCTGAAGGTAAGGGATATGAAGGATCTCTCTGGGTATGTGGCGGAGAACAGTGTGGACATAGCGGCCCTTACACTTCCGAAGGCGAAGGCGCCGGAGGTGGCCAGAAGCCTCAATGAGATGGGGGTTCATGCCTTCTGGAATTTTGCGGCAACGGATCTGAATCTTCCGCCGGAAGCGGTGGTGGAGAACGTTCATCTGGCGGAGAGCCTGATGCGTCTATCTTATAATATTGCGAATCTTACAATAAAATAGTATGGGAAAATACAGGCAGAGGGGGTGATGCACTGTGAAGAAACAGGATAACAGCTTTGAAGCAGCGGTGCGGTCGGCACTAAAGGGGAGGGAAATTCCGATTCTTGTGTTGGATACCCGGTGGCACAGACTGTTTCCCCAAGGGGAGAAGCCGGCTGATATCGAGGCTCTGGAAGAACGTCTGAATGATCTCCTGAAAAAGCAGGGGCGTCTTGTGAATGAGATCAAGGATCTGAAGAAAGCTAAGAAGAAGCTGATGGACGGTATTGTGGCGGGAATGGAGGGTTCCTCCTCGCGGGACAACCGTAAGAAGGAGAACCAGCAGAGACTTCTTCTGGAGACGAAAGACAGAATCCAGCAGGATTCAGATGAACTTATGGAAATTCCCTATGACATTAAGGATACCAATGAAAAACTTATGATCATCGGGGCGCGTTATTGCTTTGAACGCCTCAGCAGCGGAGACCAGATGATACAGGAGCTTACCGATGAGATCCGGACCCTGCAGGCAGATCTGACGGATAAGAAAGAATTCAGGGAAAATCTGGAGGAAAGTATGGACAGCGCCTATTCACTGATGCACGGCCTGCTTGGACATGATATTATGAATCTTTTTGACAAGGGGAAATTCAGGCCATGATAGTTGGTGTTGGTGTGGATATGATAGAGATTGGACGGGTCGTTCATGCCTGTGAGAGGGAGCATTTTCTGAAAAGGATTTTCTCAGAAAGAGAGATTCAGCAGATGGATGCGGGAAGGCGTCGTGCCGCTTCGGACTTTGCCGGAAAAGAGGCGGTAGTGAAAGCGCTTGGCACAGGATTTTCCGGTGTGGAGGCCATAGACATTGAGATCCTGCGGCGGGAGAACGGCTCTCCTTATATAGAGCTTCATGGCAGGGCGGCTCAAAAGGCAGAGGAATTATGTATTAGGGACTGGCAGATTTCCATCACAAATACAAAAGAACTGGTGACGGCCTTTGTGATTGCCAGTGCATGATTGATTTGGTAAAGGAAGGATGAGAATGCGATATCTATATAGCGGCAGCCAGGCTAAGGAAATTGATTCCCATGCTATTCAGACGGTGGGGATCCCTGGGCTTGTCCTGATGGAGAAGGCAGCTATGACAATAGCTGCTGTTATTATGAGCCGGGAAGAGAAATCCAGGAAGATACTGGCTGTCTGTGGCACAGGAAACAATGGCGGTGATGGTGTGGCGGCAGCCAGGCTTCTGTGCCAGCAGGGATATTCTGCCGCCGTCACAGTGGTTGGCGATACGGATCATATGACGGAGGAAATGCAGCGCCAGCTGGAGATTGCCGTAAATTGTAATGTACCAGTGATATCAGTGGCATCGGCAGCGCAGCAGGATTTCGATATCCTGCTGGATGGCGTATTTGGCATCGGACTTTCCCGGGAAGTAGAGGGAGTTTATGAACAGGTGCTGGATCAGATGAATCGAAGCGGTGCGGTGATCTATGCGCTGGATGTCCCCTCCGGGATCCATGCGGGAACCGGAGCGGTGCTGGGGACAGCCGTTCAGGCTGACTGCACCATTACCTTTGGAGTAAACAAGCTTGGGCTGGTATTGTACCCGGGCTGTGAATATGCCGGGGAAGTCATCGTTGGTGATATCGGATTTCCCGAAGTGAGTGTGGCGTCCGTGATACCAGAGTATTACTATTATGAACCGGAGGATCTGCCGGCTCAGCTGCCGCCGCGTCCCTCCCGTTCCCATAAAGGAACCTTTGGAAGGGTATTGGTGGCGGCTGGTTCGGAAACTATGCCGGGAGCAGCTTTTCTGGCAGCCAGGGCAGCGTATGCCATGGGGGCAGGACTGGTCAAGGTGATCTCACCTGCCTGTAACAGGGAAATATTATTGTCCTCCCTGCCAGAGATTCTATTTGCCGAAAGGGATGAGATCGGTGATTCCCTTGATTGGGCCGATGCGGTTATTGTGGGACCGGGTCTCGGATTGACGGAAGAGGCGGAGGAGCTGGTGCGTTTTGTAATTCAGAATTCCCCGGTTCCCACTGTCATCGACGGGGATGGAATCCGGTTGTGCAGAAATATTACAGATACGCTGTCGGATAATTTCATTCTTACTCCGCATCTAAAGGAAATGAACTATCTGACGGGGGTTTCTGTAGCGGATCTTCAGAGGGATGTGCCCGGCAGGACGAAACTGGCTGCCAGGCAATGGAATTGTGTGGTTGTGGGGAAGGATGCCCGCACGGCAGTTTCTGACGGGCGGGAGTGCTATATCAATGTTTCCGGTAATAACGGAATGGCCACGGGCGGTTCCGGAGATGTGCTTGCCGGGGTGATAGGAGGGCTTCTTGCTCAGCATATGGAGCCCTTTGCCGCAGCGAAGCTGGCTGTCTTTCTTCACGGCCTCAGCGGGGATGCCATGGCTGAGGAGAAGGGGCCCTACAGCCTTATGGCTTCTGATCTGATCCGGGGAATTGCCCGGGTAACGGCGCAGTTATATACAGGGGGAGACAACAATGAAAGAATATAGCAGAACATATGTATCTGTAGATCTGGGGGCAGTGCGGCATAATATGGAAGAAGCCAGAAGGAATATCAGGGGGGAGACTAAGATTATGGCGGTGGTAAAAGCGGACGCCTACGGACATGGCGCCGTGGAGGTCTCGCATGCCCTGAGTGATCTTGTGGATGCCTACGGGGTGGCGATGGCAGAAGAGGCATTGGAGCTGAGGCAGTCGGGTATACGAAAAAGCATACTGATTCTGGGATTTACGGCCGGGGACTGGTTTCCGGAGCTGATCCGGTCCCGCATCGCGCAGACCGTGTATACATGGGAGATGGCGGAGGAATTGAACCGGGCGGCGGAACAGCTTGGACAGAAGGCTATAGTACATATAAAACTGGACACCGGCATGGGGCGCATTGGTTTTGCGGCGACAGACGAAAGTGTTCGGGTGGTGAAGCGGATCGCGAGGCTCCCCTATCTGGAGCTGGAAGGAATCTTTACACATTTTGCCCGGGCAGACGAAGAGACGCCAGATCCGATACGGGAACCATTTAATCGTTTTCAGTCATTTGTAACAAAACTGGAGAGGGAGGGCATTGATATCCCGGTCAGGCATGTGTCGAATAGCGCCTCTATTATAAATTTTCCAGATGGAAATTTAAATATGGTGCGATCTGGTATAACGACTTATGGTTTATATCCTTCGGAACAGGTATCCAGGGAGGTGATGCGGCTGAGACCGGCGATGCAGTGGAAATCTGTTGTTTCCTATGTAAAAGACATCGGGGCGGGAACAAGCATTAGTTATGGGGGTACTTTTGTATCGGAGCATTCCATGAGAGTGGCAACGATTCCGGTAGGGTATGCGGACGGCATGAAAAGGGACCTGTCGAATAAAGGCAGGGTGCTGATCCGGGGCAGCTATGCACGCATTCTCGGCAGGGTATGCATGGATCAGTTTATGGTAGATGTTACGGATATCCCCTGTGTGGCTGCCGGGGATGAGGTAACTATTTTCGGAAAGGATGGCGACAGGGAGATATCGGTGGAGGAAATCGCGGGGCAGTGCCATTCTTTCAATTATGAATTTGTCTGCGGCATTACAGCCAGGGTTCCCCGAAGATATACAGGGGGATGAGGACATAATAAATTTTAACCATTTTGAATATCCATTCGTATATTGGTAATAATAAGAGTATCAATTGATGAGACATGGGAATTCCTTTGAAATCGTAAAAAAGGAGAACAGGAACTGTGGTAGTCAGACGAGGCGATATTTATTATGCGGATTTACGACCGGTCGTTGGCTCCGAACAGGGAGGCGTGCGGCCGGTTCTTATTATACAGAATGATATGGGTAACCGATATAGTCCTACCGTGATCTGTGCGGCGATAACATCCAAGATGAATAAGGCAAAGCTGCCAACACATGTGGCGCTGGAGGCGGAGCGTTATGGGATTGTGAAGGATTCCGTTGTTCTGCTGGAACAGGTGAGGACCATTGACAAGTCCAGGCTGCGGGAGAAGGTATGCCATCTGGACGATAATATTCTGGTGAAGATCAATACGGCGCTGGAGGTCAGTCTTGCACTTAATACATAGGATAAGGAACAATGCTTCTATATTTGGCAAAAGAAAAACACCTCTGGGAAAGAGGTGTTTTTCCTGATACCCGAAGGTATCAAAGCGTATAATAGGGTGGGAGTAGAAAGTTTATACTTTCCAAGTGTTAATATACTTTGAAAATGTGTCATAAATATGTCAAACGTGAAAAATAACATACATTTCCAAAATTCTTTCTAGATATTTCCGGATTCCAATTTTCTTACTTGCCAGATGGACATTTTTTCAATTATACTAATGGTATGAAAGTTGAAACGTAGCAAGCAGGAAAGATGATGGTGACATGCAGTATACAATATTATGTGTAGGAAAGATAAAAGAGCGTTTTTTTGCCGATGCTATATCGGAATACCGGAAACGTCTGTCCCGTTACGGGAAAACAGAGGTGATAGAGGTCCCGGATGAAAAGACGCCGGATCATGCATCAGGGGGAGAAGAACGGCAGATCAGGCAGAAGGAGGCGGACAGACTGTTAAAAAGTATAAAAGAAAATATGTATGTCATTGCCCTTGACCTGAAGGGAAAAGAATTTGATTCGGTAACTTTTGCAGAACATCTGGGAGATATTATGGTCAGGGGGAACAGCCATCTTGCGTTTGTGATCGGAGGATCACTGGGACTGCATCCGTCGGTTCTCCAACGGGCCGATGAGAGAATCTGTTTTTCCAAAATGACCTTTCCCCATCAGCTTATGCGGGTGATTCTGCTGGAACAGATCTACAGGGCAAACCGGATACAGAGAGGGGAACCTTATCATAAGTGAGGGCGAAAGGGCGGTTGTTGCAGGAGGCAGAATGGAAACAAAATATATAAAGAAGATTCTTATGACGGGATTTAGTGGCACATCGTCTGAATGGATAGTTAAAAAGGGAACCTGTAAGTCGTTAATCCTTCCGAACGATAAAGTATTAGACCCTGAGATGGTTTTGGCAGAGGTTAGCTTGCAAGATTATAAATATATTTTCAGCTTTGGGCAGAAACCTAATATCAGAGATAAATTATATATTGAAACTGCTGCAAGAAATGGCAATAGATGTATTTATACAGACTTTGTATACGATAAATTGCAAAGTGCTCTAAGAGCAGAAAATATAGAGGTTCGAATTTCGGATCATGCAGGAACATCCTTTTGTAATGCTTTATACTGGAATGTGCTGGAATATATCCGTGATAAAGAATTAGAAACAAAGATAGTTTTTCTGCATATTCCGTTCTATAAGAATATGACGTCATCTGAGGATTTCTGTAAAAGAATACACAAAGGGATTGAGAATTACTGCAGAGGAGCGCTGACAGGAAAGGAGATCTAAAATGAAAAGAGACAATCCGTTTCCCATTAATCTGTTTTGCAGTTTAATGCTGTTGAGCTTTATTCCGTTTTTGTATACGCTTGTGAGGACAAATTTAATCGTAAATAGTCCTTCAACAGACGTTTTCGGCCTATTCCAATATCTTTGTAAATATAATATGTGTTGTTCTATGCCTGATTGTCGTGTGCAGGGAAAAGTTAATTGCCATCACATTTAAATTTGAAAAGTCGTTTTTAAAAGAATATTTATTTATCGGATTATTCAGTGGCTCTCAAATATTGCTGGATAATTTCATTTATTCTTCTGTAGTATGCAAAATGGTGAATGAAGCAGCAGAACAGGGAAATTATTGGACTGCAAATAATATCATATGGGGCTTTCTTTTGATTCCTATATCAGCATTGGCAGAAATTATAAAAAAAGAATGCAACGGGAAATTATCTTTAGAGAAAATGAAACGTTATCATTTTGTTATTATTTCCACATTTCTTGTATGGCTGTGCTTTATTCCATTTATAAATCCATTCTTAAAGAATGTGATGGGAATTGAGAACTATAACACGATACGACATATATTATTGATTTTGATACCATTTTATTTTGCATATGGGTACACGGTTCTATTTGATAATATAATGATCGGTTATGGAAAAACACAATATTGTTTTATAATCTCCTTGTTTGTAAACTTAATATATTATCCTATTGTATACGGACTCGTGCAAATGGAGATTTTTACAGTGGATATAACGTTTATCTGTATGATGTTTGGTTTTGGTATTGCAGCTCATTTGGTTTGCAGCCTTTGGTGCTTTATTGTATTTCGAAAACGTTCTGGCTGGGATAATACGTGTGAAAACCGTTTATAATATTAAGAAAAAAGCGGAAAGAGGGGAAATTATTATGTTTCGGATTCCCAGGCATATCGGTATTATTCCGGATGGAAACAGGAGATGGGCGAAGAACAGAGGATTGAAAAAGGAAGAGGGCTATACCTTCGGTCTGGAGCCGGGTATGGCACTTCTTCGGGCGGCAAAGAAGTTTAAGGTTCGAGAATTGACGTATTATGGATTTACAGTAGACAACTGCAAACGTCCTAAGGAGCAGGTCAAAGCTTTTTCTAGTGCCTGTGTGGAAGCGGTGAAAATGATGGAGAGGGAAAATGTACGTCCCCATGTGGTGGGGAACACGAAATCTTCCTGTTTTCCTGAGGAATTGCTGCCCTACACGGAGTGTGGGGCAGCGGAAAAGAGTGATCCGGCTGCAATGAGAGTAAATCTTCTGGTGAATTACGGCTGGGAATGGGATTTGAAACATGACTGGATATCGAAAACAATTCCCCGGGTGGATTTGGTGATTCGTTGGGGCGGTATGTGCCGGCTCTCTGGTTTTCTGCCTATACAGACTGTGTATTCAGACTTTTGTGTGCTGCAGGAATTGTGGCCTGATTTCCAGGAGGAGCAATTTGAATACGCATTGGAGTGGTATCAAAAACAAGATGTGACACTGGGAGGATAAAGGGAAATGGCATTATATTGGTTTTAGATTAGCTCAATGGCGCCATTGAGCCAGGGGTGTTTGAAAATACACAAAAGCGGCAGTATCATATCATAGGACACTGCCGCTTTTTTTCTTGAATTTGCGGATGGCGGGACTTGAACCCGCACGATGTTGCCACCGCAAGATTTTGAGTCTTGTGCGTCTGCCAATTCCGCCACATCCGCATTGCAACGAAAGTAATCATATCATCTTTTGTAATAAGTGTCAAGAATTTTCTTGAAAAAACAGCAGAAACCATGTATCCTATATTTATTAAGAAAAGAAGATATAATATGAGATTCTGAAAGGAAGCGGCGGTTTGGAAAATAAACTTGTATTAATAGATGGAAACAGCATTATGAACCGTGCCTTTTACGGGGTGCCGGAGCTGACAAATAAGGAGGGGCTTCATACCAATGCAGTGTATGGTTTCTTAAACATTATGTTTAAGATTATGGAGGAAGAAGACCCCAGCCACATTATGGTTGCTTTTGACGAGAAAGCGCCCACGTTTCGACACAAAATGTATGAGGGCTATAAAGGGACGAGAAAGGCCATGCCGGATGAGCTGGGAGAACAGATGCCAGTGATCCGGGAGATTCTTCAGGCAATGAATATATGCATTCATTCGAAAGCGGGAATTGAGGCAGACGATATATTGGGAACTATGGCCAGGAAGGGAGAGAAGGAGGGGTTCGATGTCGTTGTAGTATCCGGGGACAGAGATCTGCTCCAGCTCGCCACAGACCGGATCAAGGTGAGGATTCCCAAAACAAAAGGGGGAAAGACCGTAGTGGAGGATTATTATCCGGCTGAGGTCATAGAGAAACTCGGAGTAACCCCTCTCCAGGTCATTGACCTGAAAGGGCTGATGGGAGACTCATCCGATAATATACCGGGTGTTCCTGGTGTGGGGGAAAAAACCGCCCTAAAGCTGCTCACCCTTTTTGGCACAGTGGAGAACGTTATTGCCCATGTGGAGGAGATTCCCCAGAAACGGGCCAGAGAGGCAGTGAAAGAAAATATACAGCTGGCAAAACTCAGCAAAGAGCTCGCCACGATAAAAACCGACTGCAGGCTTGGTATCACGACAGAGCAGTGCAGGATGGAAGATATGTACAACAGCAGGGCATATCATCTGATCCAGTCCCTTGACATTAAATCCATATTGAAGCGCTTTGATCAGGATATGGCAGGGGATAAGGGGCTTGAGAAAAATTTTATAACGATAAGTACAAAAAGTGAGTGGGAAGGGTTTCTATCCTCTGTCCGGCCGGAGGATCCGGTGGGGGTAAAGGCTGTCTACCGCGCAGACAGAGATGTGACGCAGAATACAGACGGACAGATAACGCTTTTTATGGCAGAAGGTGAAGGACGGCTTCTGGGTATGGGGGTGGCCTTCTGCAAAGAGAGGGCGGCTTTCTGCCGGATCGGGAAGGAGCTGACGGAGGCTGATGTGGTGTCAGGGGTTGGGAAAATCCAGAAAGAGCATATGCTGGCGGCCAATGACCTGAAATCCCAGCTGGATTTCTTCCCCGACGCGTCACCGGCCAATTCCTTTGATACCAATGTGGCAGCCTATCTGATCAATCCGGTTCAGAAGGGGTTTGCGGAAGAAGATATTGCGGAACTCTATGCCGGCATTTCCATGTATCCCTACAGTCAGATTTTTGGAAAGTTTCCTATGGAAACTGCATTTGCAGAGAAGGAGGAAGAACTGGCCCGGTATGTGTGTTATTGTGCTCTTGCCAATGCCCTTGCCTTTCCGCTGCTGAAAAGAGAATTGAAAAAGATCAGGGCTCTGTCCCTGTATGAAGAAATTGAAATGCCATTATTATTTACCCTGCATGGAATGGAGCGCTGGGGAATACTTGTCCGGCGGCAGGCATTAAAGGAATATGGACTGAAGCTGGGTGTAAGGATTCAGGAACTGGAGAAGGACATCTGGCAGCGGGCGGGAGAGGAATTTAATATCAATTCACCGAAACAGCTGGGGGGCATACTTTTTGACAAGATGCATATGCCCTATGGAAAGAAAACAAAAACGGGTTATTCTACTTCTGCCGAAGTATTGGAGAAACTCCGGTTTGAGGATCCCATTATCGAACAGATTCTGGAATACCGCCAGCTGACTAAGCTGAAATCCACCTACGCCGATGGTCTGGATACCTATATTGATGAAGCGGATGGACGTATCCATACTACCTTTAATCAGACGATCACGGCGACAGGCAGGCTCAGCAGTACTGAGCCCAATTTGCAGAATATACCCATCCGGATGGAATTGGGGAGGCAGATCCGTAAGGTCTTTGTCCCGGCGGAGGGATGTGTCTTTCTGGATGCCGATTATTCTCAGATTGAGCTGCGTGTTCTGGCGCATATGTCTGGTGATGAGAGCCTGATCGAGGCATATCGCGAGAACGCAGATGTTCACCGGGCTACCGCCTCTCTCGTATTTCATACCCCATACGATGAGGTGACAGAGCTTCAGAGGCGGAATGCCAAGGCGGTGAATTTTGGCATCGTCTACGGAATCAGTGGATTCGGCCTGTCAAGGGATCTGAATATTACGAAGAAACAGGCAGAAAAATATATTGAAGATTACTTTGAGACGTATCCAAAGGTGAAGGAATTTATGGATCAGATGGTGGCGGATGGCAAAAACAGGGGATATGTCGCGTCGCTGTTTGGCAGACGGCGGCCGATTCCGGAGCTGGCCTCCAAGAATTTTATGCAGCGTCAGTTTGGGGAACGCATCGCCATGAATTCTCCAATCCAGGGAACGGCGGCGGATATCATCAAGATTGCCATGATACGGGTGGCGGATAAATTGAAGGAGGGAAATTATAAGTCCCGTCTGATCCTGCAGATCCATGATGAACTTTTGATTGAAACCTGTCTGGATGAAGTGGAAGAGGTGAGGGAGATTCTGGAGAAGGAGATGGAAAATGCCTGTGATCTCCGGGTGCCCCTGATCGCTGAGGTGAAGCAGGGGGAGAACTGGTTTGAGGCAAAATAAGCGGGAGGCAGGAAATGGTACTTGGAATAACGGGCGGAGTGGGCTGCGGCAAATCCACAGTTCTAAAGCTGCTGGAAACAGAGTATGGCGCCAGGGTGATGCTGGCTGACGATATAGGACATGAGATGATGGAGCAGGGAAAACCGGCATGGCTGGAGATCCGGAAACAATTTGGAGATGGAATTCTTACGCCGGAGGGGGAGGTAGACCGGGACAGACTGGCTTCCCTGATTTATCAGGACGAAGAAAAGCGTCAGCAGCTGAATGGAATTATCCATCCCTGTGTCAGGAAAGAGATGGAAAGAAGGATAGAGGAGTGGCGGGAGGAGCCGCTGGTCGTACTGGAGACAGCCCTTCTCTTTGAGACAGGCTGCGATATTCTATGTGATGAGATATGGTGGGTGGACGCCGGGAGGGAGCTCCGGATCCGGCGTCTGATGGATTCACGGGGGTATACGAGACAGAAGGCGGAGGCCATTATGAACAGGCAGATGAGTGAGGATGACTGGAGAGTGAAATGCCATCACCGCATTGATAACAATGAAGAAGTAAAAAAATTATCTGTGCAGATAAAAGAACTACTAGGCAGACTATAAAAAATGTGGTATAGTTAAACAAATGGAAGGTTAATTTACTATGGAAACGAACAATGAAGGTTTTGTATTTGGTTTGGATATTGGAACAAGGAGCATTGTTGGAACGGTTGGTTACCGGGTTGGTACAGACCGCTTTATTGTGGTGGCACAGGAATCGATTGAGCATACGACAAGAGCCGTTATCGATGGACAGATTCATGATATCTCTACAGTTTCAAGGACCATTGCAGAGATAAAGAATTCTCTGGAAAACAGGATCCACTGCGAGCTTACGGATGTCAGCATTGCGGCAGCCGGCAGGGTTCTTAAGACAAAGAAGGTCCATGCTATCTCTGAATTTCCGTCAGAAACAAAAGTGACAGACGACCATGTCCAGACTTTGGATATGCTGGCCGTGGAAAAGGCATATGAAGAAATCCGTCAGGAGACACAGGATGATGCGAAGCATTTTTACTGTGTCGGTTATTCTGCGGCAAAGTATTATCTCAATGGATATCCTATGGAGATGGTCACGATGCATACGGCGAAGAATATCGGGGTGGATCTTATCGCTACTTTTTTGCCGGACGAGGTGGTGGATGGATTATATGCCGCCGTGGAGGAGGCGGGACTTCATGTGGCGAGCCTGACTTTAGAGCCCATCGCCGCGATCCAGCTGGCTATCCCTGAAAAATTTCGGCTGCTCAATATCGCCCTTGTGGATGTGGGGGCGGGGACGTCGGATGTCTCCATAGTAAAAGAGGGCAGTATCACTGCCTTCGGCATGATTCCACTGGCAGGCGATGAGCTGACAGAAGCCATCGCGAAAAAGTATCTGATTGATTTTGAGACGGCAGAGCGGGTAAAGCGCCAGTGTGAAAAAGAGAAAAGTGTCCAATTTCGAAATATATTTGGGGAGGATATTGAGGTGGAGCAGCAGCAGCTTGCCGAGGCTACCGGGGAAGCGGTGGATGAGATCACCAGAAATATTGCCTCATGTATCATGGAACTGAATGGCGGAAAGCCAGTGAGCGCCGTGTTTGTTGTAGGCGGCGGCGGTAAGCATGAGGGATTTACTGAAAAGCTGGCGGAGCATCTGGATCTGCCAGAGAACAGAGTGGCGATACGGGGCGCGGAGGTTCTTACGAATGTGACCTTTGAGCAGTCTGGCATCCAGCGGGATTCCACGCTGGTTACTCCCATCGGGATCTGCCTGAATTATTATGAGCAGAGAAATAATTTTATTCATGTAATGGTAAATGATCAGCGGGTGAAGCTGTACGATAATGGCAAGGCCACGGTTCTGGATGCCTGTATCAGTTCTGGATTTTCCCAGAACAATCTTTTTCCGATACGCGGCGATGAGCTTCATTATTTCGTCAACGGGGAAGAGCGCATGGTGAAAGGAAAAGCAGGCGAAGTGGCCATGGTTAAGAAAAACGGAAAAGAAGTGAGCCTCAACGAGCCTGCGCTGGAAAATGACCAGATTCTGATCCGTCCTTCTACGAAAGGGGAAAGGGGTCACATTTCGCTGGGGGATATAGCGGAATGTCAAGGGGAACTGGAGGTAACGCTATACGGAAGAACCGTTCTTTGTCCAAAGCTGATCGAAGTAAATGGTTCTCTGGCCAGTGTGATGTATGACGTACAGCCAGGGGACAAAATTGAAATATTTGATTATATTTCGGTGGCGGCTATTCTTGAATATGCGGATATGGAGAAAGAGGAATTCGTGCTGCTGAACGGAAGAGAGGCAGGTCTTTCGGCTAAAGTACACAGTGGTGACTGCATTGAGCGGAAACCAAAACCAAAGCCGAAACCAGAAGAAGAAAAGCCGGTGGATCCGGAAGAGGATTTTCAGAAGCAGATGGAGAAGGATCCGCTTTTACAGCCACTAAAGCCTTTACCGGACTGGATGCAGGGGATACCGTTTGATACGGCGAAGCTGGGGACGGACGGCACTTTGATTCCCGGTATGCAGGAAAACAGAAGAACGATTCAGCCCCGGCAGGCAGTTCAGGCGGCGCCTGCCACCCTGAAACCGGTTATGGTTGTGATCAATGGTTCGCCTGTGGCTTTGCCGTTAAAGGAGAATCCGATTTTTGTGGATGTCTTTGATGTCTATCCTTTTGATATGACTAAGGCGGGAGGAACGCGCCTGCTTACCCGGATCAATGGTGTGGATAAAGATTTTACGGAGCCGCTGCATGAGGGGGATGAGATTGAACTGCGATGGGAATAAATAGCCGGGGAACGGAAGCTCCTGGCTTACGGAAAACGCAGTATATAATATTAAGAAGGGGGAAATAAAATGAACATTGATATTTCGGAGGTAAGAAACAAAAGGTTTATCCATATTTCACATCTGGTGATATATCTGTTTATGATTGGGTATGGTGTGATGTCGATATTCGAACACCGCATGGAGTATCTGCCCATTAATATCTCGGTTATCACGAGCTTTTTGTTCTTCTTTCTGGTAGAATTGTTGACACGAAAAAAGGGAGTGGACCGGCTGGCGGGTTCCAAGTTTGACATCCCTTATTATTTTATCCGGCTTCTGTCAGACGTGATCCTGTATTTTATATCGCCGGATAAAGTATACGGACTTGTATTTCTCATACTAATGATCATATTCTGTGTGGAAGTGATCTTCTATATGGCATACGATGAGACGGAGAAAAGGGTGCTGAGTTATGTGATCTTTTCTGCCGGTTATACACTGGTCTCTGTTGTCCTGATCATTACAAAAATTTACTCTGATCCCAAGGGAACGCCGGGATATCTCTGCGAGGTCGCTGCTGTCATTTCCGTTACTTTTGCTGTTATACTGATCGGGGAGATCATAGCAGGCATATGGGATGCCTTTGTGAGACATCTCCTTGCCCAGAACCGGGCGCTGGAGGGACTGAATCAGGCAAACGATGCCCTGAAACAGCATCAGGATCAGATCAGTAAGATCAATGAGACCTTGGGCGTACAGAAGATAGAACTGCAGACGGCCAATAAGAAGATTAACCGTGCCCATGATGAGATGTCTGTACAAAATGAAATTTCATCTGCCATCGTGGCCACCTCACAGAAAGAAGAGCTTCTGGAACAGGTGACTAAAATTCTGCAGGTTCGTCTGGATCTGGATCTGGTAATGGTGATTCTGGAAGAGGATAACAGCCTTCTGGTGCCGGGTGAGGACCCACAGGGGAGATATGTGGCTCTGTCCTCTGGTCTGGGAGCTGATTTTGAACAGAATATTCGGGAGTCGATTCAGAAAACAGATCTTAACGAGCTTCTTTCCATGTCCAAGACATACATTCAGAATACGGCGACGGATTCTATCAAATTCTTTAAATATCTCAGCGCCGAGCAGGAATTGTCGTCTATGATCTGTCTTCCGCTGATCCATCAGGACACCCGGATCGGCACGATTTTAATAGGAAAGAAAAAGGAAAATGCTTTTGTTGACGGACGCGCATTTTATGAAAATATTGCCGGACAGATCAGCATTGGCATCTCCAATGCAAAGCTTTATGAGAAAATGAATGATATGGCCATTCGTGACGGTCTCACAAGAATATATAACCGCCGACATCTGTCTGAGCTGCTAAATGAATATCTGAGTGAGGCGGTGAAAAGAAAGATTCCGGTTTCCCTTGCACTATTTGATATTGACAAATTTAAGATGGTGAATGATACATATGGACATCAGTGCGGAGATGCCGTAATCCGATATGTTGCAACTCTTCTAAACAGGGGGGCCATTCAAAACGGCGGTATCGCAGGACGTTATGGGGGAGAGGAGTTTGTTGTGGCTTTTATGAATAAGAGCCTGCAGGAAACCTATGATATTGTAAAGGATATCCACTCTGCCATTAAAAGTGAGCCGGTAATTTATGAGGACAAGGAAGTGCTGGTGCGCGCCAGCGTCGGTGTGGCAGGATTTCCCGAGACCTGTTCTAATCCGGGTGAGCTGTTGAACCGGGCCGACTGGGCGATGTACCATTCCAAAAAGAATGGCCGTGATCAGATTACGATTGACAGTGATCAGATTAAGGGCGAAATGTAGAGGTTGATTATTAATGAAATTATATAGTATCGCCAGCGGAAGCAGCGGAAACTGCATTTATGCTGGTACAGGAGAATCGGGTGTACTGATTGATGTGGGGATCAGCATGAAAAGGGTTGTGGAAGGGCTGGCCAGACAGAATCTCTCTCTTGAAAATATCCGGGGGATTCTTATCACACATGAGCATGCCGATCATATCAGTGGATTGGGGCCGGTGCTGCGCAGGGCTCCAATCCCTGTTTATGCAACAGCTGATACCATTGAAGTAATCTGGACCAAAAATAATATGAAAAATATTTCTCCGGAGCTTTTTCACAGTATCCGTCCCGGGGAGGAAGTGGAACTGGCCAGAATGCTGATTTCTCCCTTTTCTATCTCACATGATGCAGTGGATCCGGTCTGCTATACGATTGAATGTGACAACCGCAAGCTGGGGATTGCCACAGATATGGGCTGTTATTCCGATGAGATTATTCGGCATCTTGCCTCCTGTGATTCTGTTCTTCTTGAGGCAAATCATGATATTAATCTGCTGCAGGTAGGACCTTATCCCTATTCGCTCAAGATGCGGATTCTGGGTGACAGGGGACATCTGTCAAATGATGCATCCGCAAGATTGATCCGGGAGATCCTTCATCCCGGTCTCCAGCATGTCATACTGGGGCATCTCAGTAAGGAGAATAATTTTCCAGAACTTGCTTATCAGACAGTATCGTATGAACTGGAGCAGAGCGAGACATGGAGTTCCATAAAGGCAAGGCTGCTTGTGGCAGAGCGGTATGAGCCGACGGAGTGCCTCACTATAAACTGATCAGGAAAGGAATACAATTATCATGAAAAAGACAATTATTACAGTAGTAGGAAAAGACAGTGTGGGAATTATTGCCAAAGTTTGTACCTATCTGGCAGATCATGGACTCAATATCCTTGACATTTCACAGACCATCGTAGATGGTTTCTTTCATATGATGATGATCGTGGATTTCACTGAAGCGGACAAGGAATTTTCTGTGGTTTCTCAGGAATTGGAGGAACTGGGTAAGGGAATCGGCTGTGTGATCCGCCTTCAGCGGGAGGAAATATTTGACAAAATGCATCGGATATAGGAGGCTGCCATGATTAATTTGAATGAGGTTTTAGAAACCAATGAGATGATAGAGAAAGAAAATCTGGATGTCCGAACGATTACCCTCGGCATCAGTCTTCTGGACTGTATCGACAGCGATCTGGACCGGTTGTGCGGCAACATTTACCGGAAGATTACTAAAATGGCAGAGAAGCTCGTATCTGTCGGTGAGGAGATCGGGCGGGAATTCGGTATTCCTATTGTAAACAAGCGGATTTCTGTAACTCCTGTTGCACTGGTGGGAGGCTCTGCCTGCCGGACGCCGGAGGATTTTGTGAAAATTGCAAAAACCCTTGACCGGGCGGCAGAGAAGGTGGGCGTGAATTTTATCGGAGGATATACAGCGCTTGTCTCTAAAAAAATGACGGAGGCAGATAAAAATCTGATTCTCTCCATTCCGCAGGCGCTTTCTACGACGGAGTACATTTGCAGCTCTGTAAATGTAGGTTCCACTAGAACCGGGCTGGATATGGATGCGGTCCGGCTTATGGGCAGAATTGTAAAGGAAACGGCTGTTCTCACTGCAGACAGGGATTCCATTGGCTGTGCCAAGCTGGTTGTATTCTGCAATGCCCCGGATGATAATCCCTTTATGGCGGGGGCCTTTCACGGCGTGACAGAGGGTGACGCCGTCATCAATGTGGGAGTCAGCGGTCCGGGTGTTGTCAAGACGGCACTGGATAAAGTGAAGGGAAAGGATTTCAGTGTGGTCTGTGAGACGATTAAAAAGACAGCCTTTAAGATTACCCGTGTGGGACAGCTGGTGGCAAATGAAGCAGCAAAGCGTCTTGGCGTGCCTTTTGGAATTATTGATCTGTCTCTGGCACCGACACCGGCTATGGGAGACAGCATAGCTGAAATTTTTGAATCCCTTGGTCTGGAGAAAGCCGGAGCGCCGGGAACAACGGCAGCACTGGCTATGTTGAACGACCAGGTAAAGAAGGGCGGCGTGATGGCATCCTCCTATGTCGGCGGACTGAGCGGGGCTTTCATTCCTGTAAGCGAGGATCATGGCATGATTGATGCCGTAAGGGAGGGGGCTCTCACACTGGAGAAATTGGAAGCCATGACCTGTGTCTGTTCGGTAGGGCTTGATATGGTGGCCATTCCGGGAAATACAGAGGAGACTGCCATTGCCGGTATTATCGCAGACGAGATGGCCATCGGGATGATCAATCAAAAGACGACGGCGGTCCGGCTGATACCGGTTCAGGGCAAAGAGGTGGGAGACCAGGCAGAGTTTGGAGGGCTGCTCGGTTATGCGCCGATTATGCCAGTCAATAAGTTTTCCTGTGACGATTTTGTATCCAGGCAGGGAAGAATTCCGGCTCCGATTCACAGCTTCAAGAATTGAGAGGTAGCAAAATGGAAAAATTTAAGATTATGGATAAACATCTGGAACACCATGGACATATCGTGGACTTCTATACGTATGATATGAAGATCCCTAATGGGAATGAGGTACAGTGGGATATTATCGAGCATAAAGGAGCTGCTGCCATCGTTCCGGTGGATGAACAGGGCAGGATTATACTGGTACGCCAGTATCGGGGCGCCATTGATGATCTCCTGCTGGAGATTCCAGCGGGGGGACGTGACAGTGTAGAGGAGGATTTTAAATTGTGTGCGGCCAGGGAACTGGAAGAGGAGATTGGTTATGTCTCCGATGAGATCCATCATCTGGTAGACTATCATTCTGCCGCGGCGTATACCAGTGAGAGGATTGCGATCTATTATACAGAAAAGCTGATTCCATCCCACCAGCATCTGGATGAGAATGAGTATGTTCAGATTGAGAGATATACTCTGGATGAAGTGATACAGATGATCGCAGATGGCAGGATTACGGACGGCAAGACCATCGCTGCGGTTATGGCATATAAAGTCTTAAAAAAGTAAAGGCATGTTTTGTCTCAACCTTTCATAAAATGTATCGTTATGGATCACACTTTAATGATATGAGGGGGATACGGGACATGGCATCTTATCGTGAACGAAACAGCCGGGGAAGAAAAGCAGGATTTTTGCAACAGGTATTGCTGCTTTTTCTCATCGGCTTTTTTGTTGGGGCAGTTTTCTATACTTTGTTTCAAAATTCCTTTGCTGGTCTCATGGGACAGCTGGAGGGAAATATGTCGGCATGGCAGGGAAAGGAATACAATTTCTGGTATGAATTTCTTCATGCACTGTGGTCCCATGGAAAATATTTTATACTGCTCTGGATACTGTCTGTAAATATCAGGGCGGGCAGGATCTATCAGAGAGGATTTACCATCTACACCGGTATCCGCAATGGTTTTTTATTACTGTTTTTTCTTATGGGAAAGGGAGGCCGGGGATGTATTCTCTATCTTGCCAGTCTTTTTCCCCAATGCATTATCCTTGTCCCGCTGTATCTGTTCAGTTTTCTCTGGCAGAATGAAAGTGGGAAAAAGGAGCACCGGGGAGCTGTCTATGTTGGAATCACCGTATTTTTTCTGATGGCGTGTCTTCTGGAGGTAAAGGTTAATCTGCCGTTAATGGAAAAGGTGATGTAGCCGCCTGGATCACAAATGATCGGCAATCTTATCAATAAGCCGTTCTGTTTCCTTCCATCCAAGGCAGGCATCCGTGATGGACTTGCCAAATTCGTGCTCATTGATCTTCTGTGCACCGGGGAGCAGATAGCTTTCCACCATAACTCCTTTTACAAGCTCGCTGATGGCAGGATTAACCGTGCGGCTGTGTATAACCTCGTCTACGATGCGGGGCTGTTCGTAGTATTTCTTCCCGGAATTCGAGTGGTTGGCATCAATGATACAGGCCGGATTCTTTAGGTTAAGAAGGGAATATTTCTCATGAAGCCGCTCCAGATCCTCATAGTGGTAGTTTGGTATGGCCTGGCCGTGTTTGTTTACCGCGCCCCGGAGTATCGTGTGGGCAAGAGGATTGCCGTCGGTCTCTACCTCGTAGCCGCGGTACAGGAAGGTATGCGGCGCCTGGGCTGCGATACAGGAGTTCAGCATAACGGAAAAGTCGCCGCTGGTGGGATTTTTCATGCCGGCAGGCACATCCATGCCGCTGACGGTCATGCGGTGCTGCTGATCCTCCACAGAGCGTGCCCCCACTGCCACATAGGAGAGGATGTCGCTGATATACGGCCAGTTCTCCGGGTACAGCATCTCATCCGCGGCGAAAAAGCCGGTCTCCGAGATGGAACGCAGATGCATCTTTCTCATGGCGATAAGACCTTCCATAAAGTCTTCTTTTTTTTCCGGGTCCGGCTGGTGCACGATGCCCTTGTAGCCTTCCCCGGTTGTACGCGGTTTGTTCGTATAGATCCGTGGGATGATAAGGATTTTATCCTTTACCTGTTCCTGCATACGGGCGAGCCGGCATGTATATTCACAGACGGAATCCTCATGATCCGCCGAACAGGGTCCGATGATTACCAGGAATTTATCCGATTCCCCTGTGATCACCGCTCTGATTTCCTCGTCTTTCTCTTTTTTTAATTTCTTCTGTTCTTCTGTCAGAGGATATAATTCCTGAAGTACCTCTGGTGAGATAATTTCTTTCCTGTAATGTATGCTCATATTTTTGTCCTCCGCTTTCTGTTATCCTGCACAATTTTACTCTATTTTTGCCGCTGTGTCAAATGGGTTCGCGGTTTGACAGCAAAGATGGCGGGATATTTAAAAATATGAATACAAAAGAGAACTATTAGTTGAAATAAAGGACTATTCTATGTATAATTATTCATAAGTTCAGGAACATAAGTGCAGAAATTGTCGGACAGAAACAAAGGAATTTATATCAAGTCTAGGAGGGGTTATTATGCATCACAGAAGAATTCGGAATTTACTTGTTTGGATACTGGTTACGTCATTGGCAGTATCATGGCCGGTTCCACAGCTGACAGCAGTTGAACAGAAGGCTCCGGCTGTAGTAAGAAGGGTATCTGTTCACGACCCATCCATTATCAAGGCAGATGGAACATATTATGTATTTGGTTCACATCTTGCGGACGCCCGGTCCAATGATCTGATGTCATGGACACAGATGAACAGAGACTGGAATTTTCGAGGCGGGGATAGCTGGAAAAACGATTCCGTCTATGGAGAGATTCTGACAAATCTGTCTGAATCCTTTCAATGGGCAGGGTATAATGACGGCGACCATATGACAGATGATTCGAGGTTAGGAGTGTGGGCACCGGATGTGATCTACAATCCGGATTATAAATGGAGCGAGACGGACAGAGGTGCCTATATGCTTTATTATAGTACTTCCTCTACATGGCGTCGTTCCTGTATTGGCTATGCGGTCTCTAAAAATGTCGAGGGGCCATATCAATATGTAGATACCCTGATATATTCCGGCTTTACTAAGACAGGAGCTGTAGATGGGGGAGGAAACAGAAATACAAAATGGGATAACGATTACCTCAACTTAAAGGAGCTCATTGATCAAAAACGGATTTCCGGCATCAGTGATAAGTGGTTCACCAGCGATGGGGGCTGGAATGAGAGGTATGCCCCGAATGCCATTGACCCTACGGTCTTTTATGGGAAAGACAACAAACTTTATATGGTATATGGTTCCTGGTCCGGCGGTCTTTTTATACTGGAACTGGATAGGGAGACGGGGGATGCCATGTATCCGGGAAATGACAGTACAGAAAGTATTTCAGGAAATTTTACAGACCGTTATTTTGGAACACATATTGCCGGCGGGAACCATCAATCTGGTGAAGGTCCATATATTTTGTATGACACGGAAACAGATTATTATTATTTATATGAAACCTACGGCGGCCTTACTGCCACGGGAGGATATAATATGCGCATGTTCCGCTCCCGGAATGTGTATGGGCCATATCTTGATGCCGCAGGAAGAAATGCAAAGGACAGCGGCCAGAATAATAATAACTATGGGATTAAACTAATTGGAAATTATTCCTTTACCAATCAGCCAGGTTATCGGGCGGCAGGACATAATTCGGCAATGGTAGATGATGACGGGCAGCGGTATTTGTTCTATCACCAGCGGTTTAACCAGCCGGGGAATCAGACGGAGGCGCATGAGGTAAGAGTACGCAGGCAGTATATGAACGAGGATAACTGGCCGGTTACAGCAGTTTACGAATACCGTGGTGAGGATATCTCACATTATGATGAAAGTGATGTTGTGGGGAAATACGAAATCATCAATCATGGGACATCATCTGATGGAAATATGATTTCTTCACAACAGATTGAGTTATATGCAGACGGAAGCATCAATGGCGACCTTTCCGGCACTTGGGCAAAAACAACTGGTACAGGAAAAGAGTACGATTATATTACGATTAAGTTAGGGAATGCAGTTTACAAAGGAGTACTTTACGAACAGTACAATGAAGAATCCGTATCCAGATCAGTAATGACATTTTCTGCGATTGGCAATGATAATACCTGCCTGTGGGGCACCAGAACAGGCAGTCTCACTGATATTGACGGATCTTACAAAGATACTCTGATTTACGGTTATGATTTTGACAAGGAGCCCTCGAATCCTGACAGAATTAATCCGGTTTCCCGATCTGAAAAAACGGGGCAGGCAACACTGGTGGGAACGGCTGCGATCGAGGAGGATATGGATCGTGGCAATGTTCTTCATATACAGAATGAAGCTGGGGCACAACAGGTGAATTATTTTCGCCTTCCCAATGATACGTTGTCCACTGTGAAGAGCGATGGTTTTACGGTGAGTATGTGGGTCAATGCCGGAACAGATGTAGCTGCTCCCAGTGCCTTATTTGAAGCAAACAGGAATGGACAGCCTGCTGACGCAGGATATCCAATGACCCGGATCAGTGCCAATCTAAAATCTCATATTAATGCCAATGGGTATATTGACTGTATTCCGGATTCTGAGACATTGCTGACCCGTAATCAGTGGCATCATGTTGTATATTCGGTAAACAGTGGAGAAGTTTGTACTTATCTGGATGGCAGGCAGATTCAGTCTGTTTCAAAGAATATAGCTGGCTGCTTTGATAATGCCAATGATTACAGCATCCATAAGGCGGTAAATGTTACTGTTGGTGCCGGGGTGATCTGGAATGATGTGGATGTCAGGGATGCCAAGTTTGATAATATCGCGGTGTATAACAAAACGCTGACAGCAGAAGAAGTTGATACACTTTTTACCAGCGATGCTTCCACACCGTTTTTAAACGATTCTCTGATCTATGGCTTTGATTTTGAATCGGGAGCCTGCGGGGGTAAAATTGCACCAGTCACAGGGTCAACGAAGAAAAATCCAGCAGAACTGAGAGGTTCCACATCCATCAGGACAGACTCGGTCAGGGGAAGTGTTCTTGCCATATCAAATCCCAAAGGTGTAAAGTCCAACAGTTATCTTCGCCTTCCTGCGGATGTGCTCACAACAGTTACAGGTGATGGCTTTACAGTTGGTATGTGGACAAATATTGGCTCCAGTACATTTGGACATAGTGCATTGTTTGAAGCAAACCGCAGCGGCTCCAGAAATGCCTGGCCTATGACCCGGGTCAGTGCCAATCTGATTGCCAGAATCAATGCTAACTCTTATAGTGATACAGATGGTATAGGGAGCAATGAGGAAGAAAAGGCAAAGCCCTTTTCGTCCGGTGAGTGGCACTATGTGGCCTATTCTGTTGATACGAAAGGAATCCGGCTATATCTTGACGGCGAATTATTGCAATCCACTACGAAGGATCTGACGAATTGTTTTAATTCCAGTTTGAACGACAGCATTCAGAAGGCAGTGTATACAACCATTGGATCCGGAAGAATCTTTGACGATGAGGATATCAGTGAAGCAATGTTTGACAACGTAGCCATTTATAATAAAGCACTGTCGGCTGCCCAGATCAAACAAATGTATCGGGATGAAACAGAGGGAGAGGATCCGGAACCGTCTGCAGAGCCCACCAGGGATCCGGAAAATCCATCGGGAACAGCAGCACCCACCAAGGATCCGGAAAATCCATCGGAAACAGCAGCACCCACCGAGGATCCGGAAAATCCATCGGAAACAGCAGCACCCACCGAGGATCCGGAAAATCCATCGGAAACTACAGCACCCACCAGGGATCCGGAAAATCCATCGGAAACTACAGTACCCACTAGGGACCCGGATGCTCCTCCTGCGTCTAATGTGCCGGGTAATCAGATTACCACACCGCCTGCGAATCCCGTTCCCCCGGCCGCTTTTAAAGGGACGGTAAGTCTGGCAGAAGCTGGCAGGGCAGTGATGAATGCCAATACGGACAAAGGGGATCCAAAGGGTTCTGTCTTTGCCGTCCTGCGACTCAAGGGAAAGGGCGGAAAAAAATCAATACAGTTATCCTGGACGAAGGTAAAGGGGGCAGACGGCTATATTGTATATGGTTCTTCCTGTGGCAAAAAGATGAAAGAGATCGGCAGGGTATCGGCAGGAAAGACGGGCACTACCATTAAGAAATTGAAAAAGGGAAAATATTATAAATACATTGTTTCCGCTTTCAAAAATATAGGAGGGGAAATGCGCATCTGTGCGCAGTCAAAGTCTGTCCATGTGTGCACGTCGGGCGGTAAGACAGCAAATCCGGTTAAAGTAACGGTAAAGAAAAAGCTGGTATTGAAGAAGGGAAAGGCAAAGAAGATAAGCGCAGTATTGAAACCTGCGAAGAAGTTAAAGATTCACATCGCCAAATTCCGCTATGAATCAACAAATACAAAAATTGCGGCAGTAGATAAAAAGGGAAGGATAAAAGCGAAGAAAAAGGGAACCTGTAAGATATATGTTTACGCACAGAATGGTGTGTATAAGACTGTGAAGGTGACGGTAAAGTAAAGAGGGATGAAATATTTTAGTCCGGGGTTTTGCCCCGGACTAATTTTGTGAGAGGGGGAGTAAAGCCTGAAATCAGCACTTTACTTTACCAAAACATATAGTTATAATTAGGATAAATCGGATGGCTCTCTATACATGTCTGCTATAAGGGGAAGATAATGGAGAAATATAATGGGATCTCCTGGCATTCGAAGCCCTCCGGAGTTGGTTCTGATACCATTATAGCAAAGGATGCCTATGATTTGCTAAAGCCATATAGGGATGAAATGCTGCCGGAGCATTGCTTTCTGGCATATCATGTCAAGGGCAAACAGATCACATCATTGAAACAGGAGTAGGAACAGTATGAAACAGCACAAGGGAATGTTTCAGTATGTAGAAGATATTCTCTACAGCTATGACCGCAGGAAGGGGAATAACAGTAAGAATAAGATTGCGTACGACCGTTACGCCCATACGGTAAGGGTATATCACTGGATGCTGCGTATTGCGGGAGAATTGCGGGATGATTCCCTGGATCTTGAATCATTAAAGATCGCCACTATTTTTCATGATTCCGGATATGGTGCAGGCAGCTCAGAAGATCATGGGATTTCTGGATCAGCGGTCTGCCGGGATTATCTGGAGCGGCGGCAGTACCCTCAGCCTCAGATTGACTTTATCTGTTTTCTCATTGAAGAGCATTCCAATAAGAAGCTGCTGTATGAGAAAAACACCCCCATCGAGCTTGTGATACTGATGGAGGCGGATATGCTGGATGATACGGGCGCTATGGGGATTATTCTGGATACATGGATTGCTTCGAAAGAGGACGCCCCGAGTTTTGAATCTGTGTGCCGGCACTTTGAAAAATACACGTACCGTCATATGAAGCAGATGGAATTTGTTACGGCACCGGGAAAGAAGTTCTGGCATGAGAAACGCAAACTGGTCTATGAATTTCTTCGCCAGTACCGCCGGGATCTCGGTGGGTAAATTATCTTTTATGACTTGGGAGATCACCAGCTCCTGCCTGCCGTCTCCGGTCACATCCCTGAGCTGCAGGTCATGCAACTGAAAATGATTAAAACCATATCACTTGCCTGGACATTAAGAATTGTGATAATATACCACTATACAGCATCCGATGCTGGTTCATTGCTTTTGAAATTACAGGAAAAACGTTTGTGCAGCGGTTTTCCCGCGGTGACACTCTGGTGGAAATCCTGAAGGATATCGCGGGTAAGGGGAATGGCATTGTCGTAGATAAACTGCAGGCTCTGGTTCGTGCGGGAAGCATATTGTTTGGGGTGTATGTCCATCATATGCCCTTCCAGTTCTTCGTAGTGCGTCGATAACTTCATGCCTAGGCGGACAATGGCCCGTTTCAGGGATTTGCCGCTGGTCAGCAGCCATTTATAGAATCTCATGCCGTACAGGGATTCACGGATTGCCTTCTCACTGAGTTTTAGAGGATGGTACACTTTATTGATGGCCTCCACTACCTCCTTTGCCGCTGTCACTTTTTTCCATACAGGATAGGTGATGGGACGGAACCCATCCTTGCGGATGAGGTGACGGTCAAATTCGTTTTCCATGGCGAGATGGTTATATCCGGGATTTTTGGACATAGGAATGACAAAGCTGTGGCATTCGCTATCCAGCATATAATGGCAGATATAACCGAGAACATAGGCATAAACTCCGGAATCCGTGCCTTCTCTGCGTATGATGGGCAGGATGCGTTTCAGAAAACCAAGAATGGGCTGGCCATGCTGCCAGTATCCCATCTGGTTTGTGCGCAGTTTGAGCATGGGATGATAGAAAAACAGAAAATCGGGGCCCTGCAGTCCCGCCCGGAATTCTTTCTGATGATTTGTGATGATGTGCTGCAGTTCTTCTGGCAGCTGTTCTGCCACCCTTTTTCCAAAGGAGTCATGTGCGTAGATGCATGGCATAGTGAATTACCTCCGTTCCAGTTCATGGTATAGGATTAGTATATCAAAAAAGGCAAAAAATATAAAGGCTTTGATGATTATATATAGAAAGAGGTGCTCAATGAATGTAAAGAAAAAAAGCAAAAACGATGTGACATTTCTAACCTTTCCGATATTGGAAGAGGCTGGAGTGCGGCATGGCTTTTCCACACGTCTTGGGGGTGTCAGCCTGGGAGATCTTGCCTCTATGAACCTCAGCTTCAGCAGAGGGGACGATCCGGAGAAGGTGATGGAAAATCACCGGCGTTTTGCTGCCGCCGTGGGATATTCCATGGAGAATCTGGTATTTAGCGACCAGGTGCATGACACCATAATCCGCCGGGTAAATTCTTCCGACAGGGGAAAGGGGATACTCTGTGAATCGGATCTGAGGGGAGTTGACGGTCTGATTACCAATGATCCGGAGGTTGTTCTGATTACCTTTTATGCTGACTGCGTTCCCTTGTTTTTTTATGATGCGGGGCATCACGCCGTGGGGGCTGTTCATTCGGGATGGCGGGGAACGGCTGGCCGGATCGGCGCCAAAGCAGTATCGGCCATGAAGAGGGAATTTGGCACAGATCCGGCCAATCTTCTGGCCGTCATCGGACCATCGATCTGTCGGGACTGCTATGAGGTCAGCGGGGATGTGGCGGAGGCGTTCCGTCAGGAGTTCAGGGAAGAGCAGTGTAAGGAGTTCCTGACAGGGAAGTCCGGCGACAAATATTTGCTGGATCTGTGGCATGCCAATGAGATTATTTTACGGGAGGCGGGAATTCCTGCCTCCCGGATACAGATCAGCGGCTTATGCACCTGTTGTCATCCAGAGTTTCTTTTTTCCCATCGGGCGTCGGGAGGGAGAAGAGGCAATCTTGCCGGCGTAATCACGCCAGGGTATCAATGACAGACTGTATGGGAATGGAGGAAGGCATGAATCAAAGAAATTACCAGAAAGAACTGGATCAATTATTGCAGCGGCTGTCCGGGGCAGACGGTGGGAAAAGGAGCCTGCTCCTCCATTGCTGCTGTGCCCCCTGCAGCAGTTATGTCCTGGAATATCTATATTCTTATTTTGATATCACGATTTTCTTTTACAATCCTAATATTGTAGAAGAGGCAGAATATCAGAAAAGGAAATCTGAGTTGATCCGTTATCTTTCGGAGACGGCTTTGGGAGAAAGGATTCAAATGATGGATGCAGACTATGATCCGGAGCGGTTTCTTCGGATGGCAGAGGGACATGAAAATGATCCGGAGCGGGGAGAGCGCTGCAGGCGATGCTTTTATCTGCGGTTGTCCGAGACAGCAGAGAGGGCGGCAGAGGGGCATTATGATTATTTTTGTACTACCCTGTCCATCAGTCCCCACAAAAATGCGGATCTACTGATGGCCCTGGGAGAGGAGCTTGCGGAAAAATATAAGGTGAACTATCTGCCCTCTGATTTTAAGAAAAGAAACGGATATAAGAGAAGTATTGAGCTGTCATCCCAGTACCATTTATACAGACAGGATTACTGCGGATGCATTTATTCAAGGAGGCAGGGATGAGATCTAAAAATTGGACTTTGCTTGTGGCCGGCCTGCTTCTAGCCTGCTGTCTGCTGTCCGCCTGCGATAGAGGAAATCGGACGGAGGGGCACAGTTCTTCCCGCCAGTCAAAGCTTACCAGGGAGATTTATGCCATGGATACGATCATGAATCTTACCCTCTACGGCTTTCGAGAAGACGGACAGGAGCTTTCCGAAAGGGAGCTTGGCGGTATTATGAATCAGGCGGTGTCTCTGGTGGGACATCTGGAAGCTTTGTTTTCCGTAACAGAGAAGAACAGTGATATTTCCAAAATCAATGCGGCTGATGGCGCACCGGTGGCAGTGTCAGATGAGACATACGAACTGCTGGAACAGTGTATCCATTATTCCGATAGGACCGAAGGTTTTTTTGACGTCTCTGTATATCCCCTCGTGAAGCTGTGGGGATTCACCACAGGAGAATACCGTGTACCGACAGAGGATGAGATTCAGGAGGTAAGGGGCCGGATAGATTACAGAAAGATACGGCTGTCTAAGGGAAACCAGGTACAGCTTGAGAGGGGGATGCAGATTGATCTGGGGGCGGCAGCAAAGGGATATCTGTCGCAGAGGTTGATGGAGCTGTTTCAGAAGAGCGGTGTAGAATCGGCCATTGTCTCCCTTGGCGGAAATGTCCAGACGATGGGGTTGAAAGCAGATGGAACCCGGTATCGGATCGGAATTGTGGATCCGGCAGACGGCACCAGCATCTATGGTACGCTGGAGGCGGAAAATAAGGCGGTGATCACCAGCGGGACCTATCAGAGGTACTTCGAAAGAGATGGCAGGACCTATCATCATATAATGGATAAGCGTACAGGAAGACCCGCAGAGAATGGACTGGCGTCAGTGACAGTTATCGCGGAGGATGGGACCATGGGAGATATATTGGCTACGGCTTTGTATGTCATGGGGGAGGAGAGGGCCGTGGAATATCAGAAAGAGCATCCGGAGACTGATATCATACTGATCCGGAAGGACGGCTCTCTGTGGCAGTCCTCACCAATTCTGAGTAAGCAAAAATAGTATTATTAGAGGAGGATGGAAACATGGGATATTTATCTATTACGGGAAACAGCATCCAATTTGAGAGGAGAAATGAGCTGGCGAGGATTACCGCCTACGGCGGGGATGTTCTCCGGTTCCAGTCGTCTCCCAATGGATATCTGGAGGAGGAAGACTGGATTCTTCTGCCGCAGCCGGATCCGGTGGTGGTGACCTCCATGAAAGAACACAGTGCTGTGATTACCAATGGCCGGATCCGGGCAGAAATCTTTGACAATGGGAAGGTAGTTTATTTCAGGCGGGGTGAGGATGGTGAATTTGAAGTTATATTGGAGGAAATGACAGAGTATGCCTTTGATTCCTTTTACCGCACCTATCGGACAAAGGGTTCCTGTACGCATCAGGCGAATGTGCTCTTTCAACCGGATCACAAGGAGCATTTTTATGGTCTTGGCGGCGAGCACAACGGATGTTTTGATATGAAGGGGTGTACCAGTGAATTGCAGCATCGGAATACAAAAACGTCGATACCCTTTGTCTATTCTTCTAAAAAATACGGTTTTCTCTGGAATAATCCTTCCGTGGGGCGCTGTGAACTCACAAATAACCACAGCAAATGGACCGCTTACTGCACGAAGCAGGTGGATTATCTTGTGATTACCGGAGATTCTCCGTCGCAGATTATGGGGAAATATGCGGATCTTACCGGGCATACTCCGGAATTTCCCTATTTTGCTTCCGGTTTCTGGCAGAGTAAGCTCCGGTATGAGAGTCAGGAGGATCTTCTTCAGGTGGCGGGAGAGTATAAGAAAAGAGGGATTCCGGTCTCAGCTATCGTGATCGATTATTTTCATTGGACGGAGCAGGGGGATTTTAAGTTTGATCCGCAGTTCTGGCCGGATCCGGCGGGGATGGTGAGGGAACTGGAAGAAATGGGCATGAAGCTGATGGTATCCATCTGGCCTACCTCCAATCCCAAAAGTGAGAATTATCACTATATGGATGACCGGAATATGATACTCCGTACCGAAAATGGCGTTTATGGAATGCATGACTTCTATGGACAGCAGGATTATATTGACACACTGAATCCCAAGGCGAGGGATTATATGTGGCAGCTGGTCAAGAAAAACTACTATAATAAAGGAGTTCGTTATTTCTGGCTGGATGAGGCGGAACCGGGCCTGATTCCGAATCATTATGATAATATCCGCTGCTGCCGGGGCAATTTTGAAGAATATGCCCTGCTGTATCCCTATTATTATGAAAAGATGTTTTATGAGGGACTTCAGGCAGAAGGAGAGGGGGACATCATTACGTTGGCCCGGGCCGGTTACATAGGTTCCCAGCGATATGGCGCCCTGATCTGGTCCGGGGATCTGCCCTCTACCTTCGAGGCGCTTCAGAAATCAGTGAGAACCGGGCTTGCCATGTCCATGAGCGGGATTCCATGGTGGACTACTGATATTGGTGGTTTTTGGGGTGGCGACATTGAAAGCGAGGAATTTCGTGAACTGGTGGTGCGCTGGTTTCAGTTTGGAGTGTTCTGTCCTGTCACCCGCCTTCACGGTGTCCGGCTGAAACCGGAGGGGCATGTTGACAGGCATCCGGGGATCAATGAAATGAGCGGCGGCGATAATGAGATCTGGAGCTTTGGTGAACGGGATTATGAAATACTAAAGGGACTGATCCAGCTTCGTGAACGCCTGCGTCCCTATATTATGGAGTATATGAAGGAGGCACAGGAGACGGGGATTTCTATTATGCGGCCTCTGTTTATGGAATTTCCGGAAGATGAAAATTCTTATACGATGGAAGATGAATATCTGTTTGGACGGGATATTCTCTTTGCTCCTATTACGGAGCTGGGGGTGACAGGGCGTGATGTATACCTGCCGGAAGGCAGATGGGTGAACGTGACTGACCACACAGCAGCAGAGGGAGGAGGTACGATTTATGCCACAGCAGAGCTTCATCAGTTTATCGCCTTTGTAAGGGAGGGTGCCCAGGTGCTGGAGGTATTCTGAGAGAGCGGGGTTCATTTTAACAAGACCAGAAAGGGCTGACAGTAAAATGCAGCCCTTTCTGGTCTATTGCGTTTTTTTATCAGATAAAATGATAAATGATCGCAGCAACTATGATTCCAATGATGCTGGCGATGGTAAATTTGATCGTGAGTCCAAACGTGAGAACCATAACCCCTATATCAAATTTGATCGGATTGGACAGACCAAAGTTCATGCCGTAATCCAGCCATGAGAGCGCCGATATGCCGCTGGCGAGATGTCCGATAAAGCTGCCCAGCACAACTCCTGCCAGGACGAGTAAAAAGAGCGCCCAGCCATTTTTTCCTGCTCCTCGAGCCATATCTATGTACCTCCATTCGTTCATATGTTCTGTTTACTCCTATAAGGATACACCATTTTCCTTACCTCCGCAACCCCCAATATGGGGATACTAAGAGGTTGTCCATTCCTCATCCAGGGGATTGTTGACATAAATTCTCTGTTATGGTATATTCAATTTATCGAAAAACGATAAATACAAGAGGGATTGGATGCAAGAACAAAAATGATCTCACACTATAGGAGGCACCGCCAATGGCAATCCGGATCAGACTTGATGAAATCATGAAATGCCAGGGCAAATCCCTGACAGAACTGGCAGCGGAGATTGATATTACCCAGGCAAATCTCTCTATAATAAAAAAAAATAAGGCGCGGGCTGTCCGATTTACGACACTGGATGCACTTTGCAGGGCGCTAAACTGCCAGCCGGGAGATATTCTGGAATATAGGGGCGATGACGGGAGATACCGCGAAGAAGAGGAGGGAAAGAACGATGAAGATACAGATTAGGGTTCTGATCAGTTTTCTTGTGCTGGCTGGCAGTGTGACGGTCATTCTTTTGTCATCATATGGTTTCCGTTCCTGGTTTAATGCCTCTGCTGTTACGGACTGGATCGTAAGCTCTGAGGAAAAAGATACGACGGACCGGCACCGACAGAATATGGAGGAAAGCTATCAGATACTGCCAGATCATATTCTGCTGAAACCAGAAAAGGGAGAACACATGTCTCATCTGGTCCGCCTGGACAGATATGGGAAAATGGAACAGGTGGTGACGGAAAGAGACGTGGATTCCTTTCTGGAAATAGACCAGAAGGTCTATTATAAGATATGGAAAGATTATGATGAAAAATGGCAAAATGACATAGACACCATTTACAGTTATGATTACACCACAGGGAAACATACCCTGGTGACAGAGGGCACGAATATTGACTGGTTCAGCATATATCAGGATCAGCTTGTCTATGTCTGCAGCGATACATCCGGCTGTATGGATCAGGTTTTTTCCTGTCAGCTGAATGGGCAGAGTAAAAAAAAGATATATCAATTTGAGGGGAAATTATATGGGGAGCAATTTGTTCTGACAGACGATAGGATGATTTTGTTTTATGATACAGAAGATAGTTATGAATCTGGAATCGGTATGCTGTCATTGCAGGGAAATAATTATAAATGCATGCTGGTTCTGGATGGCAGCCCTTGGAAGTCTTTTTTTCTGGGACAGAGGTTTTATATAATTGACGATAATAAATTGTTTCAGATTGCACTGGATTTACAGAAAGGCAGAGCGGACAAGACCCTGCTTTCCGAGAATGAGGACTATGAAAACATTGTCTTTCTTTGTGGAAGAGGCGACAATTTGTACAGTACAAATTATGACAGGGAGTTTGCACTTATATTTGAAGGGGGGAATCCATAATGTGGGATTTACTGCCGCTGTCATTTGATGATTTAAGTTCTTTTGCCTGTGCAGGCTTTGCACCCTTACTGTTTACTGTCTGGTTCATTATCAGCCTGGTACAGTTTCTGTGCAGCGGGAAAAAGGAGAAACAATTACAGAAGAGACGTCTGACACTGTTGATTGTATCGGGGATACTGATGACTTTGTGTTATGTGGGACTGATATTTTTGTATTATGCTTTCGCCCAGATGATGCAGTCTATGTAGTTCTTATATAGGAAGGAATGACCGTATGAAAGAGAAGAACTTTATAAAAATATTGATCACCATTGCCATTCTTGGCGTTTTGTCAACGGGAGTCCTGATCTGGTATACCATTGACCTCCGCCAGAGATGTTCCATTATTACTTTTATAGCGAACGAGTAGGAGGGAGGTGTGAAAGTGAACGGTAGAGGTAGTTTAGGGCGTCAGATTTTCTTTCTTGCAGCCGTTGTTATGCTATTTGTCACACTGGATTTTGGCATCTACCACATCTTCACCCGGAGAGTGATCCCTGACACCAGTTCAGAAATGCAGGCGAAGTCAGTAGAGGTATCCGAATATCTTCCCTTTCTTGACAAATCAAAGATTGTGAAAAGAAGAGCAGAACTCTCCCTTACGGGAGATTTGCCTGTGCTTGACGGGGCTGCGGCATTATATCCGGTGTTTTCTGCCTTTTTCAATGCCGTTTATCCTGAGGAGAGCTGTCGTTTTGAGAACGGCAGTTTTACAAGCGAGAGCTGCCTGCAGATGAATAATACACGGGCTGCCTACAGGGAGATTGTGGAGGGAGCGGCGGACGTTGTATTCTGTGCCTCCCCTTCGGAAGAACAATTGAAGTATGCGGAGGAAAGAGGAGTAGAACTGGAATTTGTCCCTATTGGCAGGGAGGCATTTGTGTTTCTTGTGAATAAAGATAACAGGGTGGAGGATCTTACAGAGGAGCAGGTTCGGGGAATTTACAGCGGCAGGTATCGGAACTGGTCAGAGCTGGGAGGGGTGGACAAAAGGATTGCGGTACTGCGGCGAAATGAGGGAAGCGGCAGCCAGTCCGCCCTGCAGGCTTTTATGCGTGGAACAGAGCTTAAGAAGGATCCTTATACCTTTCTGGGAAGCGCCATTGGTTTTTCTTTCCGTTATTATGTGGAAGGAATTGTATCTGCAGGAAATGTAAAAATGCTGTCTATTAATGGCATCTATCCAGATAAGGAAAATATAAGGAATGAAAAATATCCCATTACCAGTTATTTCTATGCCGTTTACCGCAAGAAAGATGATAATCCTAATATTCCCAAGCTTCTGGATTGGATCCTGTCAGAAGAGGGACAGCAGATTATAGAGGAGAGTGGATATGTAGGGATATAAAAATGGCCGGTTCCTAAAGAACCAGCCATTTTCAATGTAATGAATCTTAAAATCATCAGGCTAACTCTGGTACAGATTTCTCTGGTCAATAACACGGACTGCCTTGCCTTCACTTCTGGCAATGGTCTTTGGCTCGACCAGTGTGATCTTGGCATAGATTCCAAGCATTGCCTTTAATCCGGCTACCAGCTTATCCGCAGCCTGCTGACGGTTGAAGGTGGTATCTGCTGCCATGGCAGGTGTAAGTTCAACCTGAACTTCAATGCGGTCGCTGTTTTTCACCCTTGTGACGATGATCTGATAGTTGGCAGCGAAGCCCTGGTTGATCAGGACGGTTTCAATCTGGGATGGGAACACATTAACACCTTTGACGATCAGCATATCATCGCTGCGTCCCATGGGCTTCGACATCTTTACATGAGTCCGCCCGCAGGCGCATTTTTCTCTTGACAGGACGCAGATATCTCTTGTGCGGTAGCGCAGGAGAGGGAATGCCTCTTTCGTAATACTGGTAAATACCAGCTCCCCTTTCTCCCCGTCCGGAAGGACCTCTCCTGTCTGGGGATGAATGATCTCTGCAATAAAGTGATCCTCGTTGATGTGCATGCCAGACTGTTCCGAACATTCAAAAGAGACGCCTGGACCGGAGATTTCAGTCAGTCCATAGATATCATACGCTTTGATGCCAAGGGATTTCTGAATGTCCTGACGCATTTCCTCTGTCCATGCCTCTGCGCCAAATATCCCGGCCTTTAACTTAATCTTATCCTGAACGCCAAGCTCCTGCACGGTCTCTCCCAGATAGGCAGCATAGGAAGGAGTACAGCAGAGAATCGTAGAGCCGAGATCTGTCATAAACTGGATCTGACGCTCGGTATTTCCGGATGACATTGGCAGAGTAAGGGAACCCAGTTTATGGGAACCGCCGTTCAGTCCGGGACCACCGGTAAATAGTCCATAACCATAAGAGACATGTACTACATCATCCCTTGTTCCTCCGGCAGCGACGATGGCCCTGGCGCAGCATTCTTCCCAGAGATCCAGATCATGCTGTGTGTAGAAAGCCACAACGCGGCGTCCAGTGGTGCCGCTGGTGGACTGGATGCGCACACAATCGGTGAGGGGGCGTGCCAGAAGTCCATACGGATAGGCATCCCGCAGATCGTCTTTTGTGATAAACGGAAGTTTATGTAAATCATCGATTGATTTAATGTCTTCAGGTTCCAGCCCCATGTTCCGCATGCGGGTTCGGTAATATGGCACATTGTCATAGACATTTTTTACCTGCTTTACCAGCCGTTCGTTCTGCCACTTGCGGATCTGGTCCCTGGACGCACATTCGATATCCTGTTGATAATAGTTAGCCATTATAATTGCTTCCTCCTTAATTGCGATATATAAATACAATACCACAATAGGCTGGGACAGGTCAAGAATAGATGAAATTTTCGCCGCATAAACTTGAAATAACTATGAGTTGACGGTTTTCCCGTAAATCTCTTGACAGAAAATTTTATGAAGAGTAAGATTTAAATATAGTTTGAAAAAGAGGGAGGATGTATTTTGAAAGGGAACAATAAAAGAGCATTGATACTAGTATGTTTTTTATGCGCATTTTCTACTGTACTGGGGCAGGTGCCGGCAAAGATGGAAACGAGGGCTGCCGGGTATGACCTGAATAATCCTGTTATAGATGAAAATGGTGTGACGGCATGGGATTGTATTTATTTCGGCAGTTATTGGAAAAATGATACAAATGGTGACGGTGTGGCGGATAAAAAAGATGAGAAAGAACCAATTAAATGGCGTGTGTTGTCAGTAAGGGGAGATGATGCCTTTATACTGGCCGACCAGGGGCTGGACTGCCAGCCGTTTCACACAAAGAATGAAAATGTCACCTGGGAGAACTGTTCTCTCCGCGCCTGGCTGAACACCACCTTTTATCAGGAGGCCTTCAGTGAGGATGAACAGTCAGCAGTTCGTGAGACGTCCATATTGAATAACGAAAAGAATCCTCCGGCAGGAGTCACGGGTAAAAATACAGAGGATAAGGTGTATCTGTTGTCCACGACGGAAGCTGGTAACGATTATTATGGATTTAATCCGGCCTTTGCGGAGGAGAATAAAGCCCGATGCTGTCGGAGCACGGCATATGCCAAAGCCCGGGGCGCCTTGGGCAGTGCACTGACAGGCTCAGAGAATTATACTGGCAACGCCTTGTGGCTGCTTCGGTCATCCACATATGATGCCGACAACTGGCTGCGCATGGTATCTGTCGTGGGAGGAAGTGGCTGCGGCCATTCCAGCGGCTGCGCTGTTTCAGACAAATATAGTGCCATCCGTCCCGCCCTTCATATTGATCTTACCTCCGATACCTGGAGTAAGGCAGGACAGGTGGATTCAGAAGAAGCTTTGGAGGAAGAGGATACCAGACCTTCCGAAACACAGAAACCAAATCCTACAGAAACCCCAGTGGATAACAAGGTGCCGGAAGAACCAAAAAAAGAGCCTCAGACCACCGATTCTACCGAGCCCCCCGTGGCAGCGGTCAGGCCGGCGGCTGTCAATACGGAAATAAAAGATTCTGCAGGAGTTACTTACACGGTAACCAAATCCAGTGTGTCAGGCGGAGAGGTGTCTTATTCCGCGCCAAGGAACAAAAAAATTACTGCTGTCGCGATACCTGCTGTCGTGAAGATAAAGGATGTCACTTATAAAGTCACCTCCCTGAAAGCAAATGCATGTAAGAACAATAGAAAATTAAAAAAGGTCACCATCGGTAAGAACATAAAGAAGATTGGAAAAAACGCATTTTATGGGTGCTCGAAGCTGAAGACCATTACGGTCAAAACAACGAAGCTGACAAACAAAAGCGTCGGCAGCGGAGCATTTGCCAGGATTGACAAAAGGGCAGTAGTAAAGGTTCCAAAGAAAAAATTATCCGCCTATAAGAAATTGCTGAAGAAGAAAGGCATATCCGGAAAGAAACAGACAATCAGAAAGTGAGATGTAGAGAGATCATGTTAGCGAATTATCACACACATACCAAACGCTGTCATCATGCCCGGGGGGAAGACAGGGAGTATGTAGAAGCTGCCATAGAGACAGGATTGGAAATTCTAGGCTTTTCCGACCACTGTCCATGGGTTTATCCGGACGGCTTTGTCTCCGGAATCCGTATGACACCGGCGGAAACGGAAGAATATTTCGATTCCCTGGAACGGCTGAAGAGCGAATATAAGAATGATATCCGGATTTATATTGGATTTGAGGCGGAATATACACCAGAGCTGATGGAAGAGCAGGACGCACTCTTTGAACCGTATCCGCTGGATTACCTGATCCTTGGACAGCATTTTCTGGGAACAGATGATTACTGCTATGTGGGCAGGCCGACCGACCAGGAAGATGTTCTGATACAATATGTGGACAGCGTAATTGAGGGAATGCAGAGTGGCCGCTATCTATACCTTGCCCACCCCGACCTAATTTATTTTACCGGTGACAGCACGATATATGATAAGCATATGTATCGTCTGTGCAGGGAATTGAAGGAGCTGGATGTGCCGTTGGAGCTGAATGTACTTGGAATGGCGGATCACAGGCATTATCCGTCAGAGCATTTTCTGAACATTGCCGGTGAGGCAGGAAATCCCTTTATACTTGGTATTGATGCCCATACGCCGGAACAGCTGCGGAACCGGCAGGCAATAGAAAGGGCAGAAGAGCTATGTGGAAAGCATGGCATCCGGCTCATGGATGATATGGCATTGCTTTAGCTCAACGGCGCCGTTGAGCTAGGATAAAAAAATCAGCAAAGAACGTTTGGTTCCCTGCTGATTTTTTATTGGCATGTTCGTTATTCTGTGATTCCGATGGCATTGACCGGACAATTATTGGCGGCCTGCCTGGCATCTTCTGCCAGTTCTGGGGGAACCAGGTCTACGATAGCTTCCGCCTTGCCGTCATCATTAAATTCATAAATCTCATTACAGCTGGATACGCACATACCACAGGCGATACATGTATCCTGATCAACAAATGTTTTCATATTCCTACACTCCTTTTATTCTTTTAGGCACACCTCTACAGGTATTTACAGGAAGTGTTTCCAGTTATATGAAAAATATACATTTCTACATGCTTTTATTTTTATTTAGGATCACAACATTTACCGAATTGGCTGGCATGATCAGCTCGAATCCCATTTTGGATACGGGAATCCGGGTAGTGACCGGAACAACCCGCTCGTTATTTTTCTCATTGACATTCTGCATATGAACGAATTCGTCATCCGCTGTCAGCGTTACAAGCTCTGCCTGATCGTGGATATTCAGGTGTTCGAGATTTACCTTCATATGCTTGCCGAAGTTTTCTGCATTCACCAGCTTGATATATACTTTTTCTTCGTCTGCCGTGACAGAATGATAGATATCATGGGTATATGCTTCCAGTTTGCAGTCAAGCTTGCCCCGGATTTCTTCAGACTCATCCGTATAATAGCAGGAGATGGTATTTGCCTCCAGACCTCCGAAATTGACGCTGAGCATATATTCCTGTCCTGCCGGTACGGGTTCGTCGTAGCATGCCCGGAGGTTTCCGGCAAATACACTGGAAGAATAATCGCCCATGCGGTAGCCTTCCCGGCCTTCCTTGATGACCTTCAGTCCGGTGCCATAACCGGTCACGCCGACACAGTATTCATGGGTGGACAGACGCTCTGTTTTATAGACATGGTTGGTCAGTCCGTGAAGACCGGTGCCAAGAAGGATCTGGGCATCTTCTGTTTTCTTCTCCACGATGAGCTGAACGGTATAATTAAACCAGGATGCCTCGTCCACATAGAAACCATGACGATCATGGGAATCGCTGCAGATCAGCATTCCATCGGTTTCCCGGATAATATTGGTATCCTCCGGCCATATCATGCGAAGACGCGGATCCAGCTCCTGGGTGAAATCCTGTTCCAGCCAGATCTCGTCATTTAGATTGGAGGTGACGATGAGTTTCTTCAGAAGAAGCTCACCCTCAGCTACCGCTACACTGACCCCGCCGCTGGGGATATATTTGCGGCGCTCTCCGTTAATATAGGTGCGGTAGCTTGTTTTCAGCAGTTTCTTACCAATATACTTGGCAAAGAGCTGCTGGACATAATAGCTCGGTGTGCGCCATACATGTTTGTTATCAAACCAGATGGCATCCGGTGTCCAGCGGTAGGTCCCGTCATTGATCACCTTATTGAACAGAGGAGCGGTGGCGGCGAGACGCACGACATCAGAATTTCGCTCAAACCCTGTCATAATGGCAGCTTCTGCCACGGCACCGGCCAGTGTATTTTTATCGCTGGAGGCATACTCGCCTACAAAAACCTTGGAAACCTGGTCTTCGATCAGTCTGCCGTTCTTGTACGGGCGGTAATAATAATTGTAACGGTCCGCATTCTCAAATAAATAATCATTGGAACGATAGTAGTGCTCATCCACAATGGTATCCAGATAATTTTTTCTGTGAGGGTACCATGTGACTTCTTCGCTGAAGCTCTGTTTTCCATCTGTAAAACGGATGGTATCCCCGCCCTTCATATAACCGGCAAGGAATTTCCAGCCATTCTGGTAAGCATCATCATCCGCCTGGGCGCCCGCAGTGGAAATGATATGCAGTTCATAATCGGGGTATACCCGTTTCATATATTCATCTATGGCATAATGGAACGCCTCGAAGCTGGCGAAAAATTCGGAGCCCCAGTTTTCATTTCCCACACCGAGATAGTGCAGCGGGAATGGTTCCTCATGTCCCATCTCTTTGCGGAGCAATGCCCATTTATTGTGTTCAAAATCGGTACTGATGGCAAAATCAATAAGATCAATGAAGTTGGATATATATTTTTCCTGAAGATCTCCGCCGGCGGGGTTTGCATAGTCGGAACGTGCCTGGCACAGAACACCGCAGGCCATTACGGGAAGAGGTTCTGCGTGAAGATCCTCTGCCAGCTGGAAATACTCCATATAGCCAAGGCCAAGTGTCATAGTATAGCCCCATACATTATAATTCTCTTTTCTTGTCTCCACCGGTCCCACAGAATCCTTCCAGTCGTATACGTTGTCCCAAATATAGGAGCCCTCTGAGATACAGCCTCCAGGGAAACGGAGGAAAGTAGGATGCAGGTCAGCCAGAACCTCAACCATATCCCGGCGCAGACGATAGTTGCTGTTGTTCAGAAAATTGCTGTGAGCGGTGCCGGACAGCTTCTCTTCCGAGGCGCCCCATACATTATCCGGCATAAGGGAAACCATGTCGATGCACATTCCTCCCTGGAAGGAAAGAGAGAGCTGCCCAAGTACGGTACTGGAGGCCACTAATTTCTCCGCATGATACGGATTCCATTTCCCGTCTCCGCTCACCTCGATCGTAACCGTGTTGCTCACAGGTGCCGCCGTGCTGTCCAGAAGGACGATGCGGATTGCCGCGGGGGAATCCGATTTGGCCCAGATACTGAACTGATAGCTCTCTTCCTGCCGGAGATTCATGGAATAGTTTTCCGTATTATCACAGAACCCCCGGTTATAGATGACAGCTCCGTCCGGCACTTCAATGTAATAGGCATTGGCGTCTGGATCCTCCAGTCCGAAGTGCTCGTTCAATCCACCTGTATTGTGAATCTGGATGCCATCCAGATCACCAAACCAGAAACGGAGCGGCTTGTGATTGCGTCCGGAAGAAATGCCGTTCTCACCGCTCCGTGCGTCATACACGCGGTAGGTAAAGTCCTCGAAAGAGCGGTTGCTGACCATCTCGGCATAAATACCGCCGTCGGCAGCGTTGTTAATATCCTCAAAGAACAGGCCGTATAATGTATCGCTGATATCCAGAATCTCTTTATTTCCATGAATTTTCAATTCATAAGGCGCAACGAATTCTGGCATTACGGTAGCGCCAAAGTTTTTCTCCAGATGGCTGCTGCCACAGGTGAGTACTGCCTTGATGCTGACGCCGGCAGGATTTGCCGCCGGTGTGACAGTTCCGTTCTGACTGATCAGTCCCGCCGGTTCAAAGCTCCAGTTTACCTGTACCCGGTTCTCCATAAGTCCTGAGGGGAGGACAAGATCCCTGGTGATGATTTTGGGCGGCGCCGGAAGGTATTTATTTTTTGCAAGGCGAAGTATATCGGATTCTGACAGGGATTCGCACATAAGACTTGTGATCTCGTGTTCAGAGAGCGCCTTATTATATATGCGGAAATCAGAGATGGCGCCGGAAAAATCAGGGTCAGCCATAAACTGGGAGTGGCCGATATAGTTGTGGCAGTAATTATCCGTGTCCTCCAGAGTGGCAAACCATTCCCGGAACTTTTTATATGTACCGCTGGAGGTCTGGCTGATGAAACCGTCCGCCACCAGCTCCCCGTTCAGGTATACGCGGGGTCCTGCACTGCTCAGGGTGCCGCCCTTCGTCCCAGTGACGGTCATGGCGACATGTACCCACTCGCCGAGAGGAAAGGCAAGGTTGGCATCCGCAAAGAGATCTGTTCCGGCGAAGCACACGCCGCGGATGGACCGGGTCAGAAACAGATATGGTCCATGGATATTTTTTCCGAAATCAAATATTCGCTCCCAGACATTGACCGCTTTGCTGCTGTAGATCCATGTGGAAACAGTGAAACCAGTATTATCATTGACATCCGCCAGAAGATCAAAGGGGAGCTCCAGATAAGAGCTGCCGTATTCCCCCCCTTGGAAAACGGCAGCTTTCCGGCCTTTCACTTCCTGGACGGACGGCCTTCTTGTGCCGATGGCGACGGCGGTATTGCCGCGTCCGGATGCATCCCTGCCCACATCGTATGTATCATCGAACGGATACCAGGCAATCATATTTTCGTTTCGTGAGTTATTTGTAGTAGACATAATCGTCCTCCCATAAAAATAATTATTTAGCAGTATCAATAATAGGAATCCTCTTCAATAACATGGATTTCCAGATAATCAAATTCAATGGTCTCAATAAAATTATCCTGGTAAAACCGGGTTTTGTCAATTTTTTTAAATTCTTCAATGTTTTTATCCAGCCAGATGGGCTCCTGAAGATCAAAGACGTTACAAAATTCATGCAAACCGGCAAACACCTTTTTTGTCCGGTTCAGGGAAGGATCGTTATTTTCATATACCATATCCCCCAGCATGCGGTTTTCCCTAAATAATTTGCCCCAGATCCGGAACATATGACACCTCTTTCTTCCGTGCGGTATATTATTGAAGTCACTCGTCAATCTGCCTTCGCGTAGATTATAACAATTTTTGTTCATTCCGTAAAGTATTATTTGACTTTATGTGGTTTTCCATTATAATATTGAATAGATAATCAGAATAGAAATGAGGAACCTGACATGGCAAAGATTATTGATGGAAAAAAGATATCTGCACAGGTAAAGGACGAGTGCAGGGAACGCGTGGCAAAAGAGGGGCTGGACGTGACACTGGCAGTGATCCAGGTGGGAAACGATCCGGCGTCTTCTGTATATGTGGGAAATAAGAAAAAGGCATGTGAATATATGGGGATGCATTCCCTTTCCTATGAACTGCCGGAGGAGACGACGGAGGAGGAGCTTCTTGCCCTGGTGGAAAAACTGAATCGGGATGAAAAAGTCCATGGGATCCTGGTACAGCTGCCCCTTCCCGGCCATATCGATGAGGACAAGGTGATCGAGACCATTTCACCAAAGAAGGACGTGGACGGATTCCACCCGCAGAGCGTGGGCGCTCTCAGCATCGGACAGCCAGGCTTTGTATCCTGCACGCCGGCGGGGGTGATCCAGCTGCTGAAGAGGAGCGGGGTAGAGATTGACGGCAGCGAATGTGTGATCGTAGGCAGAAGTAATATTGTAGGCAAACCCATGGCCATGCTGATGCTGCGGGAAAATGCCACAGTCACCGTATGCCACAGCCACACGAAGGATCTGAAGGAAGTGACGAAACGCGCCGATATTCTCATTGTAGCAGTGGGAAGGCCCAGATTTATCACACGGGACTACGTCAAGGAGGGAGCTGTTGTTATTGATGTGGGCATTCACCGGGGCGAAGACAATAAGCTGTGCGGGGATGTGGATTTTGATGATGTAGAGCCGGTAGCTTCGGCCATCACTCCGGTTCCCGGCGGCGTAGGTCCGATGACCATCGCCATGCTGATGAACAATTGTGTGGAAGCGAAAGGAATACAGAACGCATGAAGCTCTATTTTGTATCACTGGGATGCGACAAGAATCTGGTAGACAGTGAAAAGATGCTGGCACTGCTGCTCCATCGCGATATACAGATCACAGATGCGGCGGAAGAGGCGGAGCTTATTGTCATCAATACCTGCAGCTTTATACAGGACGCCAAGGAGGAAAGTATAGAGACGATTCTTGAGATGGCGGAACTAAAAAAGGAGGGAAGCTGCCGGGCACTGATTGTGTGCGGATGCCTTGCCCAACGGTATGCAGAAGAAATTCAGAGGGAAATTCCAGAGGTGGATGCCATTGTCGGGACAACTGCTTATGACCAGATCGTCACTGCCGCAGAACGGGCCCTGTCCGGCAGCGGCACGGTCTTACTGAATGACAGGAATTACCTTCCGGAGGGGCTGACAGAACGTATACCAGCTGTATCCGGCTATGTCTCTTATCTGAAGATTGCCGAGGGCTGCAGCAAACGCTGTACATATTGTATTATTCCCAGCCTGCGGGGAAATTACCGGAGTGTTCCAATGGAGGAGCTGCTCTGTGAAGCGGAAATGCTGGCTGCCAGTGGTACCAGGGAACTGATTGTTATCGCCCAGGAGACAACGGTATATGGTGTAGATCTGTATGAAAAAAAGAAACTTCCGGAATTACTGACAAAGCTCTGCCGCATAAAAGGGATAGAATGGATACGGCTGATGTACTGTTATCCGGAGGAAATTACGGAAGAACTTCTTCAGGTGATTAAAAAGGAACCGAAAATATGTCATTATCTGGATCTGCCGGTACAGCACTGTAATGATGAGATTCTGCGGCGTATGGGACGCAGGACGAACCGGCGGGATCTGACAGAGAAGATTGCCCTGATCCGGCGTATTCTTCCGGACGCGGCGCTGAGAACGACACTGATCAGCGGTTTTCCGGGAGAGACGCAGGAACAGCACGAGGAATGTGTGGATTTTGTGCGGGAACTGCAGTTTGATCGTCTCGGTGTGTTCCCTTATTCACCAGAGGAGGGGACTCCGGCAGCGGCATATGCGGACCAGGTAGAGGAAGAAGTGAAACAGCAGTGGGCGGATGAGATCATGCAGGCTGAGCAGGATGTGATTTTCCGCCAGAATGAGCGCATGACAGGGAAGGTAATGCGGGTGATAGCAGACGGCTATCTGCCGGAAGAGGGAGTGTATACCGGACGGACATACCGGGATGCGCCGGATATTGACGGCTGTATTTTTTTTAAAGCATCCACAGAGGTCATCTCCGGGGAATTTCTGTCTGTACGTGTGACAGAGGCCAGAGGATATGATCTGGCCGGTGAAATTTGGTGTGAGGAGGAACAGGGATGAATGTACCAAATCGTCTGACGATACTGCGTGTAATCATGATCCCTCTCTTTGTTGCGGCGATGCTGTGCCCGGCGCTGCCTTACTCGGATTATGTGGCAGGAGGGCTGTTTATCACTGCCTGTGTGACGGATTTCTTTGACGGGTATCTGGCGCGGAAATATAATCAGGTTACCACCTTTGGGAAATTTATGGATCCACTGGCAGATAAGCTTCTGGTGAGCGCCGCCCTGATCTGTTTTCTGGCAGATGCCGATTCGGCGATGCCGGCCTGGGCAGTGATCATTATTATCAGCAGGGAATTTATTATCAGCGGATTCCGGCTGGTAGCGGCGGAAAAAGGAGTGACCATCGCCGCCAATTACTGGGGCAAGGTAAAGACTGTTGTACAGATGATCATGTCCATCCTTCTGATTTTTGATTTCAGGCATCCGGTATTCCGTGTGGTCAATGTAATATTTGTGTATGCTGCAGTTATATTAACAGTAATATCACTGATCGATTATATTTATAAAAACCGTGATATTATGAAGGATGTGAAATAAATGGCAAAAGAATCTGAGCTTGTCACTAAACTGACAAAGAAACACTATACTATATCAGCAGCTGAATCCTGCACGGGAGGTCTGCTGGCCGCTGCCATTGTCAACGTCAGCGGGGCGTCCCATGTGTTTGAACGCAGTTATGTGACCTATGCCGATGCGGCGAAGGAAGAACTGGTTTATGTGCGCGGTGACACTCTTTCCCGGTTTGGCGCAGTGAGTTCGCAGACCGCGGAGGAGATGGCCCTGGGGTGTGCCAAGGCGGCCGGGGCGGATGTGGGACTTTCCACCACGGGAATTGCCGGCCCGGAGGGCGGCACCCCGGATAAGCCGGTTGGACTTGTGTATATAGCCTGTGCCGTCCGGGGAAACGTGACGACAGAGCGCCACATTTTCGGGGGAGACAGATTTTCTGTCCGCAGTCAGGCTGTGGAAGCGGCTTTGGATTTGGCAATACACTGTTTGGAAAATAAGGAGTGATATTGTGAAAAAATTCAGATTAGTTTTAACGTTTCTCATAAGTTCCATGATGCTCGTACTGTCTGGCTGTACAGATGAGGGAAAGGCAGTGACGGATACAGATTCTTCTGCCGTGCCTGCGCCTACCAGGGCATGCAGCATCGAGACAGTGTCGATCTATTCCGTTAATTCTGATAATATGACGCTCATTCCGGTATCTGTCAGAAAAGGGACGCAGGATCCCACGCCGGATTATGTGGCCGGTCTTGTTATGGAAAATCTGAATGAAGAGGATATCGAACTGACAGATATCAGCCAGAAGGACAATAAAGTAATTGTATCGTTCAGTTCAAAGGGAAAACCGGTAAAGGGATGCGGCTCAAAGATGGAGACGCTGATACTGGAGGCGTTTGCCAACAGCCTTCTGGACAATGTGGAAAATTGCGAGAAGGTGATCTTCCGCTGCGACGGAAAAGAATATAAGAGCAGCCAGTACTCTTTCGGGAAAAATGAAGTGTTTGCTTCAGAATAATCGGAGCTTGGCAGAATGAAAAAAATTGTTATAGTCGGAGGCGGAGCAGCGGGCATGATGGCTGCCCTGCACTGTTCGGCAGCGGGCCACGATGTGGTGCTGCTGGAAAAAAATGAAAAGCTTGGTAAAAAATTATTTATCACAGGAAAAGGTAGATGCAATCTCACCAACGCCTGTGATGTTTCTGATTTATTTTCGAATGTGGTGTCAAACGAAAAATTTCTATACAGCGCCTTCTATCATTTTACCAATGAGGATACCATTGCCTTTTTTGAGGATCTCGGGCTGAGGACAAAAGAGGAGCGGGGCGGCAGGGTCTTCCCGGCGTCGGACAAATCTTCGGACGTCATCCGGGTGCTGGACAGGGAGTGCCGCAGGAGAGGAGTCCGGGTGTGCCTGAATACGGCGGCGGCAGGGCTTTTGACGGATTGCAGGAAGACCGTGGATCCGGAGGGCGGGGCTGTGACCAGGAAGATTGTGAAAGGAGTATCTCTCAGCGGCGGCGGACAGATACTGGGAGATGCCGTCATACTTGCCACAGGCGGAATCTCTTATCCCTCCACGGGATCTACCGGGGACGGATACCGCATGGCGGAAAGTGTGGGACATGTGATCCGGCCGGTCCGGGCAGGCCTGACGGGAATCCATGTGAAAGAGGATACGGCCTCGCTTCTGCAGGGACTTACCCTGAAAAACTGCTTTCTGTATATAGACGGGGAGAAAAAGCCCGGCAGACATCTGTATGAGGGGATGGGTGAGCTTTTATTCACGCATTATGGTGTCAGCGGCCCGCTGATACTCAGTGCCAGCAGCCTGATTGGGGATCTTTTGGGGGAACAGGAGCTGAAACTCCATGTCGACCTGAAGCCGGCCCTTACTGCTGAGCAGTTAGACAAGCGGATTTTGCGGGATTTTGACGCCGCTCCGAATGTGAATATAAAAAATGCCCTGGTGCATCTGTTGCCAAAAAGCCTGATACCTGTTATGCTATCCTTATGCGGGATCCCGGAAGAAGACAAGGTGAACCGGATATCCAGAGAGCAGAGAGGAAGACTCCGGGAATGCTGCAAGGATTTTGTGCTGACGCTGACCAGCCTGCGCCCCATTGGGGAGGCCATTATCACAAGGGGCGGTATCAGCACGGGAGAGGTGGATCCGGGCTGTATGGCGTCCAGAAAGGCGGAGGGGCTCTACTTCGCCGGTGAGATACTGGATGTGGACGCCCTCACGGGAGGGTACAATCTGCAGATTGCATGGTCTACCGGTTATGCGGCATGCAGTAATTTATAACAAATATGGGAGGTAACTTATGAATATAGCAATTGATGGGCCTGCCGGGGCAGGGAAAAGTTCCATTGCGAAGCTGGTGGCGAAGGAGATGGATTTTATTTATGTGGACACGGGTGCAATGTTCCGCGCCATGGCGTATTATTTTCTCAGCAGCGGGATTGATACACGGGACGAAGAAGCGGTGAGCGCAGGATGTTCTTCGATACGGATACAAATAGAATATCAGGAGGGAGTCCAGCACATCTATTTGAACGATACCGACGTATCATCCGAGATCCGGAAAGAGGAAGTGGGGAAAAATGCATCCGTGGTGGCAAAATATCCAGTGGTCCGGACGAAGCTTCTGGAACTGCAGAGGGCCATGGCGGCAGAAAATAATGTGATCATGGATGGCAGGGACATCGGAACGGTAGTCCTTCCAGACGCAGAGGCTAAAATTTTTCTGACAGCCAGTTCCCGTGTGCGCGCGGAACGGCGGTACAAGGAATTGACAGAGAAGGGCGAGGACTGCGATCTGGACCGGATTGAAGCGGATATCATCGCCCGGGATGAACAGGATATGAACCGTGAAATCGCACCGCTGAAAGCGGCAGACGATGCCGTTCTTGTAGATACCTCTTATATGACGATCCCGGAGGTTGTGGCAGCCATACGAGGGATCGCTGAATCAAAGAGGTGATGGGATTGAAGATCGAGCTGGCAGAGAGTGCGGGTTTCTGCTTTGGGGTAAAAAGGGCCGTGGACAGTGTATACAGACTGGCGGAGGGGACGGACGGCAGAGTCTGTACACTGGGCCCCATCATTCATAATGAGCAGGTTGTCCGTGACCTGGAGGAAAAGGGGGTACGCGTGATCGGACCGGAGGATGAAATCGAAGACCCTGATGGCACCACTCTGGTGATCCGGTCACACGGCGTTTCCCGAAATGTGATCCAAAGCCTGGAAGAGAGGGGGATATCCTACGAGGATGCCACCTGTCCTTTTGTGAAAAAGATTCATGATACGGTATTGCAGTACAGCCGGAAAGGATATCAGATCATCATTACCGGATCGGCATCCCACCCGGAGGTTCAGGGGATTCTGGGCTGGACGGAAGGAAACGGGATTGTTGTTGAAACACCGGAAGAGGCAGAAGATTTTTCTCTGGCGGATCCGGCGCAGAAAATATGCGTGGTGGCACAAACGACATTTAATTACAAAAAATTTCAAGAATTAGTTGAAATTATTGAAAAAAAAGGTTATGATATATATGTTGTGAATACTATATGCAACGCTACCTCAACCAGACAAAAAGAGGCGGAAGAGCTTGCCGCCCGGTCAGAGGCAATGATCGTGATCGGAGGAAGGCACAGTTCCAATTCCCGAAAGCTGTATGAGATTTGTAAAAATCAGTGTGCAAACACTTTTTTTATACAGACAGTAGATGAGCTGGGTTCCATTTCTCTCAGTTCGTTTGCAAGCCTAGGTATTACTGCAGGGGCATCCACCCCAAATAACATTATACAGGAGGTTCTAAGGGCATGTCAGATTTAAGTTTTGAAGAAATGTTAGAGGATTCACTAGTAACAATCCACAATGGTGAGGTTGTAGAAGGGACAGTTATCGAAGTTAAGGACAATGAGATCATCTTAAACATTGGATATAAAGCAGATGGTATATTAACTAAGAATGAATATAGTAATAACACGGATATTGACTTGACAGCCGAAGTGAAGAAAGATGACAAGATGACTGTTAAGGTTCTGAAGGTGAATGACGGAGAGGGGCAGGTTCTTCTTACCTACAAGAGACTGCAGCAGGATAAGATGAACAAAATATTTGAAGAGGCATTTGAGAACAAAGAGGTGCTGACTGGCAAGGTAGTAGCCGTTCTCAAAGGAGGGCTGAGCGTTGCTTACGGCGAGGGACGCGTGTTTATTCCCGCCAGCCTTGTTTCGGATATGTATGAAAGGGATCTCTCCAAATATCAGGATCAGGAGATCGAGTTTATCCTCACAGAGGTAAATCCTCACAAGAGAAGGATAATCGGAGACCGTAAGCAGCTGGTTGTGGAACAGAAGAAGAAAGCCCAGGAAGAGCTTCTGGCACGTATCGAGGTTGGCATGATGACCGAGGGTGTGGTGAAAAACCTGACAGATTTCGGTGCTTTTATCGATCTCGGAGGGGCAGACGGCCTTCTTCATATCTCAGAGATGTCATGGGGACGTGTGGACGATCCGAAGAAGCTGTTTAAGGTAGGGGACAAGGTAACGGTTATGATCAAGGATATCCAGGATACTAAAATCGCCCTTACGATGAAGCTGGAAGAGAACAATCCATGGAGAGATGCGGCAGACAAATACGGCGTGGGGACTGTGATCACCGGAAAAGTGGCAAGAATGACAGATTTCGGTGCATTTGTTGAGCTGGAGGAGGGAATCGATGCACTGCTTCATGTGTCACAGATTTCCATTGATCATGTTGAGAAACCATCGGATGTTCTGAAGGTTGGTCAGGAAATCACGGCGAAGATCGTAGATTTCAATGAAGAGACGAAGAAGATCAGCCTCAGCATTAAAGCAATAGAAATAGAAAATAAAAAGGAAGCCGAAGCTTCTGGAATAAGGGAAGCTGACGACGAAGAGTGATTGATTATGGCAGACGGATATGAAACCTTTAAAAGCGAGTATTTACGTCTCTCTGAGATAGACTTGAATTCCTATAAAGAGAGCCAGATGAAACGCAGGATCAATAATTTTATGTCAAAATACCAGGTGAGGGATTACAGCGGCTTTCTGCAGCTGCTGAAGAAGGATACTGAGGTATATGATAAATTTATCACGTATCTGACGATCAATGTCTCCGAATTTTATCGGAATCCGCTGCAGTGGCAGACGATGGAAAAAGAAGTCATTCCTATGCTCCTGAACCGGTATAAGAGCAGGCCGCTGAAGATATGGAGCGCTGCCTGTTCCACAGGGGATGAGCCATATTCTCTCGCCATGGTACTGAGTGAGTTTCTTCCCATGAACCAGATTGACATACTGGCTACTGATCTTGACCTGGAGGTGCTGGGGAAAGCGAAGAAAGGTTATTACCCTGACAAGAGTGTGAAGGGGCTGCCGAAGAAGTATCGGGATAAATACATTGAAGATGATGGGAAGGGAATCGTCAAGGTATCTGACAAGCTGAAATCATGTATTAAGTTCCAGCAGCACAATCTGCTGAAGGATCCCTATCCGAAAGGGATACATATGATCGTATGCCGGAATGTAATGATTTATTTCACGAAGGAAGCAAAGGATGATATCTATAATAAATTTGCAGCGGCGCTGGCACCCAAAGGAATTTTGTTTGTGGGAAGTACCGAACAGATTATTGGATCCGCCGACTATGGATTTAAGGGGATTCAGTCCTTCTTCTACGAAAAGATGTGAGTGATAAGAAATTAGTTCCACCCTGTGAAAAACAGGGTGGTTTTCTTTATTTGACTTTTATATCGTTATCTAGTATATTATAGGATGGATTGTATGACGAAGAGGAGGTAGTGCTTATGAATCACAAGGTTGTAGTGGCGCTGGACGCCATGGGAGGCGATTATGCCCCGGTGGAGACAGTAAGGGGAGCTGTAGAGGCGGTTGCCGAGCATCCGGAGATCAAAGTGATCCTGGTGGGTAAAGAGGACGCCATACGGGAAGAATTGGGAAAATATACCTATTTGGATGATAATATAGAAGTTAAAAATGCCACGGAGATTATTGATATGGGGGAGGTGCCTACTAAAGCAGTCCGGGAAAAAAAGGATTCTTCCCTTGTGGTGGCAATGAATCTGGTGAGGAATGACGATGCGGACGCTGTCGTCTCTGCCGGCAGCACCGGTGCGATTCTAGTGGGAGGACAGCTGGTGGTAGGACGGATCAAGGGGATCAAAAGGCCGGCTCTTGCACCATTTCTCCCTACAAGGAAGGGATTTTCCCTCCTTATCGACTGCGGGGCAAATGTCGATGCCAGACCGGAACATCTGCTGCAGTTTGCCCAGATGGGATCCGTATATTTTGAGAATGTAATGGGAAAGAAAAATCCCACTGTGGGGATTGTCAATATCGGAACAGAGGAGGAGAAGGGAAACCAGCTGGTGAAGGAAACCTATCCCCTTTTGAAAGAATGCCGGGATATCAATTTTATCGGCAGTGTGGAGGCCAGGGAAATTGCCAGCGGCGGTTGTGATATCCTTGTCTGCGAGGCGTTTGTCGGCAATGTAATTCTAAAGTTCTTTGAGGGCGTGGCCCTTACATTCCTGGGCTGCATTAAGGAAGGGCTTTTGTCCAGTCTCCGGACTAAGATTGGCGCCGTGCTGATCAAACCGGCCTTGAGGGGACTTTTGAAAACATTTGATGTCAGCAGCCAGGGCGGAGCTCCCCTGCTTGGGCTGAAAGGATTGGTAGTAAAAGCCCATGGGAATTCAAAGAGCAGTGAGATCAGGACGGCGATCGGACAGTGTATCGCCTTTAAGGAAAACAGCATCAACGAAAAGATAGCAGAGATGGTACGAGATTAGAGATGGAGGCATAGTCAATGAGCGCACAGGGATTAAAGGAATTTCAGGAGATAATTGGATATACGTTTCGGAATGCGCAGCTTCTGAAAAATGCTCTGACGCACAGCTCCTATGCCAATGAAAAGCACTGGCAGTATGCAGCCAACAATGAGCGTCTCGAATTTCTCGGAGATGCCGTGCTGGAGCTTATCAGCAGTGAGTATATCTTCCGCGCCAACTCGAAAATGGTAGAGGGGAAGATGACCAAGATGCGCGCCAGTCTTGTATGTGAAATGAGCCTTGCCGGGGCGGCAAGGCAGATTTGTCTTGGAAAATATCTTTATCTGGGAAAGGGAGAGTATATGACGGGCGGCAGCAAAAGGGATTCCATCCTTTCTGACGCCTTTGAAGCGGTGATCGGCGCCATCTATCTGGATGGCGGTTTTGAACCGGCCAGGGACTTTGTCAGGAATTTTGTACTCTCCGATATAGAGAAAAAACAGCTGTTTCATGACAGCAAAACCATTCTTCAGGAAATGATACAGGAAAAGAGCCACGAGAATACACATATCCTGTATCCTGTAACGAGTGAGAAGGGCCCCGATCATGACAAGCAGTTCGAAGTTTGCTGTGAGATCAACGGGGTGCAGTATGCGAAAGGCAGCGGCCACACAAAGAAAAGTGCGGAACAGATGGCTGCTTACGAAACAATACTATTGCTGAAGGATGGAGAATAGAATGTATCTGAAAAGTATTGAAGTTCATGGGTTTAAATCTTTTGCCAATAAATTAGTTTTCGAGTTTCATAATGGGATCACGTGTATTGTCGGACCAAACGGAAGCGGAAAGAGCAATGTGGCAGATGCCGTTCGCTGGGTACTTGGTGAACAGAGTGCAAAGCAGCTCCGGGGCGCAAGCATGCAGGATGTTATATTCTCCGGCACGGAGATGAGACAGCCGCAGAGCTACGCCTTTGTGGCATTGACGATATTCAATGAGGATCACCAGTTAAATCTTCCCTATGAAGAAGTTAAGGTTGCCCGCCGCGTCTACCGGTCAGGGGAAAGCGAATATCTTCTCAATGGCGTGACCTGTCGTTTAAAGGATGTGCAGGAGCTGTTTTTCGATACCGGTATCGGCAAGGAGGGTTATTCGATTATCGGCCAGGGACAGATTGACCGAATACTCAGCGGCAAACCCGAGGAACGGCGGGAGCTGTTCGACGAGGCTGCCGGAATTGTGAAGTTCAAAAAAAGAAAAGCTGCCGCCGAAAAAAATCTGGCTGCCGAAAGCCAGAATCTTTTGCGTGTCCAGGATATACTTACCGAACTGGACAAACAGATCGGGCCTCTGCAGCTGCAGTCACAGAAGGCGAGAGAGTACCTGAATTTCAAAGAGGAACTGAAAAAATATGAAATCGGTCTGTTTCGGATGGATTATGACAGCCTGCAGAAGGAGATCGACGAGCTTCGGGTAAATACAGAGAACACGGCAAAGGAACTGGAACAGGCAAAGGCCGAGAAGGAACAGTCCAAAGCACAATATGAGGAAATCGAGGCCAGTATTGCTGAATTTGACGACTCCATAGAACGAAAAAAGGAAAAAGTCAATAACAATAAGCTTCTAAGAACGAATTTTGAGAGTGAAGTCCGCATTACGAAGGAAAAGATATCCTCTGTAACCCAGGGAAAGGAATATTATAAGGAGCGGACGGATGCATTGGAGGCAAACCGTGCCGAGGCAGAGACGGAATTAAAGGGATATCAGGAAAATCAGAAAGAAGCGCTGGAACAGCTCTCTGAAATGGAGACAAGAGAGAAGGAAGCCGGAGAGGCGCTGGCTGCGCTGGAAAGGGATATTACAGAGAAAGAGATCCAGCTGAATGAGCAGAATGATACTATTATGGATTCCATCAATGTCTCTTCCCAAATCATCGTGGAACAGCAGAAGGCAAAGGCCATGCTGGAACAAAACAACCTGCGCAGGGTGGAACTGAATCAGAAGATCCTTTCAAATAAATCCCAGGTATCTGCCGCCACAGAGGAGATGGAAAAGGAAGAAGCCGCCCTGAATGCAGCCAGGAGGGAGCTTGATGCGGAATATGTGGCGAGGAAAGCACTGCTTGCCCGGGCAGAGGAAGAGCGCAGCCGCATCCAGAAGCTGCAGCAGAAGCAGCAGGATATTCAGAAGAAATACCATATAGAAAATTCAAAGCTGGATGCTCTGAAAAATATGGCGGAGCGCTATGATGGATATGGACAGAGCATCCGAAAGGTGATGGAACAAAAAAGACAGAATCCGGGCATACTCGGCGTAGTGGCGGATATTATTCAGGTAGACGGAAGATATGAGACGGCAGTGGAGACGGCACTTGGCGGAAATATACAGAATATCGTTACGGAAGATGAACATGTGGCGAGAAAGATGATCGATCTGCTGAAGAAAAACCATCATGGGCGGGCCACCTTCCTGCCGCTGACGACTGTGACCCCAAAGAAGGAAAAGGCATTCCATGGGGAAATTCTTTCGGAAAAGGGAGTGCTGGGCAATCTTGCCGGTTACGTGGAACGGGAAGAGAAATATGACAAGGTGATGGAATATCTGCTGGGGCGCTATCTTCTGGTGGATACCATTGATCACGCCATGGAGCTCAGCCGCAAGTATCATTTCTCTGTCCGGATCGTGACGCTGGAAGGGGAGCTGCTGAATCCGGGAGGATCTCTGTCTGGCGGGGCGTTCCGGAATAGCAGCAATCTGTTGGGACGACGCCGTGAGATGGAGGCGCTGCAGCAGTCAATCCGGAATATCAGGAAAGAGATGGAGGACAACAGATCCGAGATTGGGAATGCCACCGCCCAGGCAGAGGAATTTGTGAGGGAGGCAAATGCCAAAAGTGAACTTCTAAAAGAACTGGAGCTAAAGCAAAATACCGCCGGCATTAAATTTGAGCAGGCCGTCAGCATCAAGGAGCAGAAGGAAAAAGAATACCTTGCCATCATGGGTGACGGCAGGGAGATTGAGGAACAGAAGACCATACTGGAGGAGGCTCTTACCCGGATCAATCAGGAACTGGAGGAGAGCGGAACAAGGGAAGAACAGGCAAAAGAAAAGGTTCAGGCGTTGACGGGTGAACTGGAACGGCAGCATGAGAGGCAGGCGGAATGCCAGGATGAGCTGGCGCAGATACGCCTTGATATATCTTCCTTTCAGCAGAAAAATAATTACATATCCGAGAATATCCACCGCATTCAGGGAACTATTCGGGAACTGCAGGCGGAATACGACCGCCTGATGGAAGAACAGGACAGCTCGGACGGCGCCGTAGAGAAAATGCAGGAGGCCATCCGGGGCTACGAAGAAAAATATGAGGCGCTGGGGGAGGAGATTGCCCAGCTGCTGGCGGATATTGAGGAGGAGACAAAGCAGAAGGACGATAACATCGCATCGCAGAAAGATTTCTTTGACAGAAGAGATAAGCTGATGGAGCATATTAATGAGCTGAATAAGGAAATTTTCCGGCTGGATTCCCGCAGGGGGAATTTGGAAGATAAGCTGGAGAGCAAAGTAAATTATATGTGGGATGAATATGAACTGACTTATCACAATGCCGAGGAAATGGAGATCGACATGTCCATCTCCTACACAAGAATGAAGGCGAATGTGGGAGAGACAAAAATAAAGATCCGGGATCTCGGAGATGTGAATGTCAATGCGATAGAGGATTATAAATCCGTCAGCGAACGCTATGCACTGCTGAAATCCCAGCATGATGACTTGGTGGAATCCGAGGAGGCATTAAGGAAGATCATTGCCGAGCTGGACGAGGAAATGCGGCGTCAGTTTTCAGAGAAATTTTCAGATATACAAAAGCAGTTTGATAAGGTGTTCCGGGAACTGTTCGGCGGTGGAAAGGGCACTCTGGAGCTGGTGGAGGATGAGGACGTGCTGGAGGCCGGCATTATCATTAATGCACAGCCGCCGGGCAAGAAACTTGGCAATATGATGCAGCTGTCAGGAGGCGAGAAGGCGCTGACTGCCATCGCCCTGCTCTTTGCCATCCAGAACCTGAAACCGTCGCCGTTCTGTCTCCTGGATGAGATAGAGGCAGCCCTTGACGATTCCAATGTAAAACGGTATGCCAAATATCTGCATAAGCTGACTAAGAATACACAGTTCATCGTGATCACCCACAGGAAGGGCACGATGGAGGCAGCGGATGTCCTGTACGGGATCACCATGCAGGAAAAAGGTGTGTCAACACTGGTATCAGTGAAATTGATAGAAGAGCAGTTAGAGAATTAGGAGGATGACTTAGTTATGGAAGAGAAGGAAAAAGTAGGCTTTTTCAAAAGACTTCGCAATGGACTGGAAAAGACGAGAAAATCCTTTGTGTCCGGGGTGGATTCCCTGTTTAACGGATTTTCTGAGATTGACGATGATTTTTATGAGGAGCTGGAGGAGCTCCTTGTAATGGGAGATATCGGAATCAATACAACGATGCGTATTATCGATGGCCTGAAAGAGAAGGTAAAGGAACAAAAGATAAAAGAAGCCAGTGCATGTAAACAGCTGCTCATCGACACCATAAAAAATCAGATGCAGGTACATGAGGATGCCTATGAATTTCTCAACAGGAAATCCGTGCTTCTGCTGATCGGCGTCAACGGCGTCGGCAAAACTACCAGTGTGGGAAAGCTTGCCGGGCAGTTTAAAGCGATGGGGAAAAAAGTTATGCTGGCGGCTGCCGATACATTTCGTGCCGGTGCCATTGACCAGTTAAAGGAATGGGCAGGCCGTGCCGGGGTAGACATTATAGCCGGGCAGGAGGGTTCGGATCCGGCTGCTATCGTCTATGATGCCGTATCGGCGGCAAAGGCGAGAGATGTGGACATCCTGCTCTGCGATACGGCAGGGCGGCTCCACAACAAGAAAAATCTTATGGCAGAGCTCCACAAGATCCATACAATCATTGGGAAAGAGTACCCGGATGCACTGCTGGAGACGATGATCGTTGTAGACGGGACAACGGGACAGAACGCTCTCGCTCAGGCAAAGGAATTCAGCGAAGTGGCAGATGTAAGCGGCGTGGTTTTGACAAAGCTGGACGGAACGGCAAAAGGCGGGATTGCCATTGCAATTCAGTCAGAGCTGAATATACCGGTAAAATATATTGGGATCGGGGAACAGATCGGTGATCTGCAGCGGTTTGACGCAGAGGAATTTGTCAATGCCCTGTTCCAGTAATCAAAAGAAAGGTTGTGGCTATCCATGATGACATTAGATAAATTCGAAGAAGCAAGCGAGGCTGTGAAGAATGTAATTCTTCCCACAAATCTGATCTATAGTGAATATTACAGTGCCCAGACCGGCGGAAAGATTTATCTGAAACCGGAAAATATGCAGTACACCGGTGCCTATAAGGTCCGTGGCGCCTACTATAAGATCAGCACGCTTTCCCAGGAGGAGAGAAAGCGCGGTCTGATCACGGCGTCCGCCGGCAACCATGCACAGGGAGTTGCCTATGCGGCGAAGCTATTCGGGGTAAAGGCAGTGATCGTCATGCCGGATACTACTCCTCTGATCAAGGTAAACCGCACAAAGGGGTATGGCGCGGAGGTTATCCTTCATGGAAATGTCTATGACGATGCCTGCGCCCATGCGCTGGAGCTGGCAGAGGAAAAAGGCTATACTTTTATCCATCCTTTTGACGATGAGGTAGTGGCCACCGGACAGGGTTCCATTGCCATGGAGATCATTAAGGAGCTTCCTACTGTTGATATGATACTGGCTCCCATAGGCGGCGGCGGCCTTGTCTGCGGGGTGTCAACCCTTGCCAAGCTGTTGAATCCGAATATACGGATCGTCGGAGTGGAACCGGCAGGAGCCAGCTGCATGAAGGAATCCATCCGGCAGGGCCGGGTGGTGTCACTGCCGGCGGTAAATACCATTGCGGACGGAACGGCCGTGAAGACGCCGGGCAGTAATATTTTCCCGTATATCCAGAAAAATGTGGATGAGATTGTGACAGTGGACGATCATGAACTGATTGTCAATTTCCTCGATATGGTGGAAAACCACAAAATGGTCGTGGAAAATTCGGGGCTTCTCAGTGTGGCAGCTCTCAAACAGCTGGATTGTGAAGGAAAGAAGGTGGTCTGCATTCTCAGTGGTGGGAACATGGATGTTATCACAATGTCTTCTGTGGTTCAGCACGGCCTGATCCAGAGGGACCGGATCTTTACGGTCAGCATCCAGCTGCCAGACCGCCCGGGTGAACTCCTTCATGTGGCAGATGTCATCGCCAGATCCCAGGGGAATATTATACGGCTGGAGCATAACCAGTTTGTCAGCATTAACCGGAATGCGGCTGTAGAGCTTACTATTACGATGGAAGCCTTTGGCAGCGAGCACCGTGAGACCATTATAGAGGATCTGATAAAGGCGGGTTATGCCCCGCGGCAGGAACGCCCTACAGGCATATACTAAAAAGAGGATGGAGGAGAACGGACATGCCAGAGAACCTAAATCAGAAATCGCTGCTGTTTACACCAGAGGGCGTGCGTGATATTTATGGAGAAGATTGTGAGAAGCGGATTAAGATTCAGAACGCCATTCACGACATAATGAAGCTGTATGGATTTAAGGATATACAGACGCCGACATTTGAATTCTTTGATATATTCAATCATGAAAAGGGTACTGTGACGTCCCGGGAGATGTTTAAGTTTTTTGACCAGTATAACAATACTCTTGTACTCCGTCCTGATATTACACCCTCCATTGCCCGTTGTGTGGCGAAATATTATGAACGGGAGGACATGCAGATCCGTCTGTGTTACACCGGAAATACCTTTGTCCACCGCAGCGGTTACCAGGGAAAGCTTTCCGAGATTACGCAGATCGGGGCAGAGCTTATGAATGACGATTCCTCCGATGCCGATGGCGAGATGATCGCCATGACCATTGAGGGGCTTCTCAAATCCGGTTTAAAGGAATTTAAGGTGGATATCGGTCATGCTGCCCTGTTCCGTGGACTCGTGGAAGAAGCAAAGCTGACTGGGGAGGAGACGCAGCAGCTCAGGATCTATCTGCAAAATAAGAATATTTTTGCGGTAGAGGATATGCTGGAAAAAAAGGATATACCAGGTGACTGCAAGGAACTGCTTATCCGGCTTCCCGATCTTTTCGGCGGCAGGGAGACCATTTCCTATGCCAAAGAAAAAACCTCTCATGCCGGAGCGGCTGAGGCGCTGGAACGTCTGGAGAAGATCTATCAGATTCTTGAAACGTATGGCCTCTCAGATCATATTACCTTCGATCTCGGCATGCTGTCACATTACGAGTACTATACGGGGATAATCTTTAAGGCATATACTTACGGCACAGGAGACGCCATCGTCACGGGAGGCAGGTATGATAATCTGGCAGAGCAGTTCGGAAAAGAGACGCCGGCCATCGGTCTTGTATTTGTTCTGGACCAGCTGATGGAGGCGCTGGACAGCCAGCAGGTAAGGATTGATGCCAGAGAGGGGGACATCCTGATTTTGTATCGTTCTGCAAACCGGAAGCCGGCTGTCGAGCTTGCCAATGAGCTCCGGGCACAGAATAAACCGGCTCGCCTGATGCGCAAAAATGCCGAGACTTCTCTGGAGGAATACAAAGAGTTTGGAAGTCGGAATGAGGTGGAGGCCATTCTATATATTGATGACACCGGCGAAGTCACGGAATTTCAGCTGGGTGATGCATAGGGATCAGAACGGAGGATAGGCAGAGAATATGAAATATATAACGATCGCTCTTGCAAAGGGACGCCTGGCGAAGCAGACACTGGCGCTGCTGGAACAGACAGGTATCACCTGTGAGGAGATGAAGGATAAGGAGACAAGAAAGCTGATCTTTGTCAATGAGGAGCTGGGTCTTAAGTTCTTCTTGTCGAAGACTTCAGATGTCCCGACGTATGTTGAGTACGGCGCGGCAGATATCGGTGTCGTGGGAAGCGATACCATTATGGAGGAGGGCAGAAAGGTGCTGGAGGTGCTGGACCTGGGGCTTGGCAGATGCGATATGTGTGTGGCGGGGCCCCTGAGCGCCAGGGATCTTTTAAAGAAAAATCAGGTAATCCGGGTGGCAACTAAATATCCGGGTATCGCCAAGGACTATTTTTATAATAAAAAACACCAGACGGTAGAGATCATTAAACTCAATGGCTCTGTGGAGCTGGCCCCCATTGTCGGTTTGTCCCAGGTAATCGTGGACATCGTTGAAACGGGGTCTACCCTTCGAGCCAACGGACTGGAGGTTTTGGAGAAAATCTGTCCGCTCTCTGCCAGGGTCATTGTAAATGAGGCCAGTATGAAACTGCAGAGGGAGCGGATCACGAAGCTGGTGAGAGACTTAAAGGGTGCGTTAGAACATTAGGTAGAAAAGAGGTTGACTATGCGGATTATTCCATTGACAGAGGAATCGAAAAAAAATATATTGGATGATTTACTGAAACGAAGTCCCAATAATTACGACCAGTATCAGGATACGGTAAATGAAATTCTGAAGGACGTCAGGGACAAGGGAGACAGGGCGGTATTTGAATACACAAAGAAATTTGACAGGGCTGATCTGACGCCTGATACCCTTTATGTCACAGAAGAGGAGATCCGGGAGGCGTATTCACAGATTGATCCCGGGCTTGTGGAGGTTATGAAAAGATCCATTGCGAATATCCGTTCTTTTCATGAGAAGCAGCTGCACAACAGCTGGTTTACTACCAGAGAGGATGGCGTGATCCTGGGACAGCGCATCACACCACTGGAAAGTGTCGGCGTCTATGTGCCGGGAGGAAAGGCCGCCTATCCGTCCAGTGTGCTGATGAATATTATTCCTGCCAAAACAGCCGGGGTGAAACGGATTGTTATGGTGACGCCGCCGGGAGCGGACGGCAGGATAAATCCGGCCACACTGGCCGCGGCTCATCTGGCCGGCGCCACTGAGGTGTGCAAGGTGGGAGGCGCCCAGGCGGTAGCCGCCCTGGCCTATGGGACAGAATCCATTCCCAAGGTGGACAAGATTGCGGGACCGGGAAATATTTTCGTGGCTCTTGCCAAAAAATCCGTATACGGTCATGTCAGCATCGATTCAGTGGCGGGTCCGAGTGAGATTATGATATTGGCCGACGAGACGGCGAATCCAAGATACGTCGCCGCCGATCTTTTGTCCCAGGCAGAACATGACGAACTGGCATCGGCAATCTTAGTGACGACAAGCCGGGAGCTGGCAGAGAAGGTATCAGCCCAGACAGAGGAATTTATCTCCGCCCTTTCACGCCGGGACATTATATCCCGTTCCATTGAAAATTATGGTTATATCCTGCTGGCAGATACAATGGAGGACGCCATTGATACAGTGAATGCCGTTGCGTCCGAGCACTTGGAAATCCTCACCGCCAATCCCTTTGCCACTATGACCCGGGTGAAGAATGCAGGAGCTATTTTCCTGGGAGAATACAGCAGTGAACCGCTGGGGGATTATTTTGCCGGCCCCAACCATGTTCTCCCGACCAACGGCACGGCGAAATTCTTTTCTCCGCTGTCGGTGGATGATTTCGTTAAGAAATCCAGTGTGATTTCCTACTCAAGAGAGGCACTGGAGGAAGTGCATGAGGATATTATCCGCTTCGCGAAAGCAGAGCATCTCACCGCTCACGCCAATTCCATCGCAGTGCGGTTTGGCAAGGAGGTATTTAACGAAGAGGGAGAAGAATAATTATAGGCCAAATTTTCTGAAAAGATAGCTTGACTGGACATAGTCAGATATGTTATATTTTTAATGTTGTGAAAAAGTAGATGGTCCTCTGATGGGAATGAATACATTAAGAACATCAAAAAAGATTTAGGAGGAACAACAATGAACGAGATTATCAGAAAAATCGAAGCAGAGCAGCTGAAAGCAGAAGTACCGGAGTTCCGTGTCGGTGACACGGTAAAGGTATATGCCAAGGTAAAAGAGGGACAGAGAGAGAGAACGCAGGTTTTTGAGGGCATTGTACTGAAGAGACAGGGCGGAAGCACCCGGGAGACATTTACTGTCCGCAAGTTCTCCAATGGAATCGGTGTCGAGAAGACATGGCCGCTCCACTCCCCCATCGTAGAGAAGATTGAAGTAGTACGCCGTGGTAAGGTCAGAAGGGCGAAGCTGAACTATCTGCGTGGACGTGTCGGCAAGGCAGCCAAGGTAAAAGAATTAGTAAAATAGTACATGACCGCTTACAGAGGGACAACGCCATTTTGTCTGGTGCAGCTTTGCCTGCCGCAGACAATCTGGTTTGTCCCTTTTCTGCTATATAAATGAAGGTAAGGAGGGTAAATATGAATCTGCGATTTGAGGAAGAGACAAAGAAGGAGAGGCGCATTCAGATCCTGAAAGAAATTCTCTGGTTCCTGATTGCCGCCGTCCTGGTAATCCTTGCGGCGTGGCTGATCGTTCAGTTCGCCATGAAGAAAGCCAGTATGATCGGCAGTGCCATGGAACCGACTCTTTATAATGGTGAGGACGTCATTGTGAATAAAACATCCTTTTTCCTTCTCTCCCCGGGCCGCGGTGCAGTAATTGCTTTCTATCCGGAACAGGATGAGAACGAAACGGAAATGGCAAACGATTCTTCTATTCTTATCCGGCGCGTTGTGGGACTGCCAGGTGAGACCATTCAAATCCGTGACGGCATAATCTATGTGGACGGCGCTGCTCTGGAAGAAGATTATCTGTTTGAGGACATTATTTCTGCAGGGCGTGCCAATGACGAGATCAAACTGGATGAGGATGAGTATTTTGTTTTGAGTGACAAAAGGGCAGATCAGGACGATAGCAGAAATACAACGTTTACAAAAGTGAGAAAAGGCAATATTATAGGAAAAGTGATCCTGCGGCTGAACCCGTTTTCGATGGTGGGAGGGCCAACCTCTACCGGCGCCGCAGTAAAAGGAGATTGACATGCATTTTCAATGGTATCCGGGACATATGACCAAGGCAAAGCGCACCATGCAGGAGGATATCCGGCTGATTGACGTGGTGATCGAACTGGTGGACGCCAGAATTCCAATGAGCAGTAAAAATCCGGATATCGATAAACTGGCAGCTGGTAAATCCCGTATCATATTATTAAATAAAAGCGATATGGCAGATCCCGGATTTCTGGATCTGTGGATTCGGGAATATAACCAAAAAGGGTATCTGGCGCTTGCCATAAATGCCAGAAAGAAGAATGAATTGAAAAAAGTCAATGCGCTGATCCAGCAGGCGTGTAAGGAAAAGATAGAGAGAGATAGAAAAAGGGGTATATTGAACCGCCCGGTCCGGGCCATGATCGTCGGTATACCCAATGTTGGAAAATCTACCTTTATCAACAGCTTTGCCGGACGGGCATGCGCTAAGACCGGCAACCGGCCAGGCATTACGAAAGGCAAGCAGTGGATTCGTCTGAATAAACAGGTGGAACTGCTGGATACGCCTGGTATTCTGTGGCCGAAATTTGAGGATCAGACTGTGGGACAGCACCTGGCTTTTACTGGTGCCATCCGCGATGAATTGATCCAGAGCACGGACCTGGCGCTGGATCTGATTGAATTTCTGACGGAAAATTATGCGGGAACACTAAACCGGCATTATCATGTGGAGGAGCGGCAGGATTCCGTGGAGCTGCTTCGCCAGCTGGCAGAGGTCCGGGGATGCATCGGCAGGGGGAAGGAACCCGATTTTGACAAGGCTGCCTTTCTGCTGCTGGATGATTTCAGGAATGCCCGTCTAGGCAGGATCACCATTGAAAAGCCGCAACATGTAGAAATGAGGGATGAGATTCGTGATTGATGAAAATGAATTGGAGGAAAGTCTCCGTGTCTGCCGGGAGATTGAAGAATTCAAAATTACTGATGACCTGGCGATGCAGAACCAGCTGAACGGCAGGGATCTCTTTCAGAATAAGACCCTGCAGGAGGTGGATAAAATATTAAACGGTTCCCGGGAGGAGGAACTGGAGGAAGAACCGGCGCGGGAACCAGAGCCGGAAAGAATACAGCTCCCGGAGCGGGAGCAGGCAGAGGAACCGCCGCAGGCAGCTGATGAGGTGCAGCCGAAAGAACCGGTAAAAAAAGTATCTGTGGCAAAGCCGGTATATGCAGCAGGGAAGGAAGGTGAAGCACAGGAGGAGTATATAGAGAGCCATCCTTTCCTTAGGACGCTGCTGGGGATATTGATCTGTATTGTAACGGCGCTGGTACTGTCTCTTGTTATCACGCGGTATGTGGCATACCACACTTCTGTGGAGGGAAGCTCCATGGAGCCAGCCTTTCAGAACGGGGATCAGCTTATCGTGGAAAAGCTGAGTTACTACTTTCATGAGCCGGAGAGATATGATGTAGTTGTATTTCCTTTCAGTGACAATGTCAGTTATATTAAAAGAATCATTGGAATTCCGGGGGATATTATCCAGATCAAAAATGGAGAAGTCTATCTCAATGGAGAGGTACTGGGAGAGAAATTTGGAAAAGAGGAGAGGATTGAGGATCCCGGCCTGGCAGAAGAGGAGATCGTACTTGCCGAGGACGAATATTTTGTACTGGGCGACAACAGGAATGCAAGTGTAGACAGCCGCAAAGAGGAAGTGGGCACGATCCGGCGCTCACAGATCGAGGGGAAAGCATGGGTACGTTTTTATCCATTTGATGCAATATCTACCGTTCATTAAAAATTTTATTGTAGTGGAGGGAAAGAGTGGAGATTGAAAAGAAATATCTTGTGAACCGGATCCCGGAGGATCTGGAACAATATGAAAAAAGAGAGCTGGAGCAGTGCTATCTCTGTGAACGCCCGGCACTCAGGATCCGCCGGATGGATGATGAGTATATACTTACCTACAAAAATCGTCCGGAGGAGAGTGGAAGGGGAGATCATCCCCTGTGTGTGGCGGAGGAGCTGGAAGCTTCCCTTACAAGAGAGGCGTATGAGCATCTCAGGAAGAAAGCAGACGGCATCTGCATTAGAAAGACCAGATACCGTATTCCGTATAAGGAATATCTCATCGAGCTGGATCTCTTTCACGGCCGCTATGACGGGTTCTGTCTCGCGGAGGTGGAATTTGCCTCAGTTGAGGAGGGCAGATGCTTTCAACCGCCAGAGTGGTTTGGCAGGGACGTCAGCGGAGATTACCGGTACAGCAACAGCTATATGGCATTGAATAATTGCTAAAAATACAAAATATACCTTGTCTTTTTCTCCCAAATTGTTATATAATGATAAACGACAAAAAATTAAGGAGGTTATGACTATGTCATATGTAGATGAGGTACTTGCCGAGTTGATCGAAAAGAACCCGGCAGAGCCTGAATTTCACCAGGCAGCGAAAGAAGTGCTAGAGTCACTTCGTCCCGTAGTAGAAAAAAATGAAGAGAAATTCCGCAGGGATGCCCTGCTGGAGCGTCTTGTAAATCCGGAAAGACAGATAAAGTTCCGTGTGCCATGGGTGGATGACAACGGACAGGTTCAGGTAAATACCGGATACCGCGTACAGTTCAACAGTGCCATCGGACCTTATAAAGGAGGTCTTCGTTTCCATCCGTCTGTTAATCTTGGTATCATTAAATTCCTCGGCTTCGAGCAGATTTTCAAAAATTCCCTCACCGGACTGCCCATCGGCGGTGGCAAGGGCGGTTCTGATTTTGATCCAAAGGGCAAATCTGACCGTGAAGTAATGGCGTTCTGCCAGAGCTTTATGACTGAACTGAGCAGACACATCGGACCGGATACGGATGTGCCGGCGGGAGATATCGGCGTAGGCGGAAGAGAGATTGGATTTATGTACGGACAGTATAAGAAAATCCGCAATGCCTATGAGGGCGTACTTACCGGAAAGGGCCTTACCTTTGGCGGATCCCTGGCACGTACAGAAGCAACCGGCTATGGACTTCTGTACTATACTGAAGAAATGCTGAAATGCAACGGCCACGATATGGCGGGAAAGACTGTTGTTGTCTCCGGTGCAGGTAACGTTGCCATCTATGCCACGCAGAAAGCACAGCAGCTGGGAGCGAAGGTAGTAACCGTTTCCGATTCTACCGGCTGGGTATATGATCCGGACGGCATTGATGTTGAACTTCTGAGAGAAGTGAAGGAAGTGAAGAGAGCACGGCTTACCGAGTACGCATCGGCAAGATCCAGTGCGGAATACCATGAGGGCAGGGGCGTATGGACTGTGAAATGTGATATCGCACTTCCGTGTGCGACCCAGAATGAGCTGGATATCGATGATGCCAAAGCACTTGTTGCCAACGGTGTGATCGCTGTGGCAGAGGGCGCCAATATGCCTACTACTCTGGAGGCGACGGAATATCTTCAGGAGAACGGGGTACTCTTTGCACCAGGAAAGGCATCCAATGCCGGTGGTGTTGCGACTTCCGCCCTTGAGATGTCCCAGAACAGCGAAAGACTCAGCTGGACATTCGAAGAGGTAGATTCCAAGCTGAAGGGAATTATGGTAAATATTTTCCATGCCTGCGACGATGCGTCAAAGAAATATGGATTTGAGAAAAACTATGTAGTAGGTGCCAATATTGCCGGCTTTGAGAAAGTGGCAGAGGCTATGACTGCACAGGGTATTGTATAACATATCATATCATAGGATCTGTTGGAGAGAGGGCGCATTGACCTGCGCCCTTTTCTTTATGGGAAATTCTGTTGTGCGCGCAGCGATGTGTTTTCCAGCCAGCCTTTTCCGCCCAAATCGGCGGCAAACAACCCTTGCAATTACTGATTTCATTTGATACAATTTCCATACATGGTTTTGCTCTTTGTGATAATGGGAAGGGAGTTTTTATGACGAAAGAGCAGTTTATGGAACAGGTAACGGAGAGGGTCCGGCAGGAGTGCGGCCAGCCGGACATGGATATCAGCTGTGGTATATTTATGAAAAATAATGACACGGCCCGGCATGGAATCGTTCTGAAAAAGCGGAGTGAATTTATCTCTCCCACCGTATATGTGGATGGCTTTTATCAGGATTTCCTGAGAAAGAAAAAAACCATTCCGGAAGTGGCGCAAAAGGTTTTGGAGGCGCTGGAGAAAGTAAAGGAGCATGCGGAGCGGTATCAGGATTTTTCCATGGAATTAGAGGATTGCAGGGATAAGATTATCTACAGGCTTATTTCCCATGACCGGAATAAAAATTATCTTCAGACAATTCCTTATCTGCCCTTTTTAAACCTTGCCATCGTATTTAATGTGGTGTGCAGCATTTCCGACCATAGTCTGGAAACCATCACCGTGACAAATGAACTGCTGGATAAATGGGATACCAGCACGAAGGAACTGGTCCGGCTGGCAGAGGAAAACACGCCCCGGCTGCTTCCCGTCACGATGGATTCACTGGCCTCCATCCTTACAAAATATATCGGTATAGCCGGAGAAGGGGAATCTTCTGCGGATTCCACAGACCAGCTTCCCATGGTCCTGCTCTCCAATCACGTAGGGGTGAATGGCTCTGCCGTTATGCTGTATCCGGGTGTGATCCATGACCTTGCCTGCAGGTATGAGTCCAACCTGTTTATCCTGCCCAGCAGTATTCATGAGATTATAACCGTGCCGGATCTTTACTGCGGCACAGGAAAAGAATTGTCGCGGATGGTGCAGGATATCAATGAAAATCATGTGGGAGAGGAAGAGATCCTGGCGGATACGGCGTATTATTATGACCGCACAGAGAAGAAGTTTTCCTATGAACAGCAGTAAGAGCATCGGAACGGTCTTCCCTATAAGATAAAAACAGCGCCGGCCGGAAGCCAACGCTGGAGTCTGGTTATAAAAAATGCACCTGGAGGGATTCGAACCCCCGACCAAAGGCTTCGGAAGCCTCTACTCTATCCACTGAGCCACAGGTGCGCTGCTTGTTTATTATATATCATTTACCTACCATTTGTAAAGGGGAAATTTTATGAATCAGGAATATAATTCAGATTATATAGTCCGGGGTATGGCGGCATCCGGTCAGATCCGGTGTTTTGCCATCACTTCCCGGACACTGGTGGAGGAGGCGCGGCGGCGTCATGGAACAAGTCCTGTCATTACCGCAGCCCTCGGACGGCTCTTATCCGGCGGCGCCATGATGGGCGCCATGATGAAATCCCGGAAGGATCTTCTGACAGTCCAGATCCGTTGCTCCGGTCCGGCTCAGGGGCTCACGGTGACAGCGGATGCCTTCGGTCATGTGAAGGGCTATGCGGCAAATCCCATAGTCTCCCTGCCTGCCAGTCCAGAGGGAAAGCTCGATGTGGGACGGGCTGTGGGACAGGGGGTGCTGACCGTAACAAAGGATATCGGACTGAAAGAACCCTATTCCGGACAGGTTCAGCTTGTCTCAGGAGAGATTGCAGAGGATCTCACCTATTATTTTGCCGTCTCTGAACAAACGCCGTCTTCTGTTGCCCTGGGGGTTCTGATGAACCGGGATAACACAACGGCCCAGGCCGGCGGCTATATCATCCAGCTGATGCCGGATATACAGGATGAGATCATAACCATCTTGGAACAACGGCTCAGAGAGATCGGACCGGTGACAGCAATGCTGGAGGAAGGACATACTCCAGAGAGCATGCTGGAAATAATCCTTGCGGGTCTCGATGCGGAGCTTTCCCCGGAACATATCCCCGCGTCCTTTACCTGCGGCTGTTCCCGGGATCGGATGGAGCAGGCGCTGGTCAGTCTGGGAAACCAGGAGCTGGACAGGCTGGCAGAAGAGGAAGAAACGGTGGAGATAAATTGTCATTTCTGTAATACCAGCTATTCATTTTCGGCGGATGACCTGAAAAAAATGATCGGAAAAGAAAGGAAAGCATAGACAAATTCGACAAGAATTGTTATACTATGAGGGTAAATGTTCAAATTTGACAAGAAAGCTGGAATTATAGATGAAATTAAAATATAAAAAGTTAGTTATCCTGATCACCGTTGCCACCCTGGCATTAAGTTTTTTGATCCTGACCCTGATTCCCACCGGCGGCTCTAACCACGACAATGCCGAGGATGCCGAACTTGCGCTGAATGAAAATGGGGATATCAATCAGTTGATAAAAAGCTATTTTGACGCCAAAAAGATTGTGGATGTGGAGGCAATGTCCGGGCTTGTCAGCGATACCAACCGGATTGACAGGGATAAATTTATTAAGATGGCAGGATATGTGGAGGATTATCAGAATATAAACTGCTATGTCATCGAGGGAGAGGAAAACGATGCGTACCGGGTCTATGTAAAGTATGATATGAAGCTCCGGAATATAGCCACGCTGGCTCCCTGTCTCAGTGCTTTTTATATCACCACGACTTCGGATGACAAGTATGTCATATATCTCAGCGCTCTGGATGAGGCACAGGAGAATTTCATTATATCCGCAGACAAAAACAGTGAAATTGTCAAGCTGAAGGAACAGGTGGCAAAGGAGCTTCAGGACGCCATCAACAAGGATGCCGCGTTTAAACAATTCTACCAGCAGATGGATCAGGAGATTCAGGCCGCAACGGTTTCCGGCGCAGCCGGGCAGCCGGCCCTGCAGTGAGCAGCGGCATTACAAAAGAATGAAGAACGAAAGAAACCAGGAGGTATGTTTGATATCAAACGTACCTCCTTCTAAAACGGAAAGAAATCGAGGTGCCACAGTGAAAGACATGATCAGGATCAATAAATATCTCAGCCAGCATGGTATCTGTTCACGCAGGGAGGCGGACCGTATGCTGGATGCCGGTGAAGTGACGGTGAATGGAAAACCCGTTTGTAAGGGAATAATGGTATCAGACAGCGATCACGTTTGTGTGAGGGGAGTACCCGTGGGGGCTTCCCCCGCTGAGATTGTCATTGCCTTTCATAAACCGGCTGGAATTGTGTGTACAAGCAGCAGGAAGGATAAGGCCGAAACCATTATTGATTATATTGATTTTCCCGAAAGGATCTATCCGGTGGGGCGTCTCGACAAACAGTCCACCGGACTGATTCTGCTCACCAATAATGGACAGTTGACAGATGATATTCTCAGGGGAAGTAACTGCCACGAGAAAGAATATGTGGTCACACTTGACCGTGAGATGCCGCTTTCGGTATGCCAGGCAATGGAACAGGGGGTTCCGATCCTGGATACGATAACACGCCCCTGTGTCATAACAAATAAAAGCGGGAGAAGCTTTCATATTACCATTACCCAGGGACTGAACCGGCAGATCCGGCGGATGTGTGAATATTTCGGCTATCGTGTGCGCCGTCTCAAAAGGATCCGGATCATGAATATTGAACTTGGCGATCTGGAAGAGGGCAGATGGCGTTATCTCACAGAAAGGGAACTATCTGTTCTGAAAGAAGAATGCCGCAGGAAGGGCAGTATGGAAAATAAGACGGAAATGGAGTGAAGCAGCAATGAAATCTGTGGGAAAAGAGCAGGATGTAAAAAGAATGAAGGAACTGGTAAGGATTTTGAATGAAGCTTCCAGGGTATATTATCAGGGGCAGGACGAGATTATGCCCAATTATAAATACGATAAGCTGTATGATGAGCTGTGTGCACTGGAAGAGAGGACAGGGATCACGATGTCGGCAAGTCCTACTGTCCATGTCGGATATGAGACCATCAGCGAGCTTCCGAAAGAGCCTCATATCGCTCCGATGCTGTCACTGGGAAAGACAAAGGAGGTCTCGGAGCTGGAAACCTGGATCGGCAGTGAAAAAGGGCTGTTATCGCTGAAACTGGATGGCCTCAGTGTGATTCTTACCTATGAAAACGGCAGGCTGACGAAGGCACTCACCCGGGGAAACGGGGAGACTGGTGAAGTCATTACGAATAATGCACGGACCTTTGTCAATATACCGGGGAGGATCTTATTTGAGGGAACACTTGTGATCCGCGGTGAAGCACTGATCCTGTATTCGGATTTTGAAGAATTAAATGCGCGGTTGGCGGATGTCAGTGAGCGCTATAAAAATCCGCGTAATCTCTGCAGCGGCAGTGTGCGGCAGCTAAATAACGAGATCACTGCGGCGCGAAGGGTACATTTCTATGTCTATCATGTCATACAGACCGCTCCGGAGCAAAGCTTTGCTACGAAAAAGGAAGAGCTTGACTGGCTTGCGGAAATGGGCTTTGATATCGTGCCTTATAAAGAGGTGACAAGAGAGAATATCTCGGAACAGGTGGGGAAATTCGCCGAAGAGGTCGTCTCCTGTGATCTTCCCAGCGATGGTCTGGTGGTAACCTTTAATGATATTGAATACAGTGCATCTTTGGGGAGAACAGCAAAGTATCCCAAGGATTCCCTTGCGTTTAAGTGGCGGGATGAGCTGGCAGATACGACACTGCGGGAAATCGAATGGAGCGCTTCCCGCACCGGACTCATTAACCCGGTTGCCATTTTTGATCCGGTGGAGCTGGAGGGGACAACGGTAAGCCGTGCCAGCGTGCATAATGTCAGCATTTTAAAGGAACTTAAGCTGGGAATAGGGGATACGGTATCTGTTTACAAAGCAAATATGATCATACCGCAGATCTACGAGAATAAGACAAAGAAAAATAACTGCGTAATACCGTCACAGTGTCCGGTTTGTGGGGGAACTGCAGAACAGGTACAGGAAAATGGCTCCGTTGTACTGATGTGCCGGAATCCGGAATGCTATGCAAAAAAAATTAAATCCTTCAGCCATTTTGTCAGCCGGGACGCCATGAATATCGACGGTCTTTCCGATGCCACCCTGGAGAAACTTATCAATATGCAGATTCTGCATTCCGTACTGGATCTCTTTACCCTTGACAGACACCGGGAAGAGCTGGTGGAGATGGAGGGGTTTGGAGAGAAGTCATATGAGAACCTCATTCAATCAGTGGAAGCCGCCCGTGATGTACCGGCAGCCAATGTACTATACAGTCTGGGAATCCGGGGAATTGGACTGAGTACCGCCCGGCTGATCACAAAAAATTTCCCCTTCAGGCTGACCGAATTCAAAACCCTGACCCAGGACGACCTGACTGGGATTGATGGGATCGGCGAGGTGCTCGCCGGTTCCTTTGTGGAATATTTTGCAGACAGGAAAAACGATGAATTGATAAGGAGGCTGCAGGATATTCTGAGAATCCAGTATCCTGCAGTGGAGAAGGAACAGAAGCTGCAGGGAAAAACCTTCGTTATCACGGGAAGCCTTGTACATTTTGAAAATAGAAACCAGTGCAAAAAGAAAATTGAAGAGCTGGGCGGAAAGGTAACCGGCAGTGTCAGCACCAAAACAGATTATCTTGTAAATAATGATGTTACGTCCATGTCTGCCAAGAATAAAAAGGCAAAGGAACTGCAGATTCCGATTCTGACGGAGGAGGAACTGATGGCCCTGCTGGATCAGTAGGCAGGGTATTACCGCCGGACCGGTATTCCTACCGGCATTGCCCGGTGAAATCCTTCCATCGGAACAGGCGGAAGAAATAGAGATAGAGAAGGATCAGGCCTCCGGCGGGGATCAGGAACGCGAAACCGAGGATTGGCTGCCCGGATCTGCCGGCCAGCCAGTTTCCGGCCAGCTTCGTGATATAAAAGAGACTGCAGGAAAAAACCATGGGCCAGACAAACTGGTTCATGAGAAAATAATGGACACCCCGGGTCCGCGCCAGATAGACGGCATTTAGCAGACAGGTAAGGATCTGGCTCAGTAGCAGTCCCAGCAGATAACCATAGATTCCCTCTTTTGGTGTCATAAATACAAGAAATAGTATTCTGATACATAAACCGATTACATTGTGAAGAAATGTGATGCCTGTTTTTCCAAGTCCATTGATCACACTGCTGAGCGTAGTAGTCACATACAGGAACGGGCAGAGAAATGCCAGCGCGGTAAGAAGCTTTCCTGCATTCTCACTGTGGAAGACAAAGTTCCCAATCTCTATGCCATAGTTGATAAATAAACTGCTGGTCAGAACACCGAGCAGAATGGAATAACGGATTGCCGTATTGGTTGTACGGCGGACGGAGTCATATTGCGCCCTTCCCTCGGACTGCGCAATGGCAGGCAGAAGAAGTACTGACAGGGAATTGGTGAGAGTCCCCGGAAACATAATAAAGGGAAGTACGACACCCGTCAGAATGCCGAAGATGGCAAGGGCATCCGGACCTGAGCAGCCATACCGGACAAGCATGGCAGGAATCAGGACAGATTCGAGGCTGCCCAGCAGGGCGATCACCAGCTTATTACCGCTTAGGGGGATGGAGAGTGCCAGCAGATGACGGAACTTTCCTCTGCTGCGACAGATTTCCCGGGGCTTCATCTTAGTAAACAGATGCCGGATGTTGTATATATGGGAAGCAATCTCTCCCGCAAGAAGTCCCAGGACAGCCACACTGGCGGTAACTTTTCCGTCAATGACAAACCAGGCGGCTGCTACCACAAGAGAAACCCGGAACAGCTGCTCGACGATCTGGGTCACAGCGGGAATTCTGGCGTTGCTGACGCCATAAAAATACCCGTTGATCACGGCGGTAATGCCGCAGAACGGAAAGACCACTGCCAGTATCCGGAGCAGTGGAGCCGTCTCGCAGACACCCAGAAACGCGGCACTGATATAGTCTGACAGATTCCATACAATACCTGAGAGACACAGTGCTGTAATAAGGGAAAGAATCATTCCGCTTTTTACGATGGCGGGATGGGATGACGACGGTTCATGGGAGATCATTTGGGATACCGCTGTCTGTATGCCGGCGGCATACAGGGTAAAACAAAGAGAGTACACGGGAAAGATCATCTGATAGACGCCAAGACCAGTTTCGCCCAGCGTACCGGCGAGAAAGATCCGGTATCCGAAACCGATCATTCTTGTAATAATACCGGCGCCCGTCAGGATCAGGGTTCCTTTAACTAGAGGGTTCTTCAATGCGCTGCAGCTCCGGGTTTTTATATAATGTATGTAGCGCCGTTGCAAAAAATGTTGTTTTTGTCATTAAATTATAGTATGATGTATTTGTTAAATATAATGCAAAGGGGAGAATATCGTGTTATTGAAAAGAAATATACTTACCGTCATATATTCGTTTGTTTTTATGATATTACTTGGAATTGGATTCGTCGAGGTTATGTTTCTTGCGATTTCCTCCAGCAGTGACCGGAATGTCATTGCCTGTATCATTATTATCGGAATTATTATTTATCTCATTGCCGCATTCCTTCTCAAGGAAAAAAATAAAGTACAGCTGTTTCAAATTGAAAAACCACTCTTTCAGATTGTTGAGGCGTGTATTGTTCTGTCACTTCTTGGTTTTACCTTTATATTGAAACAGGATGCCGGGATTCAGAATAATTTTCTGATCGTTGTGCTTCTGGCTCTTTTGTACGGCTGTGCAAGGCTGCAGGGAGGGCGGCTCTGCGGCATTTTGGCTGTAGGAACCGGTTTTTTTCTTTTTTTCTATTTCTCAACTGCCGGATATGAGATCACCCATGCACTGGATATTATTTGCTTTTTAGTTCCCTATTTTGCATTTCTGCTTATTACGAAGAAAGTAATGTATCTCTATATCGAACAGCCGTTTCTAATTATTATTTCGTATCTGATGCTGGCAGTACTCTTTGCCCTGGCGTCTGTGCTGAACCCGCTTGTGATCCTGCTCCTTGCCGGCTGTGTTCTCTCCCTTCTTTTCGGAAAGACACAGAAATCCGAACGAATTGTCACCAGCGGACCATTTACCGCCTTTCTGCTGCTGTCCGGTGCGTTTGTGATTCTGACAGGAGTCTGGCTGTTTATGCCGGATTTAAGTATCCATATCCCCTTTGAACTCGATATAAAGATTCAGCAGATGGGGGCATCTCATGGAGAGCTCGCAGGTTATCTGCTGAAGAAATACCTGCGAACCAGTGATTTTTTATATCTTACATCCAAAACGGATGTATTTCCATCCCTCCTGTTCTTTTTTGCGGGACTTGCCGGGTTTTATGCTATTCGGAAGAAATCCTCCTCCATCGGCCCGCTCTGTTTTGCCTATTTGGGAATGCTGTGTTATCATCTGCTCTTTCTTGGCAGCGCAGATGAATTTGACTATATGTTCTTTTTCCTTCCCATCTTTTCTTCCTATGGCATTTACAACACATTAGTCCAGGAGACCTCCGTGCTGGCAGTGGGAGGACAGGCGGAAAGTGAATCAGTTGCGGACGAGGCAGAGAAACAACCGGCCATTGATATAGGGCAAGCTGTACTTCCAGAGCTGCCGCCGGCAAAACCGGTATCCACACAGGAAACGGAACCGGTAACAGTGCCTGAACCGGCATCGGCCCCCATCGTGGCAGTGCAGCCGGAAACTGCCCAGGAGAAGGAGAAGAAGCGGCAGAAGGCAAAAAAGGAAAAGAGAGAGAAGATGAAGAAAACGCTGGACAAAACTACGCCAGAAAACCCATTGCCAGAGACAGCCATACCTGAGACGCCGGATCAGGCTGTGTCTGATATCCCGGAATGGACCGCATCCGAAAAATATATAAAGGAGGCGGCAGAGCCGCCTGAAATACAGACGTATACCGAACCACAGCAATATGCGGAGCCGGAGGAATCTTCGGAGCCGGAAACAGAAACGGGACAGGATATGGAGACCGATCAGATTCCGGAGCCAGAGACACAGACGCTGGATGCCTTGATACCGGAGTTGACCAATGCGGACGAAACAGAAGATACTCTTCAACTGGTATCAGAGGAACCAGAGCTGTCGCCAGAGGAGGAGCCGGCATTTCTCTCAGAGGATCATCTCAGCTCCGACCTTAATATGGCGGATGCCTCTCATACGCTGGAAGGATTTTCTGATATTGACAACGATGCGGATGCCCAGTTGAATACTTTCTTAAATCGTCTGGACATATCGGATAATATCCGGCGGATGAATGAATCTGCCAGGGAGGATATCGCTGATATTATTGAGAGGGATGATTCTGAAAATGAGCTGCATGAAGCGAAACCGGCAGTGGAGCTTGATTTTGAGCCGCACCAGCCGCTGCCGAAATACGTGAAGCCAGAATTTGATTTTGAGATAGAACCCATATCGCAGCCGCTGCAGGATGTGGAGGGCAGCATCAGTGAATATGATAAGGTTCCCACCATCAATGATCTTGAGAAAAAGTGGCGGGACGTTAATGAGGGACCGGCTCCCCGTCTGGAGACGACGACAGATATGCCAGAGGACGAGACCTCTGCCACACAATACTCCTTTGCCTATTCTCTGGAGGACATTCAGGAGGCAGTGGCTGAACCGGATCCTGATGTGGCACCCCAGATCCACAGTGAAGAGATTGTGAAAAAAAATGGAATGAACCAGCGTTCTTATCATAAATTAACCATTGGGTAATCACTTTCCTGTGGGAACCGAATAAAATAAAGTATAGGATACAAATAAGCCCGGCAATCCTGCCGGGCTCACTTTATAGCACCGTAACTAGCCCAGCGGCGTATATCTGTGCCGTTGGGTTATGGAAAGGAGTTTTTCCATGGACCAAACGATATATCTGGATAATGCTGCTACTACAAGAATATCCGATGACGTACTCGCCTGTATGCTTCCCTTTCTCAAGGATTCTTATGGAAATCCTTCCAGCGTATACGATATGGGAGCAGAAAATAAAGAGGCCCTGACAAAAGCAAGACAGCAGATTGCTAAAGTGTTATCCTGTGACCCTTCTTGTATATTTTTTACTTCCGGTGGTACGGAAAGTGATAACTGGGCCCTGATCGCCACGGCGGAAAGCCGTTCCCATCTGGGAAAGCATCTGATCACAAGCAGGATTGAGCATCATGCCATACTCCACACATGCGAATATCTGGAAAAGCGTGGTTTTGAAGTTACTTATCTGGATGTGGATGAACAGGGATTTGTGAAAAAGGAAACCCTGATGAATGCACTTCGTCCGGATACAATCCTCGTCTCTGTTATGACAGCCAACAATGAGATCGGGACAGTACAGCCCATGGCAGAGCTGGGAGCACTGCTGAAGGATCATCCGGCGTTATTTCACACAGACGCGGTACAGGCATTTGGACAAATGCCCGTGCGGCCGGAGACCTGGCATGTTGATCTTCTCAGTGCCAGCAGCCATAAGTTCCACGGGCCGAAGGGCATTGGCTTTCTTTATGTCCGGGAGGGAATCGATCTGCCGTCTTTTCTGCATGGAGGAAAACAGGAGAAGGGCCGCCGGGCCGGCACGGAGAATGTTGCTTCTATCATTGGTATGGGGAGAGCTGCTGAGATTGCTGCACAAACAATGAAGGACCGGATACAGAAAGAAGTCCTGCTGCGGGATTACATGATTTCCCGTATTGAGAAGGAGATTCCCTTCTGTCATCTGAACGGACCGAGAAAACAACGGCTTGCCAATAATGTCAACTTCTGTTTTTCCTTTGCTGAAGGTGAAACGCTGGTAGTCCTTCTGGATATGGAAGGCATCTGCTGCTCTGGGGGATCCGCATGTACATCAGGGCAGGCGGCTTCCTCCCATGTTCTCAGGGCCATCCACTTAGATCCGGATACGGCACGGGGAGCACTGCGGTTTACACTGAGTGAGAGCACCACCAGGGAGGAGATTGATTACACGGTGGAGACATTGAAAAAAGTTCTTCAACAGTCCCGGAGGATGAATTCTTCTTTTATCACATTTATGAAATTAAATCGGAGACGTTAGCTGTCCAGAGAATGGAACCGGGGTCTGCGTTGGTGAAAGGTAACATACTGGTGCAGGCCGGTTCTTTTTAACAGGGCGGAGATCCCTTCAAACCGGGAGGCCATCAATTCCGGGGTATGTGCGTCGGAACCGACGGTGACCATCTCGCCGCCGAGTTCCCGGTACCAAGACAGGATGGCGGGGTGGGGATTGGGATACGGGCCTTTCCGGTAACCGGATGTATTGATTTCCAGGGCAATATCACAGCGTATGAGGCGCCGCAGAATCTCCTCTGTGACATCCCGGTATTGTGCCGGATCATACTGAAACGAATCCGGGGCATAGCGGACAATATAATCCAGATGTCCCAGAGAATCAAAACCGGTAAAGGCACAAAGATTGTCATAGAGCTCCTCCAGATACTGCCGGATACATACTGCCGGATCCCGGTTTTGCCAGAACTTCGGATAATAGGGATCCTGCCGGCCCGTCAGATGAAGAGAGCCGATGATATAGTCCAGATCCGGGTCGGCGGATAATTCTCTGTTTTTTTTCAAAACATCCGGGCGGGTCTGCAGCCCGCATTCTACGCCAGTGAGTATCTCAAGATTTGTATATTTTTTCCTGAGCCCGGACAACTCCTTTTCATATAACTGAATATCGAACTCAAAGGGATTCTGACCCTCCGGAAGCACACTGTCAAACTGATCCCGTGGAAAGCTATAATCCATATGGTCTGTGATACAGAGCCCGGACAGCCCCAGGAATACGGCCGCGTCAAGCTGGGCCTGCACAGGGGTGCCGCTGTCTGAGGAATAGACGGAGTGGATATGGGTATCGTATCGGATCATGACAGAAAACTCCTTTCCAGAAAAACAGCATCTTCCTCGTCCACACAGCGAATCCCCTCTATTTGGGAAGAGGCCATCAGGGAGTAGTTGGTATAATAAACAACAAATCCGGGCTTGCTTCCATTGGGTTTTTTAATATTTTTCTTCTGGGTATAATCAATCTCCAGCTTTTCCGCTCCTTTACCTTTGGAAAAATAGGCGGCAAGGCTTCCTGCTTCTTCAAATGTCCGGACAGGAGGCTCTTCTCCGTTGCATTTTACGATAACATGGGAACCGGGCATCTGTTTTGCGTGAAACCACCAGTCGTTTCCGGCAGCCACCTTAAATGTCAGCTCATCGTTCTGATAGTTATTTTTTCCTACATAGATATCGTATCCGTCGGAGGAGATAAAATGAAGGGGGCGGCTTTTCGGCATACGGCGCTTTTTGCCTTTGCCCACAGACTGTTTTTTCGTATATCCACAGTCTGAGAGCTCCTGACGGATATAATGCAGATCCTCTTCCCTGCGGGCAATATCCAGTTCAGTCAGGATGGATTCAAGATGATCGATCATTTCCTGATTTTCTTTTATCTGGTCGGAAACGGCCTCAAAGGTTCGTTTCATCTTATTATACCGGTTAAAATATTTATTGGCATTTTCCGATGCCGAGAGCTGCGGGTCTACCGGAATGGAAATCTCTTCCCCATCGTAGTAGTTCGTACAGATGAGGACTTTATCCTCCGGTGCCAGCTGATATCCGTATGTGTTCAGCAGCTCGCCGTATACTCGGTATCGCTCTTTTTTTTCCGTGTCCTTCAGCTGCCTGCGCTGCAGCTCCATTTTCTTGACACTGCGCTCCAGCAGTGTCGTAACGCTTTTCCGCAGATCGGCAGATTTCTGCCGGATCCTTGTAATCGTATCCTTTTTCCCGTAGAAGGATTCTATCATCTGTGATATGGTGGCCGCCTTCCGGCAGGTCAGGGAGTCATACATACTCAGAGGAACCGCGCTGAATTCCGCCGGCACCGGGCCGTTCAGATAGATGCATGGTGTATAATGCTGCTCCCGGATCTCGTGGATCAGTTCCCGGAATGACGTAATAAGGGCAGAGCGTTCGTTGCCGTTCAGGGAAGCCATGGGGGCATCCCCATCCAGATGGCTGCGGAAGGCGAGCTCGTGAGCCATGGCGGAACTGAAGCCGGTAATGGAGCCGTAGATTGCTTTCGCTATGGAGCATGGCTTTACAAACAGTTCCTTGTTCCATGTATCTGTAGTTACTGCAAAGGGATCTGTCTTATTCTGTGTATTGGGAATAAAATACTGCCTTCCCGGAAGAACTTCCCGTACAGAGCTCACCAGCCCGTTTATATGCTTAATGCTGTCTACAATGATGTTCTGGTCATCTACAAAGATAATGTTGCTGTGCTTTCCCATAATCTCCACCATCAGACTGCGCTGCACCACATCCCCGAGTTCATTTAAATTCTCCAGACAGATCCGGATCACACGTTCCAGTCCCGCCTGGCGGATAGACAGAATCCGGGCGCCATTCAGATGCTTGCGGAGAAGCATGCAGAAATTAGGAGCCGTCAGAGGAGACGGTTTCGGGTTTTCGGTAAGGTATACCAGGGGGAGGGAAGCACTGGCAGAGATCTGCAGACGATAATTTGTCCGGTTATTTTTAACAGTAAGCAGCAGCTCGTCTGGCTCCGGCTGCGCTATTTTCTGTATATGTCCGCCCTGCAGAAGTTCATTTAGTTCCTTGACAAGGGCAGCTACTGTAATGCCGTCAAAAGCCATATAATTCATCCTTTCCTGTGTTCTGATAAACTGTATTATACAATAAGAACCGCCGCAAGGAAAGACTCTTAGGAAAAAAACTGGCAATTCTTGACTTCCTTCCCTCTTTGCTCTATAATAAAAAAGTATATGGTCATGAAAGGGGAATCGGATATGATTCAGAGTATGACCGGCTTTGGCCGGGGAGAAGCGTCGGATGAAAATTATAAGATAGAGATTGAAATGAAGTCCGTGAATCATCGTTATCTGGATGTCAATGTGAGGCTTCCGCGTAAGCTGAATTTCTATGAAACCGAGATCCGCAGTCAGGTAAAGAAGTTTGCCGGGCGGGGCAAGATTGATATCTTTGTCGCCTTTTCTGACATCAAAGGAAAAAGTGCCGCCATTACTTATAATAAAGAGGTTGCAGAGGCATATCTTACAGGAATCCGCCAGCTTTCCAGAGATCTTAAGCTGGAAAATACCACCGTCGCCTATGACATATCCCGTTTTCCGGATGTTTTTACCATGGAGGATTCGGGTCCAGACGAAGAGACGGTAAGCCGGCTGATCACAGAAGCCATGGCGCAGGCTGGAGAGAAGTTTATATTGAGCCGCCGCACGGAAGGCAGCCGGCTCAGAGAAGATCTTATGGTGAAATTCGTCCGGATTCAGGAGCTGGTAGAGGCTGTGGCTGAGCGCTCTCCCCAGATCATTCAGGAGTACCGCCAGCGAATACAGGATAAAGTGTCAGAGCTTCTCGGCGACACGCAGATTGACGAGGGAGTCCTTGCTGCAGAGCTGGTTGTATTTGCCGATAAGATCTGTGTGGATGAGGAGCTGGTTCGTCTCCGCACCCATATTATACATATGAAAGAGACATTAGGGGAAGAGGGTGCCATAGGACGAAAGCTGGATTTCCTTACCCAGGAGATGAACCGGGAGGCGAATACGATCCTTTCCAAGGCGAATGATACCATCGTCTCCAATTATGGGATAGAATTAAAGACTGAGATAGAGAAAATTCGGGAACAGATCCAGAATATTGAATAGGACAGAGGGGCAGGGTATGTATGAATTTTGTTAATATAGGTTTTGGAAATGTCGTGAATAGTGAGCGGGTATATAGTATCGTCAGCCCGGACGCAGCGCCAGTTAAGAGAATGATACAGAATGCAAAGGACACCGGCAATGCCATTGACGGCACCTGTGGAAGAAAAACAAAGGCAGTACTGGTTATGGAAAATCATATGATCGTACTGTCGTCTCTTTTGCCGGAAACGATTGTGGCACGAATGAATACAGATGAGGAAAGGAGATAAGAATATGGGGCGCACAGGTATTTTAACCGTAATATCCGGATTCTCTGGTGCCGGAAAGGGTACGATCATGAAAGAGCTGGTACATAAATATCCATTTTTTCTTTCTATATCGGCGACGACACGGAAACCCCGGGAGGGAGAAGTAGACGGAAGAGAATATTTTTTCCATACCAGGGAAGAATTTGAGCAGATGATCGCAGACCACGAACTCATTGAATGGGCTGAGTATGTGGGTAATTATTACGGTACGCCGAAGAAGGCGGTAGAACAGCAGCTCGCCGAGGGGAAGGATGTGATTCTGGAAATCGAGATGCAGGGAGGACTGCTTGTAAAGAAACAATTTCCAGAGGCGCTTCTTATTTTTGTGACACCACCCTCTGCAGAGGAACTAAAGAAACGTCTTTATGGACGCGGGACGGAGGATGAGTCAGAGATCAGAAAACGCCTTGACCATGCGGAAGAAGAGGCAGATTATATGAAATATTATGATTATCTGGTAGTCAACGATAAGCTGGACGACGCTGTGGCACAGGTTCATTCCATCATTGCCAACGAGCACTATAAAGTGCCATATCTGAAAGAATGGATCTCGTCCATGACAAAGGATCTTGCACAATTTAAGGAGGGAAACTGATTTATGGAAAATGGAGAAATCAATGAGGTGGAACGGCCGTCTGAGGTTAGGAAATCTTCCCGGTTAAAATATGTCATAGAGGGACTGATTTATGTCGCACTGATCGTGATCTGCGTATATGTGGTTCCTAAATATGTGATCCAGAGAACGGTGGTAAGCGGAGAGTCCATGGAGGATACCCTGCACGATGCGGAGAGTCTCCTGATCGATAAGATCTCATACCGGTTTTCGGATCCCAAACGCTATGATATCATTGTATTCTATCCGAAGGGACGGGATGTGGACGAATACTATGTAAAACGGATTTACGGACTTCCCGGAGAGACAATCCAGATCAAAGGAAATGATATTTTTATCAATGGGGAAAAAATAGAAGATCCCTATGCAAAGGATTCCATGTCCACCGGAGGGATTGCCAATGAGCCCTATACATTGGGAGAGGATGAGTATTTTGTGCTGGGAGACCACCGGTCAGTCAGCCAGGACAGCCGCTTTACGCCGGAAACCAGCCACGATAAAAACGCACCAGGCCCCGTCAAGTTTGAAAATATATCGGGAAAGGTAATACTGCGGATATGGCCTCTGAGTAACTTCGGAGTACCCTGATTCCAGGCAGTGTTTTACTGATAAATATGTTAACCACTCAGAAAGGAGAGTTTCTATGTTACATCCATCTTATACTGATTTAATGAATATTGCAAACAGTGAGGTAGAACAGGGAGAACAGCCGGTAGTAAACAGCCGCTATTCCATTGTTCTTGCCACAGCGAAGAGAGCGCGCCAGATTATTGCAGGTTCCCGGCCGCTTGTGGAGGAGGGACCGTGCGCAAAACCCCTGTCCATTGCCATTGACGAATTATCCAATAGCGCAATAAAAATTGATGCAGAGGAGCTGGAGGAGGAGCTGACAGAAGATCGAGCAGCCGGAACGGAAATATAGAATAGAAAAGAATAGAAAAGCCTTGGCTGAGAATCCCGGAGAGGGTGTCCCAGAACTATGATTAAAGTCATAGGGAAGGACATCCTCTCTTTTGTTATAAATAAGTTTGTTAAAAAACCTATTGACAAACGGATGTTCGCACTGTATACTTGTATTAAACATTTGTTCGTATCACATGTTCGGATCACACGTTTGCCATGAGAGGAGAGTGTACATTATGAAAAGGAAGCTGTCGGAAAAGGCCATTAGGAGAATTCCGATTCTCATTATACCAACTATTTTTTTTGTGCTATATTTTTGTCTTTCATTTCGGTGGCAGGTGTCAGCCGAGTATGGCGGACTGAATGAAATGACCAGCGTGGAGTCGCTTCTTGTGGAAAAGGGAGATACATTATCGGCCATTTCTGAGAGATATGCACCAGAATATTCTTATATTTCTGCAAAAGAGTATATGAGGGATATTCTGGAACTAAATAACCTGCATTCGGAATACATCCAGGCCGGAAAATATATTTTACTTCCCAATTATCGAAATGAAACATAACTGACAAATTTCTGTCATTTCCTTCCGATATTATGATGCCAGGGTCAAAATGACGTTCATGCTTGTCTGCTAAGCCATGTGACCTTGAGACCCGCCAAGCATGAGAAAGATTTATGGCAATATCAAAAATATAGGAGATGAGAGTTTATGCGTTCCTTTCTGGATAACAGAAGAAAAAAGATTTTACTCGGCGGTGCAGTTTTGTTTGCCGCTGTTTCAGGAAGCCTTCTCCTCCAACAGGAGACACAGGCGGCTTCCAAAGGGGTTAAGATCCGGTATAATAATAAGACAAGACGCAATAAAAGTAAGCGAATGAAAGTAAAGTATCGTAACAAAACGATTTCGAAAACGTCCTACAAAGCTCTTGTTATCAATAAGTCATATATGGTGCCGTATACGGATATTTTTAAATCTGGCACGAAGGCCAAGTGTAAGTATTCCTCCAAAAGTAAGACACTGACCATCACAAAAAATTCCGTTACCATTAAGATGAAGGTGGGAAGCAAGACAGCTTATGTCAACGGAAAGAAAAAGAAGCTAACTACTGCTCCCTTATCTGTCCGGTTTATATCAAAGAAAAAGACAAAAATTATGGTGCCTGTCAGTTTTGTGGCAAAGACGCTGCATCTGTCATATCAGAAGTCGGATTCTACAATAGTCATTGGCGATCCGTTATTGCTATCCTATGATAATCAGACTACATATTATACAGGAGCACAGGGAACCGTTTATTATAATCATAAAAATTATCCACTGAAAAATATGCCTGTTGTAAAAATCGAAGGCAGTATGTATATGCCGGCAGAGGAAGTTCTGGACGGTATCATGAACCTGAAGTATGATTATAATTCTGATACAGGAAAACTTACCGTTTCTAATGAAGATACCAATACGGAATTGACCGCACATCTGAACTCCTGTACTATTACACGGAACGGAAAGTCAGCCGAACTAAATGCACCGCTTAAAATGGTCCGGAACGGTTCTACAAATAAAGATGTGCTCTGCGTGCCTGCATCCGGAATGGCAAAGGAGCTGGGATATACCCGTTCCTGGAATAAGGGAGGCAATTATTATAATATTCAATCAAAGATATTTTTTGACTGGCATAAAGAAATTGATATTAAAAAGATTGCCTCTGTGAATAAGCTGGAATCACCGGATGATAAAGCCGAACCAACGGACAAGCCCTCGGATCCAGATAGTACGGAAAAACCGGAACCAACGAAGAAACCGGATACTACGGCAGAGCCGGAAAAACCAGAGGAGTTAAATTATATCTATGCACAGAGCGCCACCTATTCGGAGGCGGGCGGAACCGGGGCCATTAATCTCAATGTTACCGGAACCTCTTCCGGGATCATGCAGAAGATTACTGTCAGGAGAAGTGCCAATGTAATCACGATCACGGTTCCGCAATCCCAGTATATGCTGGACAAGAACCTATTCAATAACTTTGGCGAAATTGTACAGAAGATGGAAGTCACTTCTTCTGAGGATAACACGGTATACATTACCCTTACCTGTGAGGGGACTACAGATTTTTCATATACGATTCAGAACAATACACTGGTAATGAATCTGCTGTATACTTATTCCAGCAGTTCAGGCAGCGTTACAAATTATTCCCTGATGATTCCGAAACCATCGGGAGTGACGTTAGCCAGTGTGACAAATCAGGATTTGTATGCCAGCAAAAAATTTCTGATTGATATTAAAGGGGATTATGTTGAATATTTCAGAAATCATCCTGTGGTGATCAATAATAATTCAGTAAAGAGCGTTGAGGTTACTAAGAATGGTGCCAATACAAGAATTACCGTTACCACATCCTCTTTGAGGGGATATAAGATTTATGACAAGGGAAATAATTTTGTTGTCAGCATGGGAGCACCGAAGAGTATATATAAATCCATCGTTGTGATGGACGCCGGCCATGGCGGACATGATCCGGGAGCCAGGAACAAGGGAACCAACGAAAAAGACCTGAATTTTAAGATTGGATATACATTGATGAAGCAGTATACGACACAGAATGCTCCTGACATAAAAGTATACTGGACAAGAACTACAGATACCTTTATTACGCTGGCGAAACGCGCTGCCTTTGCCAAGAGTGTGAGTGCCGATGCCTTTATCAGCCTCCATATGAACTCTGCGTCCAAATCTTCTGCCAATGGTACAGAAGTATATTATTCGGTATCGAATAACAGTAAGGGATTCGGAAGTATTACCAGCAAGAAAATGGCAAACCTGTTTAAGACCAAGCTGGTGGGGGACTTAAAGACGAAGAGCCGCGGCGTGAAGACAGCAGGATACTATGTGCTGAAGCACAATACAGTACCATCCATCCTTATCGAACTCGGCTTTATTTCCGGAAGCAGCGATTATAATAAGCTGACAAGCTCATCTTTCCAGAAAAAAGCAGCAAAATCCATTTATGACGGAATCCAGTCAATGTTTATGACTTATAAGACGGGACGATAAAATACAGGCTTCCAATCACAACATCATAAAAGAAAAGCCAGAACAGTGGTCGATGATAAAACGATCTGTCCTGGCTTTTTTTCTAATCCTTTCTGAGCCGCACAGCGGATGCCGCCTGGCGCTTCCTTTCATCCTCCATAGCCGCGTAGTGCTTTCTCGTTGTATTAACGTCATTGTGCCCCAATACCTCTGCCACAAGATAGATATCCCCGGTTTCGCGGTACAGACTTGTGCCATAGGTGCTGCGCAGCTTATGGGGTGTAATATGCTTTATTGTCGTAACATGCTTTGCACAGTCCGATACAAGGTTTTCAACTGCCTGAACAGTAATACGGCGTTTCTGTACGGACAGGAACAAAGCATGCTCATGCCCCTCCTTTGTCTGGATCGTTCTCCGCTCTGCATAGTAGTCATACAAGGCTTCACTGACCTCCTCGCCAAAATAGACGAAATCCTCTTTCCCTCCCTTTCGGAGTATTTTAATCCGGTCATTTTTGAAATCCAGATCCTCCAGGTCCAGTCCCACGCATTCGGAGACACGGATACCTGTGCCCAGGAGGAGAGTGAAGAGTGCCAGATTTCTTGTTTTATTCTTTTCAAAATATACTTTTTTCATCCCTGTCATCTCATCGCCGCCATGCTCCACATAGTCCAGCAAATCTGCCACTTCATCCGCATCCAATCGGACGATCTCCCTTTTGTGAAGCTTTGGCATATCTACAATAACCGTTGGATTACTTTTCAGCATTTCCCGTTTATAATAATAGGAGAAAAAACTGCGCAGAGCGGCCAGCTTGCGGTGAAGGCCCCGTTCATTATTGGTATGTACCACTCCATCGGGATCTTCATAATACTTCAAATATTCCAGATATTCTTCAATATCCACAGGCTGCAGCAACTCCAGGTCGGATAAACGGATCTCTGTAATATTGTTTAGCTTTTTAAAGTAAGGATTTGAATTACAGAGAAAATGAAAAAAGACCCGGATATCGTATACATAAGAAATCCTTGTTTTTGCCGATGTATTTGGTTCAATTGCCCGGAAATAATCTTTTGTAAAGCCAGGCAGTGTCGCCAGAACATTTCTCAATTTAATCGTATTATCACGGGTTGTCTGTTGGTGATAGGTTATTTTTTTGTCCATAAAAGCCTCCATTCCGAAAACGTATTTTTGTTTAATGGATGATATCTGTTATTGTATCATAATGCGCATGAAAATACAAGTCTTTTTGAAAAACTAGGGTTTGTCCAAGAGAGTGTTTCTGAGAAAGTAACTGCACCAAAATTCCTTCTTTGGAATCGGTGCAGTTACTTTCTTTCTTCTCATTCTGGTTTTATATCTGCCGGTTCAGTACGCGCTGTAACTCAATCACCTGCTCCGTTGTGAGCCTGCGGTTTCCAAGATATTCTGTGATAAAATTAGTCAGGGAATCGTTATACATTTTAGATAACAAAACCTTTGTTTCGATTTCCTGAACATCCTTTTTGGAAACTTTCGCACGACAGAGGAAACCGGGATCTTCACGGGTAACGGCACCTTTATCTATCAGTCGTTTGATCACTGTGTATGTTGTATTTTTTTCCCATCCTATGTATTCCTTGATTATTTTGGAAATATCCTTTGCCGCAAGTACTTTGTTAGACCACAACAGTTCCATTACATTTAATTCCCCCTCGTGCAGCCTCATTTCCTTTCTGCCTCCACTCATTTAGAACCAGCCCTCCTTTGCTTCTTGTTTCTACATTTGTCGCATATGATTATCTACATGTGTAGATGGACTCACGAAATCCGTTCTACAATTATATTACATTTTCGTAAATGAAGTAATCTTATACTACACCTATAGTAGGCAAAAAGTCAAGGGTTTTTGGCATAAAAAACGCTTTTTTTCCCCTATTTTTCAAGGGTTTTCAGGATGTCCACAAAATATTGCGGAAGTGGTGATTCCACTTCTATATATTGATTTGTGCGTGGATGATTAAAGCCAATGATTCCGGCATGTAATGTCTGACCCCGCAGTCTGGAGAAACGTGCGGCAGTCGATGGACCATAAACGGTATCTCCCAACAGTGGATGCCGGATATAGGACATGTGGACCCGGATTTGATGGGTACGTCCCGTTTCCAGACGGCATTCAATATGATTGAACTGATGATTGAGATGGTTCAGCACCCGGTAATGGGTCACTGCCCGCTTTCCCGAATGTATGGGTACAACAGCCATTTTTTTGCGGTCTGCGGGATGTCTGCCCAGAGGTGCATCAACTGTCCCCTCCTCTTCCGTAAAGTTATTGTATACTACGGCCTGATAACGTCTTGTGATGGAATGGGTGCTGAGCTGCTCTGCTATGGACTGGTGCGCCAGATCCGTTTTGCAGACAATAAGGGCGCCGGTGGTATCTTTATCGATACGGTGCACGATACCGGGGCGCAGAACGCCATTTATGCCCGACAGACGGCCTTTACAGTGATACAGCAGCCCGTTTACCAGAGTGTGGTCCATATGTCCTGCTGCGGGATGTACTACCATATCCTTTGGCTTATTGACCACCAGGAGGTCGTCATCCTCATACAAAATATCTAGCGGCATTTTCTCCGGTTTTATTTCCAGTGATTCTGGTTCCGGGATAACTACTTTTATCTCATCAGCAAAACAAACGGGAACTTTAGTTTTGGTAATAAAGCTCCCGTTACACATTACTTTTTCATTTTTTATAAGTTTCTGCAGATATGATCTGGAGAATGACGTCTGTTCTGCCAGAAACTGGTCCAGACGCATTCCCTCCATTTCCGCAGGAACGACTAGGATGATTTCTTCTTTTTCCATAACAGCTCCTCTTCTTTATAATAAAACAGGAAACTATGAATCAACAGAGCAGCCGCTATGCATACATAGCAGTCTGCTACATTAAATACAGGGAAATTGATGGCTTCCACATAGATAAAATCTACTACATAATGCCAGCAGGCACGGTCAATAAAATTTCCGATGGCGCCGGAGGATAAGAGTATTATGATAGATCTCAAATACCAGTACCGGCGGGTAAATGGGATTCTGGCATAGAAATACACCATAACGCCCACTACAACGATTGTGATAAGGAAAAACAGCCAGAAGGCATTTTGGAGGATTCCCCAGGCAGCCCCGCGGTTTTCCAGATAATGCAGCGTAAGGATATCCGGTATAAGATCGATGTCGGCCTTCTGCAGCGTCAAGGCGGCCCATTTTTTCGAAATGCGGTCTAGCAGAAGCAGCAGAATAAACATAGCCGAAAATACCAGATTCGTTATAAGAAATTTCCTGTTCATTAAAAATCATCAACAGAACCAAGGAACTCAAAGGGATCCTCATCCTGTCCTTTCTTCTTTTTTTTCTTATTCCTGCCTCCGATATTCATACTCTGCAGCAAGGAGTCCAATGTCGGCGTCTCCTTGGACTCCTCTGTCACGGGTTCTAATACTTCCAGGTCCGGCTGTCTCACCCGTGCTTCTTTTATATTAACATCTGTTGGGACGGCAGGATTCGCATCCTTTGGCTCCCGTACGAGAGCTTCCTTTATCTCCTTTGGTTCCCCCTGAAGCTGCTGCAGGGAATCCCGGAGATCAATGGTATCCGCTGTCAGCATGGACATCTCGTCCTTAGCCCCTGCCGGTACTGTCCTCTGAACATCCTGCTGCAGCATTTCACTTTTCAGATCAGGCAGGGTAACGGTTTTCTCCAGATCTTCTCTCTTCGCTGCCGTATGCGGGGCTGCCGTTTCAACAATGCCCTCATCCGCGAGGGGTTCCTCTGTGGAGACGGCTGTTCGCGGGATGTAGGGACGCTCCCGCTCCTCTGTCTGTTCCGCTGTCTCTTCCCGCATTTCATTCACTGGAGGCAGGGAATTTCTGGAGGAATTTAATGCTTCAAGCTCCGGTGAATATACGTCAAAGGATTCACTGGTGACAAGTTCAAGCTGTGCTGTCGCCACCTGCTTTAACTGCAGCTTATACTGGTTAAATTGCTGTACCAGTGTGACACATTTGTCCTTGATCTTCTCATATTCCTGTTCTGCATCTGAAACGATTTTTGCTGCTTTTGTATTGGCATCCTTTTCAATGGCTTCTGCTTTCAACAGGGCGGCATCCTTCGTTTCCTTGGAGGTTTTTTCTGCCAGGACAAGGGCTTTCTGCATAGTGGATTCAATGGAGCGGTAATACTGGATTCCATCACTGAGAGTCTTTATTTTTTTGTGAAGCTCCTGTACCTCGTTGAAGGCCTCCTTATAGTTTTCAAGCAAAAGATCGATATAATCATCCATCTCCGCCTTATCGTATTTTTTCTTCCTCGGCAGAACTTTTTTATTTTGTAGATCTAATGGCGATAACATCGGCATATTCCTCCCTTATAAAAATTTATATATGATGATTTTTTGTTTCCCTTTTCTGGTAAAGGCATTCTCCGGTATGGAAAGACGGAATTTGCCATATCCCCGGATCGTAATGATCATTTCATCCGTACACATAAAGCTGACGGCTGTCCGCAGAGCATGACCGGCTGTGACATTGCCCTGCCGAATCAGTTCAACCGCTTTGCTGCGGGAAATTCCGGCCATAGCAGATACAACATTGTCCAGGCGGACGGAAGCGACGCTGTCAATCTTTTCGGAGTACTGCTGTTCTGGAAGTTCATCGGACGCTGTCATGATCTGACAGGTTATCTGTGTATGTTTCACTGTAATAAAGTTTTCTACAACAAAAGAAGCGAATTCTTCTTTACAGAAAACATAAGCGGTGCTCTCACAGATACGGATATCCCCGATCTTTGCCCGCTCAATTCCCAAATTCAAAATCGCTCCCAGATAATCCCGGTGTTCTAATGACTGGGCGTACCGTTCATTTAACGGTGTAACCCGGATACAGACAACAGGAAACATTTTCGAATCTGTCCCGGGCCAGTCATTTGGAAAAAAACCGGCTGTAACATGATCACAATCTCTGTGTCCGCCCCAATATGCTGTCCGAATCCCCCTGAATTGTGTCTGCATGGAGGATAGCAGCATGTACTCCGATGTCGTCAGAAAATCAGTAAATACTGGATAACTGCCCTGATAAGCCCGGTCTGCCATATCCAGCATATGTCTGGCAAAAAACTGGTTTTTCTTATCCTCTTTCATTTCACATTAGAATTCGCGGTTAATAAGAGGCATTACTGTGACATTCCCATCCAGGCCCAGGGAATCTCCACTGATATCTACATTTTCCGGAGAGAAAATAAAGATATATTTGGAAATCTGATGATATTTTCCGTTGATGGCATAGATACAGCCCGATATAAAATCCATAATGCGCTGTGCATCACCGGGATCAAAGCCCTCGAGGTTTACAATAACAGGACGGTTTGAAAGCAGCATATTACATATCTCTTCCGAGTCTTCAAAGCGGTTTGGTTTAATCACACTGACGGCAAGGGAAGAACGGTTGTTCATCGGTACTACTTTCGGTTTATTGCCAAGAAAACCACTTTTCTGTCGGGGTTCTTCATCATAGTCCATAGCAGGCTGGGTACGGGCAGGTGCCTTTTTGCGGGCAGGTTCTGGATTTCGCTCCGTATATGTCTCTTCTTCGTATCCTATATCATCATATTCATCTAATTCCTCGTCATCTAATTTAAAGAAATTCAATATAGAATTCAAACCCATCTTATAAAATCCTTTCCAGCCGATCTTCTCAGCTTATGTATATATTCTGTCTCCAAAAATACCAGTACCTACACGTACATAAGTAGCGCCCTCTTCAATGGCCACTTCATAGTCACCAGTCATTCCCATGGAAAGCTCATTCATACTAATATTATCAATGTTTTTACTGTTTATGTCAACTAGTAATTTGTGCAAATTTCTAAAATGTATTCTATTTTCTTCGGGATCTTCCACAAAGGGAGCAATGGTCATAAGACCGTGTATGGTTATATTGGGAAACTCTGCCACCTCTCGTATGACAGCTTCTGTCTCCTCCGGAGCCAGACCAAATTTTGACTCTTCTCCTGCCATATTTACTTCTATCAGTATATGTGCCATTTCCTTTTTCTTCTCAAAATCATTCTGTATCTGCTTTGCCAGGCGCAGTGAGTCAACAGAATGGATCCTTCTTACCCTGCCCACGATCTGCTTTACCTTATTCCGCTGCAGATGGCCTATGAGATGCCAGTCCAGCGGTTCTGTGATGATTTCCTGTTTTTCCAAAAGCTCCTGGACCTTATTTTCACCAAACGTCATGATTTGTGAATCCATTGCCTCCTGAATCATTGAGACGGGCTTTGTCTTACTTACGGCGATGAGGGTAACTTCCTCCCGTTTTCTTCCGGCTCTCTCACAAGCCCTTTTTATCTTCTCTTCTACCTTAACTAAATTTTCTTTTACCATTCTCTGTCATCCTCTCAAAAAATTATATAAAATCATCGTCACTCAGCGCAGATGGGTCTACTACAATATGGTCAAATGCCGACAGGCCGCCTGTGGTTGAATCCGATACAATGGTATATTCTTTATTCTGATACAGGATATCCACAGGCCGGAATTCACAGAATCCCTCATTCACACAATAGACGCCTTTCAGTGGTTCGGTGGAACTGACGATGAAATCCTCCCCAGTACTATGGTTCATCACTACGTCCCCGCCAGTGACGACACTGCTGTCCACATAATATTTTTCATTGATTAAAAAATAATTACCCAGGGAAGTAAACTGCTTTGTTATTTTCCCCTCTTCTGTTCTGACCTGCTTGACAATCCCGTTCCCCTCATCTCCTCTGGTAATCACCTCTGGCGGAAGTATAAAATAATCCTTCTTCAGCATGGAACTATTTGGTATTTTCAACCCCTCCGCTGTCTTTAGATTGAATTCAAACTGCAAAAAACGATCGTTGAGATACCGTTCCATAAAACGGGAGGTTGTCAGGCTCACATAATGGATATCGCCCTGATCCCACAATTCTACCGCTGCATTCAGGGAGATCCCATCTTTGGAGATGGTGATCCGGACCGTATCCAGATCCTTCAGTCGCTCATAATAATCGTTATTTAGCTGTGCCGTCAGTGACCAGGTATTGTCGGTTATCAATTTATAGGCTGGACTTCCGGCTGGCAGAAGTTCCGATGTCCAAGTCTGTTTTCTTGCCGTCTGGGCAAACTGGTCTAAGATTTCCGGAGAGATATCTTCTCTTTTCGTATTTTCAAATCCATCAACGGAGTAGGATAGAATGCCGTTTTTCGCCGATGTATATTTGGTAAAGCTCTTATCCTGCCCGGCGGATTTCAGCGCCTTATTCAGGTCACTGTACAGATTGCCATTACTTTTTTCGAAAAAAACATTGTTGATATCATACTTTAGATTTTGCACCTGGGAATATGTAGACAGAGAAAAATTGTTCTGAAAAGAGGCGATAACTTCCCGCATAGCCGTGATGCTCTCTTTATTTTTATCTGACTGCTGCAATTTTTCCAGCATACTGCTGACTTCTCCGTTGGTATCCAGCGTGTAGACGACATCTCCTGTCCCCACCCGGTTTCCCTCTGCATTATAGTAATTGATATAGCCCTCTTTGTCTGTTGTCACTACCTCTTCAGAACGTAGAATGAACCCATAAAGAGGAGAATCGTCCGAAATCCTCGTAGTATTCACCTCATAGATGGAGATATGTTCATCTGTCAGATAACCCCAGGTAAGGACAACGATATAGATAATGATAAGAAAGAAAATGAACATTGCCAGATTCGGACGAAAACGTTTTTTCATTGGTACAACTTTTCTGGATGCCATAAACTTCTCTCCTCTCTTAGCATTATCATGCATAATTTTTCCCATTTCCGCAACACTAATTGAAAAGGAGGTTGCACAATGAAAGGATTAGATTATACAGTATTGATCTTAGTCGTGATCGGTGCCGTCAATTGGGGGCTGGTCGGTTTCTTCGGGCTGGATCTCGTTGCCTTCATCTGCGGCAGTATGACGATCATATCCCGCATTATCTATGCTGTCATTGGTGTATGCGGATTATACGCTCTCAGCTATCTTGGCAGAATAGGAAATTAGTACGGCAAAATACAAAGCGGCGTACTTTAAGCAACAAATAAACGCCGCCTACATACGAACCAGCTCCCGCCAGTCCAGGTCGCCGCGCTCCAGAGCCTTCACTAACAATTCGGCAGTGGCCACATTGGTGGCCAGGGGGATATTATGTATATCACAGAGACGAAACACAGGATCTGCATCCGGCTCGTGCATTTTGGGGGTCAGTGCATCGCGAAGAAAGATTACCAAGTCCATATCGTTGCTCTCGATCTGCGCCCCCAGCTGCTTCTCTCCACCCAAATGTCCTGCCAGGTATTTGTGGATAGTGAGATTGGTCACCTCTTCAATCAGCCTTCCTGTTGTCCCTGTTGCATAGATCGTGTGTTTGTTCAAAATCCCTCTGTAGGCGATACAGAAATTCTGCATCAGGATTTTCTTTGAATCGTGTGCAATTAACCCAATATTCATTATATAGTCCCCTTTCTTCTATTTTAATGGATCTCAAAATTACTGCTTCCCCTGTTTGGCTGAATGCCAATATTTAGCAAAATACCCACTGCCATCATATTGCCGAAAAGCGATGTCATGCCATTGCTCAAAAATGGCAGCGGCAGACCCGTATTTGGCAGCAATGATGTTGTCACCCCAATATTGATAAAAATCTGAATGAAAAACAAGGAACCGATTCCTACGGCAATCAGCATCCCCATATAATCCCTGGCGTTCTTCGCCTTTAAAAAACATTTAATGATAACGACAGATAACAGGGCGAGCACGAATAGGCAGCCAATAAATCCAAACTCCTCACTGAGAGGCGTCCAGATAAAATCACTTTCCGTTACATCCACCAGAGAATAGTTTCTGGTTGCCTCATCCCCTTCCAGAAGTTTCCCATATAACTTTCCAGAAGCAATGGATAACACAGAGTTGTTCTGCTGGTACATCGCTCCCAGCTCATGTCCCTCGGGATGCAGCCAGGCCAGGATACGGTTCAGCTGATACCGGCGGCTTCCGGTGAACAGCTTTTGATTAGGCTGCTGGATATACCAGAATAAAAAGGCAAATACCGGTACGACGACTGCCGCCACAGAGCCGAGAATGCGGTAACCGATCCCGGAACAGGCCAGCATCATTACAAGAATCATTACGATTACGATGCTGGAGGAAAGGTCGGACTGGATCAGTATAAAAGCTGTGGGAATCAGTGCGATCAGACACGCCAGGAAGAAGTTGCGGAAGCTCTGCAGCTTCTTTTCCCTGACCCGGTTGAAAAATACTGCCAGGGCAAGTATCACTGCCAGCTTGCACAATTCTGACGGCTGAAATATAAATCCTTTGATATTCAGCCACCGGTAAGAATTCGTACCCTGATTTGCTCCCAGAGGGGACAGCTTGGTAGCCGCTGCCATCAGTGTTGACAGAATATAGATAACCGGTGCATACAGACAGAGATCGTGATAATCTATAATTGAAAACACAGCGATGATAAATAGCCCTGCCGTAATGCTGAATGCCTGCCGGATCAGTGAGAAATGCGGCTGCACCAGTGAGAGAATGAACGAACTAATCATAGTCAGCATAAGGACTACTACAACCAAAGAAATATCATAATTCTTCCAATTATACCGTTTAATCTGAAACCATTGCTGTATTTTTTCCCGCATGTTCAATCCCGCCTCTTTTATAATCTCACGTTTTCTTAGTTCGGACTGCTGTGTTTCATATCCTTGATCGGAATGTTTGCAAACAGAGCCGGCACCATACCATTCATATTTTCAGACTCTGTCTGCTCTATCTTGATATCCAGTCCGTCTATGTCGATTTCCACGTATTTTGATATTACCTGAATGATATCATTCTTTATCTGTTCCATTATCTCTGGCGAACAGTTGGCGCGGTCCGAGACAAGAACCATTTTTAATCTGTCCTTTGCCACATTACTGGAAGATTTTTTTCTAAAAAAATCTGCAAATCCCATATGTATTCCTCTCCTTAGCTTTTGAATTTATTTTTTATCTTGGAAAAGAATCCATTTTTCTGGAACAGATCCAGGAACGGTACTTCCTCTCCCATTATGCGCCGACAAACATTGGCATATGCTTGTCCAGCCATCGTATTGCTCCCCACCAGCGGTTCGCCCTGATTGGTGGATACCACAATATTTTCATCATCCGGTACAATACCGAGAAGATCAATGGCAAGGATTTCCACTACATCATCACTTGACATCATATCGCCCCGTTTCACCATATCGGCCCGCAGACGGTTTACAATAAGCTCCGTCCTGCCAATCTCGTTGGCCTCAAGCAGTCCGATGATCCGGTCTGCGTCGCGGACAGCGGATACCTCCGGGGTAGTAACTACGATCGCCCTGTCGGCACCGGCAATGGCGTTCTTAAATCCCTGCTCGATGCCTGCCGGGCAGTCGAGCAGTATGTAATCAAATTCTTCCTTAAGCTCAGCCGTGAGCTTGGTCATCTGTTCCGGATTTACCGCTGTTTTGTCACGGGTCTGTGCGGATGGGAGAAGATACAGATTGGGATATCTCTTATCTTTGATCAGAGCCTGTTTAATCCGGCAGTTTCCCTCAATCACATCCACCAGATTGTAGACGATCCGGTTTTCCAGTCCCATTACCACATCAAGATTGCGCAGACCTATATCTGTGTCGATCAGTACTACTTTCTTCCCCTCTTTCGCAAGACCTGTACCCACATTGGCAGTTGTCGTAGTTTTACCTACTCCGCCCTTACCTGATGTTATAACAATTACTTCACTCATTTTTCATCCTCCAAATATATATTATTCTCCTAAATGGGAGATAACAAACCTGATCCTAACATTTTATGTCTGACAGCGTCTGTCTTGAAATGGCATCGACATAGATGGTATCTTCTTCCAGATAGGCAATCTGCGGTTCCTTCGGCGGAGCCTTCTTTTCGTCCGCACAGCGGGCGATCACATCGCCAATGCGGATCTGGACCGGATTCATCTTCAGCGCCACGACAAAGCAGTTTTCTTTTCCGGAAGCGCCGGCGTATACGGTTCCGTTCAGTGCCCCCAGTATAATGACATTTCCTGTGGATACTACCTGGGCGCCGGCATTGACATCCCCCAGTATCACAATACTCGTCTCGAATTCCATCACCTGCCCGGACCGCAGATTGCCCTTAAAGAACTGTCCGGTGTTAATATTCATCTGCATCAGCCGGTCATTCAGCGTCTGGGTAAAATATTCCTCCTGCATTTTGTCATGGTCGATCAGACAGACCACACGCAGCCGGGAATGATCCGAAATGCATTGCAGCAGGACCGCCTCCTCTTCCGCCGAGAGTTCCCGTCCCTCCAGAGAAACAGCCACCCTTGCATCTCCGAGAAAATCTGCGCTGTCCATAAATTTTTTCTCCACTTCCTCTAAAAGTTCCGGAAACGACAGCTCTGAATCCAATATGATGCGTATACCAGATTTATTTCCCTTGATGACAACAGGTGTCTTTTTCATAACTTATTTCCCCCTCTAATCAGTCCTCCGGCTGGATCCCAGTGCAGGGTCACTCACCTTCTGGTTCAGCAGGGACTTTCTGGATTTCTGACTCTTATTAAAATAATATTTATATACATTGCTGGCAAGCTCAGCCGCGTTCGACGATGTAAAGCCGTTCGGTATCTGAACCGTAACGGAGATCTCAGGGCTTTCATACGGGGCAAAGCTTACAAACCATGCGTGATTTGGCTCATTGGCGGTGATTTCCGCAGTTCCTGTTTTTCCCGCCACCTTGACAGGGACGGAACGGAACAGGGAAGAAATGCTGCCATTGCTGACCACCCGGCTCATACCGGTCCAGATGGCCTGAAGCGATGTCTGGGATACATCCAGCTCCTTCTTCACCTTTGCTGAATTTTTCGTGTTGCTGCCTGTCACCGTATTTTTAAACCGGTCAATCAGTGTGAGATCGTAACAGTTGTCCCCATTTGCCAGGGTTGTAACATATCGTGACATCTGTACTGGCGTGTAACTGTTGCTGCCCTGTCCAATGGTAGACCTGACAATATCCTCATTGGAAAAAGAGGGCGAAGCCTCCGCCAGTTCAATACCGGATTTATCAGTGAGACCATACATTCCGGCATATTTTTCCAGACGCTTCAGGCCTTTTTCGTTGTCAACAATATTGTCGTGCCCGTTGCCGAGAAGATATCCCATTTCATAGAAAAAGTAATTGCAGGAATGCTGAAGTGCCTGTGTCACATTGAGGTTTCCATGGGAATAGCTGCTCCAGCATTTGGGCCATGGTTTATTAATTTTTTCAAATCTCACGCCATCATGAACTGTGGAGTAGGTGTTAATAATCCCTTCTCCCAAAGCGGCGGTAGCCGATACCATCTTAAAAGTGGATCCCGGTGCCGCCTTCTGCTGGGTGGCACGGTTCAACAGAGCCGACGCACTGCTGGTACTGATCTTTGAATAGTAATCGCTGTCCACTGTATTGGCAAATTTGTTGTTGTCATAGCTCGGATAGGAAACCAGAGCCAGAACCTTCCCGGTCTTGACGGATGTGATCACCACGGAAGCGGCGCATGGCGTCAGTCCAAGATCTCCCGGCGGAATCTCCAGAGAACGTATTTTTGATTTCAGGAAATGATATGGCTTGAGCATTCCGGTCTGAAGCTTGACATAGGTATCCTTATCCGCTTTCAATACCTTCTGGTCATACAGAAGAAGGGAAATCTGCCGGCCGCTGATCCGGCCGCTGTCCACCATAACATGATATACCTTTTTGTCAAAGGCGGCATCGTCTGTCAGTTCCTCAAATATATAGTCGCAGATTTTCTTAAACACCTCTTCGGAGCTGTAATAATCCTCACCGACATCCAGGGTGGAGAGATTGATCCAGTTATTTTTTATGCCATAGATCAGAAACTCACTCAGGCTTATCTTGTCATTGACAAAATTGGAATAAACCTGGCTGGTTGTATCCATAGTATTCGTATTCAGCACCTCATTTTCCCTTAGCATGGAAAAAATATAATCAAGATAACTGTCCATGGCGTCTGACAGATCCCTGCCTGCCGTTTTGTCAGTATAGGTGAGCCTGCTTTTTATGCTGCTGATGGATGTCTTCTTGTAAGAAGTAAAGCTGTTATAAATTGATTTCTCCAGATCCGTGGCGTCCTCTTTGGAAAAATGCGTGACATCCACAATACTATTCTGAAGAATTGCATCATATACATCATATATAGGTACAAGGATACCCGATGCTTTTTTGCCTTTTGTACCATGACTTTTCCCATCCACAAGCTTAGAGGTCAGGATACTGGCAATCTCCTTCTCCGCCAGCCGGTAAGCAGCCTTCTGGAGATCTGCGTCAATCGACAGATAGATATCATTTCCCGCCACAGCATCCTTCGTCTTCTTTGTACTGACAATACGTGAGGCACTGTCGATTAGAAGGGTTTCCGAGCCCTTGGTTCCCTTCAGTTCATCCTCATATTCCTTCTCTATCCCAGTCTTCCCGATCTGATCCGTGGAATTGTATTCCGTATTGCCCTTCTCCTGCATTTCTGCCAGGGTATCCGAAGAAATCGTGCCCGTATAGCCGATTATGTGGGCAAAATATTTGCTGTCATAGTATACCCTGTTCAATTCGGATGTGACCTCGACTCCGGGCAGATCAGCGGAATTTTCCTTAACCGCCGCAACTGTTTTTGCAGAGACATTGGAATTGAGGGAAATCGGTTCATATTTGGAATAAGTATTCATCATCAGCGCATACCGGACAGACATAATTTTCAATGCATCCTCCACGCCGATATCTGTCTCCTTCTCCTGGTCAAAGAAACGGATTTTATTTACGGAATCGGATGTCCTGATATATTCAAAGCACTGGGCCGCCGTCATCTTCTGCTGTTCCTCTGTCAGAAGATCTACGGTCTTGGTAAAGAAGATATCACGCTTAAAACGGAGAACGGCGGATTTGCTGACAGCGAACTTGAATTTCCCCTTTCTGTTCATAACAATGGGAAAATCCAGTTCCAGTTCATCCCCGTTTTTTTCCATAAGACGGATGCACTTAAGAATCATGGCGTTTTTCGACACATTATCCCTCAGCTCACCGGAATCTTCTATGGTGATGGCATATCTTTGTTCATTCGTCGCCAGCAGCTTTCCTTTGCTGTCATAAATTTTTCCTCTGGCGCTCTTTACCGTCTTTATTTTCTGTTTCTGAAGTGTGGCCTGCTTATCATAAGTCTCTCCCTTGACGATCTGTAGATAAAACATTCTGCCGATGAGAAGACTGAATAAGAGAACATATGACACAACTACGGCAAACAGCCGGGACTTAACGATCGACTTTAAATAATCAAGTACACTGTCGAGCAAAGCTATACCTCCTCTTCTTTTTTTCTGGTAATGCGTGTTTCAAAATATACGATCAGCCGGTAGAACACAATTCCCACCAGAGTAGTATACACCATCTCAGGAAGAATCCTGTGAATGAAATAAAAAGTAAAATGCAGTTTACCCCGCATCAGAAATTCAGTTACATAATAATAGATGCCATAGATCAGATCACTGCCAGCAATCAGGATCAGCGGAAGTACCAGACTGTTCCGAAAATAAATTTTCTGACAGAAACCAATAATAAATCCGATGGTCATCATGACAAAGGCATAAAGCCCCACTACACTGCCGCATATACAATCCAGCAGCAGGCCGCACAGGAAACCGGTCAGCAGGCCGGAGGTCCGGCCGCGGAGATAGGAATATGTGACGGTCACAACCAGCAGCAGGTTCGGCACCACATCGGAGAGGGCCAGCTTGCGGAAAATAGTAGTCTGCAGTAAGATTGCCGCAATGATAGTGATAAAGGTAACAATTTTTCTTTTGATCATTTTGTTATCTCTCCAAGCTCGGAAGCATCCTTTAGCTGTGTGATGACAAGGACCATGTTCAACTGGTCAAAATTCACCACCGGTGTCAGGTGCGCTGTCTTCATAAGATTTGAACTGTCTGTTGTGATGTCCTTTATATATCCGATGGACAAGCCCGGCAGGAACTTATCACTGATATGGGATGTCACAACCTCATCCCCTTCCTTCACCTTCGCGGTATTGCTGATCATCTCAATATCTATACAGCCCTGGTAGATCGTCTCCATATTTCCCTTTACCATACAGGTCTCTCCAGTGGATTCAAACATGGCGCTGACATTGCTCTTATCGTCAATAATGGCGCGGACTTTTGCATAGTGCCTGCCTGCCTCCGACACAATCCCCACAAGGCCATTGCCTGCGATGACGTTCATATCTACATCAACACCATCGTCTTTTCCCTTGTCAATATAGAACACATTAAACCAGTTGTTGCCGTCGCGGCTGATGATCGTGGCAGCCACCTTGGGATAATCCGGGTATTTTTTGTCCAGCCTGTACAATTCCTGTAGGTTGTCCAGCTCAGCGTTTTCACTGGTGAGGATTTTGTTGGCGTAACTGAGCGTATCCAGTTTTTCCTGAAGTTCTTTGTTTTTGGCCTGGAGGTCTTCCTTTGAGGAAAGAAGCTCCAGCTTGTCCGAAATGGAACGCCCTACCGTATTGATTCCTTTCTGCATGGGTGAGATCAGATCCCCCACCACTGTTTTTACAGCAGAAAAGCGGTCAGAAAATTTAAACGAAAGGAGTACCAGAAGTACACACATAACGGAAAGGCACATATATAATATTTTCGGATGGATAAAATTTTTCTTCCTGCGTTTCTTCATGCTTATCCCCACTTCCCCTATTACAAAGTAAGCTTTGCCAGAGACGGATCCTCAATGATGGCTCCGAGACCCATGATCACCGTGCTCTCCGGCTCCTCACAGAGATTTACCTTGAGGCCCAGCTGATCGTATACAAACCGTCCCAGATCCTTTATCCGGCTGGAACCGCCGGTAATATAGACTCCTGACTTATAAATATCAGAGGAGATCTCCGGTGGCGTGCGCTCCAGAATAATCTTTACCGAATCGACGATGGTCTGGAACAGTTCGATGAGGGCGTCATATACATCCTTGCCAGTAATGGTGATCTCACTGGGCAGGCCCGTCACAAGATTTCTGCCGCAGATATCTATCGTCTCATCGGTGACATAGGCGGAGCCGATGGTTTTTTTAATAAGCTCTGCCGTCTTTTCACCGATGACGAAATTTTTATCCTTCTTGATCTTGCTGATGATCACCTCGTCAAATTTATTTCCTCCCACCGGTATCAGCCGGCTCAGGACGATCCCCCCCAGGGACAGAACAGAGATTTCCGTTGTGTTGGCGCCAATGTCCACCACAAGCGTCCCGGTGGATTTTGTAATGTCAAGGCTCATGCCAAGGGCGTCTGCAATCGGTTTCTCCACCACATAGATTTTTTTCGGTTTCAGATTTGTATTGGAGATCAGTTCAAAATACGCCCTCTTCTCCACTTCCGTAATATCTGTCGGAACTGCGATATAATAGTCGGCGCCCTTTAATTTACGCTTTCCGTCCAGCTGCTGGAAAAAGTAATCGATCATGGACTGCATATTTCCAATATCTGCGATCACGCCGTTCTTTACCGGATACGACACCTCGATGTTCACCGGCGCCTTTTCATACATCTCAAAGGCTTCATTTCCCACGGCAAATGTATGATTTTTATTATATACGGCAATTACGCTTTTTTCATGGAGGATGACACCCTCGCCATTTTTATAGAACTTAATGGAACTCGTCCCAAAATCAATACCAATTGCTTTTCCTAACATTTACACTCTCCCTCTCTTTTTGCTATGATAAAAGTACTCCGTCTGCAGGATTCCCGCTTTGGGGCAGGCCTTACAGATAGCCTCTCTCTTTCAGGCTGATATATTGATTATCACCGATAATGATATGATCCATCAGCGGTATTCCGATGAGGCCGGACGCTTCTCTCAGCTGTCTGGTCATCTGGATATCCTCCACACTGGGTTCCGGATCACCACTGGGGTGATTATGTAAAACCACATAATGAGCAGTGTCATACTGCAGGGCAAGACGAAGAATCTCCCGGGGATTGGCAAGGGAGGACTGAACGGTTCCCTTAAAGACAATCTGGTAATGAAGAATCCTTCCGCCGGCGTCCATAAAGGCCGCATACAGATGCTCGGTTTCCAGGCTGCGCATCTCAGCCATAAAATAATCTGCCACCTCACAGGGACAGGTTAGTTTGGGAGAAGGATTCCTTGTCTGCCGGGCAAGCCGCTTTGATAATTCTGCCACGCACAGAAGCTGGATCGCCTTAACCTTCCCCACACCTTTCACCTGAACCAGCTCTTTCAGCGACAGATGATGTAGTCCGATAAGCCCTCTGTACGACGGGTGAAGTTCGAGAAGCTCCATTGCCAGCTGAAGGCTGGTGCGTTCTCTGGTCCCCGTTTTAATGATTACCGCCAGAAGCTCTGCATCCGACAAAGTACCGGCACCATTCCGGATACATTTTTCATAAGGCTTTTCTGATACCGGTAATTGTTTCATTGTGAAATTTTTATTATTCATATGACACATTAGTCAATCTATCAGTACTCAAACATAGTCATTTTACCATATATTGATAGAAAAGTATACCTTTTAACTGAGTTTTTTGTGTGAATTTTTCCACGCATCCAACAGTGTTCATGGTAATTCGACAAAACCGCCGTCCAGCATATTCTGCAGCGTTTTCAAAATTCCCAGCTTTCCATGATGCCATGTGATCCCGCCCTGGAAAAATACGCTGTAGGGTGGTTCAATGGGGGCGTCGGCGCTGAGTTCGATGGAGGATCCCTGGACGAAGGCTCCCGCAGCCATGATCACATCACTGTGGTATCCCGGCATGGCATATGGTTCCGGCAGGACAAAAGAATCCACAGGAGCAGCCTGCTGGATCCCCTGGCAGAAGGCAATGACCCTCTCCGGGCTGCCAAAGGCAATCGCCTGAATGATGTCATACCGTTCCTCTGTTCCATCCGGGCTTGCCGTAAAGCCGAGCTTTTCATAGAGATTAGCGGCAAATATCGCCGATTTCAGTGCTCCCGCAACAACGGAGGGCGCAAGGAACAGACCCTGATAGAAAGCGGGGTTGATATGCAGGGATGCCCCAACCTCCCGGCCAAGTCCCGGCGCCGTCAGCCGGCAGGCGGCAAGCTCCACCAGATCCCGTCGTCCTACGATATATCCTCCCATAGGTGCCAGTCCTCCGCCGGGATTTTTGATGAGGGAACCCACACACAGATCCGCGCCCACATCCGAGGGCTCTATTGTCTCAACAAATTCCCCATAACAATTATCCACCATACAGATCACGTCCGGGCGGATGCCTTTGATGAAACGGATCAGTTCCCCGATGCGTTCCACCGATAAAGTTTTCCGCAAGGCATACCCCTTCGAGCGCTGGATCGTCACAAGCTTCGTCCTGTCATTCAATGCCTCCCGGATACCATCATAGTCAAATCCGCTGTCTGGCAGAAGGTCTGTCTGCCGGTAGGAAATGCCGAACTCACGGAGGGATCCCCTGGTGGTGGTTCCCTCAATACCGATGATTCCCTCCAGTGTGTCATAGGGCTTTCCAACCGGCGAGAGCAGCTCGTCCCCAGGTCTGAGAATGGAGGACAGGGCGATGGTAAGTGCATGGGTTCCGCATGTGATCTGGGAGCGCACCAGGGCATCCTCCGCGTGGAAGATATCCGCATAAACCCTTTCCAGTGTATCCCTGCCGGAGTCATTATATCCATATCCGGTGGAGCCCTGAAGATGACATTCGCTCACACGGTTTTTCTGCATGGCATGGATTACCTTTAACTGGTTGATCTCCGCTCTTTCATCAATAGCGGCAAACCGTTCCTCAATCTCAGACAGCACCTGGTTTCCCAGCTCGAGTACCCTGTCCCCAATCCCAAACTGTCCGTACATCTCATCTTTTTTCATCACAATATTCCTCTTTTCTCTGCCATTTTCATAATATTTTCCACGACATCATCCACTGATGCATAAGCCCCCTTATCTAACATGACGGTTTCGCGTTCCCGTCGAAACCATGTCATCTGGCGTTTGGCAAAATGTCTTGTATCGCGCTTCAGCCGGTACACCGCCTCTTCCATGGTGCATTCCCCGGCCAGCGCCGCGGCAATCTCTTTGTATCCAAGTCCCTGCATGGACACAAGCTCCCTGCCGTATCCCCTGTCCAGAAGCCCTTTTACTTCATCTGCAAGACCCTCTCTCATCATCTGGTCCACCCGAAGGTCGATTCTGTGATACAATTCCTGCCGTTCCATTGTCAGAACCAGATACAAAAAGTTGTAGGGCGAAGTGCGCTGCCGTTCCTGTGCATTGTGCTTAGAAAATTTTTCACCGGTAAATTCATAGTATTCCAGAGCCCGTATCACGCGTTTTATATTGTTTTCGTGTATGACCTCCGCCGACTCCGGATCCACCTGCCGCAGTCTGTCATGAAGCTGCCGGCACCCCTTTTCTTCCGCCTCTTTCTGAAGCCGGCGGCGGCAGCTGTCATCCTGCTGGCCTTCGGCAAAGCTGATATCATATAAGACCGCCTGAATATAAAACCCAGTGCCGCCTGCCAGTATGGGAAGTTTTCCTCTTGCATGGATATCCCGGATATATTCCTTGACCCTTTTTTGAAAGAGAAATACATTAAATTCCTGATCCGGTTCCCATTCATCTATCATATAATGTGGAATACCCTGCCGCTGATCCGGCAGGATTTTGGCCGTTCCGATATCCATATACCGGTATACCTGCATGGAGTCGGCAGAGATGATCTCACCTCCTGCCGCCTTTGCCAGCCGGAGAGAAATCTCCGTTTTCCCTACCGCCGTGGGTCCGGTAAGTATCAATATGGGTAATTGCAAAACAGTCTCCCTTCTTTCTGTCCGGCATCCGCCAATTTGAATCCGTCGTTGCGCTATACGATCCGTTTAAATTTCTTCTCAAATTCCTGCCTGCTCATAGCTATGGTGGTGGGTCTTCCGTGCGGACAGTGAAACGGCTCCTCCGCCAGAAGCATTTGCCCGAACAGCTGATCCGCCTCGGCATAGGAGAGGCTGTTATTTCCCTTAACCGCTGCGCGGCAGGCCATGGCAGCACAGTGTTCAAGTACCATTTCCGGCTTAGTGCGGGCGCCCTCCCTCATAAGGCTGTCCACCATTTCGAGAAACAGTTCCTTTGGTTCAAGATCGAGGAAATCCGCCGGCACCCCGGTGATGAGATATTCCCTGTCTCCGAAGGGCTCCAGAACAAACCCAATATCCTCAAATACGCTGGCATATTCTTTCAGGGCTTCAATCTCCCTGCCGGACAATGTTACTACGACTGGCGCCGCCAGATTCTGCGTAAGCCCCTTTTTGTTGCGCAGTTTCTCCGTCAGCTTCTCATATAATACCTTTTCGTGGGCCGCATGCTGGTCGATGATCAGCAGCTCCGACTTATATTCCACAAGCCAGTACGTGTCAAATACCTGACCGATAATACGGAACCGGGGTCTGTCCTCGGGAATGAGTATTCTCTCCTGAAGAAAATTCTGCGGCTGTGGAACCGTGGCGTCCCAGACGCCCTTTTCCGACACCACCGGGATATTCTGCGGCGGCGATACCGGCGGAACAGGATCTGCCATGCCGGCGGACTGCTCTCTGAGCCGGTTCTCCTCAAAGGGCTCCGGCGACGTTTCCCGTGGGGCCTTTTCTCCCCTTTGGGAAGTCAGATTCTCTCCCCGGCCCCGTCTTTCTGTGCTGGCCGGTCCGATGGACACCTTCGGTATCAGCGAGAGGTTTTTTAACAGCTCCTTTATGGAATCATGAAAGAGGCGGTATATCTCTTCCTGGTTGGTGAACCTCGCTTCCATTTTGGAAGGATGGACATTGACATCGATGCAGCTGCTGTCAATGGTAAGCAAAAGAGCCGTAAAGGGATACCGGCGGCTCATCAGAAAATCTTTGTAGGCATGTTCTATAGCACTGGTGATCACCGGACTTTTGATATATCTCCCATTTACAAAATAATTGATAAAAGTCCGGTTTCCCCGGGAGAGTTCCGGTTTCCCGATAAATCCCGTCAGGCGGATGCCGTCTGTCTCTGTCCCGACGGGAATCAGACAATTGGTTACGTCCTGGCCATAGTTATAATAAATATTGGTTTTCAGATTCCCGTCCCCGGAGGTCTGAAGCCTGCTCCTGCCATCCACGATAAAATGGAAACGGACCTCTGGATGGCCCAGGGTATAACGCTGCACAAGATCCTGTATATAATTTCCCTCCGTTGTCTTTGTTTTCAGGAACTTCCTTCTGGCCGGTGTATTATAAAATAAATTTCTCATAATAAAGGTGGTGCCCTCCGGACATCCCACCTCTTCCCGTTTTTTTTCCTCCCCTCCTTCGATCTCATAATGCGTACCGGTAATCTCTTCCCTGCGGCGGGTGATAAGCTCTACCTGGGCCACGGCGGCAATGCTGGACAATGCCTCTCCCCGGAACCCGAGACTTTGGACGGTGAGAAGATCCTCTGCGGAGCGTATCTTGCTTGTGGCATGGGGAAGAAAGGCAGCCGGCACCTCATCCTGCGGAATCCCTGTTCCGTTATCCGTAACCCGGATAAAGGATATGCCGCCCTCCTTGATCTCAATGGTAATGGCTGTCGCCCCGGCATCCATGGAATTTTCAACAAGCTCCTTTACTACGGCCATAGGCCGTTCAATTACCTCTCCTGCGGCGATCTGATTGATCGTCGCCTGATCTAAAACCTGGATCATTACCATTTCTCCTTTAACTGATTCTGCCATTTATATATGAGATTCATCGCATCCATCGGCGTCACTCCTGTGAGATCGATGTCCCGCAGCTCAAACAGAATATTATCTGTCTGGCTTCCTCCCATGGCATCGAAGATGGACAGCTGTGTCATTCCATCGGAATGTGCTGGTACAGATATATCCGGATTGGTCCCGTCGGTCTGTTCCAGATGGTCGGCAATTTCCCGTGCCCGGCCAAGAACCTCCGCCGGCACCCCCGCCAGCTTCGCCACCTGAATCCCATAGCTGCGGTCCGCACCGCCCTTCACGATCTTCCGGAGAAAAACGATTTCTTCTCCGTCTTCCTTTACGGCGATGCAGTAATTCTGCACGCCTTCCAGCTTGCCCTCCAGTTCCGTCAGTTCATGATAGTGTGTGGCAAATAATGTCTTTGCCCCTATTTTCTTTTTGTCTACAATATGCTCCACAACAGCCCAGGCAATGCTGAGACCGTCAAAAGTACTGGTGCCCCGTCCGATCTCATCCAGTATGATAAGGCTGTCCCGGGTTGCGTTATGCAGGATATTTGCCACCTCTGTCATCTCCACCATAAAGGTACTCTGTCCACTGGCGAGATCATCGGATGCCCCGACACGGGTGAAAATCCGGTCTACCAGGCAGAGATCTGCCGCCTCCGCCGGCACAAAGGAACCAATCTGGGCCATCAGAACGATCAGGGCGGTCTGCCGCATATAGGTCGACTTACCTGCCATATTGGGGCCTGTTATAATAACCACCCGGTGGGAATCCTTATCCAGATAGGTATCGTTGGCGATAAACATATTATTTTCAATCATCTGCTCGATCACCGGATGGCGCCCCTCCCGGATCTCCATTGTCCCCGTGCGGTTCAGCTTTGGGCGGACATAGTGGTTGTGCTCCGCCACATAGGCGAGAGAGGCCAGCATATCCAGCATGGCGATTACCCCTGCCGTATTCTGGATCCGTTCCATCTGATCAAATATCCGGTTCCTGAGATCGCAGAATACCGCATATTCGAGACTGTACAGCCGCTCCTCCGCACCCAGGATCACATCCTCCATCTCTTTCAATTCCTGCGTGGTGAAACGCTCCGCATTGGTCAGTGTCTGTTTTCTCACCCAGGAATCCGGCACCTGATCGAGAAAGGATTTGGTCACCTCCAGATAATATCCAAAGACTTTATTGTACTTAATCCGGAGATTTTTGATTCCTGTATTTTCTCTCTCCCTGGCTTCCAGCTGTGCCAGCCAGTCCTTTCCCTCTGTCTTGGCATTTCTCAGTTTGTCAATCTCCGGATGGTATCCTGTTTTAAAAATCCCTCCCTCGCGGACAGAGATGGGCGGCTCTTCTTCTATGGCATTATGGATCATCTCATAGATATCTTCCAAAGGATCCAGCTGTTCATATAATTCCCGAAAAAGCTCTGAGTGAAATCCGCCACATAAAAAACGGATATGAGGCAGCATGGACAGGGAGGATTCCAGTGCTGTCATATCTCTTGGGTTTACTGTTTTATAACTGATCCTGCTGAGCAGGCGCTCCAGATCATAGACGGGATTCATATATTCCCGCATCTCTTCCCTCGTGATGACGTTTTCATTGAATTCCTCAATGGCGTCATACCGCTGGAGGATCTTTTTTTCATCGATCAGAGGCTGTTCCAGACAGCTTCTCAGCTTCCGGGCACCCATCGCCGTCTTCGTTCGGTCCAGCACCCAGAGAAGGGAACCTCGTTTCTGTTTTTCACGGAGCGTCTCTACCAGTTCAAGATTTCTTCTTGTATTCCTGTCCAGCAGCATATATTTTCCGGTGTGGTACGGTGTAAGCCTGGAAATATGGGCCAGGGAGCATTTCTGTGTCTCCTCCAGATACTGCATCACAGAGCCTGCCGCAATGAGTCCAATGGTATATTCCTGCAGTCCCAGTCCCTCCAGCGTACTGACCTGAAAGTGCGCACACAGGATCCGGCTGCATGTCTCTTTATCAAAATAACGCGGATCCAGTGCGGAGACAACAATGTTCAGCCGTTCTGTCAGATCCGTCAGATCCGCTCCGCTTATGTAAAAGGAATCGTTGCAGATAATCTCTGCCGGCATGTATTTATTGACCTCATCCAAGAGCCCGCCAAGGTGATCCACCTCAGTGAGTAGATATTCGCCTGTCGTGACATCCACCACCGAGATGCCAAAGCTGCCCTCCGTTGAGACGATTCCCATCAGGTAATTATTCCTGGTCTCGTCCAGGGAGGAGGTAAAGCAGTTTGTCCCCGGCGTCACGATACGAATCACATCCCGTTTTACCAGTCCCTTTGCCTCTTTTGGATCCTCCACCTGTTCACAGATGGCCACCTTATAGCCTCTTTCGACCAGACGGTTGATGTATCCCTCCGCAGAATGAAAGGGGACACCACACATGGGTGCCCTTTCTTTTAATCCACAGCTTTTTCCGGTAAGAGTGATTTCCAGTTCCCTCGATGCTGTCAGGGCATCGTCAAAAAACATTTCATAGAAATCACCCAGACGGTAAAAGAGGATACAGTCTTTATATTCTTCCTTCGTCTCCATGTATTGCTGCATCATCGGTGTCAACTGTTCCATGGTTTCCTCCATTCGTATGGCATAATCCGGTCAATCCCCCTGAGGTTCCGATGTATTCTGGGGCGGCTCCGTAGGGTCCTGCGTTGGTTTCTCTGTCGGAGCAGGGGTGGGTGCCTTCGTCGGCACCGGTGTCGGTTCCGGAGTGACTACAGCGGCTGTCTCCATCGGCTCTGGTGCCGGAGTCGGGGTTTCTTTCGGAGGTTCCGTCTTCACGGGCGGCTTCTTCGTGGGCCTCGGTGTCGGTTTCTTCGTCGGTTTGACTGTCGGCTTCGGTGTTTTCTCCGGCCGTTCTGTGGCCCTTGCTGTGGGAGCAGGGGTTGCCGTTGCAATAGGAGCGGGTTTTTCACTGGATAGATACATTGCATTGATATATCCCTCAGTTCCGTTATAATCGACCTTAAACCACTCTTCTTTTTCCAGTGCAAGCAATTTTAATTTTGTACCAGAAGGCACCTTTGTCACGACAGAGGCGGACAGGGATGCCTCACTCCGCATATTTACATAAGCCGTTGTATATGCAAATTCACCGGCTTTCAGATCTTCATCCGAATTGCCAAAATCATCTTCTGATATAATAGGATTCTCCGGCGGCTGCGTTGCGACTGCCGAATCCTCGTCATTGGCCACCGTGACGGCACTGGACGATGCCGCATCATCTGCTCCGTCATCGGAAACCGTGTTCGATGAACCCTTTCCCCAGTATATACCCAGCATGACAATGCTGATCAATACGACCACTGCCATTAAAATACTCACTGCAAACATGGAGATTTCAAATCCCCGGTGTTCGGCAGTTTTCATTTTTTGGAAAAAGTTAACTTTCTTCTCATCCATTCCTTCGTACACTCCTTACTATCATTATCTTTGTTTATTATAACCACTCTTCTGTATTTTGTCCATAAAAAAATGGTTTTTAAAACAAAAAAGAACATTTGTTTGACAATGTGTAAAAACTATGATATATTTATAAACAAAAGACCAAACAGAGGTTTGTATATAAAAAGGAGGAGCCAGTTTCATGGGTAATGGCAGAATTTCCAAAAAACAGACAGAAATTCTTGAATATATTAAAGAACAGATCATACAAAAGGGATATCCGCCCGCCGTGCGTGAGATCTGTGCAGCAGTTAGTCTCAAATCTACATCATCCGTTCACTCTCATCTTGAAACACTGGAAAAGAACGGATATATCAGGAGGGATCCCACCAAGCCAAGAGCCATTGAAATCGTAGATGATGAATTCAATCTGACGCGGCGTGAGATGCGCAATATTCCTGTGATCGGACAGGTTGCTGCCGGTCAGCCAATTTTTGCGGAACAGAATATCAGTGGGTATTTCCCGGTGCTGTCTGAAGATCTTCCCTCTGGTGATCTGTTTATGCTGGATGTGCGGGGAGAAAGCATGATCAATATCGGTATCTTTGACGGAGACAGAATTATCGTTCAACAAACCTCTACCGCCAATAACGGCGACGTTGTGGTGGCCCTGGTGGAGGATTCCGCCACTGTGAAAACGTATTACAGAGAACAGGGGCGTTACCGGCTGCAGCCGGAAAACGACAATATGGATCCGATCTATGTGGATGAGGTCATCATCCTTGGAAAAGTAGTAGGTCTTTTCCGGATTATGTAAGGCATCACTCCGTATATGACGAACTTTCCTATAAAATATGAAAGAACCCGGCCGGCACCTTTGACAGGCACTGCTGGGTTCTTTTCTGAATGTCGAATTCCCGCCCTTGAGCTATCTTAACTCCTCTCTTGCCACTTTCTTTCCGTCTCTCCAGATCCGCTCCAGATCATAAAATAACCGGTCCTCTTTTGAAAAGATGTGTATGATCACATCCCCGTAATCCATCAATATCCATGTAGAGTTTTTATTTCCCTCCAGCCGTTTCTTTGTATAGCCCGCCCGTGCCAGCTTCTCTTCTACCAGATCGGTCATGGCTGTCAACTGGTTCTGGTTGTCACCGCTTGCGATTACAAGATAATCTGCGATCACGGAGATCTCATCTATTTTCAGTATCTCGATATCATGTCCCAGCTTTTCATCCAAGGCATCGTATGCGATCTTCACCATTTCCTCTGCATTCTTTTCCACTTATATCACCCTTCCTTTATAATATTCGTAGGTCTCTATTGTCCGCTCATCTATTTCCATATTATCATTGCTCCTGAGATAATGTACCGTATCCGTCAGGATCATCAGCAGAGCGCTGTCCAGGCTGCGGTAGCTCTCTCTTCTGATCTCTTCCAGCGGATATGGCTGGCAGTCCATCCCTCGTCCCGGTTCGATATAATCCGCTATATAGATGATCTTCTCGAGTGTCGTCATATCCGGTTTCCCTGTCGTATGATACGATATGGCGGAACAGATTTCCTCATCACAGACCCCGTACCGCTCTTTTGCCAGCCAGGCACCCAGCTTGCCGTGGATCAGTGCAGTATTTTTTCGTTCGGTATCACTCAGGGAAATACCATAATCCTTACAGAGACAGAGCATCTCTTCCCCGGTATAATATTTGGCACAATCGTGAAGCATTCCAGCCAGTTCTGCCCGCGGGATATCCTTCTTCCTCTGCCCGCAGTGACAGAAGGCCAGGGAGGCTGCCGTCTCCGCCACCCGGACGGTGTGAAGATACCGCCCCGGCCGGAGCGTGGCGGACAGATATTTCATAAGAAGCGGCGTTACTTTTTTTATAATTAGCTTCTCCGGCTCTGCATGGAATAATCCGTGCAGCTTCATATAGATAATAACCGGTTCGGGACAATAGCCGGTAAGGGATTCCCCATTTCGGATTCTGTCCCGAATCTGTTCGGATGAAATCTGGATCTGGTCCATCCTGACAGGCAGAATCCTTCCATGAAAACGGCTGCCCTGTTCCTGACACAGTTTCTTTATCTTATCCTTCGACACAGCTCCCCGCGGCGCCGCCAGCAGGGTACAGTATTTCAATATTTTTTCAGGACGGTGCCATACACCGAAAGAGGCCAGGGAATCCCCTCCCACAATAAAGTACAGCTCTGCATCGGGATATTGGTTATGAAGTAGTTTTACCGTCTCACTTGTGTAAGTGATTCCCTGGCGTCTCAGTTCAAGGTCGGAAAAAAGAAAATGAGGAACATCATCAATGGCAGATTTAATCATGCGGGTGCGGTGTTCTTCTGACACAATATCCCTTCTGTCCTTGTGGGGAGGATTTTTTGACGGCATAAACCACACCTCGTCCAGTCCGTACTGTTCATACGCCGCCTGGGCCATAATAAGATGCGCATTGTGGACCGGATTAAATGTCCCTCCCATAATACCGATTTTCTTCATAACATTCCCCGTTCTCATTTATAATGATTTGTTCCCTTTGGGCAGTTCAATCTTCTTCTTTGTGGAAGATTCACGATACAGTACAATTTTCTTTCCGATCACCTGGACAACTTGCGAATGCGTTCTCTCGGCCAGTGTAGAGGCGATTTCATGGATATCGGCAAAGCAATTTTTCAGAACGTTAATTTTGATCAGTTCTCTTGCCTTCAGAGCTTCCTCCACCGATTTAGTAAGCTCTGGCGTCACAGTTGCTTTGCCAACCTGAACCACCGGTTCTATCTTCATTGCAAGTCCCTTTAAATAGGCGCGCTGTTTACTTGTCATTATCTTTATCCTCCATTCCAGTGATGTCAACGGAAATATTCAAATTGCCAGCCATACATTTTTACCGTATCGCCCTCTTCAATTCCCAGCTTGTCCAGTTCTTCCAGGATTCCATTGCTCTTAAGGAATTTCTGAAAAAATTCAAATCCCTTCTCCGAATCCAGATTTGTGTAGCCCAGCATTCGCTCAATTCGCGGTCCCTCCACAATAAAGAGCCCGTCTGTCTCTTCACTCTTTTCCACCGTAAAGGGTTCATTGGCAAAATCTGGTTCCTTCACCATATATTCTCTCTCAAAGACAACCTGATTTTCCGGAATCTTGTCTAACATCTCTTTCACATGATACAAAAGTTCCCGTACACCCTCGCCGGTTACGGCAGATACCGGGTATACCTGGATTCCCATTGATTCAAATTCCTTTTTTAACCGCCCCAGGATGAGATCCCTGTCCTCTCCGTACAGACAGTCCATCTTGTTTGCTGCGATAACCTGCGGCCGCTTTGCAATTTCCGGATTGTATGCCTGTAGCTCCTGATTGATGATCTTAATGTCTTCCACCGGATCCCTGCCCTCGGTGGAGGCAGCATCTACCAGATGTATCATAACCCGGGTTCTCTCAATATGGCGAAGAAATTCGTGGCCGAGACCGACTCCCTCGGAAGCTCCTTCGATGAGTCCCGGTATATCCGCAATCACAAAACCATCTGCACCGTCAAGATCCACCACGCCAAGATTGGGATTCAATGTGGTAAAATGATAATTTGCAATTTTAGGCTGAGCATTGGTCACCCTCGATAGCAGAGTGGATTTGCCAACGTTGGGAAATCCGACCAGTCCCACATCTGCAATTACCTTTAATTCAAGCAGAACCTCAAGTTCAATCCCCGGCTTTCCCGGCTGGGCATACTTCGGCACCTGCATAGTGGGGGTGGCGTAGTTCATATTGCCTTTACCGCCGTTTCCTCCCTTTAGAAGAATCTCCCTGCGGTTTTCGTAGGACATATCCGTGATAACCTGTCCGGTGGACGCCTCTTTAATAATAGTTCCCGCGGGAACCCGGATCACCATATCTTCTCCGTTTGCGCCGTGACAGCGTCTTTTTCCTCCTGGCTCTCCATCCCCTGCAGCATACCTGCGTTTATGGCGGAAATCCGTCAGGGTATTCAGCCCCGGATCCACTTCGAAAATCAGATCGCCGCCCCGGCCGCCATCGCCGCCATCCGGTCCGCCGTTGGCCACATATTTTTCTCTTCGGAAACTGACATGGCCGTCACCGCCTCTGCCGGAACGTATCTGTATCTTTGCTCTGTCTGCAAACATTTTACTCTCCATTTCTATATCTGACAAATGCCCTGAGGCGTGTCTGAAAATTGCTTTCTGGCAGATGTCCCGAAGGAAAAACAAGGGCTGCTTATTCGGCAGCCCCTGAACTTTTCATTCGGTCTTATTTGCTCTCTACTGGATATACGGAAGCCTGTTTCCTATCTCTTCCCTTTCTCTCGAAACGAAGAACACCGTCTACCAAAGCATACAATGTATCGTCTCCACCTTTACCGACATTTACACCCGGGTGAATCTTGGTCCCGCGCTGTCTGTAAAGGATATTACCAGCCAGAACAAACTGTCCGTCAGCTCTTTTTGCTCCTAATCTCTTGGACTCGGAATCTCTGCCGTTCTTTGTCGATCCCATTCCCTTTTTATGAGCGAATAACTGAAGGTTCATATTCATCATGGTCTTCTCCTCCTAACGATTAATGATCGTAACATACTGGCTGCCATATGATTTTTCAATCTCCTGTATGCCGAGCAGCATGGAATGCAATAACAATTTGGATTTCGATGACGGCTGATCTGCCAGATCAAAATCAATCATTCCCCGTTCTTCATCCGTGCCGACTGAAAATTCATCTTCCGTGAATTCTTCAATTGAATTCACACAGTTGATGGCCAGTGCGGACACGGCAGAACAGATTATGTCACTGCCCCTGTCAGCATACCCGGAATGTCCCTCAATATGAAAGCCTGTCATAGTATCTTTCTGCTTTTTTACAATTACCTGAATCATAGGCCTGCCAGGCTTAGGCGATGATCTGATCGATCTTTACCTGCGTATATGGCTGTCTGTGACCATTCTTTTTGTGGTATCCGGTCTTTCTCTTGTATCTGTAAACAATAACCTTCTTACTTTTGCCCTCAGCTACTACGGTTGCCTTGACAGAAGCGCCCTCCACCGTCGGAGTACCAACTTTGACTTCCTTGTCACCCACAAGAAGCACCTGGTCAAAAGTTACCTCAGAACCGGCTTCTGCACCAAGCTTCTCCACTCTGATGACATCGCCCTCCTGAACCTTATACTGTTTACCACCGGTTGCTATAATCGCGTACATATAGCACCTCCTACTAAAATTACTCGCCAACTATGGTGCCTGCGTATGTAAAAATGCGCAGATCTTAACCTCGTTGTGCGGCATACTGTTGTAGTATAACACCAGTATCCTGAGAATGTCAAGATATTTTCAGAAATATATTATATTCCATCTGCCGTCTGCTGCGGCTGCGGCCCGCCCACCAGCAGCAGGAGCAATTCCTCTCTGGTGCCGGCAAAGACATTTCGATCTGTAAACGGTTCTTCCCCATGACAGCCTTCCATTATCCCAGTGTCGGAGTACTGCCAGAACAGCCAGTCCCTCCCAATATCAAAACCAGGTTTATAGTATACATTGCGTATCCATAGCGGGTATTCTTCGAAATTGTCCCGAAGATATTTTCGGTATACCTTATAAGTAGTATACAAAATTGGTTTTACCTTATATTCTCTTTCCAGTATATCCAGCATCTCCTTTATTTCTGACACCGTCTTTTCTTTCTCTGGCGGGTTTTGCTCCTTGTCACCGTAATATTCCACATCAATAACCGGTGGAAGCTTTCCCGCAAGATCACCCACTGTTTTCTGAAACAGGGCGGCCTGCTCCCTGGCGGGACTGTCAAAGCTGAAAAAATGATATGCCCCGATGCAGAGGTTCGTTTCCCCCGCTCTCTTCCAGTTTCCGGCAAACTGCCTGTCCACCATGCCGCTTCCCTCCGTCGCCTTAATAAAAGCAAATGAAATGCCCTGCTGTTGTATTTTATTCCAGTCCACACCGCCCTGATAATGAGACACGTCTATTCCCTGCACCTCATAATGGTCTGCCCAGATGGGCGTAATCGAAATCTTTTTGTTAAGAATAAGAAAAACTGTCACGAGCAGTAATAGAAAAAAGATTCCGGAAATAAGGATAATTTTATATTTTTTCTTCATTCTGACTCATTGGGCCCCTCATATATCGTTTTGACTGTCCTGCCATCTATGTCAATCTCGATTATCTTCATATACTGTCCTCCGCTGTATGTTCGAACATAAATTCTATCCTCCTCCACCCGGATTCCGTCAAAGCCATCTACCGCTCTTTTCAGTGTTTTGATTCGATTCACACCATCCGGCCCCATCCGGTATAGATTTTTGTTGAAGCAGAACAAAATACTGTCTCTGATAAAATTTATTGCGTCTGCTCTCTTATAAAATAACTGTTCCACACAATCCTTCTGTATATTGAGCCGGCTCAGACCATCCTCCGAATTGTAATAAGCATACCCGTTATAAAAAGATAACTGGTCTCCCTCCAGACAGACATCTTTATAAAGAGCAACACTGCCATCGGAAAGATGGATCCTTCCCAGTCCAGTCATCATGTCCTCAGACAGATCACAATATACAAACCACAGATCTTCTTTATATTTATAAATCTGCTCAATCTCGGTGTCAATCTGATACAGCTCCTGTTTTTGTCTGCCGCTATAGTCAATCCTGCAGATAAAGGACTTATTGCTCTGTGCAATATCTGTGTAGTATATGGCATCCTCGGCAAAAAACACGGGATTCCACTGGGAATAATGGAAATGGATAATGGTCTCCGTCTCATTTCCATCTGTGCGCTTCAATTTGTTTTCTTTATCGTCGTAATAATACGAAAATTCATCTTTCCGGTACAGGGGTGCTGCGTCAGTGAAGTCCTGCCCTTCCCCTGCCACAACAAAGGATCCGTTGATCCGGTTATTATTTTTCTGTATATCCGGCAGATCCTCTCCGGCATGGATACGATCCAGGTTCTTTTTATCCGTCCTTCTTCGCCGGGCATCCTCCATGCGGATCGTCTTACATTTATCCAGATCATAAACGGGAGCATCTTCCGCCATGGAATCGGGGGTCAGTTTCAAAAAGTCGATATCCTGATCGTTTTTGAAAACCCTCCCGGATTCACGGATCAGGGACTTATCCGAAGAAAGTTCTTTGATTGGCTGCCAGTCCTTCCCCGGCTTTTTGGATATTCCGGAATAGTCATTCTGCCACAGCTTCTGTTCGGTTAGTCTGCCGTCCCGGATCGTCATATATCCATAGTGTTCCTGACCGCCTCCGACCGAAAAGGTAAAAATGCCTGGATAAGAGGGATCCCCCGAATACATCAGCCGGGTACTCCCTGTAAGCTGCCAGCCGCCGCTGGACTCCTTCACTCCATCATAAAGTGTATAGGCTTTTAAATTGTCCCCGTCCTCTTCTGCATAATCTATTACAAATAACTCCGGAACCTCCGTCCCACCAGTGCTTTTCAGAAAATAATACAGATGGTCCGGGTCACTGGCCTTCTGATACCGCTCTCGTAAAAATTCCTCACAGGCAGTCTTCCACCCCTCTTCTGAAACCCGTGTCTCCATGGCGGCTGTTCCGCTCACGGAATTACTTTCGTTCTCTGCCCCCGCCATTCCACAGCTGTTTAACAGCACTGCAGCCAGAAGAACCGACGCCATCCAGACATATCCCCGCATGTTTCCTTCCCCCTTTTATTTCCTATCTTCCGCTTTTATAGAGTGCATAATAATCGCTTTCTGCATTCTCAACGGTCCTGTTCAGCCATCTCTTCACATCATCCAGTGCTTTGTTATAGATGGTCTCTCCCAGTACATCCAGGAAAAAATCCAGCACCGTGTCTGCTCCAATAATCCCCAGTTCTTCGTCTCTCTCCTCCTGAAAGAAATAAATGATTTCCTCCTGCAGTTTCTTCCGCTGATCAGAAGAAAGATCATAGGTATTCTTTGCCATCCCATACTCTCCTTTACACATGCCGCCAACTGCTTTTGCCATCTTTATTATACCTTTGAATGCTTCAAACTTCAACCGCTGTAAAAAAATTTTTCTTTTTTCTTTTTCAGAATCCGCCCGATTCCTATAGCCGCTGTCCCCGGAATCTGATATAATACAAAATACAGTAAAATTATGTTTATGGGAGAGGATGACAGAAAATGAAAAAATTAGTTCTGCTTCGTTTGTACATAGGAAGAATGATAAAGAACCTGCAGGTTTTTGTGCGGTGGGGACTCTGTTCGGTCTTTATCGGTCTCTTTGTCGGCGCTTTCAGTACCCTGTTTGCCTTCTGTCTAAGACAGGTGACAGACTTTCGCATCGAATACCCATGGCTGATTTTTTTACTTCCAGCCGCCGGTGTGGTGATCGTATTCCTTTACCGGGTATTCAATTATAAAAATGACAAGGGGACGAATCTGGTTCTGTCAACCCTTCACGCCAAATCTGAGATTCCTTTCAAGACGGCGCCTCTTATCTTTATTACCACAATTCTCACACATCTATTTGGCGGCAGTGCCGGACGCGAGGGAGCCGCCCTCCAGCTTGGCGGCAGCATCGGACAGCAGCTCGGAAGATTTTTTCGTTTTGACGAAAAGGATCAGAGGATCGTAGTGATGTGCGGCATGAGTGCCGCCTTCTCAGCTATCTTTGGCACGCCTGTCGCCGCCGCCATTTTCTCTTTGGAGGTGGGAAGCATTGGTGTCATGTACTATGCCGCACTGGTTCCCTGTGTCTTTTCTGCCCTGGTAGCCTCGAAATTTGCCGTCCATATGGGAATCGGCCCGGATGTATTTCATCTAATAGAAATTCCGTCCTTTCAGCTGCTTCCATCCATAAAGATCATCGGACTGGCACTGTGCTGTGCGGCCTTAAGCGCCCTGTTTTGTATCTCTCTTCACTCATTGGGCGATGTTTACCGCAAACATCTGAAAAACCCTTATATACGGATCCTGCTTTCCAGTACTGTGATCATTCTCCTCACGGTGATCCTGCACACCGACGATTATATGGGGGCCGGTGTACCGGTAATCGAACGGGCGATTGACGGATCGGTATCTCCGCCGGCTTTTATTCTAAAAATTATTTTCACCGCACTCACACTGGAGGCCGGATTTAAGGGGGGAGAAATCGTGCCGTCATTTTTTGTCGGTGCCACATTTGGATGCCTGTTTGGACAGATCTGCGGTATATCACCCTCTCTCTGCGCGGCGGTTGGCATGATGTCGCTTTTTTGTGGGGTCACAAATTGTCCCATTACCTCTCTCCTGATTTCCTTTGAACTGTTTGGCTATGAGGCAGTTCCCTATTTTCTCATCGGTGTCAGCATCAGCTATCTGATGTCTGGCTATTATGGGCTGTATCATGACCAGACAATCGTATATTCAAAGTATAAGACCGAATTTATCAATAGAAGAACAAGGGAATGACCATCTCACAATACCATGTATAATAGCTTTATGCTGATTTTGCCACAGAACAAGAAACCAAAGAAAGGTGTGAAATTATGGCAGTATACAAAGATGAGAGCAGAGGCACATGGTATGTTTCCTTTCATTATTATGACTGGACAGGAAAAAACAGGCGGAAGATGAAACGTGGCTTTAAAACGAAACGTGAAGCGGCGGACTGGGAACAGAATTTCCGCATGGAAACTATTGCGGATCCCGATATGACATTCGGTGAATTCTATAAAACATATTCCAGGGACCGCAAACCGAAGCTGAAACAAAATACATGGGAGATCAAGGAACATATTGTCCACACAAAGCTTATGCCGTATTTTAAGAATAGGAAAATAAATGAGATCCGGGCTTCGGATATCCTGCAGTGGCAGAATATTATGATCGGTTACCGGAATAAGTACGGAAAGGCTCACAAGCCCACTTATCTGAGAACGATCCAGGCGGAACTCAGCGCGATTTTCAATCACGCAGTGAGGTTTTATGACCTGAGAAGCAATCCGGTTGTCAAGGCAGGACCACTGGGAAGCGGCAAATCGGAGGAAATGCTTTTCTGGACAAAGGAGGAATATCTTGCCTTTGCCGGTTCCATTGCAGATAATCCCGTCTCCTATCATGCATTCCAGATTCTTTACTGGTGTGGGCTGCGGGTTGGCGAGCTGCTTGCCCTGACGCAGGATGATATTGATTTGGATGCGCATACCCTCCGCATCACAAAATCACTGCAGCGCATCCATGGGGAAGATATTATAACAAATCCCAAGACAAAGAAAAGCAGACGTGAGATACAGATGCCAGAATTTCTCTGTCTGGAATTACGGGATTTTCTATCCAGTGACAGGAGCTGTCATCAAAAAGACAGAATTTTCAGGATAAGCAAGAGCTTTCTGCGGCGTGAGATGGACAGGGGAACGAAGAAGGCTGGAATCAAGAGGATCCGTATCCATGATCTGAGACACTCCCATGTCTCTCTTTTGATCCATATGGGTTTTTCTGCCGTCTCCATCGGCAACCGCGTCGGCCACGAGAGTCAGAATATTACATATCATTATGCCCATATGTTTCCAACCGAACAGCTGCAGATGGCAGATATGCTGAATCATGCATTCCGAAATTCCTAATATGAAATAAAATAGAAATGGCAAAATCACATGCGGGGGAGGATGACTTTTGGTCTCTCCCCTCCCCCTTTCCTCTGTGTCAGTCCGGCACAGATCCCCTTGGCCTTTCCAGTGTTTCCCACAATGGCCTGTTCTTTTTCATCCGGGTAATCTCCACCAGTCCCAGCTTAGTAATGTCCACCAGGGCAGTGCGTGTTTTATCCGCTGCCAGTTCTTCGCCAAGAAGCGCCATCAGATCCCTCTGATTCTTCCTGTTCTTCATATCTATAAAATCAATAAGAATGATTCCGGACAAATTCCGCATGCGGATCTGTCTTGCTGCTTCTCTTGCTGCCTCGCAGTTGATTCGGAAAAAAGTAGTTTCCCTGTTTCTTTTCCCGTCAATGGCCTTCCCGGTATTTACATCAATAACGGTCAGCGCCTCCGTCGGTTCGATCACCAGACTCCCGCCGCTTTTCAACCAGACATATTTTTCAAAGGCCTTTTCCAGTTTAGAAGAGATCCCAAGAAGCTTATCCAGCGGATAAGCTGTATCCTGATACCACTCCGCCAGACTACCGCAGACAGGATATAACTGATGGAAAATCTCCTCGTCATCGGTAATCACACGGTCCAGATCATCCGGACGGCAGCTGTTAATATATTTCATGTAGAATGGTGTCTCCTTGCGCAGCAGCGAAAAGCAGGTCATATACCGGCTGTGTTCCATCTTTTCATGCATCTCCGCGCTCAGCTTCTGACACTCAGAACGAATCTCATCCAGCGGAGCATCCGCTGCATTTGTCCGTAGAAGGATTCCATACTCCTCTGTTTCGTATTCCCCCAGCAGCTGCTGCAATTCCAGTATTCTTTCCTGGTCCTTTATCTTTTTGGATATCCCGTTCCGGGAAGTCTTTGTCTGTATGACGCTGTATTTTCCGGCTAATTCAGGATATAGTGTGACAACCGGCTGCTTTGTCTTGACGGCGGACTTTTTTATCTGTACTACCAGTTCATTGCCACACTGTATCTTCCGGTCACCGCATTCAGACAGCGGGAGATAGCAGACAATCCCTTTCTGAATCTCAACAAAGGCCGCATTGATATTCTGGACAATATTCTGGACCCTTCCAATATAGATATCTCCCACCTCAATGCTTTGTGCGCCTTCCTTCTCCCCCACCAGCACATCGTATATTTTTTCATTCTCCATATACAGCATAATTGTTTTTTGCTGCAGATGGGTGATGACAATCTGCCTGCGGTTATTCATATGAGCACCCTCTTTTCCGGAATCGGATTAAAATGCATCTGCAGCCGGTGGATCTGAAAGGAATATGGTTTCATCTCCACCTGGCAGAGGCTGTAAAATGCATCCATAACCAGCTCTGGCTTAATATTGATTTCGCTGCCGCTGGTGAGCTGAAGGTATAAGGAATCTCCCCGATACGGGCAGTGAATCCTGCCAAATTTCTCTCCCGTCCTCTCTGCAAAAACATCCAACTGGTCCGCATATTCCAGAATAAATGGGCGAATATCCATTTCCCTCTCCGATTTCTTTGTCTTTTTCATTACCCGGATCTCCGGCTGTGAAATAAATTTCTGCCATTTCTCTCTCCATTCCTCTGGGAAAACTCCCGGCTCCTTTTCTACGATCATATAATCCGCCGCATTGAGAAGAGCCATGGAATTCTTGAAATGGTCCGGCATAATCTGAATTTCCGTTACAAAGAGCTCCTCCGTCATAAAACGGTTCAGGTAATTTACCAGCTCCGGCATCGTCAGATCTGGCAGGGAGTGAAATTCAATATCAATATATTCCCCGTCACTTGTGATTCCCACTCCTAGCGGGGAGGCGAAGCTCATGAGCTGGTGGGGACTGAAGCCCTGTGAATAGGCCACATCCAGTCGGGCCCGGCGAAGCGCTTTCTGAAAGAAACGCATACAGTCCAGATGCCCGATAAATTTCACGGATCCGGTTTTTGTGAATCGCATCCTTGTCTTCATCCAACACCGCCTCCTCTCTTCTCCACACAGACCCCTGTACCGAACTGCGCCGCGCCACAGCCGCTGCAGCCTTCACGGCAGTTGGGAGTCACCTCGCCTCTCTTCGCCCTCTCATATTCCTGCCACATAAATTGTCTGCTGACCCCGATGTCGATAAAGTCCCAGGGGAAGATTTCATCCTCTCCCCTCTCCCTGTAATTATAGAAATCCCTGTCAATCTCCCATTCATCCAAAACCGCATTCCAGACCTCTGGCTGAAAATAATCTGTCCACGCGTCAAAAAAGCAGCCTCGCTTATATGCCGCCTCGATGACGGGAGCAAGGCGGCGGTCTCCCCTGGCAAAGATTCCCTCCAGCTCAGATGTTACGGCATCGTGACAGTTATAGCGGATAGAACGCTGATTGGTCTGTTCCTTCACCTTCCCTTTGAGATACCTTCTCTTCTCTTCAAAATATTCTGCAGTTCCCATAGGCGCCCACTGAAATGGAGTAAAGGGCTTGGGAACAAAAAATGACGTACTGGCCGTAATTTCCGGTCTTCCATGACGCTCTTCCTTTGGCAGCTGGAAGTAAACGGCGGCGATTTTATCAGCCAGCTCCGCAATGGCGGCAATATCCTCATCTGTCTCCCCCGGAAGTCCCAGCATAAAATATAGCTTGACCCGGTTCCATCCTCCCTGAAAGGCCTTCCATGCCCCGTCAAGGATGACCTCTTCCGTGAGGCCTTTGTTGATCACATCACGCATCCTCTGCGATCCTGCCTCCGGTGCGAAAGTAAGGCTGCTCTTGCGCACGTCCTGAACCCTGCTCATAACATCCAGCGAAAATGCATCGATGCGGAGTGACGGAAGGGCAATATTCAATTTTCTCTGCCGGCATTCTTCTATCAGAAAGTAGACAAGCTCCGGCAGCTCTTCATAATCGCTGGAGCTGAGAGAACTCAGTGTGATTTCCTCATATCCTGTATGATCCAGCATTTCAAGGGCACGTTTTTTCAAAAATTCCAGATTCCTTGGACGGATGGGCCGGTAGATCATCCCGGCCTGGCAAAACCGGCATCCCCGGATACAGCCCCTCTGAATCTCCAGCACGACCCGGTCCTGTGTGGCACGGATATAGGGAACAAGAGGTTTCGTGGGGTAATAGGTATCCGAAAGGTCTGTCACCACCTGTTTGCGCACCGTCACAGGTGCTTCCGGACAGACTGGCTGCATCTTATCTATCGTACCATCTTCCTTATAAGATATCTCATACAGCTGCGGAACATAAAGCCCCTCGATCTGCGCCGCCTGTTTGAGAAAGGAAAGCCGGTCACAATGATTTTTCCGCGCTTTCTTATACAGATCCAGCAGCTCCCGGTATACGGTTTCCCCCTCTCCGATATATATGATATCAAAAAAGTCTGCCACCGGCTCCGGATTGTAAGTACATGGGCCCCCTCCTATCACAATGGGATCATCCCAGGAACGTTCCGGCGAATGCAGTGGTATGCAGGAGAGATCCAGAATCTGCAGGATGTTGGTATAACACATTTCGTACTGAAGAGTAATTCCAAGAAAATCAAAATCCCTCACCGGGCTCTGGGATTCCAGGGCGAAGAGAGGAATTGCCCTCTTCCGCATGATCCGGTCCAGATCCGGCCAGGGAGAATATACTCTCTCACACCATGTATCCTCCCATCCATTCAACATATCATAGAGAATCTGGATGCCAAGGTGGGACATGCCAATCTCATATACGTCCGGAAAACACATACAGAATCGGATTTCTGTCTCTGCCGGATCTTTCCTGATACTGTTTATCTCATTTCCGATATAGCGCGCCGGTTTTTCCACGCTCATCAGAATCTCATCGCTCAAAGCTAATTCTACCATGAACATTCTCCTCTCAGACATCTGGTTTATCATTTTACCATACTATCCAAAAGGTGACAAGTGCCGCTTGCCACCCTACCCTGATTATGGTATATTGGAATGAGAAAATACAACCGTCCAGCCAAAGGACCGCGGGACTGTTGAAAAGGAGGAAAATGCCATGCCATGGTGTCCAAAATGTAAAAATGAATATAGAGAGGGAATCAATATGTGTGCGGACTGCGGAGTCGGGCTGGTGGACGAGCTGCCAGAGGATATCGATCCCGGCGCCCCTGTAATACTGTGTCACACGGATCATAAGGAGACCGCTGATAAGCTTGTATCCTATCTGCGTTACGGTGATCTGAAGACAGCGGCGGCAATCCCTGCCCGGGAGGAGGAAACCGGATTTCATCTTGTGGTTGCTGAATTTGAAAGGGAATTGGCTGAGAATATGTTTGCACGGTTCCACTCCATTGATGAAATAACAGACATGGATCCCAATGAACTGATGCCAGATGTGGAAAAACAGTTAGAAGAACTGGAGTCCGAAGAGGCCAGCCATATGTTCTCAGAACTCAGAACCGAAGCAAGCAGTGTCTATGTAAAGAAAAAGGATAAATATGCAGATTTAAAATTCAGTGGAATCTCATTTCTTATTTTCGGCATGATCGGTATCGGCGTTGTCATTGCCAATCAGTTGAAAATGATCAGCTTCTTTAATGAATTTTCCATGATCATCATGGCCGTAGTATTTGTCGTCTTTGTCGGGGTGGGAATTGCATCACTGATCCGTGCAAGGAAATTGAAAAATATTGTATCCGAGGAGGAAAGGGTGACAAAAGAGGTGATGGCCTGGATTGATACCAATATTAACGATGAGCTCATCGGCACGCTGATCGATTCCAGCCTTTCTGAAGAGGACAATTATTTTTCGGCACATGAGAAGCTGTGCGATATGCTGATAGAGCAGTTTCCACTGTTCAGCAGGGCCTATGCGGACCAGCTGATGGACGAGCGGTATAACGACTATTGTGAAAGACACGAATAGAACAATAAAAGTAGAAGAACAAAAAAGTATCCATAGACAAAAATGGATACTTTTTTAGCGTGTGCCATTCTTATGGGATTCCCACGATAACAGTAAGCTGCTCCTTCCATGTCTTTCCGTTGGAGGGACTTCTTACCTCAAGATCATTTACTGTGACAAGCCTTGTCTGATAATTTTTCCTGTCTGGATCAGGGGGAACCGTATCATGATCGGGAATAAAGGTTCCATTGGCGCTTATCACATAATACTGCTGATCCTGGCATCCGAGATAAATCATCACATGACCTGGCATCTGGAGTATCGTTCCCGGCTGCACAGAACGGAGCCTGGCATTTCTCTCCTTCTCTGACAGATTTTTTAGCGATATCCTTCCCTTACCGGGTATCTTTGCCTGCATAGAGGCATCCCTGGGCAGGCGGAAACCGAAACACAGATAGATGTCCCGTGTCATGGAGGAGCAATCCCGTCCTCCATTCATACCGCCCCATCCATAAGGATTTCCCAGTAATTTAAATGCCTGGCGGATCACATTTCCTCTTGTGTAATCAAGAAAACCCCGGGAAACATCCTTTCCCAGAGGAACGGCAGCGAACTGATACCCAAGCTGTCCGCTCTGTTCCCTCACCGGTACCTTGACGATATAATTATCCAATATATTCCGGTTTCCCAACACTCCATCGTATTCGGATTTCTCTGCCAGGGCAAGCTTCGTGCCCATAGTAAAGAGAAAGGAGCCCGGCAGGGTATCGGGCATCACGGATCTGACCGATACCTCATCCCCGGTTACGACAAGGAAATCCTTCATTTTCTGCGCATCGAGCCAGAGCTCCCGGTCACGGCAGAGTCCCACCTTATCCTGTAGAACCCAGCCGGCATGCTCATTGGCAATGACGAATAGCCAATTTTCATCCAGACTTCTGTGCACCACGAGCACCGGCTCATTGACTGCCAGCGCCGTACTCTGCAAAACATCGTGTCCGGCGTCCCCTTTGTCGTTTGTAATATTATCTGCAGTGGGGAGCACTCTCACATCTGCCCGGGAGCAGATAATCCCGTACTCCACCTGACTAGAATCGTCTATATTCTCCAGATTGCAGGCTTCCCGATAGGCATTCCACTGCTCTTGCGTCACCCCGGTTTCACCAATATAATATGTCTTTGCCGGATCGTGTTCCCTGCGGATCAAATTATCCAGCGATGACTTATCAACAGTTTCCCCGTACTTAAGAAGATCAAAATACTCAGTCGATGGAGAGAGCCTGGCTGTCAGCTGCTTATTATATTCTGTGATCTCCTTCGGCGTCATCAGTATCTTATCCGGTGAAACCGTTTTGCCGATCCAGTAATCTGCCCTCTGCATATCTGCTGTAACATTATCTGCGGAATGAACAGCGCCGCCGGATACTGCCGTATCAGTGGCATCTGCATGTGACCGGTCTTCCATCCTGGTTCCTCCGCCGCTCACCGCCTGACCGGAGACATCTGCCACATTCCGATAAATGTAGTCCCGGTAGCCGCACGCTGTCAGAAGACATGTGAGCGCTAATAATAAGGTTACAATATATTTATTCATGAAATGTCCTTTCTAGAACAAACCGGTAATCTGTCCGGCCTCATTCACATCGATCCCCTCTGCTGCAGGAATCCTGGGAAGTCCCGGCATGGTCATGATGGTTCCCGTGATTGCCACAACAAATCCGGCGCCCGCAGAGACATAGACATCCCGTATATGGATGGGAAATCCCTGAGGCCTGCCGAGAACCGATTTGTCGTCAGACAGGGAATACTGGTTCTTTGCCATGCAGACCGGAAAACTGCCAAAACCAAGAGATTCGATACGGGCAAGCTCCTTTTCCACCGCCGGTTCAAAGAGAACCTCCCCGGCTCCATAAATTTCCCTGGCAATGACTGTCATTTTTTCCTTCAGAGAAAGGGAATCCTCATACAGACAGTGGAACCGGCTCTCTTTTGTATCTATTGTCTGTATGACCTTTTCAGCCAGTGCCGTTCCTCCCTCTCCGCCTTTTTCCCACACCTGGGAGAGAGCAAATTCACATCCCTTTTCCTCGCAGAAATTTTTCACAAAATCAAGCTCTGCCTGTGTATCCGATACGAACTGATTCAGGGTAACCACGCATGGCACATCAAATTTTGCAATATTTTCTATATGCTTTTCCAGATTAACAATACCCCTCTTCAGGGCATCAAGGTTTTCTTCGGCGAGATCTTCCTTCTTTACGCCGCCGTTATATTTCAATGCCCGGACGGTGGCCACAAGGACAACGGCATCCGGCTTCAGCCCGGCCATGCGGCATTTGATATCCAGGAACTTTTCTGCACCCAGATCCGCACCGAAGCCCGCCTCCGTAATTGTATAGTCAGCCAGCTTCAGAGCCATCTTGGTGGCCCGTATACTGTTGCAGCCATGGGCTATATTGGCAAAGGGGCCACCGTGGACCAGGGCCGGTGTATGCTCCAGCGTCTGAACAAGGTTGGGACGGACCGCATCCTTCAGCAGTGCCGCCATGGCTCCTACGGCATTTAATTCTTCCGCCGTCACGGGTTTTCCCTCATAGGTATAGGCGACAACAATCCTGCCCAGCCGCGTCTTCAGATCCTGCATATTTTCAGCGAGACATAGAATTGCCATGATCTCCGATGCTACCGTTATGATAAAGTGGTCTTCCCTTGTCACACCGTCTGCCTTGCGGCCAAGACCTACTGTGATATTCCGCAGAACACGGTCATTCATATCCACACATCGTTTCCAGACAATCTGTTTGGTATCAATATTTAACGCATTGCCCTGCTGAATATGATTATCCAGCATTGCCGCCAGCAGATTATTGGCGGAGGTAATGGCGTGAAAATCTCCGGTGAAATGAAGGTTCAGATCATCCATGGGAACAACCTGCGCATAGCCGCCTCCGGCCGCTCCCCCCTTCAGGCCGAAGCAGGGACCAAGGGATGGTTCCCGAAGGGCGATCACAGCCTTTCTTCCCAGTTTATCCATCGCCTGTCCGAGCCCAACTGTCGTTGTCGTCTTCCCCTCCCCTGCCGGTGTTGGATTGATGGCGGTGACAAGAATCAGTTTCCCGTCCGGACGGTCCTTTATCCGATCCCATAGGTCGTCTGTAAGTTTTGCTTTATATTTGCCATACAGATCCAGTTCGTCCGCCCTGATATCCAGTTTTGACGCTACATTCTGAATCGGCTCCATCTCAGCTTCCAGAGCAATTTCAATATCTGATTTCATATAAATCCTCCTGTTTACAATATCTGCCGCCTACATCGCCTATTATACACAGTATCTAGTCACAATGCAATATTTTATCCAGAATAAATGAAAAATACCGGTCCAGAAGCCGGATATCCGGGCAGCACTGATAGAGCATCCGCGCTCCTGCCACATCTTCAATCTCATTAAAAATCAGGCCGCCCCCTTCCTGAACAATAAAGTCGATTCCGGCCAGGCCAAAGTCAAAGAGCCGGCAGATTTCTTTCACCATCCGGCACATCTGCCTGTCCGGCAGACAGGATGAAATTTCGCCGCCAAGGGAAAAATTTGACCGGAATCCGTCAACGGAAGTCCGCTCCACTGCTCCCACAATCTCCTTTCCGATCACGTAAACCCGTATATCCTTACCCGGCCCCTTCACAAAGGGCTGGATGATAAAGTCTGAGCAGCCGATTCCTCTGCGGATTAACGGATAGGAATCAGAAGTGAGAAATACCTGCCTGCCTCCATGTCCGTCTACGGATTTGATCACATGGTGCGGGTAATCCCACAATAGTGACTCCGACAGCTGGTTATTTTGAAACGTTGTCGTATCAATCACAGGTATATCTGTCTTTTCCTTAATGTAGTCAATTGTCTTTCCCTTATTGTTGCATATTTTAGAAACAAAGGCCGGGTTAAAGACAGGAAGGAATTCCTCAAGCCTTGCCGAGAGTTCAGGACATATTGACCTGACAATGGCAAAATCGGGGAATAATTCCCTTTTCCCCTCTCTCAGCCGCCGTTCCACCTCATCTGTCATAAGGAGTTCAAACTGTATCCCATAACTGACACCGGTATCAAAGTGCATCTGGATATAGGAACGGTTTGCCGCCGCTCTCTCCCTGTCATAGATAAGCCATGCCCTGTATTCTCCCACCGGATTTCTATTCTCTATCATGACGTCTACCCTTCCGTTCTCCCTTTGGTTTGCTTAAGGGCGCCGATTTGAACCCGTCGTTGCTCCCGTTCCATGAAGCGTCCGCTGGATCACGTAGTCTACGATCTCCTCTGCTGTATTGACGCCGGAGCAATCCAGCAGATTTTTGAAATGGGCATTGGAATTTACCTCGCAGACCAGAGGCCCGTCATCTCCAAATAGCAGATCCACCCCTGCAAAATCACAGTCCACAGCTTGTGCCGCCCGGACAGCGAGCTCCTGCTCCTGCTGCGATGGCTGGCAGCTCCGCATATGTCCCCCGGCTGTGATGTTGGCACGAAAATCCGTCTCAGAATATCGGTACATAGCACCCACCACCCGGCCACCGACTATCTGAATTCGAAGGTCCCTCCCTCTGCTGGCGGCAATATACTGTTGAAAGATCAATTCCGTGGAAGATGCCTGCCTGATAATCTGCTCCAGCTGTTTTCTATTCCCGGCAAGAAATACCTGCTCGCCAAAGGAGCCGAATGCCTCCTTGACAACCATCGGATAAGAAAGCCTCTCCTGTACCCCCTCCAGAAAATCCAGGCTGCCAAAGCCAACGGTACGGAAGGTCATAGGGGAAACTATCGTTGCCGGCATGGGGATTCCTGCCCTGTATAAAGACAGATGCGTCTTTCTCTTATCGTCGCATATCTCTATGCTGCGGCTGCTGTTATAGACAGGGATTTCCATGGACTCCAAAAATTGGGCAAGAAGGATATCCTTATCCCAGAATATAACAAAATCCGGTTTGGGAGCATTTCCCATAACCTCCTTCCAATCCGACTGACGGAATGGCCCTCCCACAGTGACAGGACATTCTGTATTTCTTTTAATCTGCAATGACACAGAACGGCATTTTGCTGCCTCGCAAAACATCCGGGCAAGCTCGTCAAACTTCCCGCTCTTGAGAAAACCATTTACTACAAGCCAGCCGGTCATCCTCCATTTTCCTCCAGGTAATTTTCAAATTGTTCCCGTGACATCAGGATCTGGCGCGCCTTCGTGCCCTCCTCCGGCCCCACTACACCAGCCTCCGACAGCTGGTCCATGATCCGGGCCGCACGATTAAATCCGATGCGGAACATCCTCTGCAATAATCCGATGGACGCCTTGTCCTTCTCAATAATAAACATACCGGCCTCCACAAACAGCTCATCCTGATCCGGGGCTCCTCCTGCGGCTTCCTGTCCGTTTTTGGCTCCCGGAACCGGGGCCGTCTCAATATGCTTTGTCACCTCGGGATTATAAGCGGGGCCACCGCCGCTGTTTTTCAAAAAGCTCACGACCCCATCCCTCTCCTCATCTGATACGAATGCACCCTGGACGCGGATGGGTTTGGGCAGGTTCTGTGGGGCGAAGAGCATATCGCCATTTCCCAGAAGCTTGTCTGCCCCGGCGGAATCAATGATTGTTCTGGAATCCACCTGGGATGAAACGGACAAGGCGATCCGTGACGGAATATTTGCTTTGATCAGTCCTGTGATAACATTGACAGACGGGCGCTGGGTGGCCAGTACAAGATGGATACCAGCCGCACGGGCCAGCTGGGCAAGGCGGCAGACGGCATCCTCTACCTCTCCGGGAGCAACCATCATCAGATCGGCAAACTCATCTACAATAATAACAATCTGCGGCATCTTCTGGAATTCCGGATCGTCCTGCCTCGTTGCCTTGTCAATCCGGGAATTGTAGGATTTGATGTCCCGGACACCGGTATCAGCAAACTTCTGATACCGCTGTGTCATCTCTGCAACTGCCCAGGCAAGTGCCGCCGAGGCCTTCTTCGGATCTTTTACTACCGGGATCATCAGATGGGGAATATCCTCATAGGCAGTGAGTTCTACCATTTTCGGATCCACCATGATCATCTTCACCTCGTTGGGATCTGCCTTATATATAATGCTCATGATCAGCGTATTGATCAATACGGATTTGCCGGATCCGGTGGCGCCTGCAATCAGCAGATGGGGCATCTTGGCAATATCTGTGACAATTGTCTTACCGCTGATATCCTTTCCAACGGCAAATGTCACCTTGGATCTGGCCTTGGTAAATTCAGAGCTCTCCAAAAGCTCACGGAGCGTTACCGTGGCGCGGTGTGGATTTGGCACTTCAATACCCACTGCCGCCTTCCCCGGTATAGGCGCTTCGATACGGATATCAGAAGCTGCCAGACTGAGCTTGATATCGTCTGTCAATCCCGTGATCTTACTGACCTTCACACCCTGTTCCGGAATCAGTTCATAGCGGGTAACACTGGGACCAAGGCTGATATCCCCCATCTTCACATGTACACCAAAGCTCTCCAGGGTAGTCTGGAGTTTCAGGGCGGTAGCACGCAGTTCATTGTTGTCCATGCCCCGGCTGCTGCCGGACGGACGGCTGAGAAGATCCAGCGGTGGGAACTGATACGGGACTTCCCTGACAGCGGCCTGGTCCAGGTCTGACTGAACCTTTTCCATCTCCCTGGCATCTGTCTCGCCGGCTTTGGACTCTTTGATTTTCTTCTGTTTGGCGGATGCTTTTTCGCCGGCGGCAGGTACATCTGCGGATTGCTCTTCCGATGCGGCGGGGAATTCTTCTGCTCCAAATTTCCTGTCCAATTCCTCCTGATAGACCGGAATCCTGCCCGGATCCCCGTCCTCTCCCCGGATAATATTCAGATCTGGCAGCACGGCGTCCGCCGGCTCCGCCGGCGTTTTCGACGCCGCTGGCAGGACTTCCTCCATAACAGCGGACTTTTTGTTCTTTTCCCGGGATTTCCGTTTTTTCTTCTCTGGGGGTTTATTTTCATCCTCCCTCTCAAACGTATATGTATTCATCCTTCGCTCAGCTGGAACAGGCTCGCCGGAAGGCTCTTCTTCATATTCGATGTAAGTCCTCTCCGTCTCCCTGTCTGAATAGAGATGGTACAGGGAGGCAAAAAACAGCCTTCCGCTGATCAGCATAAAGAAGAGGACAAGCAGGGCGAGAATGACAATCAATGCGCCGCCGCGTCCGAGGAGCTTCGCCAGTTCATAAGCCAGAAGCCCGCCAAAGAACCCGCCGCCGCCCTGGTTCTCACTGCAGATGGTGTAGATCTGGAAAACATCCTGCGGCTGATCGTTGACAACCCACTGGAACAGGCCGCAGAGACACCAGTAAAGCCCGGTACTGAAAAGCACCCTGCGCCGCAGCTCCGGCTTTCCTGGATTGGATAGGTACAGGCCCGATGCCACGATAAGATAGACCGGAAAAAGATAAGCGGGCGCCCCCAGAAGGCCGAAGAGAAGCTGATTCAGAAATTCTCCGAAAACGCCGCACATATGAAATATACTCAACAGAGACAGGATTCCGAAAACAAGGATGGCAAGAAAAGTAATCTCCCTTGCCAGCGGATTTGCCTTTCTGGCGGGAGATGCTTTTCCTGTCCTTGTATTTCTCTTTTTAGCAGTAGTAGTTTTCCTTTTTGCCGTTGATCCTCTGCCTGTATTTGCCGACCTCTTTTTCGCAGCCATTTCTTACTTATCCTCCCGATTTGATTCCGTTAATTATGTTTACCGGTATCATATTATACTACGAAAAATCATTCCGTGCAAGTGATTTGCGAACAAATGTTTTTAGTAAAATCCCGTTCCGTGCCCCAGTCTACATCATCGTGTAAAGTTTTGCCAGCGCACGGCTGATTCCACCCACCTCCTGTATCAGGCCCTGGACTACTGCCTCCTTGCCTACCAGAACCGTTCCCAGATCCTTGGACAGCATACTGGTATTCATCATCAATTCTTCCAGAACCTTCTTATCCGCCTGACTGTGGCTGGCAATAAAATCCAGAATCCGGTCCTGGATCTGCTGGAACTGGCTATAAGTCTGAGGAGTTCCAAGGACCTGCCCATTCATTCGGACCGGATGGATAATCATAGTGGCCGAAGGTACGATAAAGGAGTAGTCTGTCGCCACAGCCAGCGGCACCCCGATGGAGTGACTGTCGCCGATAATAAGTGATACCGTGGGCTTGCTGAGCGAGGCGATCATCTCTGCCAGCGCAAGGCCGCAGGATACATCTCCTCCTACCGTATTCATTAGAAATAAAATTCCCTTTGTCTCTCTGGACTGTTCCGTCCGGGCAAGGAGGGGGAGCAGATGTTCATATTTCGTTGTCTTTGCATTTTCCGACAGACAGTCATGTCCCTCAATCTCGCCTATGATTGAAATAATCTGAATGCCATTTCCTTCTATCAGGCCATATTCCCTGATCTCATCTTCCTGTTCCATATCATCAATCCTTTCCCAATTAATACTTCTATCCAGAGTATGGTCATATCTGTATTTTCTATTCAGTGTATAACAATTACAACGCCGCATATACTATATAGGAAAAGAATGGGAGGTATCTTATGTCCGGCAATAGGTTAAAAAAAATAGAGATCACTGCCTGTATCACCGCCTGTATTTTGGGAGTACTATTTCATTTTGCGTATGACTGGACGGGAAAGAATCCAGCCGCCGCTTCTTTTTTCCCGGTAAATGAGTCAACCTGGGAACATCTGAAGCTTATTTATTTTCCCATCCTGATCCTCTCCTTTCTGGAATATTTTTTTCTGCAGCCTTCACAGAGAGAGAAGTTCTGGACAGCAAAGCTGGTGTCCACTCTGACCGGGATGGCTCTGACAGTGATTCTTTTCTATACCTACACTGGGGTATACGGGAAAAATGTAGACTTTCTCAACATTATCATCTATTTCGTTTCCATGGCCGCCGCCTATGTGCTAAGCTATTATCTAATAAACAGCGGTGGGAAAAGTATATGGCCGGAATCTGTGAGCTTCCTATGTTTTCTGCTATTGATCCTGGTCTTTGCCATCTTCACATTCTATCCTCCAGATATCGGGTTATTTCGTGAACCATAAAAAATGGCAGCAAAAAGGCGGGAGAGAGCCATGGCACCTCACCCGCCTTAAAATTTATGCTTAATATCTTATTTTTCAGGCACATCCTTAATACTGAAACTGATGCGTCCCATCTTGTCCTTGCCAAGGCAGACCACTTTTACCTTATCGCCAAGGGTAAGCTCATCCTCGACATGGTTAATGCGGCGTTTGGCAATGTTGGAGATATGGACCATGCCCTCTTTGCCGGGAGCAAACTCGATAAATGCGCCAAAGTCCTTGATGCTGACGACATTTCCTTCCAGAATCTGTCCCTTCTCAAAATCAGTCACGATAATCTCAATGAGGCGGATTGCCTCTTCCATTGCCGCCTTGTCCGTGCCGCAAACAGATACTGCGCCGTCATCTGTGATATCAATCTTCACGCCAGTGCGCTCAATCAGGGCATTGATGGTCTTGCCTCTCTGCCCTACCACATCACCGATTTTCTGCGGGTCGATCATAATCTGTCGGATCTTCGGTGCATACACACTGAGTTCTTTTCTCGGTTCCGCAATAGCCTTCAGCATGACCTCGTCCAAAATGTATTCCCGTGCTTCTTTGGTCCGGTAGATCGCCTGTTCTACAATCTCTCTAGTCAGACCGTGGATCTTGATATCCATCTGGATTGCCGTAATACCCTTATGGGTTCCGGCAACCTTGAAATCCATATCGCCAAAGAAGTCTTCCAGCCCTTGTATATCTGTAAGGATCAGATAATCGTCGTCTGTCTCTCCTGTCACCAGCCCCACCGATATACCTGCCACCGGAGCCTTCACTGGTACGCCTGCCGCCATAAGGGACAATGTGGAGGCACAGATACTTCCCTGGGATGTGGAGCCGTTGGATTCCAGAATCTCCGATACTGTGCGGATCGTATACGGGAATTCCTCCTCACTGGGAAGTACCGGAATAAGAGCTCTCTCCGCCAGGGCACCATGACCGATCTCACGCCGTCCCGGTCCGCGGGAGGGCCTGGTCTCTCCGACAGACCAGGAGGGGAAATTATAGTGATGGATATATCTTTTACTTGTCTTACTGTCGTCCAGTCCGTCCAGCTTCTGTTTCTCGGAGAGCGGGGCCAGTGTCGTAACGTTCAGCACCTGTGTCTGTCCGCGTGAGAAAAGACCGGAACCGTGAACGGTGGGAAGTACGTCCACCTCTGCGTGGAGCGGACGAATCTGCTTGATTTCCCTTCCATCCGGACGCTTCTGATCCTTCAGGATCATCTTGCGAACGGTCATCTTCTGGAATTTGTATACGGCATCGTCAACAAACGGAATCCAGTCCTCGTGCTCCTCTGCATAGCGCTCTTCCAGCTGATCCTTGATCTTCCGGATATTTTCTTCACGAACCTGCTTTACATCTGTAAATACTGCCTCTTCCATTGCCGCCGGCGTGATAAAGCCCACCATGTCCTCATACAGGTCGGCAGGAATTTCAAAATGCTCATATTCATGCTTCTCTTTTCCACACTCGGCAACAATCTTGTCAAAGAAATCAATGATCTGGCCATTGATTTCATGGGCACCATAGATGGCTTTGATCATGATTTCCTCAGAAACCTCATTGGCTCCTGCCTCTATCATAATTACTTTTTCACGGGTGGAGGCTACCGTAAGAGCGAGATCCGATTTCTCTCTCTGCTCAAAGGTCGGATTATAAACAAGTTCACCTTCTACCAGGCCAACCTGTGTCGCAGCGGTAGGCCCGTCAAAGGGAATATCGGAAATACTTGTGGCCAGGGCGGAGCCAAGCATGGCGAGAAGCTCCGGGGCACAATCCTGGTCAACATTCATAACCAGATTCTCAAGAGTTACATCATTCCGGTAATCCTTCGGAAATAACGGGCGCATCGGCCTGTCAATAACACGGCAGGTAAGAATGGAATTATCCGAAGGTTTTCCCTCCCGCCTTGTAAACCCTCCCGGTATGCGTCCTACGGAATACATTTTCTCATGGTACTCTACACTCAATGGGAAGAAATCAATCCCCTCCCGGGGTTTTTCTGAAGCTGTGGCAGTGGAAAGCACAACCGTGTTGCCATACCGCATAAATGCGGCGCCATTTGCCTGGGCAGCAACCCGTCCGATATCTACAGACAGTGTCCTGCCGGCTAGTTCCATACTAAATGTCTTATACATACTGACCTCCAATTTTATTGTCTTTTGTATGCAGCCAGCTCCGAAACATCTGAGAAACGCACTTAACTCAACGGCTGCATTTCAAAACCGCCTGAAAGTGTGCTTTTCAGAAGTCTCGGTGCCATCTCCATGCATACCGTATCATTATACATGAAAATGGAATAAATTGCAAGTTGTGAAACAGGGATATCCGTGTATCAGATAAGACCCAGATCACGGAAGGCCCGGGCTATTCCATGATTTTCTACAGATGTAGTCATATAATCCGCCATTTCCTTCAACTCGGGAATTCCATTTTCCATAGCAATGCAGAAGGCGGCATAGCGAAACATGTCAAAATTATCCGGGCCATCTTCTATGGCGATGCAATTCTCAGAGGGAATCTGCCAATAGCTAAGAAGCTCCTCCATCCCGCTGGCCATGGAGACTCCCCTGCGGGCAAACATACCAGAGTAATCCAGCCCACATCCGAGACTGCTTCCCAGAATGTGAAAATATCCCTCCTGTTTGCGGTATATCTCCCGAAGCTGTTCCGCCGCAGAGCCAGTTTTATCAAAATATACAATACTTTCCAGTGCTGCTTTGGCAGCGGGATCCTCAACAACAGTGATACCATTTAGAAACCGGTCTCCATCCAGTCCTATTTTTCTGAAAAAACCGAGAACCTTTTTCTGGTTTTCCGGTACTGTATATCTTCCATGTATTCCCTGTACCAATGCGGTTATATCATTCTGCCCAAGCAGCAGGAGAAGCTCCCGCACCTTTTCCTGATCCAGCATATGATGGGATACCACCTCATCCCCACTGCGCACATAGGCGCCGGCGGAAGCGATGATTCCGTCCTGAGGTATCCGGATCAGCCAAGAATAAATACCAGTATAGGATCTGTCTGTACACAGCACTATTTTATGGCCGTTGTCCCTTGCTTTCTGCAGGGCAGGGAGGATTCCCTCCGGCATATGCTGGTGAAAATCAATCAGGGTCCCGTCAATATCAAGAAATACCACTTTCCCCATCTGCACCTCTCCTCCACTTACAAACAAAGATTTCACATCCTTACTCCATACAGTAATTATGTGAAATCTGCGTCCGGTTTATTCACCTGGTGCGAGGAGATGCCGAAGCCGAAATTATCCGACCCGAAATTCCTTGTAGGATTTCTCCGCCATTCGTTTCAATTTCTTATCCGATGGCATTTTGCTGGAATCCAGAAAGAACCATGAAATATTGACCTTCTTCTTTTTATAACCATGTAATAGTTTGTCCGCTATTGATTCCGGATCAAATTCTTTCTCATTCAGCTCCTTCTTCTTTCCGTTTCGATAATATGAATACTGCCACACTTCCTTATCCTTCTTTTTATTCCAGCTGGAAAATCCATCTGCATAGATACGATTTGTGACCATTCCATTTTCCAGTGACATCAGACTATACCACACCGCTCTCGCTCCGGCTCCGCCAGAGATATAATCCTTTACACAATAATAATAGGTGTCAGACTCAGGATTAACATAGGCTGTCCGGATTCCGTCCACGATATCATTATCGCTGCCCTCGCTATGGATGGGGCGGAGCCGGCTGCCATCCATGGAAATCTGGAAATATTCAGATGTCGTATATGCCCCGGAGCCCTGAGAACCTGATGAGCGGATCACCTCCAGTCTGCCGTCGTGATCCAGATCCGTTATGGCATAATAATTCTCTGGTGGCAGCTCCGACATAGGATTCGGTTCCTCCACCCAGACGTTCTTCTGCTGGCACAGCAGGGCAAGCTGTTCCTCTGCCGTCTCTGCCCGCCCGGCCGGCGCGGTGTCTTTCTCCTTCCCATCCTTAATTTCTTTCTTCCCTTCCTTCCACCACCGCCCTGCCTCGGATGCATACCACTGGCCCAGCATGCCGAAGTAAACGACCTCCGGATCTTTTTTTCCCACCAGCTTTAACTCTGCCGTCTTCAGATCGATGCATAGATAGCATGCTTCCAGTTCATCGTTTAAAAAACACAGAAGCAGCTTGTCTCTCACCACAGTTAAATTTTTTTCGTACACGTCTTCATATCCGGACCGGCGGACCGCATCGGTCAGCTTTTCTTCATAGGACAGGGATCCATCCTGAAACGAATAGGAAAACACCAATGGATCCTCCCGATTTTTTATATAGTACAATCGGTTTTCTTCCGCAAAGAGAAGATCGTTGTAATAGCTGTAATCCCAGTTGAGTTGATTCTCATTATAGCATTCCCTCCATTTCTCTTCTGAAATCAGTTCCTTCTTTTCTCCTGATGCCCCGTCATACTCCCATATACCCTGATCGTCTATAATCTGATAATAGACTTTATTCCGAAGGGCGTCCGTCGTATAAGCGGCGCCGGTATAACATCTGTTATCAATGCTGTCCCTCTGTTTCTCATCCATGTCATAGCTCCAGAATTCATAGGAATTTCTTTCTGTCGTCCCCTGTGTCGCCCCCGTATGGAAAATCATTTTCGTTCCCATCATTTCGGCAGAGACGGCATACCAGGAGCTGTCTGCGCAATCCGGGCTTTTTATCCTGGCCGGGCCCCTCTTCTTCACCCGGTCATACTCATACAGCTCTCCCCCGCTAAGAAATAAAATCTGTTGACCGTCCACATATAGAATCCCTGTGCCATCCTCTAATGGGTCTCCCAGTCCACCCAGATCGATACTATCATCACTGTCTTTTCCACCGAGAACAAAAAGTTCTTTTGTCTCATCAGTCAAAACACGTTCTTTTGAGAGCTCATTTCTCATTGGCGTTGATAAAATGATATCTTTATACCCATAGCCGTCCCTGTCCTCCACACAGACAGACCAGATCAGCTCATCCTCCGCTGCCCAGAGCAGATTGTATTCATCATCTGTTCCGCCATATTTCTCCACTGGCATCTCAATATCATTCAGTTTCTCCCCCTCCAGGGACCACTGCTGTAATACGGGGTCCTCCTGTGGAATATATACCATCCGGCTATTGGCTCCCGGATATTTTCTTTTATCATTTATTTTTTTCTGTTCTTCCTGTTCTGGTATCGGACTCTCTTCTGCCGGCCTCCCGCTGCACGCCGTCAGAACGGACAGGAATACTAAAAATGTAGTCATATACAGGGTGGAATGAAATATCCTCTTTGTCATAGCACATAACCTCCATAGATTGATATGACCATTATAGCCCAAACGGTTTATCAAGTCAACCTTTTGCTTCAAAACCCGCCGTGAAACGAATAAAAAAGCGTCGACTGAAAACCGCGACGCTCTTTCCTATATGATAAAAAACCATCAAAAATCAGTCCACTGGTCTGATTTTTGATGGTCAATTCCTGTTATCCTCCTGTCCGGGATAGCTGATTACTTCATCCCCCCATGTCAGCACCTCATCATGAAACTCCGGCACCCGCATTAGTCCTGCCCCGAAAAGATAGGCACGGTCCCGCTCAGCAATCTCCTGGAGGGATAGCCATTTCACATCAAGAATGGTCTGCTCCTCAAAAGACAGTTCCGGATCACTTCCTTTCACCGGCACGGCATTTGGCGGTATCTCTACTAAAAAAGTAAAAATCCGGCTCTCCAGATCCGGTTTATATTCAACAGCCAGGGGGCGAAGGATTTTTCCAGTCACACCCGTCTCCTCCTCCAGTTCTCGCAGGGCCGCCTCCTCCGGCGTCTCCCCTTTTTCAATTCCACCGCCGGGCAAATTGAAAAAGTCTCTTCCCTTAAGGTTCTGTTCAACTAATAAAAGTTTACCATTCCGGCATACCATAGCCTGGCTTCGATCTCTTTTCATGCTCTCCTCCCATCAGCACATCTTCAATAGCCAAAGAGTGCCTCTGCAGCGCAGACAGCACTCTTTACTTGGAATAATATTATTTACGCAGTCCGAGTCTCTCGATCAGTGTACGGTAGCCTTCCAGGTCTGTCTTCTTCAGATAATCCAGAAGTCCTCTTCTCTTACCAACCATTTTTAGCAGACCACGGCGGGAATGATGATCCTTCTTATTCTCTTTCAGGTGCTCTGTCAGGGTATTGATCCTCTCTGTCAGAAGGGCAACCTGAACCTCAGGCGATCCTGTGTCGTTTGGTGTTCTGCCATATGCGGCAATAATCTCTTTTTTCTTTTCTGTTGTCATCATAATGACGTACCTCCATCTTTTCTTTGTTCACCATTTACCAAGATCCGGCCGGAGTGCTCCGAAATCCGAGTAATGGTATCTTTATTAACTTCTGTATCATAACACAGAATGCCGGTATTGTAAACTGTTTTTTCTAATATGAATATACCAAATGTTCAACAGGGCCGGACTCCTTTATTTCTGCAATATCTACCAATGTCATGTCCCCTTTCCCGGCGTCCTCCAGCGCATCCAGCAGGGCATTTGCCGTATCAATGGACGTAAGACAGGTAACTCCTGTTTCGATGGATACACGCCGGATCAGGAAACCGTCATGGGAATGCTCTCCCTGTTTCGGAATATCGATCACCAGATCGATCTCGTGCCCCAGCAGAAGGTCCATCAGTGTCGGTGCTTCCTGCTCGATCTTGTTGACCGGGATCACCTCGATCCCCTGTGCACGAAGGAACTTCGCCGTTCCTCTTGTTGAATATACTTCATAACCAAGAGCCTGAAATCTTCTGGCGGTCTCCACCGCTTCGCTTTTTGCACTATCGCTGACAGTCAGTATCATCTTCTTATGTTTCGGAAGATTGATCCCCGCACCCATAAACGCTTTATGAAGCGCTTCATTAAAAGTCGTACCGATGCCAAGACATTCACCGGTGGATTTCATCTCCGGTCCCAGGCTGATCTCGGCGCCCCTTAGCTTTTCAAAGGAAAATACCGGCATCTTGATCGCGATATAATCTGCTTTTTTCGCCAGTCCCGGCTTATATCCCATATCCCTGATCTTTTCACCAAGTATCACCCGGGAAGCCAGTTTTACGATCGGAATGCCGGTTACCTTGCTGATATAGGGAACCGTACGGCTGGAACGCGGGTTTACCTCGATCACAAATACTTCATCCTCATACACGATAAACTGAATGTTGATCAGTCCCACAACATGAAGGCTTCTGGCAAGTTTCTTCGTATAGTCCACAAGGATTTCCTGTACCTCCGGTTTCACGCTCATGGCAGGATATACCGAGATACTGTCTCCCGAGTGGATCCCCGCGCGCTCGATATGTTCCATGATCCCCGGGATCAGGATATCCTCTCCGTCGCAGACGGCGTCCACTTCCACCTCTTTTCCCATCAGGTACTTGTCCACCAGGATCGGGTGCTCCTGCACATGACGGTTAATGATAGACATAAATTCCCGGATATCATCCTCGTTGATGGCGATCTGCATCCCCTGTCCCCCCAGCACATAAGAAGGGCGGACAAGCACCGGATAACCCAGATCCTTTGCCGCCTCCAGCGCCTCTTCTGTCGTAAATACGGTCTTCCCCGCCGGCCTCGGGATACCGCATTCCTCCAGAATCTCATCAAAGAGCTCGCGGTCTTCCGCCGCATCGACATTTTCCGCACTCGTTCCCAGGATCGGAACCCCCATCTTCAGAAGCGCTTCTGTGAGTTTAATGGCAGTCTGTCCCCCAAACTGTACGACCGCACCATCCGGTTTCTCGATATCTACGATATTCTCCACATCCTCCGGCGTCAGCGGCTCGAAATAAAGCTTGTCCGCCACATCAAAATCGGTGCTCACCGTCTCTGGATTGTTATTGACAATGATCGTCTCATACCCGCTCTTTGCCAGGGACCAGACACTGTGTACCGAACAAAAATCAAATTCGATCCCCTGGCCGATCCGTATGGGGCCGGAGCCAAGGACCATAACCTTTTTTTTCGTCTTTTCCGGCTTTACTTCAGACTCACTGCCAAATACACTGTAATAATAAGGGGTAGACGCCTCAAATTCAGCGGCGCAGGTATCCACCATCTTAAAGGCAGCGGTAATGCCGCTGGCAATCCTCATCCTGCGGACCTCTTCCTCCTGAATGCCGGCATATTCTGCGATGACCCTATCTGGAAATTCCATTCTTTTCGCCTCTGCAAGAATTTCCCTGGTCAGCGTCCTGGTCTTTAACGTCTGTTCCATCTCCACCAGATGCGCGATCTTATCAATAAACCAGATATCAATCTTTGTGATGTCATGGATTTCTTCATAAGAAGCTCCCTTGCGGATCAGCTCTGCGATCACAAAGATCCGGCGGTCATCTACAATATGCACGCGCTCCAGCAGCTCTTCTTTGGAGCGGTCCGTATAACGTCCGATATCCAGACTATCGATATGCTGTTCCAGAGAGCGGAACGCCTTCATCAGGGCACCCTCAAAATTATCACAGATGCTCATAACCTCTCCGGTTGCCTTCATCTGTGTCGTCAGCGTCCTCTTCGCCCTGATAAATTTGTCAAAGGGAAGTCTCGGGATCTTCACAACACAATAATCCAGCGCCGGCTCAAAGCTGGCAAAGGTCTTTCCGGTGATGGCATTCGGGATCTCGTCCAGCGTATAACCGAGGGCGATCTTCGCCGCCACCTTCGCGATCGGGTATCCCGTTGCCTTGGAGGCAAGGGCGGAGGAACGGCTGACGCGGGGATTCACCTCGATCACACAGTATTCAAAGCTATCCGGGTGCAGGGCAAACTGCACATTACAGCCCCCGGTGATATTCAGCTCGCTTATAATGTTTAGGGCGGAGGAACGCAGCATCTGATATTCCTTATCTGCCAGTGTCTGGGAAGGCGCCACGACGATACTGTCTCCGGTATGGACACCCACCGGATCGATATTTTCCATATTACATACCGTAATGCAGTTTCCGCCGGCGTCCCGCATCACCTCATATTCAATCTCTTTCCATCCGGCAATACAGCGCTCGATCAGGCACTGCCCCACGCGGCTGAGACGGAGCCCGTTGGCGCAGATATCCCGCAGTTCTTCTTCATCATGGGCGATACCGCCGCCGCTCCCCCCCAGGGTATAGGCAGGACGGATCACCACCGGATAACCGATCTCTTTGGCAAATTCCACCGCATGCTCCACAGTTTCCACTACGACACTGGCAGCGATGGGCTCCCCGATCTTCTCCATCGTTTCCTTAAATTCCAGTCGGTCTTCCGCCTTGCGGATGGTCTGTGCCGTAGTGCCGATCAGCCGGACATTCTGCTCTTTCAGAAAGCCGGACTCTTCCAGCTCCATGGCGATATTCAGCGCCGCCTGTCCCCCCAGTGTGGGAAGGATACTGTCCGGCTTTTCCCTGCGGATCAGCATCTTTACCACATCCGGCGTAAGCGGCTCGATATAGACACGGTCTGCGATATCCTTATCGGTCATGATCGTCGCCGGATTAGAATTGATCAGCACCACTTCCATGCCTTCTTCTTTCAGCGAACGGCATGCCTGTGTTCCGGCATAGTCAAATTCCGCCGCCTGTCCGATCACGATGGGGCCGGAGCCGATGACTAACACCTTTGATATTCCCTGTGATTTAGGCATCCCTCTCACCTCCCATCATTTTGATAAACCGGTCAAACAACACTTCGGAATCTTTTGGGCCACTGCAGGCTTCCGGGTGGAACTGCACGGTAAATATATTTTTATTTTTATAGGCCAGTCCCTCGATCGTCCCGTCATTGACATTGACAAATGCCGGTTCTGCCACCTCATCCGGGATCGAATCTTCCTTTACCACATACCCGTGGTTCTGGGAAGAGATATATACCCGCCCTGTATCCAGATCCTTCACCGGATGATTGGCGCCCCGGTGTCCGTATTTCATTTTTTCTGTATCACAGCCGCAGGCAAGAGCCATAAGCTGGTGTCCCAGGCAGATGGCGAAGATGGGAATATCGGACTGATACAGCTTTTTCAGCTCTGCGATCACTTCCGTGCATTCCTTCGGATCGCCGGGACCGTTGGTCAGCATAATGCCGTCCGGCTCTGCCGCAAGAATCTCTTCCGCTTTTGTCTGCGCCGGATATATGGTAACCTCGCAGCCCCTTTTCAGCAGGCATCTGGCGATATTGAATTTCGTCCCCACATCAAGAATAGCAACCTTCTTCGTCACCGGAATGCTGCTATCTGTATCGAGATCCCCCGGTTTGTAAGTAATCATTTCCTTTGTCGTCACCTTTCGGACAACGCCCCGGACGGAATAATCTTTAATTTTTGAAAGAACGGCATCCAGATCCTCCGGCTCTGCGGTAGTGATCATACCGTTCATCGTCCCCTTCTCTCTCAGGATCTTTGTCAGGGCACGGGTGTCGATGCCCTCAATGCCGGGAATCCCCTGCTCTGTCAGAAAATCCTGGATACTCTGCTCACTTCGGAAATTGCTCCCCAGACGGGATAATTCCCGGACGATAAATCCATCGGTGTGGGATCCCTTCGCCTCCATATCCTTACGGCAGATCCCGTAATTGCCGATCAGCGGATATGTCATCACCACTGCCTGTCCCGCATAACTGGGATCGGTAAGAACTTCCAGATATCCGGTCATGGAAGTATTGAATACGATCTCGCTGATGATCTCTCTTGTACTTCCCATACTTTTACCAGTAAAAACCGTTCCATCTTCCAGTATCAGGTATGCTTTCATGTAATCCTCCATTCGTTTTACTCTGAAACCAGTATCATTTCAGCGGTTTCCACCAGACTGTTACCACTGTCCATGCTAAGCTTTTGTATGTATTTGTGAGCTTCCTTTTCTGAGAGATGGTTCCTCTCCATAAGAAGCTGTTTGGCATCCTCTATGATCCGCTGCTCTTTTTCGTTACGTTTCTTCTGTAACGGTCTTGTCCTGCGCTGCCGGCGGTTCAGATCCAGCATCATCGTCTCTATCGTATTGACGAGTTCGTGTATGTGAAACGGCATGGAAAGGCACAAAATATCCCCGGACGTACACTCCTGCAGCCGGACAGGCGATGCCACCAGAAGCATCTGGTACTCCCTGGGGAGATAACCATACAATTCACTGTAATGCATATCCGGCAGCCGGTATCCGCACAGCACAATACCGCCGTCATTCTCATTGGCGGCAGTGATCACCTGGGATGCGCTGTTACATGCTAGTATATCATTATATCCATTCCGGTTCAAAACATTTTTTATTTTTTTTGCATCATCCAATTTTGAAAATGCCACGATCAGGCATAGAATAGCTGATCCCTCCCTAACTAGATCCGATCCAGATATTTTTCGACTTCCCAGGCAGTAACCTGTTCACAGAACCGGTTCCACTCTTCCCGTTTTTTCGCGATCATAATCTGCGACAGCTGTTCCCCAAAGACATGTTGGAGAAAAGTATCTTTTTCAAATTCCTGAACCGCCTCCATCAGTGTGCGCGGAAGGATATCAAACTTAGTATCTGCCGACGCCTCATCCAGACTTACCGGCGGCTCCATCTCATTTCGTATCCCTTCCAGTCCCGCGGAAAGACAGCCGGCAAGGACAAGATACGGATTGCTTGCGCCGTCCGGACTGCGGAGAACGATGCGGGGCCCCATTTTCCCCGTGCTTGTGATACGCATCAGCGGCGTGCGGTTTTTTCTTGACCAGCTGATATTCACCGGTGCATTATAGCCCGGGACCAGCCGTTTGTAGGAATTGATGATGGGATTATTGATCAATGTCAGTCCCTTGATGTGATGCATGATACCCGCCATAAAATGATATGCCGTCCTGCTCAGGCCATAGTATTCCTCCGGGTCACTAAATATATTCTTCCCATCCTTACATAGAAACAGGTTCAAAAACATACCGGAACCCTTTTTCCCATAATTGGGCTTTGGCATAAAGGTAGCATGAAGCCCGTGCCTTCTTGCGACAGTGCGGACCGCCAGCTTGTAGGTCATAATATTGTCTGCCGTATGGATGCCGTCGCTGAACTTAAAGTCTATCTGATGCTGGGCCGCCTCATTGGAATGATAGGAAGACTCCATCTCAAATCCCATCTCTGACAGCGACAGCACGATATCCCTTCTCGCATTTTCCCCGGCGTCCACAGGACCGATATCAAAAAAATCTCCTTTTTCCGTTGTTGTGGTAGTAGGCGATCCATCTTCTGCCGTGTCAAATAAAAAGAATTCCGATTCCGGTCCTACATTAAAGGTGTATCCTTCCTTTTCTGCCTCCCTGATGACTTCCTTCAGGATATGCCGGGAATCCGCCACAAAGGGAGTCCCGTCCGGATAGCGGACGTCGCAGATAAACCGTGCCACTCTCCCCCTCTGGGGCCGCCACGGAAAAATCGTAAAGGTATCCAGATCCGGTATCAATACCAGTTCATCGACATGGGTTGTGTCAAAACCGTGAACCGCCGCCCCGTCAAACATACACTGTCCATCCAGTACGACATCGATCTGTTTTGCCGTAACTGCCATATTTTTCAGATTGCCAAAGGTATCCGTAAACTGGAGACGGATAAACTCCACATCCTCCTCCTCAATCCGTTGAAGAATATCCTCTCTCGTATAATGTGACATAATTTTTCCTCCATTCCTTTTACTGTTCACTCCCTGCCCGATCATTCGTAAAAGTATCCCGAACAGGGGGTGAACAGTAACGTTCCTTTAATTCAGGTTCGTATACCCCATCAGGTCCTGATCCACTGCCCTTGCCGCCTCCCTGCCCTCGCGGATGGCCCAGACCACCAAAGACTGTCCCCGGTGCATATCTCCGGCCGTAAAGACGTCTTTCTGGTTCGTCCGGTACTCTCCCGCCTTTGTCGCCACATTCATCCGTTCCGTCAACTTCACTTCAAAGTCCTTTGCCACATAGTCCTCTGTACCAAGAAATCCTGCCGCGATAAATACCAGATCCACATCCATGACGTACTCGCTTCCCGGAATCTCACTCATATTCATGCGGCCTGTCTTTTCATCCTTCGTCCACGCCAGCCTGACACACTTCACCTGCTTTAACTTCCCTTTTTCATCCGGGATAAATTCCTTCACCGTAGTCTCATAGACACGGGGATCACTGCCAAATACAGCGATGGCTTCCTGCTGGCCATAATCGGTCTTGAGAACCTTCGGCCACTCCGGCCACGGATTTGTCTCCGGGCGCTCTACGGGAGGTCTCGGCATCATTTCCATCTGTACCACGCTTTTTGCGCCCTGGCGGATGGAGGAACCCACACAGTCATTACCTGTATCACCGCCGCCGATCACCAGGACATTTTTGCCCTCTGCACTGATATAGTCGGTATACTCTGGATCACGGAGGTGCTTCGTCACCCGTTTCAGGTAGTCGACTGCAAAATGGATTCCCTCTGCCTCCCTGCCGGCTGCCTTGATGTCTCTTGGACGGGATGCGCCGCAGGCAAGCACAACACGGTCAAAGTTCTGCCGCAGTTCTTCTGCCGTAACGTCAACTCCGACATTGACATTTACCCGGAAGATGACCCCCTCTGCCTCCATTACTTTAATTTTACGTTCAATCACAGATTTGTCAAGTTTCATATTGGGGATTCCATACATCAGCAGCCCTCCCGGATGGTCTTCCCTCTCGAATACGGTGACGCTGTGCCCGCGCTTATTTAACTGGTCAGCTGCCGCCAGTCCGGCAGGGCCGGATCCGATCACTGCCACTGTCTTTCCGGTACGCACCTTTGGTGGTTTTGGATCCATAAGTCCATGTTCATAACCATATTCGATAATGGCATGTTCATTTTCTTTAATGGTGACAGGCGCATCGTTGAGCCCGCAGGTACACGCGGACTCACACGGCGCCGGACAGACCCGGGACGTAAATTCAGGGAAGTTGTTTGTCTTCAGCAGCCGTCCCAGGGCATGTTCATAATTTCCTGTGTATAATAATTCGTTCCATTCGGGACAGAGATTATTCAGCGGACAGCCGCTCGCCATACCGCCGATCATCATGCCGGACTGGCAGAACGGGACACCACAGTCCATACACCGCGCCGCCTGTGTCCGCCGCTCCTCTTCACTCATGGGTACATGAAATTCGTTAAAATTCCGGATCCTTTCCTTTACCCCGGTCTCTTCATTTCCCTGTCTCGCATATTCGATAAAACCAGTAGGTTTCCCCATCGTTCTTCATCCTCTCTTTCTATTCTGAAGCTGATAGAATGCCTCGATCTGCGCCTGTTCATTGCTCATGCCCTTTTCTTCAGCAAGGGCGATCTGCTGCAGCATTGCCTGATAATCATGTGGTATGATCTTCTTAAACTTCGGAAGGTATTCACTAAAGTTCTCAAGGATCTCCCTGCCCCGCTCCGAGCCGGTTGCTTCCACATGGGCAGTGATCATCTCTTTTAACTGCATAACGTCATATTTATCTGAAATGGAATTGGAGGAAACCAGTCCCTTATTTAATTTCAGGTACAGATCGCTTTTCTCATCCAGCACATAGGCGATCCCGCCGCTCATACCGGCGGCAAAGTTTTTTCCGGTAGAACCAAGGATCACCACACAGCCTCCCGTCATATATTCACAGCCGTGGTCCCCGACACCCTCCACAACGGCACAGGCGCCTGAATTGCGCACACAGAAACGCTCTCCTGCCACGCCGTTGATATATGCCTCGCCGCTGGTGGCGCCGTACAATGCCACATTACCGATGATAATATTGTCTTCCGCCCTGTATTGCACATTCTCCGGCGGACAGACGATCAGCTTTCCACCGGACAGCCCCTTGCCAAAATAGTCATTGCTGTCTCCCTTTAACTTCAGGGTGAGCCCTTTCGGGATAAAGGCGCCGAAGCTCTGACCGCCGCTGCCGCTGCACTCTGCCGTAAAGGTATCCGGTTCCACATCATCACCAAGCCTTCTCGTGATCTCTGCCCCCAGGATCGTACCGAGGGCCCGGTCAATATTTGTGACTCTGGCGCTGATCTTCGCCTTCTCCCCCGTCTCGAGGGCAGTGGCAAATTTCTTTAGAAATACCTTCTCATCGATCGTCTTGTTTAGCTTAAAGTGATAGGCATCCTTTTCACGGAATATCCTCTTTTTATCGTGGATAAAAGGATTTTCTATCACCGGTGACAGGTCGATCCTGCTCATCCGCTCATCCTCTGCCACATCATCCCTTACTTTCAAAAGATCCGAACGGCCGATCAGCTCATCCAGCTTCTTCACTCCGAGCTTTGCCATCAGCTCACGGACTTCTTCGGCGATAAAACGCATAAAATTCTCCACATATTCCGGTTTTCCCCGGAACCGTTTCCGAAGCTCCGGATTCTGTGTCGCCACGCCTACCGGGCAGGTATCCAGGTTGCAGACACGCATCATGACGCAGCCCATCGTCACCAGAGGCGCTGTGGCAAAGCCAAATTCCTCTGCCCCAAGCAGTGCTGCCACCATGACATCCCGCCCGGTCATCAGCTTTCCATCTGCCTCGATGACCACCTTGGAGCGCAGGCCATTCATCATCAGCGTCTGATGCGTCTCGGCAAGTCCGAGTTCCCAGGGAAGCCCGGCGTTGTGGATCGAACTGGACGGCGCCGCCCCGGTCCCCCCGTCGTAGCCGGAGATCAGGATCACCCCGGCTCCCGCCTTCGCCACCCCGGCAGCCACTGTCCCGACACCGGACTCGGATACCAGTTTTACGGAAATCCGGGCGTTTGTATTGGCATTTTTCAGATCATAGATCAGCTGCGCCAGATCCTCGATGGAATAGATATCATGATGAGGCGGCGGGGAGATCAGGGATACGCCTGGTGTTGACAGCCTTGTCTTCGCGATCCACGGATATACCTTGCCGCCCGGCAGATGACCGCCCTCCCCCGGCTTTGCGCCCTGTGCCATCTTAATCTGGATCTCCTTGGCGCTGACCAGGTAGTGGGAGGTGACGCCGAATCGCCCCGAGGCCACCTGCTTGATCGCCGAGCAGCGGTTTACCTCATCCTTGACTGAGGCAAGCCGTTCCAGACTCTCACCGCCCTCCCCGCTGTTGGATTTACCGTGCAGGCGGTTCATGGCGATGGCAAGCGTCTCATGTGCCTCCTGGGAGATGGAACCATACGACATGGCGCCTGTTTTAAACCGCTTCACGATACTGTCCACACTCTCCACCTGGGACAGCGGAATCCCCTTCTTCGGGAACCGGAAACCAAGAAGGCTGCGGAGGTTCATAAAGCTGTCCTCCCGATCAATCTCTTTTGAATATTCCTGAAAGAGCTTATAATCCCCCCTCTGGGCTGCCTGCTGCAGAAGATGGATGGTCTTCGGATTGTACAGGTGCTCTTCCCTGCCGCTCCTGGATTTGTGGATCCCGACACTGTCGAGCGTTGTGTCTACGCCCAGCTCCAGCGGATCGAACGCTTTGGAATGCAGCGCTTCCACCTGTTCTTCAATATCCTTTAAGGTAATACCGCCGATGCGGGAAACGGTATCGGTAAAATATTTCTCCGTCACTTCACGGGAGATGCCGATGGCTTCAAATATTTTCGAGCCCTGATAGGACTGGATGGTGGAGATCCCCATCTTGGAAGCAATCTTCACAATCCCGTGAAGCACTGCGTCATTGTAATCACTGACTGCCGCATAGTAATCCTTATCCAGCATATCGCTGTCGATCAGGCGCTTAATGGTATCCAGGGCAAGATAGGGGTTGACTGCGCTGGCGCCATATCCCAGCAGGGTGGCAAAATGGTGTACCTCCCTTGGCTCGGCACTTTCCAGGATCATCGCCATACTGGTCCGTTTCTTTGTGCGTACCAGATGCTGCTGCATGGCGGACACCGCCAGCAGGGACGGGATCGCCACATGGTTTTCGTCCACACCCCGGTCACTCAGGATCAGTATGTTGACGCCATCCCGGTAGGCACGGTCTGCCTCCAGATACAGACGGTCGATGGCCTTTTCCAGCGATGTGTTTTTATAGTAGGTAATGGGGACCACAGCCGTCCGGAACCCCGGCACATCCATATTTTTGATTTTCAGGATATCGGTATCTGTCAGAATGGGATTGTGGATCTGCAGTACCCGGCAGTTTTCCGGCTGTTCCTGGAGAAGATTTCCGTCTTCCCCGATATACATGGTGGTAGAGGTGACAACCTCTTCACGGATGGCGTCGATCGGCGGGTTCGTCACCTGGGCGAAACGCTGGCGGAAATAGTTAAACAGCGGCTGTGGCTGGCGGCTGAGGACAGGAAGCGGGCTGTCATGCCCCATTGCCGCAATTGGCTCCCCGCCGTTTTTTGCCATCGGAAGTATCGAGTTTTTCACTTCCTCATACGTATAGCCAAATGCTTTCTGCAGCCTCCTTCTCTCCTCCACTTCATAGTGCTGGATCTTCTGGTTCGGGATATGGATTTCCTTCAGATTGACAAGATGGCTGTCCAGCCACTCCCCGTACGGCTGCGCCGAGGCATATTTTTCTTTCAGCACATCATCATCCACCAGTTCTCCCTTTACCGTGTCCACAAGCAGCATCTTGCCAGGACGCAGGCGGTCCTTTTTCACCACATGCTCCTCGCTGATCGGCATCACGCCCACCTCGGAAGAGAGGATCAGCTGGTCGTCATCGGTAATATAATACCGGGACGGACGCAGACCGTTGCGGTCCAGCACAGCGCCCACCAGGTCGCCGTCCGAGAACAATATGGAAGCCGGACCGTCCCACGGCTCCATCATCGTCGCATAATACTGGTAGAAATCTTTTTTTGTATCACTGATATAGCGGTTATTTTCCCATGGCTCCGGAATCGTGATCATCACGGCAAGAGGAAGATCCATCCCGCTCATCACAAGGAATTCCAGTGTATTGTCCAGCATGGCAGAATCCGACCCTTCGGAATTGATGACAGGCAGTACCTTGTGCAGCTCTGATTTTAACTGCTCAGATTCCATTGTCTCTTCTCTGGCAAGCATCTTATCCGCATTTCCCAGGATCGTATTGATCTCGCCGTTATGAACAATAAAACGGTTGGGATGGGCGCGCTGCCAGCTGGGCTGGGTATTTGTGGAAAAACGGGAATGTACGATGGCGATCGCCGATTCGTAGCCTGTATCCTGCAGATCATCAAAGAACAGTCTCAGCTGGGACACTAAAAACATCCCCTTGTAGACGATCGTGCGGGAGGACAGGGAAACTACATAGGTGTTTTCATTGGACTGCTCAAATACGCGGCGCGCGATATAGAGCTTGCGGTCAAAATCAAGTCCTTTCTCGGTCTCTTTCGGTTTTTTCACAAAGCCCTGCATAATATACGGCATACAGTCTACGGCGCGCCTGCCAAGAATATCCGGCGCGATGGGAACCTGCCGCCAGCCAAGAAATTCCATGCCCTCTTTCTCTATAATGGTCTCAAACATTTTCTTTGCCTGATTCCGTTTAAACTCATCCTGGGGAAAGAAGAACATACCGACACCGTATTCTCTCTCTTCCCCAATATTGATTCCCATTTCCTTCGTTACCCTGCTGAAGAATTTATGGGAAATCTGCAGCAGGATCCCGACGCCGTCTCCCGTCTTTCCCTCGCCGTCCTTACCGGCGCGGTGTTCAAGATTTGCCACGATCTCCAGCGCATTTTTCACGGTATCATGGGTTTTTCTTCCCTTTATATTGACGATGGCGCCGATTCCACAGTTATCATGTTCAAAATCCGGGTGATACAGCCCCACCGGTTTTCTCTTACACTCTTCTACATATCCGCTCATGGAAAATCCTCCTTTACCTGTGCAAAAATAAAAAGACGCCAAAAAATACACCTCCTGTGTATCTTTGACGTCTTTGTCCTTCGTTATTATATAACAAAGGGTGCAAAATTGCAAGCAGGAATTTAGAATATCATTCTGCAGCCGGCCAGTAAAAAACTGTAATCTTCGCTTAACGGCATGAATTTGAACCCGCCGTTTCGCTATACAAACAACAGTTGCCGTTTGCATAGAGGATCCATGTGGTCATCGTCCCCATTCTGATTTTTCAACAATGGATTATAACTCATAGCATTCACTCCAGTTTAAATTTATGAACTTCCTGATTGAGCTCTTCGGAAATCTCCCGGTTGCTGCCCGCCTGATCTCCAATTTCCGTCATACTGTCCGTCAACTGCACAGCCAGCTGCGTTGTATCCATAATGCCGGTGGCACTCTCTCCCACGGCAAGACTGATAGCCTGTATTGTCTGCTGCACAAAATCAATATTCTCCCGCAGCTGCTGGCTCTCTCTGGCAAAATCCTGCATTTTCCGGTTAATGGTGGACACATCATCCTGATAACTCCCGCTTGTACGCAGCAGCTTTTCATACCCCTGCATCGCCACCTCGTCTATAAACCGGACCATTTTCTGTGATTCCATGGCAAGTTCATTTACTGCGCCGATCACCTCCCGGCTGACAGCCTGGATCTGCATCGTTGCCTCGGCGGAATGATTTGCCAGCTCACTGATCTCACTGGCCACTACAGCAAAGCCCTTACCTGCCTCTCCTGCTCTTGCCGCTTCAATACTGGCATTCAGGGAGAGCAGATTTGTCTGGCTGGTGATATTCAGTATCTCCTGTGTCAGCTCATCAATCTTCTTCACAGAATCTGACTTCTCTATCTTCTGGTTTATGGCATCTACGATTTCCTGCACCTGTACCTTTGCCTCACTCTGTTGTGCCACCGCATCTTCTTTGATCTGTGCGGCGTTCCCCAGAATATCCTGGGACATCCGGGTCCCCTCACCGGCTGAATCTGCAATTTCACCAATAAGCTGATAAATCCCGGATATGGATTCTGTCACATGAGTCAGTGAAGAATCTGTCTCCTCCATGGCCGCACTCATCTCCTGCATAGTAGCCGAGACATCTGCGATGTTGTCCTGTGCCCCCATAAGGCTGTCCAGTACCTCTTTGGATGAATGATTGAGATTCTCTGAATTTCGGTTGATATTTTTCATGATCTGGCAGATATAATCTAACAGTGTATTCACGCTGCCGGCGATCAGCTCCATCTCATCACCGGACCGGATATCCAGTTTCTGTGTCAGGTCACCGCCATGATTTACCAGATCATACAATTTGCTGTCAACCCGGCGCATATTTTTCATAATTCCCCTTGTGATCAAAATAAGCAGGATCAGGGCAATGGCAAGACAGATGGCACAGAGCTGGAACACGCGGCTGCGGGAAACCTCAAGCCGGGAAACCACTCTGCCGGCATCGTAATCGCATCCCAGCACACCGGTTATCTTTCCACTGCCGTCCTTAATGGGCTTATATACCGTAATCAATTCCCCATCCGCCGTGGAATCAATATAATCCTGGACATAATCCGTGCCGCTGAATACATCGGCAAGCTCTTCATAAGAAACAGAAAATTCATCTCCCGGCTGATACTGATTGGAAGTGTCATCCGTATCCAGACTGTAGTACACCTTACTTTTATCCGTATACAGAATATAGAGAAAAGCGATCCCGCATGTATCCCGGATCCCTCTCAGCTGTGTGATCAGCTCATCATAGTGCTCCGATTCTTTTCCCTTTTCGTTCAGATCGGCAATCAAATCCCCGTTTATGTCATTCAGGGCAATGCCAGCAGCCACGTCGGCACTGTCCACTCCCTGCTGGACAAAACCGTCTTTCATTCTCTGATAGGAATTAAGCCCAATTACCATACATACAAGTATGATCAGCAACCCCACAGGAACTATGATCTTAATGCCAATGCTCAGCCTCCTGGGCTTTCTCTTCATAAACCTGTCCCCCCTCAATACATTCCCGTACAATTCACACTCTGGCAGAATAGTCCAACGGCATCGTTGAACTGAACTAGCCCTCCTTTATATATTACTACTATCTGCGCTGTCTGTCAATTCTTCCATCCCGCCTCTCTGCCATTCATTCATCACTTCCCGCTCCGCCTCTTCCTTGAAATCCTCGATGGTCTCCTGATTCAGTATCGGCAGATCCTCCAGGGATTCGATGCCGAAATATCTCAAAAATTCCTCCGTCGTGGCAAACAGAATGGGCCGTCCCGGCGCGTCCAGACGGCCGGCTTCACAGATCAGGCCATACTCCACCAGCTTATTGACTGCATGGTCACAAGATACCCCGCGGATCTTTTCAATCTCCAGTCTGGTGATTGGCTGCTTATAGGCAATAATGGAAAGGGTTTCCAGAAGGACATCCGTAAGTACATGCTTCTTCGGTATATGTGCCACTTTAATCAGATATTCATACATCTCTGGTTTCGTACAGAGCTGAAAAGAACCATCCAGTTCGATCAGATGGATGCCCCTGTCCTCCTCCTCATACCTGGTGATCATGCTGCGGATAATTTTTCTCACCGTGTCCTCATCGTGTCCTACCGCCGCTGCCAGCCGCTCCAGTTCCACAGTTTCACCCATGGTAAATAGAATTGCCTCCACCACCGCTTCCAGTTTCTTTATATTCATAATAACCTCCTGATTTTCCTGCTTTATTTAAGCTGTCTCCGCCTGCCTTTTCTGATATGTAATCAGCATATCGCCAAACAGCTTTTCCTGAACGATGCGGAGCCTGCCTGTTTTCATCATCTCAAGCACGCTGAGAAAAGTTACAATGACATAGCTTTTGCCGGAGCCCCGTTCCAGGAGTTTCCGGAAATAAAAGGTTCCGTGCAGCATGGCATATTCTTCCACAAAGATCATCTGATCCTCGATATTGATCTCTTCCTTCTCTATCTCACCAAACTTACTGCGGATGGGATCAATTTTATCCACCTGCTTCTGCATAACGGAATCAAATATTTCCTGCAGCTTAGACAGGGTGACGTCCGAAAGCAGTTCGTCATAATCAATATCCTCTTTATAGTCTTTTACCTCATCCGGTATGGAGGGTTCCTTAAAGAACACCTTCGCCGCATCATACTGCCTGTCCTTCAGTTCAAAGGAAGCATATTTATACATCTTATATTCCAGGAGCCGCTCTACCAGCTCCTGTCTCGGATCCTCTTCCTCCTCTTCCTCTTTTTCTTCCCTGGGAAGCAGCATTTTCGATTTGATCCGGATCAGGGTGGCAGCCATCACAAGGAACTCGCTCATCAGATCCATATCCTTCGTATCCATCTGACCGACATAGTCCAGATACTGTTCTGTAATCAGAACAATGGGAATATCAAAAATATCCACCTTGTTTTTCTCGATCAGATGCAGCAGCAGATCCAGGGGTCCGTCAAATACTTCCAGCTTCACAGTAAGTTCCAAGCCGTCACCTCCAAAAAAATAGAGCGTATTAAAAACATACACTCTATTGTACATATTTTCATAGCAAATAGCAAGAAAAAATTATCCGTAAATCTTCTTGAGATTGTAGGCAGAAGCAAACCCCTCATAGGGCAGTGTATGGTTTTTGAGATAAAATGCTTTTAGCTCCGCCAGCTTTTGTTTTCTCTTCGCAATCTCTGTTCCCACATTCTCTCTTTTCAAAAGAACACCAAAATCATTATACCCCGTATCTTTCCCCTTCATCGTATCCACCATCAGATCTCCCATCTCATAAAAATAATGGGAAATATTATAGAAATTATAGGGACACATGGTAAGCCCGTTAAAATTATTGAAACACCACACCTCGTCAAAGATCATCACGGATTCTTCCAGCAGGTCGTAAAAGGTCTCCCCTTCATAACGCATCATCTGGGCGGCAAACAGGGGGGCATAGATTACCTGCAGCTCCACTCCCTTCTTCTTACATAGCCGGTCTATCTCGCGCAGTGTAAAGACAATCTGTTCCATTGTGCGGGGCTTCTCAGGTACATCCTGATCCATATATTTGAAGTACTTCGCCGAATTCCAGAGAATATAACTGCCATAATTAAAGTTATCTGCACTGGCAGTACTATTGTAGTACTGGTAATATTTCGTCAGGTTCCGCTCTCCGGTGGGGAGACAGGGATATTTCTCCGTCTTTTCCCCCGTGAGCTTCTCCCACGCCACAGATGGATTCATCATAAGGAATTTCATATATTCTGCCACTTTGGATTCGCCGCTCACTACAGCGGGCACCTCATAGATATCGCCGTGATCTTCCCGGCTGAATTCGTGCAGCTCGGAAGTAGAGAGCTGAAGAAGGATCTTCTTCGCCTCTGTATTTTCCAGTATATATTGTACATAGGCAAGATAATCTACAAGATTGCCGGAGAGCACCCAGCAGTTATAATAATCATAGCCATCCAGTTCCTTCAGCTTCTCGGTCCGAAGCGCACCGCCCTTTGAGCCGCAGACCAGATAGGCATCATAATTGCCATTGAATTTTTTAATGTGCTCCGCCTTCTGCTCCCGCAGATAGTCGTTCTCGTCTGCCTCGTAGTAATCGCCGCTCTGGCTGCTGAAATATTTATAGGGATCCACAACATAATTCAGCAACATGATACCAGCGAGAACAAGTACAATCAGGCCCACAAAGGCGGCCGCCCACTTCTTTGAGTTCATCATAAGCTCTATCTCCTTCTGATTTTTTGATTCGGTAATCAAAACTGAAAGTACAAAAATTGTACGACCTTGTCCATATTGCAAATGCAGACAGCAAGCAGCACGGCGGCATACAGCAGATATTTCCAGTCTGTCTTAAAGTACTTGTCCATAATCGTCTTTGTGGTAGGAAGGAACCAGCAGATCCCAAGCCCGATAAAAGTCAGCGCAATATTGTACCAGTTATCCGTTAGAAATGCTGTAAAATCAGGCATATTCAGACTATTGACATGGAACAGTCCCTTAAATACCTGCCAGGACTGCCTGAAATTTAAGGAAACAAACAAAATCCTTGTCAGTACGGCAAATAAGAAGGTCAGCGGAATCCCAAGCCATGCCGGCGTATCCTTCCCCCTCTTTTTGCGCCAGGATGCGATACACACCAGAGCGCCGTTGATCAGTCCCCAGGCCACAAAGGTCCAGCCTGCCCCGTGCCAGAAGCCGGACACAAGGAAGGTAGCCATGGTAGCGACATAATAATTACGGTATTTCGTCCCTTTTTTGTATACATTTCGGAAAATATAAGAGCCGAGGAAACGTGACAGGGTCATGTGCCAGCGCTGCCAATACTCCTGAAAATCCTTTGCCTTATAGGGAGAATTAAAATTCTGCGGAATCGAAATATTAAAGAGGCAGCCCAGGCCGATGGCCATATCGGCATATCCCGAGAGGTCAAAATAATACGACACCGTGTACTCGATGGAGTGAAACCATGACTGCAGCATGGGCAGATCTGTGGTGATATTGTTAAAAAAGGACTGGGCGTCTGTCGTCAGTGGATCCGCCACCAGCATCTTTTTGGCACATCCAATGGAGAAAATAAATAGCCCCCTCGCCACATTCTGGTAGATCAGATGATGGTTTTTCGGATTGGCGAACTGAGGAACGATTTCCGCATGATGGATGATGGGGCCCACGATCAGCTGCGGGAAAAAGGTGATAAATAAAAGATAGTCCAGCACGTCATAATTTTTCGTCTCCCCCCGGAAGGAATCCACAAGAAAGGCGATCAGCTGAAAGGTGAAAAAGGAGATGCCGATGGGCAGTATAATGTGCAGCAGCTGCAGGCGGGAGCCTGTCAGCCGGTTTATATTCATAAGAAAAAAATCAGTATATTTGTAATATCCCAGCAGCCCGCAGTTTGCCAGCACCCCCAGCGTGAGGACAAGCCCTCTCTCAAAACGGTATCGGCTCCCCTGCAGCTTGCTCAGCATATTTCCGATTACATAATTCCCCACCACGCTGCCGAGAAAGAAGGGAAAGAAATCCGGACTTCCCTGGGCGTAAAAATAGAAGGATGCCAGAACAAGCCACAGTTTGGCACAGGAATGAAGCTTGTAATGATGAAGTACAAAGTATCCAAAAAATGTAATGGGAAAAAACAGTAAAACAAATTCATAAGTAGAAAAAATCATTTCATTAACCAGGCAGCGCCTGCCTCCTCTGTTTATTATTGTACCGGATGGTAATCCTGCGTCTCCAGCCAGACTTTACCAATCTTAAATGATATTTGTGGCATTTTTGTTTTAATCTTCCGTTTTCTGCAATTTTATGCAGCTGATCTCGGGAACATTAAAGAAACGGAATTTAATATCATGAAGTCCGAGCCCGCGGCTGAGGATCATATACCTTCCCCGATATTCATACTGTCCGGCATCGTATTTGGGAAAGAGCCGGAGGGAAGGAGAGATAACACCGCCCACAAACGGCAGTCTTGCCATGCCGCCGTGGACATGCCCGCTTAAGGTCAGGTCAGCTCCCCACTCTGCATAACAGGGGAAATATTCCGGATTGTGTGCCAGTAGTATTGTATATGCCCCTTTCCGCCGGCGGCCCAGCAGTTCCTCTATGTATTCCGGAGAACATACTCTCTTCTGCCAGAACTTATGATACCAGTATTCCGGCATATCCAGTCCGGCAATGCAGATATTATTTTCCAATGGCATGATCTTGTTTTCCAGATAGTGTATCCCCATCTCCTGCAGCCTGCGCCGGTACTCATTATGGTCCGTCATACGGATCTCATGATTCCCCGGTGCGTAATAAACGGGATACCGTTGTACCAGCCGGCGGAGAAAGGTCAGTACGGTTTCTGTATTTTTCCCGCCCTTTACGGTCATATCCCCGGCAATACAGATAAATTTAGGGGACAGATCATTTATTTTATCCAGAAGCCGGCTGTTGCCCGGTCCGTATTCACATGCATGAAGATCTGTCAGGAGTACAATCCTTATGTCCTTCCTGAGACCTGGAGAGGTTACGGTGTAATATTCCGTCTTCAATGCATAATTCAATCCATACCCATATAACAGTAACAGTACAGCCAGCACCACACCGGTGAATATCAGGTATTCCATTAGCTCCCCCTGTTCCGTGTCCGGCCTTCCGCCGGTTATTTATACATTGCGAGAAATGAAGAAGGCATAAAGTAACGTCCCTCTAATACTGTATTCGTGAGAAAACCAAATTCCTGCGTCGTGAGATTTTTAGACATGGCATACAGAATCAAATTCTGATCGTATTTCTCCGCCGACATCTTTGATGTAACCTTCCGCTTTCCCGCATTAAAGTTCATAATCTTTTTGCTGCTCTCCCGGTTGCTCCAAACATTCCATCTGGTGAGGGAGGCGTCATTGGGATTGCCCTCCCACAGGAAGTTTTTGATATACCGGCGCATCTGCGTGGTCAGTGCCTGTCTTCCCTTTTTGTTTTCCAGGGAAATAACATCGGGCGAATATTCTTTATTATTTGTATATACTCCTCTTAAAAAGTCCCTGCTGGCGCCATGATAGGCCCCGATATACTGGCTATAAAAAGAATCTGTCACACTGGCATTTGTTCCCCAGCAGAAACGGAATGCATAAATCGCCTCGTGGCCGGCATCGCGGGATAACAATTCCGCTGTCTTTTCCACATTATATGCCGACTGCAGCTGGCTGCCGTATTTAATCCCCTTGCCGAGGAGGTTCATGGTGTCAAATATCATAGTATCGAATATAGTATCATAGGAAAAAAATGAATCATCCTTCCAGGCAAAGGAAGAAAATTCCGTGGCGTCACTGCCCAGTACAACCGGAACCCGGTTATATGCCCCGGAAGAGATAGCCGAGAACCCCTCACCCGGCAGGACAACGCCATCGGTAAATCCCTGGGGGAAATTATCCATCCTCAGATTAAATGTCTTATACATCTGGGCAATCTCTTTCGTCGTGAGACTGTAGAACAGTTCCCGAACCCTTTCCAGCGGAGCTGACTGTATATACCGCAGCGCCTCTGACTTTTTGGCATACAGTCCCCGTTCCACAAGGACAGCCGCCAGCTTTTTCTCAGCGGAGAGCTTTCCCTCCTTCGGGGTGCTGACGGTCATACCGCCGCTCAAAATCACCGCCTTGTGAAACAATCCCTGCATCACTGGTGAGATCATACACATAAGAGTATCCCTGGCGCCTGCAGAAAAGCCGGAAAGCGTCACATTCCCGGCATCGCCGCCAAAACTGCCGATCTCATCCCTGACCCAGCACAGAGCCTGTCTGATGTCCAGCAGTGAAAAATTACCGCTGTTTTCCTCCGGCGTGCCGTTCTGAAGGGCGGGGTGGCTCAAAAAGCCAAAGGCTCCAAGACGGAAGGATACTGTCACGATTACACTGTCCGTCTTCACTGCCAGCTTTGAGAAATCGGTGTTTGCCGTTCCGGAATTGTTACTGCCTCCGTGAAGATAAACCAGTACCGGAAGTTCTTTTTTCTTTGAGTAGGGGCGGTAAATATTCACATAAAGACAATCCTCCGTCCCCGTATAGGAATCACCGGATGCCTTTACAGCTCCCTTTCTCTTTGACCGCGCTTTTTTCACACCGCTCCATGCCTCCACAGGCCGGGGAGCCCTCCAACGGTTTTCGCCGCTGGTATCGGCACCATAAGGAATGCCATACCAGATCATGGCTGTTCCGGCGCTGTTCTTCTTTCCCTTCACCCTGCCGTAAGACGTAGTCCGTATCAGCTTTGGTTTGGAGGGCGGCTGAACGGTGACATATATGGATATGACATTTTTATTCTTTTTATTATACCCACGGATATAAGTTTTTCCTGCCTTCATGCCACGGATCTTTTCGTTTTTTATTACCTTTACTGTCTTCGGTGAATCCGACTTCCACGTAAGGCCGGCGCTCTTTTTTTTCTTTTTCTTCTTCAGCGAACTATTTTTAACAATGTATTTTATATTTTTTGTTTTGCCCTTCTTAACTGTATATCCAATCCTCCCGGTTTTCTTTACGGTGGCCGCCTCCGATGGTTCATTCGAGGGACGGTAAAGTCCTATCGTACTGCCTAAAAAGAGGGACAAAATCAGAATGATTACACAGATTCTCCTTATTCTCTTATTCATATTCATCACTCTCCTGCTGTTCCTGTCATTTCTTCTGTCAATAGCTCAGTTATATTCAGTATAAATCGTTCTTCGTCCTGTCGTCAAGCAAAATATTATCACCATTCTGCAAAAAACTGCCTGGCATAATTGCCTGGCATATTTGCCATATGATCTTCATATGTATGATATATAGTCAAAGCAGGAGGTCCCAATGAAAAAACTAATATGGCTTACCGCCCTTCTTTTCATGATGATTCCACTCGCTGCCGCCACCGGATCGCGTGCCGAAACAACGGATACCGGCGCTTCCGGTTCTGCTGTCAATATTTCAGCGAAAGCTGCTGTCCTTATAGAGGGTAATACAGGGGAAATCATTTTTGAGAAGAATAAAGATACCGAACTGGTTCCCGCCAGTATCACTAAGATCATGACTCTGACATTGATCTTTGATGCGATCGAACAGGGAAAAATTTCTCTGGAGGATTCCGTAACAGTCAGTGAATATGCCGCCAGCATGGGCGGTTCCCAGGTATTTCTTGAGCCGCAGGAAACACAGACAGTCAATACCATGATCAAATGCATCAGTATCGCCAGCGCCAATGACGCGGCCGTGGCCATGGCAGAGAAAATTGCCGGTTCGGAACAGAATTTCGTAAAGATGATGAACCAGAAAGCCAAAGAGCTTGGTATGAAGCATACCCAGTTTAAAAACTGCAGTGGTCTGGACGATGATATCAAATCCGGGCACTTCTCCAGTGCCTATGACGTCGCCCTGATGTCAAGGGAGCTGATCATGGAGCACCCGCAGATATCTGATTATTCCACTGTCTGGATGGATTCCATCACCCACAAAACCAAAAAAGGCGAGACCGAATTCGGCCTGACAAATACAAATAAGCTGGTGCGTTTCTATGATGGCATAACCGGATTAAAGACAGGTTCCACCAGTAAGGCAAAATATTGTCTCAGCGCCACGGCCAGACGGGACGGCCTGAATCTCATCGCCGTCATTATGGCCGCTCCGGATCATAAAGTCCGGTTTACCGAGGCACAGGCACTTTTAGATTATGGATTTGCCAACTGCAGTACATACGAAGATGATTATGCCGATATGAAATGGGAACCGCTGCGCATTAAAAACGGGATTCCATCCGAGATTGCAGTCTACCCAAAGACAAAATTTACCCATACCTTTACTTCCGAATACAATGCGGCGGACATAAAGAAAATGGTGAGTTACAAAAATATAACCGCACCTGTTAAAACCGGAGACGAGGTGGGTTCCATCATATACACCTATAACGGAGCGGAGATTGGGAGTATGCCCATTCTTGCCAGACAGGATGTGAAAGAGGCCGGCTATGTGGATATGCTGCTTCTCTCTCTGAAGAAAATGTTTATGATTTAAAAAAGCGTCGACTGAAAATCGCGACGCTCCAAGAATCAGCAAAGCTGATCCTTGCTCCGCACAAGACGGTCTTTCCTATCAGATAAAAAGTCCCCAAAGTCCGGTTGTATTGCGGACTTTGGGGATCTGATCCCAGGCTTTATTACATTTGTTCTATATAGGCGTCATGACCGAGCTGGCGAAGCTTTTCTGCTTTCACCTGAACACCCTCTTTCATTTCGGCTTTATAAGCCTTCAGCTTTTTGCGGAGTTCCGGATCGGATACAGAGAGAATCTTCGCTGCCAGTATCGCCGCATTGGCCGCCCCGTCAATGGCAACTGTGGCAACCGGGATGCCCGACGGCATCTGAACAATGGAATACAGGCTGTCCACACCGCCAAGACTCTTTGTATGAATGGGAATTCCAATTACTGGAAGATCAAACAGCGCAGCACACATTCCCGGAAGATGGGCTGCCCCGCCTGCGCCGGCGATAATCACCTCAATTCCCCTCTCCTCTGCCCTTGTGGCATATTCTACGAAGACGTCCGGCATCCGGTGCGCAGAGATGATCGTCATCTCATATTCGACACCAAATTTCTCCAGCATATCTGCCGCCTTTTTCATAACCGGAAGATCCGAATCGCTCCCCATCAGTATACCTACTTTACCCATAATACTTTTCCTCCATTTATTCACTTATTTCATCTAATACTGCATTCAGGCTCTCTGTGCCGGGAAGGACAAATCTCCCCTGCCGGATCAGAGGTATCGCCTGCCCTGTCTTTGTATGGACTACAATATCCCCCAGCTCGTCATATGGTATCGTAATATCTGTATGACAGTTAAAATATGCTTGGGAAATATCCGTGTGGCGCAGGGCGGAGCACTCATTTTCCTTGGCTGCAATCTCTTTGCCATCTGGATTGTGCAGAACCACATCCTCGCTCATGGAATAACAGGTGTCTCCTACCGCAAAGTGCGGGCCCGTCTTCTCAGCAATAAGGATGGGCAGCTTTGCCTCTATGCCAAATTTCCTTCCCATCACAAAGGCTGTCGTATTTGTCCCGATAGCAAATTCACCCATGGGAAGGGTCTGCCTGTTGTGCAGCACATTTTCCTTTATATATTTCCTGTTCTCTTCTTCTGACTCATAATTGGAACAGGTGAACTCCCTGATCATGCCGTCCTCAAACACCAGCTCCAGATTCTTGTAACAGAGTTCGTTGAGATATACCTGTGTCACATGAAGGACTCCCTCCGTCCCGGTCAGCTGGGGGGAAGTAAATACCTCGCCCACAGGAATATTCACATCTGCAAGACAATTTTCAAAGTTCGTCTGCCTCTGAGGATCCTGTAAATGGTGGAGCATAACCTTCAGGTCCGTCCGGTTTCCGCCACGGCCTGTCACGCTCACGTATTCTCCCTGATCCAGTGCGTCGATCAGAGCCTGCTGGATCTCTTTGTACTTCTCCATATCCAGAGTGTTGACCTCCACCACTGCCTGGAAGATTTCTTCAAAACGTTCCCCGATATCCGGAATGGGATAGGCTATGATCGTAAAGCTGTAAGAGTCCTGGGGAATATACCGGTTCTGGATCAGGGAAAAATCCCTTGTATATTCCACGGACAGTTTTTCCTGCTCCTTGTTGTAAGACGGGCTCTCTTTCTTTGTCTCCGGGACGAACAGCTTCTCTCCAAATACTTCGATAACGGCTGGTCCAGCGTATGCGGCAGCCTCTTCCTTGTATCTCTCGTAGATTTTTTCCGCGGATTTCAACCGCTGCTGTGTCAGCGCTTTGTTCAAGAAAAGGGCATCGTCGTAACGGTGGTCATAGGGAAACTGCCGGTTCGGCGATGTGCACGACACCCCATTCCTTCTGGAAAAAATAGGTTTTAAACCCATTTTTTCAAACTGATAAACAGCCTGACGCACCATAGGCTCAAATCCGATGTGGTAGCGGATCTGCACCGCTTTTTTCTTCGAGAGATCGATCCCTGCGATCTCAAACCCCTTCCGGAAGCCTTCCGTATAAGTAGAAGCCATTTCCGCTAATGTCTCCTTGGGAAGTTTTGACAGATATCCGGAAATCCTTTTTTCATTCTCTGTTATATAGTCCCCGTAACGGTACAGATAAGCGGGATCCGTAAGATCACTGTTCATCACGATTTCATATACGAGGGATTCCTCCGGGCAGAGCATCCGCCGGATATTTGTCTCCATCTGCTCTTCATCATAGTCATGGACAAAGTAATAAATTGTCTCTTTGAGACATCGTTCCTTGTCTTCCTCCGTCTGAAGTACGGTCACAGCCTGAAGAAACAGCTCCATCCGGATGGTCACCTCATAGAGCTCCTTCTCATAGGCGGGGATAATGGCATCGCGGCATTTCGTGTAAAACCAGCACAGATACCGTCCTGTCTTTTCGCCAAACTGCTTTGCCGCATAGGCGGGATTGGCATATGATGTGTCATAGGCGCCGCCCTCTATATCCTGATAGATCTGTCTGTTCAGCCGGACATAATCCGGTGCTGTATCGGCAAACAACAGCGCTATCTGGTGGAACAGCATGGCCGACCGGCGGATATAATCCGTATAAATCCCCATATCCTCATCCATGAGGCCGCGGATCCGTTCCAGGCAGAGTCCATATCTCTCTTCTATCAATTTTTACACTGTCCTTTCTGTCAATATGAGCAGCACGATAAGCCGGGTTCTGTCGTTGAGTGATCATCTATCTGGACCTGCTGTTGCCAGCAGGCTCTAGCGACCTACCCGAAAGCACGACGGGCCGCCGTATCGCTCTCTGTTCGGTCTTGCTTCGGATGGGGTTTACATATGCCCTCCCTGTTACCAGTGAGGCGGTGGGCTCTTACCCCGCCATTCCACCCTTACCACGGCATACCGTGGCGGTATATTTCTGTTGCACTTGCCTGGGAGTCACCTCCACCGGACGTTATCCGGCATCCTGCCCTGTGAAGCCCGGACTTTCCTCACCCGTTCCCTTTCGTCTGAACGGGTGCGATCACCTGTGCTGCTCATAATCAGACTGGGCTAATTCAAAAGTATACCACCGCCGATAAATTCGCGCAAGATAGAATTTAGCGGAACATCGTGGGGATCGATGGGAATAAAATAATCCAGGAATTTCAACAGGCGCTGTGCCTCTGCATATTCCTTTGATTCCCTGGGCACCTGAAAGAGAACCGGGTCCGCATAGAGCTTCATGGCGGCCAGCTCATAGATCAGCGCCGAATTGAACATGGCATCCGCCTGTTCCTGAAAAGGAAAGATATTCTCCTGTTCTCCCTTTCTCACCGAATCCCACATAGAGATGGTCTTCTGGGCCGAATTTCCCCGTGTCCTGGCATCCCGTATGATACGGCGGATCAGGCGGGCTTCCGATGTGGGGATCCGGTTATGTACATCCAGGTTCAATGTGGTGAGGGCGCTGATATATATCTTAAATTTGTCCTCCTGTGGGATGGCATATGTCAGCTTGTCATTGAGTCCGTGGATCCCCTCGATAACAAGTATATCGCTTTCCCCCAGCTGCAGAACGGGCTTATCATATTCACGGTTTCCCGTAATGAAATTATAGGTGGGCAGCTGAACCGGCTTGCCGGCAAGAAGCGATGTCAGGTCGGCATTGAACTGTTTGATGTCAATGGCCTCCAGACACTCATAGTCATATCTGCCATCCTTGTCCTTCGGTGTATCCACCCGGTTTACAAAATAATCATCCAGGGCAATGGGATACGGTGTCAGCCCAAGTGTTTTCAGCTGGGTAGACAGACGATATGAGAATGTTGTTTTCCCTGATGAAGAAGGCCCTGCAATCGTAATGATACGGGATCCCTTCTCAGCAATCTCCACTGCAATGTCGCCAATCCGCTTTTCATGCAGCGCTTCCTGGGTCAGCATCAATTCCTGCATCTTTCCCCTGACAATAGCTTCATTGAGTTCACCCACCGTGGATACCTGGAGCTTTCTGTGCCATTCATTTGCCATCTGCATCGTCTTGTATTGTTTGATGCTTGGGCAGAAATCCGGCATGGAGGTGGGCGCCTGCCGTTTGGGAGCCACAAAGACAAAACCATCTTCAAAGGGTTTTAATTCAAAATATTTGAGGATGGAAGTGCTGTAGGGCATTGCTCCATAATAATAGTCTGTAAAATTTCCCAGATCATATACTGTCATCCGGGAATTTCTCCGGTATTCCATGAGTTTGCTCTTCGCCTTCATATTCAGGCTGTCAAATAGCTTCTCTGCATCCCTGGTACGTATGACTCGTTTTTGAAACGGAATATCCATCTCTACATAGCTGCGCATTCTCTTTTCAATGCGGTCCAGCAGCTCCTGATCCAGCACGGTTTTTCCGGTGATCTGACAGAAATATCCACTGTCAAGACAGAAATGAATGATTACCTGCTCATATTCTTCTCTTTTTAGCTCTTTATTTACTGCCTTCACAAGCAGCATGGAAAGCCCCCGTATGTATGCCCGGTTGCCGTCACTGTCCTGAATCGTACAAAATTCGATCTGGCTCCCCTCTGTCACCTTGTGATACAGCTCCTGAATCTGCCCATTCACCCTGGCCACAATGACTGGATACGGATAATTTTCCTGAAAACGGCTGCCCAGATCGTATAAGGTAGTCCCCTCTTTGCAGTTAATCTGCTGATTCTCTACTGTTACGATCAATCTTTCACCCCCTGTTGCATAATTATATAATCTCTTCTGTCCCCCCATACAGGGACAGTGTATCAGAAAGCATTGCCAGTGTGTGACGCTGACGGATCAGCCCCGCGGCTGCACCAGCAGTAGTCTGTTTCTCCAGTTCACTGGCGACACGCTCTGCTTTCTCCCTTTCCTCCACAAGATAGGAATAATATAGCGGATCCCTTTTTTGCGGCAGTATCCATCCATAACGATATTCGGCTCCGGTACAGCTCCTGCACTCGTCACTTCGCACCGCCCGGATGGCAATATACCATTTGCCCCCGTCGCAGCAGCAGCGCTCCTCTTCTATCTGAAATCCCATCGCTGGCAGCTGCCTTCTCACCTCTTCCACATCCGACTGGGGCTGCAGAACAAGTACCTCCGTCTCAGCGAGGATTTCCTTTCTATTGTTCAAAATGCTGCAGACCAGTCTTCCGCCCATTCCTGCCATCAGCAGTGTATCGGCCTCTCCGGGACTTAATTTCTCCAGTCCGTCACTGAGACGGCACTCAATTCTGTCTGATAGTCCCGCCGCCGCAATATTTTTTCTGGCCGCCGATAGGGGGCCCTCCCGTATATCCAGTGCCAGAACCCTGTCACAGATGCTCTCTTCTGCCAGATAAATGGAAACAAAGCCGTGGTCGCAGCCAATGTCTGCCGTCCTGCTCCCTGCCGGGACCAGATCCGCATTCATCTGGAGACGTGCCGACAGCTTCATCAGTCCAGATAATCCTTTAATTTTCTACTGCGGCTCGGATGCCGGAGCTTCCGCAGCGCCTTGGCCTCAATCTGGCGGATGCGTTCCCTGGTTACCTCGAACTCCTTACCGACTTCCTCCAGCGTCCTCGCCCGGCCGTCGTCCAGGCCGAACCGCAGGCAGAGCACTTTCTTCTCCCGCTCCGTAAGAGTGTCCAGCACTTCCACAAGCTGTTCCTTCAGAAGGGTAAAGGCCGCCGCCTCCGCCGGAACCGGCACATTGTCATCCTGGATAAAATCTCCCAGATGACTGTCTTCCTCCTCGCCAATGGGAGTTTCCAGAGACACCGGCTCCTGTGAGATTTTCTGAATCTCCCTGACACGCTCCACTGGCAGATTCATCTTCTCGGCAATCTCCTCCGGATAGGGCTCACGTCCCAGCTCCTGGAGCAGCTGCCTCTGCACCCGGATCAGCTTGTTAATAGTTTCTACCATATGAACCGGAATACGGATGGTACGCGCCTGGTCCGCAATGGCTCTTGTTATGGCCTGACGGATCCACCAGGTAGCATAGGTGCTGAATTTATACCCCTTGCGGTAATCAAACTTCTCCACTGCCTTAATAAGGCCCAGATTTCCTTCCTGGATCAGATCCAGGAATAGCATGCCGCGCCCCACATAGCGTTTTGCAATACTGACCACCAGACGAAGATTTGCCTCGGCAAGACGTTTTTTGGCATTGGGATCCCCCGCCTCCATCTGCATCGCCAGATCTTTTTCCTCCTCCGCCGTCAGAAGGGGAACCTTGCCAATCTCCTTGAGATACATACGGACCGGATCTTCAATGCTGACTCCGTCCGGAACAGCCAGTTCGATATTTTCCAGCTCTTCCTCTGTCGGCTCATCATCCACATCAAGAATAATATCCTCGTCCGCATCACTGTCCGGAATAATGGCGACGATACCTTTGTTTTCCAGATATTCAAAGACCTTTTCCGTCTTCTCCGCATCCAGCTCAATGCCTTCCTTTACGAAAACCTTCTCAATCTCCTCAAAGTCCAGTATATTATCTTTCTTTTTGGCGGTCTCCACAAGATGGTTCAGAGTCTCCATCAGCTTCTCCTGCTCATCTGCATTTGTATTCTTCTTATCCATGATCTTCCTCCAATCTTATAACTTGATCTGCAGCGTCTGCAGCCTTTTCTTTTCCTCAATCAGTTCCTGAAGCTCTTTCAAATCAGTTACATGACGGCTGCGGTAATCAAGACTGTATTTCTTAATGCTCCGTATCACCTCATTGAGTGCCTTTTTCTGTTCTTCATCCCGGGTGATTTCCTGAAGCTCTTTATTAAAAATGCCCGCCACCAGTGACTGCTCCTCCCTGCTCTGGAATCTGCTTATGATCACGGCCGGTCTCACGGCACCCTCATTATGGAACTGGTCATACATCATGGCCGCCACCTGACGGTACGGCTCATCCACAAAATCATCCACTGAGATAATATCCCTCGTCTTCTCAAACAGGGCAGGGTTGTTGCTGAGCCATGTAAGAAATATACCCTGGCTCTTTGCAATGCCGTCTTCTCTGTCGTTCCGGACACCCGGCTGTCCCCGCTCCCTTTTCCTCTTCTCATAATCAATGCCTGCCAGCTGTGCGCTGTGGTATGCCGCCAGCTTGCGGAAATCCTCAAGTCTCACACGGTATTCCCTGGCAAAGGCCTCCATATAATTATTTCTTTCTATCTCATTATCAAAGGTTAAGCATTTTTTGGCCGCTTCATTCATAAATCTTGTTTTCGACTCCGGATCATTCATATCATATTGTTCCCGGATATGATCCAATTCATAAAAGAAACTGTTTTTGGCCTGCCGGATCCTTTCCTGAAAGGCCTCTGGAGACAGTCCCCGGATAAATTCATCCGGATCCTTATATGGCCGCATATCGATCACTTTCACCTGAAGCCCGGCTTCTTTCATCATCGGAATGGCACGCATGGCCGCCTTCACCCCGGCGCCGTCACTGTCATAGCACAAATATACCAGATCCGTATACCTTTTCAAAAGGCTGCAGTGCTGGCTGGTAAAAGCCGTTCCAAGGGATGCCACGGCATTGGTAAAGCCAGCCTGGTGCAATGCGATAACATCTATATAACCCTCGCAGATAATCATTGCCTCCTGTCTGCCATGGACAAAATTCAGACCGTACAAATTTCTGCTCTTGTCGAATACAAGGGTCTCCGGTGAATTCAGATATTTGGGCCTGGCATCCCCCATAACCCGGCCGCCAAAGGCAATCACCCGGTTATTGCGGTCAAGGATGGGAAACATAACCCGGTTCCAAAACTTGTCATGGGGACCCTTTTTTTCATCGTAAGTGAAAAGTCCCGTCTCCTTGAGCACCTCATCATGAAAGCCCTTTTCCTTCATATAACGGTACAGGCGGGAATCCGAATACCCGAGCCCGAATTTCACAACGGTCTCGGGATGAATCCCACGGCCTGTGAGATAATCAAAGCCAATCCTGCCCCGCTCTGAGCGGAGACGGGCATAGAAATAATTTGCCGCCAGCTTATTGACCTGCAGGATCATATCCCGTAAATCCCTTTTTCGGCGGTCCTCTGGTGAGCTGCCCCTCTGGGGCAGCTCCATTCCCGCCTTCCCGGCAAGCTGCTCCAGCGCTTCCACGAAAGTCAGGTTCTCATATTCCATCAAAAATGTAAACACGTTGCCGCCGGCGCCGCAGCCAAAGCAATAATACATCTGTTTACCCGGGCTCACCGAAAAGGATGCCGTCTTTTCATTGTGAAACGGACACAGCCCCACATAATTGCTGCCGGTCCGTTTCAGATTGACATAAGAAGAGATCACATCCACAACATCATTTCTCTGCCGGACCTCTTCCACAAAGTCTTCTTCATAAAACATATGCCCCGTAAGTTCCTCCCATCGGACTATAATACTGACCACATTCGCGGAATTGTCAGGTTCTCGTATCTCATTACCGCATACCGGTCCGTCATCCCCGCAATAAAATCACAAGCGGCGCGTTCCTCCGACGCCCTGCCCGTATGCACAAGTTCTATGTATTCCTCCGGCATCTGTTCCAAGTGACTGATATAATATTCGTATAGCTTCCGGATCACATATTGTGCCTTGCCCTCCTCCGCTTTGGCAGCAGAATTCACATAGACCCGCTCAAACATAAAACTGCGAAGCCCGCCAAGAGCACTGCCCACCGTATTCGATAGAACAATATCGTTTCTGTCCATACTGCTGCTAATAAGATCATGTATCAGCGTATTGAGCCTCTCCCTCAAAGTAAATCCAAGAATTTCCGTATACTCCCTGGGAATTTCTTCTTCCCGGATAATCTTTCCCCGGATGGCATCATCAATATCTGAATTCACATAGGCAATCTTATCACAGATCCGCACAATCTTCCCCTCCAGGGTGGCAGGGTTCCCGGACGTGGAATGATTTCGGATTCCGTCCCTCACTTCCCATGCCAGATTCAGTCCTTGTCCATCCTTCTCCAGGCATTCCACCAGCCGGACACTCTGCTCCTGATGGTGAAAGCCACCGGGACAGATTCTTGCCAGCTCCCGTTCACCAGCATGTCCAAAGGGAGTATGTCCCAGATCATGTCCCAGCGCTATTGCCTCTGTCAGATCCTCATTGAGCCGCAGCGCCTTCGCCACCGTCCTTGCATTTTGCGACACCTCCAGCGTATGCGTCATGCGCGTCCGATAATGATCCCCCTCCGGCGCAAGAAAAACCTGTGTTTTTCCCTTCATGCGCCGAAATGATTTAGAGTGCAGGATCCGGTCACGGTCTCTCTGATACACCGGGCGGATATCACACGCTTCCTCATAACGGTCCCTTCCCCGGGATTCATCACTGTATGCCGCAAAGGGGCTGAGTATTTTATGTTCTCTTTCTTCTAATTGTTCCCGAATCGTCATATTTCCTCCAAATGCATATTTTGAAAAAAATACACTACATAGAGAAAGATACAACGTGTAAAAGGAAAATCCTTTTTTTCTTTTACAATTGCGGAAGAGTCTTTCTATCCCTGAAATTACATCTTCTCTTCCATGGCCCTCCGCAGCCTGCCTTTGATTCTGCGAAGCCGCACCTCCACTGTCTTTTCACGCATGTCAAAAACCTTTCCTATCTGTTTATAGGAAAACCTGTAATAATACCTCAGCGCCAGTATATCCCGCTCCTTCTGTTTCAATTTCATCAGAGCGGATTTCAGTTCCTCCAGAGTCTCCTCTTTCATAATATCTTCCAGTGTAGTATCCTCTGCACCGAATATGTATTCATACTGTTCAAAGGAGTATTCCCTGTGTCTGAGTTTGTATCGCAGACGGTTTAGAGACAGATTCCTCGTCATTATAATTCCAAGTCCCGTCATTTCATAGAGAGACCTTCCCCTGTACAGTGTAAAATTATCTGCCAGCCTGACATAGACATCGTGTACGACCTCTTCTGCGTCAGGCTGATTCATCAAAATAGATCTGGCAATATATATTAGCTGAAGATATGTTTTCTTATACATTTCCTCAAAGGATATCCTGTCCTCTTCTGTTTCCAGCAATATCAAGAGTCCCAGCATTGTATGTCACCTGTCTTTGTGTTCTGGTAAAAATCAGCAACCACCTTTATAATTTCTCTTATCAGTTCTCTCTGCGGCCTGTTCAGGGACTGGTAATGCGATAAAATATCCCTCAGCGCCGCGTCAGGCAGCTCATGGGATTGGGTAAGGCTGATGGTAATCTCATACTTTACATCACTGATCCCAAGCAGATAATCCGCTGTCACGCCAAAAAATCGAACAGATTTAAGGATCATCTGTTCCCCCAGGGGGGTGAGCTGGCGTTCAATCTTACTGATATTCTGCTGAGTGGTATCAAGTTCGAAAGCCAGTTCTTCCTGTGTCAAATGCCGTTCCACCCTGAGTTGTCTTAATCGATTCATAGAAAAATACTCCTTTCGTCCTTTTTATTCTAATATAGAGTATTTACTATTTATTACCATATCGGATAGATGTATTCACTATAAATCGATGTAATTTCAAAAATTTAATATATTCCTTTGCATGGAAAAGAGCAGGAGGTATCTTTTCCAGTCTCCTGCCCTTTTTTAGATTTTCATTGATCCATGTATACAATTACCCTTTTTTGTTGTAATTGATAAGGCATCCCTTCAGGATTATCTCTCTCTCGTCATCCGTCAGGCTTCCCACACGAAGTTCCATTTCCTGCATTCCCTTATTCACAACATACGCCTGGATGGAATCCTTCCTGTCAGCAATGGCTGTTCTGATATCCCTGACAAAAATATAATCGCCTTTATCAAAGGGAAGCTCCCCATCCAGGATAAACGGCAGCATACCCCAGTTGATCAGATTCGAACGATATCTCTTTGTAGCATATTCTCTGGCGATGTTCGCCATGCCGCCCAGCACGCGCTGACAGCTGGCAGCCTGCTCCCGGGCAGATCCGTCGCCCGGCTTCACGGCAAAGATCACGCTTCCCACTTCTGTCTCCTCCGGTACTACAGCAAACTGTTTTCTGATTGTCTCATATATATCACGGAGCTGTCCATCCTCGGCAAAAATGTCGCCGCCCGCAATACGTGCCTTCTCTACCTTCTGTACCTCTTTCGCCCTGCCCACATACGCCGGATCCTTTCTGGACAAAGTAAACTCGGCCAGTCCAAGAGGGTTGGAGCGGTATGACGAGGTTTCCCCGGATGGAATCAGTTCATCTGTTGTCGTAACCGGATCATGGATCATGGAAACTACCTTTAACAAAACATGATCCGTAAGTGGCTGCATCTCCGGCCAGTCCACAATATTGGGCCCAAATTTAATATCCACAGAGGGATCCGCCTTTCCCGTGCCGTCATAGACCCGGTTCTCATAGATAGACCTGTCGAAATAATATTTCGGTTTGGTAAATTCCACATCAAAATCTGTCGCCGCCGTCAGATAACCCTTGTTGGCCGCAGTAGCCGCGATGGAGCGGGCATCCATAAGAGCAACAGAAGCTATCTGTCCACTGGTTACCTTAGAGCCCTCCCGGTTCGGGAAATTTCGTGTGGAGTGGCGGATACTGAGCCCCTTGTTGCTGGGCACATCTCCGGCACCAAAACACGGACCACAGAATGCCGTCCTCACGGTTGCGCCGGTTGCCATAAGATCGGCAATGCGCCCATTTTTAACCAGTTCCATAAAGATCGGCTGGGAAGCCGGATACACACTCAGAGAAAATTCATCCGCACCAATGGTCTTTCCCCGAAGGATATCCGCCGCATCACACAGGTTTTCATAGCCGCCGCCGGCGCATCCCGCAATAACGCCCTGTTCCACATACAGTCTGCCGTCCCGGATCTTATCCGTCAGACAGAAATCAATATTATTATTATCGAGACTAACTAGCGCCTTCTTTTCCACATCCCGGAGGATGTCACCCAGATTGGCATTCAGCTCTTCAATGGTATACGTGTTGCTTGGATGGAACGGCATGGCAATCATTGGTTTCACCTTGGAAAGATCCACCTCTACCACTCCGTCATAATAGGCAATCTGTGCAGGATTCAGTTCTCTGTAATCCCCGCCTCTTCCATGGATCTCGTAGAAATCCTTCACGGCACTGTCTGTCCGCCAGATAGAGGAGAGACAGGTGGTCTCCGTAGTCATAACATCCACACCGATGCGGTAATCCACACTCAGGCTGTCAATGCCGTCCCCCACAAATTCCATCACCTTATTATTCACATATCCATTTCCAAATACCGCACCAATTATGGCAAGAGCGATATCCTGTGGTCCCACACCTTTCTCCGGTTTCCCGGTAAGATGAATGGCTACTACTCCCGGCATCGGAATATCATACGTCTGCTCCAGCAGCTGCTTCACAATCTCCGGTCCGCCCTCTCCCACTGCCATGGTTCCCAGAGCACCATACCGGGTATGGCTGTCGGAGCCGAGAATCATCGCCCCGCCGGCCGCCAGCATCTCTCTGGCAAACTGATGGATCACTGCCTGGTGCGGAGGTACATAGATCCCGCCGTACTTCTTTGCACAGGACAGGCCAAACACATGATCGTCTTCATTTATAGTCCCCCCCACGGCACAGAGACTGTTATGACAGTTTGTCAAGACATAGGGCACCGGGAATTTCTCAAGGCCGGATGCCCTGGCAGTCTGCAGGATTCCTACAAATGTAATGTCGTGGGATGTCAGTTTATCAAATTTGATCTTCAGATTTTCCATATTGCCGGCAGTATTATGAGAGGAGAGGATGCCGTACGCCATCGTCCCCCTGGCCGCTTCTTCTTTCGTTATCTTTATACCGGTTTTATTCTCTATCGTGGCAGCAGCATCGTCTGTATCCGGAATCAGTTCCGTTCCGTTTACCAGATATGCGCCGCCATCATATAATGTTACCATAATGCGTCCTCCTTTTAGCTTAATCACTACATAAGTATACTTGCTTTTATTCGATATTGCAAATAAAATTTTGCGGGATATATTTTGCACATATTTTTTTTGTTAAACTTTTACAATTTTTCTGTTGTCAACCCCATGTAAATAAGTTAAAATAGCTTTTAAAAGACGCCATCCGTGTATCCAGGCATCCGATGGCAGATGGGAGGACAAATGCGACATCTAATGAACGCTCTTGACCTGTCCGTCAGTGAAATCAACAATCTCATCGCACTGGCAGAGACGATCATTGAAGAGCCAACACGATACTCCGAAATTTGTAAGGGCAAAAAACTGGCAACCTGTTTTTATGAGCCCAGCACCCGAACCCGGCTAAGTTTTGAATCCGCCATGCTGAATCTGGGAGGACAGGTTCTGGGGTTCTCCTCTGCGGATTCCAGTTCGGCGTCAAAGGGAGAAAGCGTTTCTGACACGATCCGCGTAATCTCAAGTTACGCTGACATCTGTGCCATGCGCCACCCAAAGGAAGGTGCCCCGCTGGTGGCATCCATGCACTCCTCCATTCCAGTGATCAATGCCGGGGACGGAGGGCATAACCACCCCACACAGACATTGACAGATCTTCTCACGATAAAGAACATGAAAGGACATCTTGACAACCTGACCATCGGTATGTGCGGGGATCTCAAATTCGGGCGTACGGTACATTCTCTTATCGAAGCCATGGTCCGCTACTCCAATGTCAAATTCGTCCTAATCTCACCCGATGAATTAAAAATCCCGGATTACCTTAGAAAAGACACGCTGGATTCCAATGGAATTGACTATAAGGAAGTCAATATTCTGGAGGATGTGCTGCCGGAGCTGGACATCCTATATATGACACGGGTACAGAGAGAGCGATTCTTCAATGAAGAAGATTACATCCGTCTCAAGGACAGCTTTATTCTCGACAAGCGGAAAATGAAGCTGGCACCAGAGGACATGCTCGTTCTTCATCCCCTTCCAAGGGTCAATGAGATTTCCACAGACGTGGACGACGATCCCCGGGCCGCCTACTTTAAACAGGCGCAGTACGGCGTATATATCCGCATGGCACTGATCATGACATTATTGGAGGTGATTCCTGAATGCTGGAAATAGGAGGTTTAAATGAAGGCGTCGTAATCGACCACATCAAAGCGGGCGGCGCCATGGAAATCTACAGCTATCTCGGACTGGAGAAGCTGGACTGCTCTGTGGCCATTATCAAAAATGCAAGAAGCAACAAAATGGGCAAAAAGGATATCATTAAAATAGAGGGCCCCATTACGGTTAATCTGGATATTCTTGGTGTTCTGGATGAAAATATCACCATCAATATTATTAGTGATAATAAAATTGCAGAAAAACGAATGCTGAAGCTGCCGGATATGGTTACCAATGTGATCAAATGCCGGAATCCGAGATGCATCACTTCAGTGGAGCAGGAGCTTCCGCACCGTTTTAAGCTGACCGATAAGGAAAACCGGGTCTACCGCTGTATGTACTGCGAACAGAAGTTTAACCGGCGGCGCAGATAGATCCATCAGAAGGAAGAGGGCCTCTCCCCCCTGGGGGCGCCGGGACGCCTGCCCCCAGGACCCTTCCCACCCATGATACGGGGTTCCGTGCCAAAGGATGATGACACTTTATCCAATGTGATCTCCTCTGTCCGGTCCCCTGCCTTTATGGTATATTTCTTTCCCTTCTCAAGCTCAGGGCTGCTAAATACGATGGATGCGGCCGATCTCTTATTCACATGTTGGAATATTTCCTTTCCTGTCTCATCCAAAATGGATATCTCTGTATTTTCTGCAAACTGGCTGTCAAAGCCATACCGGAAACAGCATTGTCCCGAAGCCTCATCAAAGGTCTCTGCCATGCCAGAGCTTCCCACGGCAAGGATAACGCCGCCGTCGATCCGGCATTCTCCTGCTGTATCCAATGCGCCGTCACCGTCGGAGGAGGGTCCGTCAACAACAATCTCTCCACCCTTTACAATCAGATTTCCATTGGAATCAAGACCATCCCCCTGGGCGTCTACCATAAGCTTTCCTCCCGTAATAATAAGATTGGGAGTCTTTTCCTTATTAGTCCCGTCTTCTTTTCCCTCATCTGCGGATTCATCTTCCTCCTGTCCGGGCCTGTGAGCGCCAGGCCGGCCCCCGGGACCACCGCCGGAGCTTTCCGGACCGCCATTGGCATTGAGCCCGTCGTCACTGGCAGTAATGGCATGTTCCCCGCTCTCAATGGTAATCTGGTTTGCCTCCAGCCCCTCATAGGATTCCGTCACAGTAATGCGGCCATCCAAAACCTTTAATTCTTCATTGGCATGTACGCCGTCGTCACCGCACCGGATCGTAATGTCACCGCCTCGAAATACCATATCGTCATTGCAGTGGAAACCGTCGCCAGACGCCGTCACATTATAGTTCCCTTTCTCCACAGTCAGGTCATCCCTTGAAAAGACAGCGGCAACCTGTGTATCCTTATCGCTGCTGACTGATACTCCCTCCCCCGCTGTAATAGTATTGACTGCGTCCGATCCCGAAGTAAGGATCGTCTCCTTGGCATTTTCCACATGAATGGGGTGTTCTGTTTTATTGGATATAGTAACTCCCTCCAGAGAAAGGGTAACCGTCTCCTTATCTCCCACCTTTACATAGATCTGCCCATCTGTCAGTTCTCCCTCCAAATAATAGGTTCCTCCCTTATTGATCATCACCTTCTTTTGATCCAGGGAAATTCCAGCACCGGAAGCCGTCGTATTATCCTCCGAGAGATGGATCTGGGCACGTCCGGCATTAACGGCTCCGGAAGATCCGGATGGAGCCGTTGTCTGGCGGCTGCCGTATATCGCTCCAAAAACAGCGGCGCCCGCCACCAGTATAAGCAGGACGGCAAGGGCAATACTCTTTCCTTTCTTCTGCATAAAAACCTCCTTATAATGTCATCATTTCTGAGAAATCATGAATGATGATATTCAGATTGCCATTTCTGGCACGAAGCTCGTCTATAAATTCCTTCGGTATTTTTTTATCTGGAAATACAACCCGGTAGGACAATTCAAAAAGAGTTCCCATATTTGTCGTCCGGATCTGTTCCATCTCTGCCTTTACCGTATATTTGTCAAATACCTCGTCAAATAACTCGTTGTAATCAAAATTCTCCGGAATGGTGATCCTAAGCTGTTTCTCCACCCGTGATGGAACTCCGAAATTCATCCATGTCAGCAGGATGGTCAGCAGGGATGCAAATATGAAAAAAATCACAGCGATACCTATGTATCCCATGCCCAGCGTAAAACCGATAACCATATCAACAAAGATTGCCGAAATCTCCCGGGCAGTTCCCGGTATGCTGCGGAAACGAACGAGCGTAAAGGTCCCCGCCACCGCGATACCCGCACCGATATTTCCGTTTACCATCATGATCACAATGGCTACCGCCATAGGGAGCAGGGCCAGGGTCAGGGTAAAGCTCCGGCTGTGGTGCTGCCGGAACGAAAAGACCAGGGCTGTCAATATGCCCAGCGCAATGGCCGTGATCATGCAGACCAGAAGAACGGGAAGTGAGATAGGCAGGGTAATAATACTATTTAACATAAGCTTGTCCTCTCTGTAGAAAATATTTTGTGCGGACGGGGAATTGTCCCGCCGCAATATACCGTTGATAGCAGGTGCCATATTTAGAAAAGGATCCAGGATAGATCCGGCATTCGCTCAGCAGGGATACCATCCATAATGGTACCGAGGCCGGCGTCTTTACCTCCATGATAATGCGCTCCTCCGGAAGAACTGCCCGGCCCTCATCCCCGGCAAAGAGTTCCAGCTTATCCGGCCGCCAGCGGATATTCCTGTCAAAGGTAATCCTTATGCCATGTTCCGGATCCAGCCTCTCCTCCATGGCAATCCGTTCATAGGCCAGATAGACCTTGGGAGTGAGCGGGTAACGCCGAAAGAAGCACTGCATCTCAGCCTGTATCTGTGGTGAGGCCGGAAGGACACGGCCCTGTGTGATCATGTCCTGAACCGCCTCCCATGGGGCGGCGATGCGGCTTTTATATACAACGCCTTTGTACTTTTTCTTGATCTCTGCAAAAATCTCGTCTGCCCGGTCTGGTACTCCGTAGCTGCGCAGACGAAATTTTTCCTTATAGACAGGCTTCTCGATCGACCGCCGTATCAGATCATACTGATCTGTATCATAGTATATATTACATATGGTGTGCAGGCCATACTGGTCTGTCTGCATATACTGCTGAAGCAATGAAAAAATCTGCTCGTACTGAGACGGTGTAAGCACATACTTTTTTTCATACCGCTGAAAATTGAACTGGACCGCTGACATCTCCCGCTCTCCTTCTCTTCTTGAAACCCAATATTTTCCGGGCTTTTCTAAATTATATGGAAAACAAATGTATTTTCTGTGTACTTTTCTGGTGCAAAATGTTAATTCTCAGGACATCACATGCAGTTTTTTCGCCAGAAGATAGAGTCTGCGCCCCATGGGGAAATCGAGAAGCTCATCCCTTGTCAGTCCCCGCAGGATCAGAAATGCCATAAAATAGACAAAAATCCCCGCACAGACAGACAGCAGCGTACAGATCAGATTCGAGGAAACCAGCCTGCCAAGAAGCCAGTAAACAAGGGCGATGGCAGTTCCCATCCAGACAGACGCTGCAACCGGAGCCAGAAAGGTTTTCGTTACCTCCTGACGATATGACGGTACATAACGTTTAATAGCCATCAGGTTTAAAATATATACAACAATGGGAAATGTAACGTTTCCGATGATCAGTGCATAGATTCCCACCTCCGTATATTTGAGCAGCAGCGCTACCAGGGCCACATGGATTCCAAGAGATACTGCAGAATGAATCACCGGCAGGCGCATTTTATCTATACTCTGCAGCGCCCCTCCCGTGACATTGGACAGGGCATAAAAGACAATGGCGGCGGCACCCGTTATCAGCATCCGACCACCAAATACATGGCTGGGGACTCCCTGTACATATTCACTGGAATAAAACAGCATTTTTACTATTGGAATCCCCAGAAGGGTAAGACCCACCGCACAGGGGATGGCAATGATCATATTGAACTTTATCCCGGAAGAAATGTTTTTTTTCCACTGTCTTACATCCCCATTGGTAAAGGCAGCCACGGCGCTTGGAATCATGGAGGATGCCACGGCGGTGGAGATGGCGATGGGAACGCTGCACAGAAGACGGTATTTCGAACTGTATATTCCCACCAGACGGCTCACTGTATGCTCGTCCACACCCCTTCCGCCGTATATGGCACCAAATACCTTATAATCGATCAGACCGCTGATATTATAGACGGTCTGTGAGAGGACGATGGGAATAATGGTTACGATCAGTATTTTAAACAGGTAGACGCTGGAGTGCGCCCTTGGATTGGGATCTCTTCTCTCCAGCTTTGCCTGTACCGGACGATAGATCCAGTAGACGAAGAGTACGATGAGCAGAGCGGAGGCCGCACCCAGACAGGTGCCCAGCGTACCGCCTGCCGCTCCCCATGCAGCCTGCTGCAGGCTCTCTGCATTCCACTTCATAAAGAGATAGCTTGCCCCGACGCTGACAACGGCATTGATCACCTGCTCCACAATCTGTGAGACAGCTGTGGGCATCATTGTCTTCTTACCCTGAAAGAATCCGCGGAACACGCCGAGAAGCGCCACGATAAAAACAGTCGGAGCCAGAACGCGGAGAGGAATCTGGACACCTTCATATTCCGGATATATGTTTTTTTCAATAAACCCTGCCCCGAAAAGCAGCAGGAGGCAGAAGATGCCGCCGGAAATAACGGCAAATCCCATTGCCACCCGGAAAGTCTTTCCGGTATTCCGGTGCTGGCGTTTTGCCTGCTGGCCGGAAATGATCTTGGAAAGAGCCAGCGGAAGGCTGTAAGAAGAAATAATCAGGATCACATCATAGATCTCAAAAGCGACGGCATAGATCCCATTTCCCTTTTCTCCCAGTATATTTGACATTGGAATACGGTAAACCATGCCGATAAAACGAACAAGCAGGGAGGCAAATGCAAGTACTCCGCCCTGTTTCAGATAATCGGCCCGTCTTTTCTCGTTGTTCGTACTCAATGAAGCTTCATCCTTTCACTTGAATCAATTTTTTGCGGCTTTTCGGATAAACAGCTATGTAAGTCTTCCCCGGATTCACGGTCAGCACGTTTCCGGCAGAATCCCGGTACACCATTGTATTCCCCTTCTCCCTGCGCTCCCAGGTTATGGCTGTCTGCTTTCCGTCTGAAAAGTAAAACCCCTTGCCGGAATTGTTGGTCAGTTCCATCGTCTGATAACCATTCCGGTCAATGTTTGATTCATCGACAAGCTGGATGATCACGTTTTTAAAGGACAGCTGTTTCTTATAATACTGGTCCATATGCTTCTGTCCATATTCATATTTAAAATATTTTTTCTTTTTGGAATCATATTTCATTCGGCAGGTGGAATAGTTGGAAAACGGAATCGTAATATTCTTTGCCTTTTTGTCCGAGACCGGTTCCGTATCCTGTTCATAAAAAGAAAAATGTGCGGCCCGGGCCCCCTTTTTCTTCAGGGAATACCCCAGCTTCTTTGCCCCCTTGCGGAGCATCGCACCAGATGTAAACACATTGTGGGGTGCCGCCAGGGCACTCGTCCGGGCATAAGCCACAGGACCGATCCCGGAAAGACCACTGACATTTTCGGTCTTCAGTTTCTTCATTTTGGATACTGCGTATTTCGTATGGCCAAAATGACAGAATACGGCGTCCCACTCAGTGGCAAACTGCACATAGTAATGTCTGGCGCTCCGGACGGAACCGATCTTCTTCACCCCGGAAACATCCTGATAGAGAGCCATCATCCTTGTGATCCCGCCCTCTGCCAGCGCCTCATACATAATATCAGCCTTTGAGGTCCCCATCTGATGCTTAAAGGCATATTCGATATTATTGATCATCACAGCAAAGGCCCGCTGGTTTTCTGTCTTCTCTGCGACCCACTGACCGGTCATCGTACTCCTTACCTGCCCCGGATGCGGATCCTGTGTCGGTGTCGGCGCCGGCGTCTCTGCTACCTCCGCTGCCGGAGGCGATACCGTTTTGTCCGTAGTCTCTTTTCCACCGTCCTGCTGCCGATAGACAAGATATCCTCCGAAGGCAAACATAACAACGACTGCTGTCGCCAGTACTCCATAAATAATCTGTCTCTGTTTCTGTGTCATCCTATCCTCCCAAATGCTTTCTCTAACGATATATTTGCAGCAGATCCAAAATCCTCCGCTGTCTTTCTTCCATCATGGTACGTTCCTCTTCTCCGATGTGATCGTGACCGAAAAGATGCAGCATGCTGTGTACCACAAGAAAGGAAAATTCCCTCAGCTCCGAATGTCCATATTCCTCCGCCTGCTCATGGATTACCTCGGCACACAGAACGATGTCCCCCAGCATAAGCTCACCGGTATCCGGCGACACAGTCAGAGAGCCCTGGAAAGCATCCCCCTCAAAATCCTCCGGGCCGTCATACTCCATCATGGGAAAGCTGAGAACATCCGTTGGGCGGTCAACTCCCCTGAACTGACGGTTCATCTCATGTATCGCCCCTTTTGTCACAATGGAAACACTTACCTCCAGCTCGCCGGGGCACCGCACATAATCTGCCACAAAGGAAACCAGCTTGTCCAGCTGTTCCTTCACCGGGAAATCAAATGAATACCCACTTCCGTCCTCTACATAAACTGTCATACATTTCCTTTCCTGTTCCGGCTTCTCCCGCCGTTTCTCCTGTTATCTGTCCTCTGGCTGCCTGTCCTCTTTTCTGGCTGCCTGCGGGACTCCCTGTATTTCTCCCTGGCCTCAAATTTCTCATAGGCATGCACGATCTTCTGCACCAGGGGATGGCGCACTACATCCTTATTGGTCAGGTAACTGAATCCAATCTCCTCCACATCCTTTAATACCGAAGCCGCCTGCTCCAGTCCGGACTGGGTGCTGTACGGCAGATCCTTCTGCGAGAGATCCCCTGTAATCACCACTTTGGATCCAAAACCGATCCGCGTCAGAAACATCTTCATCTGGGCCGGAGTCGTGTTCTGCGCCTCGTCCAGAATGATAAAGGCATTATCCAGCGTACGGCCTCTCATATAAGCCAGCGGCGCTACCTCGATCAGTCCCTTTTCCGAGTTCTTCACAAAGGCTTCCGCTCCCATGATCTGATACAGGGCATCATACAGCGGCCGCAGATAGGGATCCACCTTGCTCTGGAGATCCCCGGGCAGAAATCCCAGATTTTCCCCCGCCTCAATGGCGGGACGGGTTAGTATGATCTTACCCACATCATCGTTTCGAAATGCCTGGATGGCCATGGCCATGGCAAGATATGTCTTACCGGTTCCCGCCGGGCCAATGCCGAATACCATCATCTTATCCCGGATCTGTCCAACGTATTTCTGCTGTCCCAGCGTCTTTGGCTTGATCGGTTTGCCCTGTACAGTAAATCCAATGAGATCCCTGTCAATCTCTGCCAGAGAGATATTCATATGATCCCGCTCCAGAGACAGAAGATAATCCACATTCTGCTCAGTAATCGTATTGCCGCGTCTGGACAGAGCGGTGAGTTCCCCAAATACATGCTCTGCCTGCCGGATCCGCTCCGGATCTCCCTGCAGCTTCACAGAACCATTCCGCGGAATCACACTGACCTGTAATTCTCTTTCGATTTTTTTTACAAAGCAGTCAAGACCGCCAAATATATTTCGTTCGTGTTCAATTGGTATATCAAGAACGATCTCCTGATCTTCCATACTGTCATTCCTCCGTTTTCGCTGGCGGCTCCGGCTGGTCCACCCTGGCCTCATCTTCTGTCACTGCCCTGGATGCCATTTTCCGGCAGATGAAACCAATCTCCCCCTGCAGGATCCACGTTTTCGCATCCTGCTGTTTCATCACCGCCGTATGAGAAGACAATTCCATCTCATCCTCCGCCAGTTTTTCCAGCCTTCGCTGGTACTTCCGCATCCCCTCTTTTTTTAATTCATCCATTGTATAGACAGCATCCACCATCTTATATTTTCTGAATTCCTTTTTCTCCGCATACACAGACACCGGAAGCGGATGAATTGTCCTGTCAGCACATATTTCAGTAATTATATCATATTCACCTGAATTATCCAACCGTTTAAAAGGATTTTTTAGGGAAATCCTCTTGTCCTGCCACTGAAAAACCCATTGCGTCAGTGTATTTCCCGTATACACTTTCTTTTTATAATGGGTTTCCACCGGCTCTGAAAAGCTCTGCCGGACAAGGATACTGATATCTCCCTTTGCCGCAACTGTCATATATTCTGTAATCTGGTCGCTGTCGTCTGTAACTGGTACGAGACCGCTGATCAGAATGTCCCCCTTCTTCACCTTCTGTCCCCGTTTTACCTTTGCCGTGCCCCGGCTAACTGAAATTTCCTGTATGGTGCCGTCATACGGCGCCGTCAGATGGCAGGGTGTCCCTGTCTTTTCATGTTCGACACTCTCCTTTCCCTCCTTGATGGAAATCTTCAGCACGCTGCCAATCTCCTCTGCCGAAACCCAGCTGATCTCAGGATGAATCTCCCGCAGCCTTTTTTCAATAGCATCGCAGTCCAGACGGCTCCGTTTCATCCCTGGATAGACATCCATTCCCTCCACATCTGCTGACAGTGTCTCCCGGGAAAAGCTGCGCTGTCCACTGTATGTGATTTCCCACAGATAAGAGGACAGAACCATAAGCGCCGCCAAAAAAAAGAGAAAGCCGGAATAGAACGTCCAGTTTCTCCACATCTTCTGTATCTGGAATGGCAGCCCCTTTTTTTTCACCAGATGCGGATGTACGGATGTTCTGGCGCACAGAGGAACAAGTAGAACAAAATCCTTTGCATACATGCACATATGTATCTTTTCTGTCCGCTGCAGCTTCCATATACAGATGCCATGATGCCGGCACATATTGAGAAATCGTTCCAGCGACCCCCCGCATACCTGACATTCGATATAGCCCTTCAGCCATTTCAAACGAACCCCTCCTTTACTATATTGGAATTACCTGCACGCTCTGGATATTTCCAAGAATTTTGCAGTCATCCTGCGTAAAGCGGTCTATAGTCAGATCCACTCCTTCGATCAGAAGCTTTACATGCTTTCCCTGTAATTTCACGAGAGAGGGGGAATATTCTATAATGGATTTATAATTTTCCACCAGTGCACTCTGGTTTCCATACATACTGACGATGGTGGACCCTTCCAGTATATCTGGAGCAAGATCTAATTTTTCTGATATTCTTTTCATCGCAAACCCCAACCAGTGCTTTCTATACAATATATGCAGTTTTGTGAATACGGTTCACCCATCCCCGCGCCGCGGACTGCATAAGCCGGCGGATAGAAACGAAAGGAACCTGTTTTCATAATATATGAAAACAGGTTCCTTTCTATGTGCTATTATTTGAATTTTCTTTTACGAGCCGCTTCAGACTTTTTCTTACGTCTTACGCTTGGTTTTTCATAATGCTCTCTCTTACGAATCTCCTGCTGAATTCCAGCCTTTGCGCAATTTCTCTTGAAACGACGCAATGCGCTGTCCAATGATTCGTTTTCTTTAACTGTTACACTAGACATTGTATCACACCTAACCTCCCTCCAGTTGTAAATTGTGCTCCTAATACAACTGATTGGGTATTTTTTCGCACTAACATAAATTATACCATATAATTTCCATTCGTCAACTGCTTTTTCAAAATTTTTTGTTTTTACCGCAGTTTCATCTCAATGGCCACCTGGTTTTCCCCTGTCTCAACAGCTGCATAAGCGCCACTGATCAGCGGCATCATAGGCGCCGTATGTCCGATATCCAGATCCATCAGTATCGGCACGCCAAGCCCCCCCAGTATTCCCGTCACCGCCTCATATTGATCCAGCCCCATCATCGGTTCGCCATAGATTCCAGGACGCCCTACCAGAAATCCACTGGCTCCCTCAAACCATCCGGCCTCCCTTAGTTTCCACAGAGTCCGCCGTATATCCATGGTATTCAGTTCACAGGATTCCAGAAACCAAAGGATTCCATCGTCTCGGTATCTCTCCGCAAATTCCCCTACCCTGTCAAAGCGGGTTCCTGCAAGATGGGAAAGGCAGTCCAGGCAACCTCCCAGCAGCCGGCCGGCAAATCGCGTGCCCGTCTCTGCATTTACACTATAAAGACGGAAATCTTCCGTCACATGATAGGGTTCCAGGGGATGATTCTCATCCTTTAAGGACTCCCGCTCCCATTTCTCATAATTATGCAGTGTCAGTCTCTTTCCCTGCAGCAGCTCACAGGCATCCAGAATGGCGGAATGCCATGGCTCCATGCCAAACGCGGCCGCGCAGGGGCCGTATACGGCCGCGGTATCCGCCAGTGTCGTGAGCAGAAAGGTCATATTAGTGTTATCCGAATAACCCATAAACCACTTTGCCGGCCTCTCGGCCAGCCGCTCAAAATCCAGGTACGGGACAATTTCACACATCAATTCCCCGCCGCCGCAGGAGATCACGCAGCCGGTCTCCTTATCCTCCATCATCTGCATCAGCTCTGCCGCACATTTTTCTGGTGTATTGCTGATGCCGATTCCCAGCTCCTCATAACAGTTCGGTCCCAGCCTGGTCCCGAATCCCTTTTGTTTCCATATTCCAAGAGAATGATCAAAGGCCGTGCGGTACGGCTCCGTGGCACAGCCAAATGCCGGCGCCGCAAACCCAATCGTATCTCCCGGCCGGATAAAATTTGGATATCTCATTTTCTCCTCATTTCTGCGCTGCAAATGGCGCCATGTTAATTTTGTTCTTTTACATTCACGTCCAGCTGGTTAAACGGTATTACGATGCCCTCCTCGTCAAATTTTTCCTTGATCTTCTCCAGCATCTCCCATCTCACCGCCCAGTAATCCTCTTTCTCTACCCAGACATGGATCAGCATGTCCACCGAGCTTGTATTAAGTGCTCCCACTACGACATCCACAGACTCATCGGAGAGAATCTGTTCCTGTTTTTCAATGATCCCGGTGAGAATATCCCGGACCCTTTTAATATCTTCCGAATAATCCACCGCCACCTCAATGTCGATCCGTCTCTTGTTCTGGTCCGTTACATTGATGATATTGGAATCCGCCAGAGCACCGTTAGGCATGATTACAATCTTATTGTCTACCATCTGCAGCTTTGTATAGATAATATCAATGCTGATGACCTTTCCCTCCTGGTCCCCTGCGATAATATAGTCCCCCACCACAAAGGGCTTGGCAATGAGGATCAGTACCCCGCCGGCAAAGTTCGCCAGGCTGCCCTGAAGGGCCAGTCCTACGGCCAGACCAGCCGAGCCGAGAAGGGCTATGACTGAGCTCGTGGCCAGTCCCAAAAACTGACAGATCGTCAAAATCAACACAAAGTACAAGGCAATCTTAATAATGGAAAAAAGGAAGTTTGACACGCCCTCTTCCATATAGCTTTTCTGAAAAGAATTTTTCGTAAATTTTAAGACAAGCTTTATGAGCTTTGTCCCCAGATAATAAAAAAGGAGAGCGATAGCTATATGAAGGCACATATCCAGTGCCTTGGGAATCTTCTCCTGAATATAAAGCGGAATAATCATTTCTTTCTCACCTTCTTTGCCGGTTTATAATATTCTGCCGCCAGATGATAATAGGAATTCAGCCTGCCCCTGTTATCCTCTGCTTTCACCTGCCCCACCATCTGATCCACAAAGCCCTCCAGCTTTTTCATATATTCGTCCTCTGTAATCTCTCCCTCTGAAACACCGCTGAGTCCTTTTTCCCAGCTGGCTGTCAGCTTGGGTGAGAGCATGGCCGGCATGGAATAGCGGACGATACCGCAGACCAGTTCCCCCTTCAGTGCCGGTGTGATGATCTGTGTCTTCTTATTCAGATCCAGATAACCGATATGAAACAGCTTTTTAAGGATTTCTGCCCGGGTAGCACTGGTGCCGATGCCGCTTCCCTTGATCTGTGCACGGAGCTCTTCGTCCTCGATGAGCTGACCCGCATTCTCCATGGCCAGTATAATAGAGCCGGAATTATATCGCTTGGGAGGAGACGTCTCCCCCGCCTTCACATTACATTCCCGGAGTTCCACCGCCATTCCCTTTTTCATCCGCCCGAGAATTTCTTTCCATTCATCCGGATCCAGATCGGAATGATTTTCATTCTCTCTTTCCTCCTCTTCTCCCGGATTTTTTTTCTTCGTAAAGGAATATTGTGAGACAGGAAGAAAGCCCTCTTCTACCAGGATCTTGGTGGAAGTAAAAAAGCTCTCCTCTCCCGCCCGGACTGTCACATTCAGCCGCTGCCAGACAGCCGCCGGATAGAAAATGCTCAGGAAACGCCTTACGATAACCTCATACATCTTTACCTGTACCGCAGACAGGGAGTTCAAGGCACCCAGCCCCTGTCCGGTAGGGATAATGGCATAATGATCTGTAATCTGTTTATCATTGACGTATCGGGTCTTCTCTAACCCCTTATGGGTCTGATTCTCAGAAATATAGGAAAGATAAGGCGCTGCCTGGCCATATCCCTGCAGCCCGCTGAGATTTTTGCCAATCTCCTTTGCCACAGCACGGGACAGCACCCGGGCGTCTGTACGCGGATATGTCACAAGCTTCTTCTCATACAGTTCCTGTACGATGGCCAGTGTCTCGTCCGGACTGATTTTAAACAGCTTGGAAGAGAGGTTCTGCAATTCAGCAAGGTTGAATAAGAGCGGAGGATTCTTCTTTTCCCTCTTTTTTTCCAGGGAATCGATATGGGCTTCTGCCGGCTGCGGACTCATAAGGGAATCGATCAGAGCCAGGGCATTTTCCTTCTCCTTAAAACCATTCTCCTTATACAGGGCCGGCGAGGCAAAATACCGGGATCCCTCCACCGCCCGCCACTCTCCTTCAAAACGTTTTCCCTCCAGTTCAAAGATGCCCAGCACCCGGTAAAACGGCGTCTTTACGAAATTCCGGATTTCCCACTCCCTGGTGACGACCATGCCCAGAACGCAGGTCATAACCCGGCCGACAGAGACGGAAGTCCATTTTTTGTCCTGAAAATTGTTATTTAGCCAGTAACCATATTTCAATGACAGCGCCCGTGAAAAATTAATGCCCATAAGATAATCCTCCTTGGCACGCAGATAGGCGGAATTACTCAGGTTATCATATTCACTCATGGGCCTTGCCTCCCGGATGCCTCTCCGGATCTCTTCCTCCGTCTGTGAGTCAATCCACACCCGGAGCTTTTTCTTTGTGTCCGGCACTTTCGCCATCTGGTCCACCAGACGGTATATGTACTCCCCCTCCCGTCCGGAGTCCGTGCATATATATATGGTATCCACATCCTCCCGGTTCAGAAGCCCGCTGACTGTGTTGAACTGCTTTCTCACGCTGGGGATGACTTCATACAAAAAATCCTCTGGAAGAAAGGGAAGCGTCGCAAAATCCCATTTCTTAAGCGTCTCATCATACACCTCTGGATAACTCATGGTCACAAGGTGCCCCACACACCATGTCACCACAGTATCCTCCGATTCCAGATACCCGTCTCCCCGTCGGGCATTCACTCCGAGTATCCGGGCAAATTCCTGCGCCACACTTGGTTTCTCTGCTATAAATAACTGTTTCGCCATGCTTAAAATCCTAATTCCTCTCCCACCAGAATTACCTTGATCCGTCCCTGAATGCTGCTCCGTCTGGTGATCACCGTCTGGCTGCAGATACAATCCCCGGCCAGACAATCTGCACAGCGTCCATTCTGCGCACACGGTGTATTGCGGCTGAGCCGGATGGCATTGGGCGGAGAGGCAATATTTTTCACTCTCTTCAGGCCATCCTCCACATCGGTCACCACCTTATTCATCCCGGCTATAACAAGTACATTTTCCGGTCCATAACAGAGAAAACTGACACGGTTCGCCGTGCCGTCGATGTTTACCAGTTCCCCGTCCATGGTGATGGCGTTGGTGCTCATAATAAAATAATCCGCATTGATGATATTCGCTTTCATCGCCCGCTGCTCCTCCGGGGTTTTTGCCGTCATTCTGTCATATACGATGCAGCCGCTCTCGCCGCTCTGGAGATAATCCAGAAGCCCGGTTTCGGCCATGGTCATAGAACCGCCCCAGGCAGCCGACACGCCCCCGGTGAGGAATTTTTCTTTCACCAGCTGCAGTGCTTCTTCCTTTGTGGCCGCATAATAGCCTTCCATATTGCGGAGAATCAGTTTATCTATTATTTTTCCTGCCAGAATTTTATAATATTCCGCTTTGCTCTCTAACAACTTTTTCACTCTCCATTTCCTTTTTTATGTATTTTCCATTTCGTGCATAGTCATACAATAGCCTAGTAATTCCAGATAAGACGTTATATGTACTAACTTCCCATTTATGAAATTCTTCTTGTGAAATACCAGATCGGAAATTCCCATGTGCAATAGAATTTCTACGATTCACCAGTGCATTAATGTCTGTTTCGTACTCTTCAAAAAGATCAATTGGCAGTCCTAACTTATACAAATTTTTTTGAAGGACGATATACCATAAATTAGATTCCGTATTGACTATACTATCATCAATTTCTAAATCTCTTCCCGAGAATTCATCAAATTGAGATACAAAATCAACACGCCGGTAAAATCTGTGCAGACTAGAATCCTCTGGCAATTCCCGTTTAAAAACATCACTCTTTCTGTCAAGATTATCGTAAGCATTAAATTCCTTATTCATTGCAGCCGTTTTTAATCCTACCGTCACCATATTTCTAGTGAGCCCTAAAGAATTTATATATTGAATGTACGTCTGCAGACTAAGCTTAATATATCCTTCTAAATGTGAATATAAGATTAATACTAACGCTTTACGATATCTGTTCTTCTTCTCTTCCACAATATAATTTAACTGGTTCTTGAAAAAAGCAATTTCTTCCTGTCGCCATGCCAGGTCATTTTCCAGATTTGCCCTAAATTCATCAGCAGTCAAGTATTTCCTGCACTCCTTCCTTAAATAGCTTTATCCTGGTCTTTACCCCATTAACGCTCCCGGTATTATAAGATTTTAAATCCTCCCCAAACTTTATCTCATTGATTCTATTTATTATTTTATGTGAATCCTGATATTCCAAAATTGGTTCAATTAATGTTGCAATTGAAATAAATAATCCATCAAAATAATAAACAACAAACTCATTTCTATATGCTCCCCGTTTTGTTTTTCCCGAAAAAGCATCTGCTCCAAAGTTTTCTGCAATATAGGATGACGTCTTACAAAAAATATTCCATTCTTTGTCATAATCAAAATTTTGCGCCCCTGTAGTAATATCTTCAAGATAATTTGTCAGATATTCTGTTACTGGATATTGATAATTTTCTATATTATTTTTTATTGCCAGATATCGCAATACCAATTCCTGTTTAAATTGAGTTTTCTCTTTCTCACGCCCAATTCTTGAAACAATATTTTGAAAATCATTATTAACGCTGCACTTTTCTAAAAAGTCTATTCCATCCGAACCTAACAGCCTTACTGTACAATTTCTGATTTCCTGGGCAGACAATAATTCTCCACCCGTATTCAGTCGTTTAAACATATGATATTTAAGGGAATCTTCACTCTCCTTTTTAATTACTTCCATTCTTACAAAGCTTCTTTTTATTTTAATTTGTAAAACCTTCGGCAGACTATTAAATGTCAAATTATTTAGTTCTGGAACAATGTCACACCCTTGCAGAACCAGTGGTTCCAAATTTTCATCGTCCAACTCTACCCCTCTAAAATGCAGATAGCTTGATATTCTCTGTAAACCGTCTATCAATTGATAAACACCCTCCTCCGCTTCAATAACAAAAATAGGAGGTACCGGCATTTCCAAAATCAAAGATTCAATAAATCGAGACTGCTTTTCTGGTTCCCATCGAAACAAACGCTGATAATCTGGAGAAATAGTTAGTTCATTATTCTGATACATATCATATAACTCATTAAACGACACATCCAGACTCTTCGTTCTAATTTTTACAATCTGACTATCAACATTTTCTATCAAATTATCTAATGCCATTCAAAACCCTCTCTTTCCTAAAAAATAAAATAAGAATCCGAAATATAACAAACCAGGGAGATAATGCTTATCCCCCTGTAAAATAGTCATATCGTGCAATTTAGTACAACGGATATTTATCTGTCAATGTCTTGACGATGGCTTTTGCTTTATCCAGATTACCCTCGTGATCATTGATCAGCATGGCGATGGCCTCAGCGATCTGATCCATATCCTCTGCATTCATGCCCCGGGTAGTCACCGCTGCTGTGCCAAGGCGGACACCGCTTGTCACGAAAGGCGACTGCGGATCATTCGGAATCGTATTTTTGTTCGCCGTGATATTGGCCTCGTCCAGCCAGTTCTCAACCTCTTTCCCTGTCAGGCCTTTGTTTACCAGATCAACCAGCATCAGATGGTTATCCGTGCCGCCAGATACAATGTCAATTCCCCTGTCCATCAGCCCCCTGCACAGCGCCTGGGCATTGGCGATAATATTTTTCCCATATTCCTTAAAGCCCGGATCCAGCGCTTCTTTAAAGCAGACAGCCTTTGCAGCGATTACATGCATCAGAGGACCGCCCTGAGTACCAGGAAAGATGGATTTATTCAGCTTGTGCTCTGTGGCAAATTCTTCCGATGAGAGAATCAGGCCGCCGCGGGGACCGCGCAGTGTCTTGTGAGTTGTCGTCGTCGTTACATGGGCATATGGAATGGGATTGTCATGATAACCGGATGCCACCAGCCCTGCAATATGCGCCATATCTACCATGAGAAAAGCTCCCACCTCATCAGCGATGTCACGAAATCTTTTAAAATCTATTTTCCGGCAGTATGCACTGGCGCCGGCTATGATCATCTTCGGCCTGCATTCCTTTGCAATGCGCTCCACCTCATCATAATCAATAAAACCTGTATCATCTACACCATAGGGCACAATATTGTAATATGTGCCGGAAATGTTTGCCGGACTTCCGTGAGAAAGATGCCCGCCATGGTCAAGGTTCATCCCCATTACCGTCTCACCCGGCTTCACAAGGGCAAAAAACACCGCCATATTTGCCTGTGCACCGGAATGGGGCTGTACATTGGCATAAGTACAGCCAAAGAGCTTTTTGGCGCGCTCACGGGCCAGTTCCTCTACCATATCTACATACTGGCATCCGCCATAATAACGTTTCCCGGGATATCCCTCTGCGTACTTATTCGTCAGGGTACTCCCCATGGCCGCCATTACCGCTTTGGACACAAAGTTCTCCGAAGCGATCAGCTCAATATGATCATTCTGGCGTCCTGTCTCCAGTTCCATTGCCTTCGCCAACTCTGGGTCGGCATTCTTTACCTCATCAAATGAATACATACATTTATCTCCTTTTTATTAAATTTCATCTAACGCTTTGCCAATATCATTCCTCATATACTTATTTTCAAACGAGATAAGTTTCGTTGCCTCATAGGCATTTGCCCTGGCCTCTTTCAAATCCCTTCCCTTTGCCGTCACACCGAGAACACGGCCGCCGTTTGTAACGATGCCCTGGTCTGTCTGCTTTGTTCCGGCATGGAACACATAATATCCCTCTTTGTTTTCAAAGTTCTCAAAGCCGGTGATCAGCTTGCCCTTCTCATAATGCTCCGGATACCCCTCCGAGGCCAGCACGACACAGACGGCGGCATTGTCCTCAAACTGCAGGTCGACAGAGTCCAGTTTACCATCAATACAGGCATTCATAACGTCTATAATATCGCTTTTCATCCGGGGCAGCACTACCTGGGCCTCCGGATCCCCGAACCGGGCATTATATTCCAGCACCTTGGGCCCATCCTCTGTCAGCATCAAGCCTACAAAAAGGATTCCCACAAAATCTCTGCCCTCTGCCTTCATGGCATCCATAGTGGGCTGATAAATCTTCTCCTCACAAAACCTCTGCACCGGCTCCGTATAAAACGGACTGGGGGAAAAGGTTCCCATACCACCGGTATTCAGCCCCTGATCGCCGTCCCTGGCACGCTTGTGATCCTGCGCACTGGTCATCGGTTTAATGTGCGTGCCGTCGCAGTAGCAGAGAACAGAGACTTCCCGTCCCGTCATAAACTCTTCAATGACGATCTCATTCCCGGCGTCCCCGAACTGCTTGTCCAGCATCAGTGTCTTCACTCCCGCCTTTGCCTCTTCCAGCGTATTGCAGATCAGTACGCCCTTGCCCAGCGCCAGTCCGTCCGCTTTCAGCACAATCGGCATCTTAGCCGTCTCCAGATAGGCGATGGCCGCATCCGGATCTGAAAAATTCTCATAAGCCGCCGTTGGAATATGATATTTTTTCATAAGATCCTTCGAAAATGCCTTGGATCCCTCAATGACCGCCGCATTTTTTCTTGGGCCAAAAACACGCAGACCCCGCTTTTCAAATACATCCACCACGCCGCCTACCAGCGGATCGTCCATCCCGATTATGGTAAGCCCGATATCCTCTGCCTCAGCAAAATCCGCCAGTTTGTCGAATTCCATGGCGGCAATATCCACACATTGGGCGATCTGGGCGATGCCGGCATTCCCTGGTGCACAATAAATTTTATCTACCTGGGTGCTTTTTGCTGCGCTTGCCGCAATGGCATGCTCACGCCCGCCGCTTCCTACAATAAGAATCTTCATAGCTTTCCCTCATTTTTCTTTCTTTTTACCAGATTATCCACAATCTCTATTCTGTCATTGGCAATAAGGCTGATTGCCTCCGGCAGAATCTTCCATTCCGCCTGCTCCATCACTCTCTTTTGAAGAGATTCTGGTGTATCGTCCTCTTCCACCTCAACTGCCCTCTGTAGAATGATAGGGCCGCTGTCTGTACCTTCATCTACAAAATGTACAGTGGCACCCGTCACCTTATTTCCTCTTGCCAGCACGCTTTCATGTACCTTCAGTCCATAATACCCGGCGCCGCAGTGGGATGGGATCAGGGAAGGGTGTATATTGATCATGCGCCCTCTATATGTCCTGACAAAGTTCTCTGGAAGAATAACAAGATAACCGGCAAGTACGACCAGGTCAATCTCTGCCTCGGTCAGTGTCCTTATCAGAGCCTCTCCAAATAATTCCCTTGTCTCATATTCTTTCGGTATCAGCACCGTCGAGGGAATATTTCTTTCTGCCGCTCTCTTCAGTGCATATGCCTCGGGCTTGTTGCTCACCACAAGCCTGACCTCCGCATTGGTAATAACGCCGTTCTCTATATTGTCCAGCACCGCCTGAAGATTTGTACCGCCGCCAGAGACTAATACTGCCATCCTTAGCATAATGTAATCCCTTTCTCACCCGTTTTGATCTCACCCATAATATATGGTATCTCACCAGCTGCCTGAACTGCCTGAACCGTCTTATCCACATCCTCCCCGGCCACTGCCATAATCATGCCGACGCCCATATTATATGTATTAAACATGGCATGCTCCTCCACCTTGCCCTCGCGCGCCAGCATCTGAAAGATCGGCGGCACGGCAAAACTGTTCTTTGCAATGAACGCATGCGTCCTGTCGTTCAGCATTCTTGGAATATTTTCATAAAATCCACCGCCGGTGATATGGCTGCATGCCTTAATCTTCACACCAGCCTCTTTAATGCCGCGAAGCGCTTTGACATAAATCTTAGTCGGCGTCAGAAGGATCTCGCCCAGCGTCTTGTCACTTTCCAGACACTCATAGCTGTGGTTCAATGTCTCCGGGCTCATGGAAAACACACTGCGTACAAGGGAATAGCCATTGCTGTGTATACCAGAGGATGCCATGCCCACCAGTACATCACCTGGTTTCAGCTCCTTCCCCGTGATCATATCCTTTTTATCTACTATACCGACGGAAAATCCGGCCAGATCGTATTCATCCACTGGATAGAATCCCGGCATCTCGGCCGTCTCTCCGCCAATGAGGGCAGAATCTGCCTGTCGGCATCCTTCTGCAACACCACTTACGATCCGGGCAATTTTCTTTGGCTCATTTTTCCCACAGGCAATATAATCTAAGAAAAACAGCGGCTCACCGCCCGCACAGGCAATGTCATTGACACACATGGCAACGCAGTCTATGCCGATGGTATCATGCTTGTCCAGAAGAAATGCAAGCTTAAGCTTCGTCCCCACACCGTCTGTACCAGAAACAAGCGTCGGTTCTTCCATCCCCATAAACCTCTTCACGGAAAATGCCCCGGAAAATCCACCGATGTCCGTCAGTACCTCTGGCCGCATCGTAGAAGCAATGTGCTCCTTCATCAGGGATACCGCCTCATATCCTGCCTCAATGTCAACTCCCGCTTTTTTGTAATCCATCTGAATTATCCTCCATACTATGACAAAGTTTTTCGCATTTACTGTTCCGTATGCCGGGAACTTTTTTATGAAATACAGTACCATTTTACCCTGTTCCTACAAAAATAGCAACAAGAAATCCTTTTCTTTCTCCAAAAATTCTGATACAATAGTACTATTCACGGTAAGTGAAAAGCAGAATATATTATCACTCATACACAAGGAGGTACAAGAAGATGGCTAAAAAGGGATCACTACTCTCATTCCGGCCGGACATCAAAGTAGTAGATGCAACGATCCGCGACGGCGGTCTCGTCAATGACTTTCGTTTCACGGATGAATTTGTCAGGAAATTATACCATGCCAATGCCGAGGCGGGCATTGACTATATGGAATTTGGTTATAAAGCTTCCCGTGATATATTTGATGAAAAAGACTACGGAGAATGGAAATTTTGTAATGAGGATTCCATCCGACGCATCGTAGGCGATAATGACACAGACATGAAGATTGCCGTTATGGCTGATGTGGGCAGATGCAATTACAAGAGGGATATTATCAATAAGGCGGACAGCGCCATTGACCTTGTCCGTATCGCCACCTATATCAATACGATCCCTGCCGCCCTGAAAATGGTTGAGTACTGCCACAATCTCGGATACGAGACCACGGTAAATATTATGGCCATCTCCAATGCCAGGGAAACAGAGATCAGTGAAGCTCTTGACATGATCGGAAACAGTCCCGCCGATGGGATTTATATTGTTGACAGCTACGGGGCATTATACATGGAAGAAATCGAAGTGCTGGCAGAAAAATATCTGGAGACCGCTGAAAAATATGACAAATATATCGGTATTCATGCCCATAACAACCAGCAGCTCTCTTTTGCCAATACCATTACAGCCCTTACCCATGGCGTCAGCTATCTGGATGCTACCGTATGCGGCATGGGACGCGGCGCTGGAAACTGTGCCAGCGAACAGCTCCTGGGATTTCTGAAAAACCCCAAATACGATATCATCCCAATCCTGAAATTCATGGAAAAGCAGATTGATCCACTGAAAGAACAGGGAATCGAATGGGGATACAACATACCTTATCTTCTCACCGGACAGACGAATCGTCATCCCCGCTCGGCAATCGCCGCCACAAAGGAGAAAAGAAACGATTACCTGAACTTTTATCTCGAACTGAATGATAAAGATTGACAAAGAGGGAAGATGTTTTCAGCATCTTCCCTCTTTATTTATCCTGTCTTATATTTATGAGTTATTTCGCCGGTTCAAGAATCCACTTCTGGCATTCGCCGCCCCAGAAATTCCACTGGTTCACATTGCCGCCGGGATCCCTGCTCCAGTCATATACATCCAGACCGGAAGCACAATTGCTTGCTCTGGTGAGAATCGCATAATTTCCATCCGGCTGCCGTTCAATCCGGAACTGCTGATTATACGCTCCTTTATATGTGTACTGCAGAATATTTGTACCGTCTGCAGCCTTTCCTCCTGCTACATCCACACACTTTGTGTAGCCTGTGGCACCGGTGAGAATATGATAATATCCATTTCCATCCGATACTACTTTAAACTTCTGTGCGTCACATCCGTTAAAGGACCACTGGCGGATATTTGCATTATTATCTGCGCTTCCGTTTGCAACATCGAGATACAGTCCGGAATACAGATTTTTAATGTAATAGGTTCCTGCCATATTAGATGTGGAGGCTGCTGCACTTGTCTTTGTCGCCCATACGGACTTGTTATCAGATCCGATCAGCGAAAATGTCATAACGTTTTTATGGCCTGCTGTCTCATCCTTCTGTTTGAAGAATACACCTTTGTAAGTAACGCCGCCAATCACCATCTTACAATAATAGGTTCCCGGAGTATAACTCCAAGTGCCGCTGTAAGATCCTGAAATCGTTCCGTTTGAATTCAGGGTGACAGAACTCGTCTTAAGCATTCCTACATTTGCCGTTGAAGCATCCAGCCCGTGGTTTACGATCTCATATGTCCCCGTCATATCGCTCATGCTATAACCGGTATTTGAAATCGAGCTTCCCAGATATTCGTACACAGCTGTCACAGGCCAGTTGTCCTCATTCAGGAACTGCTGGTGCACCCTCATTTCATGATATTCAAAGCCATCATCGAATCTTGTATGGTAAACAAGGTATCTCTGTCCGTCATTATCAATAAATGCAGAATTATGTCCACCTGATTTGTAACCCTTTGTTCCCAGGGTGGAATAATTATAATTTCCGAACAGCTTGACACCTCTTGTCCCCTGATTCGTTGAAGCAGAGAAAATAGCGGAATTTCCTGCCGCATCTGTATAATTTCCATCAATGGTCTTGGAACGGTACATACGGATATGATATCCGCCGTCTGATCCAAGCCATCCATAAGTTACATACAGATAATAATAGCCGGAAGTACTGTCATACAAAATATAAGGTGCCTCGCCGGATTTTCCGTAACCTCCGGCAATTCTTGTACCAAAATATCCGTCTGTCTGCCCAGAAGCATTCTTTGGATAGATCGGCTGTCCTGTCTTCTTATCAATCTGAAGGATGTAAATACCGCCTGACCATGAGCCATAGGTCATCCACATTCTTCCACTGGCATCCATGAGTACCGTGGGATCGATGGCATTTGGGAATAACGAGTTGTTATAATTTCCGCTGCTGTTAAACCAGCCGCTCCGTACCGATCCCAGTTTGCCCTTTTCAATCAGGGAAGGGATATTGGTATTTCCATAAAATGTATCTACTGTCTTTGTTCCCAATGATGATTTCGTTGTTACTGGGTTATTGCCTTTTGTAAATCCGGAATAAATTACCGTATCCACATAAGAAAATGGTCCATTGGCAGATTTGGAAACTGCATATCCGATACAGGAACGGATATAGGTGGAAGATGTGCTGTAATACATCATATACGCACCCTTGCTTCCATCGTTCCAGATATACTCCGGATTATATACAACATCCGGCGCCCATACTGCATAACTGCCAGAACAATCCTGATCGTTGTAGCCTGCCCACAGGAAGGAAGACGCCAATGCTGTCTCCAGCGGTTCTCCCTTGGATGCAGCCTTGCTTCCGCTGTTATTCTCTGCCTTGACCAGATTCCACTTCTGGCAGTCGCCGCCCCAGAAATTCCACTGGTTGATATTTCCGCCGGCTTCCTTAGACCAGTCATACAGATCCAGTCCTGACTTACATCCACTTGCCTTTGTGAGAATCGCATATGTTCCATCCGGCTGTTTCACAACGCGGAATTTCTGCATTTCACCACCCCAGTATTCCCACTGGAGAATGTTGGCGCCATCCTTTGAAGAACCGCTGTCCACATCAAGTCCCGCACGGTAATTGGATGCTCCTGTCAGAATGTAATAGTAACCATTTCCTAATGACACAAACTTAAATTTCTGTGCATGTGATCCGTTATACGACCACTGACGAATGTTTGCACCGTTTGCAGAAGATCCGTCTGCCACATCCAGATACAATCCACTGAATTTATTCTGGATATAGTATACGCCTTCTACATTCTCACTCACATACAGGGACTGATTGCCATATCCCTGGGTCCCAAGACCCGACCAGTTTCTCAAATCACCGGACTTTGCCTGTGCGAGATGAGAACCATACGCATAATATGTATTCGATGCAGAATCATAAAAAATTGAAGGATCATGTACAGAAATCCTTGTAGTGTCTGATGTCGCTGAGGCACTTGCCGCCCCCTTTGCCGTTTGAATGTTTCCCGGATACAGCACCGTCACTGTCAGCACCAGTGCTGTCAATAATGCACTTACTCTCCGAAAAGCTCCACGCCTTTTCTGTCTGTAATTCATGCCTATCTTCCTTTCGTGTATAGTGTAAGAGTCTCCCTCCACCCACATATACTGTACATATCTCTTTCTATGCACCTCCTTTTTTGTGTAAAATAACCCAGTCCCTTACTAGTGATAATACATTATTATATATAATTATGCAATATAGAAAAGAAACAAAAAAACATTTGGTCAATATTGCACAACCAAATGTTTCTTTGTCTTATTTTTTTGTATCTATTGCACAATCACTGTGCCGTGCCATCAATTTTTTTCTGTACCTGATTCTTTACCTCTGTAAGATTTTGTATCATTGCGTCCAGTTCATTTATCGTCATCTGTCCGTCTTCTTCCGTCGTGCCTGCAATGTTTTCTTTCACCTTAGCGGACATCTCTGTGAGTCTGGTCTTCATGGAAGTAAAGTTGGCATCTGCCATCAATGCATTATCCTGTACCATCTTTTCTATATCCGCATACAGCTGCAGCGCCGTATCTGTCTTTGTCATTACCGCCTCTGTGGTTTCCTTCCTGATCCCATCCCCGCATCCGGTCAAGCCCAGACAGAGCCCGGCTGCCAGTATCATACATAAAAGTTTCTTTCGATTTTTTCTCTTCATAATCCAAGACCCTCCTGTCCTAATTCACCTTTTCCCACACTGTCCCCTCCCGGGTATCCTTCAGCAGGATTCCCCTGGCAGCCAATTCATCACGGATCTCATCTGCCCGGGCAAAGTTCTTTTCCTTCTTCGCCGCCCTTCTCTCCTCGATCCGGCTCTCCACATATGCCTTCAGTTCACCATCCTCTTCCTCTTCTGCTGTCTCTTCAAACGCCCCTGCCAGTCCGAGTGAGAGAACCTCATCAAAGCGGATCACCAGCCTCCTCTTGACTACATCGCTGAAATCCTCCTTCAGCATATCATACAGCACAGTAATCGCCGAGGACGTGTTTATATCATTTCCCAGCGTTTCTGCAAACTTCTTCTCATACTGCGCATAAGCCGCTTCGTCCATCTCCCCCTGACGGCCCAGCTTCTGTATCCTCCGGAACAGCTTGTCGTAGACCTGCGCCACATTATCAAGAGCCTCCCAGGAAAATTCCAGCGGTTTCCTGTAATGGGACTGCAGACAGAACAGACGATAGACCATGGGATCATATCCCTTTTCCTCCAGAAGGGATATGGTAAGAAATTCCCCTTTGGATTTGCTCATCTTACCGCTCTTTGTATTCAGGTGGTTTACATGGAACCAGTAATTACACCATTTATGGCCGGTGTAGGATTCGCTCTGGGCAATCTCATTTGTATGATGGGGAAAAATATTGTCCACGCCGCCGCAGTGGATATCCATATATTCGCCCAGATGCTTCATGCTGATACACGAGCACTCAATGTGCCATCCCGGATATCCGACACCCCAGGGACTGTCCCATTTCATCTCCTGGTTCTCAAACTTTGATTTTGTGAACCAGAGGACGAAATCCGTCTTATTTCTCTTGTTTGTATCCTCCTCCACATCATTCCGGACTCCCACCTTCAGATCCTCTTCGTTCTGTGATGAGAGGACGTAATACTGTTCCAGCCTGGAGGTGTCAAAATATACATTTTCCCCTGCCACATACGCATAACCCTTCTCTAACAGAACCTCTATCATATGGATAAATTCGGGGATACAGTTTGTGGCTGGCTCCACCACATCCGGCTCCTTTATGCCAAGCTTCCTGCAGTCCTCCATAAATGCATCCGTATAATACCTGGCGATATCCATCACACTCTTATGTTCTCTTCTGGCCCCGGCAAGCATCTTATCCTCACCGGTATCCCCATCGCTGGTAAGGTGGCCCACATCCGTTATGTTCATCACTCGTTTTACATCATAACCCACATAGCGCAGATATTTTTCCAGAACATCTTCCATAATGTAACTGCGGAGATTACCAATATGGGCAAAATGATAGACGGTGGGACCACAGGTATACATGCCCACCTTTCCTTTTTCATTGGGGATAAATTCCTCTACCTTCTTTGTCAGGGTGTTATATAAACTGGTTTTCACATCCAACATCTTTCTAACCTCTTTCTCCCATACTTTTGCTTGGGGTACGCCGCATTATTCACTAACAGCGCAGGCAGCGGCCTTTTGCATCATACTACCATATAATAACCATTTTTTCAAGATGCAGGCTCAACGGAGCCTTATACTGACGCACTTTAACCCCACGGTTCTTCAATTATTATTTTCCTCTATCTCTTTTATGGGAGTCAATTCTTACCGTTTTTCTTTACTGTACTGTGAATATTTTTAATGCTTTCCAAGTATTCCTCTTCAACTGGCGATAAGTTCTGCACCTGATATTTCTTATATTCTTCTGTTGCTTTTTCAATTGCCAGAAAAACTTTTTAATCCCATAAAAGGCTGACTGGCGTCCGCACGCTCGTATATAACCTCTGCCGCTGTATGTCCATGTGCCGCATAATGCAATTTATTTTGTACCATTTTAAAAAATTCAATGGATTCACTACTCTTGGGATCATAATCAACACTTGTTGCATTAAGGTCAAGTACCTGTCGGTACATAACTTTTTCAGATGAGCGGATATCCCGAATACGGTCTAATAATTCGTTCCAGTAATTACCACCACCCAGTTTTTTCAGCCGCTCATCATCCATTGTAAAACCTTTTATCATGTACTCCTTTAATCGTTCAGCAGCCCAACGCCGAAAATTCGTGGCAACCTTGGATTTTACTCTATATCCAAGAGAGATAATCATATCAAGATTATAATAGGGCATTTCTCTGGATACCTTACGATTTCCTTCTGTACGAACCTGTCGGAATTTCCGACAGGTTGAAACTTCGTCAAGTTCCCTCACCCTCGCCAAACTCGACTTTTACGTTGATTACGCTGTCGGTTTTTTT
>CAOKDX010000001.1 GCA_948467395.1 uncultured Clostridia bacterium | reverse complement strand
TCTTTATTTATATATCCGTGAAGTGGAAGTGTCAAGTATTATGATACAACATCAAGACGGCGACCATGTGCCTGTCCGTGTCAACCCGGATGAAACCATCCTGACAAAGGAATTTACCGAAATGCTCCCTGAGACAGTGGATACAATGAAAGGGATATCCCGGACGGAAGAAAAAGGAAGTGCGAAACAGCCATTTGTGGGAAATGTCAAACTATCTCCCGACCAGATAAAGAATCTGGCAGCATTCATAAACAGATCTGACCACACACCAGATGAACTGTCGATTGGCATGTCCAAAGCATATGATGATAAAATAAAAGAGATCGGATCCTTTATAAACAATATAGATCAGACAAGAAATATGCAGCGGAATCCTGTAACCAGCAACCAAAATATTTCTGTTGACAGCATCAAGCTTGAACTTCCCAATGTAAAAGATTATAGGAGCTTTCGTGAAGAGATGAAACAAGATTCTTTATCAAGGAGAATGGCAGAATGTATATTCCATGACTGTGCAAGACACGGGAAAATTACACAAAGCATTCAGAAATTTTAAAAGGAAAAGTATGAGCTCCAGCCGGATCCGGAACTTTATAGAATTTTCTCTTGTAGCTTTCTCCTCTTTCCTATATAATAGAGAAGAATATGTAAACAGGATAGGAAAATGTAAAGGAGGGTATTTCAATGCCAAAAAGAACTGATATCCACAAGGTTCTGATCATCGGATCCGGCCCGATCATTATTGGTCAGGCATGCGAATTTGATTATTCCGGTACTCAGGCCTGTAAAGCACTGCGCAAACTGGGCTATGAAATCGTGCTGGTAAACTCCAATCCGGCTACCATTATGACAGATCCGGAAACAGCAGATGTAACCTATATCGAACCATTAAATGTAAAGCGTCTTGAACAGATCATCAAAAAAGAACGGCCCGATGCTCTTCTGCCCAATCTCGGCGGTCAGTCCGGTCTCAATCTCTGTGCCGAATTAAATCAGGCAGGAATCCTTGACAAATATAACGTAAAGGTGATCGGTGTCCAGGTAGACGCCATCGAGCGCGGCGAGGATCGGATCGAATTTAAGAAAACCATGGACAGGCTGGGCATTGAAATGGCACGCAGTGAAGTGGCATACAGCGTGGAGGAAGCCCTTTCCATAGCAGATAAACTTGGCTACCCGGTAGTACTCCGCCCCGCCTATACTATGGGGGGCGCCGGCGGCGGCCTCGTATACAATAAAGAAGAATTAAAGACCGTATGTGCCAGAGGACTTCAGGCAAGTCTAGTGGGACAGGTGCTGGTAGAAGAATCCATCCTGGGATGGGAGGAGCTGGAACTGGAAGTCGTCCGGGATGCCGAGAACAACATTATCACCGTATGCTTTATCGAGAACATCGATCCGCTCGGCGTACATACCGGGGATTCCTTCTGTTCCGCCCCCATGCTGACTATCTCGGAAGAATGCCAGAAACGCCTGCAGGAACAGGCATATAAAATCGTAGAATCCGTACAGGTTATCGGTGGTACTAATGTCCAGTTCGCCCACGATCCGGTAAGCGACCGCATCATCGTGATCGAGATCAACCCGAGAACCTCCCGCTCCTCCGCTCTTGCCTCCAAAGCAACCGGTTTCCCCATCGCCCTGGTCTCCGCCATGCTGGCGACAGGACTTACACTGAAGGATATCCCCTGTGGCAAATACGGCACGCTGGACAAATACGTCCCGGACGGGGATTATGTAGTGATCAAATTCGCCCGCTGGGCTTTTGAAAAATTCAAAGGTGTGGAAGACAAACTGGGCACACAGATGAGAGCGGTGGGTGAGGTAATGAGCATCGGCAAGACATATAAGGAGGCGTTCCAGAAAGCGATCCGCAGTCTGGAAACCGGGCGCTACGGTCTGGGACATGCCAAGAACTTTGACACCCTGACAAAGGAAGAACTTCTTCATCTTCTTATCACACCTTCCAGCGAACGGCATTTTATAATGTATGAAGCCCTCCGCAAGGGTGCCGCTGTGGAGGAAATCTTTGAACTCACCAAAGTAAAAACCTACTTTATCGAACAGATGAAGGAGCTGGTAGAGGAAGAAGAAGCCCTGATGAAGAACAAAGGGCAGCTGCCTTCTGATGAGGCACTGATCTCCGCCAAGAAAAATGGATTTTCAGACAAGTATCTGAGTGAAATCCTGGCTGTTCCCGAATCGGATATCCGGGAACGCCGTCTTGCTCTTGGTGTAGAAGAGGCATGGGAGGGAGTCCATGTTAGCGGCACGGAAAACAGCGCCTACTACTATTCCACCTACAATGCCCCGGACAAAAATCCTGTCAGCAGCGACAAACAAAAGATTATGATCCTGGGCGGCGGGCCAAACCGCATCGGGCAGGGAATCGAATTTGATTACTGCTGTGTCCACGCTGCCATCGCACTGAAAAAACTGGGATTTGAAACCATTATCGTAAACTGTAATCCGGAAACGGTGTCCACTGACTATGACACATCGGATAAACTATATTTTGAACCGCTGACCCTGGAAGATGTGCTGAGCATTTACAAGAAAGAAAAACCACTGGGCGTCATTGCCCAGTTCGGCGGACAGACACCGTTGAACCTGGCCAGCGAGCTGGAGAAAAACGGCGTAAAGATACTGGGCACCTCTCCCTCCGTGATCGATCTGGCTGAGGACAGGGATCTGTTCCGGGAGATGATGGACAAGCTGGAGATTCCCATGCCGGAATCTGGTATGGCGACCACCGTTGAAGAGGCGATCTCCATCGCCGGCAGAATCGGTTATCCGGTTATGGTGCGCCCGTCCTATGTACTGGGCGGCCGCGGCATGGAAGTTGTCTATGATGATGAGAGCATGACGGAGTATATGAGAGCCGCCGTCGGAGTGACACCGGACCGCCCCATTCTCATTGACCGATTCCTGAACCATGCCCTGGAATGTGAAGCCGACGCCATCAGTGACGGCACCAATGCCTTTGTACCGGCAGTAATGGAACACATCGAGCTTGCCGGCGTACATTCCGGTGACTCTGCCTGCATCATTCCCTCTGTCCATATATCAGAGGAAAATGTAGCTACGATAAAAGAATATACAAAGAAAATTGCCGAAGAAATGCATGTCCGGGGATTGATGAACATGCAGTATGCCATTGAAAATGGCAAGGTGTATGTACTGGAGGCCAATCCCCGGGCATCCCGTACCGTACCGCTGGTATCCAAGGTATGTAATATCCGTATGGTTCCACTGGCAACGGAGATCATTACCTCGGAACTCACTGGCAAAGAATCCCCCATCACGGGATTGAAAGAACAAAACATACCAAATTACGGAGTAAAGGAGGCGGCGTTCCCCTTCAATATGTTCCAGGAGGTGGATCCTGTACTCGGTCCGGAGATGCGATCCACCGGGGAGGTTCTCGGACTGTCCTCTTCCTATGGCGAAGCATTTTACAAATCCCAGGAAGCGATCCAGTCACCCCTTCCCCTGTCCGGCACTGTTCTAATATCCGTCAACGCCAAGGATAAGCCTGAGGCGGCAGACATTGCGCGGATTTTTATGGACGACGGATTCCGTATCATCGCCACCGGCAGCACCTATGACCTTTTGATCAAGTCCGGTATCCGGGCGGAAAAGGTGAAAAAACTGTATGAGGGCAGGCCAAATATTCTGGATATGATCACCAACGGAGACATTCAGCTGATCATCAACACCCCGGTAGGCAAAGACAGCGTGCATGACGACAGCTATCTCCGCAAGGCAGCCATCAAAGCCAAGGTGCCATACATGACCACCATGGCAGCCGCCAGGGCAACTGCCGAGGGCATTCACTATGTTAAAGAGCATAAACAGGGCGAACTGAAATCCCTGCAGCAGCTCCATTCAGAAATTACTGACAAATAATACTTTAATTTATTCACACAGAAAAATCCCCTGCAAGTATCCGTTACCAGATACACACAGGGGATTTTCTTATAAATAGCGAAGATTGCCTGATTTCATGCAGATTATTTCGCCAGCAGCATCATAATCTCGTTGCTGCGTTCGATAAACTCCGTCATCTTGTCTGCCTCCAGCGGATGATGGCTGATGAGTGCCAGATCGTACAGCTGTTTGCAGAACAGATCCGTATTATCCTCTTCTTTATGCTCCAGGACATACTGAACCAGTGCATGATTGGCATTCAGCACCAGTGTCTGTCCCATATCCGACATACCCATGCCGCCCATGCCGTTTGCCGCATACATTTTCATCATATCCTGCATCCTTCTTGCATCCTCAGACATGGTGATCATAGAGGACACCTTCTCATTTTTCAGTTTCTCAACCTTAACCTCCAGATTGTCCCGTCCCGTCGCCTTTTTGAAGATTTCCGTCAGGGTCTCTGTCTCTTCCTTCAGCTGTTCCTCGTCGCCTTCCTCCTTAAATGCCTCTGTCAGGTCGGCGTCAATGCGCTGGAATTTCACTGCGTCATCGCCTGCCTCAAGAGAAGAGACAAAGGGCTGATCAATATTGTGAAGCAGAACAACGGCATTCATCTCCTGTTCCCGGAACATATTGATATACTGGCTCTGCTGCTGCAGGTCTGTCACATAATAGACCGTTTTTTTCGGTGTCTCCGCCTCCTGCGGCTCCTCCTTATCCTCTTCTCCCGGTTCTACTACCTCCGCCTCTACTTCCGGTTCCGGCAGCGTATCCAGATATTCCGACAGGGTGCTGTATTTATCATTCAAATCCTTAAACAGAATATATTCCTTTATTTTCTCCTTGAACTTCTCGTCCTTGAGACAGCCGAACTTGATAAATGGGCTGATATCATCCCAATACTTTTCATAGTTCTCACGATCGGTCTTGCACATACCAGAGAGCTTGTCCGCCACCTTCTTCGTAATATAGTCGGAAATCTTCTTTACAAAGCCGTCATTCTGCAGCGCGCTGCGGCTGACATTCAGCGGCAGATCCGGACAGTCGATCACGCCCTTTAAGAGAAGCAGGAATTCCGGGATCACTTCCTTGATGTTATCTGCAATAAAGACCTGATTGTTGTACAGCTTGATCATGCCTTCGATATTCTCGTACTCCAGATTCACTTTGGGGAAATAGAGAATACCTTTCAGATTAAAGGGATAGTCCATGTTCAGATGGATCCAGAACAATGGCTCCCTGTAGTCCTGAAATACCTTGCGGTAAAATTCTTTATATTCATCCTCGGTACACTCATTGGGATGCTTATTCCAGAGCGGATTGATATCGCTGAGAGACACCGGGCGTTTCAGGATCTTTGTCTTCTTCACAGGCTCTTTCTTCTCTCCCTCTTCGCCGTCTTCTCCCTCTTTTACTTCTTCCTTCGGCTCCTCTACGATCTCTTCGATCACCGTGTCCTCTTCTGTGACCTCTTCGCTTGGGATCGTCTCATACTCAGGCTCAGCATTTGCCTTGGTGAGGAAAATCTCCACTGGCATAAAGGAGCAGTATTTCTCCAAAACCTCCCGCACACGGTATTCATTGGCAAACTCATAGCTGTCCTCATTGAGGTGAAGGATGATCTGTGTACCAACGGTATCCTTCTCACTCGGTCCCATTTCAAAAGTCAGGCCGCCGTCTGACTCCCAGTGAACTGCCTCTGCTCCCTCCCTGTAAGAAAGGGTATGGATCTCTGCCGAATCGGCAACCATAAACACAGAATAGAATCCCAGTCCAAAATGCCCGATGATCTGCTCATCATTGGCCTTATCCTTGTATTTCTCAAGAAAATCTGCCGCCCCGGAGAAGGCGATCTGGTTGATATACTCCTTCACCTCATCCGCTGTCATCCCAAGTCCGTTGTCGGTAAAAGTAATGGTTTTATCCTCCGGATTTACCTCTACATCAATTTTTGCCCTGTAATCATCAGCCAGCTCCGTCTCACCGATCAGTGAAAGCTTCTTCCGCTTGGTTATGGCATCGCAGCCATTGCTGATCACCTCACGGATAAAAATATCATGGTCGGAGTACAGCCATTTCTTAATAATCGGAAATATGTTTTCAGAATTGATCGCTAAATTGCCCTGCTCATTTGTCATCTTTATTAACCTCCATTTCATCGGCCATGCACCTGCAAATACACAGCACTTATGTCATGAGACTATAATAATACGCAGCGGGCCCAATGTCAAGAAAAATTTAGCACTCATTTTAAATGAGTGCTAACAACCGTCACTGTTCTTCCCCATACCTCCCCAGAAAATTCCGGCACTTCTCGTCCCATGCCTGCTGCGCCTCCTTTGTAAGAGAAAACTCCTTCTGCATATATCCGGTAAAGACCAATAATTCTTCTTTTTCATACTGCACCCGCAGCGAACCCACATCTCCACCCGCCATATAGTGGCAGAAATCCACCTTAAATACTTCGGGCGTTTTCTTCCCGCGGATGAGACTGAAAAGAACCGGTCTGAGCTGTCTCCATAAAACCTGTCCACATTCGTCCGCTGGCCGTTCATCCGAATCGTACCATTCATCATGTCTTTTGCCATCAATCTGAAAAGTGACAAATGTGGTCACCTCACAGCCTGAAACGTGAAACTTATCAAACATTTCATCCGTCAGCAGCTTTGCCATAAATTCTTTTATGTTTTCAACTTTTAAGACGATCATTCTGAATAAATCCCTCCTGAAAGAAGATACTAATAGCGTTTACAGAATATTTCAATTGAAGAAATGGAGGTAATAGCATGCGTTGTGATGAACAGACTTATAAAAATGTAGCCAAAAACTGCAGTGCTTACGCCGTAAAAGACTGCTGCCGCTGCAGCTGTACGAACAAATCAGGTGATGCTGAGGTATCATGCACCACCTGCAAACACTTCACCTCGGATAAGTACTGCTCCCTGGATCTCTTTGATCCCATCGTGGAAAACCACAGATTCTAAGTCCTTTTCTTAGAACTCTTCTTTTTCTTCCGGTCAGCCTCCGCTGACCGGTTACATACGCTCTCAAACACTGTAATGGAACGGGCCGGCATCATATAAATACCATTACTGACAATTTTTGCTCCGGTCTCCGCAGTATCCACCAGAATTTTCCACTCCTTGTTATTTTCCACATTAGGAATATAAAATTCCTGCTCCTCCCAGTGAAAATTAAACGCAAAATACAGGCTCTTTCCCTCAAAATAGCTCCCATAAAACAAAATACCCAGTTTTCTGCTGTAATAAGAAAAGTCGATGACCCACGGTTCCTTCCCGTGACAGGATACATCCGGGGCTCCTCTTCCTTTCGTATCCAGACCAGTAAGCGGCTTGTCCTGATGGTATAATGGATGTTTCCGGCGAAAGGCCAGCAGCTCTTTTACAAAACGATAGGTCTTCTGATTTCTCTCCAGCAGTCTCCAGTCAAGCCATGTTGTCACATTATCCTGACAATAGGCATTGTTATTTCCCTTCTGTGAGTTGCCAAATTCGTCCCCCGCCAGCAGCATTGGCACCGCCATCCCCAGAAGCAGCATTACAAAGGCATTTCTCTCCTGCTGTTTCCGTGTCTGCACCACCTGTCTTCGCCGGCTCGGTCCCTCAACGCCGCAATTCCAGCTATAATTAAGCTCTGTCCCATCTCTCCCACGCTCGCCGTTTGCCTCATTGTGTTTGACATCATAAGAAATCAGATCCCGCAGGGTAAAACCATTGTGCTGGGTAATGTAGTGAACCAGTCCCACACCGTCTCCCTGTTCGCGGAAACGCTTATATATATTTGCCACCTGTCCCTCATCACTTTTGAGAAACCGCCTGGCATCCACAAGAAAGCCGTCGTTCATCTCATAACAGACCGGATGGTTCCGGTTCTCAGGCTGACGGCCCCAGCTCCCTGCCAGCAGCTTCGTGTGGGACAGAACCGGATCCAGTCTGAGCCAGGATGTATCCATGGATTCCTGGTTGATCCGGAAACCATCCACATGATACTCCAGAACATAATATCTGAGACATTCCAGTATAAATTCCGGCGTCCTGTCTATAAAATGCATATCCAGTATTAGATTCATATGATTCTGATGAAGGGATTTTACCAGTGTCTTAAGTTCCTCCGGAGCGCTCGCCCTGCCGCTACTGTAGCCTGTCTTAGGAGCAAAATAGAACGCATCTCCCGTATATCCCCAGTAATTCACTTTACCAGTCGGATTTCCCTCGTCGTCCCTGATGCACTCGTCAAAATCGTAGATGGGGAGGGGAAGAATCGTATTTACCCCCAGCTCCTTCATATATGGTATCTTCTCCTGCAGGCCGGCAAACGTCCCCGGCGCCTCCACACCGGAGCTGGCATGCTTAGTAAATCCCCTGACATGGCACTGATACATCACCATCTCGTGCTCTGACAGGGGTCTCCATCGCTCTCCCGTCCAGTCAAAGGATGAGAAGTCAAATTTTCCATGTATATGCCTGTGCGGCTTTCCAAAATGATCCCGTCCCGCTATCACCCTTGCATAGGGATCTGTCACATGTTCTCCGTCTACAATAAAATCATATTCCAGTCCGTTCATTCTCTCGGTAATATGCTCTCCCTCAATAATTACAGAGAAAACATCCCGAATACCGGATTCTCTCATTGGTTCCATCGTAATCTTTTGTTTCTTTCCATGTTTATACAGACACAGCTGACAACGTGACACTCCCCGGCGCCAAAAGGCGGCCTGTACCCGGTTCTCACTTATATTGGAAACTCCCAGTTTAAATGTGGCTGCTTTCTGAAGCTGTATCTTGTCTAGTATTGGCATCTATCTGCTTCCCTTCTGTATTTTTAATACGGTCTCGCCATTTTAGCTCAACAGTGCCAATTTGAGCTATGTATTTGGTAATTATTTTACAAAAATATACATTTATTATAACGGAGTTTCCACAATCTCACAATCATTATTTTCAAAAATATGAAATTATAGCGATTTTTCGCAAAAAACCCTTGCATTATCCGTTATTTTTAGTAAAATATTGACTAGTATATTTTGAAATAAGAAAGGAAACGATTATGATTCAGGCAACAAATATATCTCTCAGATTTGGCAAGAAGGCACTTTTTGAAGAAGTCAATATAAAATTCACAGAAGGAAACTGCTATGGCATTATTGGTGCCAACGGTGCCGGCAAATCTACGTTTTTAAAAATCCTGTCCGGTGAGCTTGACCCAACCACAGGCGAAATCAGTATGGGGGCAGGCGAACGTCTCTCTGTGCTGGAGCAGGATCACTTCAAATACGATGACCAGATTGTATTAGACACTGTTATCGCCGGCAACCAGCGGCTGTATGACATCATGAAAGAAAAAGACGTCATATATGCCAAAGAGGATTTCACAGAGGAAGACGGTATACGCGCCAGTGAATTAGAGGCCGATTTTGCCGCTATGAACGGATGGGAGGCCGAATCCGATGCCGCCTCCCTGTTAAACGCCCTCAGTATTGATACCAGTGAACACAGCAAACTTATGAGTGAGCTTCCGGATAACGACAAGGTAAAGGTCCTCCTTGCCCGGGCTCTTTTCGGCAATCCGGATATCCTGCTGCTGGATGAGCCTACCAACCACCTGGATCTGGACTCCATCCGCTGGCTGGAAGATTTCCTTATCGACTTTGAAAATACCATAATCGTCGTATCCCACGACCGATATTTCCTTAACAAGGTCTGTACCCATACTGTGGACCTTGACTATGGTAAGATGCAGATTTATGCCGGCAACTATGACTTCTGGTATGAATCCAGCCAGCTGATGATCAAGCAGATGAAAGAGGCAAACAAAAAGAAGGAAGAGAAGATCAAGGAGCTGCAGGAATTTATCCAGCGTTTTAGCGCCAATGCATCCAAATCCAAACAGGCAACCTCCCGCAAACGCGCTCTGGAGAAAATCGAGCTTGACACGCTACGCCCCTCCAGCCGCAAATATCCCTATGTGGATTTTAAGCCGGACCGTGAGATTGGTAACGAGGTACTCACGGTAACGGATCTGTGCAAGACTATTGATGGCGAAAAGGTATTGGATCACGTATCCTTCACAGTAGGACACGACGACAAAATTGCTTTCGTAGGATCCTATGGCATTGCCGCCACCACTCTCTTCCAGATCCTCTCTGGCGAAATGGAGCCCGATGAGGGGGATTACAAATGGGGAATCACCACATCCAATTCCTATTTCCCGAAGGATAATACCAAATATTTCGACAGCAGTGATACCATTGTTGACTGGCTGATGCCATTTTCACCGGAAAAGGATGCCACCTTTGTCCGCGGATTCCTTGGACGCATGCTCTTTAAGGGAGAAGACGGCCTGAAAAAAGTGAATGTCCTATCGGGCGGCGAAAAGGTCCGCGTCATGCTTTCCAAAATGATGATGCTCGGCTCTAATGTATTGTTACTGGATGAACCAACCAACCATCTTGATATGGAATCCATTACCTCCGTCAACAATGGATTGATTAAATTCCCTGGCGTCGTCCTTTTCACCTCCCAGGACCACCAGTTCATCCAGACCATCGCCAACCGGATCATCGAATTTACACCAAACGGAATGATTGACAAGGTCACAACTTATGACGAATACCTTGACAGCGATGAGATGGCACGCAAGCGTCAGGCCCTGAGCTGATCCAGGTAAGGATGAAATGGCAAAGCCCGCCCCTACTTGACAATAACTGCCAATTATTATAGAATGATAGCAATTTATCATAAAGAATAGGAGATGATTTTTCTTGGAGCCCAGTGACGCGGTAAACATATTAGTTTTAGTAATTTTACTTATTTTATCCGCATTCTTCTCCTCTGCCGAAACAGCGCTGACCACTGTGAATAAAATACGGATGCGTTCTCTCGCAGAGGAAAAAAACAAAGCTGCCCGACGGGTATTAAAGCTGATCGAAGTACCGGACAAAATGCTCAGTGCGGTATTGATCTGCAACAATATTGTAAACCTGTCAGCCTCCTCCCTCTCAACGGCTTATGCATTTGAAATCTGCACACGCATGGGACTGAAAGGGAGCACCAGTCTGGGAGCCGGTATCGCCACCGGAATACTGACAGTACTAATCTTAGTTTTTGGTGAGATCACACCAAAAAACCTGGCAACAAGAAATGCAGAGAAGCTTTCTCTGGCTTATTCCAGTTCGATACTTTTCCTCACAAGAATTCTGACACCAGTGATTTATATCGTAAATAAAGTTGCCAACCTCATCCTGATCATCTGCCGGATCGATCCATCCCAGAAACCGGCAGGCATTACCGAAGATGAATTGCGTACCTTTGTGGACGTAAGCCACGAGGAAGGCGTTATCGAGAGTGAAGAACGCCAGATGATAACCAATATCGTTGATTTTGGCGACTCCCTGGCTAAGGATGTCATGATTCCCCGAATGGACATCGCCATGGTGGAGGCAGACATCAGTTATCACGAACTCATGAGCGAATTCACAGAACATAAATATGCCCGTCTTCCGGTATATGAGGAGACGATCGACAATATCATCGGCATTATCAACCTGAAAGATTTTGTCTTTTATGACGGCGATAAGGAAAATCTTGATATCCGTTCACTGATCCGGGAAGCTCATGTCACCTATGAGTACAAAAATGTATCCGAGCTTTTCATGGAAATGCGGAAGGACTCCATTCCCATGACTATCGTTTTGGATGAATACGGAGCTCTCGCCGGGCTGATCACCATTGAAGACCTGATCGAGGAGATCGTTGGAGAACTCCGGGACGAATACGATGATGATGAGGAAGACGAGATCCAGGAAGTGAACGAAACCGAATATATCCTGCTGGGCTCCACACCATTGGATGATGTGGCAGCAGCACTCAATCTTTCACTGGAATCCGATGATTATGATTCCATTGCAGGGCACCTTATTAACCTGTTGGAGCACTTCCCCGAAGTCGGGGAAACTGCAGAGGATGACTTTGCTGTCTATACTGTGTTGGAGGTTGATGGCAACCGCATTGATAAACTGCGTCTCGTGCTAAAACCCCGTGACGAAGAAAATAGTGAGGAAGAGGACGGAGAATGATCCGTCCTTTTTTGCGGTCAGCATTCATCCCCGTTTCCCCTCTGCACAGACAGAAATCTCCTTCTCCGATACCAGACCATTCCTATAACCGCTGTAGAAATTGCGGCAGCAGCAAATACCACTAACGCCAGCACATGTCCATCCCGAAAGCCCGTCTCTGGCTGTGGCGCAGATTTGTTTGCTTCTGGCATTCGGGATTTTGGTGTCTTTTTCTTCGGTATAACAGTCATGGCAGAGCCTTTTGGCACCTCTCTCAATTTCACCGTCTCCATTCTCATATCGGTCATCTCCACTCCCTGAATCTCTGGGGTATCCTGCACAGTAAAGCGGATATCCGCCGATTTTTTATACCCTTCCGGCGCTTTTATTTCCCTGAAAATATAGGTTGTGCCTGCCGCCAATATTCCATTCAATTCCACTGCCGTATCTTCTTTCGTGACAAAGGAGGTAATCTCACCTCCCTCCGAATCAAGAACCATAATCTGTGCTCCCTCCAGATATCCGGTTCGGTCACCCGCCAGCTTACAAAATCTTACTTTCGTCTGTTCATCTATCATAATGACTTCATTTCCGGAACCTGGAAGAAACGTACCGTCTGCGGATTTAATCTCCGCCTGTGTTACCTCCCCTTCCGGCGTCTTTTGGCCAGTCAGGCGGAAAAACACCGGGTCGGCTGTGACATAACCATCCGCCGGTCTCGTCTCCGTAAGTGTATATTCCCGATCATGAAAAAGCCCGCCTATCACAAGATTTCCCTTTTCATCCATCCTTGTCCGAAGATTTTCATATCCTCTCTCCTGACTATTTTCGTCCAGCCTCACCGACGCCGCATCGCCAGAAGTCCATGACACCATTACATTGCCGTCTCCATCCGTAATCTGCAGCTGACATCCGGGAATTTCACCGCTCCCAGCAGCAGACACTTTGCTGATCTCCACTGTGGTCTGCGTATTCTGTACCGATATCTTCCGAGTGATCACCGGCGTTTCCTGATCCTTATATTCCAGATGTACCGGGTATTTCTCTCCCCTTGTATAATAGCTGTCCGAAACCTTCCGCTCCTGTATATAATAATCCCCTGAATTGAATCCCTTCCCAGAATCTCCTTCTGCTGTAAATTCTTTTGACATCAGCGGCAGATCCAGATCAAATTCCGCAGTCCCTTCCTTGTCCGTCTCCACCGTTCCCAGCAGGGCACCCGCATCTACGATCCTGTCGCCATCCGCATTATAGATATGATTGCTGCTGTACAGATCAAAGACAGCACCGCCGATCGGACTTTTGTCCTCCCGATCTGCCTTGATCAACGATACCGCACTTCTCGCCCGCCGGTTTTTGATCTGCATCACACCATGTTCATCCGTATCCTCTGTGGAATTCAGCACATAGGTATCTTCTTTATTTTTCCACGTAAATTCTACATCCCAGCTCTTCTTCTCCGGCAGAATATACCCATATACCGTCTGCTTTTCGACTACCCGGTATCTGCCAAGCGGCAGATTTATGGTCACTGTCCCATCTTCATCCCTCTCATACCCGGTAATCCCGCCGCACTCTGATTTAAATTCCGCCCCAACGCCAGTCGTAACCGTTGCCACCAGGGCGTCCTTATCAAACCAGTTCGTTTTCTGATTATCCTGTGTGACAATATCCTCAGCTGCATAGATTTCAAATACAGCCCCCTTTAACAAGGAATCCTGATATTGAAACAGACCATTCTCAAAGCTTTTCAACTGCTGTCCCTTCTTGAGGATAGACAGTCTTCCACAGGTTTCGTTGTTCACATAATCCATCGTGACAGTGGTGTATTCATTTCCCTCAGAATCTTTCTCCCGAGTATAGTTTCCCGCTTTGCTATGGATCACCACTTCAATATACTTCTGTGAAATATGCAGTCCCGATGCGGCCTCCGTCTCATAGATACGATAGGTTCCTGAAGGAAGGGAATCCACAGTCATAATCCTGCCTGTCGCATCTGACCGGAACCGATCCACAACCTGAGTCTCAATTCCATTGCTAAAGCTCTGCTTTACAAGAGATTCTTTCCCCGTTTGGGGATCTACCTGATAGATCTGATAAGTCGTGCCCGCCTTTAAGACCTCTTTCTGTGTATTTCCATCTTTTTTTATGACCCTTAAAAACGCCCGGAACGGCTTGTTGTTCACAACCGAGTGATAGGTTTTTCCTATCAGCTCCCGATCAATTACCACCTCAAAGTCATTGACAAGTTCGGTATCCAGACTGCCGCTGCTGATCTGATGCACCTTATATACACCATAATACAGATCTTTCGTACAGGCGTACCCGTCACGATCTGTAGTAATAAGATCCCGCTCATATTCGTCTGCCTGCCCATAGCTTCCCGCTGACTTTAGATATACCTGAAACTGTGCCCCCTCTTCACTGACAATTGGCCCCGTGGTGCCGTCCGTGCTGTACTTATTTAATGAAATCCTGCCCTGAATAGGCGTTTCTTCTACCGTATATGTCTCTGCATCCTCCGTATACTCCGCCTTGTACTCCCTTCCATCTGCCTGTATCTCCAACACATCTTCTGTTATTTTATAACCCCGGGGCGCCCTGATCTCTTTCAGATAATAGGTCTTTCCACACTGGATATAATCTGTCTTCAGTTTCCCATTCACAACCGTATAAGCTCCTGCCACCTGCTGGGTTCCCTGCCTGTCAAACACCTTTGCCGTCTTCATACATGCCCGGTCCTCATATAACTGAAACTGCGCTCCGTCCAGTGAGGCATCTCCGTGCGCCCTGCCATCCTGACTGACCCCATCCTTTTTCAGCACAACCACACGAACCTTTTTATACCGGTTTGACAGGTTCATCTGATATGCCTGGGGGAAATTTTCATATAAACCAGTAAGGTCTTCCGGCCACCTTCCCTCGAACTGCTGCCAGCTGTTCTCCCCTCCCAGTACAATCTCTTTGACCTGAGTATCAGCAAAGAGATTGGAATTCCCTGGATCGATTTCCTGGATCTCGTAATGATTTTTTATCTCACGGATCTGTTCCTGGATGTCCTTCTCCGATAATTCCTTCGCTTCCTGATAGGTCAGACTCTTTCCGAAAAGAAACCCCTCCTCTTCCAGATCCTGGACAGCCTTCTTCTTATCCTCTGCACTCATCTGCTCCAGTTCCTCTGCCGTGAAATAATAATAATCCTGTGATTGTACATGATAATTAAACCGGTAGGCAATCGTCCCTCTCTCATCCGTCTTCATCTCCAATTCAAAATTATCCGCATTCTCATCCACCTCACCGGCATCTTCATCCCCCAGCCCCTTTGCCTTAAAATAATAGAGCTCATCTACGTTTTCAGCAGCCAGCCGGAATGTTACACCAGAGAGAGGTTTCCCAAACTCGTCTGTCTTATTCAATGTAATCCGCTGCCGGTACACATCCCTGCTGTTCACATTCTTCGGCCTTGGCTTATGAACGGATGTAGAAGTCACATCCATCAGAATCTGACGTTTCTGTCCAGCTCCGGTATAAGTCCACAGACTGATGTGGATCCTCACAATGCCTCCTGGCTGAAATATCTGCAGATACAGTTCCTCTGCCGTCTGTCCGCTGTAATACCCGGTATTCTTCTGCATTGTCCGGATCACCTCTGTCAGGGCTGACTTTGACCGCTCTCCCTCTTCCACCGCCCAGAAAAGAGCCTGTGCCATAATATATGCCTTATTATTTCTGTTTTTTGTCTTGTCAAACCAGTATCCAATACATGCCTCAAGTCCCTTCTTTCCAGTGTCCGCACTGGAATACCAGTCGCTTTGTGACTGATACGCATCGCCGGCATGACAGGTCTGTCCCAGATTGAGACAGAACATCTCGCTGCCATTGATATACAGTTTCCACCAGCTGCCTTTTTTTATCTTATTTCCTACCGAAAGCGTACCCACCTTTCCCATATTCGAGAGAGATACATGTGCCACAGCCGCCTCTGCCCGTTTCCCTGCACAGAGGGGCGAGAAAATACCCGCAGCCAATATTATAATAATGAGAAATGAAATTGCTCTCTTTCCATAACGTTTCATGAACCCTGATACCTCCCCTTCTTACCTGCCGGCAAAAACCACCTGCCGGCGTATCGAAATTCGTTTCTTTTTGCGGTTCGGAAGCAAATATTCGCCTACCGCCTCTATATCCATCGTTCCCTTATTTTTATCCAGTTTATGGATCAATACCGTCAAATCTGTATTTTTATCTACCTTTTGTATCATAGCCTGCAAAAATGCAGCTACCAGCTCATTCCGGCTGCCTATTCCATAGCTGCCCTGTTCCATCACTTCCGTCATTGTCTGATCCATGGCCACCGCCAGCGCATCCTCTAGCTCTGCCTTTCGAAGCGATTCCTCATTTATTGTAATATGGATCATAACAGTCAGAAGGATAGAACTGATTCCGATTACTGATATCATTACTGTCCTCACTCTCTGCCTCCCTTTTATCTTGCATACCCCTCAATCGTATAACGCCCCACCCTCTGAATGACCGGATAAATGAAATCCATATCCAGAATCACCCTGGCATCCCTGTGCCTTTCTGTACCAAAGGTCTCTATCGTCAGACGGTATCCGTTCTTTCCCGCCTGTACCTTGCATTGTTCTATTACCGCCGGGGAAAAGTAACTGTTCTCCAGCTGATGTACCACGCTTCCATGAAATTGTCTGGCACTGTTATATTGTATATTCTGGGAGACATAGGTAACGCCGGTCCAAAGAAAGAGAGTCAGAAATACCAGAAGTACAAAATGACTGAGCATTCCCACTGCTCTCATGATCTCACCCTCCCGTCCACCAGAACAATTATATTTCTTTTGCTCTCCCCTCCCGTTATCGGGCTCAGAACACGGATTACCAGCGGATAGATCCCCGGACTCTCTGTATCAAGACAACCGGACAGCCTGCTTCCGTCCTCTTTCTGATAAATGATTTTGTCTGTGAGATTATCTCCGTTTACATCCCTGGCCGACGCCAGACTGGTGAGCTCCACACGCTGCCCCTGGGGAAACCGGCAGCTTTCTGCATGAATCACCGGTCTCCCATCCCATGTCTGATTCCCCATAAGACCCGCCGCTCCTCCGTCTGATGCAATCCCATACTGATGCCACGCCCAACGAAACAGAAAGAAGCTGGCAGCTGCCAGTAAAAATATAAACAGGATGCGAAAACAAACTTTCCCATATAATGAGCCAAATTCATGCATTAGATCACCCTCCTATATACAGTCGAAAACATTCAAAAACAATTAATATAAGTCCTCCAAATAATGCCAGTGTCAGTGCTTCGGCAAATTCCCCTATCAGCTCCTCCAGGCCGTCCACCACCTTTTCATATAATCAGATATCTTCCCATCGTTATCATCAATAGCAGAAGCAAATCGAATACCACCTTGGCACAGGCAATAATCAATGGAATCTGCTTGATAAATGCCATCCCTGCAATCTGACTGTCAAAACGATTCCGTTCGCTCTGATCCATGACAATACTATTCTGTTCCACCAGAAAACGAAGCTGACGTCCTGTATCTGCGCGGCTGTTACTGCCCACTGCATAGAGAAGTTTCATTCCTGTCTGCAATTCAGGCAGTTCGAGTTCTTTAAAAAAATCAAGATAGGGCTGAAGGGAGGAAGGATTTTCGTAAATGGCATCAAGCAGCCCCCGAACCTCTTCGTCAAAAAACTCTCCCTGCTGTGTCCGGCACATTTTGATCGCCTGATAAACTCCCTCCTGCTGCAGATACAAGGTCAGGGACAAAAGCCAGAAGGGAAACTCCTTCTCCACCTCTTTCTGGCAGAATTTCCCCGCCAAATATCCAGCTATCCCTCTGCCGCCGCTTTTTACTCTACGATAACACTTAGTCCGCCTGCGTCTATCTGCCGCATTCAATTCCTGTATATCAAGCCAGGAGCCTGTGAGTCGGTGCATCAGAATTACTTCTGCCGCAACCAGCAAAATTAGAACTACAGAAGTAGAATATTGAAACAAATCCGTTCCTGTCAGCCTCTCTCTCAGATTCCATGGTATAAGGCGGACTGACAGGTAACACAGCAGTATTGACAGTATCGTGGCTACGATGCTCTCTCTCCGGACATATTCCTTTTTCTTCTGAAACAAAAGAACCCTTCGTTTCCACATCTGCAGATCCTGCAAAAGAATATCCAGTTCCTCTTCCCTCTCTCCCCCTGTCTCCTCTGCCCTGCACAGAAATATATGGATCATCCGCAATCTGCGGCTTGGATACAGATCCTCTATTTTCTTAAGTGCCGTTTCCGTTATGGCATTATTCCGGACTCCTTCTCCCGTCTTCAATATATACAGTACCTGCTGCAGAGCATAACCGATCCGGCTCTCAATCGGATACAGCCTGCTGCAGTCCGCAATGACAGGTGGAATTGTGCCCAGCCTCTTGTATGAGCACAACAACTGCTCCATATATGCAGTCACCTGAAAGAATTCTACTCTTGTCTCATTATTGCGCCGTATACACCGGTCCACGACCGGCAGAAGAAAGAATCCGGCTGCCCCAATACAGGATAATGGAATGATACGAAGGGAAAACATACTCCGAAGAGCAAAGAGAAACACCCCCAAAATTGCAGTTTCCCAAAAATATTTCTTCACCTTGGACCTCCCAGCGGCTCAGGAAACCCTGCTTCGGCAAATTTGCCCGCTATGTTTACAGGGAGTTTTCTGCTGACTACCTTGCCGTCTTCTACCACCATTGTAATCTCATTGATGCTTTCCTTCCACTCCCTCCCGTACCTGTCAAATACCCCAATCTGCTCAATCCTGCGCCTTATTCCACCGGCATCCTCACGAAAGCTTTTTACAAGAATACCAATGTCAATAAAACGGTAAGTATCATTTTCAATCCGGTTTAGATCCTCCGTGCCGCCTGCCATATTTTTCATCCGGTCCGGAATATTCCGGACATCATCTGCGTGAATCGTTGTGAGCCCATGTGCCCCTGTGCTGAGGGATTCCAGAAGATACCTTACCTCTGTCGATCTTGTCTCCGATAAGATAATCCATTTGGGCAGCTGTCTGAGACATGCCTTGATTGCCTCCGTATAAGTAAAGTTCTCAGCCACTTTCATCTCAACACAATCCTTATTGGGATTAATTCTCTGATAATGGATTTCCAGCACATCTTCAATTGTTATCACCCGTTCCGCCGCTGGAATAAATTTAGTGAGAAATTTCAGCAGCTCTGTCTTCCCCGCACCCGGAAGACCGCAAATCGCAATAGAACAGTGCGCCTGTACACATCGGATAAGAAAATCACATATTTCCTCACTGCAATATCCACTCTGCAGCATTTCCACCCGGTCAAGACGTCTGACGGCCGGTATCTTGCGCAGAGAAATAGTAATCCCGCCATGTGCCACACAGGAATGGACAACACTGATTCGTAATTCCTCTGTCTCCGCCTCCAGCACGGGATTCATCCGGTTAAACGGAAGCCCCGAAACATTAGACAAAAGTAGTACAAATCGGTCTACAAATGTATCTGACAATACTTCCGGCGCCATAAAACGCCCTCTTTTTAGATCATCAATCCAAAGCTGCTTACCATTCCAGTTAATATCTGTCACACTTTCCATTATAATGTACGGATAAAGGATTCCATAATCCTGTCGCTTTAACATAAATTTTCTTTGAAACTCATTCATACCATCCCCGATTCCTCCTAACTCATCCGACACCTCCCAAAGAGAGTCAGAAATTTCTGATTGGCCGCAGAAGAGAAGGGATCTTCCCTCTGTCTCATGAAGCCGTGGAGCCTCTCAATATCCCTTTTTCCAAAATACCACACCTCCTCCGGTACAGATTTTCCTCTTTCTACAGATGTCTCATTCGCTGTGCCGGAAGTCTGAAACCGGACATAACCCGCCTTTTGTTCTTCTGTGCTCTCCTGCACCAGGGTTACGGGAATTACTGCCCGGTCTCCCTCTCCCACCGACACCTCTGCCTGATAGCTGCCCGCTTTATTCTGCAGCAGACCATTCCATTTCCACCGAAATATAATTTCCTCTTTCTTTTGATCCCCATACCGGATTTTGCATCCTGCCAATAACTCATGACGCCACTTTTCCTCTGTATAGTCTCTAACCTCCCATACAAAGAAATAGCGCGGAGCTGTTCTGACTGATACCAATTTCTTTTTGCCGCCGGATACGGCGCCGGCCGCTTTCTTTTTCCTCTCCGTACCCTTCCCTGGTTTCCGGAGTGATCCATCTGTTGTTTTCGGAACAGGTCGAGACATTTTCTTCTTCCTCCTGCCGATACAAAGGCTCCTCGTCTCTGTAACCAGCACATATCTTCCCTTCTCCCTCAGTGAAAACATCGTTTCAGCTGCCGCTATTCTTCCGGACAGCTTCACCAGACAGATTCCCGTTTCATATTTCTCCGGAAAAATGCGGATCCGGTATCCTTTCAGTGACAAAGAAGCTTCTGCTGTCATGGCAGTACCTTTTGCAAGATAGGCATCCGAAAGATAAAAAACTCCGCCTATGCGGCAGCTGCCCCCAGCCAGAAAAAGACCCGCCCCCAGATCCGCATCATTGCCGCGTATGGTTCCACCCGTGATCTGCAGCATTGACCCCCGATCGCTGTAAACTGCCCCTCCTCCATAAGAAGCGCTGTTTCCTGTTACACTTCCGCCCTGAATACAGCACTCTCCCTGATTATAGAGCATCCCGCCAACACCGCCATAACTCATGCCGCCGCTGGTATATCCCTTTACCCGGTTATTGCTGATACTGCCGCCGGATATGGTTGTCTTTCCCTGATTGTATATGGCGCCGCCGCGCCCGTCAAAACCTTCTACTGCACCGATTCCAAATGACTGATTCCCTGTAATCGTTCCACCCTTCATAACAAATTCTCCACCCTGTCCGATATGTACTCCTGCACCTCCGGACACATTTTCATTCCTCGCAATCCGTCCTCCATTCATCGTCAGTTTTCCTCCCTCCTGTACGAGAACGGCTCCGCCTCCATCATGGTTAAATTTCTCATTGATATTCCTTTCCAACACGGTCCCAGTCTCAAGTATTACCATACCATTCCGAATATCAATCAATCTCCCATATACACTTTTCTGCAGTTCTTCTGAACCTCCTCCCCCAAGCAGATGAAGGTTCTGTATCAAAACCTGCCCCATCTGGACACTAAATAGAGTGCCGCCAAATATTACTCCTCCACTCTTCCTGCGGCTGAGAGTATACCCGTTTCCATTTAATATTTTCTCCCCTTTGATATAGATTGTTTCATCAATATCAAAGGAAGCTTTCACACTGATCTCAGCCCTCCCCGGAGCTTCCAGTTCCTTTTTCAATTCTTCATAGCAAAATACCTCCGTCTCTTTCCGATGCTCCTCTGCTGACTCAGCCATATTTGTCCCTCCTGCCAGAACCAATGATGCCAGGCTGACTACAAAAATAGCGCCATACAGACCTTCTCTCCCCATCCTGTCACTCCCATCTGCTCTGATCCGCTGCTTTCTGAAAGAGAAGAGCTGCCTCTCTGGCAGACGTCATAAATTCGTAATTTCGGTTATCCTCCCCGCATTGAAAATTTCTAAGCAAAAACGGAATCAACTGTCCATCCGATACCGCATCCGAAAACTGGACATTATGTGGAATGACCCCAAGACGACTTCCAGGAATGTTATAGGTTTTTATAATTTCCCCTCTGGTGAGTTCTGATTCCGCATCATAATTTCCTATGAGATAAAATGCTTTTTTCCTTAAATCTGAATAATTGCGAAAAATGTGGTCCAGCATCTGGCGGTTCTGATTTAAATTGATAACCACCAGATCTGCCTGCCGGAGAATTTTACGTGAACTTGCCAAAGGTGCCGCCGCCGTATCCACAAGCACCTGATCCCCATATTGTTCCAAAAGCCGTATTGTCCGGATGCAGTCCCGCTCCATACGATATTCAAACATCTCCTGATTTCGACCGTTTCCTGCCGGAAGATAAAAAAGTCTCTGACCCAAAAAATTTTCCGCATACCGGAAAACGGCCTCTTCCGATAATCTCTCTCCCCTTTCCATGGCACGAAGCAGTCTGCTCAGTCCATGTTCTACCTGATAACCTCTGTTTTCTCTTATTTCCTGTTTTGATTGACGGCGGAATAAAGCATTGCCGAGATTTAAAATATTCTGATGATTCTCCAATACGATAGTCCTTTCCTGATCCGAAGAGGACAACGTGGATAATACACTAATACAAGCCAGATTGCTTGTGACACATGATCTTCCCCGTGTGTTACTCCAAAAAGCAACCTTCAAACCTCAACCCCCTTTTGCTCGTATTCGGGTGGAATGGCTACATGATACCACCGGAACTACCATTTGTAAATTATCAAATTCTTACAAAAGACATGGGGAGGTTTTGTGAAAATACACGTTTTTTGGGCGCTTAGCGCCATATTAAAAAAAATACAGGCGGGATGCGCACTGTCAACCGCTTTTGTTCCCTGACACAAAAAAAGCCTGTGCCAGAAGAGCCGGCCGCTCTTCCACACAGGCTGGTTATGCTGCTTATTTCACCCCGTATATTGCAAAATATTCATCTATATCTGCCTTCAGCTTGTCATCGATCACAATCCTGCCATGGCACTCCCTGTTGTACAGCCGTTCTACCACTTCCTCCATAGATACGATGGCAGCTGTGGGAAAACCATAGGTCTCCCGGATCTCCTCCAGTGCCCCCTTCTCACCGCCTTTGCCTTTCTCCATCCGGTTCAGGGATACCATCAGGCCTACAATCTCCACATCCCCCTGCTCCCTTAATATAGGAAATGTCTCTTCAATAGATTTGCCAGAAGTAGTCACATCCTCGATAATCACAACGCGCTCCTTATCCGCAATCTTACTTCCCAGCAGAATCCCCACATCACCATGATCCTTGATCTCCTTCCGGTTAGAGCAATACCGAATCTCTTTTCCATATAAATCATGAAAGGCTATAACCGTTGCCACACTGAGGGGTATTCCCTTATATGCCGGGCCAAAAAGGACATCAAAGTCCTCTCCATAATTATCATGAATTGCTTTTGCATAATACTCACCCAGACGTTTCAGCTGAGCTCCCGTTACATATGCCCCTGCATTCATAAAAAAAGGAGACTTACGGCCGCTCTTTAATGTAAATTCTCCAAATTTAAGTACATCCGATTCCACCATAAACTCAATAAATTCTTCTTTGTACTGCTCCATATCTGCTGCATCCTCCTGTTTTATAATTCTCTTTGTTAGTTGAGATCTTCTTTGTATTTTCCTCTGGTTATGTGATCCATTCTTCATACCATTCATCTATTATTTAGTATACCATCAATCTTTTACGTTTACAACTTGCAAATGGCCTATAACAGAATCCCAATAAGGCACAACAAACACGCAGAATATTTTCTGCTTGTTTGTTCTCATTAACCAAACAATTTTTCCAGCACCTCTACTATTTTTTCTTTTTCTCCACTCCCATTCGTCTTAAATCTCAGTAATGGAATCTCATACAACTCCATTATATGATTTTTCAACAAATCTCTTGAGACCTGCACTGTGCCTTCTTTGTGGTATTCATATCCATCGACTTCAATCGCCAACACTGGCTTTTTACCAATTCTGTTATATAGCAGGAAATCTAAGTGTGTCGCTGGATTCATTACATACTGGCATTCCTGTTCACTTAAAAATTCCAAACTCCTAATCAACATATTCAATGGTAAATGACAAATAACATCTAAACTTGAATACTTATTATCAGCGATAATGTCATCTATTAAAGAATACATCAGATTCTCTGAATCAAATTCTGATACCTTTTTATGAATTTTTAAATATGCCATTCTTTCTTCGGTATACTGTTTATAAAGATAATCAAAAATGGAATATATTTTACTTTCTGCCACCTCAAAATTATTATATTGAATGTAATCTACCAACTCTGTTATATTACGTTCTTTCGATTGTTCATTTCCAGTTACAACCAACATCAATTTCTTTTTCGCTCTTGAAACAGCGACATTGATTAAATAGGGATCATCTGCAAAATCGGATATCTCATCATCCACAGTCGATATAATAATACTCTCTTTCTCTTTGCCCTGAAACTTATGTACTGTAGCAGCATCAATTTCTGTTATCTCCCTGTTCAATGCCTCTATCTGATTTTTGTATGGTGAAATAATTCCAGTCTCTTCCGGATTGGAAACATATCGGGGTATGATCTCATTTTTAATAACATCTATCTGACGCTGACTATAATGATCACGCTCATGATTTCCTACAGCTGTCTTTACCACTGACAGGACATCTTCTTCCCCCTTATCCGTTGTCATTATAATCAATTCACCCCGATAAAATTTCTGATTGCAGAAATTTATTATTTTAGGGTGGCATCTATAATGCTCCCGTAATAATGTTTGTGTTACATTCGGCATAACATCCAAAATAGATTGCAGAAAGCTCTTTGTATACTGATATCCTTCATTGATATTAAAAGTGTCAAATATAGCCTTTGCTGTTGTTTTTATATCACCCGGAACAACATTGGGAAGTTGCTTGGTGTCGCCGACAATAACAACATTCCTTGCACAGGAAAGAGCCAACGCACCAGTTGCAATATCTACCTGTGATGCCTCATCCATTATCAGGTAATCATAGACGACATTTGAATTGAGACTGTTTTTTGATGAAAATGTTGTGCTCAATATAACCGGGTACTCAGTTAAAACATCATATGGTTCCTTCCACAAATTATCTTCGCTAAATTTTTTTCGGTATTCATTTCCTTCATATTTTCTTGCCAATCTGTCCTTTAACAATATCATTGACTGCTTACAAAGATCCTCATGCAAATCCTCATTAACACTATTTAAATACTTTTCAATATCTTTTATTTCTGCAGATATCTCCCCCTGTTTCGCACGATAATACATGAATTGAAAGGTTGTAATTATCTTTGTAATAACTTGCTTATAGAACTTCCGATCTGTCACTCCATATTTTAAAAAGGACTTTACCTTAAACAGAAATCCTATTGCTTTTTTCTCTTCCGAAATCAACTGGCACTCCTGCCACAATGCCATCCATTGCTTTGAGGATAGTTTTTTCTTGATTTTTATTTTTTCTGTATTTATCTCTGATTCTTTGACATATTCATCGAAATATTTCTGTTCCGTAGCCATCTGGGAAAGTTCCTGTCTTAAATGTGCCAGTTTCTCCTGCATATCAAAAACAGTTTTTAAATAAACGGATTGCTCTTCTATTCTCTTCTGCATTTCTCTTCTACTTTGATCTATTTTCCACGAAGAAAAATCAGGGTAATTTGCGTCCTGATGCTCAACAAATTGCTTCTTGTTTTCAAAACTTCCCAATGTTGCCGCAACGAAGCCCAAATTATATTTAGTAGAAGATAACTTCTCATACACATTTTCAGTTGCTGAATTATTGTTGGATACTATCTGTACTGTCTTGCCTTGGATCAATATATTAGCAATTATATTTAATATTGTTTGTGTCTTTCCTGTTCCGGGAGGTCCCTGTATCACACTAATCTGATTCTCCATGGCATTTTTGACAGCCTTATACTGACTGCTATTACATCCAAAAGGGAAAAGCGGTGTATATTCAAGATCCGTTTTACTAACTTGCAGTGAGGACGGATTTAAATACTTGGCCAATGCTACATCTTTGCCCACAAAAGATATCTTTTTAAAGGATTTAGCCAACAGCTTTTCGCCCGTTTCTTCGTTCCTAATATCACTCAAACCAGCAATCTGCTTTATATATTCGAATACATTTGCGGACTCACTTTGACTAAGGCAGGATTCCCTAATATCCAAATCGCTCTGACGATAATCTCTATCACTGCCATTACCAAAACAAATATGCCAATAGGATTCCTCCGCACTTTTAAATACATATATAGCCTTTACATCAAAGAACTCCCGTCCTTCTCTGCTAATACGATACATGTTAGGATTTAAAACTACTGGATCAGCCAACTTTATCACACTCAAATATCCATATGGGTATATTTTCCCATTTTTATATTCCACATCCCATTTCCTGGTATCTCTATTGTACACACATGACTTTATTTCTGATGTCTTTATTTCACCCTTAATAATGACCATATTATATCTTGTATTCATTTGTTCCTCACTATTTCTTAAGAATTCTTGCAAACTCCTCAAAGATATCTGCTCTTTCTTCAGCATACTCTAAGACATTCCCATGATCGTAAATCTGTAATTTCTTTCATTACACCAACTCCATTTCAAATTACTCCACGCAATACAATAAATTTCTTATGCAATAAAAAGCGTCGACTGAAAACTGCGACGCTCCAAGAATCAGCAAGACCGATTCTTGCTCCGCACAAGGCGATCTTTCCTATAAGATAAAAAAGCCCTCCTCTCTGAAAAATCTCTTTTTTCAGGGACGAGAGCATATGCTTCGTGTTACCACCCTAAATTCACCCATGTCTCACGATACAGGCTGTCATCCCTTTACACAGCCAATAATCTCGCTTATATTGGCCAGCCCTTCCCGCTGTGCGTAGGCCTCCAGACCATCGATAATCTCTGATGTGACATTGGGATTGTAGAAGTTTGCCGTCCCCACTGCTACCATGGTCGCCCCCGCCATCAGAAATTCAAGGGCATCCTCCGTATTCTGGATCCCTCCCATGCCCAGCACCGGGATCTGTACCGCATTGGCCACCTGGTATACCATGCGAACTGCGATGGGCTTCACACAGGGGCCGGACATGCCGCCTGTCTGGTTGGCAATGGCAAATGCCTTCCGGTTCACATCAATCTTCATGCCGGTCAGTGTATTGATCAGGGATACGCCATCGGCACCTCCTGCCTCCACTGCCTTTGCCATCTCTGTAATATCTGTTACATTGGGACTCAGCTTCATGATCACTGGCTGCTTTGCCTTCCTCTTTACTGCCCTGGTAATCTCCTCCGCCATCTCCGGCTTCTGGCCGAAGGCGATGCCCCCCGCCTTTACATTCGGACAGGAGATATTGATCTCCAGCATATCAATTTCTTCCTCTGCCAGCCGCTCCACAACCTCTTCGTAATCCTCTTTCGACCGACCGCAGACATTTACGATAATTCTGGCATTCTCCTCGTGTAGAAAAGGAAGATCCCGCCGGATCAGTGTCTCCATCCCCGGATTCTGCAGCCCGATGGCGTTCAGCATACCGGCATGGGTTTCCGCGATACGGGGGACCGGATTGCCTGGCCACGGCACGTTTGCCACCCCTTTCGTCGTCACGGCGCCCAGCCTGCCCAGATTGACAAACTCACTGTATTCCATCCCGGAACCAAATGTTCCGGAGGCAGTCGTCACCGGATTGTCAAAAGTGATCCCTGCGAAATTTACCGCTAATCTGTCACTCATCTGCCTTCCTCCCTCCTCACAGCTCCACCTCGGTTGATAAAAATACCGGACCATCTTTACAAACTCGTTTATTTTTTACCATGGAATGATCATCTACTTCTGTAGACTGGCACACGCAGCCAAGGCAGGCGCCAATCCCACATGCCATGCGCTCTTCCATGGACAGCCAGGCCGGTATCCCCTGTTTCAGTCCCCATTCCTTTACCCCCCGGAGCATTGGTATTGGACCACAGGAGTAGATTACATCTCCCTGTACGTGGTTTACACGAATGGCGTCCATTACATTCCCCTGTGTGCCAATACTGCCATCTTCCGTGGCAACCACCACATGATCTGCCGCCTCTTGCAGCTCTTCCAGAAGAAAGGTATCGGAATTCCGGTAACCGACAACGACGGTCACCTCTCCCTCCAGTTCTTTCGACAATTGTAGTAATGGCGGTATGCCGATTCCGCCGCCGATCAGGACTGCCCCTTTGCTTGTGTCCTCTTTCATGGGAAAGCCATTTCCAAGAGGTCCCAGCACCCGGATCTGATCACCGGGGTGCATCCTGGAAAATTCCTCCGTTCCTGCTCCCACGACACGGTATACCAGGCGGAGCATCCCATCTTCCCGTTCTATCTCGCACAAGCTGATGGGACGTGGAAGAAGCCTGTCCCCATCCCGGCAGTAAAGGGAGATAAATTGTCCCGGCACTGCCTGTCCGGCAATGTCCTGCGCCTCCAGCCACATAGAGAAAATCCCCTCCGCCAGTCTGGAATTCTCTTTGATCTTCGCCATACATTGTATCTTCGTCATATTTTCCACTCTTTCCGACATGCCGCCGCAGGCGGCACAAACTTTTTCATGAAGAACGCCGCTTTTGCGTTCTTCCAGTGTGAATCGAGCAAGATGCCGCAAGCGGCGTCTTGCGAGAAACTACGTGATGAGGTTTTTTCGAATCCGTAGTTTCCTTCGCACTTTTTCCTTTCAGAATATACCTGTAATATCCTCTATCATATCAATCACTGCCTGCCGGGAAGCGTCCGCATAATTCGCCTGGCCAAAACCGGCATATTTCTCCTGCTTGTAAGCGCATATAATGCCCCGGGAAGAGTTGACGATGGCTCCCAGCCCGTCCTTATTGAAATACGGCTTCAGATCCTCCGCCGTGCCGCCCTGTGCACCATAGCCGGGTACGAGAATATATGTCTTCGGCATGAGATCCCGCAGCACCTTTCCCATCTCCGGGTAGGTAGCACCCACAACGGCTCCCACATAACTGTAGGAATCTCCCATACAGTCCTCTCCCCATTTCGCCACCTGTTCGCCGACGATCTCATATAATGGTTTCCCATCAATCTTCTGATCCTGAAATTCTCCAGAGGACGGATTGGAGGTCTTCACCAGAACAAAGATTCCTCTCCTCTCCTCTCTGCAGACATCAATAAACGGTTTGACGCCGTCACTTCCGAGATAGGGATTTACTGTGACGAAATCCTCCTGAAAACCGGACAGCTTTGTATTTCCCACCGTTACACTTCCGATGTGGGCATTGGCATAGGCTGCCGAAGTCGACCCGATATCGCCGCGCTTAATGTCTCCGATCACCACCAGATCCTTTTCCTTACAATAATCCACTGTTTTTTTAAAGGCCGCAAGCCCCGGAATCCCGAACTGCTCATACATGGCGATCTGTGGTTTGACGGCAGGGATCAGGTCGTACACGGCATCAATTATTCCCTTATTGTATTGCCAGATGGCCTCTCCTGCCGCCTCCAGCGTCTCTCCCTGCTCCTTTACGGCGCCGTCCATGATATGGGACGGGATATAATCCAGCATGGGATCCAGCCCTACTACGACAGGCGCTCCCGTCTTCTTAATTTTCTCTATCAGCTTATTGATCATCTCATTTACCTCCACTGTACTGATACACGATTTCTCCGCCCACGATGGTATAATGGACACGCCCCTGGACTCTGGTGCCGTGAAATGGTGTATTTTTCCCTTTTGATACAAAAGTATTTTTGTCAATCTCATAGACGGAATCCATGTCCGCTATGGTGATATCCGCTGGCATTCCCGGCGACAGATCTCCTCCGGGCACTCCCAGGATCCGGCACGGGCTGGTGCTCATGCGCTCCACCAGCTGCATCGGCGTCAGATATCCTTTTTTTACAAGAAAGGTCACCGCAAGAGCATATGCCGTCTCGGAACCCACGATGCCGAAAGGCGCATCGGCTATGGATTTCTTCTTTTCCTCCTCAGCGTGTGGCGCATGATCCGTAGAGATCGCCTCCATAATTCCCTCCGAGAGCCCCCGGCACAGCATATCCACATCCTCCCTGCTGCGCAGCGGCGGATTCATCTTATAGTTGGCATCGTCCGCCGGGATTTCGTCCTCTGTCATGGCGAAATGATGGGGACATACCTCCCCGGACACCAGAACGCCCTGCTCCTTCGCAAACCGTATCATGGATACGCTGTCCCTGGTGGAGCAGTGGCACAGATGCAGTCTTGCCCCGGTTTCCTTCGCCAGCAGGATATCCCTTGCCACGATGACGTCCTCCACCGCATTGGAAATCCCAGTGATGCCGAGAGAATCGGCCTTCTCTCCGGCATTCATGGCTCCATTCCCCACCATGTTTTTGTCCTCACAGTGAGCCAGCACCGGAATCCCTGCCTTCGCCGCCTCTACCATGGCCCTTCGGTAGAGCTGTGCATCCATCACGGATTTCCCGTCCTCACTGATGGCTTTGGCGCCGGCCTGTACCATCCCGGCGATGTCGGTGATCTCTTTTCCCATCTGCCCCTTTGTCACGGCGCCCACCGGGTACACATGAATCTTACTGTCCCGCCCGGCAATGTCAAGAATCCTCTTTATCATTTCCGGACAGTCTGTGGATGGGTTTGTATTCGGCATAGGGCAGACCGCTGTAAATCCGCCCTTGGCTGCCGCCGCGGTCCCCGTCTGTATTGTTTCCTTGTACTCAAAGCCCGGCTCCCGCAGATGCACATGCAGATCCACAAAGCCCGGCATCACATATTTACCTGCCGCATCGATTATTTCAGCATTCTCAAAATCTTCCTTCTCATCCGAAGAAAGGCTGCCGATACCGGCAACCCTTCCCTCTTTCAGAAAAATATCACATATTTCATCACAGTGATTTGCGGGATCCAGAAGATGTCCATTCTTAATCCATAATTTCAATCCATCAGCCGCCTTTCCTCACGCATGAAAATCAAACTCATCCAGACCAAAATCATCCAGGTTAAAAGAATTCGACAAGCCTGCATTTTCTATGTCTTTCACTACCGCCGGGTTGGTGATAACCTGTGAGATCTCTTCCCTCACTATCCAGCGGTAATTATGCAGCTCCTCGGATAAGATCACCTCATCGGACGCGGCCTCACAGAGAAAGGCAATCCCTGTAGTGCAGGTTTCACCGGCAGTGAATCCCCACGTATAGAGAACCTTATCCGGCACAACCGAAAGTCCTGCCTTTTCTGCCACAATCCTCTCTACCGCCTTATCCGGCGTCTCCCCAAACTCCATCTCGCCATCTACAAATTCCCACTGGTACGGTTCAAAGATCCGGTCATCATACCAGCGCTCTACAGCCAGATATCTTCCGTTATGTCTTACGATCCCCTTGATTAGAATACGAAATTTCCCCATGGTATCCTGCACTCCTTTCAGAAATATCAATATGCTATTTTGCGGCAATATATCCCTTTGCCTTAAGCAGCTCCGCCATCAGTACGGCGCCGCCGGCTGCGCCCCGTATCGTATTATGGGACAGACCGACAAATTTCCAGTCAAAATAAGCGTCCTCCCTGAGTCTTCCGATACTGACCCCAAAGCCGTTCTCATAATTGACGTCCAGTGCCACCTGTGGGCGGTTATCCTCTTCCAGATACTGGATAAACTGTTTCGGCGCATTGGGCAGCCCCAGCTCCTGCGGCGCCCCCTTAAACTCTGTCAGTGCCTGAATCAGCTCTTCCTTGGAAGGCTTCGTGGCAAAATTTACGAATACGGCTGCCGTGTGGCCGTCCAGAACGGGAACACGGATACACTGGCTGGTGATCAGCGGAGTGTCCGCCTTCACGATCTGGCCGTTCTCCACCCTGCCCCATATGCGCAGGGGCTCCTGTTCGCTCTTCTCCTCTTCCCCGCCGATAAAGGGAATGATGTTGTGTTCCATCTCCGGCCAGTCCTGAAAGTTCTTGCCGGCGCCGGAAATCGCCTGATATGTCGTCGCCACAACCACCGTCGGCTTAAATTTGCGCCACGCGGTCAAAGCAGGGGCATAGCTCTGGATCGAACAGTTCGGTTTCACACAGATAAATCCCCTTGTGGTGCCAAGACGTTTCTTCTGGCTCTCGATCACCTCCAGATGTTCCGGATTTACTTCCGGCACGATCATGGGAACATCCGGCGTCCATCTGTGTGCACTGTTGTTGGACACAACAGGGATCTCTGCCTTTGCATAGTCTTCTTCTATTTTTTTAATCTCCTCTTTCGTCATATCCACAGCGCTGAAAACGAAATCAACCTCGGAGCTGACTGCATCGATATCGTTTACATTTTTTACAACTATCTTTTTCACTGCTTCCGGCATCGGTGCCTGCATCTTCCAGCGGCCTCCTACTGCCTCCTCATATGTCTTTCCTGCACTTCTCGGACTGGCTGCAATGGTCACAACCTCAAACCACGGATGATCCTCCAGCAAAGAAATAAACCTCTGCCCAACCATACCGGTACCTCCAAGGATACCCACTCTCAATTTATCGCTCATGATCTACCTCCATTTGTGCATATTCTATCTTATCTACATTCATAGTCTTTCTTATCATACACTATTTTGAAGTTGATTTCAAGCATAAAGAATGGAAGACAGGGCAATTGCCCTGCAGGAAGGCAGCCGGGCTCTATTATGAATTTTTTTGGATAAAATGATAAATGAATTCCAGCATCTCCTGGCTCCAGAAAGCATCTTCGTGAGGCGCCCCCTCCACGGTAACCATTGTGACATCCGCGCCCTTCCTCTCCAGTGCCTCATATAATTTCAGACTCTGATTGTGAGGAATGAGTTCATCGGCATCTCCGTGAGCGATCAAAATGGGGGGATATTCTGTCGAAAAATCCTCCCGCACTCTGTGATAGGGACTCATTTCCCTCAGGACGCTCATCTCCTCATCCACCGTCCCCCCGGACAGAGCGGTAAAGATGTCCTTGATCTCCTGCTCTCCTGCATCATCCAGCATATATTCCACCAGATCTGTTGTGGGGAAACAGGCGGCCACATAGTCCACACTGTCAGAATATTCCCGATATTCTTCCGTGATATAGCGCTCCTCTCCCTCTGTCATGGCCGCCAGCAGCGACAAATTGGCGCCGGAGGACGTCCCCCATAGGCCGACGCGCTCCGCATCAATGCCATAGACCTGCGCATTCTTCCGCAGAAAACGAACCGCCGTCTTGACGTCCTGCAGACATGCCGGAAAAGGATGTCCCTCCATGCTGCTGCGGTGGGTGATGGTGGCCACCACATATCCTTTCTTTGCCAGTTCCGACAGCTGTGGTATCTGATACCAGACGCCGGGAAATGTCCATGCGCTTCCCTGTACAAACACCACAAGGGGATACGCCGGCACCTCCTTCCCCTCACGATTCCACCACGGCGCGATAATCTGCATTTTCAATTCTTCCCCTCCCGCCTGTGAAAAAACCACATCGGGAAATACCTCCGCCATGCCTTCCCAGGAAGGATTGGACGGAAGCGTAATGATATTACCCATAGCTTTTCTCCTCTCCCGGCCCGGCGGCGGCCACTTTACATCCGCCGCCGGGCTTTCTAAAATACCAGTTCCATCTGTTCCACTACTTCAATCTGCGACACCACCATTACATCCGGCTCACTCCCCTTTACGTGATCTGTTGGAGAGGATGATGTTCACGATAATTCCTCCCGCAGCGATATCTCCATTATAAAAAGCAGCACGGCAAAAATCAGATTGATCTGCTCATCTGCTTTTATAAATCCATACTGCTTCCAGGTTGTTTTCTGTATACTATTTTCAACCAGCAACGCATACATCCCCACATGCTTCATCCGTCTCGGGAAGGTATCCTTATTTTCCAGGATCAATCACTTCTGGCAGATCTCAAAACTCCTCTCATTCACAGACTCGGGATAGGACAACTGACTCTTCCGCTCCCGCAGATACCGGAATATGTCTCACCTTTTTGCCTCCAGGGATCTGCGCCCGCTACGTTATTCCACAATTTTCAGCAATTTCCCTGTGATATCCGCCATATCGGAGGATACCTGCTTAGTATCCTGTGAAATCTGCACATTTTTTTCCACAACATCGGAAATTCTTCCCATCTGACTGACGGCGTCCGCCACAATATCCACGTTCTGTCTCACCATATTTGTGATCTGGCCCATATCGCTGCCGGCCTTCTTTATATTGACCACAGCGGCACCAAATGCCTCTGCTGTCTGATCTGTAATCTCTTTGCCATGCTCCACGGCGTGAATGGAGTTAGTGATCAGTTCGTTGGTCTCCTTGGCCGCCTGGGCGCTTCTGGCAGCCAGTTCGCCTACCTGTGAGGCCACAACGGCAAATCCCTTCCCCATCTCCCCGGCTCTCGCTGCCTCGATGGATGCATTTAGTGAAAGAAGATTGGTCTGCTCAGCGATGGAATTGATCTCTTCAATAATCTTTTCGATCTCCATTGACATATCGCTGATCTTCTGCATGGATTCCTTTAACAGATTCATCTGTGACTGGGTCTGCATGATCTCCTCCACCGTATCACCCGTTGTCCGCATGACATCTGCCGATACATTTACACTGTTGTTCAGTTCCTCCCTGAGCTGATCCATAATCTGTCTCAGATCCTCCACCGCTCTCTCCTGTTCCCCGGTTCCGTTATAAATGCTATCGGCATTTTCCAGCGTTGCACCGGATACATTTTCCAGATCCCTGCAGACACTTTTGACATTCTGTATCATGCTCCTGTTATTTTCCACATCCTCCTTCTGATGTTTCAGAAGAGTCTCATTTTCCTGCATATTCTGATCAATGCTCTGAACCATTTTATTGATGCTGGCAGAGAGCTGGGTAAATTCCGGATTTCCGTTTTCATTTACTGTAATGTTAAAGTTTCCGTCAGAAATCTCTTTCATGGAATTGGATATTTTATTGATCCCCTTCACAATTTTCCGGTCCACCATCCGATTGATCATAACCAGCAGAATGCCAAATATAATCAGCATACTGATAGTCACGAGTACCGTCAGATTGGTGCGCTCCGCATAGTATTCACTGGCGGGCATAAATGTTCCGATAATCTGATCCTCAAATTCCTCTGCCTGATAATATCCTTTTACGCCGTTGACAGTCACTCTGCCGCTGCCTGTCAGTTCCGTTCCGAATCCTGTATCGGCAGCAGGCTTACCGATAAGACCGCTGTCCGGATGCGCCAGAATCTTTCCCTCTTTGGAATCAATGGCATATATATATCCGTTCTCACCAAAATCGATCCCCTTCAGTACAACATCAATCTCAGTACTGGCAAGCGTCTTTTCCAGAACCTCAGGCCGCACGCCCACCTGCACCAGTCCCTTTGCATCCGTTCTCGCCACGCCAATGTACTGCATCACAACCCCTTCTGCCACATTTACCTGGGGTTCCTGGGCAATCTCAATGGAAGGGTCGTCCACGATCACCATAAAGGCGTTGGACTGTTCGCCACTCTTCATATCGAATCCGACATAGGAATCTATCGTACTGCTCGTAATGATCCCTTCCTCGTCTATAATATGTAACTCATTTACCTGCAGCCGCTCCTTCAACTCATTGAGTTTCTTTTTATCCTTTGCAATGGCAGTATTCTCCGCAAGAAGATCCGCAAAAGCTCTTGTCTTGGCCAGATTATCCGCACTGAGATTCTCTGTGAGTGTCTGCACATTCTCTTTGTTGGCAGTCAGCTTTTCCCTGACATCCTGCAGCTTCACCTGACTGGCAGAAACATTATTTCTCTGGATGATCACAGTCTGCAGTACAAATACCCCTATAATCGTCAGAATAAATGCTGTCAGCATATAGATAAACAGCCGTTTGGTAAATATTTTCTTCATTTGGACTCTCCTTCTCTAAATTATCAATAAAATTATTATAACATCAACCATATGACAAATGCAAGGAAGAAAAGTCTCCTACAGCCATCCGGCAAAGCCCTCTGCCACCTTCTTTTTCAGTATCTCTTTCTGCCGCTCCGGGATCAGTGCCCCCTCTGCCGCATGGAGCGCCAGTTTCTCCATTATTGTTCTGCTCAGGGAAAAATATTTCTGCAGTCGCCGGTACTCTTCCCTGAGTGTCGTATCGGATACTGTCATGTTATCCGTATTTACCGTTATACACAGTCCCCTCTCATGAAATAGGACGAGAGGGTAGGCTTCCGGGACATCCGCCGCCCTTGTCTGGAGATTGCTGGAGAAACACAATTCCAGAACGATTTTTTTCTCTGCCAGTTCCTCCATCAGGGCCGGATCTTCCATGGCGTGTATTCCATGTCCGATCCGCACCGCGCCAAATTTCACGGCACTTCTTATGCTTTCCGCCCCTGCCGCCTCACCGGCGTGAATAATAAAGGGGATCTCCCGCCGCCTCACTTCCAGAAAAAGATCTTCAAAATCACCGGTGGGAAATGCCGCCTCATTTCCGGCTAGATCTATGGCACATACGCCTTTTCCCAGAAATTCGCCTGCCACACGCACCGTCTCCCTGTTGGCTGCATCGTTGCTGCTCCCCCGCATACAGCACAGAATCAGATTGGAGGGCATCCCGCTCTCCTTCATACCCTTCTCCAGACCATTTACTGCCGCCTGGACAACCTCTCTCTGGGTAAGCCCTCTCTCCGTGTGAAGCTGTGGGGCAAACCTTATTTCCGCATAACAAAGCCCCTGCGCCGCCAGCCGCTTCACCAGTCCGCAGACAGACATTTCCAGTGTTTCCTCTGTCTGCAGCACCCGGAGAGGAAGATCAAATTTTTCCAGATATTCCCCAAGGTTTCGGCATTCTGGCTGTACCGTCAAAAGCTCCCGGAGTTCTTCCACCTTATCCGTGGGCAGGGGAACCCCGGACACCCTGGCATAGGTAAGAACATCTTCCGGTGCCAGAGATCCGTCAAGATGTAAATGCAGATCGATCATACCATGCACCTCACTATTCTTAGCTCAACAGCAGGTTCAATTTAGCGCCGTTAAGCTAGACGACATATAAACATCAACAAGCACGGCACACTCATTAGATTCCACCTGAATGTCTACCAGTGAAGTTGGTGTGGGAATTTCTTCGCCATCTTCCTTTAATCCCTTTAAAACACATCGGAGAATCTCACGGGCTGACAACAGAGCATCCTCATCATTTACACCACTAGTTGCGCACCTGAGATCTGGAAAATCAACAGCAATCTCCTGACCGGCATCATAAGTAAACACTGCTGGGTAAAAATAGTGCTCTACTCTTTTCATTTTATCTAATCCTCCATAGTTAATCTTTTATGAAAGCAGCATTTTGCAAAATATAAACGATATCTCTTTTTTGATTTAATCTCCTATAGGTCAACGTATAATAATATGTCCAACGATCTGCTGTCCTAAAATCATCTATATTTTCAAATATATAACTTAAGTCAACGAATCTCGGGCCATGTCCTCTCAAACAACATGCGTTTTTCTTCTTTTGGATTTGGGGGTTTTACACTCTTCTAAATTAACAAGACTCTCAAACAATGCGAAATGTCAGACAGCCAGCATGAATGTTTTACACCCTTCTAAATTAACAAGACTCTCAAACTGGTGTGAGGCGACGGTAATAAGACCTCAAGTTTTACACCCTTCTAAATTAACAAGACTCTCAAACACGAATGTCTGTCACAAGATAAATCACCGGGTTTTACACCCTTCTAAATTAACAAGACTCTCAAACCTGCGGCGTGTCAGAAGAAAGAGTTAAGCGTTTTACACCCTTCTAAATTAACAAGACTCTCAAACCCTAAATCTTTTAACAAGTGGAATGCCGTGGTTTTACACCCTTCTAAATTAACAAGACTCTCAAACGACTACTACTATTATAGCCCGCAACCACTTGTTTTACACCCTTCTAAATTAACAAGACTCTCAAACCGGATCGTGTATCTGGGGGACAAAAGGCTGGTTTTACACCCTTCTAAATTAACAAGACTCTCAAACTTGGAGCTTGCCACGGTATCACCTCCTTCGGTTTTACACCCTTCTAAATTAACAAGACTCTCAAACATCAGCTGGTTATATAAAACAATTTCGTCAGTTTTACACCCTTCTAAATTAACAAGACTCTCAAACCAGGCAAAGGGAAAAGAGCCGTCTCCAGAGTTTTACACCCTTCTAAATTAACAAGACTCTCAAACTTGGTGGATGAAGAGGGAAGGACAAGTAGAGTTTTACACCCTTCTAAATTAACAAGACTCTCAAACAAATTGTAGCGAAGGCGGAAGGGGAGAACTGTTTTACACCCTTCTAAATTAACAAGACTCTCAAACGGATCAAACAATGCATTCAACAAGATAAAGGTTTTACACCCTTCTAAATTAACAAGACTCTCAAACCAGGATAGTTGCAGATAACCGTCTTGCGGTGTTTTACACCCTTCTAAATTAACAAGACTCTCAAACTCGGTGATCTGTTCAACATCATCCCCCTTTGTTTTACACCCTTCTAAATTAACAAGACTCTCAAACCAAAGAATACTACAAGGACGCCGGAAAGAAGTTTTACACCCTTCTAAATTAACAAGACTCTCAAACCTCAAATTAAGATCTTCTCCGAGCCATTCACTTTACGAAAGTGCAGTTAATTTTTATAAATCTATTATACACAGATCCCTATCAATAATCCAGCCCTTTTCACCAGAAATTGCGGGTGAATGGACGGCCTCGACAAGTATTAGGTTTATTTTTTCATATAACACGAACTCATACAAATTCTCCAATTCTTCCTCGGTCAAATATTGTTTTAAGCCTACAAAGATATAGTTATCGATGCCGCCAATCTTCGACATCGCACACAGATACTCTGTGATTCGCTGCAGAAGAGTCTCTCCCTGGCTTTGAACCTCCACTGCATAGAGCTTTAATAAACCACAAACATCAAAATCAGCATTATGATCCAAAGCATATGGCATCCGCATTAACAATTCATCCAGAAAACGATTGATCTCTGTATTCAGCATTATAGTTTCCTGCTGACAATAAGAATCTGCCTGCTCTTTCATTTCCTGATACAATTTGTTTAAGATCTTTCTGTCATTGCAATTCAAAGAAAATGGGTTAAAAATACATTCCATCTCTTTTGATATCTTTAACTGCTTATCTTTTTCCGAAAGAATAAACCGCCCCTCCTGCCCCTGTGTCTGATACCACAGATCCTTTAATACTTCCGTATATATTTTTTTGTTCTCGATGGACAATACGGAAATCTGATTTTCCATTAATTCCATTTCCAGATTGAATTCTGTATGGATCAGTTTCATAAAATAACCAGCCTTTCATCTGTGTCCAGAACACATGTGTTGTTCTGGCCTACGATAAATTCCATCTTTGAATACTGTTTCTCTGTCACTCGAAGAACCTGCACCAGCCCCTCCGAAGGTTTGTTTTTTCTAACTGTTTCCACCAGGCCATCCGCAACCGTACTATTCTGCGCCAGCTTGCAGTAAACAGACTCCTGCATCATCAGAAAGCCCGACTTAACTAAAAACTTGCGAAAAATCCGATAGTCTCTCTTGTTTTTTTCTGTAGTGACCGGCAGATCAAAAAATACTATGACTCTCATAAATCTATAGCTCATTTCTATAAAACTTTATCAACGAAGTGTCATTATCATTCAGGGCATCAAATATGCTCCGACAATATATTTTGATCGCATTGTTGACAAATTCCTTTCTTCCTGATATTGTCACTTCCTTCTGCAGAACCTGCAGCATCCTCACCTTTTCCTCATGTTCAAATTTCACTGGATTCATTTCCTTTACCACCTGATCCACAAGCGGGCGAAACGGCTCCATCAGATCCGAGCCAAGATTGAATTGATTAAACATATTATCATGGAACAGGCCAATCTGTGTGATATATCCATTTGCCACAATCTCTCTGTTAAAAGCAGATAAGATAATTCCATACCCATAGTTCAATGCCGCATTTGTGCTATTCTCTGCACTTCTGGAAAAATCCATCCCGAACAGTGCATTAAAATACACTTTTGCCGCATGACCTTCCCTGTTCGTCTCATCGCCAAAATGAATTTCCGTAATATACTGAAATAACATATCTGCCGCATCCCTGTCATATTCCGCTAGATGTTCTGCCTGTTTGCGTATTTTATCACTGACAATTTCTGTCCATACTGCTGCCTTGGTGTCTGCCGTCCATTCCATCTGCCTGCGTATCTTCATACTGGTATCATGACAGCCATAATACGGTGTTAATTCCGAGGAGGGGTTTCTTTTCTCATCACAGAAGATCACTTTCACTTTCTTTTTAATCAGTTCACTCAGCAGTGCGGCAGTCAGGGAAACAGCCGTTGTCTCGATCAGCACTACCGATATCTCGCTAATGTGTATCTTAACAACATCCTGTTTCCGTATTACCAGAAAGCCCAGCTGATAATCTAACTTCGCACTACTGGAAACTACTACCGTCCTCCAACTCATACCGTCAGTAGATCGATGCGGCTTTCGAAAAGTCCAGTTACCGATTGGTTGATTAATATAAATTCGTTTACACCACTTATAGTCTTTGAAATTTTCATCGTACCACTTTTAGATGCTTCTCCAACAAGTGTTAAGTCCGCAGATACAGCAGCTCCTATTGATGACAATTGAATAATTTGTGCCAGTACTTCACACTGTTCCTCTAATTCCAGTTCTATAAACTTGCTCCAGGCATTTTTCAGCTTTTCCCCCATAGGATTAGGGCGCCGGGCATAAATTCCTTTCTGATGTTTTTCCAACAGTTCCTGATACAAGCTTTCGTTTTTCTCCTTGGTCAGTTCTCTGTCAGCTTGAGAAAATTCTGCATACTTATCCAGTTTTTTCACATATCCGGTCCATTCCTGGCTCAGACATAGATTTACTGCATTTCGTAAGCTAACCTGTTTTCCTGTTTTTCCGGATATGTGTACAAAAAAACCATCTCTTTTTATTAGTGACTGCAGCTTAATCTTTTTCAGGCGAATGTCCGGATTCTCCAGTTCAAGAACCTCAGAGCAATATCGCAGCAGTGCATCCGGATCAGTTTCCATTTTCTGTTTCATATAAATGGGCACCGTCTCCAAAGACCTTACCTTCTTCCCTTTTACTTCATACTCCACAAGAAAGAAGTAAGCAGTTGCGGCACTGCTAAAGCCGCCATATTTTTTTATATCCTGCAGCTTCACATCCGATGCCTTAAATGGTATGTAATTATCCGGGGATGATTCTGCCTTTTTTGCCCCATATAAAGTCTCGTTTGCGATTCCGCCATGCCCCTCAAAGCTCAGCCGGGTCATCAGTGGTGTATTCCGGCTGATCATCTCTTTTACGGTGGCAATGGTGCCAGCAGGTCCATCCTTCTTCTGTGCGATCCATGCGATCCGGTCTCCACGGATCACATCCCAGTCAAACATCCTGCTCAGGTTGTAGTTATATTTTTCAGCATCCCTTGTGTACTCCTTTCTTATAAAGTTAAGCGGGTTCTGGGTAAATTTCGTATCGTATACATTTCCCACCACAATATTCAGGTAGGCGTCCTGGGCATGATGAAATTCATTTATGCTCCGGCTCTTGTAAATTTTGCGGCGATGCCTGAATTCTGAAACATTGGAGGCCTTGGAGTAGACTATTTTTGACTCAGGCAGAACCTGCTTTATTATGTCTGCCACTCCCTTGGTTCCCTGGCTTGTCTCCACCAGCTGTCTGGCGATAAATCCCGCCTTCTGTTCTTCCGTAAAGGGATTCCTGCCAGTGAGCCGTTTGTATTTCTCTTCTGTGATCAGGTTCAGGCGGCGCAGCTCCTTCCACTCATTTTTCTGCCTTGTATAAATCGTATCCTCCAGCGGGTAGGTATCGCTCTTGTGCGCATTGACTGCTTTTTTTACCAGGACAAGATTGTTGTCGATATTATCGTCCTTTACAAAATGCCTTGGATAAATATGATCGATATCGTATAAATTATCATTGAACAGCTGATCGATTTCAATGGCTTCACCGGTGTACATACAGCGGCCTTTCTGGGTAAAATAGAGATACATCTTTTTACTCCTGAGCCTGCCGTCCTCATCCGCCTTCTCAATCTCGCCCTTCCAGTCCCTCTGTTCCCTTTTAATATTTTTATAGAGATCGAGGAACTTCTGGCGGCGGGATATTGTCCTCACTTTCTTTTCCTGCGGGCTTCTGGTCATCTCCAGAAATACACGTTCCGGCGGCGCGCCAAGAACTTTTTCCAGCTCCCGGATGATCTGCAGCGTCTGCCAGACCATTCTTTTCACCGGGGCAGAAAAATAGTAGTCGTCCAGATCCTCCGCCTCCATCTCCGACAACGTTTTCAACGCAGTATCCTGCCGATTGGCCAGTTCCTCTTTATACGTGTATTCCGGGGCATTGAGGAGTTCCATCAGGTTGTTATTCGTCTCCCACAAGGAACGGATCAGGGAACGAACTTCTCCTGTCGTCTTATCGCATCCGGAAAGCTCCAAAAATTCCTTTGAGAGCTTTCCCCAGTCGTTGAATTTAAATCCTAGTATTCTCTTGATCTGGGCATCACTCAGCTTATCGCTGTACTTTTCTGCCATCTGTTCCCGGAGAAACTTCTTCGAATCGCCATAGACTGTACACCAGAACACGATATCTTCCACCATTTTCTGGCAGCCATCTTCATTGATCTGCTCCCCAAATACTGCCCTGAATTTGCCGTAAGTGGACAGAGAATTATTGATGGTGATATCGATACCGCTTATCTGAGTCTCATCCTCTATCACGCCCTGGCTGCATAAGAAATTCACGAGCTTCTTTCTTGTCACTCTTTTTCCACTTTTAAATAACTCATTATAAATAGCCTGTTTCAGAGGAACTTCGATCCTCTCACCATGAATGCGTATGTTATTGATCTCGTTTAACACACAGAAGCTTTCATAGAGGAGGGACGCTTTCGGAAGTACTCGTTCATCGTTGATATAGGAGCATTTCCGCACCAGCCTGGATACAAATTCCTCGGAGGTCTTTTTCATATCCACTTTATCCTCTATATTCCATGGCAGGATCTGTCCCGGCTCTTTCCTGACAATCCAGCCCGTCTTGCTGTTCTCGCCTGTTGGGCCTACATAATAAGGGATCTGAAAAGAAAACAGCTGCTGGATCCGCTCCGAGACAGTTAAGCCGGACTCATCCCTTTCCTTTAAAAACGGCAGATATGCCTCGGCGTTTTCCAGAATCTTTTTCATCTCTCTGGCATGGACCTGATTGGGTATGACACCATTGGACGCCGTCAATTGTTTGGGAAGAAATGTTTCCTTGTCTACTTCACCCTGAATATATGTCACATCCGGATCATCCTCCGGCATATCCTTCAGATACTTCTTTAGGGTCTTATAAAAATCCTCCTGTTTCCGGTCTTTCATATTGCGCCGCACTTTTCTGCCAGAGTTGAAGGAATTCACATAGGCAGAATACGAGCCCTTGTCCTCTGACCGAAACAGGGAATCATAGTCCTCCTTTGACTTATATTTTTTCATGACTGCTTTCAGGATGGTGAGGTCCTCTTTATGCTTTTCAAATTCCTGCACCCTTGACTCTGAAAGATAAGTATGCCCCTTCATAATGCCTGCCAGCAGGCCGATATCATACATCTCCTTCATAAGTTCTACAATATTGTAAAAGTTCTCACCAAGATCATCCATTAGCTCTGGCAGCTTCTCATCATATGCAAAGTCTGAGAAACAGATATCTACTTTCTTATCCTCTTCGAGTACCAGATCATTAAAAAGCAATTCTGCCTTCACCTTAAGACCACAGATGGCTTTGATAAACGCTGTCTTCTGCTTGTCCTTCCTCTCCACGCCGAAAAGCCCCGCAAGTTCTTCCGCCTTCCTTGATCTGGAAAAATCTCTGCTGCCTAGTATTTCCGCCAATTTATCCTCGGATATATCTTCCGGAAAACTCACCTCCGCCCCGTCTGCCGCAGCGTCACGGAACAGTTTGTATACTTCTCCCATCTTTCTTGCGCTGCCCTCCCCGGACAGGCTGGCGTTTAGAAAGTGCCCCCGGTGTTTAAACATATTCAGCAGCGCCAGATAAACCAGTCTGACGTCATGGGGAGCAGGATTGTTCAGCAGTTCTTTTCTCAGATGAAAGATAGTAGGAAACTGTTTATAATAATCCGCATCCTTATAATCGGGATCATGAAAGATCCCATTCCTGGTCCTCACCTGTTCATCCTTATCCTCCAGATGGTACTTGCTGTTATCCAGTCTCTGAAAGAACAGCGGATCCTTTCCGGCAATCTCATCATGAAAATATTCTTTCAATAATCCGATGCGGACAAGGGAACGCTGGCGCCTCCTTCTGCTGATGCGGTGAGTGCGCCGCTCCACCGCCGTCTGCGCCTCTTCAAATTCCCTGATCCCCCAGAGATCCTTTCCCTTTGCCCGGAGCAGGCGGTAATTTTCATCTGTCACGGCCCATCCCACCGACGACGTCCCCATGTCCAGTCCCAAATAGTATTTTCGCATTTCTTCCTCCGTTCCGCTGCCCTGGCAGCATTTTGTTTTTATTTTTATGTTGACATTCCAATCCATTTAGTGTTATGATAAGAGGGAATTAACAAGACGAGTGCAAATAAGGTTTATCCGGTATCGTCCTATGACCCTGCATGGTGCAGGATTTAAAAAGACTTTTTAAGTCTTTTTTTATTTTATAGGAAAGACCATCCTGTTAAATACTGATGCCATCTTACGCCTCACCCTGTCCAAAAGTATGTACTTCTGCATCGAACCTTCGTTCATTCGCCATATTTTTGCCGGAGCTCCTTCCCGATCTCCCTGATCTTCCCGACGACGCTTTCCGGGCTTACCACCTCCACCCAGTCCCCCAGGGCAATGAGCCAGCCCAGAAACTGCCTGCTGACAGCCACTTTTACCTTCACCTCGAAAGAATCCCTATCCACCGGAAAGAATGTAGTTTCCCTTCCAAACCGGTCGATCACTACTCCGGCCAGCCTATTTTGCAGCCGCAGTGTAACCAATTCCTCTTCCCCGTCAAACATACCAAAAATTTTCCTTGCGTATCCCGCGATATCGAATTTCCTAAAATATTTACCGCCCTCGCGTTTTTCCCTGGCCACTTCCAGGTCAAGCATCTTATCTACCCGGTAATGGCGGATTTCTTCCGCCTCCTTGTCATAGCCTACAAGATAATAATTCTCATCGTCCCACGACAGCGCCCAGGGGCTGATGCAATACCACTTTCCACTATGCCGCAGCTCCTGTTCCTTTTTTACATTCCACTGAAAATAATGAAATCGGATCTTCACGTTTCTTCCGATGGCCTCATGGATCCTGTCTACATTGTAATAGATGGCTTCATTACTGGTCTTGATCCTTCCCGCCACATAAACCTGCCTCTGTAACTGCTGCCCTTCATAATCACTGGCCAGTCCCTCCAGCTTTTTTATCAGCAGCCGGGATTTCTTTTCTGTAATAAATTTTGCGGCCTGCACCGAATCCACCAGCAGCTTCAATTCGGCCAGTTCAAATTCCCTGCCGCCTACATGATAATAATAGGTATTGTCCTGCCGTACACCAATAATATCAATTCCAAAACTTTGTAATGCTTCTATGTCCGCATAGATCGTTTTTCTCTCCGCATCGATGTCATGAAACTTCAGCGCATCCCTTAGTTCCTTCATGGTCAGGCCGTGCTCATCGTCTGTCTTTCTTAGCAGGATCTCCAGAACATGTAAAATTCTCAGCCTCTGATTTCCTCTTATCCCCATCGTAATCCTCTTCTTCGCATTATTTCTTCTAACAGTATAGCATATAAAAAACATGCCTGAAAGAAAAATATATCCGCCCCCTTGATTTTTTTCCCGCCAGGTCTTATACTAACACTATAAGCGGCCGGCAGGATAATGCGGGCCAGGATTCGATCAGAAATCGTGAGAGGAGGAGTTGATATGGGAATCGGAGCGGTATCCGCCATATCCGGATATTCCGGTATCAGTGGTATATATCCCGCATATAACCCAACTGCCATCACAGGGGTGCGCGCCGCCAGAGGCGTCAGCCGGGAATCCGACGGAACAGCACAGGCAGCAGTAGACGGTGCAAAGGACGCCGAACGATCCGGACGTGTCAGGCAGAGTGAATGCCAGACCTGTAAGAACCGTAAATATGTAGACGGCTCCAATGAAAACGATGTTTCCTTTAAGACGCCGGGACATATCGATCCAGGGAATTCAGCGGCAGCGGTGATGGGGCACGAGCGTGAACATGTGGCCAACGCCGTCGCCGAGGGAAATAAGGAAAACAAAGAACTGCTGTCCGTTTCTGTGACGTTGAAGACCTCTGTCTGTCCGGAATGCGGCAGGGTATATGTGTCCGGTGGAGAAACAAGCACTACCATGCGCACGACACGGAGTGAGGGCGGTCAGAATATGAACCCCTATGCGAAGAAACAGGCGGATCTGGATTATTTGATGGCCGCTGGGGCAAATCTGGATCTGAGCGCATAAATCCCAATGAAATCACGAATGTTCCGAACAAGTAAAATGACAGTTTAAAAAATCCCGCCAGAGCATCAGGGTGTCCGGCACCATGATCCTGGCGGAATTCTTTTTTAGAACCAGAAGCTGATATCTGCCATCCGTTTCCTCTGCCTATCTTTTTCTCTGCTTTCGAATGACATTCTTCATCATCTCTACCTTGGCCCTTTCCTGCGGATTCATATCCTTTGTAAGGATTTCCAGTAAAACGGCGCTTTCCTGCGGGCTGAAGGACAGGTTATGATTCTTTAGTCTGCTGGTGGCCGCCATAAGAAGCGGCGCGGCATCCTTCATATCCTTTCCCTGCATTTCTTCAGCCAGTTCCTTCATGACCTGAATCTTCACTGGGTGCATCGTCTTGAAAATATCATACTGCTCAAAGATCGACTGGCTCATGATCTCCTTCTTTCTGCTTATCCTCCGGCGGCTCCGGGCTGACATCTTCATCCAGTTCCGGGGAATCTGACATTGCCATCATGGCAGACATCATATCTACCATTCCCTGCTGTTCCGGCGGGATCATGGATCTCAACATCTCAAACATAGCCGGCGGGGAATCTGACCCATTCTGTCCATCGCCTGAGGCATCCCCGGCAAACTGCTGCATCTGCTGCATGCTCTGGACCAGCTGCATCATTTCCATCATGCGCTGCATCTGAAAAAACTGCAGGACCACATCCAGCATATGTCTCTCTCTGCCACGGGCAAAGGGACGGACAGCAGTCAATAACCCCTCCAGGTCAATCCGCTCACCCACTGCCACATCAAAAAACGGGATAACCGTTTTCAATACCTGAACAGTGTGATTATCCCGCATACGGCTGTCCCATTCCATCATCGTCATCCCTGCCTTCGAACAAGCTGTTTCTTGTTGGTTTCTATTATACCTATGCAGGAAAAGCCCAAAAAATGAATGATTCCGCTTATTATGAGTACTTTAGACGATCCGGTGTGAGCCCCGTCAAAACCTCGTCCAGATATTTCCCAGCGACATATTTGGCCATGGGCAGATTCAGATCCAGGTAGTTTCCGCATTCCCTCGCAGAAGCCCCGGGCACGTCTCCCTCATACCTGGACATAAATTCATACATCTCCCTCAGAAGCGGCACGATCTCCTCCGCCGTATAATCTCCAGCCAGGATCAGGTAAAACCCGGTCCGGCAGCCCATGGGGCCGAAATAGATCACCTTACTTCCCCAGCTTTCATGATTTCTGAGAAAGGTAGCTCCCAGATGTTCCAGCGTATGTATCTCCGCCGTATTCATCACCGGCTCAAAATTGGGTCTCGTCATGCGGATATCAAAGGTTGTGACGATATCCTGTCCGGTACAGTCCCGGCGGCTGACATAGACGCCGGGCAGTAGTCTCATGTGGTCCACGGTAAAGCTTGCAATAGTCTCCATAATTTTTCCCTCCATTTTTTAGATGGCTGCGTTCTCAGCCAGCCATTATTATTCTCCATAATACAGATCCGGCAGCCTGCTGGGGATCAGGGAATTGATGAGCTCCAGTACCCTTCCCGAAGCCATGCCGTCGTCGATTGAATTATATTTTTCATGGAAATGAAGATATTTTTCCTCATATTCCTTTGGATCGTAGTTCTTAATGTCCTCGATAAGTTCTTCTGTTGTGGCTGAGATAGGTCCCGGCATCTCCCCCCGGTAGCTGAAATAGAAACCCCGGAGCTCATTTTTATACTTATAAAAATCATAGGCAAAAAAGAACATGGGGCGGTTCAGTATGCTGTAATCAAACATAACAGAGGAGTAGTCCGTGATCAGCATATCGGAGACAAGGAATAGTTCGGCGATATCGTGACTCTGGTCAAAGTGATAGATAAAGCCCTCATAGGGCGACCAATCCACCGAATCCATAATGAGATAGTGGTATTTTACGATGACCACATACTCATCCCCCAGCTCTTCCCGCATCTTATCAAAAGAAATCTGGGGCTGGAATTTATACCTGTCGTCCTCCGAATACTCATCATCGCGGAAGGTAGGTGCATACAGGATCACCTTTTTATTCCGGGGCAGCCCCAGCTCCTTCCGGTAACGCCGTATACCGTCCGGCGTATTTTCACGGAACAGGATATCGTTTCTCGGATATCCGATTTCCAGCATCTCCTTTCTAAAGTCAAACGCCCGGCGGAAGGTACTGCTGGAAAATGGGTTCTGGGAGATCAGATAGTCCCAGGTATGCACGTTTTTGGCAAAGAGCTCCTTATAGGTGTCGATGTCGCTCTCTCCCACCATAAATACATCCTCCATATCCAGCGCCAGCTTTTTCAGCGGCGTGCCATGCCAGGTCTGGATATAAAAGGTTCCCTTCCGCCGGATCAGAAATTCCGGCTGGCGGCTGTCAAAAACCCATATTTTGGCCGTGGCCATATAGTACAGATACCGCAGCCTTCCATACCGCACCTGGCGGCTCATACCCGGGATGCTGTATTTCTCCTTTTCATAAAACCAGATACAGTCCCATTTCATATCGAAGCCGTTGGCCACCAGACACTCGTAAATATGCCGCGGGTTGCCGGCGTAGCTTTTCCCCAGACTGCTGTCAAAGACCACCCGGTTCTTCTTCACGGGAAAAAGAAAGCACATAACGCGGTAGAATACGACGACCGCACTCTTTGCTGTCTTATAGAGCCGTTTTCCCATGGGTATCACCTCTTTCTAAACACCTTTTCTATGATCCGTCCAGAAGCAGTTCCGTCATCCACACTGCAGAAACGATTATAAAACCTCTCGTACCTGCACCGGTATTTTTCTGCTATCTCTTCCAGATGCTGCAGCGTCTCCACCACCTCTTCATTGGTGGCAAGGACAGGGCCCGGCAGCTCGTCTTCCATGTCGATGTACAGCCCCCGCAGCTCGTCTGCATAGGACTTGTAGTCGTAGGCGAAAAACAGAATGGGACGCCTTAGATTGGCATAATCAAAAAATACGGAGGAATAGTCCGTGATCAGGACGTCTGACGCCAGATAGAGACGGGACACATCCTCATAGCTGCTGCCGTTGTAGACAAAGCCCTGGTAAGCCTCCAGGTTGATCTGCCGGGCAACATAATAATGGGTCCGGAGCAGTACTACCGTATCCTTTCCAAATTCCTCCCTCAGCCTTCCCAGATCCAGAGCCAGTTCAAACCCATACTGTCCCGTAGATATTACCTGGTCATCCCGCCAGGTGGGTGCGTACAGAATCACCCGTTTCCCCTCCGGAATGCCAAGCTCCCTCTTCACCCCGGCGGCAATGGACTCTTTGTCCTCACGATATAATATATCGTTCCTCGGGTATCCGTATTCCAAGATCCGTTCCCTGTCATAGCCAAAGGCGCGGGCAAACACCTCCGTGGAGAAGGCATTGGCCGACACAAGATAATCCCATTCTTTTGCCTGTTTATAAAATACAGTCTTAAATTCCGGATCGGCAGAAAACACGTCCTCCATATCAAAGCCCAGCTTCTTCAGCGGCGTCCCATGCCAGGTCTCCAGAAAGACCACTCCTGGCCGCTTTTTGTTCCAGGATGGCTGGCGCACATTGAAGATCCGGTAGCCACAGCGGGACATATAGTACACATACCGCAGTGATTCCAGGCGGCAGACCGTATGCTTTCCACTTTTGTCCAGTTCTTCCGAATGGCCGTTTAACACCCAGATGTAACGATACTGGCTGCCATATGTCCTCTGAAGGTACTCATACAAATACCTGGGGCTGTCGGAATAGCTCCTTCCAAAGAAGCTCTCCAGAATGATCCAGTCCCTGCGCAGAGGTAACCGGCGGAACAGAACATGCTCCAGAACCCGGTACCACTGGATCCGGTTTCCCAATATGCCTTTCTTCTTCTTCCCCACCACATAACATTTGTAGCAGAGACGGGCCATCCTGTCATGCCCGGAGCGTATCGCTCCCAGCGTTTTCTTCTGCCAGAACGGCAGTCCCTCCAGCAATCCTTTCCAGTCCGCCATACACCGAAAGCGCAGAGAGAGAGAGGCCAGCGCCGACGGAGACAGAAGGCCCGGATAATGGGATAATACAAACCGGACAAGGCAGTGATCCAATACCTTCTGCAGCTCCCGGTCCCTCCCCTGAAGACATTCTTCGGCTGCCCGGCAGGCGTCCAGATAGACGTCCCCGCAGTTCTGGTCCTCCGTCTGGCTCAGGGATGGCAGATGGATCCGGTCATTGTGGTTCCGGCTGACATAATAGCTGTCCCGCACCGCCCGGGAATCCGCGCCGGCACACAGCAGGACCCGCACGATAAATTCCATATCGCTGTAGTGAAGCCTTCCGGCATCGAACCGGATCCGGTTTTCCTCCAGAAGGGAGCGCCGGATCAGAAAGTGCTGTGCCGTCAGCCGGTTCTTAAATCTTTTCCGCAGCAGCTCCCCCTGCAGAATCCCGTCCTCTGAGATCTCCGTCTCCCGCACCGCCTGGTCCGGGTCAAAATGATAGGAGCTAAACCAGCTGCTGTACTGGTTTCCGGTGACGACGGCCGCCCCCCCTTCCTGCGCCTGCTTAAGCAGAGGAGCCAGGGCATGATCCAGAAGATAGTCGTCACTGTCAATAAAATACACGTAATCACAACTGGCGCTGTCCAGAGCCGCATTCCGGCAGAAAGCAGGCCCCAGGGGGCAATGCTGTCCGGATCTGTCTCCTCCTGCCGGTCCCCCCGGAGCATCCTCTGCTTTCAGAATGACGACATGGGGGTTTTCCTGTACCGGACGGGGAATTTCATCATGATCCCGGTCACAGGCAAGCAGGATCTCACAGGACACTCCCTGCCGGTCAATACTCCGGATGCAATCCTCCAGATACCGTGATCCCTTCCGGTAGGGGATCACAATACTCACCTCTCTGCCGTCTCTCATTTCGCCCTCTCCTGTTCCCTGCCAAATACCGCATCCACCACTCTCTGACTGGCCCTTCCATCCTCCCAGCCGCAGTATTTCTCATAAAATAATTGATATCTCTCTTGATACTCCGCCTGAAGCTGATCCACATTTTCCACAGCATCAATGATCTCCTCTGTTGTAAACAGCATGGGTCCCGGCAGCTCCTCTTCCATATCCATATAAAAGCCCCGCAGGATATCGCGGTATTTGTCCAGATCGTATGTGAAAAACAATATGGGACGCCGCAGGTTCGCGTAATCAAAAAATACGGAAGAATAATCTGTGATCAAAAGATCGGATAGAAGATACAATTCCGCAATCTCATCATAGGCGCTGACATCGTACACAAAACCGCTGTATTCCGAAAGCTCCAGCTTCTCCGCCACATAGTAGTGGGTGCGGAGCAGAATCACGTATTCGGAAGCGAGCCCGTCCCGCATTTTCCGGAAATCCATCTGATGGCAGAAGCTGTGCTTCGCCGGGGCATAATATTCATCGTCCCGCCAGGTAGGGGCATACAATATCACTTTTTTGTCCTCCGGGATCCCCAGCACCCGTCTCACCGCCTCCACTCTCCTCCCGCGCCGGCCCTCTTCGAGATGCAGCATATCATTTCGCGGGTATCCGGTCTTTAGAAGCACGCCCTGGTAGAGAAAGCAGCGGCGGAAAATATCTGCAGAAAACGGATTGGGTGCAATGAGATAGTCCCATTCGCAGGCGTGGCGGTATACATCCCGCTTGGTCAGCGGCGCCGAAGCCATCACCTCACCCAGATCCAGCGCCAGCTTCTTCAGCGGCGTCCCGTGCCAGGTCTCCAGAAAGACCATGCCGTCCCTTTTGACGAAATCCCTGGACTGCCTGTTGTTAAAGATAAAATATTTCGCCCGTGCCACATAATAAAAATACCGGAAACTGTATCGGGGGATGCACTTCGCCGGAAACGGCAGCTCCCTCTTTCGGTTCAGGATCCAGACGCACTTATATCTGCCGGGAAAATGCCGGCTCAGATACTCAAAAAGAGCCCGGGGACTGTCCGAGTAGCTGCGCCCCAGAAAGCTCTCAAATACAATTGTGTCCTTCCTCAGCTTCATTCCCAGAAATACTTTATGGTACAGATATTTCTTGGCGGCGGCCCGGCTGCGGATCACCTTTGCCAGCGTGTGCCGCGTTTCCGCCCGCCGGAGCCTTCTGGCGATCTGCACCGCTCCATGGCGGGATGCATACCGGATCAATTTTCTGTCATGGGAGGATGCGCGCTCCACTGCTTCTTCAGAGAGGAGCAGCCGGCATTCGGAAAACTGGCCGTACACCTCCTCCGCCTCCGTCCCCTCCGCCGTGACAAACCAGGGCGCGATGTGCCGGGCAAAATAGCAGATAAATCCATGATCCAGCCGTTTCCCTTCCTCACCCCGAAGAAGTTCTTTCATCTGGCGGTATGCCCGCAGCATTTCCCTGATCCGGCCGGTCTCATCCGGAATCTGGCTGAGGGACGGCAGCTGCACCGGATCGTTGCGCCTGCGTTTCAGGTATAGGATTTTCTCCGTGGAGACGGACTTTCCCTGACCGGCAAGGAGCTCTGCCACAAAGGGCAGATCGGTATAATAACGGTATGACTCATCAAAGGTGCAGTCCAGTCCCTCCAGATAATCCCTGCGGATCATCCGGCCCAGGACAGACAGCTCCAGACCTTCCCTCTGTACCGATACCGGCTCATTATTTCTGGCGTCCAGTTCCACACCATTGCCATAATATACCGCCCTGCCATACCAGGTCTCCCTGAGCCCGCACTGAATAAGAGCGGCATCCCCCGCCGCGCATTGCAGCAGCTCAGCCAGTGCCGTCTTCTCCAGATAATCGTCACAGTCAAGAAACAGGATATATTCCCCCCGGCTCCGGCGCACTCCATCGTTTCGCGCCGCCGCCGCGCCAGTCCGGCTGCCTGCCAGTTCCAGAATCGTAAGGGGAAAGGACACCCTTCTGTCCCTGAGCCTGGCCGCCGACTCCGGACTGCTGTGGTCGCAGACCACCACCGCCTCGAAATCCCGGCAGGTCTGGTCCTCCAGACTGTCCAGACAGTCGTCTATATAAATTTTCTCATTTACATAAGGAATTATGACGCTAACCTTACATGAACCGTTCTCTTCCATACCATTCCCTTATTTGCCAAATACCGCTTCCACAACCTTTTTGCTGGCATTCCCATCCTCCCAGCCGCAGTATTTCTCATAAAACACATCATATTTTTCTTTATATTTATCCACCACCTCTGGCAGCTTCTTGATAGAGTCCACAATTTCCTCTGTAGTAAAGAGCATCGGTCCCGGCAGTTCCTCTTCCACATCAATATAGAAGCCATGAAGGATATCCCGGTATTTCTCCAGGTCATAGGTAAAGAACAGCATGGGCCTGCGCAGGTTTGCATAGTCGAAAAATACCGAAGAGTAGTCTGTGATCAGTATATCCGAGATCAGATACAGTCTGGCGATATCGTTGTAGGTGCTGCCATTGAAGGCAAAGCCCTGGTAAGCCGTGAGATCCAGGCTGTCCACAATGAAATAATGGGTGCGGAGCAGTACGACATATTCCTCCCCCAGTTCCTTCCGCAGCAGATCAAGATCCAGCTGCAGGGCAAATTTGTACTGGGCGTGGTCATAGTACTCGTCGTCCCGGAATGTGGGCGCATAGAGGATTACCTTTTTCCCGTCGGGTATGCCAAGCTCCTGCTTGATCTCGGCAGTCAGGGCAGCCTTACTCTTCTCTTCCAGATGCAGGATATCGTTCCGTGGGTATCCCGTGCTGAGCATCTCCCCGTCAAACATAAAGCAGCTGCGGAATACGTCAAGGGAGAACTGATTTGGTGCGATCATATAATCCCAAAGACGGGTCTGGGCATAAATATCCCTTTTGTATCTCCGGTAGAAGGGCGACGCCGAGGCGTTGTCCTCCATATCAAAGGCAAGCCGTTTGAGCGGGGTGCCGTGCCAGGTCTCAAGAAATACCGTGCCCTCCCGTTTGATAATGTATTTGGGCTGTCTTACGTTAAAGACAAAATATTTTGCCCTGCCCATGTAATAGAAATAACGGATGGAGAAACGCTTGATCCGTGTGGCCGGATAGGGGAGGTCCTCTTTCTTGTTCAGGATCCAGACATATTTGTATCTGCCCGGACAGGCCTTGTTCAGATATTCAAAAATGTACTTGGGGTTGTCCGAATAATTCCTTCCAAAAAACGACTCAATGATTACAAGATCTTCTTTGAGCTTCATTTTTGTAAAAATCTTGCGGTACAGATATTTCTTGCACTCGGACTTCTTCGTCACCACTCTCCGGAATGTCTGGAGGGCACTATGTCTCCGTACCATCTTCGCCACCGCCCGTGCATCCCGCTTCATGGAACGCTTCATCAGACGCCTGGAATAGAACATCGCCCTCTTCTTGGCCTCTTTGCGGATCAGGGGAAGGCATTTGGCCGCCTCCGCGTAAACCTCCTGAGTGTCCTTTGCGCCGGCTGTCACATAAAAACGTGCAATCTTCTTTACATAATACCGGATAAACTTGCCGTCCACTGCGATCTCCGCCCTGTCGTCGTGTCCTTTTACCTGTTCCTTAATGACAAGATAGGCCCGCATGATCTCCATGAGCCGGGTTTTTTCATCGGTAACCTGACTCAGGGCAGGCATATTGATGGGATCGTTGTGATACCTCTTGTGATACAGAATCTTGCGCACCTCAAATACCTTTTCGGTCCCGCACATGGCCTGTACGATAAATGGCAGATCCCCATAATAGGTATAGTCCTCCCCAAAGAGGATGCCGTTCCCTACAATATATTCCCGACGGAAAAGAATTCCCAGTACAGACAGTCCCGTGATCATACTGCCGGTCCGGACGATATGGCAGAATACCTTGATCCATTCAGAATCGCTCTCCCTGACCTCCGGCATACTCCGGTCTGTCTGCGGATCCTCCTCCTCGTCCTCCTCTGCCTCGGCGTCATTTATTTCTTCCTGCTTCTGAAGATTTTCATAATACGCCTTGCGGCTGTACCATGTGCCGCGCTTGCGCCCGTAGACAATGTCCTGTCCCTCAGAACGCCGGATCATAAAATCCAGCGCCGTCTTCTCCAGATAGTCGTCGCAGTCCAGAAACAGAATATATTCCCCCTGGCTGGCACGGATGCCGGCATTCCGCGCCGCCGCCACGCCGCTGCCATCTGTGAGCTCCAGAATTGTCATGGGAAAAGAGACCGGATGTGCCCGCAGCTCATCCATGGCCTCCACGCTGCTGTGATCGCACACCACTATTGCCTCAAAGTCCTTATTGATCTGCTCTTCCAGACTGTCCAGACATTCATTGATAAATATCTTTTCATTGTGATAAGAAATAATGACACTTACTTTCACTATGGTTCCCTCCATCTCTTATTTGACAACAATGTTAATGATGCGTCCCGGCACATAGATCTCCTTTACGATCTCTCTGCCTGCAATCTTATCTGCCACAGCTTCCTTCCCTGCCGCCAGCGCCTCTTCCCTGGAAGCATCCACCGCCAGCGCTGCTGTCGCGCGCACCTTTCCATTGATCTGCACGCCGATCTCCTGCACTTTCTCTACCGTCTTTGCCTCGTCGTGCTCCGGCCATGCCGTCTGGTAAATCCTGCCGCCAAATTCCATTTCCTCCCAGAGCTCCTCCGTAATATGAGGCGCCACCGGATTCAGCAGTACAAGCAGAGTGCGGAAATCCGCCTTTGTCAGTGTTCCCTTCTTGTAAAATTCATTGATCAGTGCCATCATGGCTGCGATGGCTGTATTATATTTTAACGTCTCAAAGTCGCTGCTGACCTTCTTAATGGTCTGGTGTATCTTCGTCTCAAGATCGGCGGAGTATCCCTCTTCCTCTGAAATCATATCCTTCAGCTTCCAGACACGGTCCAAAAATCTACGGCATCCCTTAACGCCGTCCTCGGACCAGGCAGCTGCCGCATCAAAGGCCCCGATAAACATCTCATATGTGCGGAGCGTGTCGGCGCCGTAATCCTTCACGATATCGTCCGGATTCACTACATTGCCGCGGGACTTGCTCATCTTCTCACCGTTTTCGCCCAGGATCATGCCATGGGAGGTCCTCTTCTGATACGGCTCCTTCGTCGGCACTACGCCCTGGTCATACAGGAATTTGTGCCAGAACCGGGAATACAGAAGATGGAGTGTCGTATGCTCCATGCCGCCGTTGTACCAGTCCACCGGAAGCCAGTAATCCAGCGCCTCCTTCGAAGCCAGCGCCTCCTTATTATCCGGATCGATGTAGCGCAGGAAATACCAGGAAGATCCCGCCCACTGGGGCATCGTATCCGTCTCCCTCTCTGCCTTTCCGCCGCAGCACGGACAGGTAGTCTCCACCCAGTCACGCATATTGGCAATGGGGGACTCCCCGTTATCCGTAGGCATATAGTTATCTACCTCCGGCAGCTCCAGCGGAAGCTGATCCTCCGGAACCGGAACAAATCCGCATTTCTCACAGTGAATGACAGGAATCGGCTCCCCCCAGTAGCGCTGTCTGGAAAAAACCCAGTCACGGAGCTTGAAATTCTTCTTCGCCGTGCCGACGCCTTTCTCTACCAGCCAGTCGATCATGGCCTTCTTCGCCTCTTCCACCGTTTTCCCTGTAAGGAAACCGGAATTTACAAGGGTTCCCGTGGCAACATCGGTAAATGCCTCCTTCTGCACATCGCCGCCCGCGATGACCTCAACAATGGGCAGATCAAATTCCTTCGCAAACTCCCAGTCCCGGGTGTCATGGGCCGGTACTGCCATTATGGCGCCGGTGCCATAGCTCATCAGTACATAGTCGGAAACCCAGACCGGGATCTCCTGGCCATTCACCGGATTGATGGCGCTCAGCCCTTCGATGGGAACGCCCGTCTTATCCTTTGCCAGCTCCGTTCTCTCAAAATCTGATTTGCGCGCCGCCTTCTCACGGTATGCCACAACGGCGTCCCAGTTCCCTATCTCATCCTGGAACCGGTCAAGATAGGGATGCTCCGGTGATACCACCATATAGGTGGCGCCAAAAAGGGTATCCGGCCTGGTGGTGAAAACCCTCAGCTTCTCTTCCTTTCCCTTCAGTGTAAAATCCACCTCGGCTCCGTAAGAACGGCCGATCCAGTTCTTCTGGGATGTCTTGACCCGCTCGATATAATCCAGTCCATCCAGATCGTCGATGAGCTTATCGGCATATTTGGTGATCTTCAGCATCCACTGGCTCTTGACCTTACGCACCACGGGGCTCCCGCACCGCTCACACACACCATTGACCACCTCTTCATTGGCCAGGCCGCACTTACAGGAGGTGCACCAGTTAATGGGCATCTCCGTCTTGTAGGCAAGTCCTGCCTTGAAGAGCTTCAGAAAGATCCACTGGGTCCATTTATAGTAAGCCGGGTCAGTTGTATTTACTTCCCTTTCCCAGTCGAAGGAGTAACCCAGTGCCTGGAGCTGTTTCTTAAACCGGGCCACATTGTTCTTCGTCACTTCCTTCGGATGTATTTTATTCTGGATGGCATAGTTCTCTGTGGGCAGGCCAAAAGCATCCCAGCCCATAGGATACAGGACGTTGTATCCCTGCATCCTCCTCTTCCTCGCCACAATATCCAGCGCCGTGTAGGGGCGGGGATGTCCCACATGAAGTCCCTGTCCGGATGGATAGGGAAATTCCACCAGTGCATAATACTTGGGCTTGCTGTAATCACTGCTCACCTGGAAGGCTTTCTCCTCCTCCCATATGTTCTGCCATTTTTTCTCAATCTCTTTGGGATTATATCTCTGACTCATAGTACCCTCTTTTCCTCCATTCACGCAGCTTTTACTGCGGTTGCTTTATTATCTTTACAGCGGAACCGCTGACTGCTGCCGGATCCTTCCCCGGCATGTCCTTTGACGGTTTCTCTGATATTTTCTTTACAATCACCCGGCACACAGCCTTCCTGCCGGAGCCATCCAGGGCCGAAACCCGGATTACCGCACTTCCCCTTCTCTTCGCCCTCACTACGCCACTGCCGGATACGGCGGCTATTTTCTTATTGGAAGAGGTATAACGGACTTTCTTATAAGACGCCTTCCTGGGAAGGATCTGACTCACCTTCAGACGTCCCGCTGCCTCCGCGGCGGTTCCTCCCACATACAGGGTCATGGACTTCCTGCTGAGCTTCAGGGACGCCACCTTCTTCTTCGGCACCACCTTCCATACAACGGATCTCTCTGCCGTGTGCCGCAGTATATCCGTAATGCGGTAAGTCAGGCGGTAACTCCCGGGAACCCGCGTATTGATCTTCTTTACCTTCTTATACTTATCTTTTGCCAGTGCTTTATGCCATATACTCACTTTTATCCTGGAAGAGACATTTTTCCCAAAGCTGTCCTTTGCCCGGACCCCTTTCATCAGCTCCGCCTTCCTGCCATAGCGCACCGTTTTCTTCCTGACCCCGGTCAGCTCCGGCTGCTTTTTCCAATAGGGATTTGCCGGATCCGGATCGGTGGGATCCCAGCCGCTGTATCCGCTGACCTTCACCGCCCGCGGCTTGCCAAGAGGCCCCGGATCGGCAGAATTGTAAATCACGACCTTTGTACCGGTGGGACAGTTCTCGTAGATCCATTTGGCGTCCCAGACAGTGAGCCGGACACAGCCATGGGAGGCGGTTGTGCCCAGCCGGTTGTACTGGATATAGGACTGAGTCCTCTTATCTGGCTTATAATACCAGACGGAATGAAATAAGATACTTCCCGTTATCCGGCTGCAGTACTGGCCATAGGTAGGGCCCATAAGCTCATGCCATCTGATTTTTTCCCGCAGGCGAAAGGTTCCTGTGGGAGTCGCCGTCCCGGCAGAGCAGACAAACGCCCGGTGCGGCCTGTATTTTTTCCCTCTCACATGTTTGTACACCGTTACGACATTCTGCTGCTTATTGATGCGTATCCTATATTGCTTCGATGCCTTTCCTTTGGCCTCCGCCTCCGTGGAAGCCCCCATCCCGCACAGGAGGATCAGAAGCAATACAGCGAAGAACATATTCCGCCATCTCGTCATAAAAAATCATCCTTTGTCCAATTGCTAAAATTTGCATACTATTTCATAATACCAACTGTGAAAACCTTTGTCAAGAATACTTCCTTACTGCCTGACATAGATTATAGCAAGGTTTCTTTTGAGAGGGTAATCATCCCATGTCCTTTATCGAATCCATATTAGCAGACTACGGGCTGCCCGCCATGTTCCTCCTGATCTTTCTGGAGTACGCCTGTTTCCCTGTCTCCAGCGAAATCATACTTCCTCTGGCGGGGCTGGTTGGGGCCGGCTGCGGCATGCCCTATCCCATTCTCATACTGATCAGCAGCGCCGCCGGACTGGGAGGCACCGCCCTGACCTACGGTATCGGAAGAGCGGGCGGTTCCCCCCTGCTGGAGAGAACGATGAGACGTTTCCCATCCCTGGAACGTCCCATCCTTGCCTCTTACCGCACCTTTGGCGACCACGGGAAAAGCGCTGTCTTTCTGAGCCGTATCATTCCTCTTTGCCGGACCTACATCGGTTTTGTGGCCGGAGCCATGAAACAGCCCTTTGGCAGCTACCTTTTCTGTTCTGCCCTGGGTATCCTGCTGTGGAATGCGGTCCTCACCGGACTGGGATACTACTGTTACCAGTACCGTTCCCTGTTCTTCGGTTATTTCGACCGCTACAAAAAATGGATCCTTATCTTCGGCTCCTTTCTCCTGCTGGTGTTCCTCCTTCGAAGGCTTACGTCTATCCGTAGAAAAAACGAACCACACCAAGAATGACCAGCACCGCTCCCGCCACGCCGTTGAGCCGTCTCAGATTGCAGGAGATCCTGGTCCCCATTGACAGGAAGGCAAGGCTGGCACTTCCTGTCAGCACGGGAAACAGCCAGGCGGCAGCTCCCATATCGCAGATGCCAAGACCGGCGCAGGCCCCATCCAGCGCCAGCGTCAGTCCCAGCATAATCCCCTCGTAGGGATCCAGTGTGTGGGAATCATCCCTGTCATAGTCCGCCGTCTTGTTTTCTCCCAGGGCGTTCCAGAGAGTCCGGGCTCCCAGCAGGAGAAGAATACCTCCTCCTGCCATCTGAAACCAGACTCCGGGTATCATCATCCCCAGATTCTGTCCCAGCAGAATGAAGCCTAATGTCAGAATCATATTGATCACAGAAATGACAAGACGGGTATTCCATGGAATCCGGATTCCGGAAACCGCATAGGCCACACCGATTCCCAATACATCCAGACTGACAGATAACGCCAGTAACAATATCAATCCCATAGCATAAAGATTTTCCTCTATTTCTTACCTTTATCCTATGCAGATAAAATCAGTTTGGGGAAATTTATCGACATTTTTTTCATAGCAGATGAAACACTCTGACTACTATTTCCGGAAAGGAGAGTACATATGGAATGGTATTCCCTCAGCGTCACGGAGCTGATTCGAAAGACAAAATGCCAGCCAGAGAAGGGACTGACTGACAAGGAGGTAAAGAAACAGCGGCAGCAGTACGGCTTTAACGAGCTTCTTCAGGAGAAGGGTCCCGGATTTCTGGCAAGGTTCGCCGCACAGTTTAAGGATTTCATGATCCTCACCCTGCTGGCTGCCGCCCTGATCTCCTTTGTGGCCTCCTATATCAGGGGAGACGCCGACATTACCGATCCCTGTATTATACTGGCCATCGTGCTGATCAATGCCATTATCGGCGTATATCAGGAACAAAAGGCGGAGCACTCCCTGGAGGCACTCCGCTCCCTCCAGACACCGGAGGCACTCGTCCTGAGAAACGGGGAAAAACAGACGATCCCATCCCGGGAACTCGTCCCCGGCGATATCGTTCTGCTGGAGACCGGCTGCCTTGTGCCCGCTGACGGAAGGCTGCTCTCCTGCCACAGCCTTTCCACCGAGGAATCGGCCCTCACCGGGGAGACGGGTATGGTAAACAAGTCACCGGAGGCGCTGACGGCCCCCGGCCTGTCTCTGGGAGACAGGCACAACTGCGTATATTCCGGCACAATGGTAACCACCGGACGCGGCACCTGTTATGTCACCGCCACTGGAATGGAAACCCAGATCGGCCAGATCGCCGGGATGCTTTCCCGCGAAGAGGCCCCGGAGACCCCTCTTACCCGCCGCCTGAATAAGACCGGCCGGTTTCTCGGTATCCTGGCCCTTGCCATCTGCATCGTTGTATTTTTTCTCGGCATCCGGAACAGCCACCCGATCTTCGAGATGTTTATGACCTCGGTGAGCCTGGGCGTCGCCGCCATCCCGGAAAGCCTTCCCGCCCTGGTCACCATCATGCTCTCTCTCGGCGTAGAGCGCATGGCAAAGCAGAAAGCCATCATCCGTCATCTCCCCGCCGTGGAAACACTGGGCAGCGCCTCTGTCATCTGTTCCGACAAGACGGGTACTCTTACGGAAAACCGCATGACGGTAAGAAAATACTTCTGCCACGGAGACTCCACTTTCCTGGCCCGGCTCTTTGTCCTGTGCAACGACAAGACAGGTCCCATGGAGGAGGCTCTGGTATCCTTCGCCGCCTCCCAGGGCGTTGACTACAACTCAGAAAACACCATTGCTCCCCGCATCTTCGAGCTTCCCTTCGATTCACGCCGCAAGCAGATGACAACCCTGCACAATACGGCAAAGGGATTTTTGTCCGTGACAAAAGGGGCGCCGGAGATTCTCCTGGCCAATGCCACCCAGTATTATGATAACGGACAGTGCCGTCAGATGACCCGTGATATCCGGGCAGAATTTCTTGCCAGGGCCGAAGAATTTGCCGCCGATGCACTCCGGGTACTGGCAGTGGGCTACCGCCTGTCGGAAACCGCGCACAAAAGCGCCGCCCTGGAAAAGGAGCTGATCTTCGCCGGATTTGCCGGGTTTATGGATCCGCCCCGGAAAGAGGCCTTCGCCGCAGTCCGGAGCTGCCAGGATGCCGGCATTCAGCCGGTAATGATCACGGGAGACCACAGGATCACGGCCGCTGCCATCGGAAAGGAGCTGGGAATCTGCCGCAGTGAAAAGGAGGTCCTCACCGGCCGGGAGCTGGATCTTCTGTCCGACAGCGAGCTGGCCTCCTGCCTGCCCCGGTACCGCATCTTTGCCAGAGTCTCCCCTGCCCACAAGGTACGGCTGGTAAAGCAGTATCAGCAGAAGGGAAATATCGTGGCCATGACCGGAGACGGGGTGAATGACGCCCCCGCCCTGAAGGCGGCGGACATTGGCTGTGCCATGGGACAGAACGGAACGGATGTGGCGAAAAATGCCTCTGACATGATCCTGATGGACGATAATTTCTCCACCATTGTCTCCGCCATCCGGGAGGGACGGGGAATCTTTGAAAATATTAAGAAGGCGATCCATTTCCTTCTTTCCTGCAACATTGGCGAGATCATGACGATCTTTGCCGCCATCCTTTTCGGTCTGGACGTCCCCCTCCTTCCGGTACAGCTCCTCTTTATCAATCTGGTGACGGATTCCTTCCCCGCCCTCTGCCTGGGCGTGGAGCCGCCGGATGTGGATATCATGCGCCGTCCGCCGGTGCCGGCAGGAAAGGGGATGTTTTCCCCCGACAGGGTATTCCGCATGATATTGGAAGGAATGTTTATCGGCTCCCTGGCACTGGTAGCCTATATGGCGGGAAATTCAACGATGTGTTTTGCCGTGCTGTCCCTGTCCCAGCTTGTGCATTCTTTCAATATGCGCAGCAGCCGTTCCCTGACACAGACTGGCATCTTCGGAAATAAGAAACTGTTTTTCTCCGTCCTTCTGTGTATCATCCTGCAGTGCAGCGTTATCACGGTGCCCGCCCTGCAGGGGATCTTCCACACAACCGCACTGAACGGTATGCAGTGGGGCATGGTAACCGTTCTCTCCCTCCTGCCCATTCCCCTTGTGGAGTTGGAAAAACGCACCGGAAAATGCTGACAGTAACGTTTGTCCCACAGGAGAAGTGCCCATCCTGGTTGCAGCAGGGTGGGCATTCTTAATTTCGCTTGTCAGCAAGCCTCGTTGTTTCCTGATGGGAATGATCCATTTCACAATTAGAGGAGTAATCATTTTCCCTCTGCCGTCGCACTGCACCATTCGGCAATATCCCTTATAACAGTCTGGCTCACTCTGCCCTCTTTTTCATATTCCCCCTTATCCTCCTTCCCGGAGGCCGTCATAAAATAATGGTTCAGTCCCCGATAGGAATGGTATTTCACATGGGAGCGCCCCTTCCAGATCTCCTTCCACTGTTCAAAGTCATTCACCCGTGTCTGAAAATCCTCTTCCCCCTGCAGCATAAGCAGAGGAAAGGTAGAATTTTCATCCATAAAATAAGCGGCATCGCTGGTAATATTTTTTTCCTCCCGGGAATAAAATTTCTCTGCGGCCGCCATCGGTTTCGCCGCCATCATAACGGCGCCGGTCAGGCGTCTCGGCTTTTTCTTTACGATGCCCGGCATAAAATCCGCCGCTCTCCCCATGCCAAGAATAAAAATCCTTTTTCTGTCTACTCTCCGCTCATTATACATCTGATCCACCGCATACCACACATCCTGAAAAAGCGTCTCATACATGCTGTCCTCTGCCGTTACTGACCCACTGTATTGATGCCCTCTGCGATTGTACCGCAGGGACGCAATTCCCCTCTCCGCCAGTCCGTGTGCAAGGTCCCGAAGGGGTTTGTTTTCGTTTTTCCCCATCGTGCCATCCATATCCGCATCTTCATGATCCGCCAGAAGGATCACCACCGGCGCCTTCCCGCCCTGGGGAAGCGTCAGCTTCCCTTTCAGTGCAAAGGGATTCCTGCCTACCGAGATGTCCTCCTCCGACCACTCACCCAGTGTTTCTGGGCCGGTATCCTCCCCTTTCTTAGAAACCTCCGCCACATCAAACCAGATTCCGGCTATATTCTCATCCCTATCATAGACAAACCGTATACTCCGTCCCTGATTCCGGCGGTATCGGAGCGTGACAAGGACGATATGATACTCATTGTTATCCTCACTCTGTACATCCTCAATCCCCTCGTACGTTCCAGCCCCCTCTGCGACACTGTTCCAGGATGCCTGCAGCCCGTCTACCGTCATCTGTGAAGCCAGCTCTTCTGTCAGGTTCACCCAGAGCTCTGTCATGATTCCACTGACAATCTGCTCTGCATAATTACGGCTTCTGGCTTCCATAGATGGTTTCTCCGCCACAGATGTTCCCGAAATGGATGTTCCTGTTACCGGCTGCTCTGTCCTGGTTTCTCCAGAAACTGCAGCCCCGGTATCCGGAGCCGGAGCCTTTTGCTTCTCTTCCTTTCTCCCGCAGGCTGCGCACAGGACCACTGCCGCAAAAAGTAATACAGCAATCAGGATCAATCTGTTTTTTAATCTGCACTTCAATTTATTTCCTCCTCCCTGGCACTTCATAAAGTCTGACTGTTTTTCCATGGCTCATTAAATCAATATCTGACGATAGTTTAACAAAAACTTTCCCATTACACAAGCGGCATTTCCTTAAGCATGTCGGAAAATAGCTTTCCTCAGTTTGCAATTTTAATATTTTTCCATTGCATCCCGGCGCATAATTGCTTATAATAGAGTACAGAGTAATTACCATTATTACTACATAAAAGGAGTAATTATATTATGACACCTTCAGAATTATTTGCCAAGGAATTGATGACATATGACGTCGGCACAGATTCCCGTGATAAATTCTACAACAGTCTCCCTTACAAAAAGGATTATGACTTGTGCAACTGGAAACCTTTGCGGGAATTCAGCGGAAATATCATAAAATATTACCAGTATCAGATGGATAAACCGGTGGTACTTTGCACCGATCCCGGAGACGGAGAGTTGTCCGACGATACTTCCTTTGATGAATATACGGAAGATATCGGACTGGAAACCGAGGAAATAACAGATGATATGCCGGAGGAAGAATTAGCGGAGACGGAGGAAATTGAATAACTGACAGCTGCAATAACAATGCCCAATAAGTAGTGTTCTATGCCTGTCTCAGAAATCTTTTTCTTACGAGATCTTGTCTATTATACATAGTTTCATGCAGAAATTCCTTCTTATGCTTCGTTTCATCCTTTTTATCATAGCACAAATCAACGCCGGATACCACATCAATGCGATATCCGGCGTCTGTTCCCACATGCATCCAAAGCCCGTTCATATTTTCCTAAATTCTGTTTCTTCCAAACTCAGCGCTGCTGCCCAGCTGCTCTTCTATCCGCAAAAGCTGGTTGTATTTCGCCACACGGTCTGTCCGGGACGGCGCCCCGGTCTTGATCTGTCCCGCATTCAATCCCACGGCAATATCCGCAATCGTCGTATCCTCCGTCTCACCGGACCGGTGGCTGACGATGGCATGCCAGCGGTTATTTTTCGTCATACGGATGGCTTCCATTGTCTCCGTCAGCGTCCCAATCTGATTCGGCTTGATCAGTACCGCATTTCCCGTGTTCATATTGATTCCCTTCTGAATCCGTTCTGTATTAGTGACAAATAGGTCGTCTCCCACAAGCTGGATCCGGTTCCCCAGTCTCTCCGTCAGTTTCTGCCAGCCCGGCCAGTCCTCCTCTGCCAGACCGTCCTCAATGGAGTATACCGGATATTTGTCACACAGCCGGGACCAAAAATCAATCATCTCATCCGCCGTCTTATACTCACCGGATTTCCAGAAGAGATATTCACCTGTTCTGTTATTTTTCACGGCCTCCTCATACATCTCTGTGCTGGCCCCATCCATGGCGATCACAAAATCCTCTCCTGGGCGGTATCCGGCTTTCTCTATCGCTCTGACGATAAAAGCCAGAGCCTCCTCGTCATCCGCCAGCTGGGGGGCGAAGCCTCCCTCATCGCCTACCGAAGTGGCATATCCGCCATCATGGAGCAGTCTCTTCAGAACATGAAAAACCGTGGCGCTCCATTCCAGACAGCTGTGAAAGGACTTTGCCCCCACCGGCATGATCATAAACTCCTGAATGGTCAGGGAGCTGTCAGCGTGCTTTCCTCCGTTTATAATGTTCATCATGGGAACCGGCAGCGTTCTCCCGTTTGTTCCGCCCAGATACTGGTACAGAGGCAGTCCCACAGCCTTTGCCGCTGCCTTTGCCACTGCCAGAGATGTACCCAGTATCGCATTGGCGCCCAGACGGGCCTTATTCTTTGTACCGTCTTCCCGGATCATCAGGGAATCGATCTCCACCTGATTCAGCGCATTCTTTCCCTCCAGCACATACCCCAGGGTTTCATTGATATTTTCCACTGCCTTCTTCACGCCCTGTCCGCCGTATCGGGGCAGCTGCGGGTCCCTGAGTTCCACCGCTTCAAAAGCGCCGGTAGACGCTCCCGAAGGCACGGAGGCACGTCCCTTTGCCCCGCCGCACAGCGCCACTTCCACCTCCACTGTAGGGTTTCCTCTTGAATCCAGTATTTCTCTTCCCCGTATCGTATTGATTCGATATTTGTGTTCCATAAAAAAGCCTCCTGTTTTTATTTAGTATCAACAGAAGGCTTCTCTTTTATTCATTTTATCCCAGCCCAACGGATTTAAACTGGCGCCGCCGGGTTGTAGTCCTGAAGAATGGCTGCCGTCAGATTGACGCAGTGCGTAATGGCTTTCGCCTCAAAGGCCGGATAGTCCTCATGGGCACTGTCGTCCGCCTTATCTGAGATAGCACGGATAATAAGAAAGGGGACACCATTGAGATGCGCCGCCTGGGCGACGGCCGCCCCCTCCATCTCCGTGCAGTAACCGGCAAATTGGTCTATAAGCCATTCCTTCTTTGCCTTGTCTGAGATAAACTGATCGCCGCTGACTACCCTTCCCTCATGGACGCAGATATCCGGGTTCACACGCTGGCAGGCCGTCTTTGCCGTCTCCCGAAGCGTCACGTCGGCGGCAAAGGAAAGAGTATCCATCCTGGGAATCTGACCTGCCGGATAGCCAAAGGCAGCGGCGTCCATATCATGCTGGAGGGCATCCGTGGATAGCACGATATCTCCGATATCAATCTCCGCCCGCAGTGATCCGGCAATCCCGGTATTGATCACCGCACAGACATGATACTCATCCACCAGGATCTGGGTGCAGATACCCGCATTCACCTTTCCAATCCCTGAGCGGACTACTACTACCTCTTTTCCCATCAGCCTGCCCCGGCAGAATTCCATGGAAGCCTTTGTCCTCACTTCCATCCCTTCCATCTGTTCCTTCAGCCGTGCCACTTCCTCCTCCATGGCCCCGATAATTCCAATGATTCCATTACTCTCCATACATGTTCTCCTGTTCCTTTCCGTTCACACCTCTGCCCAGCAGCACCGGCACGGAAAAATATTTATTGAAGAATGCGATAACCGGTCCCAGCCCAAAGGCGCAGAACAGCATACCAATCCCCACAACACCGCCGGCCAGAAAGCAGACCAGGGCGCACACCGCGTCACAGAACATGCGGCACCAGAAGTAGGGAACCGGAGTACGGTCCTCACCAATGACAGCAAGGGAATCATACGGCGCAATGCCCGCATCCGACGTCTGATAGACAGAACAGGCAAAGCTGATGACGACAACCCCCAGCAGTGCCAGCAGCAGCTGCTGCCACAGAGCCGACGGCGGTCCAAAGGTATGATAGACAAAGGGATAAAAGGTATCCACAACCGGGCCCAGCAAAAACCAGTTCACAATCGTTCCCGGTCCAATGTATTTCCTCCCCCAAAGAATCTCAATCAGGAAGATAAAACAATTCAAAAAGACCAGAAATGTTCCATAACTGACCCCCGTCACATCCGCCAGCGCCATAACCATTCCAGAATAGGGATCATTTCCCGTGTGGGACCACTTCAAAATACTGATTCCGATGGCAAGGATCAGATTTCCCAGCACCATCCCGATCCACCGGCGCGGTGTGAGACTCCTTATCCTGGTGATAAAATTCTGTTCACTCATAGTTTTTTCTTCTTTTTTTCTTTCTTCTCAAAGCTCTCATCCAGCTGCTGCAGGATTCTCTTCTGCTCCTTTGAGAGGCTGACAGGCACATCCACCACAAGATCTACATAATGATTTCCCCTCATCTTCTTGTTTCGAAGGGAGGGAACGCCTTTTCCCCGGAGACGGACTCTCGTGCCGGTCTGTGTTCCCGCTTTGACATTATACGCCACATCCCCGTCAATGGTATGGATGATAATATCCCCGCCAAGAGCCGCCCTGGGATAGGATATCTTCACGGTAGAGTAGATATCATAGTCGTGTCTCTGGAATTCCTTGTGATTCTCGACATAAACCTCCACCAGCAGATCCCCCCGGGAGCCTCCGTTTTTGCCCGGCTCTCCCTTGGCGCGAAGGCGCACGCTCTGGCCGTGGTCGATGCCTGCCGGAATCGTAACCTGAAGCTTCTCTTTCTTGCTTGTATAGCCATTTCCATGACAGTCCGGACATTTTTCCTTAATGATCTTTCCTGTGCCGCCGCAGGCCGGACAGGTGGAGACATTCTGTACCATGCCGAACAGGGACTGCTGGGTGTGCACCACCTGTCCCCTGCCGCTGCACTGCCCGCATGTAACCGGCTGTGTCCCCGGCTTACATCCATTGCCGCCGCAGGTCTTACATTCCACCTTTGACGGAATCTCAATCTCCTTTTCCGCACCGAAGCACGCCTCTTCAAATGTAATCTTCACCTGTGTCCGGAGATTTGCCCCCCGCTGGGGTGCATTGGGGTCCGCCCGCCGGCTTCTCCCGCCAAAGCCCCCTCCAAACAGATCTCCAAAGATATCTCCAAAGCTTCCAAAAATATCATCCATGTCCATCCCGGAAAAGCCTCCGCCGCCGGCTCCTCCCTCAAAGGCCGCATGGCCGAACTGGTCATACTGGCGCCTCTTATCCGGATCACTCAGCACGGCATATGCCTCCGACGCCTCCTTAAATTTTGCCTCGGCTTCCTTGTCGCCAGGATTTGTATCCGGATGATATTTTTTGGCAAGGACACGATATGCCTTCTTCAGGGCAGAATCGTCCGCATTTCTGTCTACCCCGAGAACCTCATAATAATCCCGCTTATCTGCCATTTCTTTCCCTCCATCCGCGCAGGTTTCTGCGCATTATACAGACGAATGACTCGCACCCCTTGGGGGTACGAGTTCATTCCTTTTCTTTATCATCTACCTATTCAGCTGGTACAACGCAAGATATCATTTCGGCCCATCTGTCTCTTACAGTTCGCGGAAATCTCCGTCCACTACATCATCCCCGCTGTTGTCCTGGGCTGCGCCTGCTCCGGTTCCTGCCGCGCCGCTCATATCCGGACCCGCCCCCTGGGCACCCGCTGCCTGCTGGGCCTGCTCATAAACCTTCGCGAAAACCTGCTGGGCATTGGTCATCAGAGATTCCTTTGCCGCTTTCAGCTCATCCACATCGGCATCGCTCATATTTTCCGGTGTCGTTCTCTCCAGAATCGCTTTCACCTTATTTATCTCGGCCTGCACCTTTTCCTTCTCAGCGGCATCTACGCCGTCGCCTACATCATTCAGCGCCTTCTCCGTCTGGAATACCATACTGTCTGCCTCGTTGCGGGCGTCAATGCCCTCCTTGCGCTTCTTATCCTGCGCTTCAAACTCAGCAGCCTCCTTTACCGCCTTTTCGATCTCATCATCATTCATATTGGAGCCTGCCGTAATGGTGATATGCTGCTCCTTGCCGGTTCCCAGATCTTTGGCCGATACATTTACGATACCGTTGGCGTCGATATCAAAGGTAACCTCAATCTGCGGCACACCACGCATAGCCGGCGGGATTCCGTCCAGGCGGAACTGGCCCAGTGATTTATTATCCCTGGCAAACTGACGCTCGCCCTGCACTACGTTGATATCCACGGCGGTCTGGTTATCCGCTGCCGTAGAGAAGATCTGGCTCTTCTTGGTAGGGATCGTTGTATTTCTCTCAATCAGTCTGGTAGCTACCCCGCCCATGGTCTCGATGGCCAGCGACAATGGCGTTACATCCAGAAGCAGGATATCGCCGGCGCCGGCATCACCGGCAAGCTTACCGCCCTGAACAGATGCCCCCAGCGCCACACACTCATCCGGATTCAGGGATTTGTTGGGCTCATGTCCTGTCAGCTGCTTTACTTTATCCTGAACTGCCGGAATACGGGTAGAACCGCCCACCAGCAGTACCTTTCCAAGCTCGGATGCGGTGATCCCGGCGTCCTTCAGTGCATTCTGCACCGGAGCAGCCGTTCTCTCCACCAGATCCGACGTCAATTCGTCAAATTTGGCACGGGTCAGGTTCATGTCAAAATGCTTTGGTCCCTCTGCCGTCGCCGTAATAAACGGAAGGTTGATATTGGTTGTAGTAGAAGCGGAGAGCTCCTTCTTGGCCTTCTCGGCAGCCTCCTTCAGACGCTGCATCGCCATCTTATCTGTGGAGAGATCCACTCCCTCTGCATTCTTAAATTCCGACACCATATAATTGCAGATCTTATCATCAAAATCATCACCGCCGAGCTTGTTATCACCGGAGGTAGAAAGAACCTCGATCACGCCGTCGCCGATCTCAATGATCGATACATCAAAGGTACCGCCGCCTAAGTCATATACCATAATCTTCTGCTCGCCCTCGTTGTCGAGTCCGTAAGCCAGCGCCGCTGCGGTGGGCTCATTGATAATGCGCTTTACATCCAGTCCGGCAATCTTCCCTGCATCCTTGGTTGCCTGACGCTGTGCATCGTTGAAATACGCCGGAACCGTAATGACAGCCTCCGTCACTTTCTCGCCGCCAAGATAGTTTTCCGCATCTCCCTTCAGCTTCTGAAGGATCATGGCGGAGATCTCCTGGGGAGAATACTTCTTATCCTCGATGGCTGCCCGGTAATCCGTTCCCATATGTCTCTTAATGGAGGAAATGGTATTGTCGGCATTTGTCACCGCCTGGCGCTTCGCCGGCTCTCCTACCAGTCTCTCTCCGTTCTTTGTAAATGCCACAACAGAAGGTGTCGTTCTTGCCCCCTCTGCGTTAGCGATCACCACCGGTTTTCCACCTTCCATCACTGCCACGCAGCTATTCGTCGTACCTAAGTCAATACCGATAATCTTACTCATGATATGCCTCTCTTTCTGCCGCCGTCCGCGGCCCTCAAATATATAAAATTTAGTTCAGAACCTTAACCATACTGTGCCTTACTACGCTGTCTTTATACAGATAACCCTTCTGAAATTCTTCGATGACCTGATTGGTCTCCTCCGAATCATCTTCATCGTGCATCACCGCATTGTGAAGATTCGGGTCAAATTCCTGTCCCACTGCCTCGATGGGTGTCACGCCCACCTCCTCAAACATAGTCTGAATCTGCTTATAAACCGCTTCGATTCCCTTTACGAAGGGCGACTCCCGCTCTTCCTCCGAGAGGCCGTCAAATCCTCTCTCCAGATTATCCACCACCGGAAGAATCTTCTCCACAACGGACTTGGCTCCCATATCAAACATGGCGCTCTTTTCCTTCTCGGAGCGGTTGCGGAAATTCTCAAATTCAGCCAGGTTCCTTATCAGCCGGTCATTCAGCTCTTCTATCTTCTCATCTCTTTTGTCCTTTTTCGGTTTCTTCTTAAGGCCCTTTTTCTTTTCCTTTACTGGTTCCCCTTCTGTCCCGGGTTCCCTCTCCGCAGTCTCTGCCGGCTCTGTTTCCTCCGGCGTTTCCTCTGCCTCTTCCACTGGTATCTGCTCTGCCGCCTCTGTGCCGGATTCCGTATCCTTCTCTTCCTTCGGGGCATGGTTTTTCACCGCTTCCTCTGGCGTCTGCTCATTCTTTACCTCTACCACTTCTGATTCCACCTTTCTATCTTTTCCTATACTAGTACAACGAATATTAAGAAATTGGCAGTTTGTCTTGCCTGCTAGGTTTTCTTCTTAAATATATCATCCAGCTGCTGCATACAGTTCTCCAGGGCGCCGACTACCTTTTCGTAATCCATGCGCTTGGGACCCACAATACCGATCTTGCCGTATACGCCCTCTTCTATCTTATAGGTCGCCGTCACCACGGAACAATCCCTCATGGACTCCACCGGGGACTCCTCCCCAATATAGACCTGTATGCCATGCTCCTGCTCCGTCTCCGGCGCCCTCTTGTCATTGGCCCAGGCCGCCAGCATCTGCTTTTCCTCAAAGGTGGAGAGAAGCTCCGTCATGCTTTCCTTATCCGTAAGCTCCGGATACTTTAAAATATTTGTGGCTCCGGAGGTAAAGATCTCAGAGTCATCCTCTTCCGACATCACCTCGGATATGCAGTCCAGTATACTGGAGACAAGATCCACATATTCCCCTGCCTGATCCTTGATCTTCTGCATGATGGCCATATTGATCTCCGTAAAGTCCAGACCGTTCAGCGCTGTATTGATAAGAAAATTCAGCTGAGCCACCACTCCGTCATCCAGACCGGATTCCAGTTCAATAAACTTATTGTTTACATGATTGTTGTCCAGAATGACCAGAACCAGAAGCTGGGTGTCCGAAATCTGGTTTAGCTGTATGAATTTAATCTTCTTGTGCTCATATTTCGGCTTGGTTACCATGGAAGTATAATTGGTATTCTGTGCCAGCAGCTTTGCCACCTGCTTTAGCAGGAGATCGATCTTATCCGCCTTTTCTACCATCAGCTCCCGCATCTCTTCCACTTCCTGGTCCTTCCGCTGCAGCATCGTATCTACATACAGACGGTATGCCTTGTCGGAAGGGATCCGGCCGGCAGAGGTGTGGGGCTGCAGGATATATCCCATCTCTTCCAGATCCGCCATCTCATTCCGTATTGTGGCCGAACTCAGATTCAGGTCCGTATACTTGGATACCGTCCTGGATCCAACCGGCTCACCGGACTCCATATAGTTCCGTATGATCGCTTCCAGAATCTTCTGTTTGCGCTCACTCAGCTCCATGCTTTCCCTCCATTGATAATATATGCTTTTTTACTGTTAGCACTCACTAAAAAAGAGTGCTAATCAATGACTACAATTAAAATACCACCTTGCGGTGGTATTGTCAATAGAAAAATTGTAAAAAGTGGAATTACCTGTTCTTAAATCGCTGCATAAAGTTCTTTTTCATAATGGAACCGATCTCCAGGATCGCCCCGGTCCCCCGGAGGTACATATATCTTCCCGGTGAGTCGATGCGGTCAATATATGCCATGTTCACAATGGTTCCCCGGTTGCACATTTCGAAGTCCTCCGAATCAATCTCCTCCAGCACCTTTCTGCATGACCGGTAGGGCAGTGTGATCTCGTCCTTGGTAGTATGTACATACAGCCGGTGATGCCGGCTCTCGATATAGATGATGTCCTTGACTGGAACCGATCCGATCAGTCCCTCCGAGTGAAAGATGAATGACTTATCCTGTCCCTCTGTGGTGTGATAGCGCATGGCTGCCGCAATCATATGACGGGTTTTGTCTATATTAAAGGGTTTTTCAATAAAGCCATAACACTGAACCGTACTGAACATACACATCTTTGCATCATACAGGGTAGAAATGAAAATGATGGGAGTGAAATTATACTTTTCCACATTTCTTATATTACATGCAAAGACAGCCCCCGACTGGTCGCCCGTCCGCTCCGGGTGCAGTATGATATCCACCAGAAATACATCGATGGACCTCTTCATGGCAATGGCGTATGCCTCGTCCTCATCGGCCACAGCAAAAACGGCGGCACCGGCATCAATCTCTTCTACCATCCGGGCCAGTACCTCCCGCGACTGCCATTTGTCCTCCAGGATCAGTACCTTTGTCATATCTATCCCTCTTTTCCTCTAAAGTAACATCCCTGCCGCATCGGTTAGTTCGACGGCGCCGAGTTGAACCCGCCGTTGATCTGCTTCCCGCCTGTCAGGGCATTTGCCACGGCCTCCCTCTCACTGTAATGGTGTTTCACCCCATTGATCTCCTGGTATTCCTCATGTCCCTTTCCGAGAAGTATGATCATATCTCCCTTCTGCGCCTGTTCCACCGCATAATTCACGGCCTCCTGTCGGTCCGGAATCACCACATACTCCCCGTCTGTCTTTGCCAGGCCGATTTTAATGTCCTCGATGATGTCCATGACGTCCTCTGTCCTGGGATTGTCGCTGGTGACGATGGCCAGCTCCGCCAGCTTCCCCACCGCTTCGCCCATCTCATAGCGGCGGAGCCTGCTGCGGTTGCCGCCGCAGCCAAAGATTGTGATGATCCGGTTCGGATGGTACTCCCGAAGGGTACGCAGCACGCTCTCCGTGCTGACACCATTATGTGCGAAATCAATCAATACGGAAAATCCCCTGCCCGTAGGAACATGCTCCACACGTCCCCTGACCTCCACATGCTCCAGGGCATGCAGAATTATCTCCCGGGGCATGCCCAGCAGCGCTCCCGTACAGGCAGCACACATCCCATTGTATATATTAAAGCGGCCCGGCAGCCCCACGATAACGTCTCCCTCCAGCAGCCCGCCGGCATGAAATTTCATGGAGAGGTCTCCGTCCCGATTGATGTGTTCGATATCTGCCGCCGTCATGTCCGCCTGAGAGGTTCCAAAGGTCTTTAGTTCGCAGGAAGCGTCCCTGACAATCTCTTGCCAGTGCGGGTCGTCCTTATTCACGATACCGACATCACACATCCGGAACAGCCTGCTCTTGCAGTGCAGATACTCGTCAAAGTCCTTATGTTCATTGGGGCCGATATGATCCGGGGACAGATTGGTAAATACGCCGTAATCAAAATGCATTCCCGCCACACGGTCCATCTTGATCCCCTGGGAGCTCACCTCCATCACCATATAATCGCAGCCCGCCTCCACCATATCGGCAAATGCCTTCTGCAGATCGTAGGATTCCGGCGTAGTGTGCTCCGTAGGCGTAACCGTTCCCTTAATGTAGATGCCAATGGTCCCGACAATGCCGCAGGTCCTGCCGGACTTCTCTATAATATCCCGGATCATATACGCCGTAGTGGATTTTCCCTTGGTCCCGGTGATGCCGATGGATATCATCCGCTCCGCGGGATAGCCGAAAAAGGCCTGGGACATCCGGCTCAATGCCTCGCGTCCATTTGCCACCCGGATCACCGTAACGTCTTGGTCCAGGATCTCCGTCTCTCTCTCCACCACGATTACCGACGCGCCCCTTCGTATGACATCCGGTATAAATTTATGTCCGTCCACCACAAATCCTGCCAGTGCCACAAAGAGCATACCCGGTGCGACCCGGCGGGAGTCATACGCCAGATCTGACACCTCCGTATCCAGATTTCCCTGGATCAGCTGATACTCTGTCTTTTCCAATAATTCAGCAAGCCTTACCGCCATTCTGCCAGTCCCTCCTTATATCATTCCATACTTTTTCAATGCCTTTTCTATCCCGTCCTCCATAACAGATGCCGTCACATAATCCACCGATGGGAAAATATCGGGATTGCCATTTCCCATGGCCACACTGATCTGTGTATACTCCAGCATCGGCAGATCGTTGGTGCTGTCTCCGAACCCCATCGTATTCTCTCTTGGAATCCCCAGCTTCCGGCAAAGAAATTCTATGCCTGTGGCCTTGGAATATCCCTTTGGCACGATCTCATAAAAGGTCGGATCCCGCAGGATAAAATCAAACCGATCCTCATATTTTTCCTTAAAGCTCTTCATGTCGCTGCTGTCATCGAACCACAGCGCCATCTTATCAAACTCCAGCGGCTCTTCCCGGTCCCAGAACAGCTGGCACTGAACCGAAAAGATGCCGTTCTCCTTATGGATGCCCTGTACTACCGGCATCCAGTAGTCTGGCCGGAAATAGGTTTTATCCCGCCCCTCCAGCACACCGTCGATGTGAAACCGTGTCAGGTCATCGGCAATCTCCCGCTGCAGCGCCGGGTCCAGGCTGGTGTGCAAAAGCTCCTCCCCCCGATAGAAGATATTTGTCCCGCAGCCCCCCACCACGCCGTCGAATCCAATCTCCATCACCTCCAGGGGCCAGATATTTCTGCACCGTCCCGTACAGACAAAAATCTGATGTCCGTTTTCCCTGGCCTGTCGAAGGGAACGGACCGTGCTTTCCGGTACGGTGCGGGTTTCCTCATCCAGAAGAGTACCGTCTATATCAAAAAATATCATATGCGTGTTCATGACAATTCATTCCCTTTCCATTCTTTTCTCCATACAGTCAATACAAATAAAACGCCTGCCGTCACCGCCGATATGCCGTCGGCAAGGGGTTCCGCCCAGTACACGCCGTCTACCCCCATAAACCTTGGCAGGATCAGCGCCAGCGGAATCAACAGGATCACCTTCCGCCATAGGGCGATAAAGAGGGAAATCTTCGCCTTGCCAAGGCCCATAAAGGTGCTCTGGCAGGTCATCTGTATCCCGAAGATCAAAAGCCCGGCGAGAAACAGCGGCATCTTCGTCTCCGTCAGCCGGAGCAGCTGGGCATCACTGGTAAAGAGTCCGGCGAAGAATCCCGGAAACAGCATGGCAATGCCGGTAAAAGCAAAACCAAAGGCCCAAATTGCCGTCAGGGACGTCTGAAAAGTCTTTTTCACCCTGGCAATCTTCCCTGCACCGAAATTGTAGCTGATAATAGGCTGGACCCCCTGCGAGAAGCCCTGCACCGGGATAACAATCAGCTGCAGTACGCTCTGCATAATGGTCAGCGCCCCCACATAGAGATCGCCGCCGTAATGCCGGAGGCTGCTGTTCAGCACAATATTGATCAGGCTTTCCGTGGACTGCATCACAAAGGGTGATATGCCCAAAGCCGTAATGGCTCCGATAATCCTCCCGTCGGGGCGGATATTGCGTCTGCGTATATGAAGCCCCGTCTTCCTGGACAGGAGAAAGGACACAACCCAGACAGCGCTGACTCCCTGGGAGATAATGGTGGCCAGCGCTGCTCCCTGGATTCCCATGCCAAGACCAAAGATAAAGAGGGGATCCAGCCCGATATTGAGTACCGCCCCAATCAGCACGGATACCATGGCCGTCCTGGCATGCCCCTGGCAGCTGATAAACATATTCAGTCCCTGGTAGGCCATGACAAAAACGGTGCCTGCCAGATAGATATTCAGATAGTCCTGTGCATAGACAATAGTGGCGTCACTGGCCCCGAATAAATACAGCAGCGGCGTCTTGAAAAGATAGAAGCCCGCCGTCAGGGCAACGGCGAATACGGCCAGCATCGCCACGCTGTTTCCCAATATTTTCTCCGCCCGGTCCCTGTCTCCCCTGCCCAGCTGGATGGACGCCTGCGGCGCGCCCCCCATTCCTGCCAGGGAGCTGAACGCCTGAATCAGCAGGATCACCGGCAGCGAGATTCCAAGCCCCGTCAGTGCCTGGGCCCCCGCCCCCGGAATATGGCCAATATAGATGCGGTCCACCATATTATATATTACATTCACCAGCTGTGCCGCCACAGAGGGCAGTGCCATACTGATGATCAGTTTTCCCAAAGGCTCCGTGCCAAGTTTTTCATCCCGATTGCCCGCCATTGTCACTCTGACCTCCTTCTGTCAAATTCACACATATCTCCATAATAACAGGATAGCCCAACGGCGTCAGGCTATCCTTATCTTATCACTTTTATATTAGAAATACAATATTATTACCGCTATAATCCAGTTCTACGGCGACTCTGCGCTATTCTGTCTTCAGAGCCCTCATGGAATTCAGGATGGCGATGACGGAGACTCCCACATCGGCAAATACGGCTTCCCACATAGTGGCGATGCCAAAGGCTCCCATCAGCAGCACAATGGCCTTGACTGCCAGGGCAAATACTATATTCTGCTTTACGATGCGCAGTGTCTTGCGCGAAATCCGCACAACAGCGGCAATCTTCCGGATATCGTCATCCATCAGCACAACATCCGCCGCCTCAATGGCGGCATCCGAACCAAGACTGCCCATGGCAATCCCCACATCCGCCCGGGTCAGCACCGGGGCATCGTTGATGCCGTCTCCCACAAAGGCAAGCCGCCCCTGCCCCTTCTGCCGTTCCAGAAGCTCCTCCACCTTCGACACCTTATCCGCCGGCAGAAGCTCCGCATGAAATTCATCCATGCCAAGCTCCTCTGCCACCCCGCCGGCAGCCTCCTGCCGGTCCCCGGTGAGCATTACCGTCCTCTGCACGCCCACCCGTTTCATATCCCGGACCGCATCGGCAGCTCCCGCCTTGATCTGATCCGAGATCACGATCACGCCGACAAAGCTCCCCTCCTGCGCCACATAGACCACAGTGCCTGCCGTCTGACATTTTTGATAAGGAATATTTTCCCTCTCCATCAGCTTTTCATTGCCGACCAGGGTCCTTTTGCCGTCTACCATGACCACAATCCCATGACCGGCAAGCTCTTCTGCCTGCCCGCAGCGGCCCATATCCAGTTCCCCGGCATAGGCCTCTTTGATGGAACCGGCAATGGGATGGCTGGAATACCCCTCCGCCAGTGCCGCCGTCTCCAGAAGAGCCTGCTCCGTAATCCCCTCCTCCGGGAGAACCTGAGTAACCAGAAATTCTCCTTTTGTCAGAGTACCCGTCTTATCAAATACGATGGTGGACACCTCCGCCACGGCCTCCAGATAATTGCTTCCCTTCACCAGCACCCCCAGCTTGGATGCGGCGCCAATTCCTCCGAAGAAACCGAGAGGTACTGAGATCACAAGGGCACAGGGACAGGAAATCACAAGAAAGATACACGCCCGCTGTATCCACTCCCCCCATCCTCCGGCAAATAACGGCGGCAGAAAAGCAAGAAGAACTGCCGCAATGGTGACGATGGGCGTATAATACCGGGCAAACCGGGTGATAAAGTTCTCCACATCCGCCTTCTTACTGCTGGCATTTTCCACCAGCTCAAGTATTTTGGATACCGTGGAATCATCAAATCCCTTTGTGGTGCGTACCTTTAAAGTACCGCTTCCATTGACGCATCCGCTGATGACCTCGTCGCCCGCTCTGGCCCGCCGTGGAACGGCTTCACCAGTGAGAGCCGCCGTATCGATCATGGACTCCCCTTCTGTCACAATGCCGTCCAGCGGAATCCTCTCTCCTGGCCGGATCGTGATGACAGCTCCCATCTCCACTTCATCCGGATCCACCTGAACCAGTCTTCCATCCTCTTCCACATTGGCATATTCCGGACAGATATCCATCATGTCGGCAATGGACTGACGGGACCTGCCAACAGCATATCCCTGGAACAGCTCTCCGACCTGATAGAAGAGCATAACTGCCACCGCCTCGGCATACTCCCGTACGCCAAAGGCCCCAAAGGTGGCAAGCATCATCAGGAAATTTTCATCAAATACCTGCCCCCGGCTGATATTTCTGGCCGCCTTGAAAATAATATCATATCCGATCACCAGATAGGGAACCACATATACCACGGGCAAGACCCAGGAATCCTCCCAGGGTTCAAGCATCCCCGTGTATTCCAGAACAAGGAGCACCGCAAAAAGTATGGCTGTAACGACAATACGCGCCAGCATCTTTTTCTGTTTCGCTGTCATAATCACACATCCTCTCCGGCGCAGCCTATATCAAGATCTGGCAGTCCGGTTCCACCCTTGCGCACACCTTCACTACCTCTTTCATAATATCGTCGAACCTTCCATCCTCTGCGTCCACCGTCATTTTCTGCGTCATAAAGCTGACGCTGGCGTCATTGACGCCCTCGATCTTTTTGATGGCGTTCTCCATCTTTGCCGCGCAGTTAGCGCAGTCCAGATCCTGCAGTTTAAATTTCTTCTTCATTTTCATACCTCCCTGCGCACCTGGCGCACATTCCATTACCTACTCTCCAATATGTTCAATCCCCTGGGCGATCATCGTCCTCACATGTCCGTCCGCCAGGGAATAAAACACTGATTTTCCCTCCCGGCGGCTTTTTACCAGCCTGTTCTGCTTAAGGATTTTCAGCTGATGCGATATTGCCGACTGGGTCATATGCAGCGCCTCTGCCAGATCGCAGACACAAACCTCCGCCTCAAATAACACAAACAGGATCCGTATGCGGGTAGAATCGCCAAAGACCTTGAACAGCTCTGCCAGATCATACAATTCACTTTCCTCCGGCATTTTTTCATTTACAATCTGAATCAGCTCTGCGTGAACTTCCGTATCCTCACAGCATTCCATCCCATGCTCTTCAGCCATGCCTGCCTCCTTTCGTTCAAACATATGAACAATTATTCATATATTCATCTTACTCTTTTTCTTTTTGTTTGTCAATCTATTTATACATATTTTTTTCCTGTTCTCATACATTATACCAAAAACTATTGATCAGAGGCAGGAATGAATATAAAGATCGAACGGGAGAAGCTGGTTCTTTTTACCAAGGTGGGCGCCATTGTACTGACTTCCATCGCCCTGCTTTCGGCCAGCCTTCTCATCTATCCAAAAACAGCCGAGACCCTCAGCGGTTCTCTTGTCCGGGAGAAAGAGCTCCCCATCTATTGTGTAGAACAGCAAAAGCCGCTGATCTCCATTTCCTTTGACGCCGCCTGGGGAAATGAGGACACCCCGCAATTATTGGAAACCCTCAAAAAACACAAGGTAAAGGCAACCTTCTTTATGACCGGAGGCTGGATCGAGAAATACCCGGATGATGTGAAGGCCATCGCTGCCGGCGGGCACGATCTCGGCAACCACAGCGAAAACCACAAGCACATGCCGCAGCTCTCCCCGGAGCAATGTAAGGAAGAGCTTATGAAACCCCACGAGAAAGTAAAACAGCTCACCGGAAAGGATATGATCCTGTTCCGCCCACCGTATGGCGATTACAACGATACCCTGATAAAGGTGTGCCGGGAAAACAATTATTATCCCATTCAGTGGGATGTCGACAGCCTCGACTGGAAGGACTATGACGCCGCCACCATTATACGGCGTGTCACAGAGCACAAGCATCTCGGCAACGGCTCTATCATACTCTGCCACAACGGCGGGAAACACACCGCCGAAGCCCTGGATGAGCTGCTTGCCACACTGAAACAAAAAGGCTTCCAGCTGGTCCCCATCTCCCAGCTGATCATAAGGGATCATTACACCATCAATACAGAGGGAAGGCAGATTCCCCAATGACAGGTGATCCAGCAGCGGCCTATTGACATTCTCCTCCCCTCTTGCTAGAATCCTCATAGGAGGAGATGAGTATCATGCATTATATAAATGAAAACAATCACATATATATCTATTCGCTGCCGGTGCTGGATTCCCGTATGTACCTGGTAATCAATGACCAGGATCCCGGAGAGGCCCTGATCATTGATCCCCTTGTGGCAGAGGAGGCTGTGCCCGTCCTGGATACACTTTCCCATGCCGACGTTCTTCTGACGCACTCCCATTGTGACCATATCTCCGGTGTGAACTGGCTGCGACGCAGGGTGAACTGTACCCTGCTCTGCTCGGAGTGCTGTGCCGGAAAGATCCGGGATCCACACAAAAACCTGGCGGCCTTTTCATCCATACTGGTGATGGATAAATCGGAGGAGGAACAAAAGCTGTTTGCCGACATAATGGATCTGGAGTACACCTGTGAAGCAGACCAGACATTTCATAAGGAAACAAGCTTTCCCTTCGGCAGCTATCTGATAGAAATCGTACATACCCCCGGACACACTGACTGCAGCCAGTGCATCCGCCTGACAACATCAGAAAAAGGGCTGTCACCGGAGATTGTATTTACCGGCGACAGCCTTGTCAATGGATACGACGTCATTACACGCCTCCCCGGAGGGAGCAAAAAAGATTACAGGTCAATTACTTCTCCCTGGCTGGCTTCCCTGCCCGATGATACGCTGATCATGCCGGGCCACGGGGACTGGGGAACGAAAAAGGAGCTCTTCCGCGGTTAGCTCAATGGCGCCATTGAGCTAGACTTTTCTCAGCCTCCATGTCCTGCTCTGAAAATCCCCATAGCAGTCCACAACCAGGCCAATCTGCATCAGCTCATCACCCCGGTAGCGGCGGCCCTCTCCCACAACCTCGTAGAAAGCCTCCGGATCCAGGGCGGTAAATTTCATCCGCCGGATTCCCGGATTGACTTCGCATAGAACCTCAAAATAGGCCGCAAAAATATCCTTCCCATCCTTTGAGACAAACATCCAGGCGGTGTGGTTGCCGTCAAAGGGACTCAGCAGGCGGTACATATCTGCTGAGGGGACAAAGGTCCGAAGATCCTTGTATTGGGTGATCTGTCTGCGGACGATCTCCTTTTCCTCCTCGGTCAGCTTCATCAGATCCAGTTCATAGCCAAAATTGCCGCTCATGGCTACATCCCCCCGCATTTTTAATGAGGTAACCCGGCCCGCCTGATGGTTCGGCACCGCCGACACATGGCTGCCCATGGTGCTCACCGGATAGGCAAGGCTGGTGCCATACTGGATCGAGAGCCTCTCCACGGCATCGGTATCATCGCTGGTCCATGTCTGGGGCATATAATAAAGCATTCCCGGATCGAATCTTCCGCCCCCGCCGGAGCAGCTCTCAAACAATACGTCCGGATGGGAGGAGACGATCCGTTCCAGCACCTCATAAAGTCCCAGCATATAGCGGTGCGGCATCTCTTTCTGCCGCCTGCTGTCCAGCCCGGCGGATCCCAGCTCCGTCATATGACGGTTCATATCCCACTTTACATATCCAATCTCTGCCGTATCCAGTACATGGGATATAGTCTCTACAATATAATCCCGCACCTCCTGCCGGGACAGATCCAGTATGAGCTGGTTCCGGCACTCCGTCCGCATCCGCCCCGGTACATGGATACACCAGTCCGGGTGACTGCGGTACAGGTCGCTGTCCGGCGATACCATCTCCGGCTCGAACCACAGCCCAAATTTCATGCCATATTCCCGGATCCTTGACGCCAGACCCGCAATCCCCCCCGGCAGCTTCTCATTATATACATACCAGTCGCCCAGCGAGCAGTTGTCGCTGTCCCGCTTTCCGAACCAGCCGTCATCCAGCACAAACAGTTCTATCCCAAGGTCCGCCGCCTCTTTTGCCAGAGCAAGGATCTTTTCCTCATCAAAGTCAAAATAAGTGGCCTCCCAGTTGTTAGCCAGGATCGGCCGCACCTCGTCCCGGTATCTGCCCCTTACGAGATAGCGCCGGTACAGATCATGCAGGGTACGGGACATCTCCCCAAAGCCTCCGGACGAGTAGACAAGAACTGCCTCCGGCGACTGGAAATCCTGCCCCGGCGCAAGGATCCAGGAAAAATCATACTCGTTCAGTCCTATGTACGCCCTGGCCTTAAAGAGCTGGTCTACCTCCACTCCCGCCGTAAAATTACCACTGTAGACAAAATGAAAGGCGTATACATCCCCAGACGTCTCTGTGGCGCCAGGGGCGGCCAGCGCCATAAACGGATTGTTCTGGTGGCTGGACGCCCCCCGCCGGCTCTCAATGGACTGGACGCCGCTGCGCAGAGATGTTCTCTCAATATGGCGCTCCCTTCCCCAGGCGCCGGGCAGGGTGATGAAGTCATACTCCGCCGTCTCAAAATCCACGCTGGCGCTGAGTACCTTCTCCAGTACTACATCCTCCCCGCCCTCATTGCTCACCCGGACACTTCTGGTGATGACATCCAGATCCCGGTATGCCGTGTACATCAGATCCACGGACAGCTTCTTCAGCGGATCGGTGAGCCGGATCACCAGCGTATCCGCCTCATCGTCCCGCTCGACATAGACCGCCGGCAGTCCCGGCAGTCCCGGTTTACCCGGAATGATTCGGTGCTCCTGGTACAAAAGCTGCACATTGCGGCTGCCGTCCTCATACACCGCGGAAACGGCGGGAATCCGGAAATCCGTCCCACACCCTGTGGGATACTCCTGGCATACAAAATCCAGACTGTATGTCTTGTCCTCATTGTCCGTCGCTGCACTAAAACCGATCAGCCGGTTCAGCTGTGCATTTTCCATCTCCGGCGTCCGGATCCTCTTTCCCCAGTACACGTGCGACAGATATTTGTTTTTCACAATCTTCATTATGTAACTGGAATTCTTTGTCTGCAGATGAAAAACCTGCTGCTTCTTCTCATAAACTATGCTCATATCAATCTCCATTCCGAAGCGCCAGCGGAGGACGCGTATTATTTTTTCCCACCTGGAATTATACCAACTGACTTCATTATAATATAAAACAGAAAAAAATCCACAAAAATTATTGGAAAATTGTAAAATTATTGCCATTTTTCACAAAATATGTTAAAATGTTAAATATTATACGCCATTATGAATTAAGATAAAAGGAGGAGGTTCAATGGAACTGGAAATTTTAAAAAATGAAGAGAAGCGGATGAATCTGATTATGTTCATTTTTATTGCCGTGATTCCCTGCGTTGCAATGGGATACGTTCTTTTATTTAATAATGGATCGGCAAAGGACTGTATCGTTCTATCCATGGTGGGCTGCAGTATACTGGTCAAATTATTTGAAAGGCTCCTTGGAAAATTTGCCAAATATCTATATATTTCCATTCTTCCCATAATGGGAATGCTGACGATTATTTTGGGAAATCCCGCATCCTATGGCGCCATGGCTGAAGCTTATTTTCTCGTATTGTTTCTGGCTGTTCCCTATTACGATGAATCGCTCATCTGGGTCTGCACCGCCGTCACCATTATTCCCAACTTCGTTGCCATGTTCATATTTCCGGACGCCTATCTCGCCATGTATACACAAGCAATCTGGATCTTCGTATGGATGGTCTATATACTCGCCGTGGTGGTAGCCCTGTTTATCATTAAGAGGGCACGCTCCCTGTTCCTGAAGGTAGAGGAAAAGGAACACGAGGTGGAAGGGCTGCTTGCCAATGTCCGCCATGCCTTCGACGGTCTGGAACAATCTTCCGGAAATATATATGATTCCCTGCATAACTTTGAATCCAGCACAACTCAGATCGCCGCATCCACAAGTCAGATTGCGGACAGTGCCGATCTTCAGATCCAGCAGGTCAGAGGCAGTCTGGATATATTCAATGATCTGGACAGCAAAATCCAGAACTCCGAAGCCAGAGTGCTCCAGACAATGGAAACCATACGGGATCTGAAAGAAAAGAACGACGAGGGGATCCAGGCCATCGAAATCCTGTCGAAGAAATTCAGCGAAAACATTGCCTCCACCCGGGTGGCATCGGAGGGCGCCGCTTCGCTGGTGGAAAAATCAAAATCCATCGGGGATATTATTGAGAGTATCAGCCAGATCGCCAAACAGACCAATCTTCTTGCCCTGAATGCCGCCATTGAGGCAGCCAGAGCCGGAGAGGCCGGAAAGGGATTTGCCGTTGTGGCAGAAGAGATCAATATGCTGTCGGGAGAATCTTCTACTGCTACCCAAAAGATTGATTCTATTCTAAAGGATGTTATCTCTACTGTAAATGACGTGAACCGGGTTATCGACACGAATAACGTTATTGTGAAGGAATCAAACGACAAGCTGAACGATACGGTAAAAATCTTCGAGAGCATGCTCCACTCCTCGGAAGAGGTAATCAGTGTGACAGAGCTGCTTCAAAAGGAACTGGCAAACATTATAGATATCAAGGAACGCCTCTCAGAGGCTATGGATCAGGTTGAGCACATCTCACAGAATTCCGTACAGACCACTGGAGAGATCAGCGCTTCCACCGAAGAGCAGGCATCCGGCGTAGAAAATATATTGAAATCCATGGAAAATGTACAGAACGGCATCGGACAGCTGTCCAGCGTATTAAATTCGAATACAGAAAACTAACGCGAACCAATGGAAGGATTTCACCACAAAAATACGAGGGCGTCCCAAAGGTCATAAAGTGACTTCAGGGACTGCCCTCTTTCTTTCATAATAATATCATACTCCGGCAGATTCAAATTCGCGCCGCTGCGCTATACAATTACCCGGTTCCGCCCCTGCTGTTTCCCAATATACAGCTTTTCATCAGCGCTCTTTATCACCTTCTCATAATTGCTCCCCGGCAGTCCCGCCGCTATCCCTCCCGTAATAGTCACGTGAATCTTCTGTCCGTCAGTCTCTATTACCATTTCCTCAATGCGTCTCCTCAATTGTTCGGTTAACCGGTATGCCTGATCCTCCTTCATCCCCGGGAAGTACAGGATAAATTCCTCTCCTCCCCAACGCACTGCCATATTGTCCTTTCCCGCCGTATCCTTCAGGCAGGATGCCACCCTGGTCAGGACTACATCCCCCGCCTCGTGGCCATATGTATCATTGACTCTCTTGAAGAAATCAATATCCATCATACAGATAACGAATTCCCTTCTCTTCCCCTCTGGCAGATGCCGGATCTCATCCTCCAGAAAGCGCCGGTTATAGAGGTCTGTCAGTGTATCATGATGCATGTTGTAATTCAGGGTGCCCCACACCGCCTCAATCTCTTTGGAATAGAAAAATGCGGCCGCCAGAACGATGGTTGCCGTAATCCCGATATTACCAAGAAATATCGCCGGCTGATACAGCCCGGCAGCATTTCGGACTCCGTCGAAACGGATACCCGTAACCATGATCACGGCCTCCAGCAGGAGGACAAGGACAATCCCTGCAGACTGATAAAGAAAACGCTTATTTACATAGGACGGGAGCAGATAGAACACCGAGGCAGACATCCCAATAATATAGAGATAGAAACCATACTCTGGTCCCAGCGCCACTTCACTCAAAACAGAGAAGAGCAAGATTTCAAAATATGCCGCAAGCATACTTTTCTCCGAGGTATCCCTCTTTATCACCAGATAAAAGAAATAGAAACAGCAGCTGTAAATATTGAGCGCTGTCAGAAACCAGATGCCCGCCCGGTGAAACACCCATGCATATATGGCATGAATTGCCAGGCAGGCAATGAGAAACAACATATTTCGATGCTCTGTAACCCAGTTGATCGTCCGGATAAAGCTAACCTTTATTTTTTCCATTTGCCGTCATATCCCATCTATCAAGTATAATGCCTTCCTGAGAAGATGTCGAACTATACTGCAATTCTACCCCAGTCAGCAGATTTAGTCAAGAATGGGATGACAGAATAGAAATCATAACGATTTCCGGTCAAAACATAGCACACCCAGTCCGATACCCATTACGATCATAAGCACCGCAGCGGCCATAGCGCCATAATAATCCCCTGGGGCTGCAGTCCCCTGCAGCAGCGCCATGCCGTCCAGAAGCCGGGTGGGAAGCCAGGTGCCAGCTTTCGGAAACAGCCCCAGAAGATACATTCCCAGCACCACGCCTCCGGTTCCCAGCAGAACCTGGATACTGCTCCCCGCCACGGCAGAGAAAAAGATCAGAAGCCCGGTGACCCACAGCCCGGACAGCCAGGTCAGAAAGATGGCAAAGAGCAGATGAACCGCGATCCCATTATCCCAGAAATACGCATTATATGCATAAGTAATTCCGGAACAGAGAGTATACAGCACCGTCCATGCCGCGGTCATCATCGCCCCTTTGGCCAGAAGGATTTTCCGGCGGGACAGCCCCTTTGTCACCACCGGAATCAGTGTGCCCTTCTGATATTCTGCGGTAAAATTTCCGCTGCAGAGCAGGGTGAACAAAATTAGGCCCAGGGGAATATTTTTATAGAACTGGGTCCAGGAAACCATCGCGTCCACTGTTACATCCGTGACAGACAGCCCCGTTTCCGCCATAGATTCTGACAGCATTTCCATCATCCACGGCGTCAGCTTAGCCAGCGCCGGATTCATAATTCCCAGCACCAGGAAAACCAGCACCAGGACAAGCAGACGCCCGGTGCGGCTCCACTCCATCCATTCTTTCTTCAAAAAAGCCCTCATTTTCCCACCACCTCCATAAATAGATCCTCAATTGTGGGCTCCTGCCGCTCCATCCGCAGAAGCGGCAGTTTATTGTCAGCAATATAATGTAAAATTTCCGGAAGCAGCTCCGCCTTCTCCAGAAGGACGCCATTCCTCCCCTCCGGCCTCAGATAAGGAAATACGGTCAGTAATAACCGGGCATCCCCAGCCAGCTCCATTTCCATCACCACAGCGGAGGACTTTTTGTCTCGGCGCATATTTTCAAGAGTATCCTTCCGAACAATTCCTCCATTGTGAAGAAGAGCAAAGGCGTCGCAGATATGTTCCACATCCGAGAGAATATGGGTGGAGAAGAGTACGGCGGCCTGCTCCCCTGCCAACGCAAGAATGTCCAGCAGCTCCCTGCGCCCGGCCGGATCCAGAGCCGAGGCGGGCTCGTCACAGATCAGCAGCTTCGGCCGGCTGAGCAGGGCCTGCGCCACACCCAGCCGCTGTTTCATGCCCCGGGAAAATCCCCTGATGCGCCGATTTTCTTTTTCGAGTCCAGTCAGACAGAGTAATTCCTCCGTCCGGACACGTATTTCCTTGGGAGGCATTCCCGTGATTTCCCCGCAGAAACTCAAATATTCGGATGGCGTCATATAGTGATAGAATTCCGGGACATCCGGCAGATATCCAATAAAGCGGTTCGTTTCCGTATTTCCATAGCGTACCGGTATTCCATTGACACAAATTTCACCGCCATCGGCGGCCAGCAGGCCAAGAATCAGCTTCATGGTGGTGGTCTTTCCCGCGCCATTTTGTCCCACGAAGCCATATACTGCATGCTCCGGAACGGAAAAGCTCACATCCCGCAGCACCTGTTTTTCTCCGAACCGTTTATTTACATGCGAAAGCGTAAGCATATCCATTTCAATCATCCTCCCTGCCCAGAAGAAAATATAGAATAGGACCGATAAACTGCATACCGATCAGCACCACGGCAATCCAGATTCCCCGGCTGCCCCGCTTATATGTTTTATGAGTCAGGATATGATAGAGCGTATATCCCAGCAAAGCAAATTCCGCCGCTGCCAGCGGGATTAGAAAGGGCAGCATTTCTTTAATATTTATCATGATTCACCTCCATTTTCCAGTCTTCTGACAAGACTCTGAAATGCCCCGTCCTCCCTGACACAGTCAAAGACCGGCCGGGCCAGGGCTTCCTGTACGTTCTGCCGAATAAAGGCTTTGTCCCTGGGAGCCATGCTGCCAAGGGGCAGCTGATCGATCCAGGCATCCAGCAGATCAAAATAGCTGTCACCGCGAAGTATAATTTCCTCTGCGCCCAGCAGCACATGGATCCTCTTCTCAAATAAGGACAATGACTCTATCACCCTTTTCCTTTTTCCGTGTACCGCATACACTGCCGCTGCCTGATAATAAAACTGCGCCGCCATATTGGGATGGAGCTGATCGAGCTTAAATAAATCCAACGTCCCCGTCACCCTCTGGATCGTTTCCTCGCATCGTTCCAGATCATCCTCATACAGGGACAGATATTGTACCGAATCCCCAATAAGCCCCAGCAGACTCAGATACTGGTTTGTCTGCGAAAAGCTTCTGGCCTTCTCCAGCTCTCCCGCCATCTGGTATGCCTGAATCAGCAATGTCCTGTTCTGCCCCGCGAGACGGCTGGGATCTGCCGATGGCTCCAGCGCCCGAATGGTCTCCTCCGGCCTGCCCATCTGGAGATACAGTCCCGATCTCAACACCAGGGCGTCGCTGCACACCCCCACATCCTTGCAGTTCTGCAATATCCTGTCACACCAGCCGGCAGCCTCTTCCAATGTCCCGCTGCGCTCCTCCTCCGTATCAGCCAGCATAAAATGATTCCAGTACAGAACACCCAGCTGGAGCAGCAGCGGGTAACAGGCATAGTACCGGTGGGCGAGATCCCTTACCCTCTCCCTCATCTCTCCAAATGGCCGGCTGGCGAAATCCTTCATTAGTCCCGCATAGCATCGCCGGATCTGCTCACCGGAGAGCTGGGCCTCGTATCCCATCAGCTCATCCACCGTCACGCCGAAAAAGGCCGCCATCTGCGGAAGAAGTAGTATATCCGGTGTATTCTGGGCATTTTCCCACTTGGAGACAGAAGCCTTCGTAACCCCGAGAAACTCAGCAAGCTCCCCCTGGGTCAGCTTCTTTTCATGCCGAAGGCGGGTAATATTGCGCGATAACTTTAATTCACTCATAAATCCGCTCCCCCTTTTCTCTTTTCTTTTATAAGCCTATTATACAGTCAGGAAACTGCCGCGGCAATGGAATGTAACGATACTTTAAGAAACAAAATCAACTAACAGGAAACTCTCTCCGTCTATTCTATCCGAATTCCCCTTTATTTAATGATGGCAAATTTTACAAACCGGTGATATAATGAAAGTAAGAAAAAGCATTGCTTTACAACAAGGAGGTAAAACGTGGATCAAATAGTTTGGCAAGACAAGTATAAAATTGACGTGGACTTTATTGATGAAGAGCATAAAAAGCTTTTTTCAACCATGAACCGACTTCTCAAAATCAGTCGGGATGAAGAAAAAAGTGAATGGGGATGCCGTGAAGGTGTCAAATATCTGAAAAATCACACGATAGAGCACTTCGAGCACGAGGAAGGCTATATGCGTTCCATCGGCTACAGTGATTATGAGATCCATAAGCGCCTTCATGATAATTTCCGGTACAAAACACTTCCGGCACTGGAGGAAGAACTGGTCAGGACTGACTATTCCGTGGAATCCATCCGGCATTTTCTCGGCGTGTGCATCGGCTGGGTAATCGCGCACACACAGACGGAGGATCTGGCGATTTCAGGAAAAAGTACAATCAAATGGATTGATATTCCTCATGAAGAAGAAAAAAATGCGCTGGAACAGACCATCGTTCAGCTCTTCAACGATATATTCCACATGAAGTCAAAGATGATCAGTGAATTGTACGCCGGAGAATATTTTGGCGGAGTCGTGTGCTGCCGGTTTATCTACCGCGGCCAGAAAAAAGAAAAGTGGGAGATCACGTTAGTTTACGAAGACAAACTGCTGCTTACGATCATTGACGACATACTGGATTCCCAGCACTCAAGAGTGGACGATATGGTAGTCAATGTAATCCGGTATCTGTCACGGCAGTTTCTGGAAAAGATCAGGGAAACCATTCCCGCCATTGACCTCTTTGAGCTGGAGAAGGAATCCCTTATGACCTATGAACAGCTTTCGGAATCCTTTAACCGGTCCAAACCGTCCTACAGTCTTCTGTTTGATGCGGGGGAAGGATACTTTGCATTCTGTATCTCCACCCCCGATTCCATCCAAGGCAGGATCGCTTCCGGTATCACCGCTGACAATGTACTATCCGCAGTGAACGACTACCTGAAAAAGGAAAAGACAATGCAGAAAAAGAAGGTTCTCATTGTGGATGATTCCGATTTTATGCGCAAGCGAATCATACAGCTGCTGTCTGACAGCTATGAACTGGTAGAAGCCGGTTCCAGTATATCGGCACTGAAGATTATTACAACAGCCCCGCCTGACCTGGTCCTGATGGATTATGAAATGCCTGTCTGTGACGGCAGACAAACTCTTGAGATGATGCGCTCAGATCAGGATACTGCCAAAATTCCTGTTATTTTCCTTACCGGAAAGGGGGACCGGGAGAGCGTCAGCAAGGTTATGTCTTTAAAGCCGGAGGGTTATCTTCTCAAGACTATGCCGGATGAGGATATAAAGAAAAATATCGATGATTTTTTTGCAAAGAGAAAACAAAAAGAACAGTAGAGGTAAACCAAAAGCCTGCAGCGAAACTTTGCTGCAGGCTTTATTTTGTCTATTTATCCAGACTCCGGAGGGTCGGGAAGAAAAGCACATCTCGTATGGCAGGTGAATCCGTCATCATCATCACCATGCGGTCGATACCGAATCCAATCCCGCCTGTGGGGGGCATACCGATATTCAGGGCATTGAGGAAGTCCTCATCCATGTGGTCAGCCTCCTGATCCCCCTGTGCGATCAGAGCCTCCTGCGCCTCAAAACGGGCTCTCTGATCGATGGGATCATTTAACTCGGAATAAGCATTCGCCATTTCCCAGCCATTCATAAAGAACTCAAATCTCTCGACATAGTCCGGGTTGTCCGGCTTCTTCTTCGTGAGCGGTGAAATCTCAATGGGGTGATCCATGACAAATGTGGGCTGGATCAGATGCTCCTCCACATATTCCTCGAAAAAGAGATTCAGAATATCTCCCTTGCCATGCCGCTCTTCGTATTCGATATGATGTTCTTTGGCGAGCTTCTTCGCCGCTTCTGTATCCTTTATCTCATTAAAATCTACATTGGCATACTTTTTCACGGCATCTACCATGGTAATCCGCTGGAAAGGCTTCGACAGATCCATTTTGTGTTCGCCATAGGTCAGAATCTCGGAACCCGTCACCTCTTTTGCCACATAGCGGTACAGATTCTCGGTGAGATCCATCATGCCATTGTAATCGGTATATGCCTGATACAGCTCCATCAGCGTGAATTCTGGATTATGTCTTGTATCCAGTCCCTCATTGCGGAATACACGGCCAATCTCATATACCTTTTCCATGCCGCCGACGATCAGCCTCTTTAAGTACAGTTCCAGAGAAATCCGAAGCTTCAGATCCTCTCCCAGCGCATTATAGTGTGTTTCAAAGGGCCGCGCTGCCGCACCGCCGGCATTCTGCACCAGCATCGGGGTCTCAACCTCCATAAAACCCTGATCGTCCAAATAATTGCGGATAGACCGCAGTACCTTTGAGCGCTTTACAAAGGTATCCTTTACGTCCGGATTCATGATCAGATCCACATAGCGCTGACGGTAACGGATATCCGTATCTGTCAGGCCATGGAATTTCTCCGGCAGGATCTGAAGACTCTTGGATATAAGTGTAACCGTCTGGGCGTGAACGGAAATCTCACCTGTCTTTGTCTTAAAAACCTCTCCTGTGATGGCCAGCAGATCACCCACATCATATTTTTTGAAATCCTTATAAGATTCTTCTCCAATGCTGTCCCTGGCCACATATGCCTGAATATCTCCCGGCAGATCCCGCAGATTGCAGAAGGATGCCTTTCCCATGACCCGCTTAAACATCATCCGTCCCGCGATCGTTACTATCTGTCCCTCCAGGTCGTCGTAGTGTTCCTTGATGTCGATGGAATGATGCGTCACATCACATTTTGTGATCAGAAAAGGATCCCTGCCCGCCTCCTGTAATCCGGCAAGCTTCTCCCTTCTCACCTTTAATAACTGATTGATATCTTCTGCCACTTTATTTTAATCCTCTCTCTTAGTTTTTATGAAAATCCAGAATCTCATATTTGATCACGCCTGCCGGGGTTTCCACTTCTACCACTTCCCCCTTCTGGGCGCCAATCAGCGCCTTGCCTACCGGCGACTCATTGGAAATCTTCCCCTGAAGACTATTTGCTTCTGTAGAGCCGACAATTTTATATTCCATCTCTTCGTCAAATTCAAGATCCCTTATTTTAACCTTGCAGCCTACATTGATAATACTGGAATCTGTGTCATCATCCACAACCACTTCCGCATTTTTCAGTATCTTGTCAATCTCCTCAATGCGAAGCTCGATATCCCGCTGTTCCTCTTTCGCTGCGTCGTATTCCGCATTCTCTGAGAGGTCCCCCTGCTCTCTTGCTTCCTTGATCTTCTGAGCAACCTCCCTGCGGCGGTTTACCTTCAGTTCATGCAATTCATCTTCCAGTGCTTTCAGGCCCTCGTAGGTCAAAATATTTTTCTTAGTTTCTGCCATAATATTACCTCCTAGGATTTTACATCGTTTTATTATAGCGTAAGAGAGCTGAATTGTCAATTATTCCGCAATCTTCACGGCAGAGCCGGATGGATTTACCGGATCCTTATCGTCATCCTTTTTCTCCCCGATGGGGCGCTTATCACTCTTGGAGTCCGTGCTGTTTTCATTCTCCCGTATCACGATATACTGATACTTTTCATCCGAAATATTGAATACATTGTTGTCCTCCATCTGTTTCCAGTTATCCTCTGAAATCGAGCACACCGTATCCGGATATCCTGCCTTGACGGCCTCGTCCGTCGTGGCCTCGCAGGTGAGCGTAACGCGGATCGGATAATAATGAAGGGTGTCAAAGGTATTTTTTGTCACCACAGGATTGATCACACCTCTTAAAAATACCGCCACATACCGGGTCTGATTTCCCTTATCGTTGAGCTTGCCATCCTCCAGTGACTGGGTATTTTTGAAAATGTTGTCCCGGATCACGCAGTTCTTCCAGTTCAGGGCACGGACCGCTGCATTATATGTGTTATCAATGACATTGCCGGTCACCTGTACATTTTCATGATAGAGCAGCTGGCTCCCGTTTGCCGAGTAGGTGTGGCTCCCCACCGCCGTTCCAATATTCCTGAAGGAATTGTTGCGGATATAAATATCCTTGCAAACCGTCTTATCGTGAGCGGACCAGTCATAATTAAAGCCTTCGGTCACCTCGTCCGTCCCATCCACATTGATGCATTCCTTATAGCTTCTCTTTTGGGAATCCGGACGGAACACGATGAAGGAGCAGTTCTCCACCACAACATTATTGGAGGAATTCAACTCGATAAAATGAAGTCCATTCTGATTTGTAAAGGTGATGCCCCGTATTGTGACATTTCTTGTATGTCCCATTACAATTGCCATGGAGCTCACCACATCGGCACAATCGATCCGGGCGCTTCCCGTTCCCAGGAGCTTCACATTGTTGGAACCATTATATCCGGTCACGGTGGCCTTTGTTCCATCCTTGGAAGGCGGAACCAGTGTAAACACAGATTTCGCATAAGCCACGTCCGCGGTCTTATTCGTCCCCTTCCTCATAATAACGCCATCCTTCAGGTTTACGATAACATTGGAAGGGATACAAATATTGTTGGTCACCTCATAGGTTCCCGCCTCCACAGTTACCGTACCGCCGCCGGCATATTCAAGCTGTTCCATATAGGAACGGAACACATAGTATACCTTCTTGCTGGCATAATTCGGCTCGTCCATATATTTCTCGCGATACGGCAGCGTATTCGTTGTAATCGTAAAATTCTTATCTGTCTTATTCTTAAAATAGAACAGTCTTGCACCGTTCAGCGGCACATAGTAATGCGTCAGATTGGAAATCGTATTATTTTCCATCTCAAGGGCAGACGCCGGTGAAATCACAGATGTGTACGGCGCCATTGTGCTCCCGGTGCCGCTGTTCTTCGCCGTATCAAAATACATGGCATATTCACAGGAGGTGATGATGTTACTCTTGATCAGCGGATTGACCATTCCCAGTCCCCGGACAAAATTAACCGCAGGAGCCTTCCCTGCCGTCTTGATCATTTTATTGCCGGTAATGGTCGGAGTATACCAGTCAATACCATAGACAACATACTTTGCCGTATCCCGGAAGGTATTGCTGGTAATGCTAATGCCCTTCTGATAAGAAACTCCCTTGCCAGATACTGACACATGCTTCGTTGTACCGATGCAGGAATTCATGGCATAAAATGTATTCCCGCTGATATTGATCTTATTGTTCACGGTATTGTCCATCTTGCTCCATTTTCCCGAAAACCCGTTGATGGTCTTATTAATGGTCTCCAGTCGTATGGCAAGCTGGGATTTTACGGAAGTCTTGTCCGTTCCACCATAAAATTTGCATTTCGTAACAGAAACGTTATTCGATCCTTCGATCCAGATATAATTGCTGTTGTTCTTATTCCGGAACTGGATGTTCGATACAGTAAAGCCTTTTGCATGTCCCGCATAGATCGCCGTGGCACCGCTGATCTTTCCCATATCAATTTTTACTGTGCCGCTGCCCTTGATGCTGACATTGGCTGACGCCTTATACTTAGCGGTTTTCGCCTTCTTCTTTGACTTGGTCTCAGAGATGAGCTGAAACATAAATTTCGTACTTTTCAGTTTCTTTGTGCCAGTTTTGCTCGTCTTGAGCAGCTTCACCCCGGAATTGCACTGAATCTTCACATTGGACGGCACATATAAGGTACAGGGTATCTTGTATGTACCCTTCTTGAGCTTCAATGTCCCGCCCTTCTTGCTCAGCTTATTGAGATAGGACTGGATCGTATAATAATGCTTCGTATTTTTATTATACGTCTTTTTCTTCTTAATCTTCTTGTCAATCGGAGTCGTCTTGGTAGAAATCGTATATTTTTTTGCCTTTGCCTCCGTCGGATTCCCGACAGCAAGAAAGCACATGCACACTACAAACAGTACTCCCATTAACTTCACCCATATTGTTTTCATCGCTTTTCCCTCTTTTCTTCAATATATAAAATCTGATTCCCAGTATAATAAGAAAATGCGTCATTTTTGTTACGATATTATAAATTTTACACATACCCGGATCTACCAGAACCCAGCGAGAGGACACAGAAACTGACTGACAGCCCTGCGCCCTCTCCGGCATTACAACTATTTCAATTTATGATATCCTGCGTTTCAGTTCCCTCACATCAGTTTCCAACATGCTAACCTTAACTGCCAGCATTTCAATTTCATTATTTGGTTTCATAACTTCATGAAGATTTCTTGATAGATCCAGGTGCCCCTCTGCCACACGCTGAATATTTGTCCTGATTTCATTTTCCAATATAAGTCTGATATCTCGTATGTCATTATCAAGATGACACACTCTCTCCTCTAACTCATCAAACCTCTGCTCCAGCTTATCAAGCCTTTCCTCCAGCTTGTCAAACCTTTCCTCCAGCTTGTCAAATCTTTCCTCCAGACCTCCTACTTTATTCAGTATAAGGTCAAGTTTTTCACTATCCGTCATACTGTCACTCCTCTCCTATTTGGTTAAATCCTGTTATCTCCATGAGACTTCTGAACTGGTAAAAGCATTATATCACGTAACCCTTCTGTCCGCAAGGCACATTTCATTGTTTTAAAAGTTTTAAAAGAGTTTGCCTTGAAGGAATTATGTAAAATATACGAAACTACAGCTCAGCAATGCCATTGATCAAGATCCAGCAGGCTTAACTGCCTGTCTTCTTTCTTCTCAAAGGTCTGCAGATATTCAAATATCTGTTCATTGTTATGTATCAATCCACCCTGGCTGCATTTCCTGCGAAACAGATTCATCAATCGGCTGCTTTCAGGACTTTCCACCATATAGCGGTTTCCAAATGTACGAATATATCTTTCCTTTAACTGTGGAAAGAGCCGGTCCAGCTGCTGATAAAAATACTCTCTATTTCCTTCCCGAAGCGTCAGCCCCATACCAAAGCAGAGAATGCCATAGACCTTTGCCTCCACACACATCTCCAAAATTCCAGAGATATTTTCTTCCGTATCGTTGATAAACGGCAAAACTGGCGACAGCCAGACAACCGTGGGAATCCCGGCATCACGGAATCTTTTCAGAACCTCAAAGCGTTCCTTTGTCGTGCTCACATTGGGTTCAATCTTTCTGCACAATTCCTCATCACAGGTAGTCAGCGTCATTTGTACCACACATTTTGTCTTTTCGTTGATTTTCTGTAACAGATCCAGGTCCCGCAATATACGGTCCGATTTTGTAATGATGGTAAATCCAAACCCCTGCTCATATACTACCTGAAGGGCTTTCCTGACATTCCCGATTTTCATTTCCAGGGGAATGTACGGATCCGTCATGGAACCAGTACCTATCATACATTTTTTGCGTTTATGGGAAAGAGCGTGCGCTAAGAGCTCAACCGCATTTTCCTTAACCTCGATGTCCTCAAAATCATACTCCATATGATAACACCGGCTCCGGGAATCGCAATAGATACACCCGTGGGAACAGCCCCGGTACAAATTCATTCCATTTTTCGGGGATAATATCCCCTTTGCCGTTACATAGTGCATCGTATTTCTCTCCTTTCCGCTGTTGGGCGAATAAGTAAAGAGGACAAGCCCCAAAGCCTGTCCTCTTATTTATTGTCTTATAAGCAGAATAGCCGTAAACTATCTGGCAGCTCTGTCTGCAAGCGCTTCATACTTCGCTTTTGCATCCTTCTCTGCCTTGTCGAAGAGTTCCTTTGCCCTCTCCGGATTGGAACGGGACAATCTGTTGTAACGTACCTCGCCCATAATGAAGTCCTGATAGCTTCCCTTCGGCTCTTTGGAATCCAGTATAAACGGATTCTTGCCTTCCTCAGCCAGAAGCGGATTGAAACGGAACAGATGCCAGTAACCACTCTCCACCGCCTTCTTCTCTTCTGCCTGTGCATTTTTCAGTCCGCCCTTTACACCATGGTTGATACATGGTGCATAAGCAATGATGAGTGACGGGCCGGGATAAGCCTCAGCCTCTACAAACGCCTTCATCATCTGATTCATATCTGCGCCCTGGGCGATCTGTGCCACATAGATATAACCGTAGCTCATGGCAATGCCGGCAAGGTCTTTCTTCTTTACATCTTTACCGCCTGCAGCAAACTGTGCGATAGCGCCGGTAGGTGTTGCCTTGGACGCCTGACCGCCTGTATTGGAATAAACCTCTGTATCAAATACAAGTACATTGACATCCTGTCCGCTTGCCAGTACATGATCCAGTCCGCCGTAGCCGATATCATATGCCCATCCGTCACCACCGAGGATCCACTGGGATTTCTTTGCGGCAAAATCCTTCAGCTGAAGGATCGTCTGTACATTTTCATTCTGACATCCGCACGCCTCCAGTGCAGCGATCATCTCTTTTGCTGCCTTTGCATTGGCACCGCTGTTCTGAATCGTATCCAGATATGCCTGAACCTTTGCCTTAACATCTTCCTTTTCAGCAGTCTTCACAAGCTCTTCTGCTGCTGCAACTACCTTCGCTCTATTGGCTCTCTGGCCTAACTCCATACCAAAACCATATTCCGCATTGTCCTCAAAGAGGGAGTTCGCCCATGCCGGACCTTTGCCCTCATGATTTACCGTATACGGAGACGCCGGAGAGGAACCGCCCCAGATGGAGGAACATCCTGTGGCATTGGCAACATACATTCTGTCGCCGAAAAGCTGTGTCATCAGCTTCGCATATGGTGTCTCACCGCATCCGCCGCAGGCGCCGGAGAACTCTAACAATGGCTGTTTATACTGGCTGCCCTTCACGGTTGATTCCGGGAACTTGTCAAGTACAGCTGCCGGAGCATCAATAGTTACGCCGTAGTTGAAGAATTCCTGCTGGGAAAGTCCCTCGGCATACGGAACCATGGAAAGAACATTGTTCTTCATGTTGCCCGGACATACATTTGCGCAGGATCCACAGCCGGTACAGTCATCCGCAGATACGCTCATGACAAACTTCACGCCATCCACACCCTTTAAATCAACCGCATTGTTGGCAGGTGCTTTGGCAAGCTGATCGGCATCCATGGCAACCGGACGGATGCAGGCATGAGGACATACATAAGAACAGAAGTTACACTGGATACATCCTTCCGGATTCCACTGTGGAACGTCCACTGCCACGCCGCGTTTCTCATAAGCAGCCGAACCGCTTGGCAGAGTACCGTCTACATACTTCTCGAATGCAGATACAGGAAGATCGTTACCAGTCTGGCTGTTAATGGCATTCTGTACTGTATTTACATAATCTACAAGATCCTTTCTGTCTCCTGTCACAGTTACAGACAGATCTTCGTCTGCTGTATCCTTCCAGGAAGCTGGAATCTCAATCTTTACATAATTCTTTGCACCGGCATCGATGGCATCGTGATTCATCTTAACGATATCGTCACCCTTCTTGGAATAAGAAGCGGTAGCAGCATCCTTCATATACTGAATCGCATCTGCCTCTGGGATAATACCAGAAATGGAGAAGAATGCGGACTGGAGGATTGTATTGATACGGCCGCCAAGACCGATTTCTTTGCCGAGCTTAAATCCATCAATCGTATAAAAATTGATGTTATGCTCTGCCATATATCTCTTCACCTGGCCTGGAAGATGCTTTTCCAGCTCGTCCATATCCCATGCACAGTTCAGAAGGAAGGAACCGCCGTCCTTCAGATCCTGTACCATATTGTACTTTCTGATATAAGCAGGCATGTGGCATGCTACAAAATCAGCCTTGTTGATCAGGTAGGTTGACTTGATCGGGCTGTCACCAAAACGAAGGTGGGAAATCGTAACGCCACCGGATTTTTTGGAATCGTAGTCAAAATATGCCTGTGCGTATTTATCTGTGTGGTCACCGATGATCTTGATGGAGTTCTTATTGGCACCTACCGTACCATCTGCGCCAAGCCCCCAGAACTTACAGCTGGTGGTTCCATCTGGAGCAGTTACCGGATTCTCATTTCTGTCAAGGGAAAGATTGGTGACGTCATCCTTGATGCCGATGGTAAATGTCTTCTTGGAATCATTTCTGAATACAGCGATGATATCTGCCGGAACCGTATCCTTGGAACCAAGTCCATAGCGTCCGCCAAGAACCTGTACGCTGTCAAATTTTGATCCCTTCAGTGCGGATACTACATCCAGGAACAGAGCTTCTCCCTGAGCCCCCGGCTCTTTGGAGCGATCCAGAACACTGATCTGTTTTACGGTGTCAGGAAGTGCATCGATCAGGTGCTTTGCACTAAATGGACGGAAGAGGCGAACCTTCACAAGACCTACCTTCTCACCCTGGCTCATCAGGTAATCAATGGTCTCTTCTGCGGTATCGCACACAGATCCCATAGCGATGATAACCTTCTCTGCATCCGGCGCACCATAGTAGTTAAACAGCTTGTAATCCGTACCGATCTTCTCGTTTACCTTGTCCATATACATCTGGGTCAGTTCCGGAACGGCATCATAATACTTGTTACATGCCTCTCTCACCTGGAAGAAGATATCCGGGTTCTGAGCCGTACCACGCTGTACCGGATGATTCGGATTCAGTGCGCGGTCACGGAATGCCTGTACTGCCTCCATGTTGCACATTTCTTTCAGATCGTCATAATCCCAGATCTCAATCTTCTGAATCTCGTGGGATGTGCGGAAACCATCAAAGAAGTGCATAAACGGAACACGTCCCTCAATTGCAGTGAGATGAGCAACTGCACCAAGATCCATTACCTCCTGCACGTTGCTGGAGCACAGCATGGCAAAACCAGTCTGGCGGCATGCATATACATCGGAGTGATCACCGAAAATAGACAATGCGTGACTAGCCAGTGCCCTGGCCGTTACATGTACAACGCCCGGAAGCAGCTCACCAGCAATCTTGTAAAGGTTTGGCACCATCAGAAGCAGACCCTGGGATGCTGTATAGGTTGTTGTCAATGCCCCTGCCTGGAGAGAACCGTGAACAGCACCTGCTGCCCCTCCCTCTGATTCCATTTCAGACATCATTACAGTCTGTCCGAAAATATTCTTCCTTCCCTGAGTAGCCCACTGATCCGTATAGTCAGCCATTGGAGAAGATGGTGTGATAGGATAGATCGCAGCAGCTTCCGTAAACGCATATGACACGTGTGCAGCGGCTGTGTTACCATCCATAGTTTTCATTTTTCTAGCCATTTTTGTCTATGTCCTCCTTAAATATTATTCATTCTATTATTCTATCACTTCCCCTTAAAAATGTAAAGAATGCTTTTCCAAAAAATAGGTAAACGGTTTCTTTTTTTATCGGAATTCCAGTGTCGCATCCACTGTATCCACCGCCAGAGGCGATAACAGTTCCTGATAGGAATTGCAGTCTGCTGTCCTTTTCTTTTTGTGATTCTCCTTCATCTGGTCCCATATATCAAGATACAGCTTCTTTGTAATATGAGTCCGGTAAATAATACAGGGTTCCTCCTCATTGTACAGTTCCCGGCTTTTCTCTATAATATACTCTTCCCTCACCGGAAGCTCATTCAGTGGGCCTTCATATATTATATCCCCGTTCCGCGCCGTAACCGCTATATTCTTCCATTTCATCTTTCTGACCTTCCTCCCTGATGCCATGGTCAAACCAGGATCAGATAAACTGCCATCGCCACAAATAGAACGGCACTGATCAGTTTGATCACAGGTATCTTCTCCAGCACTGCTTCCGACATTCCAAAGACTTTTTTCCCAAAGTAAATGACGATCATTAATAGGAACAGAGGCACGACGAATGCCGCGCTGTATACAGCCAGCAGCAGTGTAGGCAGCATACCGCCGGTTCCCTTCTGAACCATAATAACAATAGAAGACAGATAAATCTGCCCGGTACACAGAAATTCTCCGGTGGCCACCGCCATGCCGATGCCAAACATAATGACGGCTCCCAGCTTTGCAGCTGTAAATTTATTTCCCCAGCGGAGCATGGAGTGATTCATTTTCTTCACTCTCTTAGGCAGCTGAAGATTCATATCGCCATAGCGCTCTGCCCGCGCCTTATAGAAATCAAGGAGATTTAACAGGGCAAAGCAGATGGCAAATACGATCATGAACAGGTCAATCCACTTAGAAAAAGCTGTCATATTTATTGAATTCACCACATTATACAGAATGGTTCCCAACAGGAAAAACATAACCGCCTTTCCCGCCAGAAAAGAAAATCCGCATCGCATCATCTTCTCTCTGCCGGTCAGCATCAACGATAAAAGAAACAGGAAGATTGACAGACTGCAGGGACTCAGTCCATTTACAAAGCCAAGGCCAAAGGCCGCCGCCAGATGCAGAAATATATTTTTATCCTCTAACTCCCCACTCTCTTCCCCACTCTCCAGTATGACAGTAGCCCTGTCCTGCTGATAATTTGTGACCATCTCCTCCAGCTTATGCTGTATCTCTGCCCCCAGAAGCACCTGATCCGATATGAATATGCTGGGGGTAAACCCCCTTTTTTCCTCCGGCAGCTGATATACCTTCCCATATTCTACCAGAAGATCATAGCTGGCAGTGGAATAGATATCGTATTTCCTTATATTCAAATTCGGAAAACGGCTCTCCAGCTCCGACAGATATTCCTGTATTTTTTCGCAGGTATCACAGGTAGCCGAATAGAAATACACTGCCTGTATCAGATTGGAGGAAACCGTTATCTCCTTCTTTTCTTCATTCACCTCCACCGGCAGACCGATATTGTGAAACAGATCAACCGGCGAATATGTACTTCCGTCTATTTTCGTGTTCTCCGCAGACAACTCCACCACCTGGTCAGCTACGCTGTAGCTCAAAAGATTCTGATACCAGTTGATGAAATAATGCCCCTTTTCCCCGGCATCCTCATCACTCTTGTTATATACTTCATCCTTGCCGCATCTGGGGCATTCCTCCAATACATAACCGGCCGGCTCCACTATTTCTTTTACCGGCAGCAATAACACGCCGTCACCGTTTTTATACCCGGCAATCCTCACTGACGAATTGTTTATCCGGCTGACCAGCGTATATTCCTCTTTTACATAGTCCGATTCCTCTGCTTTGACGCATATGGAACTGCCAGCGGCAGCCATGCATATAAGCGCCAGCAATATCACTTTAATAACTATTTTTCTCATGTTTGCCTCCTGCTGTCTCGGCCGCGTCAGCCGGTTATAAATGATATCCGTGGCAGCACGCAGTAAATTAAAATCCCGCACACAGCCGATAAGGACCATGTGCAGGGATTCAAATTATCAATATGTCGGCCAGCCGTTCCAGAAATACAGATCACTGATCAACAGGGTTGGTGTACCATTGTTGTATGCATCATAAGCATGACGTGCCATCACATAACCCATGGAGCCATTCCGGAATACATCCTGTCCGCCAGGACCTCTCCATCTGTCATTTCCGGAATCCATTATCGTTCCGCCGCCATTCAGCAGATTTCTTCCATTCTTATCTACATATGGCCCGGTAATGCTTCTTGAACGGCCGTACATAATTTTATATGTACTGTTGACACCGTTGCAACATTTTCCAATGGACGTAAACAGATAATAGTAACCGTTGTTGTACATAATACATGGTCCCTCAATACCACCGGACCGGTAAGCAATCCTCACAGGTGCAGCGGCCGGTTTCATGGTAGACTGGTTCAGACGGACAACATAAATTCCATCAAACCAGGAGCCGTAAACAAGCCATGGTTTACCTGCTGCATCTACTACCAGATTGGGATCGATGGCATTAAAGCTGTCTCTTCCCGCCTTAGAGGAAAGAACCATTCCGTCATCCCTCCAGTCGCCTCTTGAGATGCTTGAGCAGGATACTAACCCGATTGCCGAATTGTTCTTTCCAAACTCAGATACACTATAGAAGCAGTAATATCTTCCTCTGTAATATTCGAGATCCGGTGCCCATACATCATTGTAGTTCATTCTTGGCGCATACTGTTTCCACCATGATAATGGCTGTGCAAAGATGGGAAGCCCATCCGTCCAGGTCCTTCCATTGTTGGTGGAATACTTCATACCAATACCCTGTCCCGTAGAAGCAGACCACCATGTAGAACCGCTCTCTCTGATAATAGTGGGATCATGGGTAACTACTCCTCCTGACAGCCCCCAGTGGGACGCCTGTGCGCCCGGCACGATAACAGCCATCGCAAATGCCATTCCAAGAGCAATTAATTTGCTTGCTCTCAGCAGCCTTTTCTTAAACATAATAACCTCCTTCAATTTTTTATTTTTCCGACACATTTCTTTTCGAATTCGATATCTAATTGCGCAATTTATACATATGATAATACAATTGTTCCGAAGATTTGTCAACAATAAGTTGTAAAATTCCTTGATCACATAATAACTTTTGTCAATATTCCACAAAAACAATGTGAAAAATTGTTTAATTTGCGAAAAAAGACTTGACATTTTTACCAATTAGTGTATGATTGTATTATACACCTAATACATTAGTGTAGACATTTTATTGAAAGGAGGATTTTATGCCCTGGATGTTATCCAACGAAAAGCCTATCTATCTCCAGCTCATCGATCAGATCAAGCTGAAGATCCTGGCCGGCTCTTATGAGAGCGGAGGCCGTTTTCCCTCAGTCCGGGAGCTCGCCACAGAAGCCGCCGTAAATCCCAATACGATGCAGAAAGCACTGGCCGCCCTGGAACAGGAGGGACTACTGGTAGGCAGCCGCACCAACGGAAGAATCGTTACCACGGACCAGTCGCTGATCCAGACCATGCGGATAGATCTGGCCGGGCAGGCGCTGGAGCAGTTCCGCCGCTCCCTGTCAGAGCTTGGTTTCAGCGAAAGCGAGATACTGGACTATATTATGAAAGAATATCAATTATAGGAATTGCCGCAATGGCAGAAGGGAGAATATATGATTCTACTTGAAGCAAAGAATCTGAGCAAGAACTTCGGCGCATCCAGAGCCCTGAGTGATGTGAACCTCACTCTGGAATGCGGCAGGATTGTGGGTCTGCTCGGACCAAATGGAAGTGGAAAGACCACCTTCCTCAAAATCATCAACGGGCTTCTCGTACCAACCTCCGGCTCCGTCCGGATCGGCGGCGAGACCCCCGGCATCATTACGAAACAGCACATATCATATCTGCCGGACACCACGTTTTTTCCAAAATGGATGAAGGTCTCCAGGCTTTTCGACTATTTTGAGGATTTTTATATGGATTTTGACCGGGCCAAGGCAAAGGAAATGCTGCAGCGCCTGGGAATCCAGGAGAGCATGAAACTGGGCCATATGTCCAAGGGAACGCTGGAGAAAGCCCAGCTGGTCCTTGCCATGAGCCGGGATGCCAATCTGTTCTGTCTGGATGAACCGATCGGCGGTGTTGACCCGGCTACCAGAGACTACATCTTACAGACGATTATCAATAATTACAGCGAAAACGCTACCGTCCTTATCTCCACCCACCTCATTGCGGATGTGGAAAGCGCACTGGATGAAGTGATCTTCCTGCAGAATGGCCAGATCCGGCTACATTCCAGCGTAGATGACATCCGTGCCAAAGAGGGTCAGTCTGTAGATTCTTTATTCAGGGAGGTGTTCCGATGCTAGGAAAATTATTAAAACAGGAATTTGGAGCTACGGCAAGATATTTTCTTCCATTATATGGCATAATACTTGTACTTACACCGCTGTTCGCCTTAATGATGAGGATGATGCAGGATCTGGATATCGACTCCGTTGGGCTCAGTGTGCTTTCGGGCATGGCGGTATTCGGTATCCTGGGCTATTCCTTTCTTATCATTGCCATCTTTATCGCCACACTGATCCTTATCGTGATCCGCTTTTATAAGACGACTGCCACCTCCGAGGCTTACCTTACCTTTACGCTGCCGGTAAAGACACATCAGATCATTATTTCCAAGACACTGGCTGCCGTGGTCTGGGAGATCCTCGCAGGTATCATCGCTGTCTTTTCTGTAATTGTCATGTTCTGTCTCAGCGGTTTCGTCACTCTGGCGGAAATGCTGGATGGTCTGCGTTCCTTCCTGGACGAATTTCTCTTCCATATGGACGGCAACGATTATATCACCGCTTCCCTGATTCTGATATCCCTCATTACCGGCGTATTCGCCAGCATTATGAAGGTGTACTGTTCCATTGCACTGGGACAGCTCTTCCGCGGACACAGGATTCTGATCAGCATCGGTCTGTATTTTGCCATCTATTTTGGTCTCCAGATCATCTCACTCATCCTGTCCGTGGGTGGAATAATGATCCTGCAGGGCGACAGCTACAGTCAGAGCTATTATAACTTTACCTATTCGGTTTCCATTTTAGAAAATATGGCCGTCAGTGTGGCAGGCTTCATAGTCACTACACATATTATGAAAAAGCATTTGAATGTAATGTAGAATAAACAAAGGGTGTCCCAAATCCGGTGACACCCTCTTTTTTATCTTATAAGAAAGACCATCTTGTGCGGAGCAGGAATCAGCCTTGCTGATTCTTGGAGCGTCGCGGTTTTCATTCGACGCTTTTTTACAAAATAATATTGTCCAGCGTTTCAAGCAGCGTCTTTACATCAATGGGTTTCGATATATGACCATTCATGCCGCATTTGATGGCCTCCTGTTTGTCCTCCTCAAAGGCATTGGCAGACATGGCCAGAATCGGTATGGACGCCAGTTCTTTATCTTCCAGCCTGCGAATCTCCCTGGTAGCCTCATAGCCGTTCATCTCCGGCATCTGTATGTCCATCAGCACAAGCTGATAATAACCCGGCTCCGAACGCCTCACCATATCCACAGCAATCTTCCCGTTCTCCGCCACCTCAGTGGAGAACCCGGATTCTTCCAAAATCGTCACAGCGATCTCCTGATTCAGTTCGATGTCTTCCGCCAGAAGAATGCGCCCAGAATGTGGCTGCGAGGAACCTCTCCTCTCTCCCCCCCGCTCTTCTTTTTCTGTGGAAGCATGGTGTTTCGCTGCCTCCGGATCCAGACGGAAGGTAAAGGAAACAGAAAATTCCGTGCCGACTCCCTTCTCGCTCCTAACCTTAATCGATCCGTTCATCATATTCACAATATTGTTGGTAATGGCCATTCCCAGTCCAGTTCCCTGGATCCCGCTTATTGTAGAATTTCTTTCCCTCTCAAAGGGTTCAAATATATGTTGGACAAAATCCTCACTCATACCGATTCCGGTATCCTTGATCAGGAACTCGTAAGCTGCCGAACCGGCGGGCGCTCCCGGGTGTTCAATAAGGCTCACTGTCACCGTACCGCCTTCATCGGTATATTTCACCGCGTTGCTCAGAAGATTCAAAAGCACCTGGTTCAGCCGCAGCTTATCGCAGTAAATATCCCTGTCCTTTACATCGATTGTCTCGATAAAGAGCTTCAGCTTCTTCGCCGAAATATCCGCCTGCAGTATATTTCTCAATTCCTGCAGAACCTCAGGCAGACAGCACGGATTTTCCTCCAGGTGCATCTTCCCGCTCTCAATCCGGCTCATATCCAGCACATCATTGATCAGATTCAACAGATGATCCCCGGATGATTTAATCTTATTCAGATATTCCTCCACCCGTTCCTTTTTATCCTGATGGGCCAATGCCAGAGTGGTAAATCCCACGATGGCGTTCATCGGTGTGCGGATATCGTGTGACATATTAGAGAGAAATACACTCTTTGCCTTATTTGCCTTATTTGCCTGGAGCAGTGCATCCTCCAGAAGGCTTTTTTTCTTCATCTCCTCGCGTGTCTCCGCGTCCACGCTCCGGAATCCGATTACGATGCCCCGGCTGCCATTGTCTGCGCCGGTGCGCACGGCCTTCATCTGGTAATACTTCATTCCATCCTCGTCCGCAACACGGTAGTTGACGTAGAACAGATCTTTTTTCTCCAGCTCCTTCTTCAGCACTTCCTGAGAAGACGCCTCCCGCATCATGTCCCGGTCCTCTTCATAGACAAATTCCTCTATATACCGGTCCAGACTCTGCCGCATTGATACCTTCCTGCTGTGGGCAAATTCAAAGGTAGGAATATCATCCTCATTGATCCGGAGGGGCATCCCCATGCCGGAATCCAGATCAAAAAAGTATACAAGATTAAAATCAATAGAGAGGGCATGGATCAGTTCCATCTGCCGTTTCTCGGCCTCCTCCTGTCTCTTCTTTTCCTGAAGCTTCTGGGTTGTGCAGTCCAGAAGGAACCGCTGGTAAAACAGCATGCCGTTCTCCTCTACCAGCTTTACATTACCCATGACATGAAGGATCTCTCCATTTTTATGCCTGACCCGGTACTCAACGCTGACATTGTCCCCCTCTTTTTCCAGTCCGTCAATGCTGTCCCGGAGCCCTTCCTTGTCCTCCTCCACAACGGAAGACGCCACCGTATCAAATCCATGTTCCATCAATTCCTCCTGGGAATCATAGCCCAGGATCTTAAGCGCCGCCTTATTGATACTGATAATCTGCGACCCATCTATCGTATGGCAGATCATCCCGCAGTCCATAGTGGTAAAAATCATCTCCAGGACATGGTTCTTCTTGCCAATCTCCCTCTCATAGGCACGCTCCTGTGTAATATCATTCGCCACCCCGACGGTTCCCATCACACTGCCGTCATAATCATACAGGGGGGATTTGTAGGTAGTCAGTATCCTCATGCCGTCCCCGGTCTGGATTGTCTCTTCCGACACAAAGGTCTTACGGCTTCTCATAACTTCATTTTCGGATTCGATACAGACCGGATCGTCCTCTTCCACATCCCATATATAGGCATGCCGGCGCCCCTCCACCTGTTCCTTCGTTTTATTGACCGTCTGGCAGAAGCTGTCGTTTACTTTTTTATGTACGCCATCCTTGTCCTTATACCAGATCAGGTTGGGAATATTGTTAATGGTAGATTCCAGGTACTGGCTGGTCTGCCAGAAATCCCTGCCCATCTTATAGCTGCGCTGCCATCTCAAAAACCGGAATTCTATCTCCTCCTGCGACGCAGGCACCATCCAGATATCCGTGATTCCCGGCATACAATCCGAAAGAGCAGCCACCTGCTCCTGTCCTGCCAGTACAATAAGCTCCGCTTCCTTTTTCTTCTGCCGGATCAACTGTTTTACGGTTTCCCCCGCATCCGTATCCCGCAGACCCGCAAAAATCACATCCGCCTCAGCAGCCAGTGATTCCTCCGGGGTTTCACTCTCGGAGAATCGATGTGTAAAATGCTCCAGAGGCGGCATCTTTTTTATAAATTCAAAAACGTCCCTTTGATTACCTGTTAAATAGAATTTCGTATGGCAATGATACATTTTGATCCTCCCCATGCATTATATATTCTTCTGTAATATATTCTAACAATCAGGCACGGATATGTCAATCTTTGAATGTCTTTCTAGTTCCTGCCAAATTCACTTAAAATCAGTCCTTCGTTCCGTTCCAGAGCCGTCTGTACACTCCATGGATGTGTGAAGAGCAGAAGGGGTTTGTCATGCAGATCCTTTACCTTCTTCGTATCTGACGTAACAGACAGCCCCGCCACATCAATCTCTTCGTTTTCAATCCACCTCACATGTTCGTATGGCAGCTGTTCCATGCGGATCTCTACATTATATTCATTCTCCAGACGGTACTGGAGTACTTCAAACTGCAGCACCCCCACCACACCTACAATAATCTCCTCCATCCCGGTATTGAATTCCTGGAAGATCTGAATAGCCCCCTCCTGGGCAATCTGGCTGATCCCTTTCATAAACTGCTTGCGTTTCATTGTATCCACCTGGCGCACCCTGGCAAAATGCTCTGGTGCAAAGGTAGGAATTCCCTCGAATCTCACCGGCTCCTTTCCCTTATAAAGAGTATCCCCAATGGAGAAAATACCCGGATCAAATACACCGATAATATCTCCCGCATACGCTTCTTCTACATGCTTTCTCTCCTGTGCCATCATCTGCTGCGGCTGGGAAAGACGTATCTTTTTGCCGCCCTGCACATGCATAACCTCCATGCCCGCCTCAAATTTCCCGGAGCACACTCTCATAAATGCGATCCTGTCCCGGTGCGCCTTATTCATATTTGCCTGTATCTTAAATACAAAGGCAGAAAATTCATCGGAAAAAGGATCTACCTCTTCCTCCTCAGAGGTTCGCGGCAGCGGCGGGGTCGTCATATCCAGAAAATGCTGCAGAAATGTTTCCACGCCGAAATTCGTCAGCGCCGATCCAAAAAAGACCGGAGAGAGCTTTCCCTCCCGCACCCGTTCCAGATCAAATTCATCGCTGGCGCCATCCAGAAGCTCAATTTCCTCACCCAGCTGGTCATGATATTCCTTTGTGATCAGCTGGTCTAACCCGGTATCTCCCAGCTTCGCCTCCACCGTCTCCACCTTGTGCCCGTTGTCCCCGGCAATAAAACGGGATATCATCTTTGTGTTGCGGTCATAGACTCCCTTAAAGTTCTTCCCCGACCCGATGGGCCAGTTCACCGGACAGGTACGGATTCCCAGCACATTTTCAATCTGGTCGATGAGCTCAAAGGGATCCATGGCCTCCCGGTCCATTTTGTTGATAAAGGTAAAGATGGGAATCCCCCTCATTACACATACCTTAAAGAGCTTAATGGTCTGCGCCTCGACACCTTTGGATCCGTCTATCACCATAACGGCCGAATCCGCCGCCATCAGTGTCCGGTATGTGTCCTCAGAGAAATCCTGATGTCCCGGCGTATCCAGTATATTGATACAGAATCCATCATAGTTAAACTGAAGCACGGATGAAGTCACGGAAATCCCTCGCTCCTTCTCAATCTCCATCCAGTCTGACACCGCATGCTTCGCCGCTTTCCTCCCTTTGACAGAGCCGGCCAGATTGATGGCCCCTCCATACAGAAGAAACTTTTCCGTCAATGTCGTCTTTCCGGCGTCCGGATGAGAGATAATGGCAAAGGTACGCCGCTTTTCTATTTCCTGTCTCAATGTATCGCTCATAAAAATCCTCATTTCCTGCCATGGTCTACGGATCATAAATTCGAGATTCTGTGAACCGGATCAAAATATAACAAAAGCCCTGATAACTATCAGGACTTAAAAACTGGGCTACTAGGATTCGAACCTAGAAATGCTGGAGTCAGAGTCCAGTGCCTTACCATTTGGCGATAGCCCAATCACAACCACAAGCGCTATTATACATGAATCGTTTGGAAAATGCAAGAGAAAATTACAATTTTTTTATAATTTTTTGTTTCCATGCCAGAGGGAGGGAATCCGAAAGGCAGGAAACGGCAGAAAGTCGGTTAATTCCGGTATATCCCGCCTGCCTCCGTAGGCAAGAAAGCAGTCGCAGATACGCCTTGTGCACACCTTCCCGGCAGTCCTCTCCAGCCCGTCCACATACAGGCTGCCCATCTTCTGGTGGCAGATACCGCAGGGGTGGATGCTGCCGTCCCCCCGTATCATTACCGATTCACTGCAGGCACTGGCATCCGTCCTGAAATACTGCAATTCCAGCGGAAAATACGGATCAAGGGAACAGAAAGCCCGTATCTCTTCCCCGCCGTACCGCCGGCCCAGCCCGTCCATCTTATTGATCCACATATAGATCCCGTCGTCCAGTCTCCGGCGCAGTTCACGGAGGACGCCAAGGTTCTCCGGCACGCCCACGCCGCCCACACAGAACCGGATGCCGCTCTCCCGCAGCTGCTCACACACAGTGAGAAAAGAATCCAGGGGAACCATCCCCGGATGAAAGGTGCCCCACAGCCGGAGCTTCTCCCGATCCCCTTCATATTCCGTAAACATGGCTGTCATTCTCTCCACCGAAAAGCTGAAATTGCTCTGGGCACCCACAGCCCGGATCCTGCCGCACCGGCTGAGCTGTGCCAGCCCCTGCCAGTAATAATCATGAATCAGTGCCTCTCCATACGGGACAACCTGTACTGCCCCGTCAAACCCGCTATTCGTTATATATTCCACAAACCGGAACCACTCCTGCCGGTCCCTGCACACCTGTCTCTCACTGTACTTCTTTTTGGCAAAGGGACAATATGGACAGGAATAATTGCAGAAGTTCAGACTGCCCCGGTAATAAATCTGCCTGATCATACTCCTATCCCTCCAGCATCGGCGAAATTTCAGAATGCTGCATCTTCTCTCTGACCTCATCCGAGATCAGCATTGGTCCGAGATAGTCTGACAGACAGAACCCCTCCTCGGTCAGCCGGATCCCTTCCCCGTCAGACCGGGCGTATCCCTGCCGGATCCATTCTTCCAGAATTGGGAACTCCTGCCGGGGATCCGTCTTAAAATGCTCTCTGTAGTCCCCAATAGAGAGTCCGCAGGCGAACAGGATATTTTTGATAACATATCTGCGCCGCCTCTCTTCCCCGCTCAGTATGTATCCATGCCGCACCGCCAGATAATCCTCTTCACCCATATACGATGCCAGAATCTGCCTGCACTGGCTCTGCCTGACTCCATACGGCATACAAAAATGAAGCTCATCTATATAGGTGCGTCCGCCGCAGCCAATGGAAAGGGTATTTTCAAAGCCGCAGCCCGTCAGCCCGCCGGCGTCGCCCTCCCGCACAAACCTTCTCATGGAATAGGGAACATAGCCCCTCTCCCTCAGATATCTTCTGGCGGCGCCATACATGCGATAGGCGTCCTCCTGTCTCATAACCGCCCTGGAAGACAGATAGGTATCCTTTTTTATATAGAGGGGATATAAAAATATTTCTTCCGGGTCATATGACAGCGCCTGTTTCACAGAACACAGAAGGCTCTCCTCCGTCTGCCCGGGAATTCCATAGATCAGATCCAGATTCATACAGGTGAAATCCGCCCGCTTAATGAGCAGCATGGCATCCTTCACCTGTTCCACCGTATGGCTCCGGTTCAGCCTCGTGAGTTCATCCTGAAAAAAGCTCTGGACGCCCATGCTGATCCGTGACACACCGTGTTCTTTCAGAAGCACCAGCTTCTCCTCTGTCGTCTGGGCAGGCGAGGTCTCCACAGCCACCTGTCTTCCCTCTGGCCGGAATCCCAACTGATCCCGGGCGATCCGGAATACCCGTTCCAGCTGCGGGACAGAGAGCAGCAGAGGCGTCCCTCCCCCCAGGGTCAGGTCGGAAAATTCCACGGAATCCGGCAGTATAGGGGAAATCTGGCCGGCATGCCGCTCCATGGCGTCAATATACTGCTCCATAAGGTCATATTCCTGTCCCATGACAGAAAAAAGATTGCAGTAGCCGCATTTACTCTGGCAGAACGGGATATGAAAATACAGGCTGCTGTCCGCCAGCCGGTCTGCATAATCCACAAGACTGACCCCCGACAGGGCGCCATAGGCTGTCTTGTGCGGATAACTGTACATATATTGCTGATATGGATTCATCGGTCGCATCGGCCTCCCCCTGATTCGCAGTTATAAAATAAAATGTTTATACGGCACGGTATTTACAACGGGATGATTAAAACCATGATAGAGATATCCGTCCTCCCCATAACAGGTTCCATGGTCGGAACAGCAGATGCAGAAGGTATCGCCCTTTTCCCGAAAAGCGTCAAAGAGCCTGCCAAGCTCACCATCTACATACCGCAGTGCCGCCGCGTGGGCTTCTACACTGTCCCTCTCCGGCCCCTTTATATAGAAATAATTGGGATAATGTATGGCGGAAATATTGATATACATCATGATCCGCCGTTCTTTTGGAACACTTCGCAGCTTCTTAATGGCAAAGCTGACCTGGTTCGCGGCGGAGTCCTTTACCCTGCAGCCAAATGAGGGATTCCAGTAACTGTGTCTGAAAAAGGAAGGCATCACCCTGCCAATGTCAGTCCTTTTATCAAAGAAGCTCAGGCCCCCGATACAATAGGTGTCGTAGCCCTCCCTCTCCAGCCCTTCTACAAATGTAGATCCGCGAAAACAAAAGGATTCCGGCGGTGCCTTCCGCCCCATGCCGATATCCTCCGAAAAGAACAGCTTCTCCCTCTGCTTCATATCCCGCACCCCGGTATCCACTGGAAAAAAACCGGCAAACATAGCCTGATGGGAAGGATAGGTAAAATTTCCCGGCGCCTGGCATCTGCGCCATCTGCCATACCGGTTCAGCACGGGTGTGCCTCCCTGCCCTTCCTCCTGTACTGCCACATCATACCGAAGAGAATCTATGCACACAAAAAGGATATCATACCGTCCCACGATTTCATTCATATTCAACATTCTATACGTGTCTCCTTCGCTGTGGAAAATCTTTCTGCTCTGCCATATACCGGATCTGCTCCCGGTAGATCCGGTTCTCATGAAAGATGTCCTGGTACATCAGGTCCCCCTGCCCGTTGATCTCGATAATGCGCGGACGCATAGAGCCCCTCTCCAGCAGAATATCAATGCCAGCCATGGCAAGCTCTGGAAATACCGACATTGCTGCCGAACAGGTTCCCGAAATTTCAGTAAGTGTATCCTCCGAAAGCGAGAGCCTTCCCAGCTCCATGGCGGCATTATTCAGATGGAGATTGGTTACCGGTCCCCGGGACTGTCTCACCACTATAAAAGCCGCCCGCCCAAACTGCCACACCACCCGGAGGTCATAGCTCTTTCCCTGAAAGGAAGATTTGGGATACCAGCGCTCTACCACTGCCCCCAGGGAAAGAACCGCATCCAGCAGGCGGCGGATCTCACCGGAATCCTCCATGCGGTACAATGTCTTGGTATTCACCAGCTCGCCGCCCCTCAGCCGGCAGGAGGCATAGGCAGCCTCCCGGTCTCCCCCCGGGGTCCTCCGGTATGCCATTACCCCGGCGGCGCCGGAACAGAATACCGGTTTGACAAATACCGCATAACATCTGTGCCGTTCCATAGCGCCAAATAACTCCCCGGCACTTCCGATCCTCTCCGGAAACATATCCGTCACCGGCACACCATGCCCGGCAAGCTCTTCCTTACAGGCCCTCTTATCCAGAACGCGGCAGATTCCTCCCGGCGGATTGAGGAAACAGCACTCTCTCTTCTCCAGCCCTCCCAGGGCGTCCATATACTCCCTGATCCTGTCATTCATCTCAAAGAGATCTGCCGTCTGATAGGAAGGTGGATCAAGCTTCACCACCTCTCCGGCCAGATCCACCTGATCCACTTCTTCCCAGTCCACAAAGGAAACTGGTATATGTAACTGCTCTGCCGCCCTCAGAAAGTACTCTGTCCGCTTTGTCTGGCGTTTTCCAACTAACCGGATTCCCATTATTCCGTCAGCATCGGCCAACGGTATATCTCACCGTCGTACTCATCGTCTTCCTGCTGATCATCCACATTGACAGAAACAGCCAGTCCCTTCAGCTTCTTCATCATCTCATCCGACATATAATGATACTCCAGGTTCACAAACCTGATATTTTCATGCCTGGGAAGCTCTTCCAGAAGTATCCCGCCCCCCTTGTCCGAGAGAGAACCCATAGAAAGATCCAGTACTTCAATCTGATCCATATATTTGGATTTTACAACCACTTCTGTTATCTCATCCTGAATCTCACTGTCCATGATGCCCAGCACTTCCAGCCTGGAGAAGTCAGATTTGGACAGCATCGCCTCTATGTCTGACACATCCCCGTCAAAACCATAATCCTCCACCCCGATATACAGGAGCAGATTCCTCAGTTCTGGCAGCTCCGCCGCCCCGATGCCCGCCAGTATCTTTTTCGGCAGCCCGCCGCAGATGATCTGAAGGGATTTGAGATTCTGATGTCTGATCTCACCCAGCTCCAGATTCATGCTGCCCTTAATGGTCAGCTTCTCCAGCTGCGGCAGGGCTTCCCAAAGCTTCGAATAGTCCGCCTGCTCGATCCAGGAAACCTCGCATTCATCATACTCCATATCCCCGATAAAAAGACTTTTGATATGGGAAAACTTATCCTTGTTTTCCACAATGCCGTCCAGGATGGCCTGCGCATCATTATCCCAGGATTCTCCCCAGCATCCCACAATGATCTCTTCCAGCTCCGGCAGCCTGGGATCTTCCAGAATCTCCTGGAACATTGTCTTCGCATCCTTTTGCCCGCCCTCGTAATCGTCCCAGTCATACGAATATTTTTTGCTCTTGTCCTCTGCATAAGTGAGTTTCATTCCACACAACCTCCATTTCCTATTGCCTGACTGCCTGTCAGGCAAAAATAACATCAATAGTTAAGATTTATTGTACCATATCAATGCTGGTCTGTCACTATTTTCCTGGCCTGGCACCTCCGATCCTCACCGCCGTACTCTTCTCCGCATTGTACCGATAGACCTGCCCCTCCGCAGGAAACTTCATCCCCAGTCTCTTTGCCTTTTTGTAAAGTTCCTTATAATCCACTGCGATGTTTTCGTTCTCCCGTTGAAGGACCGCATTCTCTTTCTGCAGCGCTTCAATCTCAGTTCTTAAAAGATAATTCTGCTTATCCAGCATAGTAGATGTATTCTGCAGCTTTACTATAGAAAAACAGCTTCCCACAAAAAAAATACTGGCGGCCAGCGTTATAAAGACTAATTTCAGAAAATAGCGTTTCTTCTTCTCTTTATCAATATCAATTACCTTGATCTTCTTCCCTGTATTTACAATCTGGATCGCAGCGTTCCCCACTACATAATCTGTCGTTATCTTCATCCTGTCCTCCGTTGTTCTGCAGCTTTCTCTTTCGTCTGAGCCGTCGCTTCTACTATGAGCCTGGTGATGGCTCCTGAACGGCTGGTAAAATGCTCTTCGGCATAGCGGTCCACCCGCCTGATCACCTCGTCTTCAAGAGTGATATTGATTCTCTTCTTCATCCCGTTCCTCCACACAATATACACATATTATACATGTAAAGTGTGTATAAATCAATAATTTTTTACAAAACCAGGCGCTTATGCAGGCACCCAAAGGCCACTCCCTTTCACGCAAAAAAATAAGAAGCCCGCTGAACCTATCAGCGTCTTCTTACTTTTCACAAAAGCGCGAGACGGGACTCGAACCCGCGGCCCCAACCTTGGCAAGGTTGTGCTCTACCAACTGAGCCACTCGCGCAGACAATATATTATATGTCAGACACGAATAATACTTTACCATATATTTCATATATTGTCAACTAATTTTTTCAATCTGTCATACAGCCGATGGACCGGCAGTCCCATGACATTGTAATAGTCCCCCTCGATCCCCTGAATAAATCTTGCAAAGCTACCCTGAATCCCATAGGCGCCGGCTTTGTCATAGGGCTCCTCCGTTGCAATATAGTTCTCAATCTCTTCCCCGCTCATGGGGGCGGTGATGACTTTCGTCCCCTCGGAGAAGGTCTCTGCACGAACCTCTCCGCCTTCCATTACCAGAATAGTAACGCCTGTGTAAACCATGTGATCCCTTCCCTGGATCGCGCAGATGGCAGAGCGCGCCTCCCCTTTATCCTTTGGTTTCCCCAGTATCCGGCCGCCCACAGACACAACAGTATCTGCCCCGATCACAACGGCCTCCTGCCCATCCGTAATACCGGCGGCGGCAGCATGCGCCTTCTGCCAGGACAGCTCTTCCGTCACTGCTGCCGGATCGCGGCTGGTGATGATCTCCTCTGCATCCAGCGCCATCACCTGGAAGGGGAAACCGATCAGTTCCATCAGTTCCCTCCTTCTGGGAGACTGGGATGCCAGTATGATCCGCCTCATATTATCTGAAATACTTGACGCCGCTGAGGAATATCTTCTGGTCCTGGTCTCCATAGATATTCACTGCCACACCATCGCCGCGGCGCTCAGAATGAGCCATCTTGCCGAGAACCCTTCCATCGGGACTGGTTATTCCCTCAATGGCCATATAGGACGCATTGGGATTGAAATCCTCATCCATGGTGGGTCGTCCCTCCACGTCCACATACTGGGTCGCCACCTGACCGTTTGCAAATAATTTCTTCAGCCACTCCTCATCTGCCACAAAACGTCCTTCACCGTGAGAAGCCGGAACCGCATAGATCCCACCCAGCTCCGCCTCCTGCAGCCACGGGGATTTATTCGTAACTACCTTTGTATAGACCGATTTGGAAATATGACGTCCAATGCGGTTTGTGGTCAGGGTAGGGGAATCCCCGGTCTGTGTGGTGATCCTGCCATATGGAACCAGCCCCAGCTTCACCAGTGCCTGGAAACCGTTACAGATACCAAGGATCAGGCCGTCCCTCTCCTCCAGCAGTCTGTGGACCGCCTCCTGAATGCGCTCATTCCGGAAGATGGAGGTGATAAATTTCGCCGATCCGTCCGGTTCGTCGCCGGCACTAAACCCGCCAGAGAACATAAGAATCTGTGACCCGTCAATGGCTTTCTCAAATGCCGCCACGCTGTCCGTTATATTCTTCTCCGTCATATTTTTAAATACAAGGCTCTCCGTCTGCGCGCCTGCCGCCTCAAATGCCCTCGTCGTATCGTATTCGCAATTCGTACCTGGAAATACCGGAATAAATACTTTCGGTTCCGCCACCTTATGTCTGCAGACATAAATATCATCCGTCCGATAGACTCCTCTGTCAGGTTGGTCATCCCCACGATCATCGGCACCGGAGCGGGTGGGGAATACTCCCTCCAGAGTCCCGGTCCATGCCGCCAGCGCCTCTTCCATGGAAATTTCTTCCGTATCGCAGACAAACTTCGGTTCCGGCAGCACCTTTCCGATCTTATCGTATACCGCTCCCGCCGCATCCAGCTTCGCCAGATCTTCTTCCGCAATTTCCGCAATAATCTCGCCATAAGCCGGTGTGAAGAAATACTCCTTCGGCTTATGCCTGCAGAAACGGACTCCCAGTTTATTGCCAAATGCCATCTTCGCCACGGCGTCCGCCACGCCATTCCCATCCAGCGCACAGGCGGAACGGACCACCCCGTCCCGCATAAGGGCGGTGATCCTGCCATACTGCTCCATAACCGACGGGAAGTCCGGCAGGTCATATTCGTCTTTGTCAATGGTAAATTTCACCAGACGGCTGCCCGCCTGTTTCAGTTCATTGGTAATAACATCGGATAATTTCGCCACGTCTACGGCGAAGGAACACAGTGTGGGCGGCACATCAATATCATTAAAGGTGCCCGACATACTGTCCTTTCCGCCGATGGACGGCAGCCCCAGCCGGATCTGGGCATCGTAGGCACCGAGCAGGGCCGCCATAGGCTCGCCCCAGCGCTTCGGATCCTCTGTCATGCGCTTAAAATATTCCTGGAATGTAAAACGGATCTTTGTGTGGTCGCCGCCGGCTGCCACAATTTTCGCCACGGAAGTCAGAACCGCATATTCCGCACCATGATAGGGGCTCCAGCTCATGAGATACGGATCCATTCCATAGCTCATCATAGTAACCGTATCGCAGGCTCCGTCCAGAACTGGCAGCTTGGCTGTCATGGTCTGCACCGGAGTCAGCTGGTACTTTCCGCCATAGGGCATCGTCACGGTACATGCCCCGATGGAGCTGTCAAACATCTCCACCAGTCCTTTTTTGGAACAGGCATTCAGGCTCCCCAGCTTCCTTAACAGGGATTCCGTAAAGCTCTCCACTGGTTCTACTTTTGTCAGATAACTGTCCTTCTTTTCCGGAACTGCAACGACTACATCTGTCTCCTGATGAGCCCCGTTGGTGTCCAGAAATGCCCGGGATATATTAACGATCTCTTTCCCTCTCCATTTCAGCACAAGACGGGGCGTCTCTGTCACCTCCGCCACGCAGACTGCCTCCAGGTTTTCTTCCTCGGCATAGGCCAGCATCCGGTCTGCATCCTTTGGATCCACGACTACTGCCATACGCTCCTGGGATTCGGAGATCGCCAGCTCTGTCCCATCCAGGCCGGCGTATTTCTTCGGCACCTTATCCAGATCCACGGTAAGGCCGTCTGCCAGCTCACCGATGGCTACCGACACGCCGCCGGCGCCGAAATCGTTACATTTCTTTATGATCCGGCTCACCTCACCCCGGCGGAACAGTCTCTGTATCTTCCGCTCTGTGGGGGCATTTCCCTTCTGCACCTCTGCGCCGCATGTGTCGATGGACGCTGTGTTGTGAGCCTTGGAGGAACCCGTGGCGCCGCCACAGCCATCACGCCCGGTCCGCCCGCCCAGAAGGATAATGATATCACCGGGATCGGAATTTTCACGGATCACATTTTTCCTTGGAGCCGCACCCATTACCGCTCCGATCTCCAGTCTCTTTGCGGCATAGTCCGGATGGTAGATCTCGTCCACCAGACCGGTAGCAAGCCCGATCTGGTTGCCGTAAGAACTGTACCCCTGGGCCGCCCCTGTCACGATCTTTCTCTGGGGCAGCTTTCCTTCCATTGTCTCCCCCAGGGGTCTTGTGGGATCTGCCGCGCCTGTCACACGCATTGCCTGGTATACATATCCCCGGCCGGAGAGCGGATCCCGGATGGCGCCGCCAAGACAGGTGGCCGCCCCGCCAAAGGGTTCAATCTCGGTAGGATGGTTGTGGGTCTCATTTTTAAAGAACACCAGCCACTCCTCCGTCTCCGGACCGCTGCCCCGGTCGATCTCCACTGGGACGACAATGGAGCAGGCATTGATCTCATCGGATTCTTCCATGTCCTCCAGCTTACCTTCCGCCCGGAGTTTTTTCATGCCGAGAAGGGCGATATCCATCAGGGAGACAAACTTGTCCTCCCTGCCCTGATACATCTCCTCATGGGCTTTTTTATATGCCTCAAAGGTATCTTTGATGGGCTTCGTATAATCCCCCTCTTCGAAGGACACATTTTTTAACTCCGTCAGAAAAGTAGTGTGGCGGCAGTGATCAGACCAGTAGGTGTCAAGAACCCGGATCTCTGTCATGGACGGATCGCGCTTCTCCTCCCGGCAGAAATAGTTCTGGATATGAAGGAAATCCCTGAAGGTCATGGCAAGGTTCAGGGAATCATACAGCGTCCGCAGCTCCGGCTCCGGCAGCTCAGTAAAGCCCTCAAGAATCTTTACATCCGCCGGCTCATCAAAGACAGCTACCAGCGTATCCGGCACCGTCTCGTCTGTCTCCCGGGAGTCCACCGGATTGATGCAGTACTCCCGGATGCGGCGGAAATCCTCATCGGATACCCCGCCGCTGAGAACATAGGTAGTGGCGGAGCGGATCACGGGCTCCTCTTTTTCATTCAGCAGCTTCACGCATTGCTCCGCAGAATCCGCCCTCTGGTCGAACTGTCCCGGAAGGTACTCCACAGAAAATATCCTGTCGCCGGCCTTTCTTTCAAAGTCCCCCTCGTACACATAATCCACCGGCGGTTCTGAAAATACAGTAACCAGCGCCTTGTCGTAAGTGGCGTCAGACAGTGCCTCCACATCATAGCGGATCAGTACACGGACGTCCTCCAGCTCCCTGATATCCAGATACTCCTTCAGCTCCTGCCGCAGTTCCTTCGCCCGCACCGCATATGGTTCTTTCTTTTCCACATAAATCCTCTTTACGTTTGCCATGATTTCCTCCATTCCAGATCAAATTGTAAGTCAGCAGCTTCTATTTCTGTTTATTCCGATGCCGAACCAGAGGCTGCGGAGCCGGAAGCCGTTTCATCCTCGTCCTCCTCTGTCTCACTGTCTGCGTCCGGGTCATAGGTCAGATAGCCAAGAGTCACTCGTCCCTTCCAGTAGCTCTGTGCCTTTGCTGTATAATTGCTCTTAATCTCATTTTTGTATTTGGTATTAAACTGAGAGGTTTTCTCATCCTCCACGGCCTGTGTACACTGCTGCTCATATGCTTCCTGGTTATTGTTATTCACCATCTTCACTACATAGAAAGCATCGTCGTCTTCCAGCACGCCGGAAATCTCATTGTTCTTCATCTTCTTAACTGCCTTCAGCACATCAGCCGATGCAAATTCGGTATCATTGCCCAACAGGTCCTTGGTATTATAGGAGATACCCGTTTTATCATCCGTATTGTCGTTGTCGGAATCCGTCAGGATCCCCTTTGTAAAGTCCTTTGCCCTGGCTGCTTTTTTCTGCAGCTCTTCCATATTCTTCCTATCTTTTTTTAGTTCCTCTTCGCTTTTCTTTTTGCTGTTCTCCTGATCGTCCGTTACAGACTTCTCTATCGTATAATACTGAAGATCGTACTGGCGGTAGTCCTCCTTGCTGACGCCTGCCTTTACCGCAGCCTCATCGATACCCAGCCCGTCTATGATCTGCTGTTTATACTTATCAGCCAGCGCCTGCTTCTCAATAACCGTGCGAACCGTCTTCTCATCCAGCCCGAACATATCCTTCTGCTTCTTTGACAGACCGTCACGGAAAGCCTTCACATCCGTCTCCACCTTGGACTTCTCCTCATCGGTCAGGGCAACGCCGTTTTTCTGGGCGTCCAGATACAGGATCTCACGCTGTTTCATATTGTTCATAAGCTCCGCTTTGGCAGCGGCAGCTCCGTTATTTCCCTTGCTGTCCACATTCTGCGCCTCCCAGAAGGTGGAGCCGTAAAACTGCTGATAGAGCTGCGCCATACTGTTATACTGCATCTCGGTATTATAAATATCATACATCGCTTCTTTATAATAGATGGTGTGGGTAGTGGTGGCCCCATTGGCCTCCTTTGCCTCTACTTTCAGAATCGCCCGGGGACGCAGGTTGATATAACAGACGGCGCCGACAAGAGCCGCCATAACCAGCAGGCCGATGATCAGCAGCACCTTGTTCTTCTGCAGGATATTGGACTCTGTACGGACAGTACGCTTCTCGCCCTTCATCCCCTGATTTTTCATAATTTTCTTTGCACTATTCATTGTTTAGCCTCCAGTATAGATATTGTTTCTTAAAATACCTTTGTATTTTAGCACAAAAAAAAGTCCCCCGCAATATAAACAGGGAACAATTCATGAACATTTCACTATTCCGGCAGCCCTCTCCTTTCTGCCAGAACCCTCAGCCCGATCTGAATAAACCGCCGGCACATAAAAGGGCCCGGTTCCGCACAGAATAATACGGGCCGGTTCCGGCCGGCTCTGTGAAGCAGACAACATGAAAGGAGGTCTCCCATGCTTATCATCAACGGAAAAATTCTTACTATGGCAGGGAAGGAATATGAGAACGGATATGTCCACACAGCGGATGGGAAAATTATATCGACGGGGGATATGCGCGAGTTTTCCGTTGGTTCCTCTATCCAGGATGATTCCCGGGAAGAGATCTTGGACGTAGACGGAGCGTGGGTGATGCCCGGCCTTATCGACGCCCACTGCCATGTAGGAATATCCGAGGAAAAATGGGGCGTCGTAACAGATGACTGCAATGAGATGACGTCTCCCGTCACCCCCCATCTGCGGGCACTGGACGCCGTAAACCCCATGGATCCGGCCTTCCACGATGCCATCCGGGCGGGGATCACTTCTCTTATGACCGGCCCCGGCAGCTCCAATGTGGTCGGCGGACAATCCCTGTATATGAAGGTTCAGGGCCGGTGCCTGGACCGGATGATCCTAAAGGCTCCGGCCGCTATGAAGACAGCCTTCGGCGAAAACCCGAAAATGGACTACGGACAGAAGGACAGAATGCCCGGCAGCCGGATGGCCATAGCCGGAATGCTGCGGGAAGAATTGTATAAAGCCTGCTGTTATCAGGAAAAAAAGAACTCCGGAAGGATCGGAGTGGGAGAAGAAGATTTTCGGATGGAGTGCTGGCTTCCGGTACTGCGAAAGGAAATCCCCCTGAAAGCACATGTCCACCGGGCGGATGATATTCTCACTGCCATCCGCATCGCAAAGGAATTTGATCTTGATATGACACTGGACCACTGTACGGAGGGCCACCTTATCGCCGATGAGATCGCCCAATCCGGATTTCCGGCCATTGTTGGCCCGGATCTCACCTCCCGGTCAAAGATTGAAATCAAAAATCTCAGTTTCAAGACCGCCGGAGTCCTGGAGCGGGCGGGAGTCAGAACCGCCATCATGACGGACCACCCCGTATCCCTGATCCAGTACCTGCCCCTCTGTGCCGGGCTCTGTGTCCGGCAGGGTCTCTCCTTGGAGGGAGGGCTGAAAGCAATTACGATCCACGCCGCACAAATCTGTGGTGCCGCCCACCGGACAGGCTCCCTGGAACCCGGAAAAGACGCCGATATCGCTATCTTCTCCGGAAATCCCATGGAGACATCCACCCGGACGAGCTACACCATCATTGACGGCAGCGTCGTATATCGGCACCGCCAGCAGTGATGTCACAGGAAAATGTATTTACAGATAAACAATACCGCCAGCACGTACATCAGCGGTGTAATCTTCTTTGCCTTTCCGGACACAAGATTGATGATCACGTAGGAGATAACGCCGATGGCGATACCTTCTGAAATGCTGTACATGAGCGGCATGGCAAGCATACACAGGTAAGCGGGTACGGCCTCAGACAGATCCGCAAAATCCACTCCCACAATGGCAGATACCATCAGGAATCCCACGAAGATCAGTGCCGGCGCCGTGGCAAAGCCGGGAATGGCGCAGAATACCGGGGAAAAGAATATGGCCAGCAGGAACAGAAAGCCTGTCACCACGGAGGAAAGACCGGTCCTGCCGCCGGCTGCTACTCCGGAAGATGATTCTACAAAAGTAGTAGTAGTGGAAGTCCCCAGTACGGCGCCTGCGCTGGTGGCCACCGCATCGGCCAGAAGAGCCTGTTTGATCCGGGGAAGTTTCCCCTCCTTGTCCAGCATATCTGCTTTATCTGCCACACCGATAAGCGTCCCCAGCGTATCAAACATATCCACGAACAGGAATGCCAGAAGCACTACGATAAAGTTTACGATACTGACATGGGAGAAATCTGCCGAGAAGCACTGGCCAAAGGTTTTGCCAAGATCCGTCAGATCCACCAGCCCCCACGCCGGGTACAGGGAATAAAAGCCCGCCTCTGCATCCGGGACATAGACGCCCACTGCCTGCATCAGCATCCCCAGGATCCATGTCGCCAGAATACCGATAAGGATGGAGCCCTTCACTTTCTTAATATACAGGATCGCCGTCAGAAACAGTCCCACCAGGGCCAGAATCGCCGCGATGCCCTGGGTGTGGATATTGTCTGCAAAATCCACATAGGAGACAAGCGTAGAATCGTTGTTCACCACCAGATGCGCCCCCTGTAGTCCCACAAAGGCGATAAATAAGCCGATGCCGGCGCTGACGCCCTTTTTCAGCGTAAAGGGGATGGCATTGAAGATCGCCTCCCGGACATTGGTAAGGGACAGGATGATAAAGATAATCCCTTCCACAAACACCGCCATCAATGCCACCTGCCAGGGATATCCCATGGCGCCGCACACGGTAAAGGCAAAATAAGCGTTCAGGCCCATACCGGGGGCCAGGGCAAAGGGGTAATTGGCCAGCAGCGCCATAACCAGCGTCCCGATAAAGGCAGCCAGTGCCGTGGCCAGCAGCACGGCGTTTTTGTCCATGCCGGAGGCAGACAAAATCGTAGGGTTCACCGCCAGTATGTACGCCATGGTCATAAAGGTAGTGATCCCCGCGATCACCTCCGTCTTCATATTTGTTCCGTTTTCCTTCAGCTTAAATAATTTTTCCAGCATAATTCTCCTCCATTCTTGTATGCTATTTTCCCTCATAGGTAATGATAGAAGCCACATTATAGTCCTTCAGCCTCTCCCGCCCCCGGAGCCCGGCCAGTTCCATAAGAAATATGATCTTCTCCACGGTGCCCCCCAGCTGTTCCACCAGACCGGCGCATGCTTCTATCGTGCCGCCGGTGGCGATAAGGTCATCCACCAGTACGGCCCTCTGCCCTGGCTGGATGGAGTCCCTGTGCAGCTCGATGGCCGCCGTCCCATACTCCAGATCGTACTGGGCCGCCACCGTCTCACAGGGGAGTTTCCCCTTCTTCCGGCAGGGGATAAATGGTTTGCCGAGAGCGTAGGCGATGGGAACGCCAAAGATAAATCCCCTGGATTCCGTTCCCACTACCACATCAAAATCCACGCCCTCTAACTCCGCCAGCATGGCGTCGATGGCAAGCCTCAGCCCCTCTGCGTCCTGCAGCACCGTGGTGATATCGCGAAAAATAATTCCCTCTTCCGGAAAATCCGGAATGTTCCTCACATAAGACTCCAGTTTCTTTCCATAGTCCTTATCCATGATCTCCTCCCGTTTCCTCAACATATTTCTATGGTAAATGAATAGCTGATATCCGTTTCGCCGCTAATGCGGTAAGCCCGTTCCACATCTGCCCCCCAGCTGTCGATGCCGCCAACGCCTCTCACCGCTCCCAATACGCAGAGTACGGTCCGCCGCACCGGCGGCAATTCCTCCTGATGGGTGGCGTTTTCCAGTTCTTCCGCGGTATAGGGGAGACAGGAAAACGCAAAGGGCCTGTCCACCATACGGAACCGGAGCCCGGTTTCTCTCCATTCCTTCCTGCGGTTATCCAGCTCTGTCTTCCGGCAGACCTCCAGCCATTCCGTCTCCACATGCATCCCGCACTCCTGCGGCACAAGATACGGCGTTACCGGAAGTCCCTTTACCTCATAGATCCCTTCCACGCCGCCTGCCCGGCGGTCCGGATAGGTCTCCCCGGAAAGCCCCTTGTATCGGTATCCCTCTGCCGCCGTGGGCATAATAAACCGCATGCCGAACACGGGCAGCTCCGGCAGTCCCTGCCTTCCCTGATAGTGGACGTCACACCGTATCCTGCCGCCGGCTTCCACCCGGTAAGCTGTGGTAACGATCGTGCTCGGGACGGTAATGGTCTCATAGACAAAGGTCACTGCCACCTCCTCTGCAAAACAGTCCTGCCCGTACTGGTTATTCTCGGGGGCGATGGGAAGCGGGATCTCCCTTCCATCCACCCGCACCAGTCTCTTCACCGTGCGGATAAACATATCGGCAGACAGCCACATACCAGAGCGCAGTGGAAATTCATTCCCTCTGTCATTGTCTGTCACGGCCCGCCAGAAGGTTGGCTTCGGGGTCCGGTACAGCCATTCCTTCCCTCCGGCGTGCAGGGATTCCAGTCCCCCGGAGGCATAGGAAAAGATATAGCGGAAACCCTCTCCCTTCACCCCCAGCGTCGCATCTCCAAAGATGATCTGAAGCCTGTCAGCGGTATTTTCCATAAAGATATCTCACCTCCTGTAATGCCGGCTTTTCCCGGCGGTCTGCAAAGACGACGCCATCCCCGGAAAATTCGTAATCCGCCGGTCTCTCATCAAAATCCGCACCGTAGCGCAGAACCTTTTGTCCCGTGGCCAGATCTGTTACATACAGCGCCTGGTCGATGAAATCCCATATAAATCCGCCCTGGTACATCTCGTACTCATCCAGCAGCTCCATATATGACTGGAACCCGCCGGCCGAGTTTCCCATACAGTGCATAAACTCACTGAGGACAAATGGTTTCTTCGGATCGTGATCGAGATATTTCCGGATCTCCCCCGGAGGCGCATACATCCTGCACTCAATATCAGAAACCGTATCCTCATAGGCACGGTTATAGATCACACTCTCATAATGTACGAGGCGGTCGGGATCCCACTCCTTGTACAGGCGGTTCATCTCCTCCAGCACATCCCCCACATAGGACTCGTTTCCCAGTGACCAGATCAGTACCGCCGTGTGGTTTTTGAATACCTCAAAATTGCTCCGGGCGCGGTCAAGGGTCACCTCCCGCCACGCCGGGAAGCTGCCCGGCAGGTTCCATGAGACATCCATATTCCCCCATTTCTGCCAGGAGCCATGAGTCTCAAGGTTGGTCTCTGCAATCATGTAAATCCCATTTCTGTCACACATGTCATACCAGGGAATCTGATCCGGATAGTGGCAGGTGCGGACGGCATTCATCTCATTCCTCTTCATGCACGCCATATCCCATTCCATCTCTTCCATCCCGATACAGCGCCCCGTCTCCGGGCTCCACTCATGGCGGTTCACCCCGCAGAACACCACTCTCCTGCCATTCAGAAGGATCACCCTGTCCCGGATCTCAATCCTGCGGAAACCAAATTCCCAAGGTATTACCTCCATCCGTTCTCCCCCTGCGCCGTACAGAAGAAGCTCCATATGATACAGGCTGGGATTATGGTTGTCCCACGGCTCCACCGGCTCCGGCATCTGCCAGGCCGCCTCTGCCGTTTCCTGTACCGGAAGTGTTTCCTTCAGATACGTCTTTCCTCCGGCGTCCCTCACCGTTACCTGCACCCGGCCGCCTTCCGTCTGTCCGGTAAACTTCATCCGCAGCCGGAGCTCACCCTTCCTCGTCTCCGGTTCGTAAAGCGGACGGATCCAGAGATCCTCCAGGTGGAGATCCGGTCTGGCGATCAGTGATACATTGCGGAAGATGCCAAAGAACCGGAAGAAATCCTGATCCTCCAGAAAGGCCGCCGTGCTGCGTTTGTGTACTTCCACAGCCAGTATATTCCCCGTGTCCCGGACTGCCTCCGTAAGGTCAAATTCAGACGGCGTAAAGCTGTCCTCCGCATAACCGATAAAGATACCGTTGAGCCACACATACACCGCCTGCTCCACTCCCTCAAAGAAAAGAGAAATCCGTTTCCCTCTCATATTCTCCGGCAGATCAAAAATCCGCCGGTAAGAGCCCACCGGATTGTACACGGCACCGCTGAAGAGATCCTTCCTCTGGTTCTCTGCCGCGGGCGTCCCTGCCGGTCTCCGGTAATCCTGCCCTTCCCATGGATACATTACATTGATATACTGGATCTTATCGTACCCCGCCAGTTCAATATGCCCGGGAACCCGGATTTCATCAAACCACGCCGTGTCATAGTCCTCCCTGTAAAAATCCACCGGCCTCTCGCTGGCGTTTTTGGAAAAGCAAAACTGCCACATGCCATTCAGCGACTGGCTAAAGGAACTATTTCCCTGCCGGCACTCCTCTTCATCCGCATAAAACCGATGATCGCTGTGCGCCGGAAGCTGGTTTACCCGATACACCTCCGGATCGTCCAGCCATGTAATCTCAGCCTGCATAATACCCTCCGTTTTCTTAGTTCAACGGCGGGTTTTAACTGACGACGTTGAACTATACTAATAATAAAAGGCAGTCCGGATCACCCTACCATGCTCCGGATTGCCTTCTCTGTCCCATTTACTGCAGAGTGGCAGCATAATCATTGACAACATAATCCATGATGGCCGCCGCCCCCACGATCTCACATCCATAAATAAAATAATCGCCTTTGTCCTGCTGCCGGAGAATGCGCACAACACAATTCAGCGCACTGTCTCCCCCCAGCTCCAGCCTGGCATTAAAATAATAACCGGTGGGCAGAACGCTCTCTGTCTTGAAACCGATCCCGGCCTTGGATACATCGATGACCTCGATCGGCGCATTGATATTCTCCACCTTTACATTATCCTGTTTAAAAAGGGAGGAAATTTCTAAATGCAGCTGCGCAGGCCAGCGCTTCTCTCTTCTCATCTCTATCATATGCAGCCCCTCTCTTTCTTTCGGCACTGCCTCCCTGTACAGACAAAATCAGTTCAGCAGCTCCTGTAAAATTTGATTTACCATACCGGGATCTGCCTTGCCCTGCATCGCCTTCATGGTCTGTCCCACCAGAAATCCCATGGCCTTTTTCTTCCCGGCCCTGAAATCCGCCACAGACTGGGGATTTTCTTCCATTACCTTTCCGATGATATCACGCAGGGCCCCCTCATCACTAACAGTCCCAAGTCCATTATCCTCTACAAACTTCTCCACGTCAATATCTTCTTCGAAAATTTTCTCAAAAATTTCTTTAGCCACAGTGGAATTGATGACTCCGCTGTCCGTCAGCTGGATCAGCTTCGCCAGATTTTCCGGAAGGATGGAAAGATCCTCCGGATCCATCTCTCTCTCCTTCAGCAGGCGCATCGTCTCCCCCATCAGCCAGTTAGATACCTTCTTGGGATTGTGGCAGACGGCCACGGCTTCCTCAAAAATATCTGCCATCCTCTTGCTGGCTGTAATAATGGAAATATCGTAATCCGGTATATCAAATTCCCGTTTATACCGCTGTGCCTTCTCTTCCTGAAATTCCGGCTGGGCCTCCTGAATTTCCCGAATCCAGTCCTCACAGATCACCACCGGGGGCAGATCCGGGTCCGGGAAATAACGATAATCCTGGGCGTCCTCCTTGGAACGCATGGCATAGGAATATTCTTTGTTGTCGTCCCAGCGCCTGGTCTCCTGAATCACCCGTCCGCCCTCCTCCAGAATCTCAATCTGGCGCTCCCTCTCATTCTCGATCACCCTGGCAATGGCCTTAAAGGAATTCAGGTTCTTCATCTCGGTGCGGGTTCCGTACTCATCAGAACCCGCCTCCCGGACCGACAGATTGACATCTGCCCGCATGGATCCCTCATTCAGCTTGCAGTCTGAGGCTCCCAGATACTGGATGGTCATGCGGAGCTTTTCCAGATAGGCGATCACCTCCTTGGCACTCCTCATATCCGGTTCGGATACAATCTCGATCAGCGGCACACCGGAACGGTTGTAATCCACCAGGGAACAGTCCTCCCAGTCATCGTGTACGAGCTTTCCGGCATCCTCTTCCATATGGATCTCATGGATGCCCACCTTCTTCCTGCCCGCCCCCGTCTCAATCTCCACGCTGCCGTTGATGCAGATGGGAAGATACAGCTGGGAGATCTGATAGTTCTGAGGATTATCGGGGTAGAAATAATTTTTCCGGTCAAATTTACAATACCGGTTGATGTCACAGTTCAGGGCAAGCCCCACCGCCATGGCATATTCCACTACCTGTCTGTTCAGAACCGGCAGACTCCCGGGCATGCCGGTACACACCGGACAGGTATGGGTATTGGGCGCTCCCCCGAATGCAGTGGAGCAGCCGCAGAATATTTTGGTCTTCGTGGCCAGCTCCACATGTACCTCCAGTCCAATCACGGTTTCATACTGCTTCTTCATTTACTGCACCCCCTTCTCTGTTCATAGGTATAAGCCGCACGAATAATATTTTTCTCCCTGAAGCAATCCCCTATCAGCTGCAGGCCGATGGGCAGTCCGGCATGGTCTCTGCCGCACGGGACGGTGATTGCCGGAAGTCCCGCCAGATTTACCGATATCGTATAGATATCCCCCAGATACATCCGGATGGGATCCCCCAGGCTCTCCCCAAGCCTCGGTGCTGTGGACGGCGCCGCCGGGGACAGGATCACATCATATTTTTCAAAGGCCCGGTCAAAGGCCTTTTTGATCAGCGCCTTTGTGCGCAGGGCTTTCAGGTAATAGGCATCATAGTAACCGCTGCTGAGGACAAAGGATCCCAGCATGATCCGCCGCTTTACCTCTGGTCCGAACCCTTCCGAACGGGTTTTTTTATACATATCATGCAGTCCCTGGCAGTCCTCCGTGCGGTAACCGTATTTTACACCGTCGAACCGGGACAGGTTAGAGCTGGCCTCCGCGCAGGCGATGACGTAATAAGCTGGTATGGCGTATTCCACAAGACTCAGGTCAAATTCCTCCAGCTCCGCCCCCGCTCTCTCCAGCTCCCCTGCCGCTGCCAGCACTGCTGCCGCCACTTCACTGTCCAGTCCCTGGCCAAAATAATCCCTTGGGATACCGATGCGCATCCCCTTTACATCCTCCGTCAGGGCAGTGGTAAAATCCGTGTCCTCCCGCCGTATGCTGGTGCTGTCCTTACTATCATGCGAAGAGATCGCCTCCAGTATGGCGGCGCAGTCCGTCACATCCCTGCCGATGGGGCCGATCTGGTCCAGGGATGAACCGTAGGCGATCAGACCATAGCGGGACACTGTGCCATAGGTAGGCTTCATTCCCGTGACGCCGCAATAGGAGCTGGGCTGACGGATCGAACCCCCGGTATCCGAACCAAGCGCAAAGGAACATTCCCCGGCTGCCACCGCGGCACAGGAGCCCCCGGAGGAGCCCCCGGGCACATGTTCTGTGTTGTGTGGATTTCTTGTGACGCCAAAGGCGGATGTCTCTGTCGTACTTCCCATGGCAAACTCATCCATATTTGTCTTGCCGATCACCACGACGCCTGCCCGCTGCAGGTTTCTCACCGCCTCCGCTGTGTAAGCCGGCTTAAAGCCGGCAAGCATCCTCGAACTGCATGTAGTAAGAACACCCTCCGTACACAGATTATCCTTCAGCGCCGCCGGCACCCCCGCAAGGGGACCGGAAACCAGCCCCTCTTCAATCTGCTTCTGCACCCTGGCGGCATCCGCCAGAATCTCGCCTTCCTCCCTCACCGTAACAAAGCTGTGGATGCTGTCCTCTTTTTCCCCGATCTGCGCCAGCGCCTCTCGGGCGGCATCCACTGCCGTCACCTCCCCCTCCTTTATCCTCCTGCCCAGCTCCACGGCAGTCAAACTCATTAAGCTCATACAGCCCTGCCCTCCTTACCTAGTCAAATGTCTTTGGCACCATATAGGTGCCCTCTTTCTTCTTCGGCGCATTCAAAAGCATATTGTCCCTGTCGTCGCCGTTCACTACCTCATCGCTGCGGAACACATTATTTATAGAAAACACATGGGACATTGGTTCCACTCCCCCGGTATCCAGCTCATTTAATTTGTCAATGTAATCCAGCATTTTTTCCATATCTCTTTTGGCCTGTTCCCTCTCTTCCGACGACAGGTCAAGCTTCGCCAGAATACCCACATACTCGATTGTTTCATCTGATATTTTATTTGCCATAGCTTCCTCCCAGTCTTTTTTTCCTGTTACCCGGCCCTTTTATGGCTCCAGGCGGTTAATGTCCCTGGGGAACAGCGTCGTCTCCCTTACATTTTCTTCCCCCAGCAGCTTCATGGTCAGCCGTTCCAGTCCGATGCCAAGTCCGCCGTGCGGGGGCATGCCATGCCGGAATATCATCAAATACTGCTCCATTCCCTCATCCGTCATACCCCGGTCCGCCATTTTATCCATCAGCATCTGGTAATCGTGGATACGCTGTCCCCCCGTGGTGACCTCCAATCCCTGAAAAAGCAGATCGAAGCTCAGCGTATAAGCCGGGTTCTCCGGATCATCCATGGCGTAAAAGGGACGTTTCTTCGAGGGATAGTGTGTCACAAAGACAAAATCTGCCCCCATCTCCTCTTTGAAATACCGTCCGATCAGGGCCTCCTCCTCCGGTTCCAGATCGAAGGGATTGCGGATCTTCCGGTGATATTTCTCCGCCACCAGTTCCTTTGCCCGGTCAAACCGGACCTGGGGGATCCGGTCCACTTTGGGAAGCACCACATCCAGAAGCTCCCGCTCCCTCTTATACTCCTTCTCCAAAAGCTTCATGGTATACTGAAGAAATCCCGTCTCCATCTCCATAATATCCTCAAAGCTGTCGATGTAGCTCATCTCAAAGTCCAGCGAGGTATATTCATTCAGATGCCTCTTCGTATTGTGCTTCTCGGCGCGGAACACCGGCGCAGTCTCAAATACCCGGTCATAAACCCCCGCCATCATCTGCTTGTAGAACTGCGGACTCTGTGCCAGAACAGCATGCTTGTGAAAATAATCCAGCCGGAACAGGTTCGCACCGCCCTCCGCCCCCCGGGCTCCGATCTTCGGCGAATGGATCTCCGTGAAGCCCTGGTTATGGAGAAATCCCCGGAATCCCCGCAGGATTCCCTCCTGGATCCGGAATTTGGCACGTTCCCTTATATTCCGCAGAGTCAGGGGCCGGAGATCAAGCCGGGTCTCCAATGAGGTATTCATGTTCCACTTGTTGACAGCCACCGGCATGACCTGTGCCGGACAGGAAAGGATCCTGACGGTCTGCAGCCGCAGTTCAAAGCCGTGCGGCGCCCTGTCCTCCCGCACCACAAGCCCTCTTACCTCTACCGCCATCTCCTCCATCAACTCTCTCAAGGGAATATCCGTCATTCCCGTCTCGTATACCGTCTGAACCAGCCCTTCCCGTTTCCGCAAAATGATAAACACCACGTCTCCCATGTCACGGATCTTGTGAATGGCTCCATTGACGCAGACCTCCCTGCCCTCGTATCCGCCTGCCAGGATCTCCGATAGCTCCCGTGCAGCCTTCTGTGTACTGCCTGTCAAATATTCCGTCATATGTCCTGCCTCCTGTCAACTTTTTTGAGCTGCCAGGAATCCCGGAACGAAAAAAATCCCAGAAAAAGCCCTGCAGCTCTTTCTGGGACGGGAAAATCAAATGCAAATAAACCCGCGGTACCACCCGCGTTGGGATACCCCGTTGTATCCCCACTCATTGTGCCAGTAACGGCGGCCGCCGTATAAACCTACCTTCCGCCACATAACGGCTGTTCAGCTTATCAGCTCCGGAATGTTCTCCTGTATCCCTGCCTCCCCGCGGCGCTTTCAGTCCACGACACCGCTCCCTGTCCTGCGTCAGCAGCAGAAACATTCGGTTCCTTCATTGCTTTGTGCTGTATTGTAGCACAGAGAACAGGAGGATGTCAAGGATAATCTTGACAAATACTGACAAATAGTATATTATATTTAACAGTAAATCAGGTCATACGCTGACCAGAAAGTAGAAGAAAAAGGAGAGAGAACAATGGAAAGAAGTATTCCAAAATGTATTATTTTCTCAATCATCACCTGTGGCATCTATGGTTTATACTGGCTCATGAAGCTGAATGATGAGACGCTGGAACTGACAGGACAGGAAGGGACATCCGGCGGAATGGTAGTGTTACTGACAATCGTGACATGTAACATCTATGGTATGTACTGGGCGTACAAACAGGGCGAGAAGATTTCCGCAATGGTTGAAAAAAGAGGCGGTGCAGCATCCAATAACGCGATTCTGTACCTTATCCTGAGCATCTTTGGTCTCAACATCATCGCCTATGCGTTAATGCAGGATGAGATCAATAAAACAGCAGCGGCATAACAGACCATTATCCGGTTCATTGTACATCAGGTAATAAAAAACTCCCCGTTATCTTCGGCGCTGTGCCGCTGATAACGGGGAGTTTTTTTATCTGTTCCACACTCTGGTGATCAGCCGAAGGATCAGGCCCTCCCGTGGCGCCGCACGGACAAGGGAATTGGCCGGGTCCAGCAGCCGGAACAGATATACTGCCAGAAACAGTATGGCAAAGCACCAGAGAAACCCGTCATATGTCCTGCGGGATATCCGGGTACTTTCGCGAAAAAACCAGAATAATGCCCATACCGGCAGCAGCCACCAGAGGGGGTGAAAAAGAAAGGCTCCAGCAAAATCCAGCTGGAGAACCCGAAACAGCGCCCGGGACATTCCACACCCGGGGCAGTTGATTCCTGTAATAAAATGAATCGGGCATCCGATGCCCAGTACCATCTGTGCCAGAAGAACAGCCGCCAGAATAAGAACGAAAACAACGTTTGCTGACCTGACATGCCTGTCCGCCACCTGGCAGATATCTCTCATCAGCTTGTTCTTCATATGATCTTGACCGGTTTCTTCACCGCTTTTATGTAAAAATCCCCCGTATCACAGTGCAGCTCCACTGTGCGCCCGAAATTCAGGCCCGTGTCCTCTGCAATCAGACGGATATTCAACTGGTGCAGCAGCTGCTTGGCGGCAAAAGAATTCCTCTCTCCCACGCTCCCTATATTGGATTCCTGGGTGACGGCGAACATTTTCGCGCCGCCCGCTATCTTGGCAACCAGACGTCCCCTGTTAGCTCCCGCCATTGTCACCCGTTTCAATAACTCCTGCACTCCGGTATCTGCAAATTTCGCAATATTACTGTTGTTTGACACTGCCTTGCTGTCCGGCAGCATATAGTGGACCAGTCCGCCAACCTTGGTGATGGGATCATAAAGCGTCAGCCCGATACACGAACCAAGCCCCACTGTCGTCAATATATCCGGCGCCCTGCCAACATTCAGGTCTGCCATTCCTACCATTATATTTTTGCTCATTTTCCATACCTCTACATCTCAAGTCCTAATCCTTTTAATATTTTATCATAAGATCCCTGATCCGGCATAAGAATAAAATAACCATTGATCATCACATCATCCCCAAACTCCGTCTCAATCAGCAGCGCATGATCGCCGTACTGGCCAAATTCAATAGCCGGAACACTCAGCAGCGATGCCGCCATATCCACAGCAAGATATGGTATGGATGGAGAGATAGCCAGATTGGTCAGGCCCGACAAGGCCGACAGATACGAACCGGCGATGATATTCCCGATTTCCTTCAATGCTGACAGATCCATCTCATCAAACTCCTCTTTGTAGGATTCATCACGCATCATCAGCTTGTTCACGAGATAATGGGCAGAATCCATCCTCATCAGAAACATCATGCTGCCCTCGATATCCATCTGAAGTTCCAGAAAAATGCCGACGATAATCTCATCCTCCGGACAGATACACGCTCCCAGCTTGGATACCTCCAGCAATTCCACTTTCGGTACATTCATATCGACACGGATGGAAAGCATCGAAGCAATGGCCGTTGTGGCATTTCCCGCGCCGATATTGCCAATTTCCCGAAGAACATCAACATATCTCTCATTGATTTCCATTAAAGAATAATTACTCATTCAATCCTCCACGTTTTACAGGTAATAAAAAAAACACCAAAGTCTTTTTTTATTTTAATATATTTTTTACTTCTTGACAAGTAGTACTGTTTTAAAACTTAAGAAAATTTAAACAAATCTTAAACCACTTCCTCGTTGAATTTTAACCCCCGGCTGTCTATAATAGTGTTTGTAATTACATTCCCCCATCCAACGGGGGAAGGCTCCGGAGGGAAACAATGTATCATATTCTTGTATGTGATGATGAAAAAGATATTGTATCGGCACTGGAAATCTACCTTCAGGCAGAAGGATACAAAATCTACAAAGCGTATAACGGAAAAGAGGCCCTTGCCATTATGGAACAGGAAGAGATCCATCTCGTACTGATGGATATAATGATGCCGGAGATGGATGGCATAACAGCGATGACAGAGCTTCGCAGGTACAGCAATGTACCTATCATTCTCCTTACCGCCAAAAGCGAAGATACGGACAAGGTTCTGGGCCTTACTGTGGGAGCAGATGACTATATAACGAAACCCTTTAATCCGGTGGAGCTGCAGGCCCGGGTCAGATCCCAGCTGCGCCGGTATATGCAGCTGGGCGGCGGACAGACGCGCAACGATGTTCTGTCCCTGGGGGGTATCTCCATGAATGACAAGGCCAAGGAAGTATTCCTGGACGGAAATCCTGTGTCCCTGACAAAGATTGAGTATGATATCCTGCGGTTCTTTCTGCAGCACCCGGACGAGGTCTTCTCTCCGAAAGAAATTTACCGGAAGGTGTGGAATGACAATCCTCTGGGAAATGAGAACACCGTTGCCGTACATATACATCACTTACGGGAAAAGCTGGAATATGACCCCGCGCATCCCCGTTACCTGAAAGCGGTATGGGGAAGGGGCTACAAAATGGAGGGAATGAAATGAATAAACTGAAAAAATCCCTGACCGCCCGGTGCATCGCCGTACTGCTTACCATGCTAACCGGCACCGCTGCCACAGCAGGATTCCTCATTACAATATTTACCCTGAACACAGATCTGTATGAACTGCCGCTTGACACAGTGGCAGCAAGGGAAACCAGAAATATGCAGGTCTGGTATTCCGCCAAAATCTTTTCCCGGCTGGAAGAAATATCCCGGCGGAACAACTCCGTTATCATTACGGAAAATAAAAAGACGCTCCAGACGGAGCTGGCTCATTACCTTCACACGGACAATTTTGAGTTTGGCATTCTACATGCAGATACCGTTGATCCCGCCATTCTCAAATCAAAGGAAGCTTATTTATACGAGAATTTTAACGCCACCAGCCCGGATCATAACAGCCTCTGTACCGCCTTTGTGCAGGGTCAAATCAGCTCGCCTGGGCGCACCCCGAAGCTGCTGGAAAGCCTGTCATCCGATTATGAGCATCTCTGCCTCCCGGAGACAGACCAGCCGGATCCGGGATCGGTGTACTGGATCGTGTCCAACGTAAAAAATCCGGTAAATGCCGAAAGCAACGATATTTTTACCCAGCAGCATAAGCTGCTGTCCTTTCTTTACCGGTTCCGCTATCCTGCCATTCTGCTGACAATCTTTCTCGGACTTGTCACATTGGCGCTGGCCGGCTTCTGCTGCTTCAACACTCAAAACAAAGCCGGCAGCGAACAGACGGTTATCACCTGGCGGCACAGAACTCCACTGATCCTGAATCTCTGTTTCAATCTGGGCGTGGCGGGAACCTGCGGATCCCTTGTGATCCAGCTGCTGGATCTTCTGCTGGAAGGCAGGATTTCTATTGGTTTCGCCTGTATCCTTGGCATGCTCCTGACAGCGGGAGGTATGCTGGCCATCGTTTTCCTCCTGATGAATATCAGCGTCCGGACAGAGACCGGTATCCTTCGCAGGACGACCCTGTGCCACCAGGTGTACTCCCGGATCCAAAGGGTCTTTAAACAAATCCTCCGGATCTGTCTGCAGCACACCACACTGGTGATCCGGTGCAGTATCCTGATGGGGGCCGTCAGCTTTGTGGAACTGTTGATCCTTCTGAATTTCTATGAAAATCCCGGAGTCCTCTGTACCCTGTGGCTGCTTCTGAAACTAATGGAGTTCCCACTGGCACTGTTCCTTCTTGTACAGATGAAACGGCTTCAGGACGTCAGCCGGCAGCTGGCAGCCGGAAACCTGGAAAGCAGGGTAGATACCCGGCATATGCCTCCTGAATTAAAAAAACACGGGGAATATCTGAATCAGATCAGCGATGGGATGGCCATTGCCCTGGAAGAGCGCCTGAGAAGCGAGCGTTTTAAAACGGAGCTGATCACCAATGTGTCCCATGATATTAAAACCCCCCTCACCTCACTGATCAATTATGTGGATCTCCTGCAGAAGGAGGGCATCTCCGACAGCGACAGAACGGAATATCTGGCTGTCCTGGAGCGCCAGTCCGCCCGGTTAAAGAAGCTGATCGAGGATCTGATGGAGGCCTCCAAGGCTTCCACTGGCAATCTGGTTATCAATACGGAGCCCTGCGACATCCAGATACTCCTGACCCAGGCAGTGGGGGAATTTGAGGAAAAGCTTTCCGGTCACCGTCTCGAACTTGTGATCCGAAAACCCCGCCGCCCGGTGGTCATTCCGGCAGATAACCGCCATCTCTGGCGGATCTTTGACAATCTGATGAACAATATATGCAAATATGCCCTGCCGGGAACAAGAGTCTATATCGATCTGGAAACGGAGGATCATGCCGCCCGCATTTCCTTCCGGAATATATCCCGGTATGCGCTGGATTTCTCTGGCACAGACCTGACAGAACGTTTCGTCCGGGGAGACGCCTCACGAAACACCGAGGGCAGCGGCCTCGGACTGTCCATCGCCAAAAGCCTGGCTGAGGCCATGAACGGAACGCTGAACATCTGTGTTGACGGCGATCTCTTTAAGGCTGTGGTATCATTTACCATGTAATAAAACGGCGCCAATTTGTCACGAAGTCAAATTGGCGCCGCAAAACTAATTTAACAGGCTAATTCAACAGGGAAAGCACGGACTGGGTATGCTGGTTTGCCTGGGCCATCATACTCTCTCCCGCATGCTGCAGGATTTTCCCCCTGGCATACTCCACCATCTCAGCCGCCATATCGGCATCCCTGTCCCTGGATTCGGAGCTCTGGGTATTCTCAGCTGCAATGTTATCCACCTTCACCGCATATTCAAGGCGGTTTTCCAATGCTCCGTACCGGCTCCGGACAGTGCTCAGCCATTTTAGCGCATCATCGATCCTGCCCAGGGCTTTATTGGCATATTTCGGCCTGCTGATACAGAGAGAATTGATCCCCATGCTCAGTGTGCTCATGCTATACCTCTCCAGCTTCGTGCCCTGCTTGTCGTTGGCGCCAATCTGGAGCCACTCGTCCACCTCTTCGCCATAACGGCCGGTGGACTTATAAAAGAGGGCTATCTTCGCAGATCCCTGTATATTGCCTATCTTATGTTCTCCCAGCTTTGTATAGGCTATCTTCAGCATATTCCCCGACAGCCCCGCCTTTATAAAGGAATCGTCATTGGCGTCCTGTATCACGGTGTTTAGTGCGTCTACCAACTCCTCCGGCGTGTCATAGGTTCCTGTAGGGATCTGATAGGTAAAGGTCTTTCCATCAACATCTACGGAAAATTCATTTTCCCCGTCCCTCACCTCCACACCACCGGAGATATCCTTCGTACCGGTAACATAGGCGGGGATGGGATCCCCGTCCGTCTTATAAAATACGCTGAAAAGAGCCTTCCCGCTCAGACCGTCAATGGCATATGTTCCGGGATCCGTCACCGTCTTTTTGTTCAGATAGAAGAACAGGGAATTCTTATCATCTGTTCCCTCAACCCCGCTGTCATACACGCCGATTCCGGCCTGAACCATATCCTCTGGAAGATTTGCCGCTTTCAGCTGCTCTGCCAGTCTGGCCTGTATCTGCTTTACCAGGCTGTCCGGATCATAGGTGCCCGGATCCAGTATCATGTTCAGTGTGGTGACATTGCCATTGATGGTAATATCAAGATTCAGTTCATCATTTTCTCCCTTCTCGATCTTGGTGCTCTTATTCCTGATATCCTTGCGTCCGGCAATATATACATCGTCCACCACGAGCCGCCCGGCATTGTATGCCGTCCTCTCATCCCTGGAACGGATCTCCGTTCCCATCATGATCCGTTCGTAAAAGCCCCCGCTGAGGGACTGTATATGATACCGTCCCTCTCTTTTTGACTCCATGGTGATCTGATCACCCACTGTGACCTTCAGCCCCTCACCCGGATGGAGATTACCGGGATCCTTTTCTATGGCGGCATCCAGTTTTGACTGAAGCTCCTGCTGCAGCTGGGCCCGGGTATATGTTTTCTTGTCCAGGGTAATATCAATATCCTTCCATGTCCCGTTCTGGTATCTATAGGTAAAATGCAGTTTATTGTTATCATCGGTGATGGATACGGAACCGGGCATGGCAGCCGGCCGCCGGGTATTCAGGGTACATTTCTTCGTATCAAAGTCCCGCACATACCGCCACGGATCCGCCACCGTGACAGGTCCCTTCTGCGGCTGCAGAACAGCTCCCTTATTATATGCCTCCGGTCGGAAATAGGAGGTGGACTTCAGTCCGATCCCGATCGTTCCGTCCGGATTCTTCGTGAGACTGGCATCGATGGTAGGCGTCACCGTAACAACGGGACCTGATGTTGCCCCTGCAGTGATGGTCTCTCCGCTCCCCCTTGTCACAGTGGTAAAGCGGATACTGCCGGTTCCCACTGTAGAGATAGAAAATCCCAGGTCGGCAGGACTTTTCCCCGGGTCTGTATCGCTCTTCTTCCAAACCGCCTTATTTAACTCCGCCTGCAGCTCCGCGGGTGTATATTTCTTCGCCGTGGAAGACGTATTAGTTAGAGTTGTGGTATAGGTGCTGCCCCCCACAGTGACAGAATATTTCACGGTTCCCGGCTTTCCAGCATCTGCCTTCGGTACCGTAACCGGGCTCATGGTGGCAATTCCCGGCGATTTAAACAAGATGGTTCCCGCCGAACCGCTGCTGTTTATATCCAGGCTGACGCTTCCCTTCCCCGCTGTGGTCCTCTCGAATTTCAGACCGCCGCTGTATTTTGTAACTGCCACTCCCTTGGGGAACAGTTTCGCATTTAATTCCGTCTGGATATCATCCAGACTGCTATATGTCTTCGTAGTATCGAGATCTACTGTTGTGGCCGCCCCGTCTATTTTGATCGTAAATTTATTATTGGCAGATGACAGGGTAAAAGGAAATGTATAGGAGGAGAAGGATGTGGTAGTGGTATACCCCTTCGTCCTGTTCGTATTGACACTGGACAGAAAGGTGGAATTCCCCACCGTGATCGTTCTGCCCTCGCCGATGGCTGCGGTCTCAAACCTCAGATGGCCTCCCAACACAGTAACCTTCACCTTATTTGCCTCAGACATCTGGGCATTTATCTTGGCCTGCAGCTCCTCCGCCAGCTTGATCCTGTCATAATCCGTGTGTCCCAGCGTGACATTGCAGTCCTTCCCATTCACCGTTATCGTAAACCGGTCGTTTGTGCCATCTACCTTCGTCACAGCGGGAAGAGTACCTCCCAGCTGACACCAGGCAGGTGTTCCGTCCTTGATCTGGGTGGAGCCGTCCACCTTTCCCCCCGTGCCGTCGGCGCCGGTAATTTGATAGGGCTTCTCCGTTCCGCTCTCCGAGGATACGTATTTGCCCACCGTATTTCCGGTATAGGTCGATGAACCGTATGAGCTCTCCCCCACTATCGTCTTTCCCTTCAGCACGCTGTCCTTATCGTTGAGAAGCTCCACCAGCTTCTCCGGCGTATAGCTGCCAGGGGGAATTACCACGATCCGGTCTGAGCCTCCCACATTCACAATAAGCCTATTATTGGATGAGGTAAATGCAATTTTTCCATCCGGACCGGGCTTCACCGGCAGCAGTGTCGTATCCTTTACCGTGGGCCACTCGATCGACTCGCCGACAAACAATACATTATATCCATCGCTGCTGTTTTTTGCCACATTGATTTTGGATACGGTGTCATTGCCTGACCGTATGGTGAGCCGGATCTGGCTGCCATAGCTGGTGGCCAGTATTTTATCTTTATATTCTGTCTTGGCAATCTGATTATTGATCTCAGAGATAAGGTCGCTCAGATCCCCAAAGGTGCCCTCTATGGCAATTGTCTGTCTCTTCACCGGCTGCCCCGCTTCTGTCACCTCCAGGGTAAAGGAATTGTTGTTGCTGGCGCCCTTCAGAGTCAGGGGAAAATCCACCGAGCTGTCAAATTCCCTGCCTCCAGTGACAGAGGGCACTGTGCTTGTATAATTCCACACACCGGCAGACGTCACCGAATTCACTCCGGTATCGGTATATTCGCGCTTGACAAAGAGGGTCTCGTAGGCACTGCTGCCAGGCACATCAAACTCTATCTTCCCCTCTTTCCCCACAGTACTGCCGGTGAGGGTCAGGCCGGCAAACCGATAATTCTTATTTCCATTTGGCGTTATCACTCCATTCACCAGATGAGAGGATACCGTCACTCCCAGATTTTTGGCATCCAGCTTCTTCTGAAGCTCTGCCACCATGCCTGACATCGTGTAGTCTCCGGCATCCAGCTGGATCGTTTCAAATGCTCCCCCATCCACCCGGATGCTCAGCATATCGTTTTGTCCGCTGACAATCTGGAATTTAGCATGGTTCAGATCCGCCTCATTCAACACATCCGCACCGGTAAATACCGCCGGAACCTCGGTGGCCGATCCATATTTTGTATTATCGTAGAACACGGAGTCATAATGTTCCTCATCAATCTCAAACATATTCCCCTTGAGGCCGGTGATAATTCCCGATTCACCACCCAGCTGAATGGATGCGCTGCCATATTCGCTGGCTTTCATCCCATAATCCGCAAGAGTTTTTCCGTCTGCAAAGGTATATTGATTCAGATACCGGATCATATCGCCCCGGGTATAACCGTCCTCCGCCACCTTAATAAAAACGTCCCGGGAGGTGCCGTCAAAATAATCGATACGGAAACGCAGTTCATCGTTTTTCCCCGCCTTCACCATCAGCGGATTTCCCGGATAGAAAACGGTAGTGCCAATGAGGGCACCCGACTTGTTCCCCCCATAGGAATCAAAAAATAAATAGGAAAGTCCGCCGGATACATCCCTGACCTCTTTCCCATTCTGCAGTACCATGTTGCATGTATGTTTATCTGTATATTCCAGACACAGACCGTCTGCCTGTTCTCCCAACGCCGTGACGACATCATCCATCTCGTCCATCAGCTCCTGTGTCGTATATGTGCCTTCCGGAATCGTCAGTGTCAGCTGTTTCTTCGTCTCGGTGCCGTCCTCCGCCACGGTGACATAATTTACTGTCAAGGATGAATTCGTACTGTCTATCGTGTGGTACTGGCTCTGGCTCCATACCCGGTTTCCCTCAATCGTTGAATAGTCTTCTGTGTAGTGCTCAAACACCATTTTCTTATTAAATTCCGTCTGATCGTTGACCCGGTCAATCTCACCCTGCAGCTGGTCAAACTCCATCTGCATCGCCGCCTGATCCTCCGGCTGGTACACGCCGTCATTCAACGCCTGTACGGTAAGCTCCCGCATTCGGTGGAGCATGGCTGCCATCTGGCTCATGGCCCCGTCCCCGGTCTGTACAAAACTAATCCCATCCTGTGCGTTCTTCGCCGCCCGGCTCAGCCCCCGGATCTGAGCCCTCTTTTTCTCTGAGATGGCCAGGGCGGCGGCATTGTCCGCCGCCCGGTTTACCTTATAGCCAGAGGAAAGTCTCTCCGTCGCTTTCCTTAGCCTGTCATTTGTTATCCCATATTGAGTCAGTATATTCCGGGCCGCCATATTATGCTGAATAATCATAGTATCCTCCCTGATAAAATATATTGATCAGCCGTGGACATGTCGTTAATGAGTTTTCAGACACGCCCTAATAGCTGCAGAATATTTTCCGGCGCGTGAGCCGCCTGGGCCAGCATGGACTGGCCTGCCTGCAGCAGGATCTGAGATTTGCTGTATTTCGTCATTTCCTCTGCCATATCAAGATCCCGGAGCCGGCTCTCCGCAGCCTGAAGATTCTCCACGCTGTTGTCTGCATTCCGAACGGTATACTCCAGCCGGTTGTGGCTGGCTCCGATCACCGACCGCTGCCGCGACACCTCCTTCAGCGCATCATCCAGTATATTCATGGATTCTCCCGCCGACTCATGATCCGCCACGGACAACCCCCGGATCCCCAGGGCGTCCGCCCCCATATCGTCAATATAGACCCGGATTCCCTGACCGTCATTGGCACCGACCTGAAACCAGAGACCGTCTCCGCTGCCACCGCCCCTGGTCCCTCCGCCGCTGCCGCCATCCGTCAGTTTGTCTACCCCTGGCGGATATGTATTCAACACGGTATCATTCTGTGTATTTAAATGAAACAGATTTGTGTTATAAACTGTATCCGGCAGAAGATCCGTATTGGCAAAGCTGCCGCCCACAAGGCCGCCATTGCCCGCTCCCACCTTTGTCACCAGCTCTTTGATGAACGCACTGGACGCACCGTCTCCGAAATTCTTTTCAAAATCCGAAACACCGGCATAGGATGTATGCTCCTTTATGACATCATCCAGACTCTTCCCATTTTTCATCTCATCCATTATTTTATCCAGTCCGGCGGCAATGCTGTTTTCATCAACCGCACCGGATCCCGACGCCAGAAAGCCAAGGTACATACATGCCAGGTATCCCGTGCCGTACTGGGACGCCGTGGAACCGCTTGCGAGGGAATTGGCACTGCTTTTTACTGCCGCCGATATGGACGCCTCCGTGCTCCCTGCCGTCAGGCCCAGACCACCATTGACCCAGTCATTATAGGGACTGCAGCCGCCTGCCGCCGTCTGGGCCATGCCCTCTACAAACCAGCCTGGAAACCGGAATGCCGGATTCTTTTTGCCGTCCTGTACCCCGAGCATGCCATTGGTAAGCGTTTCGTCCATCAGGGCGTGCATCATTTCGTGGACAATAGTGGTCTCCAGTGCCTCCCGCCCCTTGGATGAAGCAGGGTTGGAGGCAATATTGCCGGAGGCATCCATGTCAAGATAACCCATATTTACAGTTAATGTATAGGAAAACTGATCCTTCACCAGCGTGCCGTCGCTGTAGGTCAGAAAGCCGATCCCCACAGACGCCAGCGTGGCGCTGCCAGGCTGGTTCACAAGCTTGAGTCCGATGCCGATGGAAGAGCTGTTGAGATAATCAAAGGTATCAGGAAATGCCGCCAGCAAAGATTTTACCGCCTGTGGAACGATCTGTTCCTCCAGTGTTTTCTTTAGATTATCATACCCCGCGGCGGTTGGCTTTCCACTGGCTGTCTGTGTGGTGGCAAAATCATTTTCAATCTCTGTATAGATAATGTTCAAACCCTCTGATTCCATGGCCTCCTGCAGCGTAACACGCTCACCAGCCTTTTCCCCATTCAGGGCTTCCAGGGAATTCTCAAGCCGTATCCCGCCCTTTCCATGTTCCATCATAAAATATACCGGCTTTGCTGAGGAACTCCCAGAACCGGCCCAGGAACCGTCCAACAGAATCTTTTTGTTGAACTCTGTCGTCTTTGCCACATGGTCAATCTCCTCTGTCAGCTCATCAATCTCCGCCTGTATGGCATCGCGGTCCTCTTTCGTATTGATGTCACTGGCACCCTGAACAGACAACTCCCGCATTCTGTTCAGCATGGCCTGAACCTCCCCCAGTGCGCCGTCGGCCACCTGCAGCAGGGAGATTCCATCCTGTGCATTTTCCGAAGCACGTTTCAGCCCACGGATCTGCGCACGCATCTTTTCACTGATGGACAGTCCCGCCGCATCGTCAGCCGCCATGGTTATACGGTATCCGGAAGACAGCCTGCGGGTGCTCTTTAGCAGATCCTTCTCTGTCAGACCCAGATTTCTACTGGCATTCATAGCCAGTATATTATGCGATATGATCATTCTTTATCCTCCCTGATAAGCTCAACGCCACCGTTGAGCAGTCACTTTGCACCATGCTTCCCTGCATTGCATCTTCCCCGTTGTCAGATCCGGTACAAAATGTTTAATCCCAAAGCCCGCATTCTTCCAATGTCAGAATGCCCTGCCGGCACCTGGGACATGTCACCGCTGCCTTTTCATTCTCTCTGTAAATCTCCAGCTTTTTGCCGCAGGAACTACAGTACTCTCCGAAAATATGACGGGTTTCCTGCTGATCCGTAACTTCAATCAGGGTCTTCCCCGTTATTTCCTGACAGCTGGAGCACTCAGCAAGATAGTTCTCCACATGAAAACCGGCAATCTCCTTCCGATCCCGCATTCCCCTTATCATTTCCTGCTCATGCGCCGGCAGTACCCCGGAGCTTATCTCCAGATTCACACTCATCATGCCGCCGCCCAGAAAAAGCTCCTGGTGATAACCACATTCCGGACACCTGCCTTCGTAAACTCTGCCCATCCTTACCCTCACTCCTTGCTTTTTCTACCCATTCTAATAAAAGTATACCATATGACAATAGCCGAAACAAGGCAAAAAATCGGATATATTACCGTTTTTCACATAAAAGTTACCGTCTCCTCACCAGCCGGTGAAGAGACGGTAACTTATTGATCTGTCCAAGCCGTATGAATCCCCGGATCATTGACGCCGCCGGCTTTTCCACATGGAAAACAGCAGTATCACCCCGGTGACAGCTCCCATAAAGACAAACGCCTGGATAAACGGCATAAAATTATACGGACCGCCCTGCCAGAAATCCACAAAGTCATTGCTGATATACGTCATGGGAAGCGTCTCTGCCATCCGCTGCAAAACCTTCGGCAGCTGCTCCGTCCTGACCCCCATCATTCCCGTCAATACCATCAAGGAAAAATAGAGGGACATCTCGATCCCGAAGGTATAACTGAACCGGCGGAAGATATTGGCAATGGCATGGGACAGCACCATAAATACAAGCGCCACCGCATACAGCGACACCAGCAGGCATACAAGAGAGGACACCGCCGGCTTCTGTACATCCATCAAAAGAATATGGAATACAGCAAAGATCAGTATCTCCACCGTAAGAAGGATAAAATGCGCCACTATCTTTGCCAGCATCAGACTGCTCTCCCTGATTCCAAAGAGATGCATCCGAAGGGGAACCCCCTTCTCCACCTCCTGTGAATACAGGGCGCCATATCCGAGAAACATTGTAGCCATGGGCATGACCAGGCTCATGCTCAGCATTATGGAAGTAACGATCCGAGGCCTTAGTTCCGCCGGAACCTGTGCACAGGACGCCTTTGATATAAGTAAGCTCATAAGATTGGGAAAAACAATGCCAAAGAAGTGTGACATCAGATTGCCATTCAGGTTCCTCAATTCATACCAGATCATCTGAACGCAGAATTTCTTTTTTTTCATATGGCGCTGCCCTCCTGTTCCCTGTAATACCTTTGTATCGCGTTGATAGACATAATCTCAATATCGGAATTGCTCCGTTTGAAATTGACATTGTGTTCCACCAGTCTGCAAAAAATTCTCTTTTCCATCTCCCCGTCCCGGCAGGACAGGGCAAGAAGGTGGCCCGGCGCCTCCAGTACCGGGAACTCTTCTGTCAATTCCCTGTTCCTTCTGCTGTTCTCAACTATAACAATGGCGTTGCCGCAATATTTCTGAAAAAGCTCCTCCCGGGAGCCATAGGCCACGACATTCCCCTGATCCAGAATAAGAAGCTTATCCGCCAGCAGCTCCAGTTCCTCATAATAATGCGACACGATGACCAGCGTATCCGCCCTGTCTGTATACCACTCCACCAGCTTCTCCATCAGTCTCTGTCTCGTCTCGAAATCCAGTCCAGACGTCACCTCATCATAGAAGGTCAGCTCGGCCTCCTGGAGCATTACCATGATAATAGTGAATTTCTGTTTCTGTCCGCCTGACAGGGCGGAGTACTTCTTCGACAGGCACGCTCCAAAGTCAAAGAAATCAATGAGCTGCTTTAGCTTATCATTCTGACGCAGCCGGGTGCCCAGCACCATTTCCATAATATATTTCACCGGCATCGTGTTCACATAGGCATTGGACTGCATGTGGGCGGCCATCTGTTCCTGCCGAAGCTCTGTCACAATGCTTCCCTTATAGGGAAGCAGTCCAAGAACGGCCTTCACCAGCGTGGTCTTGCCGGCTCCGTTGGAACCGATGATCCCAATGCGGTCCCCTTTCCGGAATGAGACGGGCTGCGTGATCCGCAATGCCGTCTGTCCGCCATACTCCACCTGCAGCTGTCTGATCGTCAACATCGTTCTTTCCCTCCTTCCATTTCCCCGAAGAACAGTCTCGCGCACACACTGTCCTCCTGGTTGTACAATTCCAGTCTGCATCCAAGCACCCTGCTGTAATATGACGCCACGTATAATCCCAGGCCCTTGCCCCTGCGGTTTTCCACACTGCTGACAAAGGGATCGAACACATGGGGAAGCAGGGAATCGTCTATCGTGGTTCCATCGTTTACCACCTGCAGGAAACAGCTGCTTATCTCCACACAAATCCTCTGCCCTGCCGGTGTATACTGCACCGCATTGGAGAAAAGATTATCCAGGATCTTCCGCATCATCTCCCGGTCTGTCACGACGCTGCCCTCTCCCGACAGCTCGAACTGCAGGGACCCCGCCTCCGCCTGAACCTTATATCCCTTCACCGCCTCCTCCGCCAGTTTCCTGAGATCCGTCATTTCCTTGTGCATATGCTCCGCCTGATAATTAAGAAATAGAATATCCTCCACAATGCGCCGCATGGACAGCAGCTGTTTTCGGACCTCTGGCAGATACTCCTTTACATTTCTGTATTTCCCCACCTCCCCGATCATTCCGTCCACCAGAAGCAATGCTGCTGTGACTGGTGTCTTCAGCTGATGGGAGGATGCTCTCAGAAATATTTCCTTTCTCTCGTTCTCCTCTGCTAAAGCATGGTTTTTCTGTTCCAGTTCCTCGTAATTCTCCTGAAGCCGGTCATACAGCTCCCGGAGGGATTGTCCCAGCTGCCCGATTTCATCCTTGCTGTCCAGCGCGAAGGAATCCGCCTCAAATTTTCCGGATATTCTGGCACTCTCCGCATACCCCGCCAGCCGGATTACAGGATGGACAATCCGCGCTGCAAAAAACCTTGATGCGGCCAGCACAAACAAAAAGACTACGGCAATGATCATCGGCATGCTGTCTGTCACCACAGGAAGGATCTCCTCCATCTGCGGCATCATAGTGGGAAAGATTGTAAGGATAAAGGCGTCCTCTGTCTGACCAAAGGCAAAATACATGGAATATTGATAATCCCCGTCGGATACACCCGTTTCATATACAAAAATGCCGTCCGGCTCCGTGTGCAGCCTGCCATATTCTTCCCGGTACACGTCCCACTGCTCCTTCCCCTTTCCCTCCACCTCGAATTGAAGAGGGTAATCCTCCGAGAAAAGATTTCTGCTGGCAAAGTAACGGCCTGCCTTCTCCCATATCCCGGCTAATTCCTCACGGACTTCCCTTTGATTTAGAACCGCCGGTATCTTCCGTCCCTCTCCTCCCTGCAGCCCAGCGCTGCGCCGCAGCTCATCCAACAGCTCCTGAAGTTCCTTTTCACGGACTGTGGCTGTCATCCGAAAAAATTTCCCCACCACATACAGCTCGTTCCCCTCTTTGGGAATCTCCAGGGAAAAGACAGCGGAAGGATTTTTTACTGGCAGTTCCTGATAGGATCGCTGTTCCATATAGCCCCTCTGCACCCGGACGGCAGAATCAAGATTGCTGTCCATCACATAATCTACATAAAGGGACGGCAGCATAAAAACAAAATATCCGGTGATAAGAATTACCATCGCGCCAGCAAGGATCATGCTATACAAAAATGTTTTCCTTGAAAGCCCCATTAGCCATTTCCTCCTTCCTGAAACTGATATCCCACGCCAATGACAGTTTTAATAACATTTTCCGGGAGCTTCTTCCTCAAGTTCTTTACATGGGCATCTATGATCCTGTCATTGCCCACATAGTCCTCATTGAAGATCCGCAGGATCAGCTGTTCCCTTGTAAAGACACGCTTTGGTTCCTCTGCCAGAGCCTGCAGCAGCAGAAATTCACTCAGGGTCAGCTCCAGCGAGACACCGTTATAGAATGCCTGATAGGCCTCTCGGTGAATCACAAGCCCCATCTCCCGCGGCGCCTCCCGGCGCACCCTTCGCAGTATCGTCTCCATCCTCTTCAATAATATAATAGGTGAAACCGGCTTGATCACATAATCATCGGCATAACAGTTAAATGCCTGCACCTGTGTCTGTTCATCCTCCAGTGCCGTCAGCATGATTACCGCAGTCTCCGGCCTTTTTTCCTGTATCCACGACAACACCTCCAGTCCGCTGACCCTGGGCACCATGATATCCAGAACAGCCATATCAAACATATCCTCCCGAAGCGCCTCCAGCGCCCTTTCGCCATCTTCGGCACAGACCACCTCATATCCCTGAAGCTTCATATATTCCGTCAGAACCTCCCGGATGGCCGGTTCATCCTCCAGAAACAATATTTTTACCATTTTGCTCAATCCTTCCTTCCTATTGGCAATTATAACATGCCGCTATGAATTTCATATGAAGATACGGTGCAGATCTGAAGAGAATAACACAGTATTAATATATATGGTCAATGTTTACTATTCACGCAGTCTATATAAAATTTGATTTCAAAGAACATCTGCCTGACACATATAAAACCCTATGCCATTCCTGCTAAAACGGCATAGGGTCATATTTCAAAAAATATCCTTATAATACTTACTAAGGTTCAGCCTTCTTTATACATGCCATACCCAGTCACGGATCTCCGGAAGATCCTGTCCGTACTCAGCAATGTACTGTTTGTGCTCAACCAGCTTATCATTCATCTGCTGGATCAGGTAAGATCCCTTATTGCCCAGCTGCGGAAGATGCATAATAGCATCCTTTACAAGGTTGAAGCGGTCGATTTCGTTCTGGACACGCATATCAAATGGTGTGGTAATGGTTCCCTCTTCCAGATACCCATGTACGGAGAACTTCGCATTGTTGCGGTCATGAGTCAGCTCATGGATCAGGGTCGGATAACCGTGGAAGGCAAAGATAACCGGCGTATCCTTTGTAAAGATCGCATCAAATTCGCGGTCACTCAGACCATGCGGATGTTTTGTGTCAGACTCCAGTTTAAACAGGTCGACAACGTTCACAACACGGATCTTCAGCTCCGGCATCGCATCCCGGAGGATCGTCGTAGCAGCCAGTGTCTCCAATGTCGGTGTATCACCGCAGCATGCCATCACAAGATCCGGCTCTTCATTCTGGTCGTTACTTGCCCACTCCCAAACGCCGATACCCTGTGTACAATGTTTTACAGCCTGCTCCATGGTGAGCCACTGGCAGCTCGGATGCTTGGAAGCCACAATGGCATTCACATAGTTCTTGCTCTTGATACAGTGGTCAAAGCAGGAGAGCAGACAGTTTGTATCCGGCGGCAGATACATACGGACAACATCCGCCTTTTTATTTGCAATATGATCTAAGAATCCCGGATCCTGATGGGTAAAGCCGTTGTGATCCTGCTGCCATACATTGGATGTCAGGATAAAGTTCAGGGAAGCGATCGGCTGTCTCCAGGAAAGCTGGTTCGTCACCTTCAGCCATTTTGCATGCTGTGCTGCCATGGAGTCAACGATACGGATAAATGCCTCATAGCTTGCGAAGAAACCATGACGGCCAGTGAGAAGATATCCCTCTAACCATCCCTCGCACATATGCTCGGAAAGCATACCATCCATAATACGCCCATCCTGCGCCAGCTTGTCATCGTCATCGTACATCTCCGCATTCCATGCGCGGTTCTCTTCCTCGAAGGCATGGTACAGACGGTTGGACATAGACTCATCTGGTCCGAAGATACGGAAATTTTTGTTCTCTTTATTCAGCTTGAAGATATCGCGGATATATCCGCCCAGTTCGATCATATCCTGTGCCTTTGTCTTGCCAGGCTGTACTTCAATGCCATAATCACGGAAATCCGGGAGGCGCAGGTCTTTCATAAGAAGGCCGCCGTTCGCATGGGGATTGGATCCCATACGGGAATTTCCTTTCGGGGTCAGCTCTGCGATCTCGGGAACAAGACGGCCGGTCTCATCGAAAAGTTCTTCCGGCTTATAGCTCTCCAGCCACTCTCTCAGCTGGTCAAGATGCTCCGGTTTCTCCATGGACATCGGCACCTGATGGGCACGGAAGGAGCCCTCGATCTTATCCCCGTCCACTACCTTCGGCCCTGTCCATCCCTTCGGAGTGCGCAGTACGATCATCGGCCACAGCGGTCTTGTGGCATCATTGTTATCCCGGGCATTTTTCTGGATTTCCTTAATCTTCTCGATACAGGTATCCATTGTCTCAGCCATCCGCTTATGCATCGTCATCGGATCGTCACCCTCGACAAAATGCGGTTCCCATCCACAACCCAGGAAGAAGTGCTCTACCTCCTCATGGGAAAGTCGTGCAAATACAGTCGGGTTGCTGATCTTATACCCATTCATATCAAGAATCGGCAGCACGGCGCCGTCATTGACAGGATTCAGGAATTTATTAGAATGCCATGAAGTGGCAAGAGGTCCGGTCTCCGACTCACCATCACCGACTACTGTTACAGCGATCAGCTCCGGATTATCAAATACGGCACCAAATGCATGAGCGATAGAATAACCGAGCTCACCACCCTCGTTGATGGAACCCGGTGTCTCCGGTGCACAGTGGCTGGGCACGCCGCTTGGGAAGGAGAACTGCTTGAACATCTTCTTCATACCCTCTTCATCCTGGCTGATGTTCGGATATACTTCGCTGTATGTTCCCTCCAGATATGTGTTTGCGATCTGGAAATTGCCGCCATGACCGGGACCAGATATGTAGATCATATCCAGATCATATCGTTTGATCACACGGTTACAGTGTGTCCAGACAAAGTTCTGTCCCGGAACGGTTCCCCAGTGGCCTACAATTTTCTTCTTAATATGTTCCATGGTCAGTGGTGTACGCATAAGCGGGTTGTCCAACAGATACAGCTGTCCGGCAGACAGGTAGTTGGCAGCGCGCCAGTAAGCGTCCATTTTCTGCAGCATCTCATCATTCAGAGGCTGCTTTTCAAGACAAGTATTTTCGCTCATAATAAACTCCTTTCGACATTTTCTATTTATGAACATCTATATTATATAGGCACGAATGAATTTATTCAAGCCTTTTTTACTAATGTCATTTTTTTACTTATCATCGATTTGTAATAATCTCGTAAAAAAGTTTGCAATATAGATATGTATAAAATATAATGGTAATAATCTAAACATGAAACGGACGATTCTATAAGTTTAAAATTTTAAATGATTTAAAGAGGGCAATACAATAATGAGTTGGAAGAGCGATAACGTAAAAAATATATTTGGAAACTGGGATGAGACAATCATATGGTCCTGTTTACAAGGTGTAATGGGAGAAATACATACAAATGCTACAGATGATGCTGCGATGGCAATATTGGGAGATTTTGCTTTTTATGCCGGAAAACCAAGTGAAGAATTAGTTCGATTTAAACCAGAACGTTTAAAACAGGACTTTATGATATTGGTTCCACAAAACGATGCATGGGCAGAGTTAATTGAATTATATTATGGGGATAACGCAAAGACCGTCACAAGATATGCGTTCAAAAAAGAAAGCGATATTTTTGATATGCGTAAATTGGAGCGGGCAGTTTTAGAGTTACCGGATGGCTATGAATTAAAGCTGTTAGAAGAACAGGAATATATTTTGTGTCAAAATAATAAATGGGCAAATGATTTGGTATCACAATTTAAAGATTATGATACTTACCAAAAACAAGGATTGGGGGTTGTTGCTTATAAGGCCGGGGAATTAGCAGCCGGTGCTTCTTCTTATAGCAGATATAACGAAGGCATTGAGATAGAAATTGACACAAAAGAGGCGTACAGGAGGCAAGGCCTGGCATACGCGTGCGGGGCAAAGCTTATCTTAAAATGTTTGGAAAAGGGATTATATCCAAGCTGGGATGCGCAGAATATGTATTCCGCAGCTTTAGCCGAAAAGCTGGGCTATCATTTCAGCCATAAATATGCTGCTTATGAAGTCAGAGAGACTCATCAAACCCAAACCATGAATACGGCGGCTTACTAATATGTATTAAATTGTGAACTCGTTTCATAGCCCCCCATTATTTTTTTATAATTATATCACTTTTTATCTTTTTTTAAAACTCATCCAAAAAATTTCCTTCCTATGTTATAAAATAGAGACTTCCTACATCCTTTACTTATATATTTGTTACTAATTGCAAAGAGCAGAACTGGAATTTTCCGGTTCTGCTCCCTTCTGTTCCCCTACGCCGTATATTTCTGGATCAGTTGGTCCAGCCGTTCCTGATTGGATGCGATCCAATCCGCATAGACCGTATTTTCAGAAGAAACCATTCTCCCCAGCTCTACAAAAAAACGGGGGATATCTTCTATGGCAATGGATTTCCCGGTATCGGCGAGAATCTCTTCTCCCTGGCGGTCGCAACCGCCGACAAAGAAGGCAAAGGCCGGTTTCGGGCCATCCGCCGTCTGTTTGACGGCGCCCCGCAGTCCAATGCCGGCAGTCTGATGCGTCCCGCAGGAGGAGGGGCAGCCGGAAATATGAATCTTTGGAAGAACGCCGTCGGGGAAGTTTTCCTTTCGGACCGCCTCCACGCAGTCCCGCAGCAGCGCCTGGGAATCCCGAAGCCCCACCTGGCAGACGGAATTGCCGATGCAGGCTGTCGAGGTTTCAAATAACGTATCTGCGCCATCCGCCGTCGCCTGAAGGACCCGCCCCGCCTCTCCGGCGCTGCAGTTGATCACATAGAGCCCCTCATCCGGGGTAAGGCGGATCTCCACATCGTCCATATCTTCTATCAGATGGTATAATTCCTCGGCCTTTGCCGGTGTGAGACTGCCGCCCAACGGCTGATAGAAGACCGCATAGAGCCCCTTTTGCTTCTGGGGAATGATACGCTTGTCCTCCACCGCCGCATCCGATCCAGTCTTTGAGAGGGCCGGCACTGCAATATCGACGTCCAGTTGTTCCGTGGCAATAACCTCCCCTAATTTCTCCTGATAGGCTTTCACAAGTCCCTCTTCTCCCAGTGTGTCCTGCAGATAACGGGTCCTGGCCCGTGCCCGGTTCTCAAAATTTCCATATGTGGTGAAGGTATTCACCATGGCCTTGATATAATAGAGGATCTTCCCTGGATCGATTCCCTCCGCCACGCAGACGCCCAGCTTTGGATTGATACCCAGCCCTCCGGCGGCATAGACATCAAAGGTTCCTTCCGGGGTGGCGGCGAAGCCAAGATCCCGGAAGGTGACATGGGTCTCATTGGCCGGGGAATTGGAGAAGCCCACTTTCAATTTGCGGGGAAATTTTACTGCTTTGATAAATCCCATCATATAGTCCCCCGCCGCCCGGGCATAGGGAAGCACATCGAAATATTCACCCCTCTGTACCCCCGAGAGCGGAGACGCCAGAACATTCCGCGGAAAATCGCCTCCGCCGCCCCGGGAGATCATGCCCGCCTTCCAGGCAGCCACCATCATATCATAGAGATCCTCTGCCTGTAAATGATGCAGCTGGATGGACTGGCAGGTGGTAAGCTTCAGTCTTTCCACATGATATTTGTCACAGGTCCCTACGATAAATTGCAGGCGCTCCTTCGTGATCTGTCCTCCCGCCATCCGGAGCCGGAGCATATGGGTCTCCCCTCCCCGCTCCGCATAGCTTCCAAAGCCACCGGAAAATGCTTTGTATTCTGTTACCGACATCTCTTTTCTGTGAAACTTCAATGTTTTCTCTCTGAACTCTTCCAGATCTGGAAGAAATTCGGACAAGTAGTCCCTGGGCAAATCAATCACTCCTTTTCTTCTTTCAATATGTATTTTGTGCCATTCTCCATTCTCCTATGCATAAGCGCTTCTGCTCCGGCGCTATTTACAGCTGTCACTATATAAAATCTCTGCCCGTTCCCAGTTCACTACCTGCCACCAGTCATCCACATAGCTGCCCCGGAGATTTTTGTGTTTGAGATAATAGGCGTGCTCCCAAACATCGATAACCAGCAGCGGAGCGAGATGCCTCTCCAGCGGGGTGTCCTGATTGGCCGTAGTAATAATCTGCAGCTGCTTCTCTTCGTCTGCCACCAGCCACGCATATCCGGAACCAAAGACAGAGAGCGCTGCCTCCTTCCATTTCTGGAAAAATGCGGAGTCAGAGCCGTACTGCCGCCGGATCTGCTCCAACAGCTTCCCCTGCGGCTGCTCCCCCTGATTCCGGAGTCCTGCAAAGAAAAACTGATGGTTGTAGACACCTCCGCCATTGTGCCGCACGGAAGTCCGAAAGCTTTCGGGAACCCGGTCCAGGTCGGAAAGCATCTCCTCCAGAGAAACCTTCCACCATTCCGGGTGCTGCCCCATCGTCTCATTGAGATTATCCACATACGCCTGCAGATGCTTGTCGTGATGCAGATACATTGTCTGTATATCAATAAATGGTTCCATCCGCTGAAAAGGATAGGTCAGCGGGTAATTGACAAAAGGATAGAAATGATCCATGGATTTCACCTTTTTCTTCTATTCTATGAAAGCGTTACCCGTCCCATTCATAATTGATCCACACCAGAATTTAATAAGACGTTCTCCTTTTCCCGCCGCCTTGATCAGTCACGAATCGACAAAATTTTCATACATTAAGGATAAGAAACCTCTGAGATAGGAGAAAACTATGTACTATTTTTTTACCTTTTTTCTACTATTTATCCTTTTTTTCCTTATCTTCTTCCACTTCCGCAAACGGAAGATCATACGAAAGATCTGCTGTATGACAATCCAGGAAAAGTGCTGTCTGCTGAACGAGCTGACAGAGCCTCTCGGCTACTGTTATGACGTCAGCCAGGATATCTTCACCAGTACGACGGATGCCTGGCAGAAGAAGTTTGGATACGGTGCCATCTATGACAAATTTGCACCGCTGTTTAATATGGTAATGGACTGCCAGCCTGTCTATTTTAATTATGAAGGAAAGACATGGCTCATCGAATTCTGGAAAGGACAGTATGGGATCAACACCGGGTGCGAACTGGGCGTTTACCACGCCGACGGCATAATCCCGCCGTCCCGAAGAAAATCTACCATATTCTCTGCCGCCGATCCTCACGAGTATCTGGATATCTCCGTGGAACTCCTTCGGAACGGCAGGGAGACTGCAGTCAAAAAAGGAAGGCACTGGTGGCAGACCATCTTCTCCATGGGAGTATTTTCCCATCCGGAAGAGCTCTTTATGAAAATTCATCTCTGCTTTCCGGAGACCGGGATGCGCAACGCTTTTGTGGAAGGGCTGGTGGCCGCGGGATATGATCCCGACTCCATCTTCCTCTCCATCTGCAGCACGGACGTTTCTTTCACCTTCGGCTGCTCCCATGAGCGCTGGAGTTTGCTGAAAAGGATATACTGCTGTTTTGTTCAGCACCTCAACCGGTTTTACTGCTGGCTGTACCGCTTCGTTACGCGGCCCTTTACCTGCACCTATGACAGACTGCTGTATCTATACTATTATCTGCCGTTTGCATTCCGCTGTATGCTCCGTCTGAGGCGGTATAAACGCAGGTCAAAAAAATGCTGCAGAAAGAAAAAATGTAGGAGGGTCTGATCATGAGCTGTCACCATCGTCTGGATAAATCTTTTGAAAATGCCCTTGTCCTTCCCCTGGGAGGCAGCCACCGCTACATCCTGTTCAGCGACTGCCACCGCGGGGACGGCACCCACAACGATAATTTCCTAAAGAACCAGTATCTTTATCTTGCGGCACTCCGGCATTATTATAAGAAGGGATATACCTACATTGAGCTGGGAGATGGTGACGAGCTCTGGGAAAACCGTAATATGGAGCAGATCAAGGAGGTCCACAGTGATATTTTCCGCGAGCTGTCGGTCTTTTATCGTGAAAAAAGACTCTATATGATATACGGCAATCATGATATTGTAAAAAAATATCATTCCTTTTCCAGAAAGAAATGCGCATCATACTTTTGTACAACAAGCCAGCGGCATCAGCCCCTTTTCCCGGATATCCAGTTCCATTCGGGTATTATATTAAGAAATAACCAGACAGGAGAGAGCCTGTATCTGACCCATGGCCATCAGTCCTCTCTCCTGAATTCTACCCTCTGGCCGGTAAACCGTTTTCTTGTCCGCTATCTGTGGAAGCCGCTGGAGCAGGTGGGCGTTCTGGATCCAACCAGCGCCGCAAAAAATTACACAAAGAAAAGAAAATCAGAGCTAAAGCTGAATGCCTGGGCAGAGGACCGGAACCACGTCCTGATCACAGGGCATACCCATCGGCCGATGCTGTCGGACGATGCGGACTCTCATTATATAAACACAGGAAGCTGCGTTCATCCACTCTGTGTGACCTGTATCGAAATATGCTGCGGCAGGCTGACTCTGGCGAAATGGTATACGGATACAAGAGAGAACGGAAACCTGTATGTGGATCGGGAAGAATTATCTTTCCATAACTTTCCAAAATAAATTTTTCTTTTGTGGATACAATAGTATCAAGATAAACGAATGAAGACGGCGCCAGCGTTTCGGTACGACGGATTCACGGGATCCACCGGGAAGACATCAGAAAGGAATGCGGCAGCCTGCCCATTCCTTTATCTTTCCTATAGAAAAAGAAAAAATTTTGGAGGTAAAAAATCATGACAAACAATTCTTCTAAAATGGAAGTACCCCAGGCTAAAGAAGCAATGAACAGATTCAAAATGGAAGTAGCCAACGAGATCGGTGTGAACCTGAAAGAGGGTTACAATGGTGACCTCACTTCCCGTGAGGCTGGTTCTATCGGCGGCGAGATGGTTCGTCAGATGATCAAGAAGCAGGAGGAGTCCATGAAGTAATCTGGGCTCAGTGAAATAACCCGGAGCCAGACGGCTCCAGAACAGATTTTTTCGCACGATAAGAAGCGTCCGGAACCGGGAGTCATGGTTCCGGGCGTTTCTATTTGTTTTACAGCAGTGCCGCTCTCAGTTCCGCTCCGCTCTTCGGGCTCAGATATGCCGGGGCAATGTCAAAAACAGTTTTACATCCGCTCTGTCCCTCCCCGGCCAGACGATGCGCCGCCCTTGCATAAGCCGCCAGCACACTGGAGGTAAATTCCGGATTGGAATCCAGCTTCAGGCGGTATTCCACCAGGTGCTTATGCTCCTTGTCCAGTCCCGTGACGCCGCTTCTCAAAACAAAGCCGCCGTGGGGGATGCCGCTGTGCTCGGTCAGCAGCTCCTCTTCGCTGATAAAATGAACCGTGGTATCATAATCGGCAAAGTAATTCGGCATTGTCTTTATCTCCTGCTCGACCCTTGCCGCATCCGCTCCCTCTTCCAATACGACGAAGCATTCCCTCGTATGCTTTTCTCTCGTGGTAAACTCGGGATTGCTGCCAGACCGCACTGCCTCCAGGGCACTTTCTACCGGAATGGTATACTGCTTCGCATTTTTCACTCCCTCGATCCGGCGAAGGGCGTCGGAATGCCCCTGGCTCACTCCCTTTCCCCAGAAGGTATAATCGTTTCCCTCCGGCAGAATCACATTTCCATACAGGCGGTTCAGGGAAAACATACCAGGATCCCAGCCCACCGAGATGATCCCCACATGGGAATTCGCCCGGGCCGCCGCGTCCACCTTTTCAAAATGCTGTGGTATCTTTGCATGTGTATCAAAGCTGTCGATCACATTAAAATATTTTACATATTCTGGTGTCTGCTCCGGAAGATCTGTGGCGCTGCCGCCGCAAAGTATCAGCACATCAATCCTGTCCTTCCAGCCAGGAGCGTCATCCACATGACAAACTGCGGCCCCCTCCGTGAGAATGGAAACGGAAGCCGGATCCCTCCGGGTGAATACTGCTTTCAGCTGCATATCTTCATTCTGCCGGATGGCACATTCCACGCCGCGGCCCAGATTTCCATACCCTAAAATCCCAATTCTGATACTCATAAAGTTACCTCCCTTTACCGGTTTTTTTGTTTCTATTCTACAACACCACATTTCGGTTGTCTACTATAAACCTTATTCCGATACGAGCTCATCTTCGTCCCGCTCCTCTATCTCCTTTGTCGTGAGATCATAGAAAATATACTGGCTGTACTCCTTTCCCTTCTTTTTATAACAGTACTCAAAGCACGCCGTTCCCTCTGTATATTCGTCAAAGCTGCATGTGTGTTCCGCACGCAGCTCTCCCGCTCGGGATGCAGTAGTCTCATACTTTCCCTTCTTATCCAGATAATCCATAAGCACGTCCTCCCGGCTGATCCTGCCGGGTTCCGTGATCTGCATGCTAAACAGACCATCCCTCTGATACAGTACGTCTCTTCCGGTCTCCCTTTCCTCCTGTCTCCACTGCAGCCGAAAGACAAGATACATCCGGCCGCGGGCAAGAGCCATTTCCTCAGAGATCAGCTTCGTAATTTCCTTCGACTCCAGTTTCCCCAGCTGATGTATCAGTCTCTCTTCCGAAATAAAAATTTCCGCTTTTTTACTCTTCCTGTCAAAATGATATAATTCATTATCCCGCAGCAAATAGAGCTCCCCGCGGTACAATGCAAAATCAACATATTTCTCGCCGGTGGCACACACAGCCGCGATCTTCCCCGTCTCAGGATCCAGGCGGTACAGATTTTTATATGTTTCAAAAAACAACTCGCCATCCAGCATCAGAGTGCGATCCTGACAATCCGGAACCTGAGTGTCGCCAACAAAATGTCCCGCCATGCTCAGGGGCGACACATCCTCTTCTCCCGCCATCAGCTTTGTCTTCTTCTTTGTCTTCAGATCGTATTTATAAAGCTCCGCATCGTCACTTTCCTGCTCTAAGATCAGATAAGAAGATGTGGCATAATAAATATCTATTCCTGATGCTTTCCATATTTTCTCTCTCCTGTCTGTCAGCAGGCGGTCCCCTTTTTTTGTTTTCTCAATGGGAATCCGATAGAGGGCATCCTGGTATTCCTCATCCCAGCTGGTGTAATAGATCCAGTCATTGGAAACCCACTGCACGCAATCAATCCGCAGCTCGATTTCCCTGACCTTTGTCCCATCCAGCCGATATTGTATCAGCCCGTCAAACTCTTCGTTTTCTTTATACCGGTTATCATCATTTTCATATCGGCTCTTCCCATTCTTTTGAAATCCGTCTTCTTTCACGGATGCTATACTTCCGCTTATAGCCTCCCCAGTTATGGCATTTCCACTTATGGTTTCCCCGCTTACTGATCTGCCACTGGCCGCGCCGCCGTTTACTGTACTTTCACCAACGATCCCCCCGGCAGTATAGGTTCCTGTACTGGAAGCCGGTGCATTTGCACAGCCATAGAGAAAAATCACTGCCAGCATCATAAAAAATACTTTAAATCCTTGATGTTCCATTTTGAGTACTCCTTCAGTCAGCTACTTCCTCCATTTTTTTGATCTTCTGTGTGGCAGGGTCATACCGGATCTCAACTACATTCTCTTTCCCATTCTTCTCTGTATAGTCCGCGTAAATGTATCCGTCATGTATATCACAAATCCCACCTGTATGTTCATAATAAATCAGATCAGGCCCCACGTCTGTATCTTTCTCATACTTTCCTTTCTGTTCCAGATAGTCCATCAATCTGTCTTCCCGGTGCATCTGGTCAAAATGATCTCGCGGAACAGAAAATAACTCTTCATTTGATAATATTACTTCTTTTGAATTAGAGTTTCCTTTTTTCCATTCTACTGTTGCCTCAAAATAAATGTTCTCCTGTTCCACATAGAAACAATATACTTCCATCATCGAAAGAGCGCCCCGTTCCAACTTGTCTACTTCATCGATAAAGCTCCCTTCTGAAATAAGGCAGCTCACCTTTTTACTGATACTGTCATACTGATAGAATGCATTGTCAAGCAGAAAATAAAGCACGGTGCCAGACTGCTTGTAATCGTTGATAACCTCCTTACCGGAAGGAAATATGGCATCACTCTTTCCGCTCTCCGGATCCAGACAAAAAAGCCCCTTGTCTGTCTCTATGAACAGCCCGCCATCCATCACAATCGGGTTCCCTGAACAATCGTCTGTATAAACTTCCACTACCGCTCCCAGTTTATCATCGGCCATCTGTTCTACGGCATGTTTGCTTTTCAGATCGTATTTATAAAGACGGGTCTCCTCCACATTTTCATCTCCCTCTTCCCATCCTCTCATCAGCAGATAATCCTCTGTTACATAATCAACACACAACTGCTCCATTACAAAAAGCTTCTCCCTCTTCTTTATCTTTACCTGATCCCCCTTCTTTTCCCGTTCTATCGGCGCCCTCCAGAGCTCCTCCCTGTCGCTGTCTCCATACACGGAATAGTAGATCCATTCATTTGTAACCCACTCTACTGATCCGATCTCCATCTCGATTGTCTTTTGTACCTTCTCCTCCGCACGGTCCATTTGGAACAACGCATCTCCGAAACGGGCCTGCACATAGGCATTTCGGTCATTGGCACGGGGACTCCCGACCTGCCGGGATGCCGTTGCTTTCTCCTCTTCTGCACTATCCTTCCCTGCTGCTGCCCCACTCACTGCGGCGGAGCCGTTCTCCGATACCACTCCGGCAGTATTGTCCAAATGGCATCCCGTAAAGATCACAGCGCCAAGGATCAGCAAAATCCCTGTTCGGAAAATCAAAAATATTTTCTTCATCGTCTCCCTCTCTTCTCTAATCTGCACACTCTTCATATTCTTTGGGAAGCTTATCCTCTGCCATATCCCTGATCTCCCCTGTCTTCAGGTCATACAGCACATATCTGAAATTATTTCTATTTGTAGGATAAGAGGCAACAACCATCCCCTTTTCACATCTGCCGATGTATCCTCCCCGGGTAAAATATTCGTTATTATTACTCATATACCTCTTTTCATTTTTCTTTTCCAGATAGTTCATCAGTTTCTCTTCCCGTTCAAGCTTCTGGAAATTATTTTTCGGAACACAGAATAACATATCTTCAGATCCATGAATCTTCTTAGAATCACGATCCCTTTCTCCCCACCATACCATTAAGGAAAAGTAGAATTTGTCCCGCTCCATAAAGAAACCGCTCAAGTCAATCTCTTCTATGTCACCCAGTTTCAGAGAACGGACTGCTTTTTGAAATCTCTTTGCCGGAATCACACATTCCGTCGTCCGGGTTGGACAATTGCACTGAAATAGGCCATTCTCTGTAAGAAAATATAAGGTATCGCCCAGCAGTATCTCATCCTCTATCCCTTCACCTCCATCAAATGTGTAAAGGGAAGACACCTGCCCATTCTCCAGTTCCAGATAGTACAGCTTATCATATCCCTCATAAAAAAGGCCTTCCTTCCACATGAACGGATACTCCTTTCGACACAGACACTCTGCATCTTCCTCCTCTGGAATCAATTCTGTCATTTTTCCTGGCCGGATATCATACTTGCATACCGCGCGATCATATTCGCTGTTATCCTGGCATACTTCCATGATCAGCCAGGAATCGGTGGCATAATCAATCTGTATTATATCTGCCTTCAGAAGCTTTTCCTGCCGGTCTGTCAGCAGCCGGTCTCCCTTCTCTGTCTTTCTGACAGGAATCCTCCAAAGAACATCATACCCTTCTACCGGATCCTCTACCTCTACTGTTGTTACACAGTAGATCCAGTTATCAGTCACCCAATTTACTTCTGTATCGCCTTCTATCATCATGATATCCGAAGGAAAACTCTTTACCTTTGTTCCGTCCAGGCGGTACTGGACAAGTTCTTCGGTATAGCCTGTTTTTTTATTAAACACAGTATTATAGCGGTTATCACTATTTTCCAGATAACTCCTGTTCGGGGCAGCGAATTCGATACTGTCATCTTCTGCCGCCCCGCTGGTATTTCTTTTGTCCGTCTGCGGAGTCCCGGCTGCCGTATTCTCTATACTGCAGCCGGCAAGCAGACCGGCCGTCAATACCAGTGCCACTGTCTTAAATAAGAATTTATTTTTCATACTTTCCCTCATTTCTGTATCAACATACATGCTGATGGCTTTGCTGCACTCTTCCGAACATGCCGGATCCGCCGGCACAAACATTTCGCGAAAAACGCTGTTTTTCCGTTTTTAAGTTACGGAATCTTACGCTTCTGCTCCTGCTCCCAGAGATCTTCCGTCCGGCCCATGATGGGAGCAAGCGTCCGGATTTCCTGCCACCCATGCATATTGTACCACATGCGATGGCTGTTGTCATAGAAGGGATAGAAGGTCTCCGGTGAGTTCCTGCCGATCACCCGGAGTTCCCTCTTCTCCAGGTCATAGATATCCTTCGCCATCCTTCCCTTCTTTTTGTACAGCCCTGAGAAATAAAAGATCCCATTGGCGATCCCCTCCCCTATATCCACTTCAACTTCCAGAATCTCACCGTCTTCATCCTTCTCTATCTTATAACTTCCTTCTTCCACCTGTTTATAATACTTTTTTATCTCTTTTCTGGCATGATCCGTGATCTCTTTCTCCACAGTCCAGCCGCTCTCTTCATCCATATTCCGGCTGGCACAGACAGAATCCCAGAAGGAAACCTTCTTGCCCTTCTTATCCTTCACCGCAGAAGGATAACGGATCTCGGCATAGACGCGTTGGTTATGCCAGCCAATGTACCGGATATCCATACCGTCCCAGCCTCCCGGTTCCAGCCAGTCCTTATCCCAGGGCACTCCCGCCTCTTCCGCCACGCGCTCTCCCTCCTCCTTCGATATCACCTCCATCGTCTCACCACTGTTCAGGTCCAGTAAAATATCTCCCGCACCAAAAGGAGTATAGGGAAACCGGAAATAATACTTTCTGCCCAAGCGAAGCCATGGGTGCCTATCTGTCTCTAATACTTTGCTCTTTCCCGTTTTTAAATCCGTCAGGACGTCACACTGCTTCTCCCCCTCAGCAATCATATATCCTGTCCCCGCCGCATTGATACTGTCTGTCTCCCTATCACGAACCAAATACCGTTTCTGTTCCCCGGATCTTATATTATATGTCCCAAGACCGTCTCCTGCACAATAATAAAGCGTATCCCCATCCCATTGTAAGAACGAATTCTCTGTAAAATCAGACTGCGATAACCCCGCTGGCTCCGTAAAAAGATATTCTTTCCCGGAGAAATCCGGAATCTCCCTCCCGTCCTTATGGGACAGCGGGACGCGATACAGGGATTCCGCATCACTGTCCAAGTCTGCGGGATCCGTCAGCTCAGAATAATACAGCCAGTCCTCATCGACATAGAAGATTCTCCAAAAATTCTCCCCCATCTGATAAGAATCTGTCAGCCCTCCCCGCAGATCTCTCTGACAGATCATATTGGCGTCTTCTACATCGGTCTGTAGTACGGATTCTCCCTCAAAATCGGTATAAAAATAATCCCTTGATACATAACGGAACATCTCTGTTCCCTCTTTCTCTTCCGACTCCACGGCAGGCAGCGATGCCACCCGGGTGGATATACTGTCTCCACTCCCGGCAGTACATCCGGGCAGAACAAGCCCTGCCAAAAACATCCCCGTCAGCAGCATATTATATTTTTTCTGCATCCCGCACCTCCCGTAACCACAATCAATACAATAATTCCTCATAGTTTTCCAGCATGTCTTTCCCTGCCGTTTCCCTAATTTCCCCCGTCCTAATATCGTAGATCACGTATCGGCTCTCGCATACCTTCTCTTGCTTGTATACATGATATTCGGCCGCGATAACACCATCCGAACCGCCCAGAATTTCATTCGCCGTCACATCAGAGCCTTTTTTTACCGTACTCTTCTTATCCAGATAATCCATCAGCTTATCCTCATGCCGAAGCTGCGTCAGATCACTGACAGATGCGCTGAATAATTCCTCTTTATAACAGGCAGACTTCTTCCCTGTTGTTTTATCCTTCTCTGTCCAGCATATGTCAAATGCAAAGTAAATCCGGTCCTGATCCAGCCACATAAGCTCGCACCAAATATCTTCTATATCCATATCCTCATATAGCAGCCGCCGGACTTCCTTTTGGCATTCTTTTCTTTCCATGACACATTCTGACTTTTTCGTAGAACAGTTCAAACGGTACAGATTCTCTGTCTCCACCGTTGTATAATAGAGTTCATCCCCTTTTAACACGAAATGATCCAGAATATACGTATCCTCCCAGTCCCCCTCCGAGCTGCCAAAGGTATGCAGCGGGGAGACTTCGCCATCTTCCGGGTTCAGAAGGCACAGTTTATCCCTTCTCTCAAAAAACAGCTTTCCCTGCCACATAAGGGGATAATACCCGGATCCCCAGAGCACCTGCGCTTCATCATCTTCTTCTTTTACTGTGACCAGCTCCGTCCTCTTTCCCGTCCTGCAATTGTATTTACACAGCACCGGGATCTCATTGATCCAGACATCTGCAATTACATAGAGATCAGTAGCATATTGTACCTCACCGCATCCTTCCAAAACCTTTTCTTTTTTCTCCGTAAGAAGCTGTTCCCCCTCTTCTGTCTTTTTTACAGGCATTCTCCAGAGATCTCCCCGGTCCGTTACGTAATAGAACCACTTATCCGTAACCCATTCAATTGCATCGATGTCGAATCTTATTCTTATTTTCTTTTTCTGTTTTCCTGCCCGGTTAAACTGGACAATATAGCTGTCATCTTCTGCTATAGTATAGCGGCAGTTACTATTTTCCTGAAAGTTCTGATTCCGGCCAGCCAGTATCCCATCATCCTCTGCCGCCACACTCCCGCTCACCGCTTCTCCGCTTACATTCTTTCTATCTGCCTCTGATTCACCACCCGCCGTATTCGCTATGCTGCATCCGGTAAAGAGGCAGACAGCCAGAGCCAGGGCAGTAAACCGTATCACTGTCTTCTTCATTGTCCCATTCCTCCTGATTTTCATAAAATGAAAGTTCTCTGGCTGCTATTTTATGCCAGTCGTTTTTTATTATTATAATTGCTTTGGTTTAATATGTCAATCGTTGTCCGTAAAATATTAGTATTTATTTTTCATAAGGGCAAAGATTTTCCGAATTCCCCGGTCCGCCATCCTGGGACTGTCCGGGACTGTTTTCATTCCTAATACCCCTCTCTCCGCCTCTGCTCACGCAGCTCCTTCCGCCTCTCACCGGCCTGCCACTCCGCCCTCTCTCCCTCCGTCTCCAGCAGGATCCCCGGCACGCGCCGCAGCGCCCCGTCCGGCGTGACCCCCACCAGAGTGAGATACGCCCTGTTGATGGGACGGCGCATGCCCTCAAAATCTTCGATATAGGTATCCACCCTGATCTCCATGGATGTATTTCCCACATAGGTAACCCTTCCGATCAGGACGATAAGGTCTCCAAGGAAGGCTCCCCGGATAAACCGGAGAGTATCCACGGCCGCCGTAATCACATTGCCGTTGGAGTGACGGATCCCCACCAGACCTGCGATCTCATCGATCCATTCCATCAGCTTTCCCCCAAAAAGCCGGCCCGCTCCGTTCAGGTGCTCCGGGCGCACCTGATAGACCTGCTCGATCAGGGATTCCCTGATTGATTTTTTTGTCTCTTCCACACTGTCGCCTCCTCACCAGAGCTGTTTCCAGTCAAAGCACCGGATATTGATCCACATCTGGGATATCCTCTTATTTGCCTCTTCGGAAAAACAATTCATCACGGCGCTGCGCCGCAGAACCTCTTCCGGCGGATACTGGGCATACAGCTGCCGCTCCAGCTGTTCCCTGTCTGTCACCAGTATGTGATCCCCGTTGTCTCCGAAAAAATACGACATGGGATACTCCTCCGTATCCCCGCTGTCTTCCTCCGCCCCATAGCAATACTCTGCGTATTGGTAGACCAGGTCACTATCTCCGCCGGCTATCACGGACGTATAGCCGATGTAATACATATTGCGTATGACATTGTCCGGCCGGGAAAGGAAATTGATCCATGCCTGCGCTGCCTGCTGCTTTCTTCCATCCTGCTCCAGACCGTCCCGCATCATACACCAGCCGTCAAACCAGAGATTGCTGCACTCTTCGGGGACGGAGTAGGCGAGACGCACGCCGTCCTCCTCTGCCTGGTCCAGCGAGTACACAGCGTCGCCGGACCACTGCATATTCGCCACCACCCTGCCTGTGACCAGATCCGCCTTGCCGCTGTCCGTCTCCAGAGAATAAGCATTCTCCCTCATGTCGGAGAGAATCCCCTCCACCTTATCCACCGTCTCCTGCCCGGTGTCATTCAGCCACCGGGAAATGGTGTCCGGATAGTCCCTGCTCCGAAGAAGGCCGGGCTGTAGAAGTTCCTTTTCATGCAGGATGCCAAGTGCCACAAAATAAGAATCCCTCACACTGTCCTTCATGGTAATCTGCTTGTAATAGGCGGGGTCCAACAGCATATCCCAGTGCTTTACCGCCTCCTGGGAGACCTCCTCCGGATTGTAGACAATGCCCATTACCCCCCACATATAACCGGCGCCGAAACGGCTCAGCTCCTGATCCCCCTGCTTTAATTTATGGAAGATATCCTCAATATACGGGGACAGTCCCCGGATATAATAATTCCGTTTGTCCGACCGGTCGAAAAAATCATCGGAGAAGGGCTGCAGCCTCCCCTCACCCATTAACTTCATGATCATATACTCAGAGGGACACACCACATCAAAGGTATTCCCGAGAGACATCTGGTTATACAATTCCTCATTTGTCCCATAGGCAGAGTATTCCACCCTCACTTCCACGCCATACGTCTCCCGATACCATTGTTCAAAATCTTCTACCATGGAGCTTGTGCCGATTATGGATGTGCCGTCTTCCAGCTGGATCCGCTCCTCCTCGTCCCAGCCGCCCTCGTCGATATATTCTTCTGAATTGGCCACCCGGAGTATCACCGTGCCCTCCTCACCCTGCCCGCAGCCGGTGAGGAAAAGCAGGCCGGCCGCCAGCAGGGTGGACAACAGATATACGATACAGCGGAAATCCCTTCTCCTCTCCGTCACCCTTCCCCTCATATGGCACCTTCCTTTCGACTCCCCGGCCTCACATTCATCAGAACGACTGCCAGAACCACCACGGCGAAGATCAGTGCCGACAGCGCCCAGAGCGCCGTCTTGATACTGGTCTGCGCCCCCTTTGTGGCATTTACCACATAGGTGCTGATGGTATCAAACACCGCCGGTTTCGTATACGTGGTAATAAAATAATCATCCAGCGACAAGGTGACGGCAGTCATAAAGCCCGACAGCATACCCGGCACCAGCTCCCGGAGCACAACTCTCCGCAGCGCCTGAACCGGCGTGCACCCAAGATCCAGCGCCGCCTCGTAGACAGAGGGATCCATCTGCCTGAGCCTCGGCATGACAGACAGATAGACAAAGGGCGTACACAGGGCTGTCTGTCCGATGACCAGCGGCACATAGGTATCCTTGTCCATTCCCAGAAAGACAATGAGAAGGATACACACAGAAAATCCAGTGACAACATCCGCATTCACCACCGGAATCTGATTGGCAAATTCCAGTCCCGCCCTCAGACGGCGGCCGCTGTAAAAGGCCCCGACGGCTCCCATTGTCCCAAGGATCACCGATACCACCGAGACGCCAAGGGCCAGGACAACGGTGCCCCGTATCATGTCCCGCAGCTCCGGAGTGGTAAATAACGTCACATAATTTTTCAGGGAGAACCCCCGAACCGCCCCGATCATGGTAGAATCCGTAAAGCTGTACACTGTGAGAACCAGAACCGGCAGGTACAAAAAGATTAGGATAAGAAGAAGCCACACGCTCTGACACACTTTTTTCCTCACAGGACTGCCCCCCCCTTCTGACTCTCGCTGTCCCCGAATCTTCCACTGACCCATGAGAGGAGCACAATCAGCAGCAACAGGATGGATGATATCATCGAACCATTGTTCCAGTCATAGGAGCTAAAATAGCTCCCGATCAGGCTTCCCATAATATAGGTGCTGTTATACATCATATCCAGAACGACATAATTTGTCATAGCCGGGAGAAATACCATGGTCACCCCGCTGATGATCCCCGGCATGGACAGCGGCAGCATAACCTTCCAGAATATCTTCCATCCCGTCGCCCCGAGATCCGCCGCCGCCTCCAGAAGCTGGGAATCCATTTTCACAATGGACGTATAGACGGGCAGTATCATAAAGGGAAGAAAATCATAAGTCATGCCGATAATCGTATTAAGAAAGGGATAGTAGGCAAGGTTCCCCTCAAGGACACTGAGAATCTCCTTCAGCGCCGTAACCCGCAGTGTAAAATTGATCCACATGGGCGTCACCACTATCATCAGCAATGCCCCTCCATGGGAAAACGGTCCCCTGGCCAGTATATACGCAGTCGGGTAAGCTAAGAGCAGACAGGCAGCTGTGGTGGCAAGGGCAATCAGTATGCTGTAAACAAGAGTTCCTGTCGTTCTGGAATTCGTAAAAAACGCCATAAAATTGTCCACGGTAAACTGCCCCTCCCCATTGGTAAAGGCATAATACAATACAACTGAGAGCGGTAATATCACAAATAGAACGAGAAAAACTGCATAGGGAATGCACAGCTGCTTTCTTGCAAAAGTCATGGCCTTCTATTATCCTTTCCTCTTATAGTGTATCTTCTCCTCCGGAACGATCACGCTGACGTAGTCGCCAATATTCCACAGCCATTCATCGTTGACATAATAATCCATATCGTTCCTGCTTCGGACGGTATAGCTGTAATGATCCCCCTTATAAATAATGGAGACGATCCTTCCCTTTACGAGCCCCGCGTCGGGATCATCACTGAGCCTGGCGTCCTGGGAGTCGAAGGAAATATCAAACCGTATCCCCTCTGTATGCAATGCCCTTCCCTCTGCAGAATACAGTACCCCGTCCACCACCTGGGACCCCGGATACAGCCGGGACAGATCCGGCTCCAGCACGCCGTCGGTCAACTGGATTCTCCACTCTGCATCCATCTGGCCGGTATAATGGTTTTTCGTCATATCATAAGGCATAATATGGATCACGGAGGGCTTTAAGTCAACGCCCATCCTCTTCCCCCGGGAAAAGGATGCTCTGCTCTGGGCCACGATCTCATAGTTGTCACTCTGCACCGTAACCTCATAAAAGGTGCCCTTAAACACGGAAGAGATGACCTCTCCCTGCAGCTTTCCCCGGGAGACATCCGTCAATGTGACATTCTCCGGGCGTATCACGGCATCCACCTTCGTCCCCACCGGATAATCATCCACACAGTCAAATTCCGAATCGCAGATTGTCACCTTTTTCTCTCCTGTCATAAAACCGTTGAAGATATTGCTCTCACCGATGAAATCTGCCACAAAGGGATTCTTCGGCTTCTGGTAAATCTCCTCCGGCGTCCCCTCATGCTGGATCCTCCCATGGGCCATCACAACAATCTTGTCCGACATGGTAAGGGCTTCCTCCTGATCATGGGTGACATAGATAAAAGTGATCCCCAGCTCCTCATGCATCTGTTTCAGCTCCAGCTGCATCTCCCTGCGCATTTTGTAATCCAGGGCCCCCAGCGGTTCATCCAGAAGAAGGATCTCCGGCTCATTGACAATGGCGCGGGCAATGGCGATCCGCTGCTGCTGTCCGCCGGACAGGGTGGTGACCTTTCGTCTCTCAAACCCCTCCAGATCCACAATCTCCAGCACCCGCCTCACCTTCTCCTGAATGTCTTCTTTGGGGAGTTTCTTGAGCTTCAGGCCGAAGGCAATATTTTCAAATATATTCAGGTACGGAAACAGCGCATACTTCTGAAAGACCGTATTGACCGGTCTCTTATTGGGCGGCAGCTTACTGATATCCTGCCCGTTCAAAAGAATCCGTCCGGAGGTGGGCAGCTCGAATCCGCCAATCATCCGGAGCAGGGTTGTCTTACCGCAGCCGGATGGCCCCAGCAGGGTGACAAACTCCCCCTTCTTCACCTGGAGGCTGAAATTATCTATGACCGGCGCATCGCTGTCATAATTTTTTCTGATGTTTTTTAATTCTATGATCGTTTCCCTTTTTTCCACAGCTTGTTCCTCTCCTAACCAGGCGGTATCATCTTCTGTCCATGTCCATCTGTATCTGCTCAAGATAATGGACGAAGGTGCCCGAATAGGTCGAGATCTCGAAAGATGGATCCAGCTCCGCCAGTTTAAAATTTTTCGGGCCGCCGGACTGCATCCGGTCCCAGAATCTTCTCAGATCAGAGAAGGGCAGATACATATATTTTTCTTTTGATTTGAAATAGATAAGAAGAAATGCTATGCCATCCTGTCCCTCAAAGTCAGACATAAATGCCATCTGATGCTCGTGCACATTACTTCCCAGGGCGAATGTCTCCGTGGCGCATTCCTTCGCATCAAAGCAGACTGGTATCCCCTGCACGACGCCGATATAATCCACCGTACTTTTCTGATCGAAATACGCCAGTGTGATATGGCGGGATTCCTTGTCGATCTTAAGAGGTTTGATGGGAGTCGGCACCTTTTGCACCAGAGCCAGCCTCTGCATCCGGTATTTCTCATTGGTCATATTGATGATCTCTTCCAGAAAGGAGCCCCGCAGCCCCCGCGAATTCCAAGTACCCATCTCACTCTCCTCCGTCCGTCAGCGCCGGCTGTCCTGCCGGATCAGGCCAGCGGCTGATAGACAATTTTGTCTTTTATCTCATCTCTCTTTTCCGGGCTCACCAGAAGCTCCAGCAGCTTCAGTCCAAATTCCATGGCGGTGCCCAAACCTCTGCTCGTCACAATATTCCCATCTACTACAACCGGTTCGCGGGACACCTCAGCCCCAGTAAGATTTACCTCATGGTCCGGAAAGCTGCACGCCCTCCTTCCCTGCAGAAGTCCGTATTTGCCAAGAACTCCCGGCGCCGCGCAAATGGCCGCCACAATCTTACCAGCGTCATTCATGGCCAGGACTGCTTTCTTCACAGCATCGCTCCCGCCAAGATTTAACGTCCCCGGCATTCCGCCCGGCAGGATAATGGCATCATAGGACAGAGGATCTACCTCGCCGAGCACGGCGTCCATCCCCACACATACTCCATGGGAGCTTGTCACTGTCTCTTCCTCTGTAATGGACGCCATCGTCACTGTCACCCCGGCGCGCCGAAGAAGATCCACCACCATCAGGGCTTCCACCGTCTCATATCCTTCTGCAAATAACATGACTGCTTTTTTCATTGATATCCCTCCAATTCTCTCGTTATTTTCTCAAACTGCTGCGGAAGCGGTGCCCTCACACATCTCCCGCTGAGCTGCCGGAATGGTTCCGGAAGCTCTGGAAACTGTATCTCACTGGAATGCAGCAGATACCCGGGCAGCCCTCTGTATTTCCCTCCGCCGTATTTCACATCCCCCAGCAGGGGATGGCCGATGCTGCCGAGATGGCTGCGGATCTGGTGGGTCTTGCCCGTGATGAGTTTCACCCGGAGCAGGGTATATGACCCGTTATCTGCCAGCGGCTCATATCCTGTCTCAATATAAGAACGCCCCTCTCCCGCCTCATCGTATATTGTCGCCTGATTCGTCTTTTCATCCTTCCGGAGGAAACCGTGAATCATCTCCGGCTCCTTCATAACCCCTTCCACCACCGCAAGATAATATTTGTCCACCCTTCGTTCTCGCAGAAGCTCCGACATCTTCTGAAGTCCGGCGAGACTTTTGCCGGCTACGACAATCCCGCTTGTGTTCCGGTCAAGACGGTTGCAGATTCCCGGGGTAAAAGTACCTCCTGGCTGCCACTCCCCTCTGGACTGAAGATATCCGAGAAGATATTCCACCAGACTGACGTCTTCCCGTCTCGCCTTCTGGGAGAGCATTCCCGCCGGCTTGTCCAGAAGAACCACATTTTCATCCTCATATAAAATATCCAGCTGCCCCTGCGGATACCGTACCTGGGACGTCTCTTTGCGGAACTTCTCTATCGTCTCCTCCGACAGATACAGCGACACCCGGTCTCCCGTGGACAGGATCTCTCTTCCCTCTGCCCGGCTGCCATTTAACTTAATGTTTTTCTTTCGCAGCATCTTGTATAGGAATCCCCTCGGCGCCTCTCCCATATATTTCTGCAGATATTTGTCCAGCCGCTGCCCGCTGTCATTGTTTTGAATGATAAGCTCTTTCATAGCCGTCCTTCTATACCGCCAGGGAACGCATATATTCCCTGACCTTCTCCGTCCTTTCCGGATCCGCTTCTGTCTGCGCCAGCTTATCCAGATGCCGGATCATCTGCTCATCGGTTTCGAACACCGCGGTATGAAAATCCGGTGCCGTCTTGTGGACGCTGTCCGCCAGATACTTCTTCATATATTCCACATCCTGTCTGGACGGGGCCGTGACACCCAGTACATTTCCATTCTTGATCAGCAGGAAGTCCAGGTGCATGATCTTCTCCGTGGAGGTAAACACATAATCGGTAAACAGGATCCCCTCCCCGGCTGCCTGGGACATCTTATCGTACCGGTCACGCTCCACACCCCTACGGGGCATCATTACCACCAGCGCCACAACGCGTTTCGCCGCCGGAAGCACCATCAGGACGGCGATCACTGTAAAAATATTAGCCCTTGTCTTCGTCAGCAGGTATCCACAGATAAAGATTGCCACCCCGATCAGTATAAACACAAGCAGCCAGATCATATTGATCTTTTTCTGATTCCTGATATAGCCAAATTCTCCCTTGTCAATCATTCTGCGCATCCGCCCCTTTCTCTGTCTGATCCGTATGGTTCCCGTCATTTTTTCAAATCCAGTTTATTGTATCATAAAATAGCAAATGTGTACAACTACAAATACATATAATCCTCCATTCCGAAGCGCAGCGGAGGAAGTACGAGCAAAAAGCAGCGAAGCTGTTTTTGCTCTGTACATCAATACTATATCCTCATTCTTTTTCGTTTAACAAAGGATTCAAATTGGCGCCGCCGGGCTATATTGACAGCCTGACTATTCTGTGTTACTATATAGCAGTATTTAGCAATACTAAATACCAAAATAACCGTGGATAAGGAGGAATGAATTTGGAAAACCTTACCGAAATGCTGAAAGGGGTTCTGGAAGGCTGTATTCTGGAGATCATCAGCCGCGGTGAAACCTATGGCTATGAAATTACCAGACAGCTGAACGCCCTTGGTTTCTCCGATGTGGTGGATGGTACAACCTACACGATACTGATGAGACTGGAAAAGAATAAACTGGTAGACATTGAAAAGAAACCGTCCGATATGGGCCCGCCCCGGAAGTTTTTCACTCTGAATCAGGCTGGACAGGATGAATTACAAAACTTCTGGACGAGATGGGACTTTATCTCTTCAAAATTAAGACAATTAAAGGAGGATACGATCCATGGGTAACTTTTTTGACAATTATCTGAACATCCCCAAAATAGTAAAGGAAAAACGCGAATATAAGAAGCAGATGGAGCGGGTAAAAGCACTTCCCGAGGACTACGCTTATGTATTCAGAAAGATCCAGAAGCATATGTGGATGTTTGCATCCGGCTCGGGCCTGGATATGATGAAGATCCACTATGACCTCATTGACCTTTTCGAGGAAGGCGCCGCTGCCGGCAAACATGTTCTCGACATAACCGGCAGGGATGTGGCGGCATTCTGTGACGAACTCCTCCGGGGCACTCAGACCTATACGGAGGACTGGCGCGATAAATTGAACCATGATATCAATCGCCGGTTTGATGTAGGAAAATAGTGTAATCAAGATAAAACGCACTACAGGTTTACCATCCGTGCGGGTCAGTCCCTGCCTCCACCTGTTCTTCTTTCAGGGCATTGATTTCCTCCGCGATCCTGCGGTAGCAGTCAGCAAACTCCTGCGTATAGGCGCCGATTTCTGCGTTCTCCGCTATCAGGGCGGCCATCTCTTCCTGTTTGATGTTTATCCTGTCCGTGTATTTTTGCATCGGCGCGTTGTCGTATGGATATCCGTATGATAATGCGCTAACGGAGCGTTATTTCAACACGTTAAAAAATGAATGTACAAACTTATATGAATTCTCAACGGCAGAATCACTCTATCAAAAAGTGGAGGAATTTGCATACGTTGACTAAACATAACAGCTTCATGGTTAAAATATCAAAAACACTGGCATGCTGTAATTACATCAATTTCTTTCATTTAACCAGCTAATAATTTCCTGTTCCAATTTACAGTTATTTGCCAGCATAAATTCCATAACTTCATCATAGAAACGCATTTTTAACAGTGATTTTCCCTTTACTATATCATTCTTTTCAAGCGGTTTACAATATTGCCTATAATTAATCAACTGCTGTACATCCATATACAACGGAACAAATGGGATTCCAGTTTTTTCAGCTAAATTCTTTAAAATAAAATATCCATCAGGGTCAATATCCCCGAAATGAAACCAGGAAATAGCACTATTATTTTCTGCTATCTTCTTTAAAAATCTCTGCTTTCCAGTATTATGGTATCCGCTTAAATAGATAAACGTTGATTCGTTATCATTAATTCTGTTATATGACGTAAGATTTTCAACCGTAACGATTCGATTTGAACTTACTTTTATCATTTTTATCCGCGCAATTACCTCTGATAAAATAGCGAACGGATTATCTGGTGTTACACGAATAGAACTCCCATCAATATAATGAATCTCTACATGTCCTTTCAAAAAAATATAAGACGGATTTGAAAAAACCTGATATTCCTCAAGAATTACTTTCTCTCTTTCTTTTTTGTCCAAAGAGGATACATCTAATTCTAACTCTCCGTACTCTTCAATTATACTGCAAATACGTGACTTATAACTTTTTTCAAAGAGCTTTGTATCCCCCAATACTGCTACTGATAATTCACGTTCCATAATATCTCGATTGTTTCCAAGCACATATTTTAATAATTTCAGTATATTTATTGCAATATCAAACTTATACTTAGCGTCCTTGTAAGCATTAAGCCGTTCCATCTGTTTCCTGCAAAACGCATCCATTATATAATGAATATCCATATATTGCGAATACATTTCTATTTCCCGTTTACGTTTTTCAGTGATATCCTCCCGCTTCAATACTAAATATATTTCATTTAGCGAATTGATATTAAGTTTTATTTTAGAAATTACCGGAATGCCCTTTACATAATCTAAAATTACATAATCAGAATCCATCAAAATTTGCATTTCCCTATTAAAACAATCTACTTCATCTTGGTCTGTATAATCTCCGTTGTAATTATCAAATATTTTTTCCGGCTTAATGGCAAAACTTTGATTCCTGATATTTTTTCCTTTATAAGTAGCGCTCTTTTCATACACGTCTAATAGCATATTCAAAACTTTTGTTTGGATTTTACTCAGTTGTAGACTCATCTGATTTCACCAACCCTTCAACCGCCCATGTATATTTTCCTTTCATACACAAGCTTATCGTTGAATTAATATAGGAACCAATACTATCAATTTTTTCCGGCGGAGCAGCATAAATTACCTGAAATTTATTATCCTCAAAGAACTTAACCATTTGCTCAATTCTTTCCCTGGAGAGGGCCGAAAACGCTTCGTCAATAAATGCCAATCTGGCACATGACACATTTTTAGGATAGCATTGCAGCAAACTGGCTGCAAGAATAATAAAATATGGAGTCTGTTTTTCACCATTGCTTGCTGAGCCCTGTTTCTTTGATAAATCTGCAGCTATCTCCTCTCCATCCTGTCTTGACCATATACGCATATCATACTTGAAATACTTTCGGTAGTCGGTGTATTCTTCTTCATTTTCCTCCTCCAGTATAGTATCCATGAATTGCCTTATGTTGTATTCCATTTCTTCATCATTCTGATTCATGGCACGATATACATCCATAGAATGCATATAACTCTCAAGCTTTCTACACAAATTAAAAAATAACATTCTTTCCGGCTTTTCCAGCATCTGAAATTGATATGTATCTTTTCCAAACGGAATGAACTTAAGCGCTTTATTTATTTCATCAATCTCCTCCCTGGCTTCTTTAACAGCTTCATTCATTTCTGCAACAAAATCAGTCATAAAAGCATTCTCCAGTACATGCTGCTGTTCCTCTAATTTATGTTTTGCTTCCTCAATTTTCACATTGGCAATGTCTCTATATTGTTCTCTAAACAAAGAAATATATCCAATGCCATATTTTTCGTCACTTTGTCCTATAATATGCCAATACTTACGTTGTTCATTTTCCAAAATTCTAATAGCATTATCCTTCTCCCCGCGGACATTCTCAACATTCTTTTGTGTCATAACGCGTGCGTTCTGACTCTTAATGCGTAGCTTATCATATAATTCTACCATTTCTTTTCTCAATTCTAATCTTTGTAAAATGGCATTATCATATTCTCTTTTTGCTTTATCAATCTGCTGTTCCGATTCATCATACTTAAAATTATTATCCTCAATAGACTTTTCGCATAATTTAATGTCACTGTTTACTTCTGAATATTGACCGTCTGCTTCTCTATACTCCTTATCCGCCTTTTCTCTTCCTTGGAATGCCGCGGCAAATCCCGGAGTATTTTCTATTTTTTTCAATTCCTCTTTTTTGTTTCGGACTTCCGTTTTTTTATCATCAATGAGTTTTTGAGCATCAAATATATATCTTGCCTCATCCCAGTTTACTGCTTCCATATCGACTATATATTTGCTTAATATCTCTAAATGCTCATTTAACTTCTGTTTTTCCTGCTCCAAAACAAGCTTGTCTGCTTTGGCTTTTTTGAGCTGTAGCTTAATTGCCTCATGTCCCATAAATATTTGAGTTCTATGCAAATTCATGCAACTCATCGTAAAACTCTTAGCCAATGTACCATCAATCATCAATCCTCCTTTTGGATATTGATGTAATTCTTGAATATCTTTGCACAAATGAATGCCATTAAGAAGATAATTTGCATATCTTCTTCCATATTCGTTCGGAATATCAAGCATTGCAGCAGCGGAGCCTGGTATAATATCTGTTTCCGGTAATTTGTCAGTAATTACAATTTTAATATCTCTCAGCTGGCGTTCATGAACAATCTCCATTACCTGTTCACAATACTTCCCTTCTACTATAATATCAAACCTCTTTTTTCCTAAAAACGTCTCAATTGCTAACTGCCAATCCTTATCAACCTGCTGAACCAGCTCTGCAAACAATCTTACATCCGTTTTAATATTTAGCCTTTTGAGCTCTGACTTTATTACATGTTTAGCCTCTTCATATTTTTTCCCAAAAGGAAGGACATCGGATTCTAATCTTGATATTTTCTCTTGAATTTCTTCCAGTTCTTGTTTTATCTCCTTAATTCTATCGGAAAAATGTACTTTATCGGTTTGAGAACCTGCCCTCTTTTCATTAACTATCTTTTTAAATTTTATAAATGCCTTAATCTTTTCATCAACATTAAAGGTATCGGCCGCAATCGCTTCAATCACTGCAACCTCTTTATCCGTCAATTTACCATCTGTTTCAAGCCAGCCCATAATGTTTTGAAGCCCTGTTTCCAGTAATTGCAATTCTTGCAAATTTATTTTATATCTCTCTTTTTCTCTTTCAAGCTCGGAAACACTGCTTTTTAAAGACTCTGTTGTTTTTTCTATATCGCATAACAGTTCATTTTTTTCAGCATTTATTTTTCTTTTTAACGCACTATCTCTCTTCGCAGTTAAATCCTCTAACTGTATCTGTAATTGATGTAACCTCGCCCTATCGACATTGATTTTTTCTTCCAAATGAACTCTATGTTCCTGATGCCATTTCATTTCCTGATATAACAAAAGGATTCGTCTTATCTCATATTTTCGCTCCGAAGCTTCATAATCTGCTATTTTTTCCTGCACAACCTCTAACTGTATCTTTCCATTTGCCAATTCTTCATATACTTTTTTAGCATCATTATAGTGATTACGATGTTCTCGAATATCACTCATAGAACGAATAGGGTGTTCATCCAAAACACATTCTTGAATAAATTTATCAATATTATTCTCCGGATTGAAAGCCATCATTTTCACCAGTTTAGCTCTGTACTTTTCAACCCCACAGCGAAGACCTAATGCCCGCAACACTTGTTCCGTGCCCTTGTCACGATTCATAAATTCACCCGCCGGAATTTTCTTTCCTTTTACGGTCAATTCATGGCGGGGATATACCGTCACCTCTTTATCCTTTACTGTATAGAATTTACAGTCATCAATCCTAGTATTTTTGAAAACAAACCATTTTTTCGTATTACTTGTCTCATTAACATACTCGATACATACACCAACTACCAGATATTGTTTTTCTAAGGGCGCCCAAAATTCCATTGCAATGTAAGACGTCACTTCGCCTTCACGAATAAATCTGTTTTTTCCTTCACTCTTCGTATCTCCACGAACATAAGAAACTACATTTCTGTCTCTGTCTAATGCATCCTTATTAAACTGAGTGTTACCGGTCAGCATGTAAGTCATTGCATCCAATATCGTAGACTTACCGCTTCCATTAACTCCTGTAAACAAAGTAGAACCTTCCAGGGCAATAGGGACATTAGAAAATCGTGACCAATTAACCAATAACAGCTTTGTTGCGCTTTTTCTGCTATTTTCATTCCATATCGTCGGTTTGCTCATCCATATCCTCCCCTAAAGTATCTTTTTCATCCAACACAATCTCTACAACTTCTTTTACAAATCTTTCAAATTCATCCGTATCCAAAGCAAATTGTAAGGACGCATACAAAATGAGTTTACAGTCCATATCTCCGACATTCCCATCAACATCCATTAAACTATAATTTTTAAACACTTTGAAAATGTTGCCTAAAGCCGTCTTGTTTACCATATCTCTGGCATCATACTTTTCTAATTCGTAAATCAAATCAGACACTCCAATAACAATTACGGAAGACAAAGTTCCTTCTTTGATTCTCGACACATAAAGCAACCACAGACAACACAATACTATTGTCTCTTCTTTGGTGAAACGATGCCTGTTTGACTGCAATTTATCTTTATCCCCTATTTCTGAACAATTGTCAAGCATGACAACACCATTATCCTTAACACACTTAACCTCAAATCCCATAAAAGAAAAATAATTTAAAAAAGCATCGATATGATTCACAACAAAAAAATAGTGTTTTCTGTCTTCCCGCTTATCTCTAACCAAAAAGGTCCTTCTTAAAATTTTTCTGCAACAGTTTTGAAACATTAACTTGTCCGAAGATGTAAAATCATCCCAAGCTTCTACAATATTCATATTACGCCTCCAATATTCTAAACGACCTCAAAACCATTTCCTCAGTCTCAAAATACCCTTCTTCTATTTCAATCTTAAACCCATTTTCTTCTGCATATGCTACTGCTGATAAAATCATTAACAAATCTTCTCTTGTTTCAAGTGGAACCTCATCACTTAACAACTCATGCCTGTTTCCAAGCAGTGTTTTTAAATACTGCTTTGTTATTTTTTTTGAATATGGATTTTTAGCCTCTTTTTCATATACTTTTTTAAAGTTATATAAATCCTCATCCGTAAGAGTTTCTATTTCGGTCACCGAACGACGTCGTACTCTTTTTCTATTTCGAGGCATTCGAATTGATTGTACATCAATGTATTTGTTTTGATTTAATCGAATCATTTCTCTCATTTCATTCGGTAAATCTTCTTTTAGTCCCGCCTCCGTCATCGCATCCAACATATATTTCAATGTTCTTTCAACATGTCCCCGCATATCAACTTCATGATTTTTTAAATATCTTAATCTTCCCAATGCCATTATTATGTAAAGATTTAGTTTGTGCTTTATATCTCCAATAATTCTCAAATAATCAGCCTTCAAAAACTTCTTAATTGTATCAAACATTAAATCTGTTTTTTCCCGGGCTTCCCATTCCTCAATATCTTCTTCATTAACACATCCAATTATAATTAGTTCATACATATCATCATCATTTTGCATCTGCTCTAACATGGTTATTATCTTACCACGATATATATGAATATTATTCTGTGGTTTCGTAAGCCTGGCGTACTCCTTAATAAAATCTCCATCACAATAAGCAATAATGTTTTCTGTTAAACTCTCGTATGAAATTTCTTTCATTAACTTTTCGATTGTTTTGCGAATATATGTAGACATTTTCTTAAGAGATTTTGAAAGTGATTTTGCATTCTTATATACGTTTTTCAACGCACCTACATATGGGTCACCATTCCACTGTTCCTGATTCAGTAAAGTATTATAAATATTATACATATAACTTGAGAGTTCTTCCCTTTCGGGCCGTTCTAAACGCATTAGTAATTCTGCCAACATAACTCCTTGTTCTGTTATAACTATATACTTTTCAAATGTTGTCTCATCAAACTCCTCTTCCAGCCATCCTACGTCTTTACTTGCAAATTTTCTCAAATAATCGCTTGATATATCTTGAACACTCTTATTAGATATCTCATTGTCTGATAAAAACTCTTCAGAGTGTTCCGAAATATAGTATGCCATTTCATCTCGCAGTATATTTCTCTTTATTCTGTATGATATCTCATTATCATATTGTTCATATATAAATTGGAGCAAAGCAGCATTAGTCCTATAATTACTATTACTTGATAATGGATTAAAAAAATTATTTGGAATCATATCAAATACACTAACCACTAAGCCACCTTCTCTCTTTTCACTATGAATCTTTTTGTTTTTTCGCCGCTCCAATACTTTTCCTTATTGATTCTTAATAATTTTATCATATTTGTCCTATGTAATAAAGCAAAAATTAACATTTTTGTCCTTTCCATTTCATGCGGATCGTTCCGTTTATCAAAATATCTGCACGTTCTTCCGCTGTCTTATCACGACACATTAAAATGCTTAAAAACAACTGCATTTTTTCTTCGGAATTTTCAGAATAGTATTTATGCGAATTATTATGAATCACTTCAAAGTTGTTATCCAGCTTTATAAACTCCCCTTCCGAGTGTCCATATCCGGTAAACCGTTCCAACAGCCTGTCCATATCGTCCAGCGTATCCTCCGCTTCTATCAATAATGCCATATCCTTTTTCTTCAAACAAACACCCCCTTTGCTTCCACCTTTATTTTTTTCTGCATTATCTGGTCACGTCAGAATGACACAGCCCCCATTTAATCTGTTGACGGCAAATCGGTCTGTGCCTCCATACCAGCTTTTTTTACATCAGAATCCTCCCCGTACTGTCTTCCATGCTCTATCCCAATCTCCAGTCCATCATGAAAACCAAGAACATATGCCATTTCCCCATAATGCCCGCTGTATTCACCCACTGCATCATCCAGACGCATGACAGGTTCAGCACTTCCCTGGCCGTCCTTCCATTCTTTCTTCAGCGATTCCAGCAGCCTGTGATAACGTTCCCTGCTTTCCACAAACTGCCGGTCACGCTGCAGCAAGGCCTCTAATGGTTTTCCCAGACGCTCCATACTCATATTTTTCAACAGGTTATGCATCTCCTCATCTCCTCCGCTTTTTTATGGTTCTACAAAGATTACACGAACGGACAGACTGTTTTACAACGAGAAAATCCCCTGCCACAAAAAAACGCATAACAAAAGGCATCAGCTGTTCCGTGTTCACAGCGCATTCATGTTAGTCGGAACTGGACACGAACAACACCCGTACATCTGTCCGGATGCTCCTGCAAAGAACTGATACCTTAAAACCATTATAGCATTGGTTTCCGGAAAGACAATAAAAGAACGAAATCCATCATATAAGATACTTTTACTGCTAAAAATTTCCCTTCCCCACTATGCAATCATTCTACCTTTACTGGTATCTCCCCCAACAGCATCTTCGCCTTTTTCTCTGGTGAATCATCCATCCTATCCAGAATATATGTAATGCTCTCATCAGACTCATCTTCCCCCAGAAACTCTAACATACACCCAATACTTACGCAAAGTTTCTGACAGCTTTTTTTGCTGCTCCTGGTAGTCCGGATCATTTTGAAGCCGGTTTTCCAATGGTTCCTCCAGCCTGTTATGAATTAGTTCCTCTGATAATGTTTCCATGATATCCTCCATTCCGAGAACGTATTTTGTTCGAGGAACCGCAAGAGAAAAAACTGTAACACAGTTTGCGAATACAGTTTCTCTTGTCGGATAAAAGTTTATTTGTGACGTTCCCGGCACAAATAGCCAAAGCGAACTTTGTTCACTTTGTGAAATAATTGGCATATCAATGCAATTTTTCACAGTATACCCCCTTTTCTTTAATAATGCCCGCTTAGTTATCTTTCCCCTGCAGCAACATTTTTGCCCTTTTCTCCGGTTCCCTGCTTAATTCCTGAAACTCCGCACTTTTTTCCAGTTTCTTTAATACCTCATCCCGCATACGGTACAGGTAATCGTCGTCAAGTTTTTGTTCTAAAGCCTCCATTGCCTGTGCCTCCTTACATGTATTTACTATCACTACACGATCTGATATTCTGTTTTACAACTAAATTTTCTGTTTTTGTTCAGCACAAAACTTTTAGGAAAACTTTCAAACTGAATTTTCACTTGATATTATGGGACTAGGGAAATATAATAGATTTCATAGGAAATACAGAAATGAGAGAAATATTTTATACTATTGGAGGCTCAATAAATGCCCAGATAATTTAGAAATGCAAGATTAATGAAACACCTGAAAGTAGTCGATGCCATGAAACTGCTCGGTGTCTCCCAGCCTACCCTGAGTGCATGGGAGGGCGGACGGAAATCCCCTTCTATTGAAAAACTGGAACTGATGGCAGATGTATACGAGGTATCTACAGATTACCTGCTGGGACACATCAGCGCCTATAAAAACATTCCATCCAATCCAGTGTCCCCTGCCTCACTGCCCGTCTTACATGAACAACCGCTCTGGTCACCGGATCACGGCTGGCTGCTGGTAAATTCGATTGAAAAACATCTGGTTCGACCAGATGGAAACACCATTCCGTTTTCTGCTGCAGGCGACCTTTATACAACGCCACCGGTTTTTTCCGTACCGGAAACCCTGTCAGAACCACCACTGACACGGGCGCAGATACTTACGAAAGAGGAAATGTGGGTAGAACCGATTTCCCCGGATTCCAAACTAAGAGACGAACTGCGGGGATGGTATCACAGAAAAGACCGGTATGTGGAAAACGAGTATGGGAACCGGTTTTATCTGGATACCTATGAGGCAAAATGGCTGGGATTCGAGAAGGAACAAGACAGAACGAAAAAATGAGGATGCTGAAACATCCCCATCTTTCTAAACAAAAAGCTTGCAAAACGCCCGCAAATTGTTATAATCATCTCAGAAACAATCAAAGGATATTTCGCTTGTCCGATGATTGCCACCGAAAACTTAATAAACAAAGTTTACAAGTTACACAGGCTATCCTTATTCTCTCTGTATCCCATTTTTCTGGGAACAATACCGCCATAATATGAAACGCATCCATCAGCCCTGCAATATACGCATGAGTTCCGTATTCAAAATCCTGCTTTTCCCTGCAATCTATAAGATGTTGACAAACTTCCCTCTGCTTTTGGGTCAAATCAAGCTGGTTAAAGGCATCCTCCGCATATCCCTCATCCTTACTGTCTTTTTGATAACTGGCATCAGCCTGTAACAGTTTTAATACGGATTCGTCTTTTTTTTATAGGTGCATGGATAACCTTAAAAATAAGTTCATCAACACAATCTGTATATCTGCCCTGCTGTATGAGCTGATTTTTCAGTTCCACAAGGCTATGTAGCAAAATGCTCCGTTCCCCACTATCCACATACAAGTGATTTTTCTTTTCTCTCATAAAGTCCACCATCCTTTTTTGATTTCATTATATAGACGGATAGTAGAATGTTCAAAGCTGCAAATGAGCGAAAAAATAAGCGTACCACTATCTCTAATGATACGCCTATCCCATTCAATTTCTAAGAGCCTGTTGTCCGCTTGTTTTTGAGGTGTTTATTTCGGATTTTTTCACCCTCCGAAGTAAACGTGAAATGCTTCGCAAAGTGCCTAAAATAAAGGATTTCTACGAGGTTTTCTTTTGTATCAACACAATAGTCTCAACGGTATTACCAGATTCCCACAAAATCTTTTACCAATTTGCCACTTTATTTTAAACCCTTTTCTTAATTCCAGCTTATCTACAAGTCTATTATTTTCCTCTTTATTTTTTATTATCATAGTATCATTCAAATTCTTTTAACTCATCAAGCGGGTCTTTTGAAGTATCAATTCCCATACCCTCCTTCAACCAATCTGCTTTACTATAACCGGTTCCTGTCAATTCAAATATTTCGCCTTTATACCCTACAGCTTTAACCCATCCCCATTCTATAAGTCGATCTAACGCCTCTATCCATCTTGCTGATTCTCTTTTTGAATTATCAGCCATAAACTGCTTACCTGATGTAAAAATTTGAGTATGTGCGCTAAGTGTCCTTATCTTTATGATTTGACCATCACCATCGGCTGCATATACTAACAGAAACGCCGATTCCACAGGAATGTTGCCAACATCATATTGACCTACAACTGATTTATCTCCCTCTGTTTTTCCAATAATTAATGTCTCATTTTCAACTGAAAACAATTTATCGATATCTTCATTCGTTGCTGTGGGAATGTCCTCCCAGGTTAACTGGTTATTCTCTAACTCAGTGATTCTACTGCCAAATTGAGAAAACATCTCTTTTACATCTTCTAACATTTTCTGTTGATACTCTACATGTTCAGCATTAACCTTATTCCTTCCTTCTGCCTCTTCATTGATTACATCTACTATATCTCGATATCGAACCCATCCAGCATTATCATCAACATAATTAATGGCATTCCTAAATGTCGGTGATGCCACATACTTTAAACTGTTTAAATCCGAGAAAAAATCAACAGTATTTTTATCATTTTTGACCCTTTCTCTGAACTCATCAAGTCTTTTCATTTTATCATATTTGTCGTCTCCAGTGTCCTTTTCACTTTCAGCAATAGCTGAAGGCTGCTTAATCAATACAAGAACTGGCAGTCCCTTAGTTTTTGCGTAATTGTATTCTTTCTCTGTGTAACTTATATCAGTTTCTTCATCCATTGATCCATACCGCCCTCCAATAACAAGAAGGTAAAAATCGCACTCATCAATCATCTTTGTTATAACATTCCATTGGCTTGTCGGAGCAGCATGAAATTGCTCCATTCCTACAGGAATAAAATTATTCTCAAGTGCTACACCTACCAATGCCTGTCTTTCTTTTTTAAGGTCTTCATAGGTAGAGCTTATAAAAACAGAAAACTTTCGTATATTTTTCATATCAATATTCTCCTCGTATATTTGTCTTTTATCACTTCTGTACTTTCATTTCTATTTTCGGTAAATTATTTAAACTTACTGCTTCCAACGTCTGCAATTGCTGCACTGCCAACTGCCGAAGCAATTCCATGCGCTCTTTTTGGTTCTTTCCCTGACTAATCAAAACTGCATTATAACTTTCCAAATTGGCAAGCACCAGTAATTGATTCAGTGTTGCCACGTCCCGCATATTTCCCTTCACAGCCGTATTTTCATCTTTCCATTGTTTCGCTGTTTTTCCAAACAAGACTACATTCAGCATATCTGCTTCATTAGCATAAGTATAAGCCACCTGTACAGGTGTCAATTAGTAATCGCATCAGTATGTATCCTGTAATTCAATTTAGAAATTTCTCTATTCAAATTCCAGTTCAAAGATAATCGACTATTCTCGTCTGTCTTTAATCTCCTGTAATCTTTCATAATATATAACTGGAACTCAGGCGAAATCCAAGTTGCGAAAGACATAGCAATATCACTATGAGCTTATGTTCCGCCATAACGTCCCGCTTTTGAAACAATGCCAATAGCATTCGTTGCTTCTATCCACTTCTTTGGTGACATTGTAAATGCGTTTGCTCCTGCCTGTTTTCTAAACCCCTCGAATTCGAGGGGTTTAAAATCTGGATTATGAAGTCTTTCCCATAATCCCAGAAATTCTATCACATCCCTGTTTCTCATCCAGTTTTGAATAACCGCTGTTGGGTCATCACTTTTATATCGAGCTATATCCGTCAATGAAATCAATTCATTTTCAAAGTCCTGTGTATAAATACCAATATCTATCCCGTTTGCATGAATTGTATCCTTAATTATTTTTCCCATTGCTCCTCCTTTCATAATATTACAAACTTTCTCAAGCATTGTAACTGTTACTTCTCTTAGATATATTCTGCCAAATAGTCATTTGTTTTCATCTTCCCACATCTCCCGATACGCTTCAATATAAAATTTGATACATTTTGGATATACATATAAATATTTTCTGCACACTTTCTTGTATAATCTCAATGTTTTCTCATCACATGCAAAGTCCAGTAGATAATCAAACAAATGTGATAATTCAGCCTCTGACACGGTTCTGCTACACACATCTTCAACCAGCGGCAAATAAACCTCATAGGCTTTTTGATGTATTTCAACTATCTGCTCTGCAATCTGATAAATCCTTTCATCCATTAAATTACCTCAAAATATTTAAGTGCATCCGTTATCGCTTCTACCTTCTCTTTCGGTGGATGCTTCCTCGGATGTTTTAATTCTTCTACCGCATTAGGAGCATCATACATCGTCAATCCCAAAGACCTTTTCACCTCTGCAATATACGCAGTATGTACTTTAAATCCATATTTCTTCTCAACATATTCCTGTATCATTTTATATGTAATTTTCGGTTTCGGCTGATATTTCTTTGCCCGCTCTGCTATTGCATCTAAAGGTACTTTTCCCGCGCCTTCTCCAAATTCCACCGTCACATTAATGACACTGTCTGGTGATTTGTGGGACAAAAGTACAATGGTTTCCACATGAGTATCAAATTAGAACATATCCTCACAAAACCGCAGAAATATTGGCAATATTTATACAGTACTGATACCGTTCGTGCATCCCCTTTCCCACAAAATGCCGTCTAATTTATGTTTTTAACTCAAACTCTTGTCTATTAGAGAATATCAACTACATTTACTCGAACTCAATATCCTCATTGACCTTTTTATTAATATCAACTCTTGTCTGAACATCAATTTTATTAACTAACCAACCATTCAGAGTACAGTTCTTTATAAATTCGTCAATTCTATTGACACCATTAATTTCTTTCAATGTAACTACAACACCAAAGCGAATCCCCATTCCATCTTTAGGATCTAAACGGTTATTTGTTTTTATTTCCATTCCCCAATTTTTATTGTCATAAGATTTCTTCGGCATCATTTTGTTTTTTGGTCTTTCTGCAATATATTTTACATTATCCCATTTTCTAAATCTTTCTCTTGCTTCACCCTCCAAAAGGAAATATCTTTCGTTATCTAATATTACATCCTGATTCTGTTTATCGCCCTTAATATCCTCTATCTTCCCTTTATTATTGATTCTGCCAAAATGTAAATTAAGTTCTGTATTTGTATAATCGACACCTTGCGTTCTATCACACATAGGAAAATAACACATCGTTGCCCTTGCAATATAAGGGTATTTGTCATCTTTAATTGGAACTGGAAAATAATAATTATATGTATTCCATTTTTCACTCACATCATATACCAGAAATTTAATTTCATCTTCTTTTGTATGAACAATATCATCAATTTTAATAGGTACTATACCATGTCCATATAAGGCAACCTCTTCTGGTGTCGGTTTTTCATTCCAGTCTCTTGCAGCATCAATAATCATCGCTTTTGCAACTTCTCTATTCAATCCTAAAATATCAATCAAGTAAGACAATTTTCGGGCAATCCAAGGTGCTGCAAATGAAGTACCAGCAACATTTGCTTCCCCTAATGGTTCACAAACCTTAATATATTTTTCTTCACTCCCACCATAATAACTAACATCTGGTTTTGCAAAAAAGGATAACGCCAATCCTCTTCTTGCATACTTAGTTGACAAACCATTTTGGGTTACTGCATTAACTACCATACTGTTTATTGAATCAGCAGGCGAACCTATTTTCTCGATATCAGCACTAGGCTTATTCGTCCCTGCAACAACAAAAATAACATCATTTTCATATTGGATTTTATCTAATATAGCCGCCTCTGCAGAAATAAAATTGTCATTCACTTCTTGATTACTTCCGAGCGAAATATTCCAAACCTTTATATCTTTATTGTTTGCAATAATCTCTTTTATCTGTTTTGTAATAGTAAAAGAAGAAAATTTTGAACCTATTGCGACACCAAAATGGCGTACCCTAAATCTGCCACATCCGTCATCAAGCCAAGGATTTAATCTTGCACCATCTACAATAATAGAATCCACCGCTGTACCATGACGATAATCATCTGGATTTTTAGGAAGATTATCATCAACCATATCATGATACTCTACCCATTCGCCAAAATAGACACGTTTGTCAAACAACGTATCAATTACTCCAACAGTTGGCTCAATAGTTGGCGAAGGCATATACAGAGTCCCTTGCTGATATTCCTGAATGAAGTCTTCTGGAGATAATTCTGATAAATCCTCTGTTGCCATAGAAACAAGATACGGTGCTTTCTCAAATAAAATCTGTAATTGGTTTTCATCTAAAAACACTGTCTGATTATCCAATATTCTACTTTTTAAAATGTCAATTCCAATATTTTTAAATAACATTTTTGTATCTGTATGCGTATTATACAATGTAATGATACTTTGTTTTAATTGGGGCGTTGCCATTTCCACCTCAAAATCTGCAATATATGAAACATCTGCAACTACCTGTTTAAACGTAGATTTTGTTATCGAAAATCTAGAGAATGGTATTTTATCTATTTTTTTTCTATCATCAAAAGTAACTTTATCTATTCCATTTTGAAACTTTACTTTAATTATATCACTTGTTTTTAAAAGTAATTCTATACTTTCATCCAAATCTTTCATATCAAGAAAGTACGTAATAATATGTTTCGTTTTTTCTTTGTTAAATTTTGCGCCCACAATAGCATAATTAGAATCTTTTCCTTTAAACAATCCTGCAATTCGATTACTCTTTGCAACTATTTTATTATAATGAACACTAATCAATATCCCCTCAAAGGGTCTTTTTTCTTGTTTCCAAAATTCTTTAATTTGACTTATACTTTTTATCAGTCTAAGTAACTGCTCTCTTGTTACTATTTTTTTGCTATTCATGGATGCTCCGCCACCACTACCAGTTTTTGAGGCTTGAATAAATCTCTTTCCCTTTAATTCCAGTACATTATTCATTAATTTCTTCCCCCTTGCTTAATTTTCTGGATACAGTACTTTTAGATTCTCCTTTGAGCTTTTCTATTTCTCTGACTGTAAATCCTTGTGCATGAAGTTGTTCTATATCTGTTTCTTCTAAATTACCTATCAAATAATTATAAAGCCTTCTCAAATAATCATATTCTATATTTGCATCGCTGAATGCCAAAGAGGTTTTTATAATATTCTTCAATTCTCCTGGGTAAGGCAAATCAGACGATACCCTCAATACCTTCTTAAACAATCTAGTATCTTTAGGAATGCCTTTAAAACTTTTAATAAAAGATGCAAAATAATACTCTGCGACTTCCAATAAATCTTCTTTACTATATTTATTAAAATTAATCACTGCATCAAAACGTCTAATTAGAGCTTTATCAAAATTGGAATACAAATTTGTTGTCGCAATAATTACTATTTCCTTGTTTAAATCAGTCAATCTATCAAGCTCTCTCAATATAGTTGAAGTAACCCGCCCCATTTCTCGCACATCATTCCTATTAACTCTATCCAAGGCAATCACATCTATTTCATCGAATAAAATAACAACTTTATTTGAATATGGAATCATATTTATCTCAGCAAAAACACTGACTATATTTTTATTAGTTTGACCTAGTTTACTATCAATTAAATGCTCAAAATCAACACAATATAATGTTCTGCCAAGCAGCCTTGCTATATGTTTCGCAGCTTCTGTTTTTCCACTACCCGGCAGTCCCTCAAGTAAAAATTTATTTATCCCAATATTATGATTAACTGCATTAATAATACCTTTTATATCATTAGATATTGCTACTGGTAAATTCAATGGTTGCATTTCTCTAATATCTATTTGTTTTAAAAATTCACTTTCAAAATCACTAGCCTGCGGAACATACAAGTTGGTTTCTGCTATTAACCCCATTATATATTCAGCCAGCTGATAATCACCAATAGCATCAAAATATTTCGCTATGCCAACTGCCTCATTTCTAAATGCATTCTCATTCTTTTCAACATGATATTTTATCAAGTTTAATATACTTTGTTTTTTCACAAGAGCGCACCTCCAATTACCTTTTTTATATTATATCACATATCGGGACAAAACAACAATATTTTAGGACAAAAAAATAAATTTTTATACCACTGACCAAAAAAGCCGCCTGCACAACATTACACAAGGCATTCGGCTTTCATACGGATTATGAATTTATCTCAAAATCAGCCATGCGGGGCATAATAAAAAGTACCAAAACGGGAGAAGTAAAAAAATAGCACATATCGTTTGCAAAGAGAAAATAGCTACAGCCCTCATTCTTACTGGGTCTGTAGCCAATTTTTATTTTCAAAAGTGTCAAACTCGGGTTTTTAACAGAGGGTTTTTATATAGACAAGTATAGATAAAACTAACAGTATTTGGTACAAGCTGAAAGAAGATTACTTTATTCCATGCCTTACCTTGCCACCCGAAGAGATATGGGGGCAGCGTCACAAGCGGTATCTTCAAGTATTTTTGACCGTTGCGTTTCAAGCACTCTAATTATATAATGTTTTTGTTGTGTAAAATTAAAAGGAATCAAGGTTCGGTCAGCAAGTCATTTACGGCTGTCTGTATTATGCAGTTAGTCGAAGAGAAAAAAATTGATTCAATTGCCAATATATCGACTTATTTGCCCGATGCAGCCGATGGAGAAAAAATCACCGTCAGTCAATTACTGAATCATACAAGCGGCTTAGGCGAATATCAAAGCCTTGAAGATTATAAAATTATCAATGAACAGGAAATTCCTATTACAAATAGGCATAAATATCCTTTGTCCGAAAATTCTTGCATTACTGTACCGGCGGAATACATTTCTGGTATGGGAACGACTGGTCTATCGTAAAAGAGCTGTCGTTCCCACTCGGCAAGGCTGCGGCATCGTTCTTTTTCAAAGTCTCTGCATGTTTGATTACATGTCAGGCAGGAAGTACAGTTAACCCCTCATAGAACAATTATAATGTTTAGTGGCGCATGGAGTGCGGGTGTAGTACAATATAGACAGCACGACATAAAATGCAGAAAGGAGCCTGAAATGTATTCAAGGATGACCGCCGTTCTATTGAACAGCTTGTTTGGAATATGTCTGATCTACACCGGCATTACGTTATGGTTTATGATGGGGAGTAATTTTGTGACAGAACTTCCCTTTATCGCGAAATTTTCATTGTATACTATTGTATGGCTGGCACTGGATATCTCTTACAACAGAAAAAGATATCAAAAAAAAGGCGGCAGTCTATTCTTTTGGCTGTCTCTTATACTGCCGCCTTTTTTGATCCTTTTGATATTATCCTGGATAATAATATATTTTTAATGCTGCTCATCGTCGTCAATGTGAACCCGCCGCTGCGCTGCATAACGCAGCACCTGATACGGGTTCACACTGACCTCTTCCCCATCCACAGTCAGATAGATGCCAAAATGCAGATGGACAGCAAATTTCCCCCTGGTGCCCTCTTCCCCGTATCCGGTATCTCCCATATAACCGATGATCTGTCCTGCCTTCACCTGGGTTCCCTCTTCCACCCCCTCCGCATAGCGGTCCAGATGGGCATAGTAGAAGTAAGCGCCGTGGGGAGCCCGGATCCCCAGGCGGTATCCGCCCAGCTTCAGCCATCCTTTCTTCTCTACCACACCGTCGCTGGCGCTGACCACGGCAAAATATCCCCGTTCCTTATTGGAAGGCATAATATCGGTGCCCTCATGATGTCTCTCCCCGCCGAAGGACCGCGCTCCGCCCCAGGAATCATCAAAAGCAAGCGAGGCCTTCCCCGCCGGATCCTTCTGGACGGGAAAGCATTGGATGTCGGATAATATTGTCTCAAAGGCTTTGATAAACGGCTGTTTCTGTCTCTCGGAAATAAGAAAATGATACCAGGAAAACCGGGGACAAGGACTGCTGTTCCCACTCAGGCTGCCGTCATGATAAAGATAATCCTCTGCCAGCTGTCCATAGCTGTTCTGCCGAGACAGATATTCTGCCGCCACATCAAACTGACGGAATTTTTCTTGCCCCATTTCCGAGGACAGCCCCGGCAGTTCCCGGATCTCCAATGAGGCATTCAGGAAACCGGACAGTGCGCCCACAGCCACAAACAGCAGGACAGAGAAAAGGACATAGAGAAGCTTTCTTTTTTGAATGCGCATAATAATCCCCCCAAGGAAAACTATGCGCCTGGGCCGGATAAAATAACCGAAATCTAAAACGGCATCGCCAGCAGCTCATAGCTCCGGTCTATCATAGCCTGGCTGCCGGAGGAATTCTGTATGACAACCTTCCCCTTCCGTCCCTCCTCCCGCAAAAGCTCCTTCACCTTCAGACGCCGTTTCAGCTCCATGGAAGTCCCGTAGCTGCCATCAATAAGCTGAATGGGCCTCTCTCCAAGAAATTCCCGGAGCTGCGGACGCAGAAACGGATAATGGGTACAGCCCAGAACGATGGTCTCGGTATCCTCTGTGAGAAATGGCATCAGATGCTCACGAAAATAGGTATCCAGCTGCTCTCCGTCAAATTTACCCTGTTCCACAAACTCCATCAGACCACCGCAGGGAACGGAAATAATCTCCGCCTGATCCCGGTACTGCTCCAAAAGCGCATGGTATTTTTCCTGGGCGATGGTCATGGGGGTGGCCATTACAAGAATCCGGCCGCCATGGCTGGATACTACAGCGGGCTTTACAGCGGGTTCGATCCCGACAATGGGCAGTTCCGGATACATGCCGCGAAGCAGGCGCACCGCAGCACTGGTCGCCGTATTACAGGCGACAGCCAGTCCTTTGATGCCCTGCTTCATAAGATTTTCAACCACCGCAAAGGTAAGCTCCCGGATCACCTCCTGCTCCTTCGTTCCATAGGGGGCATTCAGCGAATCGCCATAATAAATAAAATCCTCCGCCGGCATGATCCGGACGGCCTCCCGGAGAACACTCAGTCCCCCCAGCCCCGAATCCATAAATCCAACCGGCAGCTCCCTGCTGCTGCCGGGTATTCCATTCCTAATCATCCATAGACCTCTCTGTGATATCTTTTTTGCGGTTCAGTAAGTCGTAGATACATGGTACCACAAACAGGGTGAGAAGTGTACCATAAATAAGTCCGCCAATGGTTACGATGGCCATGGGCCTTGTCATCTCCGTTCCCATACTGGTGCCCACAGCCATGGGGATCAGGCCGAGGATTGTCGTCACCGCCGTCATCAGAATGGGGCGGAGCCGGGTTCTTCCGGCCTCAATGATCGCCTCCCTCTTCTCTGTGCCATCCCGTCGGAGCTGATTGGTATAATCCACCAGCACAATACCATTGTTTACAATGATTCCCGCCAGCATCACAAAACCGATCATGGCAATAACGCTGACATCGCTGCCCGTGATCCACAGACCAAGAAAACCTCCGGTAAAGGCAAGGGGTATTGTGAACAGGATGATAAAGGGCGAAAGAAGCGACTGGAACTGCGCCACCATGATCAGATACATCAGGACAACCCCCAGCAGCATCATAAGAAGCACCTGCCCCATTGCCTCCGTGGTGGAATCGTCCTCTCCATCATACTCCACGTTATAGCCGTCAGGTATTTTATAATCCGCCATGACCTTCTTCACTTCCGCACTGACGTCGGATACAATATAGCCGTCCTGAATCCCCGCCGCCACGGTAACAAATCTCATCTGCCCATCCCGGTAAATAGAATTGGGCGAATCTGCCGTTTTAAATTCAGCAATCTTACTGAGCTTCACCTTCTTTTTCTTCTGGGTATTCTGGTCGGTATACTCCAGCTTAATGTTTTTAATATCCTTCCGGGTCATTTCCTTATCTGCCGAAGAAGTGACGTACACGCCGAGATCATCCGTGTCTGTGGAGACAGTAGAAATGGACGACGCCTCTGACAGCTTTCCGTAGATCTGCTGATACACCTGCGCCACTGTCAGGGAATATTTCATAGCCTTCGCCTTGTTCACTGAAATGCGGTACTCCTGGCCGGCATCCTCCAGTCCGTTTGATATATTTTCCAGACCGTCTACCGTCTCCAGTTTCTTCATTACATCTTCCGAAATACTCTGGAGCTTATCCAGATCCTTTCCCTTAATATTCATCCGGACTCCCTGCCCCATGAGGGCGCTCATATCCATCGCCGAGGCATTGACGCTGAGTTCACAGTCTATGTCCTTCGTGCTGTCCTTAATGCGCTGCGCCACCTCCTCATTGGTGAATTCCCTTTCCTCCTCTTTCAGCAGCACATACATCGTCACCGAATTTCCACTTCCTCCTCCTGTCAGCATGGACATGGAAGAGCCGGATCCCGTATAAGCCCCCACGGTCTCCACATCGGGGATCTCCAGTATCTTTCCCATTGCCTGATTGGATATCTCCTTTGTCTGCGCCAGATCCTTATCCTCATCCGTCGTGAGGCTTACCGTCATCTGTGTGCTCTCCATCTCCGGCATCATGGACATACCGTTTTTCACCGCAAGGGCGGCAAAGAGGCCCAGAAATACCACTGAGGCTATGAGTACCACCGGTTTCCAGTGAAGAGCCGTTGCCAGCAGCCTGCCGTAAATGCGCTGCATCCCATGGCTGAACCGGGCCTGTCTGGATCTTGTCTTACGGATCATGCCGGCTGCCATGGCTGGCACAAGAGTCAGGGCAATGATCAGGCTGGCGCCCAGGGTATAGGCCAGTGTCAGGGCAAGATCCACAAAGAGTTCTTTTGTAATACCTTCTGTAAATATAATGGGTGCAAATACGCAGACCGTTGTCAGGGTAGAGGCGATAATGGCGCCTCCCACCTGTCTTGCCCCCTCTACTGCCGCCTTCCTTACCGAGTGTCCATTCTGTCTGAGACGGAAAATATTCTCGATCACCACGACGGAGTTATCCACCAGCATACCGACTCCCAGCGCCAGTCCGGAAAGGGATATGATGTTCAGCGTCACACCGCTGAAATACATAGCCACGATGGCGGCCACTACACTGAGGGGAATCGAACATGCCACGATAATGGTCGGCCGGATATCCCACAAAAAGAGGAACAGGATAATAATGGCCAGCGCGCCGCCCACAAGAAGATTCTGGATCACGGCGTCCACCACCAGGTCAATATAGACGCCCTGATTCATCAGGATAGCGGAATGGAATCCCTCATTTTGTTTCTCGAGTTCATCCAGTTTATCCTCCAGGCTGCCAGTCACGTCTCCGGTGGAAAAGCCCGACTGCTTCTGCAGCGTCACAAGGACAGCAGGATTTCCGTCCACAACAGTATAGACATCTTCCTCATTGCTGGTCTGCGCCACATCCGCCACATCCCCCAGCGTTATGGGATCCAGACCATCCATATCCATATCGCAGATCACGAGATCCCGGATATCATCTGCCGATTCCACCTTGTCACCCACACGGATCAGGTAAGAGGCGTCCTCCTCTGTCACATATCCGGAAGGCATATCAAAGTTCTCCGCCTTAAGGATGTTCTCCACCATCTCCTTTGTAATGATCTTATTGAGATCCGCATTTTCCTTTGTTGTCTTCTTTGTGGCCTTCATCTGGCTCTGGGCTTCATTGATTTTCTCGGAACCACTGTTGAGCTGCGCCTCCGCCACACTCAGCTGGATACCGGAAAGAATCTTCTGCTTATTCAGCTGCTCCAGCCCCTCTTCTGTAGAAATCTTCCCCTCTTCCAGCTGCTTTCTGGAAGAATTCAGCTGTTTTAGGCCGTCTTTGATTTTCTTCTGTGCCGAAGTAACCTTCTTCTGGTTCTCCTTCAGAGACTTCTCCTGCTTCTGGAGCTCTGTCAGACCGGACTGGGCCGAGGTGAGGCCGCTGTTTACTTCCTTCACCTTGGAGGCAAGATTTTCCTCTGTGATACCCTGCTCCTTCAATTTTCCGAGAAGAACCTGTTTCTGTGCCTGAAGCGCCGCCAGAGAGGTCTTCAGCGTTTCCGGTGCACTGCTGCCGAGGGCGTCGATCTGTCCCTGCAGCGCGGCAATCTGCTGATTCATCTTCGTCAAGGAAGTCTGGAGTGTCTCCAGCTGGGCCTTCGTACTGGTCAGCGTCTTGATCGTAGACTCCAGTTTTGTCTTATTGGCAGCGATAGTGGCAAGACCGCTCTTCACCTGCTTGGCAGATGTATTCAGCGTCTTCTGCTGCTCCTTGATCTTCGCAATCTGCTCGTCAATGGCCTTGAGGCCGTCCCGGATCTTCTCCGATGCCTGATTCAGCTTGGTCTCCCCCTTGGCAATCTGATCTGCCGCCTTGTTTTTCTGGGAATCCAGCTCGTTCTTTCCATCCTCGAGCTTCTTCTTATTTTTATCTAATTTATCCTCTGCATCCTCCAGCTTGCCATCGATGGCATCCTTCACCTTCTGATTGGCTTTATCAATTTTGTCCTGCTGGATGATCACGTCGATCTGATTCGCAACCGCACCAGATTCATTTACCGACGCCACACCATTCACGCTCTCCAGCTCCGGTATGATATTCTGCTCTACCAGCCTGGTCACCTCAGCCGTATCTTTATCCTTATAATCAAGGGCGGCCACCATAATGGGCATCATATCCGGGTTCAGTTTCATAATGGTGGGACTGCCGATTCCGTCAGCCCACTGTGCGGTAACCATATCCAGGCTCTCCCGCATGTCTACAGTTGTAGACGCCATATCCGTTCCATCGTTGAATTCCATCATAACGATAGACATATTGTTGATGGAAATGGATTGGATCTCCTTTACATTATTGATCCTGGCCATGGCCTGCTCCACCGGCTCCGATACGGCCCGCTCCACTTCCTCTGGGCTGGCCCCGGCATATGTAGTCATAACAAGGGCGTACGGCAGCTCCATGCTGGGAAGCAGATCCGTACTCATATTGCGGAAGGACAGAAATCCTAATACCAGAACGATCACAACAGCCACCAGTACTGTCAGCGGCCGTCTCACACTATATTTCGATAACACGAAAAATTCCCCCTTCATTGGGTGTCGCCCCACAGGCGATACTCCATCTCTCTGATTATCGCTTTATTATACCACGGGGCTGGAAATATGTCATTTATAAGTCTGTGATTTTTTTGTGAACTCTAATGTCTCTGCCTATTTTCTTATCCGCCGTTTTGTGGTAAAATGTAGATAGTCGTTGCAGCGGGAAAAATTGAACCCGCGTGGAGCTAAGAAAGGAACCGAATATGCATATACAAATACAATGCTGTGGGATCGTCCTGATGCTGGTGCTCTTCTATTTCTACATGCGGCAGAGACGCATCGCACTGCATACCCAGCGAACCTTCCTTAATGTGTTCTGGGCCACCTTCGCCTGTATTGCCGTTGACATACTGTCCATTGGGACCATTGAATACCGGCAGCTCTTCCCGCCTGTGTTTGTTGATCTTGTGGCAAAAACCTATCTGATCACACTGCTGGGGGTGGCGCTCAGCGCCCTTTCCTATGTGTGCGCGGATATCTACCGGAACCACGGACAATACCGGCGGGAAATGCGGAAATACCTGATATTAACCGGAATTGGTGTTCTCGGCACATATCTTGTGCCGATCCGGTATCACTACTCCGCCGACGGAAAGCAGGTGCTCTACACCCATGGTCCCAGTCTCTATGTCACATACGGTATGGCTCTCGTCTTTTTTGTCACGATATTCTATCTGCTCCATAAGAAAAAGGAGCGGATCAATCCCAGAAGACGGGAAGCCGTCTGTCTCTGGCTTCTCATCTGGATCGCCGCCTCCCAGATCCAGTTTATGTATACCGAGATCCTTATTGTAGGGTACGCCGGTTCCATCGGTATCATGGTACTCTATCTAAAGCTGGAAAATCCGGAGACAAATCTTGACCGGGGAACGGGTCTGTTCAACAGCGGCGCACTATACCAGTATACGGGAGAACTGTATGCCAGAGGCAGGGACTTCAGTACTTTGGTGATGGTATTTGAGAATAGCTCCTTTCAGAATGTACCCCTGAAAAAAAGGGAGCGGATCCGGATGGAGATTGCAGAATACCTCCTGAAGCTGCCAGATGCGCCCGTTTTCAAAAATGCTGAGGATGAATTTTATATCCTGTTCACTGATACAAATGCCGCAGAACAGCAGATTCAGGAGATCCGCCGGCGGTTTGAGGCCGGATGGGGAACGGAACCCGTCTGTCCGGTCCGCCCGTGCTGGCTGTATCTGCCACACTCCACTATCGTCGACCAGCCGGAAAAGCTTCTCACACTGGTACGCTACATCCGGCAGGACGGCAGGGAATTTTCTGATAACCATGTCCTGCTCGTGGAAAAGGACAATGTAGACCGGATGAACCGTGAGAAGGAGACGGAACAGCTCATTCTGAAAGCCATGGAGGAGGACCGGGTGGAGGTGTATTACCAGCCCATCTTCTCCACCGAGGAACAGCGCATCACATCCGCCGAGGCACTGGTCCGCATCCGGGAAAGGGATGGTTCTGTAATCCCGCCGGGAGTGTTTATCGAAACAGCCGAGGAGAGCGGTCTGATTCTGCGGTTCGGTGAGATCGTCTTTGAGAAGGTATGCCGGTTTATCCGGAAATATCCGCTGGAGCATTACGGGCTGCACTATATAGAGGTGAATCTCTCTGTCGTACAGTGCGCCTATGACCAGCTGGCGCAGGACTATATCGCCATTATGGAGAAGTACGGCGTGGATCCCCGGTTCATCAATCTGGAGATTACGGAATCGGCCTCCACAACTGCCAAAAAAACTCTGCTGGGCAATATGGACGCCCTTATGGAATACGGCGTCAAATTTTCCCTTGACGACTTCGGCACCGGGCAGTCAAATCTAAACTATATCGTAGAGATGCCGGTGGATATCGTAAAGTTTGACAGAAGCATGACGAATGCCTACTTTGAAAATGGCAGGGCCAGGTATGTGATGGACGCGGCCATACATATGATACACGGGATGGATCTGCAGATCGTATCGGAGGGAATCGAGACGACGGAGCAGTATGAGGCCATGGAAAATCTGGGCATCAGCTACATCCAGGGTTACTATTTCTCGAAACCACTGCCGGAAGACGAATTCATCCGTTTTATTGAAGAGCGCAGATTGGCGCCGTCGAGCTAACCCTCAATCTGTGCTTTCAGTATTTCCTGCGCCTTCTTTAACTGATTATCGTCTTCTGCTCCGAGCTTCTTTGTAGTGCCCTCGTACTCCACCTCTACATCCGGCGTCAGTCCCACCTCATGTATGGAACGGCCGCTGGGCAGCAAATATTCCCCGGTGGTGAGCTTGATGCCGCCGCCGCAGGAATTTTCCAGGGAGTAGATGGTCTGGACAATGCCCTTTCCGAAGCTTTTTGTCCCAACAGCCACAGCTGCCCCACGATCCTGAAGTGTGCCGGCGAAGACCTCCGACGCACTGGCACTATTGCCGTTGATCAGCACAACCACCGGCTTATCAAAATGCTCCCTGTCCGTGGAGGAATATACCTTGTCGCCGGATCCCTTGGACTGCTCCGTTATAAGCTTTCCCGCCGGCAGCAGCCGGTCCAGGATCTCCACACAGGCCTCCAGCGAACCGCCGCCGTTATCCCGGACATCAATGACGATCCCCTTCTGACCCTGTTTCTCCAGCGAGGCCAGCGCGCTTTTAAACTGATCTGCCGTCACTTTTTCAAACCGCTCGATCCGGAGATAACCAAGGCCCTCCTCCAGCATCCGGCTCTCCACGGACTGGCTGACAATGGTTTCAATCTTTATGGATATATCCTTCTGCACCGTCTTTTCATTCTCTTTTCTTCCAACAGTGAGCACCACTGTCTCCCCCTCTTTTTTCTGGATCATCTGAACCAGCTCCGACATGGTTTTTTCGGATATTTCCTGTCCGTCTACCCGGATAATCTCATCCTGCGGCTTCACCCCGGCCCGGGCCGCCGGCTTTCCCTCCTGTACCGATTCGATATACCGGCGGTTCGTCTCTGTATCGGTCCGGATCACAGCGCCAATGCCGGGATATTCCCCCTGGACGCTGTTCATGGTCTCATTGTACTCGCTCTCCGTATAATAGGCGGAGTATTTATCTCCCAGTGCCGATACCATCCCCTTGGCGGCATATTCCGCCATGGCCTGTTCCGACACATTATCTTTCCAGTAATACTTATCCACATACTGTTCCACGACCCCTGCCCGCCCGGAAACATCTTTCACAAAATCCGTATTCCACCATTTGGGGATTACCCCAAATATCTGAAGCAGAAGAATAATGATCAGGCACAGGAAAATACCAGATATGATCCCCGATATATAAATATGTTTCATTTCTCTGCTGCTGTTCTTGCTCTCGTCCATTCTGTCCTCCCTGTCCGCCAGTCCGGCTATTTCTGACTGACATATATTTTCGGATCCACATAGGAACCATTTTTTGACACACCGAAATGAAGGTGCGGTCCGGTGGAGATGCCGGTGGATCCCACAAAGGCGATAACCTGGCCGGCACCCACCGCATCCCCCTCCTTCACCACAAGGCGGGAACAGTGCATATAGACGGTGTACAGGCTGTTCCCATGGGAAATCATTACATAATTGCCGGCGCTGGAGCTGTATGCCGCCGTCACTACCTTTCCGCCTGCCGCCGCAACAATAGGCGTTCCTGACGGAGCGGCAATGTCCAGTCCCCTGTGGTATGTGCTGGCGCCGGCAGTCGGACTCTCCCTCTTTCCAAATCCGGAGGAGATCCTTCCAGATATATTCAGCGGCCAGCGAAGGGAACCGTCGCCACCGCCGGAGTCGCCAGACCCGGCAGCATTCTGCCGGTCAATCTCCGCCTGCTTCTTCTGCAGCAGCTTCTCCACCTCGGCCTCCGCCTCGGCTGCCTGTCTGGCGTATTCCAGTGCCTTTTCCTGAGACGTATCCAGCCGTTTTTCATACTGCTCCAGTTCTTTCTTTTTCTTTGCCGTCAGCGTCTCCAGCGCCGCCTTCTCCGCCGTTTCCTCCGCCTGCATGACCCTGAGCTCCTCCAGCCGGCCCTCAATCTCGTTTTTTTTCTTTGAAATCTTCTGCTTTGTCTCCTTATATTTTTCAAATATATTCCGGTCGTAAGCGCTTATCTTCCCAATATATTCAGTCCGGTTCAAAAGGTCACCGATGTCCGTAGAACTAAACAGGATTTCCAGATAATCCTCGGCACCGTTTTCATACATATATTTTATGCGCTTCTTCATAGTGGAATACTGTCTTTCTTCTGTGTCCTCCGCCTCCCTGAGTTCGGCCTCCGCCCCGTCCAGCTCCCCGGACGCCGTCCGGATACGTTTCTTCAGATCTGCCAGATCCGCTTCCAGGACGGCACTCTTTCCGTCCAGCTTCTCGATATAGACGAGAGTCTGCTCCTTATCCTCTTCCAGCTCATCCATCTCTTTCTGAAGCTCCCGGGATCTCTTCTCCAGATCCTTCTGCTCCCTTTCGGCATCGGAAATCTGCCGGTCGTATTTCCGGACCGCATCGGATTCCTCTGCAAAGCTCCTGTCCCCGGCCAGTACAAGGAGAACCACAAAGAAGGAGAGAAAAAAATAGAGCTGGTATTTTCTCTGACTCATACTCACATCCCCTTATATATTCAAATTTCTTCTGACATTGATATAGCTTCCCGCCAGGCCGATGCCAACTCCTGTCAGAAGCGACACCGGAATCAGCACGGCAAACACCTGGCCGGTGCTCAGGAAAGGCAGCCCGTGGGCAAACAAAGCAAACCGGTGTTCCACATATCCGATCATCCTGCCATACAGGACTGAGAGAACGGCCAGCGGCAGAACCGAGCCAATGAGGCCGATAAGCATGCCTTCCACTATATAGGGAGACCAGATAAAGAAGTCCGACGCTCCCATCAGGCGCATCAGGGCAATTTCCGGTTTCCTCACCGCAATTCCTGTGGCTATGGTGGAGTAGATAAGAAATACCGATACCAGTATCAGCACAAGGATCAGTACCATTGAGGCAATACTGACCAGATTCCCGATCCGGGAAAGGCTTTCCGCCGCCTCGGCAGACCGTTTCACCTCCCGGACACCGTCAATGCCCTCCACATATTCCACCAGGTCATCCTGTCTCTCCAGCTCTTTCAGATAGACCTGGTAAGAAGCGGAATCCGCCAGTGGATTGTCGTCGCTGAAGCTCTCCACCAGCTCCGGGGAATCTTTAAAATTTTCCTCTTTAAACCGCTCCCATGCCTCCTCGGCAGAAATATATTCCACGCGGTCCACCTCCGGCCGCTGCCGGATGGCGTCGCCAATGCCCTGGATCGTCTCCTGTGCCGCCCCCTCCTGGAAGAAAACCGATACCCCCACGGAGCTCTCCACGGACCGCATGGCATTTTTGAAATTTCCCAATGCAAAATAAAAGATGCCGAAAAGGAACAGGCACGCCGCCACAGTCCCCACCGACGCCAGCGTGAACATACGATTTCTTCTCAGATTCTTCAGTCCCTGCCGGAGACTGTACAGCACAACATTAAATTCCCTCATAAAGATAACCGCCCTTTTTCTCATCGTGGACCAGGATTCCCCGATCCAGGGTGATAACCCGTCTCTGCATCACATCCACTATATCATTATTATGTGTCACAACAACCACCGTTGTCCCGGTCCGGTTCACCTCCTGCAGCAGCATCATAATATCCCATGCCGTCTGGGGGTCGAGATTTCCCGTGGGCTCATCCGCCAGCAGTATCACCGGACGGTTTACCAGAGCCCTGGCGATGGCCACCCGCTGCTGCTCTCCGCCGGACAGCTCCTGGGGATAGATCCTTTCCTTGCCGCTAAGTCCCACCATATCCAGTACGATGGCCACATTTCTCTCCGTCTCCCGCCGGGAAGCCCCGATGATCTGCTGGGCAAACGCAATATTTTCATAGACCGTCTTATTTTTCAGCAGGCGGAAATCCTGAAAGACCACGCCGATCTGACGGCGGTACGGCGAAACCTGCTTGCGCTTCAGCCGGGTCACCTGGCGCCCGCCCACAAAAAGCCTTCCCTCTGTGGGATCCAGTTCCTTTAACAACAACTTAATAAAAGTGGATTTCCCCGATCCACTTTTACCTACTACAAATACAAACTCACCCTTATCAATGCGGAGGCTGATGTCCTGCAGTGCGTCTACACCAGTAGAATACTGCTTGGATATATGCTCCATGGCAATGATCGGGATCTTTCTCTTAACCTCCTGCACCTGTCAATCACCTCACCGTCCAGTCAGTCCCACCGTTATCCATTATACTGTCAGTAATCCGTGGACTCCAGATACTTCATATATTTCACCACCATAAGCGCGATATGGAACGTAATGGCGTCATCGAACGTCCTGATGTCCAGCCCCGTGCTCTTCTGCAGCTTATCCAGACGGTATACCAGCGTATTCCGGTGAATATACAGCTGTCTTGACGTCTCGGAAACATTCAGGTTATTTTCAAAGAATTTATAAATGGTGCTCAAGGTCTCCTCATCAAAATGATCCGGCGGATTGTCCCCGAATATCTCCCCAATAAACATCGTACACAGCGACATAGGAAGCTGGTAGATGAGGCGCCCGATCCCCAGATTGCTGTAGGCCATTACATTGTGGTCATTATAAAAGATCTTCCCGACATCCAGCGCCATCTTTGCCTCCTTATAGGAGCGCGAAACCTCCTTGAGGTCCTCAATAATGGTGCCGTATGCCACATGTACCCGGGACATGGCCTCTGTATTCAGCATATCTACAATGACCTGTGCCGTCTTTTCCAGATCCTGATACTCCTCATTCTGGGAGAGCTCCTTCACCAGAATAATATTTTTTTCATCCACCGTGGTGATAAAATCCCTGTTGCCGCCGGCAAACATTCCCCTGACCGTTTCCAGCGCCCCGGTATCGTTCTCCCGATTGGTCTCGATAATAAATACAACCCGGCGGGCCGCCATCTCTATATGCAGCTTTTTGGCACGGTTAAATATATCTACGAGAAGAAGATTGTCAAGAAGAAGGTTTTTGATGAAATTGTCCTTATCGTACCGTTCTTTATACGCCACCAGCAGGGTCTGGATCTGGAACGCCACAAGCTTGCCGATGGTATATACCTCTTCGGAGTCCCCTTTTGCCACCACAATGTATTCAAGCTGGCTTTCATCATAAATCTTAAAAAACTGATAGCCCTGCAGAACCTGGCTGTCAGCCGGAGAATCCACAAAGGACTGAATGGAATCCTCATACCGGACAGCATCCGCAGAGGTCTCCGCCAGAACGTTGCCGTCCGTATCCATCACATATAATTCGATCTTCGTGATTCCCTTTATGCCCTCTATGGTATTTTGTAAGATCTGATTTGAGATCATCACGATACCTCCTCTCTTCTTCCATTCGTACGGTAGATAATTATTGTAACATCTTTTTATTCCATTGTCAAAAAACTGCTGCAGGAAGTCAATGTTCCTGCAGCAGCTTCATCATTCATCTTATATTATGCCCTTCCGTCCCCCGTCAGTTGCAGATGGTCTCCTGTGTCTCTTTGTCAAACAGATGAATCTTTGTTCCGTCCATAGCCATCTTAATGGTGTCGCCGGGGCGGGCGTTTGTACGCGGATTAACCCGAACTGTAATGTCGAAGGTATCTACTGTGAAATACAGGAATACTTCGGCACCCAGCATCTCATATACCTTTACGGTAGCTTCAAATGCTGTATCGGGAGAATTGTTGATAAACATCTCCTCATCCTTGATATCCTCCGGACGAATACCAAAGGTAATGGTCTTATCCTGATAACCGCCGTCCAGAAGGATCTTTGCCTTATTCTCTGGCAGCTTCACGGAATTTGCACCGAACATAAGCATAACATCGGAACCGGATACAACCACCTTGGCATCAATAAAATTCATCTGAGGCGAACCAATGAATCCGGCTACGAACTGATTGTTCGGTCTCATATACAGATCCAGCGGTGAGGATACCTGCTGAACGATCCCGTCCTTCATAACAACGATACGGGTGCCCAGGGTCAGCGCCTCTGTCTGGTCATGCGTTACATAGATAATCGTTGTCTCCAGTCTCTGATGAAGCTTGGAGATCTCTACACGCATCTGAACACGGAGCTTGGCATCCAGGTTGGAAAGCGGCTCATCCATCAGGAATACTTTAGGATTACGCACGATGGCACGTCCCATAGCCACACGCTGTCTCTGACCACCGGACAGAGCCTTCGGCTTGCGGTCAAGAAGGTGCTCAATATCAAGAATCTTTGCTGCTTCATGTACAAGGCGGTCGATCTGATCTTTCGGCGTCTTTCTCAGCTTCAGTCCGAAGGCCATATTGTCATAAACCGACATATGTGGATACAGAGCGTAGTTCTGGAATACCATGGCGATATCCCTGTCCTTCGGCTCTACATCATTTACCAGCTTGTCGCCGATCCATAACTCGCCGCTGGAGATTTCCTCAAGACCTGCGATCATACGAAGAGTAGTGGATTTACCACACCCGGAAGGACCTACAAAGATGATAAATTCCTTGTCCTCGATCTCTAAGTTAAAGTCCCTTACAGCGTGAAAACCATTCGGGTATACTTTGTTAATGTTTTTTAAAGATAAACTTGCCATTTTTTGATTCCTCCTAAGATATTATTGTCCAAAACATCTAAAAATAACTATACACTATTTCGTTTTAAAACACTATATCTAAAATTCATAAAATAAAAAAAAAGATTTGTATAAATTGCATAAACTACTTTACATTTATTTCACAACTCCACGGAGGAAAAGCCCTCGCCCCGTACTTCCCGGACATCGGAGACTATGACAAAGGCCGCGGGATCCAGTTGTTTCACCAGCTGCAGAATGCTCACCGTCTCCTTCCGGGACACGGCGCACATCAGTACTTTTTTGCCGCTGCCGGAATACATCCCCTTCCCGTCCAGGGCCGTCACACCCCGTCCCAGTTCCTCCATAACAGAGCCGGCAATGGCCTCCGGCGTCTCGGAAATGATATAGAGCAGCTTGGCAAACTTAAGTCCCTCCAGTATCCGGTCCATAACCCGGGATGTGACAAATACTGCCACCACCGAATAGAGACCGATGTGAATGCCGAATATCATCATGCCTGCCACGACGATGATCCCATCTACCACACCCAGTATTCCCGCCGTGCTGGCAGAGGGAACAAACTCCTTCACCAGTGTGCTGAGGAGATCCGTGCCGCCGGTGGAAGCCCTTCTTCCAAAGACCAGGGCAAGCCCGATGCCGTTCAGGGCGCCTCCCAGCAGCGCGGCCATAAGATAATCCTCATGTGCCGCCGGCGGCTGAGGAACCACAGCCAGCGCCAGGGAAAAACACAGCGTCGCATAGCAGGTCTTTCCCACAAATGCCATGCCGAACTTCCTTGCCGCCACGAAAAAGAGCGGAATATTCAGCCCAAAGGTAACCAGCCACAGCGGAACCGGCAGGAAATGCCGCAGGATAATGCCGATGCCGGCAAATCCTCCCGTAACCATGGACATGGGCTCATAAACCAGATTGGTTCCCAGCGCCATACAAAAAGTTCCCAGCGTGATCAGCGCGTAGGAACCTACGGTTTCTTTTGATGAAATTATCATTTTCGATTTCCCCGCAATTTCTTTTTGGTATTATAGTCGTCCATTTTGCGGTTAAATATACGCTGGCGGAAAAAATGCGAATATGGGATGCGGAAGATCCACTGGTACAGGCTGCTCAGATGGAGTCTCCGGATCCACACGGGGATAATGGCATTGTCCCGGATGATCAGCGGCAGGATGCTCCCACCCACCACACAGAGCTTCGTATTCACCTTTCCTTTATTCTTCTCCAGCCATTCCTCCTGACGGGTGCTTTCCATGGACAGCAGAAGAATGTCCGGCAGCTTGATATTGATATCGTTGACCATTGCTTCCTCCGAGACATTCCCATCGGCAACATAGACGCCAAGAATATTCTCTTTGGGGAAATTCTTAGTCAGATACCGGTACATCGCCTTTGCCTCTTTTTCATTCCGCAGTATCAGATAGAAGGTCCGCTCTGCCAGCTTCAGCGGCTTCACCAGTTTCAGCAGACTGTGATAATCCACCGCCATTCCCCCGGTCTCCAGCACATCCACATGATGGGCGGACAGGATCGCCTTCTCCCCCGGCAGCACCATATCCGCCCGGTTCAGCACCTGCTGCACCAGTTCATTTTTGTCATAGGTATCAATATAATCAAGAGAGATTAGATGGACTACATTTGTGTGATCATTTTCCAGATAACCCGTCATCTCACGCTGAAGGCTCTCTTCTGTCAGAAGATCCACCTCCAGATCCATGATACGTATTCTGGTTCCCATGTGCCTCCAGCCTCCTTCTTTTCTCTGAATCTGTGATATCGTTCACTTCCCGCCCAAAAGGGCATATACACGCGGCGTCCCGGATTATGGCAGTCTGGCGTCCGTTCCCAGAAGAACTTCCACATCCGCTCCGTTGGTGAGATCTGCCCTCTCCACAACCGTTGCGGAGGGGAAATATTTTTTAAGCTCCTGACCCCATTTCTTCTTTTTGGCATAGATAATGGTTTGGGTCTGCTTCTGTCCCGTATAATTCCCCAGCCCTTTGATCTGCAGGCTGTCCGCCTCCAGCTTTGTGCGGTATGCAGCCGCCAGCCCGTCTATTCCGCTTCCGTTGGTGATCTGGATCAGCCGGCCGCTGGCCGGAGACGGAGAGGAGCCGGCGGTTTTGCTTCCGCCTCCCTGGGATTCGGTATAGCTCTGGGACTCCCAGATACGGTTAATAAGCTTCCTGTTCTTCTCTGAATTCAGCGTATAAACATCTCCGTTTTTTGTGCCATAGGCGCGGTAAAGACGGATCTTGTCCTGCTGTACCTTCATCAGCGCATCCCCATAGCCCTGTTTCTGCGAGAGAGTGACATCGGTAATAAGATCCTCCCATGCTTCCTCCATAAGATCCTCCAGATCCCCGGGGGAGGAGCATGCCGAAGCCCGGTCCAGCAGTGCCTTTGCCGGCTTATATTTCGGCTTGCTTTTGGATCCCGCATTCTCAAAATACGAGCCGAATTTATCGGAGGAAATTGCCGTAAAATATCCAATATCCGCCTTTAATTCCTCCTGCAGGATAAGAATGCCGTATTCATAGGCCACGTCTCCCTTAAAGTAGTCATTGATATCCGTCATCCTGCATACCTGGGGCAGCTTCTGGCTCACCTTCATCAGATCTGCATACGTGTTGGCCGTAATGGTGATCTGTGTATTTACCGGTATCGTAATGTAGTTCATGTTTCCCGAAACAGAATCAAACAGCTCCAGAACCATGGCCTTTATCTTCCTTGATTTCGCATCATAACTGTAAATCAGATTGGAGGATTCATTACCAGTATTGACGGTTATCACATGCTTATACGTGGTACTCCTCTCTGTCCGGGCTGTCTGGTCAAAATAGAGCATCGTCAGATAATAGCTCAGCACCCCCACGGCGACCAGCAGCAGAATAATCCCTATTGTCTTAAAAAAATTTAAGGCAATAATGCCTGCTACGCTTTTTTTCTTCATTATGATTCTCCCTTAATTCGAACTGCATCGTCGGAAATTTACAAACGTTCTTGTTATTATAGCAGAAACCAAATAAATATACAACTTTTTTTCAAATTGTGCTACAATATTATGGTGATGCCAGGGTCAGAAGGTCAAAATGCCGTTCATGCCTGCATTTTGACCTTCTGACCCGCCAAACAGGAGATACATTTCAAATTTGCGTAATGGGAGGAAAAAATGAAGAAAAAAGACTATATAAAACTGGCAGTTGTTACGATAATTATTATGACAGCCTCAACCCTCCTTCTCTATTTGGGGGCTGCGGGCTCATGGGACGCCAGGATCTCTGACTGGCTGAACCAGAAGGAAACCGTCACAGATAAGAAGATATACATCATAGGGATTGACGATAAGACGCTGGGAAAATACGGCCCGGTAAACACCTGGAGCAGGGATCTCCCGGCAAAATTAGTGGAGACATTGAATCGGGATGAAAAAGCCCGTCCGGCTGTGATCGGGTTCGATGTGATCTACAGCGAAAATGTGGACGACGCCGGAGACATGCATTTTGCCGAGGCGTGCAAAAAGGCCGGGAATGTAATTGCCGCCATGAGCTTCTCCTTTAAAGAACAGCCGGAGACAGCGGCGGACGGAACGGTGACATACAATCCCTATCACATAGAAAATGTGATCACCCCCTACCAGAGCCTTCGGGAAAGCGTCACCTGCGGATTCGCCAACACTACCATTGATCCGGACGGCTGTGTGCGCCAGGCGATGGCATATATCGACTATCAGGGGGAACCGGTGTACAGCCTTTCCTTCCAGGCCTACAGAAAATATATGGAAAGCCAGGGCAGCGAAGCACGGCTTCCCGATACATATGGCAGAAACAACAGCTTCTATTTTTCCTATTCCGGGAAACCCGGCGGCTATAACCTTGTCTCCATGGCAGATGTACTGGATGGAACCGTGGATCCCGGCATCTTTCAGAATGCCGTTGTACTGGTGGGGGCCTATGCCGTGGGAATGCAGGACGCCTATCCGCCTGCCATCAGCCACAACAGTCAGATGTACGGGGTGGAGATCCACGCCAATATTGTGGAGGCGCTGCTGGACGGAAAGACCCAGCTTCCCGTGTCCCCTGGCCTGTATGCGTTGGCGGGAGGACTGATCTGCGGGATATTTTTCCTGCTTGCCAGAAAGACTAAAATACTGATCTCTTCCATTTTGCTGGCAGTATTGGTTGTTCTGGACATCGTACTGACGAGGCTGCTATATACCGGGGGGATCATCACTCCCGTTATCCTTCTTCCGGTTCTCCTGGCCATTATTTACCTTGTCCGGCTTATCCAGGGATATCTTGTGGAAATACACCGCCGGCGGCATGTACTGAATGTTTTCAAACAATATGTGGCGCCCCAGGTAGTGGATAAGATCAGCAGGGACAGGGATTTTGAACTTGTCCTGGGGGGAGAAAACCGCCATATCGCCGTATTGTTTGTGGATATCCGCGGCTTTACCACCATGTCGGAAAGCCTTCGTCCGGATGAGGTTGTAGAAATCCTCAATGAATATCTCAGCCTTACTACCAGATCAATTTTTGATAATGGCGGCACCCTGGATAAATTTGTAGGAGACGCCACCATGGCTGTGTTCAACGCCCCCTTCGACCTGGATCACTATATTTTCCGGGCGGTATGTACCGCATGGGACATGATGGCAGGAGCGGACGCCATTGCCGATCAGCTGGAACAGCGCTTCGGCAGACGCGTTGCTTTCGGAATCGGCATCCACTGCGGAGAAGCCGTCGTGGGCAATATCGGCTGCGATTTCCGTATGGACTATACAGCCATCGGGGATACGGTAAACACGGCCGCACGTCTTGAGAGCAGCGCAGAGAGGGGTCAGATCCTGATCAGCCAGCAGGTCTATGAAGCCGTAAAGGACCAGGTGGAAGTAACGTCCATTGGACAGATCCCGCTGAAAGGAAAGAGCAACGGAGTCTTTGTATATCAATTAGATAAGGTGATAAAATAAATGAAGCAATTATATTTAGTTCCGGATATTCAGGATTTGGAGCATTCCCTCCGGCTCGCCGCAGAATATGGCTGCGCATTTGAATATAATGATTTCTATGCACCGGCTGTTCTGGATGATCCGAAGAAACAGGAAGAAATCATCGCCTATTACAGAAAGTACCGCAGCGACTTTTCCAGAGACACCATGCACGGTGCCTTTCTGGATGTAACGATACACAGCAGCGATCCCCGGATCCGGGAAGTATCCATTCTGCGGGTCCGGCAGTCCATGGAGATCGCCCGGCAGATGGGTCTGAAGGGCGTCGTATTTCATACGGGCAGGCTGGCGGGTTTCCGGGTGGATTACTACCTGACACAATGGAGGGAGCAGAATGCCGCCTTTTTCCGGGAGCTGGCGGGAGAATACCCGGAACAGCAGATTTATATGGAAAACATGTTTGACGAGGCGCCGGATGTCCTGGCCGGACTGGCAGAGGACATGACGGACGTCCCAAACTTTGGCATCTGTCTGGATTATGCCCATGCCGCCCTTACCGCCACCACCGGAAAGGAATGGGTGGAAACACTGGCCGGCTCTATCCGCCATATACATATCAATGATAACGATCTGAAAAATGATCTTCACCAGCCCCTGGGAGACGGTCAGATTGACTGGCAGAATTTCAGTCAGCTGCTCCGCCGGCATCAGGTGGACGCCGGCGTACTGATTGAAGTAAGCGGCTGCGAGGCCCAGAGAAAATCCCTTGTTTATATGAAACAGCATGAAATCTACCCTGAAAATTACTAGTAAGAAGGAGACGGATATGCATTTTACATATAATGATTTTGAAAAGATACTCAATATCGGCATCCGGCTGTCAACAGAAAAGAACCGTAATCTCCTTCTGGCCGCCATTCTGGAGAACGCCATGGAGATCACCAGCTGCGACGCAAGCACCCTGTACTTATATGAAAATAATTGCCTCAGCTTTAAGATTATGAAAACCCTTTCCATGGGAATCAGCCGCGGCACGGACGGTGAATTTATCGACGATATGCCGCCGGTGCCGATGAACGAGCAGAATATATGCTCCTATGCAGCCATCCATCGGGAAATCGTAAATGTGCCGGATGTGGACAACAGCGACCGGTTTGATTTCTCCGGTCCAAGGAAATACGACGCCCTGACCGGTTACCATACGAAATCCCTGCTGGTGATACCATTGGAGGACAATGAAAATAAACTGATCGGCGTACTGCAGCTGATCAATGCCATGGACGGGAACGGAGCCGTCATCCCCTTCGATGAACAATATGATATCATTATACGATCCCTTGGTTCCATGGCAGCGATTGAACTCACGAACCTGCTGCACATGGAGGAGATGAAGGCGCAGCTGTACTCCTTTGTGGAGGCCCTGACCATGGCGTTAGACGAGAGAACGCCATACAATGCCTCTCATACAGAAAATGTAGAAAAGTACGCAGGACTTCTGGCCGATTACATCTCCAGGATGTACAGAGCCGGTAAGAGCACGGAATATTTTGACCAGAACCGGAAGGAAAAACTTCAGCTGGCTGCACTCCTGCACGATATCGGGAAGATTACGATCCCCCGCGGTATTATGAACCGCGCCACACGGCTGGATCATGATATCCGGATGGTAGATATGCGGTTTGAGCTGCTGAATGCCCTGTATGAGGCGGATATGCTCCGGGGAAGAATCTCCCGGGAGGAGTACGAGCATCAACGGCAGGACCTGGAATCGGAGCTGGCATTTATCCATAAAATCGACGGCGTGCCCTTCCTGGATGATGAAAATTACAGGCATATCTGCCGCCTGGCAGAGAAATACCATCAAAAAGAGGATGGAACCGTGACGAAATACCTCACGGACCAGGAGATTGAACATCTAAGCATCCGAAGAGGAACTCTCTCGCTGGAAGAGCGGAAGGAGATGGAAAACCACGTGGTAATGACAAAAAAGATACTACACAAGGTCCGTTTCAATAAAAATTTCAGCGACATACCAAAATGGGCCGCCTCCCACCATGAATTTCTGGATGGAAGCGGTTATCCGAATCATCTGGCCAAAGACGACCTGGATCTTGAGACCAGAATTCTGACAGTTGCCGATATCTATGATGCGCTGACGGCAACGGACCGCCCCTATAAGAAACCGGTCCCGGAGGAAAAAGCACTGGACATTCTGAGGGACATGGCAGATGAGGGAAAAATCGACCGGCAGCTTGTAGAGTGGCTGGCCGAAGCATTAAAAGCAAAAGGAGGATATAGGCAATGAGAAAAAGAGTGAAAAAATTATCTGCCCTGCTGCTGGCAACGATGCTCACTATTATTTCCGCACCACAGGCAGTACCGGTACAGGCAGAAACCAGTCCGTACCAGATCACCCATCAGCCCACGGCAGAGGAGCCCTTTGTAAGGCTGAATAAAGAGGGCGCTGATTTTGCATGGCACAGAGCGGAGCCTGCCGTATGCCAGGTTGTATCGGAAAAGAAGCAGGATCACCAGATCGAAGCAGCTCCGGATGGAAATACCTATAACAGTTCGTTACAGGGCTGGGAGGCTCCGGACGGCACTCTTGACATCGATGTGCCGGCAAGAAAGGGCGATCTCCTAACAGTCACTCCCTGTGCCGGTTTCACCGGAACGATAAAAGATGCCGCGGGACATACATTGGCCAGTACTGCAGAGGGGAAGTATGCCCGGGAGATTACTGCCGGCGGCTTATTTTCTCTCCGGATGTCGGAAACAGACGGCCGCTCGTTCTGGGCCCGGATCGATATCACCAGACTTATGCCGGCCGGCAGAGTCTCCGGTCAGGAAACGGATACCTTTACCGGGGAACCGGGTACTTATCTCTGTGTTGCCTCCTTCCCTGACGGGGTTTCTGCCATCAGTGACCCTTTGGAGGTTCCCGGTTATGATATCACGATCTCCTCTGCCGGGAACGGAAACTGCCGTGTCCTGGCTGGGGAGAAAGAGATCTCCTCTGCCGCTTTCGGTCAGAAGATTACGGTAGTACCAGAACCCGCGGACACCTATGAAACGGATACCATTACCGTTACCAGAAAGGATGACAGCGGCACACCGGTCACCGTCACGGACCGCAGCTTTATCATGCCGGACTGTCCGGTCACCGTATATGTGACATTCCGCAGACCAACCTTTCACATCACACTGCCGGAAGGCACCGGATACCAAGCGGCATCACAGCAGTCGTCTACAGCGGACTATGGCAGCAATTATATATTTACGGTGACACTGGATAACGGCTACGAAGCATCCAGGGATTTTTCAGTCTCGGCAAATGACACTGTCCTGACGCCTTCAGGCATCGATGGCAGCAAGTATACATACACCCTGTATCACATCAGGGAAAATCAGGCCATTCAGGTCACCGGTATCGTAAAGACGGACATGGCCGTCAGCGGGGATGAAACCCCGCCGGAAATCACAATCTCTCTGGATCAGAATACCTTCTGGAAGGATTTCGTGCATCTCATCTCCTTTGGCACCTTTTTCAGGGAAAAGAAAAGTCTCACCATCACGGCAGCGGATTCCGGAAGCGGCGTCCGGGAGGGATCCATAAAATATTATCTGGCGGAGCGGGATCTCTTTACAGAAGATAAAGTCTATACCGCCCAGGAAGTAGAAGGGAGAATTCCTTCCTGGACAGATTACAGGGAACCGGTCTTACTGCCGGAGGATAAAGCCTGTGTCCTCTATGCCAAAGCGGAGGATAACAGCGGCAATGTTTCCTATGCCGGAACAACCGGCATCGTTATCGACACAACGGCACCCTCCATTGACCAGATGGAAAACGGCAAAACCTTCTACGGCAATTCCACTTTTACCATCCGGGACAGTTATCTGGAAACGGTAACCGTGGACGGGAGGACAGCAAAGGTAAGCGGCAGCATCCATACACTTACCATCCCGGCAGATAACCGGGCTCATACCATCGAGGCGGCGGACCGGGCTGGCAATGTGGTTTCCTGCCGGTTTTATGTAAACGAGCTCTGGCTGCGGGACGGAATTTCCATAAGTGGAAAATATTTATTGAAACCGGATACTTCCTATAAGCTGTGTTCAGGTAAGTGGAGGGTAGCAGGCGACAATACGGTATATCAGGGCAATTCTGTGTTTTACGTTTCCGGGGACAGTGCTTTTGACTTTCAGAAACAGTAGAGGGGGATCCATATGCAAAATAAGAAATCTTTGAAAATGATCGTTATCGTCTTAGGACTCATGGTCCTGGCTGCGGGCGTCATTATGACCATCCGTTTTCTTTCAAAGAAGACAGACTCCTACCGCTCCATCCAGATCTATCAGTTAGAGGGAAGGGCGGAAATCCAGCGGGAGGGCACCGGAACCATTACTGCGGCCACAAATCTATACCTCGAATCCGGGGACAGGGTGAGCCTTGGACAGGACAGTTCCATGCGGCTCAAACTGGACGATGACAAGTATGTTATGGTAGAGGAAAATTCTGTTCTTTCCATCCGGGCAGAGGGCTCGGATAAGGACTCCAAAACCTCAATCTGTCTGGAACAGGGCGCCGTGACAAATGAGATTGAGAATAAATTAACCGGGGAATCCACCTATGAGGTAAACAGTCCCAATTCCATAATGGCGGTACGGGGAACTATTTTCCGGGCAGAGGGATATGTAGATAAGACGGGAAAGAATCAGACCCGAATATCCACCTTCCACGGCACGGTGGCATTCCGCCCCATCGCTCCGGACGGGACCAAACAGGACGAGGTTCTTATCGAGGCGGGAAAAGAGGCAGTAATCCAGAGCTCCTCCGAGGGCGTCCGTTACCTAAAGGAGCCCTCCGGCATTACCTATTCCGATCTCCCGCCCCAGGCGCTCCAATTCCTGTCGGATCTGATGGAAAAGGGTGCTCCCATCACCGGTATCTCAAAGGAAGAACTGCAGAAGCTGATCCAGGAACCAGAGAATAAAGATGAGACAGCGCCGGAACAAGGGACAGATAACGAAGAACCCTCCAGCCAGAACAGCACACCGGAACCGGATACATCCCGTCAGAAACCATCTGACACCCAGCCTGCCGAACAGTCGGAACCGGATATGGATACTGCTACAGATGCAGGGACACCTTCGGCACAGGATACAGACAAAAAGGAGAACAAAAATTATACTGTGACATTCCGGTATCAGGGAAAGGTTTTCGGCGTACAGACTATAGAGAAGGGCCACGCTGCGTCTAAGCCTAAGCTTACGCCTTCTCCAAAGGGAAGGTGGGATTTTGATTTTTCCCGGAAGATCCACAATAATACTGTGATCAACTGGATATCGGAATAGGAGACTGCATTATGAACCAGTACGCCATTGTAACCGGCGCTTCCGGCGGCATTGGAAGCGCCATTGCCTTAAAACTTGCGAAAGAGGGATATGACCTGCTTCTCATCGGCGGCAGACGGACAGACAGACTGTCAGATATCTGCTCCCTGTGCCGGCAGGAAAATGTCAGTGTCACAACCCGAACGGTTGATTTTACCGATCCCGGTCAAACAGAGGCGCTGCTTGCCCTGCCCGAAACCCAGGCAGGGGATACCCCCGGCCGGTCGCCGGAGCTTCTTGTGAACTGCGCCGGGCTCTCCCACATTGGACTCCTGCAGGATATGAAGGCGGAGGAATGGTTTCGCATCCTGAATGCAAATCTTTCTTCTGCCTTCTATATGTGCCGCTCTGTAATCCCTTCTATGGTTCACGCAAAAAGAGGACATATTATAAATATATCCTCTGTCTGGGGTAATGTGGGCGCCTCCTGTGAGGCTGCGTATTCTGCCGCTAAGGGGGGAATTCACGCCCTTACCAGATCTCTTGCCAAAGAGCTTGCCCCCAGCGGCATCGCCGTCAATGCCATCGCCTGCGGAATGATTGACACGGCTATGAACAGCTGCTTCACCCGGGAAGAGATCCTTGCTGTCTGCGAGGAAATCCCCGCGGGGCGCATGGGAACGGCTGAGGAAATCGCCGATACGACGGCCCTTCTGGCAAAGGCTCCCGTCTATCTCACCGGGCAGGTTATCGGAGTGGACGGGGGATGGAAGATCTCGTGAAATCTCACACTATCGTCCCCCCTCCCAATACATTTTCCTGATCATATAATACCACTGCCTGTCCCGGTGTCACGGCCCGCACCGGCTCCTCAAATTCCAGTTCAAAAAAATCTTCTCCCGCAGAACGAATCACGGCAGGCGCCCCCTCATGGTTATACCGGATCTTGGCTGTCACCCTCTGCCCCGCCTCAAAATGGTCTGCCGCCATATAGTTCGCCTCTTCCGCCCTGAGATGATCCGTAAAAACATCGGTTCCCTTCCCCAGAACCACTTCCCTCGTATCGGGACAGATCTTCACTACGAAGACAGGCTCACCCAGTGCTATGCCAAGGCCTTTGCGCTGGCCAATGGTGTAATGGCCAATGCCCTTATGCTGCCCCAGCACCCTGCCGTCCAGATCCACAAAATTCCCCCGCTGTTCCTGTTGTCCTGACTCTCTCTCAAGAAAGGACGCATAATCTCCATCCGGGACAAAACATATCTCCTGACTGTCCGGCTTGTGCGCCACCTGCAATCCGGCCTGCTCTGCCATCTGCCGAACCTCTTCTTTGTCATATTCCCCCAGGGGAAATAATGTATGAGCCAGCTGTTCCTGTGTGAGACTATACAGGGCATAGCTCTGATCCTTGCGGAGTGAATCAGAGCGGCAGATGGTATAGCGCCCGTCCGGCATCTGCCGAAGCTTCGCATAATGTCCGGTGGCGATGTAATCCGCACCAAGGGCAAGGCTCTTGTGCAGCAGCGATTCCCATTTCACATAACGGTTGCAGGCAATACAGGGATTCGGGGTTCTTCCGGCCCGGTATTCCCTGACGAAATAGTCGATGACATACCGCTGGAATTCCCGGCGGAAATTCATAACATAATATGGGATATCAAGCTGATGCGCCACCCGTCTGGCATCCTCCACGGCACGAAGACCACAGCAGCCTCCCTCTGCCGCTGTCAAAGAGGGGTTCTCTTCCTGCCAGATCTGCATCGTGACGCCGATCACCTGGTATCCCTGTGATTTTAAAAGGCAGGCAGCCACCGAGGAATCAACCCCGCCTGACATGCCTACCACTACTGTTTTATTCTTCATCATTGATATCTGCTTTCGGCTTTTCCAGCCCTTCAATCTGAATTCCGTTCTTTTCCGCATAATCCCAGAGTGCCGCATGTATTGCTTCTTCTGCCAGCAGGGAACAGTGCACCTTCACGGGAGGCAGCCCGTCCAGTGCTTCCATTACCGCCTTATTCGTAACCTCGAGGGCCTCATATATCGTCTTTCCAATTACAAGCTCTGTCGCCATACTGCTTGTGGCCACAGCGGCGCCGCAGCCAAAGGTTTTGAATTTGCAGTCCCTGATAATCTTCGTCTCCTCATCTATATCCAGATACATCCGCATAATATCGCCGCATTTGGCATTTCCCACAGTGCCTACGCCGCTGGCATCATCAATCTCCCCTACGTTTCTTGGATTAGAGAAATGATCCATCACCTTTTCACTATATTCCATTTTCAGTCTTCCTTTCTTTTTATAAAATCATCATAGAGTGGAGACATGCTGCGCATCCGCTCCACAATGACCTTGAGATTATCTACCACATAGTCTGCCTCTTTCCTAGTTGTGGTATCCGAAAGCGTCAGCCGCACGGAACCATGGGCAATCTCATGAGGCAGCCCGATGGCCAGAAGCACATGGGACGGATCCAGTGAGCCTGACGTACAGGCGGAGCCGCTGGAAGCACAGATCCCCTTTTGATCCAGCATGATCAGCAGAGACTCTCCCTCCACAAACCGAAAACATACATTGACATTGCCAGGAAGTCTCTTTTCCCGGTCTCCGTTCACCCGGACAAAAGGAATTTCTTCTTCTATCCGCCGGATCATATGATCCCGGATCTCCGTCTCTTTCTTTATTGCTTCTTCCATGCCGGCAGCAGCCAGCTCTGCCGCCTTCGCCATACCGACGATACCAGGCACATTATGGGTGCCGGCACGGCGGGAGCGCTCCTGGGCGCCTCCGTGAATCAGTGCACTGATCTTCAGACCGCTTTTAATATACAAAAATCCAATGCCCTTGGGGCCATAGAACTTATGTCCGCTTGCACTGAGCAGATCGATATTCATCTCCTCCACGTCTACCGGCACATGGGCAAATGCCTGCACCGCATCCGTGTGAAACAGCACTCCGTGCTTTCGGGCAATCCCACCGATCTCCTTCACCGGCTCGATGGTTCCAATCTCATTATTGGCAAACATAATAGTGATCAGTATCGTATCCGGGCGTATGGCTTTCTCCAGCTCATCCAAAGAGATAAAACCGTTTTCGTCCACGTCAAGATATGTCACCTCATATCCGTTTTTCTCCAGCCATTCACAGGTGTGGAGCACGGCATGGTGCTCAATCCTGGATGTGATAATATGTTTTCCTTTTTCTCTATAATTCTCTGCCACTGCCTTGAGCGCCCAGTTGTCGGATTCACTTCCCCCGCCGGTGAAATAAATCTCTGACGGCTTCGCACCCACAATACCTGCAATCTGCTCCCTGGCAGCCTCCATGGCTTTTTTTGCCTTCCCGGCAAAACGATACACGCTGGAGGGATTACTGTAAACTTCAGTAAAGTATGGCAGCATCGATTCTACAACCTCTGGCCTTACCGCCGTAGTAGCGGCATTATCCAGATATATAAACTCACTCATGAATAAAACCTCCATTTCCTATAATTCTGATAGGATATACTCAATATATTCATTATAGCAAGTTTCTACTTTATGTCAAGGGTATTGGAAAAAATGCCAGAATGTCATGTTCTAGTGATTCACTTCTTCTTTCCGCCCTTCTGGGCTGTCCTGGTACAGCTGAATATCTGGATGGCCAATGGCGCCAGCTTACATTCCAGTGAATTGGGCCGTCCGTCGCATTTAATCTTCTTCGACTGCTTCACTCTTGGATTGACAAAACCGGTTCCCCCATATTCTGCCGAATCACTGTTGAAAATCTCTTTATATTTGCCGGCAAAGGGTACACCGACACAGAAATCCTCATAAGCCACCGGCGTAAAATTGCAGAGGACCAAAAGTGTTTCATCCTTGCATTTCCTCACAAAAGCAATAACACTCCTGTCAGCATCCAGCGTGCTGATCCAGTCAAAGCCGGAGGGCCGTGAGTCATCCACATACATGGCAGGATGAGCCAGATAGAAAGAATTCAATATGCTCACATACTGTCTGAGCCGCTCATTTTCCGACATCTCTCCATCCACCGGCTCCAGCAGGTTCCAGTCCAGCTCCCTGGCTTCACTCCACTCCCGTTCCTGACCGAACTCCTGCCCCATAAACAGAAGCTGCTTGCCGGGATGCGCCGCCATATATCCATAGGTCAGACGAAGACTGGCGAATTTATCCTTTCTCTCCCCCGGCATCTTCGTGTACATGGAACCCTTCATATGAACCACCTCATCATGGCTCAGGACAAGGATAAATTCCTCGGAATACTGATAGACCATACTAAATGTCAGCATGCCGTGCCTGCCCTTGCGGAACAGGGGATCGGTGCGGATATATTCCAGATAATCGTTCATCCAGCCCATATTCCATTTCAGATCGAAGCCCAGCCCCTCATCCGATGTCCTGCCCGTAACCTGGGGCCAGGCAGTGGATTCCTCCGCAATGGACAGAGAGCCGTCCTTCCTTGCATGGATCTTGTCATTCACTCTCTGGATAAAGGAGATCGCCTCCAGATTTTCATTGCCGCCATATATATTCGCCACCCATTCGCCGTCATTTTTGCCATAATCCAGATAGAGCATGGACGCCACGGCGTCCATACGGAGCCCATCCGCGTGGAATTCCTCCAGCCAGTAGAGTGCGTTGGCAACAAGGAAATTCACTACCTGTGGTCTGCCATAATTGTAGATCAGCGTCCCCCAGTGCGGATGCTCGCCCTGTCTCGGATCCAGATGTTCAAAGAGGCAGGTGCCGTCGAACCGGGCAAGCCCGTGCTCATCCTTGGGGAAATGCGCCGGCACCCAGTCCAGAATCACACCGATTCCGTGGCGGTGCATATAATCAACGAAATACCGGAAATCATCCGGTGTGCCATAACGGGCCGTGGGGGCATAATATCCCGTCACCTGATACCCCCAGGAGCCGTCAAAGGGATGCTCCATCACCGGCATCAGCTCCACATGGGTATACCCCATCTCTTCGCAGTACCGGGACAGCACCGGGGCAATATCCCGGTAATTGCAGAAGGCCTCTTTTTCTTCCACATCGGTATCCTTCGGCTTGCAGAATCCCGCCAGGGATACTTCATAGATCAGCATTGCCTCCTTCTTTACCTTCCACTTCCTGCGGGCCTCCATCCATTTCTTATCGTCCCATGTATAATCACTGTCCCATACGACACTGGCCGTCCTGGGGCGAACCTCCGCATAGCTGGCAAAGGGATCCGCCTTCAGCACTTCCTTTCCGATGCTGTCCAGAAGCCGGAACTTATATATCTCTCCCTTTCCGATACCCGGCACAAAGAGCTCGTAGATGCCGGCATCCGGCAGAAAACGCATGGGATGCGTACCGGGATCCCAGTTATTGAAGTCCCCCACCACACTGACTGCCCTGGCATTGGGAGCCCAGACAGCAAAGTAAGTTCCCTTCGTCCCCTCCAGCGTCATGGGATGTGCACCCAGCTTCTGGTAAATGGTATCGTGGATCCCGTTATTAAACCGGTTCATATCCAGGCCGTCTATCTGAGATTCCATGGCGTAGGGATCCGGCGTCTCCTCCTGTTTCTTGCCTCTCTTCACAAGAAAATGATAGGCGGGGATCTTCTTCGCCGGAATCAGTACCGCATAATAGCCCATCTCCTCCATTTTCTCCATACTGTATTCCTTCTTTGTGTCAAGAACCCTGACCTTCACCGAATCGGCATCCCTGAACAATGCCGTCACAAGTACATGGGACTTACCGATCATCCTTGGTCCCAATACCGTCTCCGGTCTGCCGCACTCTGCATATTCCAGCGCCTCAATCTCCGGCCACTGCATGTAATCTTCCAATCGTAAAGCCATAGTTACCTCCTTGTATACAAACTGTTGGTCGCATTCTACTTATATCTCATGAATAAATAATCCGCTGCGGAGCTTTGGCTCAAACCACGTGGATTTCGGCGGCATAAGAAGCTCCTGATCCGCCACATCGAAAAGCTCTGTGATGGAAGTCGGGTACATGGAAAAGGATACCTTCATATCGGTATCTGCCCTTCTCTCCAGTTCCTCCAGACCGCGTATGCCCCCGACAAAATCAATCCGGGAATCCGTCCGGGGATCACCGATGCCGAGAACCGGTGACAGAAGATGATCCTGTAATACAGATACATCCAGGGAGCCAACCGCATCCCTGCCCTCAAACAAAGACTTCTCCGCTGTCAGACGATACCATTTTCCCTCCAGATACATGCCAAAGGTTCCCTTTTTTTCGGGTCTCACCGGAATCCCGCTCTCCTCAACCCGGAAACATCCGGATATCTTCTGCAGGAACTCTTCCCGGGAGAGCCCGTTCAGATCCTTTACCGTGCGGTTGTAGTCCATGATCATAAGCTGGTCATGGGGAAACAGCACCGAGAGAAAATAATTGAATTCCTCCGTCCCATCGTATCCGGGATTCTCCTCCCTCCGTTTCAGTCCCACTTTCACCGCGGATGCCGCCCGGTGATGGCCGTCGGCAATATAAATCTGTCCGATGTGTTCAAACGCGTTCCGGATCTTCTCTACCTCTTCGGCATCGCTGATCTTCCAGACCCGGTGCCCAATCCCATCCGGTGAGGTAAAATCATACAGCGGCCTGCCTTCCCCTGCCCGGGCCACGACCTCATTGATCACCGTATCGGACCGGTAGGCAAGAAAGATCGGGCCCGTCTGGGCATTGCAGGTATCCACATGGGTGATGCGGTCCTGCTCCTTATCTGCCCTTGTATTCTCATGCTTTTTGATCACATTGTTTATGTAGTCGTCCACCGCCGCACATGCCGCCAGTCCGGTCTGTGTACGCCCCTTCATAGTCAGCTCATAGACATAATAGGAAGGTTCCTCATCCCTTCTGTATATGCCGTCTGCCATATCCTTCTGCAGCAGCTCCTTTGCTCTCTGGTATACCTCCGGTGCATAGGTATCGACAGAATCCGGAAAACCAGTCTCAGCACGGTCGATCTTCAAAAAGGAAAGCGGCTCTCTCTCCACCTCCGCCTTCGCCTCCTGTCTGTTGTATACATCATAAGGTAGTGCTGCCACCCTGTCTGCCACATCCTGTTCCGGACGCACACAGCGAAATGGTCTGATCGTTGCCATATAAATACCCTCGTTTCCTCTAAATTTTGTAAACATGATTTTAGTATAACAGATTTGGAATTACTTAGCAACGATTTGGACATACTACACTGGTAAAATCATCACCGAAAGGCAGGAGCATCACTATGAAACACAAACTGAAGAAACAGGCGGAACAATTTATGAAGTGCGGTCTCACCGGATGGGGGCTGGAATGCTTCTGGACAGGGCTTGGCTCCATCTGTTTTGAGAAAAATAAGAAAATGGAATGCGCCACCTCCATCTGGATGTTCCCGATCTACGGCATGGCATCCATAATGTCCCCGCTCTGCCACAAGCTGGAGGGCAAAAATATTATGTTCCGGGGCTCCATCTACACATTTTTTATCTTTCTGACAGAATTTGGCACGGGAAGCCTTCTGAAAAAAAAGGACTGCTGCCCCTGGGACTACAGCGATGCCAAAAGCAATTATAAGGGCATCGTCCGCTTTGATTATGCCCCCCTCTGGTTTCTGGTAGGACTCTTATATGAAAAAATACTGACAAAGGAAGGATAATCCTCTGTCAGTATTGATGCGTTTATTTTTTCCTGCTGCGCCGTGCAATTAGCCGGATCAGCGGCGAACTCTCCCACTGATCCGGAAAAAGTCCAAGATTTGTGCACAGATCCAGGATCAGAAGAACGGCCGCCGCAATCTGCAGCGGTACGGCGTATTTCGATTTCAGGGCAATCTCTCCCATAGTAAAGGAACAGATTACAAAGAGAAAGACGGCATAGGCCAGAATGACCAGTATCCCATTGGGCACCTTCTTCTGGAAAAGCCTGGCCAGTGCATGATCCGTTTCCCTCGTGAGCTGTACCGTCCCATAGAGAAGAAACAGTACGGCAAGCAGAAGGACAACAGCGATCATCAGTACCTCCGTCCCTTTCCCCAGCGGATGGAATGCCTGGGGAGCGGACAGATACTGCCATTGCCGATACGCAGTAAACAGGCAGAAAACGCCCGCTGCTCCCCATACCAGTCCGCAGAGCCTGCGGATCAAAAGAGAACCATGTTCCCATACATAATTAAATATTTTCTTCATCCCAGCACCCCCTTACAGATTTCTTTTAGAACACATTTGCCACAATACGCCTTTCGTGCCGTGCACACCTCTCTGCCGTGGTGCACCAGACGATGGCAGAAGTCACTGCCCTTCTCTCCCGGTATGATCTTCCAGAGAGCCATCTCCACCTTTTTGGGATCCCGAATGCCATCCACCAGTCCCATCCGGTTGACCAGGCGGATGCAGTGGGTATCCGTCACTATGGCAGGCCTTCCAAAGACGTCCCCCATAATCAGATTGGCGCTCTTGCGGCCCACGCCGGGAAGAGCCAGAAGAGCGTCAAAATCCTCCGGCACCCTGCCCTCATATTTTTCCACCAGTACGTTCATACATTTATGGATATCCCGCGCCTTGCTGTGTCCCAGGCCGCAGGGCTTCACGATGGCTTCGATCTCCTCCACGGCAGCAGCGGCAAGGGCCGAAGGCGAAGGATATTTTTCATAGAGCTCTTTGACCACCACATTTACTCTGGCATCGGTACACTGTGCCGCAAGGCGGACACTGACCAGGAGCTTCCACGCCTCGTCATAATCCAGTGTACAGTCTGCCAGCGGATATTCCTGTTCCAGCAGTTCAATGATCGCGGCAGCACGCTGCTTCTTCGTCATATTTCCTCCCATTGTATTTTATTGGCGGGCTCTATCTGTCACTGTCGAACCCAGTTCCTGTACAAAGTAATCAATATATTCCCATATCTCCTCCTTCCCTTCCCTGTTCAGGGCTGAAAAAGGTAGTATAGGCGTATCCGGTCCGGCGCCAAGCACCCTGCCGATGCCGGACAGCTTCCGTTTTTTTTCATTTCTTCTCAGCTTATCTGTCTTTGTGGCGATAATCAGGGGATTAAACCCCTTTTGATAGAGCAGGCGATACATCTCCACATCCTGCTTTGTCGGATCATGGCGGCTGTCGATCAGCAGAAATACCACCCGCAGCGCCCGGGATGTATCCAGATACCGCTCGATCATCTTCCTCCACTTCCCCGCCAGTTCCCGGGAAACTTTGGCATATCCGTATCCCGGCAGGTCTACCATATAACAGACATCGTTTACATTGTAATAATTGATGGTCTGGGTCTTGCCCGGCTGGGCCGATATCCGCGCCATGGATTTCCTGTTCCACAGCGTATTCAGCAATGAGGATTTCCCCACATTGGACCGTCCCCAGAACGCCATCTCCATTTTATCATGCTGCGGGAGCCTGCTGGTAATGCCGCACACCGTCTCCAGTTCTAATGATCTGATAACCAACTCTGTCTTATCCCTCCACCAGTGCCGTCTTCAGCACATCCTGAATCCTCTCGGCGAACACCACTGACATGCCCTCCGTGATCTCTTCCTCCAGTTCCTCTACATCCGGTTTATTATCAGCCGGCACCAGTACAGTCCCAATTCCTGCCAGCCTGGCAGCCAGCAGCTTTTCCTTAAGTCCCCCGATGGGCAGCACCCGCCCCCGGAGCGTAATCTCTCCTGTCATGGCCACTCTGGCGGCAATCTTTTTTCCGGTAACGGCGGAATACAGCGCGGTGGTCATGGCAACTCCGGCGGAGGGTCCGTCCTTGGGAACTGCCCCCTCCGGCACATGAAGGTGAAAATCACTTTCCTTAAAGAACTTCTCCCTCTTCGGCAGAAGGGAACGAACCAGACTCAGGGCGATCTGGGCGGATTCCTTCATAACATCCCCCAGCTGTCCGGTGAGGATAAGATTACCCTCACCGGGCATTGTATTTACCTCAATCTCCAGTGTGTCGCCGCCCACCTCCGTCCAGGCCAGCCCCCGGACAATGCCGATATCATCTTTTTTGTTCGCCTCATTGATGCGGTATTTCCGCTTGCCAAGAAAATCACCGACATTCCGGGAGCTTACGCGGATGATACCCTCTTCTCCCTCCAGTATCCTCCTGGCGCTCTTCCGGCAGATCCTGCCGATCTGGCGCTCCAGCTCCCGGACGCCTGCCTCCTTCGTATAATGGGATATGATCACCCGCAGTCCCGCATCGCCGATGGCCAGCTGCTTTTTCTTCAGCCCGTTTTTCTTCAGCTGCTTGGGCACCAGGTAATCCTTCCCGATATGGAACCGTTCGTTCTCGGTATAACCGGCAATGGATATAAGCTCCATCCGGTCCAGAAGAGGTCTCGGTATCGTATCGGTGGAATTTGCCGTACAGATAAACAGCGCCTCGGACAGATCCACCGGCAGCTCCACATAATGGTCTACAAAATTCCTGTTCTGCTCTGGATCAAGAACCTCCAGCAGCGCTGAGGAAGTATCTCCCCGGTAATCGCTGCTGACCTTGTCAATCTCATCCAGAAGGATAAGCGGGTTCTTCACACCCGCCTTCTTCAGCCCGTCGATAAACCGTCCCGGCATGGCGCCTACATAAGTTCTCCTATGGCCGCGGATCTCCGCCTCATCCCGGACGCCGCCAAGGCAGATGCGGACGTATTTTCTGTCCAGTGCCCGCGCCACGGACCGGGCGATGGACGTCTTACCGGTTCCCGGCGGTCCCACCAGGCAGATAATGGGGGATTCCCCCTTGTCTGTCAGCGCCCGTACGGCAAGAAATTCCAGTATCCTTTCCTTCACCTTCACAAGGCCGTAATGGTCCTCATCCAGAACCCTTTCCGCATTTTTTATATCATTGTTGTCCTGGGACATCTTATCCCAGGGAAGGGCAAGGACATTTTCAATGTAATCCCTTGCCACCACATGCTCCGATGAGCTCACCGGAATATGCTGGAGCCGGCGGATCTCCCCCGCAATGCTTTCCCTGACTTCCTCACCGCACTGCAGCTTCTCCAGCTCCGCCGTATATTTCTCGGCGTAATCCTCCGCATCGCCCTCGTCGCCCAGTTCATTCCGGATCACCTTCATCTGCTCACGCAGGAAATATTCCTTCTGGTTCTTGTCTACTTCTTCCTTCACCTTGTTGCGGTACGCCTCCCGGATCCGGGAAATATTGACCTCCTCCATCAGCACCGATGACACCAGCTCATATCTCCGCTCCAGATCCAGGCACTCCAGTATTTCCTGACGTTTTTCGTATCCCATATTGATGTGCATGGCAACAAGATCCGTTAATTTAGAGAGATTCTCTGTCTTTCGGATCTTATCCAGGGCACTGCGCCCCGCCCGGGGATTTTCGTTGAGATAGATATTATAGATCTCCTTTAGATTACGGCACATGGCCGCCTTCTCACTCTCGCCGATAAAGTCATCTGCCTCATCCCAGCTGTAGGGAACAACATCCCCCACAAGAAAGGGCTTGGTCTGATTCAGGCTCAGCAGATTGCCGCGCTCCAGTGTGGAGATCATCACGCGCACAATATTATCCTTCAGTTTAACTTCCTGGCGGACCTTGGCGATAACGCCAATCTCATGCAGATCATAAAAGGACGGCGTCTCCACTGATTCGTCGCGCTGCACGGTGAGAAATAATGTGCCGTCCAGCTCCATCGCCTCCTCGATGGCCCGCTTGGTAATCTCCCTGCTTATATCTAAATGAACCAGCATACCCGGTAATACCGCCATACCACGCAGAGCAAGAATTGGCATTGTTTTCATTTGCTGTTCACTCATGTCATCCTCCATATTTGTCTCACTGCTTATGCACTCTCTTCTGAGGCCTGCCCGGTCCTGTCCAGTTCCGGATCCTCCAGAAGAACACTGCCTCCCGGTCCGGAAAGGCGGGGGGCACCATCCCCTTCGATCACTCCCTTTGTTATGACACATTCCGTCACATCATCCCGGGAGGGCAGATCGAACATATAATCCAGCATGCTGCTCTCCAGAATCGCCCTCAGCCCCCTGGCCCCCGTCTTTCTCTCTGTGGAAAGACGCGCCACCGCGCCCAGAGCCTCATCTTCAAAAGACAGCTTTACTCCATCCAGCTCCAGCAGCTTCTGGTACTGCTTGGTAATGGCATTTTTCGGACGCACCAATATCTCCTTTAAGGCCTCTTCATCCAGTAGATCCAGCGATACCGTCATGGGAACCCTGCCGATAAATTCTGGTATCAGCCCGAATTTCACAAAGTCCTGGGGCAGTGCCTGTTTAAACAGCTCTCCCACATTCTGCTGTGTGGGATCGGAAATATCCGCACCGAACCCAATGGATTTCTTGTCAATGCGGGAGCTGATAATCTTATCCAGACCATCAAAGGCACCGCCGCATATAAACAATATATTGGTGGTATCGATATGGAAGAACTCCTGCTGTGGATGTTTTCTGCCGCCCTGGGGAGGAACACTCGCCTCCGTCCCCTCCAGGATCTTCAGCAGTGCCTGCTGCACCCCCTCACCGGAAACATCCCGGGTGATGGAGACATTTTCTGCCTTCTTCGTAATCTTATCAATCTCATCCAGGTAAATAATGCCATGCTCCGCACGGGCAATATCGTAATCCGCCGCCTGTATGATCTTCAACAGGATGTTTTCCACATCCTCGCCCACATACCCGGCCTCTGTCAGGGTCGTGGCATCCGCGATGGCGAAGGGCACATTCAGGATCTTCGCCAGCGTCTGTGCCAGATAGGTCTTACCCGATCCCGTAGGACCTACCATCAGGATATTGCTCTTCTGCAGCTCCACATTCATGTCCCTGCCTGCCTTGATCCTCTTATAATGGTTATATACCGCTACAGAAAGCGCCCGTTTCGCATCCTCCTGCCCCACTACATATTCATCCAGAAACTGTTTGATCTCGCGAGGCTTGAGAAGATTGATTTCCTCCTCGTCCTTCTCTTCATAATTCTCCTGATATTCTTCTTCCAGAATCTCATCACAAAGATCAACACATTCATCACAAATATAAACACCGCTTGGGCCTGCGATGAGTTTGCGGACCTGCTGCTCCGTCCTGCCGCAGAACGAGCAGCGCAGCCGCGACATATTGTCACTATTCTTTCCTGCCATGTCAGCCTCCAGTCATAAAATTCATCTTATCCAGACATATGGCAAAATGGTACCAGTACATTCCGGCACCATTCTCCCTATCACAAGACAGCCTGCTTAATTCTCTGCCTTCTCTTCACTTGTATCCTTACGGTTCAGCACAATGGCATCCACAAGGCCGTATTCCTTCGCCTCATCGGCACTCATAAAGTTATCCCGCTCTGTATCCTGCGCAATCTTCTCCACTGACTGCCCCGTATTCGCCGCCAGAATCTCATTCAGCTTTTTCTTTGTTTTTAAAATATTCTCCGCCACAATCTGAATCTCCGTAGCCTGTCCTTTGGCTCCGCCGGATGGCTGGTGGATCATCACCTCGGCATTGGGAAGAGCGAAACGCTTGCCCTTCGCGCCGCTGGAGAGGAGAAAAGCTCCCATGCTCGCCGCCAGACCAATGCATATGGTGGATACATCACATTTTACATAATTCATCGTGTCGTAAATCGCCATGCCCGCCGTCACCGATCCGCCCGGACTGTTGATATAGAGCTGGATGTCCTTTTTGGGATCCTCGGATTCCAGGAACAAAAGCTGTGCTACTACAAGACTTGCCGTCTGATCATTCACCTCATCCGAGAGAAAAATGATACGTTCCTTTAATAATCTTGAATAAATGTCATATGAGCGCTCACCGCCGCGGCTGGTCTGCTCAATGACGTAAGGTACTAATGCCATCGTCACGCCTCCACATCTATTAAATGTCTTTCCTATTCTTCTGCTTTTTCCTCTTTCGTTTCCACCTCAGACGCATTCTCTGCAATGAACTCAACTGCCTTCTGGACAGCCATATCCTCTGCTACCTGCTCTCTCTCATCATCGCCCATTGCCTCTTTGAGCTTGTCAACCTCCATCCCATACATGGATGCGATATTCTGGATCTCGTCCTCAATATCCTTTTCTGTCGCCTCGATATTCTCTGCCTTTACAATCTCCTCCAGGGTGAGTCTTGTCTTAATGCGTTTCTCTGCCTCCGGTCTCATCTGTGCCATCAGGGCATCTGGCGTCATGCCGGTCATCTGCATATACTGTTCCATATTCAGTCCCTGCTGCTGGATCCGTCCGGCAAATTCCTGAACCATCTGGCGCACATGCTCGTCAATCATCGGCTCCGGAATGTCGATGGATGCATTTTCCACCGCCTTCTCCACAACAGCAGTCTCTTTCTGTCTCTTAACTTCTTCTTTCTTTCTCTCTGTAAGAGTTTTCTTAATGCTGGCCTTATATTCCTTCAGTGTCTCAAATTCGGATACTTCACTGGCAAATTCATCATCCAGCTCCGGAAGCTCTTTTCTCCGGACAGACTTAACCGTAACCTTGAACAGAGCCGGTTTGCCCTGCAGGGATTCCTGGTGATAATCTTCCGGGAATGTCACATTGACTTCCGTCTCATCACCAGCCTTTTTCCCAATCAGCTGATCTTCAAAATTATCGATAAAGGAATGGCTGCCGATAACAAGTGAGTAATCGTCCCCCTTTCCTCCCTGGAACGCTTCGCCATCTACAAATCCTTCAAAGTCGATCACGGCGGTATCATCCTTCTCTATTCCCCTGTCCTCTACGGTCACCATACGGCTGTTCTGCTCACGGATGCGCTCCAGCTCCGCGTTGACGTCTGCCGCCATGATCTTTACTTCCTTTTTCTCCACTTCAAGTCCTTTGTATTCACCAAGAGTAACCTCCGGTCTCACTGCCACAGTAGCTGTGAAAACAAAATCTTTTCCGTTGCCAATCTCAACCACATCAATCTCTGGTCTGGAGACAATTTCCAGATCACATTCCCTGGATACCTCTTCATAGGCATCCGGAATGGCAAAATTCGCAGCGTCCTCATAGAAGATCTCCGGACCGTACATTTTCTCAATCATCCTGCGCGGAGCCTTTCCGCGGCGGAACCCCTGAATACTGATGCTCTTCTTATTCTTATTGTAAGACTTCACCATCGCTGCCTCAAAATCCTCTGCACTTACAGTGATCGTGATCTTTGCCATACTCTTCTCTAAATTTTCTACTGTGTAACTCATGTTATCCTCCTTATTCTGCAGCGTGTCCTTTATCCTTCAGCACCTGAACGATACGATCCACATTTTTTCTACATAACTCATCGCTTTCTGCCTCTACCATCACACGGATCAACGGCTCCGTGCCGCTTTCCCTCAAAAGCAGGCGCCCGGCGTCGCCAAGAGCTTCCATAACCTCTTTCTCCGCTCTCTTCACATCCTCGTCCTCTCTTGCCGCCAGCTTATCCTTTACCTTTACATTCACCAGAAGCTGGGGATAGATGACGAGATCCTTTGTCAGCATGGACAAAGGTTTCCCGTAGCTCAAATAGGCTTCCATAATCATCAGAGCGGTGAGGATACCGTCCCCGGTCACTGCATGCTCTTTAAAAATAATGTGCCCTGACTGCTCCCCGCCGATGGAATAACCATTCTGCATCATATTTTCACAGACATATTTATCCCCGACTCCCGTCTGTTCATAGCGGATTCCCAGCTTGTCAAAGGCTTTATATAAACCCATATTGGACATGACCGTAGTGACAACCGTGTCCTTATGGAGTTTTCCCTTTTCCTTCAGATATCTGCCGCACAGATACAATATATGGTCGCCATCCACCACCTTGCCGTCTTCATCTACGGCAAGACAACGGTCGGCGTCTCCGTCGAAGGCAAATCCCACATCTGCTCCCGTATCATATACCAGCCCCTGCAGTGTCTCAATGTGGGTAGAGCCGCATTCCCTGTTAATATTTGTTCCATTGGGCTGGTCAAACCGGACGATGACCTGTGCTCCCAGATCCTCAAATATATCTTTTGCCAGGGCGGAGGCGGATCCATTCGCCAGATCCAGCGCAATGGTCTTTCCATCAAACCGCTGCTTCACAAGCCCCTTAAGATAGGCAGTATATTTCTCCCTTCCCCTGACATAATCAATACAGCGGCCAATTTTCTCCCTCCTGGCCAGCGGAAGATCCTCTGTCTCTCCATCAATGTATCTCTCAATCTGTTCTTCTACTTCCGGTTCCAGCTTGTGCCCCTCGCCGTTGATCACCTTGATCCCATTATCAAAATAGGGATTGTGGCTGGCACTGATCATGATCCCGCAGTCAAACTTCTCTTCCCTGATAAGATATGACACGCTGGGGGTCGTGGTCACATGCAGTTCATAGACATCCGCCCCGCTGGCTGTCAGCCCCGATGCAAGCGCCGTCTCAAACATATAACCGGAAAGTCTTGTATCCTTCCCGATGACGATCCTGACATTATGATCCTCTTTCTGAAAATACCATCCCAGAAAACGTCCCACTTTGTAAGCATGTTCCACAGTCAGCGTTACATTGGCCTCCCCGCGGAATCCATCCGTCCCAAAGTATTTCATAATATTCTCCATTCCGCCGGAGAAACCGGCAAACAATCTCCCATGGGCAGATGCGCCCAAAACTCCATATGTACTACATTATACACAAGAGCATGGGAAAAGGCAACTTTTTTTTTACAGTATGCTGTTAGTACGGCCGCGTTTCCTCCTCTGCCCATTCCCTCATAACGGCCCGCACCTTCGACAGGGGATACCCCTTGCGGACCAGATACGCCGTAATCTTCTCCCGTGCCGGGTAATCCATGTCGGAAAGTGAGTCTCCCTTGAGACGTTTCCGAAGCATTTTTCTCAGCGCCTCGTGTTCCTCATCCTCATCATATTCCAGAAATGCCTCCGCAATTGTCTCTGGCGGCACTCCCCGGTCCAGCAGCTTATAGCGCAGTTCCTTCCGGCTGCGGTCCCCCTTGTGGCAGGATATATAATTCTGTGCATAGCGCAGATCATCCAAATATCCGAATTGCATGACATATTGAAGGGCGTACTCCGATGCCCTCTCTGAAAATCCCCCCCGGTACAGCCGGTCCATAAGATTTTTCTTCGTCCTGTCCTGCTGCAGAAGAAGGTTCATAGCCCTGGCTGCCGCCTTTCTGCACTCCTCATCCTTATGTCCCTCTATAAAACCAGCGGAATCCTCATCCGGATTCCGCCATGCCAGTATCTGTCTTTCGTCACTCATTCTATTCGCCCTTGGCTGCTTTCTTCGCCGTCGTCTTTTTTTCCTTACTATCTGACGCCGGCGCAGATTTCTTCCCGGCTGCCTCTTTCCCTTCCCCTTCCGTCTCCTCTTCGTCTGCCGCCATCAGCTTGGCCCGGACGGCAAGATCCACTTCATCAAAGATGGCAGGATGCTCGGACAGATATTTCTTGGCATTCTCACGTCCCTGTCCGATTCTCTCTCCATTGTAGGAATACCATGCCCCGCTCTTCATGATAATATCGTTCTTGGCAGCCAGGTCCAGCACGTCCCCCTCACGGGAAATCCCCCTGCCGAACATAATATCAAACTCTGCCTCCTGAAACGGCGGTGCCACTTTATTTTTCACAACCTTGACCCGGACGTGGTTTCCCACCTTCTCCCCGGCCTGTGACAATGTCTCCACCTTTCTTACATCCAGACGGACCGAGGCATAGAACTTCAGGGCGCGGCCGCCAGTGGTAGTCTCCGGATTTCCAAACATGACCCCGATCTTCTCCCGCAGCTGGTTAATGAAGATCACGGTACAATTGGACTTATTGATCACCGAAGTCAGTTTTCTCAGGGCCTGACTCATCAGACGCGCCTGCAGGCCCACATGGGAATCCCCCATATCTCCGTCAATCTCTGCCTTCGGCACCAGTGCTGCCACGGAATCCACAATAACGATGTCCACCGCTCCGGAACGAACCATGGTCTCCGTGATCTCCATGGCCTGCTCGCCGCTGTCCGGCTGGGAGATGTACAATTCATCGATATCCACACCAATATTCCTGGCATAGACCGGATCCAGAGCGTGCTCGGCATCGATAAAGCCTGCAATGCCGCCCTTCTTCTGTACCTCTGCCACCATATGCAGCGCCACCGTAGTCTTGCCGCTGGACTCCGGTCCATAGATCTCCACAATACGTCCCTTGGGAATCCCTCCCACTCCAAGTGCTATATCAAGGCTCAGGGAACCTGTGGGAACTGCCTCTACCTGCATACGCGTCGTATCCCCCAGCTTCATGATCGACCCCTGCCCATATGCCTTCTCAATCTGTGCAATGGCAGACTCCAGCGCCTTTAATTTATTTTGATCCTTTTCCATCTCTATATCCTCCTGTTCGAACTAATGTTCTGTATGTATCTATAGTATACTATATCGTTTCGGTTGTCAACAACTTTTTCTGACTCAATTATATATAAGAAAAATCCGTCTGTCCATTGTAGTTCAGACGGATTTTTCAGCGAATCACGCTGTCGGCATCAGGGACTCCTGTATGCCAGCCGGTATGTATTTCTCACCTGATAGCTGTCCGAGACGGTTATCGTCGCCCCGCTCCAGGGATCGACGGCAATGAAATTTGCTGCAGTCAGAACTCCGGCCGTGACATTCTGATAACCGGTCAGCGTCACCCAGTGCTGATTCCCGTTCTTCCCTGTCACATGAAGAATGCAGGGCCTGTTTGCCAGAAGCTGGCCATAGGCCGCCTGCAGCACCTCCTGTTCCGAGTGGTACGCACTGGTAGTATAACCGCCCCGGCTCCACACGCAGTCTACATTTGTAGTGCTGCTCCAGTATGTATGCGGGCTCACGGCAGAGCCTGTCAGGATGGCATGGCAGTACGCCAGGGCATAGGAGGCACATGCTTTCTTCTCCAGCTCGTTTCCGGCAGACTGATATCCCACAGCCGCCACGGCATCCCTGTTGTAGATCAGCATCCGGGCCGCCGCGCCCCCCGGCACGAAGACTACAAATGCCCGGTTCACGACCACGGCAGATTTCCCGGTGGCATCCTGCACCACCACCTGATAGACATAGCTGCCAGCACCCAGACTGCCAAAAGGAATGGCGGCATCTGCCTCTGCCAGGTCATACCGGCACGCTGCCGGAGCAGCGGATTTCTGAAGGCAGACCCTGCCCTGACTGTCCACCACCTGAACCACAAGGCTCTTTATCGTATAGAAAGAAGTAACTGTTCCTCTCAGGGAAAAAGCCTTTCCACAGACAAGGGAAACCGGGTATGTCTCCCCCTCCACAGCAAACCGGGACTGGGGCTGCCCGGTGACTGCCAGCCGGAATTTCCACGCCTTACCGCTGTGCCGCGGAGCCCTGCCAAGGCTGCCGCCTGCTGTATTCAGATATTCCTTTGTCAGCACATTTCGTATGTAATAATAAGCGCCGCCTGCGGAGTAGCAGCGGTATAACTGTCCTTTGCTGGATGAATTTCCCTTCTCTTGCGTCGCCAGCCTCTTTTTCTTCGACTTCCTGCATGTAAGATACAGGCCGCTGTTGCCATTTTTCAGACGGAACGCAGTGCCTCCCGCAGGCTCCAGCTGCCACACGCCCGCCGCCGATCTGCCCCGTGTCTGGAGCACAGTCTCAGATCCCGCCAGAAGAGAGTCTTCCTTCGTACCCAATGCCTGGGCCGTACCGCTCTTAGGTATCAGCAGATAATACCCGGCACGCTGCATTGCCGGCGTATTGACCGGCACGGGATATGCCTTCCTTCTCAGCCGCAGGGAAAAGAGCCTGTATTTACCAGAGGTCTTCATAACCCGGAAGGTATACCAGCCCTTCTTCCTGATCGTCAGCCGGGCGGCAGAGAGTGGGAGCTTCTTTGCTCCGCGCCAGTAACGCCCCTGTACCGAGGAAACCTTTCCCGCACGATACTGGATCTTTTTGGTAGAAGCAGATACCATAGCCTTCTCTATCTGCTCCAGAGGGTCTTTGGCCTTCCCCGCCGTTCCGGCGGCAGAAGATGGCTCCGCCTGCAGGAGGAATGCTCCCGCCATCATACAGAACAGCACCGCCCATATCCATACCCCGCCACACTTTAACCTTCGTATGTTATCACTCATCCGCTCATTCCTTTTTTCCGTTATCAGCCGAAAATTTTTTCCAGAAATACAACGTATCCCTTTTTCACCTCATATACATCCGCCTTGCTTGTGATCTCCCAGGGCGCGTGCATATTCAGCACCGCCACGCCGCAGTCAATGACGTCCATGCCATACAGCGCCATAATATAGGCGATCGTACCGCCGCCGCCGATATCCACCTTGCCCAGCTCCGCCGTCTGATACGCTACGCCGGCATGTTCCAGAATACCGCGGATCTGTGCCATAAATTCGGCATTCGCGTCATTGCTGCCGGATTTCCCCCGGGATCCGGTAAATTTGTTAAATACCATGCCGCGGCCAAAATAGGCGGCGTTTTTCTTCTCATATGCGGCCGCATAGGTGGGATCATAGGCAGCGCTCACATCGGACGAGAGCATCCGGGAATTCATAAGACAGCGGCGCAGCGCCAGTTCGGAATACTGTCCCAGGCACTCCAGCAGCTCAGCCACCATATTTTCAAAGAAATTTGACTGCATTCCCGTTGCTCCCACACTGCCGATCTCTTCCTTGTCCACCAGAAGACAGCATGTGGTGTACTCGGTATCCTCCACTTCCAGCATAGCTGCCAGGGACGTGTAGGCGCAGACTCTGTCGTCCTGCCCGTACGCCATGATCATGCTGGTGTCGATGCCCGATTCCCTGGCTCTCCCCGCCGGCACCACCTCCAGCTCGGCAGAGAGGAAATCCTCTTCCTCCACCTCATACCGGTCCTTCAGGATCTGCAGCACATTTGCCATGACGGCATCCTTTTCCGCTCCCTTCAGAGGCTGGCTGCCAAACAAAATATCCAGCGCCTCGCCCTCGATCACCTTATCGGCCTTTTTCTCCATCCTCTCGTGAGCCAGGTGGATCAGGAGATCCGTAACGCAGAACACCGGATCCTTCTCATCTTCACCGATACATACCTCCACCGTCTCTCCGTCTTTCTTGACAAATACCCCATGAATCGCCAGAGGCAGCGTCACCCACTGGTATTTCTTAATGCCGCCATAATAATGGGTATCCAGATAGGCCAGCTCTGTGTCCTCATACAGCGGATTCTGTTTGATATCCATCCGGGGTGAGTCAATATGGGCTCCCAAAATCGCCATGCCCTTCTCCAGAGGCTGTCTTCCGATCTGAAAAAGGACGACAGCTTTCTTCATATTTACCGCATACACCTTATCTCCTGCTTCCAGCCCGCCGCCGGAGGCGATGATCTCCTTCAGATTCCGGTATCCGGCCTTCTCCGCCATCTTCACGGACTGCAGGGCGCATTCCCGCTCGGTCTTTCCGGCATCCAGAAATGCCCGGTAGTCCTTATTCAGCTTCTCCAGCTCCTTCAGTTCCTTTTTCGTATAATCCTTCCATGCATTTTTACGTTCCATATCTGGTTTCCTTTCCTCTTTGCTCCATTCTTCTATTCATCGAATTCCACTACAACATAATAGCCTTTTTCGTTGTGCTTGATCTCCCGGACAATGCCATGATCTGTATGCAGCCTCTCCCGGAATACATAATTTCCCGACATCGCCACCGCCGGATTGATCGTATAATAGTAGGCGCTGGGCAGAACCCCTTCGGTAACTGTCACCTCGTCTCCTTCCTGGACAAGATTCTCCCGCTCCATCTTAAATTCCATCAGGCGCATGGCCATCCCCCCTTTGTATGCAGCCGCGGACCGTCTGGTCCGGCGGCACTAATCATACCGGACCGAAAGAAGCGTCAACCCCCGGGCCGGCGCCGTCTCCCCTGCCAGCCCGCGGCTGCCTTTCTCCAGAATCTCCCGGATACTCTCCGGCTCCCTGGCTCCTGTGCCGGTCTCCACCAGTGTCCCGGCCAGGATGCGGACCATATGATAGAGAAAACCGTTGCCCTCAAACAGCATATAAATACTGTCCTCCGTCTCCCGGATCTCCACTCTGTCAATCCGCCGGACGGTGGATTTTTTCTTCGAAGCCCGGGAACAGAAGCCTCTGAAATCGTGCTGTCCCACCAGCTCCCGTGCCGCCGTCCTCATTCGTTCTATATCAAGATCCTCCGCCATCTGCCAGCTGTACTTTCTGGCAAATACATTGCTGCAGCCCTTTTTTACCAGACGGTATTCATATACTTTTCCCGTGGCGTTCAGACGGCTGTGAAACCGCGCCCCCGCCTCGGCTACTTCCAGTATCCGTATGTCCTCTGGTAAATATTCATTTAGTTTATCCCTCAGTTCTTCCGGATCCCATAACCTGTCCAGATGTACGTTGGCCACCTGGCACCTTGCATGGACGCCGGCGTCTGTCCGGCCGGCGCCGTCTATCGTGACTGACTCACCATTCAGGCGGGACAATACCTTTTCCAGCTTTCCCTGAATCGTATCCTCCCCGCCGGTCTGCCGCTGCCACCCGCGATACCGCGTCCCGTCATACTGTATCTTCATCCGGTAATTTTTCAAAGTCTTTCTCCCCTGTCGCTCTCATACCGGCTGCGGATCTTCAGCTCAGACATGATAAATCCAAAACCGTCCACACCGTCCTCAATGGACAGATCCAGACTTACCGCAATATTATTCAGCATAAATTCATCCAGATCCTCCTTCATCCCATCCAACAACCGAATCTTCTCCTTATATGTATCCGCATCAAAGAAGGCCAGCAGCTTCCGTATTCTTGGATCCGACTCCTCCTGTGACACCTCATCTCTCTCCTCCTGACTGCGGATCTCCCCCTTCGATATCAGTGGGCGTTTATCCGGCAGGTCGTCCCGTTTCCCGATCTGCCTGCGCCCCACCAGCGGCAGCTCTTCAAAATTCTTCACATACTCTGAGAAAAACTGCGTCTTCTCCATGACAAAATGGTCATAGGGCATCGTGAGTTCCTGATAGCAGATCACCTCCTGAAAAGTAGGTTTTGTCTGTGCCCGGGCAATGATCTGCACGGGCCCGCCTGTTCTTTGGTGATAAAATATTCCAGCTTTCATTACAAACACTTCCTTTTCTATAGATTGTTTCCATTCTATCACAAACTGGATAAAAAGAAAAGGTCACCGCCCAAAAAGCAGTGACCTCAACTTTTATTCTGTTACCGTTCTATCCACACCGCAGCCATCAGATTCCACTGGTGTCGCCGGAGAAAATCTTACTTGTATATGTTTTCTTTCCTACTTTGATAAGATATTCCACCCGGATAAAATACTTTTTGTTCTTGCTCAGCTTTTTCTTTCCATACTTCGTAATAGTAAGCGAGGATTTCTTCTTGCTGAGGGTTTTCACCTTTTTATACTTTCCATTGCTCTTTGTCGCCATGGATACCTTATAACTCGTCGCCCCTTTTACCTTCGTCCATTTCACAGTAATTTTCTTTTTGTTCGCTGAACGCTTTACGGTACATTTTTTAGTAGAAGCACTATAGAGGTAATTGGACCATGGACCATATATTTTCTTGTTGTCCACTGTGATATACGCCCTTGCACGCGCCTTGGTGAACACTCCCTTCGGGAAGGGATCCACGCCGGCAGATGCGGATGTACCTGTGTCCTTTTTGGTCAGCACCTTGTTGTTGCTATTGCGAAGTTCAAATTCATAGCCGGAAACATTGCTCATGGCGCCCCAGCCGTAAACAGCTTCTCCCAGATACTGCCAGTAATTCGTAATGGCAAGAAGCGTTACCTTCGCTGGAACCGTCCTCATGGCAACACGTGTGTACTCGCTGCTCTGTCCTGTAATCCCTGTTGCCGCAACCGTCTGCTTAGCGATCACGAAATAATACACTGACATATTGGTATTAAGACCACCGACAGTATGTGATGTGGTCGTCAGATCCTGTCCTACCAGGGTATAATCATTATAGCCGTTATAACGGTATACATCATAGGCAGTGGCACCGCTGACCGGACTCCATGTCATGGTAATGGAATTTGCCGTTGCAGATGTCTGCTTCAGGCCGGTAACCGGATTTACCACCGGTACTGTACCGATCTGAATGGCTTCACCCACATCCAGCGCCACTTCGGCATTCCCGTAGCCGTTTACCGGGACGACAGCAACATAATATACGCCGCCTGGCGCCAGGCCATAAACCGTAGTATGGGTCTGGCTGGAAGAAATCTGCGACTTGCGTTTCATATTGTCCAGATCATTTCCCAGATAGATAATATAACTGTCCACCCGTTCATCACCTATGTAAGTGTTCCACTGCAGATCCACACTCTGTGTCTTCTGTCCGGTTGCTTTCAGGCCGGAATTCCATGTTGACTGCCATGCCGCCGCCTTACTTGTAGTCCCTGACACAAGCAGAACGCCAAATGCCACAGCAAATACCATCAGTAACATTTTAACACTCTTTTTCATTCTTCTTTACTCCTTCTTAATCAAACTAAAAAAACAATGAATCGTAAGTTCCGTTTTTATTATAATTTTTTTCTCTATTTCTGTCAACAGTTTTTATATTTGCGGTATCACATTACAGACAACAGTTCTTCTCCTTGATCAGACGCACCAGCTTGTGACGGAAAGCCTTCTCATATACATTTCCCTGATCAAAAGCGTATTTATTGAAATCAAAACGGCTGTCAGCGATCATATCCCTGGTATAGAACTTATCCTCTCCTCCCTGGAAGGTCACCCAGACGGCTCCCATCAGTTCTTCCTTGGAGTAATCGGATATCTCCATCAGGATCGGAATCGCCTTTTTATCCAGAAGAAACACATGGGCATAGGTCCCGATGGTCTCAGCCAGACGGTTGACGTTAATCTGACGTTCCGAATCCTCCTCTTCCACCGCCAGGATCACAGGAAGGCTCCTGCTGTGGTCAGCGGTAAAGGCACTGATCTCCTCCAGCTCCCGCATTGTCTTGATCTTCCGCGGCTTCAGGGACATGGGAAGCACATCCTCATAGCCGATCTTACGAAAGATCTCATCTACAAACCGGGGCTTCGAGAAGCTGTCCCGCACAAGACGGTCCGGCGTATGGCAGTAATCGCAGGACACATTCATCCGGATCCGCTCGCTGAGCTCCAGACTGACATTCGTCCGCCAGACTACGCCCTTCCGGGTGGTGTCCACATAGTCCATGGACATCTTATAAAACCCCAGGGAAAGGTTCCCCAGCACCTTAATATTAAATCCCGGCACATGAAGTTCATAATCCACGGGAGTAGTGGGAATGTCCTCCGCAATATTCCGGAAACGCCCCTGGGCCCAGGCGCCGATCAAATGGACTGCCGACATAAATTCCTGATGCACATCCTTCAGAGGGCTGTGCATCAGCGTCACATTCAGCTGGAAGGACGGCGTGATGTCCAGCGGCCGCAGATCCAGCCGTTCCATCTTCTGGGTACGGTCCCTGCCGATCACCTCGTGGCACAGCTTAGTCAGCCGGCGCTGGGTCTTTGCCTCATAAGAGGCGGCCGATTCATTTGCCGCCTTTACCACGAGATCATAGGTGATATTTTCATGGCGTTCCTGCATCAGGGCAAATATCACCTTTGCCCGGTCGCACCGGTAAAGACAGTATGCCACCACCGGATTATCGTCTAAAAACGCCACCAGCTCCGGAGAAAGCGGCTGGGCCTCAAAACGAAGGCGGAACTTTCCCTTCATCATCATCTCCCAGTTGCCCTCTTCGTAGTGATAGTAGGACAATTTGTCAAACACGCTCAGGGTGGACCAGTCGCACAGCTCCAGATTTGCCAGCACACAATTCAGTGTCCGGGAAAGGTCCTCGTTATTGCGCCAGAATTCATCTCCATGGGGAGATTTATACCTCATATCATGTTCAATCTCATGCCAGCCCTCGAAGGATACCGTCCGAAGCTGTACCTCAAAGGTTCTGTCTATGGGGAGCTGGCTGAAGTTCCCGCTGTAGATCCGCTGGTACTCGTCCGGAATGCGGAATACCCCGTTTAGCTTGGACGCCTTAAATTCCTCATTGGTGCTCTCCGTCTCCGACCACGCTCCCACCCGGCGGAATGTCCGCTCCAGAATGGTCCGGATAATATTCATATCATCCTGATAATAGACCACCACTCTCAGTCCAATGAGATCCTGCAGCTTCTTTTCCTCCTCACCAAATCCATATCCCTCCTTGCTGAGCTTCTGCGCAATGGAAAATGACGTCTTGGCCCGGTTAAATATACGGAAATACATCCCCGTCCGGTTCAGTATCCCGGCAATGTCTTCCTCGAGGCGCTCCCCAATGCCCTCGAGCTGTCTGGTGTAGATTATCTCCTGTATGTCTTCTTCTCTATACTTCATATCCTTCTTCCCCTATTAAAAAAACTGTTCTCCTCCCTGCTTCTCATCTGTGTCAGGGAAAAAACCATCCTCATCATCCTCGTCGTCAAAGAAGTCATCCTCATCGTCACTGTCAAAATCATAGTCATAGAAGCTGTCGAAGCTGTTATCCTCCTGATTTTCCTCGATCTGCTCCTTCCACCTCTGCATCCTTGGCTCCGCCTTTTTCCGGGCAGCACCGTTCAGTACAATTAACACCAGCAGGGATATCAGGCCGATCAGCACCACCGCCCCCACGATGATCCATGTTACCATTTTCCGTGAAGAGGAAGGCCGCTGCTCCCCCTGCTGAAAGGATGCTGGCTCCTGCTGAGTGGACGCCGCCGGATCATCCGGCTCCTGAACCGGCCAGCCGCTCCGGTCCTCTGCTGCCGGCTCCTGTTCCTGTCTCGTATACCCGATCAGTACACCGCAGTTCTTGCAGAAGCGATCTCCCTCTGCCACTTCTTTTCCACAATTCTGACAAAACATATCTTACCTCATTTCTGCATGGTGAACCCTTTTCACCTTTGCTTTTTTGTGTATAAAGCAATGTTTGTGCAAACAGCACGCAGGCACAAACCTGCTTTTTCTTTCTTTTTCATCCCTGGTTTCTGTTCCCGCATAAAAATACTGTATTCAGTATATCATTTTCTTGTAAAATTGTCTATAGAGTGCTATTCTTTGATAGTGAACATAACCACAGTGATAAATTCCAGGAGGTAAGACATGAATCACAGAATCCGGGATTACGCCTACGCAGAGGACCGGGCGCTCTCCGAATTCCATATACCGGAAGGCACGGAATATATTGGCAGGCATGCATTCTATAACTGCCGGTCCCTCCACACGATCTATCTCCCCCACGGAGGAATCGAGATCGGGGACGGCGCATTCAAAAATTGTCCGAAGCTCTCTCATATTATTATGGCCCATGGCGAGGGCGACTGCACCTGCCTGAAGGATATCCTCTATGACATGTATCAGGAGATCACAGTCTCCATATCCTATGATAACAATGGCCGGTCTATGCTTCTCTTCCCCCGTTTTGAATATGAATATATCGCCAATGAGCCAGCCAGGATCTTTCAGGAGGTGGGCTACGGCGCAGGCTATCTGTACCAGCAGTGTTTCTACGACTCCCAGGTTGACTACCAGCGTTACGACGGGCTGTGGAGCCGGGCCCGGGTCAGCGAGGAGATTCCGGTCCTGGCCCGGATCCTCTCCTTCCGCCTGCGCTTCCCCTACCTGCTTTCCCCGGAGGCGGAGACGTCCTACCGGGATTTCTGGACTGCGCACCCGGATGAGCTGCTGGCCTACTTTATCCGGGAACAGGACATAGATTCCCTTCGGTATTTTCTCGAAGGGGAACCGCCGGACGGAACGCTTATGGCGCTGGCACTGAAAACCGCCCAGTCGCTGGAAACCCCCTCTGTTATCAGCTATCTTCTCGACCTTATGCGCCGGGGCAGAAACGGCTCTTCCAGCACAAAGAAATTTGATCTGTAAGGAGGAACCCCCATGGACACCCCATCCCATACTGCCCTTGGCAGGGAAATACTTTCCACCGTTCGCAGCGATCTGTATCTCTCGCTTCGTTTCCTTGACGCCGCCCTCTCCGGCCTCACCTTTGAGATGAGCCCCCTTATTGGTTCCTCGGCCACGGACGGCGAAAAATTATATTTCCAGCCGCGCTATCTCTTCCGTTCCTTCGAGGAAAATCCAGTTCTCATAAACAGGGCCTTCCTCCACAATCTCCTCCACTGCCTCTTCTCCCACTTATATCTGGAACCGGCACAGGACAGGGCGCTGTGGGATCTGTCCTGCGATATCTGCACGGAATCCATTCTGGACTCCCTGGATATTCCGTGTCTCCGGAAAGTCCCTTCCAGCCTGCGGGAGGAGACTTACCGGTATATCCAGGAGCACCAGATCTCTCTGCTGACGCCGGGAAGGCTCTGCCATCTTCTGGAGGGCAGCATATTCTACCATCAGAACATGCTTCTCCTGGAGCAGGAATTCTGCATCGACAGCCACCAGTTCTGGCCCCGGGATAAGAAGGATCCCTCACAGAAGCCGGAACAGCACAGACAGAATCAGGAAAAATGGCAGGAGCTCGGGAACAAGACGCGCACCAGCATGGAAACCTTTGAGCGCCGTGCCGGAACCGCCGCCGGCAGCCTGCTGCAGATGCTGAAGCTGTCCTGCGGCAGTTCGATGAAATACGACCGCTTTTTGCGGCGCTTTGCGGTCTGGCAGGACTGCCTGCGGATCAATGACGAGGAATTTGACACGGCCTACTATACACTGGGCATGGATCTCTACGGAAACATTCCCCTGATCGAGCCGCTGGAATATAAGGAAGAAAAGAAAATCCGCAGTCTGGTCATCGCCATCGACACATCCGGCTCTGTCCGTGGAACACCAGTCCGCCGTTTCCTCTCAGAGACCATGGCAATTTTGGGGAATTCCAGAAGATTTTTTAACCATATGAAAATCCGGCTGCTGCAGTTCGATACGGTGATCCAGGAAGAAATCCTCATCACCTCCTTCCAGCAGTTCGCCGCACAGGCAGATGCCTTTGCTGTCAGGGGCGGGGGCGGAACCGATTACCGGTGTGTGTTCCGTTACATCGAAGGCATAAGACGATCCGGTACAGAGGAGACGGTCCACGGCGTAATGATCCTGACAGACGGGTACGGTACGTTTCCCTCCTCACCCCCTGCCTGCCCCGCCGCATTTCTGCTGGCGGATTTCCTGAAAGAAGAATATGGGTCTGCCCGGGAGCCCGCCTTTGATTCATTGCCGGATTGGGCCATCCGCCTGCGGATCGACGAGCCCGGTCTATTATCGGAAAGGAGCTGTCTATAATATGAGTCAGTATCAAATGTCAATTAAAGAGGCCAAACAGGAGGTCATCCATACACTGCGCATCTATCTTGCCCGGAACGAGTGGGGCCAGTATGAGATTCCCGCCGAAAAACAGCGGCCGGTCCTTCTAATGGGACCGCCCGGCATCGGCAAGACCGCCATTATGGAGCAGGTCGCCGCCCAGGAAGGCGTGGCCCTTGTCTCCTACACCATTACGCATCACACAAGGCAGAGTGCCATCGGACTGCCCGTCATACGGGAACGGGAATACAACGGCACAAATTTTTCTGTCACGGAGTACACCATGAGTGAGATCATATCCTCCGTTTATGATAAGATGGAACAGACCGGGCTAAAGGAGGGCATCCTCTTCCTGGATGAGATCAACTGCGTATCTGAGACGCTTGCCCCTACCATGCTGCAGTTCCTTCAGTACAAAACCTTCGGCACACACCGCGTACCAGAGGGCTGGATCATCATTGCTGCAGGCAATCCGCCCGAGTACAACCGGTCCGTCCGCGCCTTCGACATCACGACGCTGGATCGTCTGAAACGCATTGATATTGTGGAAGATTATCCCTCCTGGCGGGAATACGCCTATGCCCGCCACGTCCACCCCGCCATCCTCTCCTATCTGGATATCCGAAAGGATCATTTCTATCAGGCAGAGACCGCCATCGGCGGAGAGGAATTTGTAACTGCCCGGGGATGGGAGGATCTCTCCCGCTATCTCCTTGCCGCTGAAAAACAGGAGCTGACGGTGGGCGCGGCAGCGATCCACCAGTATATACAGCACGAAGAAATCGCAGGGGATTTCGGCAATTATTATGAACTGTTCCGCCGCTACCGGCAGCAGTACAATATACCCGCCATCTTTTCCGGCGCTGCCCTGGATGAGTCGTGCCAGGAGGGACGGAACGCCGCCGCCACCCTGAACCGTCTCCATGATGCGCCCTTCGACGAAGCGGTCAGCGTCCTGGGACTGCTTCTGGGGGGACTGAACGAACAGTTCTGCAGTCTCTTCCAGACGGATGCGGCACTGACCCAGGTACACGAATCCCTTCAGAGGCTCCGGGGTCTGCTCTCCACATCCCGGAAATCGCCGGAGGAACTGCTCCAGGAAGAATATGAGCGAATCCGTCAGATCCTGCGGACGGAGAAGTCCGCCGGGCGGCTTACGGAAGACAGGGAGCGCCAGCTCCTGCTGTCCCTGTCACACCTTTCCCAGATCCGAAGCCTTCTTCTGGAGGACACACCGCCAGTCTCCCTCCCTCCCTTTGACCGGATCAGGGAGCTTTTCGCCGGCGCTGTGGAGCAGTACAGCCGTTCCGCCGAAATAACAGGACAGGCTCTCACCAACAGCTTCCTTTTTCTTGAAAAGGTATTTGCCGGCAGGCAGGAAATGGTCCTCTTCGTCACGGAGCTGACACTGAACCCCAATGCGGCATGGTTTGTGTCGGAACACGGCTGCGATAAATTTTATGAATACAACAGGGAATTACTGATTGACGACAAAAAAAGTGAATTAAAGAGAAAAATCCAGGAATTATCCCTTTAATTGTATATATTTGTTGAAAATTGTAAAAACAGGTAGAAAGTGCCGTAAAGCTTAACAATTTGTTCACAAAATCAGGCATTTTGAACACATTCTTTTCACATTTAGCCACTATACTATGGTCATAGGTTGAGGGACAGAGAGAATTCCAAAACCTATTGAAACAAGCCAATTCCTAATTTTTGATATTTTTTCATAAAACTCCTCTTTCAAAAGGACGACTGGTATGCCAGTCGTCCTTTCCCTTTTCATTCTTTATTTCAATGCCTGATCCGCCTTTGCCTGAAATTTCTCCTCTGACACAATAAAGCGCTCATGCCGTCCTCTGCCGATCACATGGGTTCCGTCCTCCGCCGTCACCTCAAACACAAGGCGGCGTCCGTCAATCTCCACCAGCTCACTTTCACAGGTCACGGTCTTTCCGAAAGGCGTCGGGGCATCATGGGATATGTCAAGGTGTGTTCCCACCGTTCCCTGCCCCTCTTCCAGATAGGGCGCCACACTGGTCCACGCCGTCTTTTCCATCAGGGCAGTCATGGCCGGCGTAGCAAACACCTTCAGCGTTCCGCTTCCCATCGTCCTGGCTGAATTCTCTTCCCCCACTACTACACTTTGTCTGCCCCGGATTCCTGTCTTCAACATAATTATCGTCCTCCCTCCCCGATGGGATGCAGATTTTTCAGTGATATATCCAGGATGGGCGCCGAATGCGTCAGGGCCCCGCTGGAAATATAATCCACTCCGATATCAACCAGCTCCGCCACATTTTCCTTTGTCACATTGCCGGAACACTCTGTGGCAGCGCGCCCGCCGATCAGCGCAACGGCCTCCCGCATAACCTCCGGCGTCATATTGTCCAGCATAATAATATCGGCGCCGGCCTCTGCCGCCTCTCTCACCATATCAAGATTTTCCGTCTCTACCTCGATCTTCTGGACAAAGGGCGCATATTCCCGCGCCATCTGTACCGCCCGTGTGACGCTTCCCGCCGCCCCGATATGATTATCCTTTAGAAGGACGCCGTCCGACAGATTGTAACGGTGATTATTCCCGCCCCCTACCTTGACGGCATATTTCTCAAAGATCCGCATATTCGGCGTCGTTTTCCGGGTGTCCAGGAGCCTTGTCCCGGTGCCCTCCAGCAATCTGGCGATAGAATGGGTATACGTGGCGATCCCGCTCATTCTCTGGAGATAATTCAGCGCTGTGCGCTCCCCGCTCAAAAGCACGCGGATATCCCCCCTCACCGTGGCCATCTTCCTTCCACTTTTTACTTCATCCCCGTCCTGACAATAAAATTCCACCGATACCTCCGGGTCCAGCAGGGTAAAGACCCGTTCAAACACCAGCAGCCCGGCAGCAATGCCATCCTGTTTGCAGATCAGTTCTACTTCACCCTGCACCGCCTCCCGCATAACAGCATTCGTCGTAATGTCCTCACTTGTTATATCTTCTTCCAGCGCCTGACGGATCAGACGATCCGCATTTAGCCGCATTGTAACCTCATTCATGTTCTCTCTGTCTCCTTTCCCTCTCTATGGCGTCCAATACCTCCCGGTGATACTGTTCTTCCAGCTCCGCTCCCTCCCTGTATGGCTCCAGATCCGGCAGGGCGCTGATTTCTCCCAGCGGAGTATACTCCCGCCGGATCCTTGCCGCCGAACGCTCCGCAAACACAAGGCTTTCCAGAAGGGAATTACTGGCCAGCCGGTTGCTCCCATGAACTCCGTTACAGCTTGTCTCCCCCACGGCGAAGAGATGCTCCATGGATGTGCGGCTGTCCCGGTCCACCCATATCCCGCCCATAAAGTAGTGCTGCGCCGGCACCACCGGAATACATTCCTTTGTGCAGTCATACCCTTCCTCCAGACATCGTCTGTATATATTGGGAAAATGACTGATTATGGTCTCTCTGGGAATGGCTGCCATGGAGAGCCAGACATACGGCATCCCGTCCTCCTCCATCTGTCTGTGCACTTCCTTCGTGAGAAGATCCCTGGGAAGAAGCTCATCCACGAAACGCTCTTTCTTCTTATTCAGCAAAACCGCCCCCTCGCCCCGGACAGATTCCGAGATCAGAAACCGCCGTCCCGGCTCCTTCGAGTACAGGGTGGTGGGATGTATCTGTATGTAATCAATGTTCTCCAGCCGGATACCATGCCGCAGGGCCACCGCCAGGGCATCCCCGGTAATATGGCGGAAATTCGTGGAATGTTCATACAGCCCCCCCAGACCGCCGCAGGCCAGAACGGTATAATCCGCCGTTACAGTTCCCGGTTCTCCATCTGGAAACCGCACCACCAGGCCGTGACAGATTCCGTCCTCCTCCAGAATGTCAACCATGGTACAGTGCTCGATGATCCGGATGTTTGCCCGCTCTCTGACCCGCTCCAGAAGCCTGCTGGTGATCTCCTTTCCCGTGGCATCCTCATGAAACAGGATACGGGAATCCGAATGTCCCCCCTCCCTCGTATAGCGCAGGGAACCGCCATCCCGCTGGAACTCAACGCCAAGGTCTGTAAGTTCCTCTATAATGCCTGTGGAAGAGCGTATCATGATTTCTACAGACTCCTTCCGGTTTTCATAGTGTCCGGCCTTCATGGTATCTTCAAAATAGCTTTCATAATCCGATTCATCCTTTAGAACACAGATCCCCCCCTGTGCCAGGAAAGAATCACTCCGGTGTGCCTCTTCTTTTGTTATCACCGTGATCTGCCTGTCTGCCGGAAGCTTCAGCGCGCAGAACAGTCCCGCGGCCCCGCTTCCCACAATGGCAATATCGGTATGTATGCTCATATCGCTCTCCATTCTGAACAGTAGCATGTTATGATTATCTGCCGGCGGCAAGTGCCAGCATACGGTTGAGAGGGGCATTCGCCCTGTCTCTCGTCTCCTCCGAAACTTCCACTGCTCCCTCTCCCGTCTCCAGAACATGAACAATCTTCTCCAGCGTTATCTTCTTCATGTCCGAACAGCAGAGCGCTGCTCCCACGGGGTAAAATATCTTATCGGGATTTTTTCCCTTCAGTTCATACAGGACACCCCGTTCTGTTCCAATAATAAATTCCTGCGTCTCGCTGGAAGAAGCATACTCAATGATCCCGGATGTGCTGCCGATAAAGTCAGCCAGCTCCAGCACCTCCGGCCTGCACTCAGGATGTACAAGAAATTCTGCTGCCGGATGGGCCGCCTTCACCGCCCTTACCTGCTCCGGCGTAACCGCCGCGTGAACATGGCAGCAGCCGTCATTGAAGATAAAGTTCTTCTCCGGCACCTGTTCCGCCACATAGCGGCCCAGATTTTCGTCCGGTATGAAAAATATATTGTGATTGGGAAGATTTTTCACGATCTTCAGTGCATTGGATGACGTGACACATACATCGGAGTGGCATTTCAGCTCCGCCGTAGAATTGATATAGCATACGACGGCAAGATCCTGATATTCTTCCCGCAGCCGCCGGATCCGGTCGATATCCGCCATATGCGCCATGGGACAGTCCGCCGTCTCGTCCGGCATCAGAACCGTCTTTTCCGGACTGAGAATCTTCGCGCTCTCCCCCATAAAGGACACACCGCAGAACACAATGGTATCCGCCTCTGTCGTGGCAGCCAGCCTGCTCAGATAAAACGAGTCCCCGATATAATCCGCTGCCTGCTGAACATCGTCATGCACATAATAATGTGCCAGTATAACCGCATTTTTCTCCTTCTTTAGTTGTCGAATGCGGTTTTGTAAATCACTCATGATCTTTATCCTTTCTCTGCCCACATTTCGTGTTGGACTTTGGGATAACTATACCATAAAAGTCCATCCCTGACAAGGCGGTTATGCCCCCGGTGTCAGGGCAGCGGCTCTTTATTTGAAAAAATAGACAGAGCACATACCCTGTCTATCTTTCTTTCTCTCTATATCAGCATCGGCGTGACGGGATTCGAACCCACGGCCTCTTCGTCCCGAACGAAGCGCTCTACCAAGCTGAGCCACACGCCGAAAAACAAATTTATTTTACATCAAAATAAGACATTTGTAAACAACTTTTTTCAAAAAGTTGAAAAAAAATCATTTTCCGCCAAATAGCTTTGCGAAACGGATATAACACCAAAACAGGATCGGCAGCAGGATAGACGCCCCCAGGCTCATCTTAAACAGCTCCGGTGCCGCCGGCGATGTAGTGATGGCGGCAGCCAGTGTCACCACATAAAGGGCAATCAGAACAACCACCACGATCAGGGCGCAGATCCGCTGCCCTCTTGTATACGAACTCTTCGGCTTTTTATTCTCTTCCATCTCTTCCTCCATTCACACTCATTCTTCCTCAGCCTTTGTCAATTCCCATTTTTTCAAAATGCTCCTTAATCTCTTTCTCATACCCGCTGTCAGAGAGCCGGTAAAACCGCTCCCCCTTCACTTCATCCGGCAGATACTGCTGGTCCACATAATGATTTTCAAAATCATGGGCGTACTGATATCTGGCGCCGTGGCCGAGCTTCGCCGCCCCCTTATAATGAGAATCCATGAGATGGACCGGAATGCGGTAATCCGGATGGCTCCTGATATATCTGTCGGCCGCGTCTATCGCTGCAATGGCAGAGTTGCTTTTTGGCGCACACGCCACATATGCCGCGGCCTGGGCCAGCACGATCCTTGCCTCCGGCATACCGAGGCGCTCCACTGCCTGGGCGGCGCTCACTGCCACCACCAGCGCCTGTGGATCCGCATTGGACACATCCTCCGCCGCACAGATCATAATCCGCCTTGCAATAAATGTGATATCCTCTCCGGCGTAGAGCATCCGTGCCAGATAGTACACCGCCGCATCCGGATCGGAGCCGCGCATGCTCTTGATAAAAGCGGATATCGTATCATAGTGGCTGTCACCGTTTTTATCATACCGCACCGTCCTTCTCTGTATGCACTCCTGCGCCGCCTCCCGAGTAATCCGGATGCAACCGTCCTCCCCCCGCTCTGTGGTCAGTACACCCAGCTCAACGGCATTGAGGGCGGTTCTGGCATCCCCTCCGCTGACGTCAGCCAGAAATTCCAGGGCGTCATCGTCGATTCTGGCGCGATAGCTCCCCATTCCCCGGTCCACGTCTTCCAGCGCCCGGCGGATCAGCGTCTTAATATCCTCTGCTCCCAGCGGTTTCAATTCAAAGATAATAGAACGGGAGATCAGTGCCCCGTTTACCTCAAAATACGGATTTTCCGTAGTGGCCCCAATAAGCACCACCGTGCCGTCCTCCACAAAGGGAAGAAGATAGTCCTGCTGCCCTTTATTGAACCGATGGATCTCATCAATGAAAAGTATCGTCTTCTGACCATAGGCACCCATATTTTCCTTTGCCTTTGCCACAACCTCTTCCATGTCCTTCTTGCCGGCGGAGGCAGCATTCAGCTGCAGGAAGGAGGCGCTGGTGGTATTGGCGATGACCTTGGCCAGGGTAGTCTTTCCGGTTCCCGGCGGCCCGTAGAAAAGAATGGAGCTGAGCTTGTCCGCCTGTATGGCCCGGTACAGCATCTTGTCCTTCCCTATGATGTGCCGCTGCCCCACCACCTCCTCCAGCCTTACGGGCCGGAGCCGGGAGGCCAGGGGCGCCTCCTTTTCCTTCCTCTGCTCTTCCATATAATCCAGTAAATTCAATGTCTTCCTCCTAATTTTGCAGCAGGATCACTTCACCGCCGGCCACCCCGTAACGCAGCTCCTCCTGGCGGTCAAGAGCTGCCCTGCCGGCAGTTTTTTCGGTAATCTCATCCTCCACTCTGCCAATCCGGCCAGAAGGGACAAGAAGGACCATCTCAACCTCTGTCCCATATATGGTATCCAGCTCCGTCAGCTCCATGGTCCGGAACAAATGCTGCAGCCGTCCTGCATCATTATAATCCGCTGCCACATGAAGCCGGAATCCTCTGCACTGCTCCATAAGCACGCAGTGCTCCAGGGCATCCTTTACCGCCGCCGTATACGACCGCACCAGTCCGCCTGTCCCCAGCAGCGTACCGCCAAAATACCGGGTCACCACCGCCGCCGCATTGTGGATGCCGTTTCCCGTCAGTACATCCAGGATGGGCCGGCCGGCTGTGCCAGAGGGCTCCCCGTCGTCACTGCAGCGCTCCGTCTCATTGTTGTCCCCGATGACATAGGCAAAGCAGTTGTGTCTGGCATCATAGTGCTCCTTCCGGATCCTGGCAATGTTTTCCTGTGCCTCATCCTCACTCTGTACAGGAAAAATACTGGCGATAAACCGTGACTTTTTCTCGGTATATTCCCCCTGTCCGCCCTGATATAAAATAATTCCGGATGATTCCATCACTGCCTCCTGTCCAAACTTCCGTCCAGTTACTATCATCATATTATACCAATTCCGCTTTCCCTTTTCAATATTTTTTGTTATACTGTGATCAGCAGCCCGGCTCAGTGGCACAATTGGACCATCGCCATTGAGCTGCCTTATAAGGAGGTATTTTATGAATTTCAGCCGAGGAGCAGTGGAACAGCGCGCACATAAAATCGCATCGCCGAATACAAAACGGCGTTTTAAAATACAGCTTATCACCATCCGGATCCTGCTGGTGCTTACCCTTTTTGCCGCATGTCTGATGATCAGTATCCTTTATGGGGCATTCCGCAGCATCATCGACTCAGCGCCGGCCATTGACGAGATCCAGGTTTCCCCACAGGGGTATGCCACCACCATTACGGATTCCCAGGGAAGAACCCTGCAGAATCTTGTGGGCAGGGACGCCAACCGGGAATATGCCGTACTGGATCAGATTCCTTCCAATCTGCAGAATGCATTTATCGCCATTGAGGATGAGCGGTTCTGGTCGCACAGCGGGGTGGACTTTCACGGAATCCTCCGGGCCTTTGCCACCGGCATTATGAACGGCGGGGATTTCAACCAGGGCGCCAGCACCCTGACACAGCAGCTCCTGAAAAACCAGGTCTTCGGCGGCGGAGAGGAGAGCACCATGTTCGCCCGGCTGGAGCGCAAACTGCAGGAGCAGTACCTGGCTGTCCAGCTGGAAAAAAAATACGACAAAAAACAGATTCTGGAATTTTATCTGAATACCATTAACCTGGGACAGAATACACTGGGCGTCCAGGCGGCCTCCAAGCGGTATTTTAATAAAGACGTATCGCAGCTGACATTATCCGAGTGCGCTGTCATCGCCGGCATCACCCAGAACCCCTCCGCCTACAATCCCATTACCCATCCGGGAAAGAACAGGCAGAAGCGGAGCACTGTGCTGACCTATATGAGGGAACAGGGACTGGTCACGACGGAAGAATATAATGAGGCGATGGCAGATAATGTCTATGACCGGATACAGTCTGTCAATCAGGAGATCCGACAGGTCTCCCATGTCACCTCATATTTTTCCGATGCACTGATCGACCAGGTGGTGGAGGATCTGAAGGAAAGGCTTGGCTATACAGAGACGCAGGCATTCAACGCCATCTACAGCAGGGGACTAACCATAATAAGCACCCAGGACCAGAAGATCCAGAAGGTCTGCGACGGGGTGGTCAATGACAAAAAATACTATCCGGAGGATTCAGAATATGAGCTGACCTACCGGCTCACAGTGCGTCATGCCGACAATACGGAATCAAACTACGACTTTGACACAATGAAACGGTGGTATTCCTCTAAGAAGCACAAGAAGATCAGCGCCTTTTTCAGCAAAAAGAAAGAGGCGGAAAAGATTATTCAGCCGTACCGCAAAGCAGTGGTGAAGAAAGGTGATACCGTGGTGGCAGAAACAAAGGAACTGGCAATCCAGCCCCAGGCATCCTTTGTCCTGATGAACCAGCACACCGGCGAGGTTCTCGCCCTCTGCGGCGGCAGGGGAACCAAAACCGGCAGCCGCACCCTGAACCGCGCCGTCAGCTCGGCAAGACAGCCCGGCTCCACCTTTAAAGTACTATCTACCTATCTCCCGGCACTGGATACCTCAGGAATGACACTGGCCTCTGTTCAGGACGACGCCAAATATTATTATCCTGGCACAAAAAAGCTGGTAAAGAACTGGTATGGCTCCTCATACCGGGGCCTCACCTCCATGCGGACCGCCATTGCCGATTCCATGAACGTCATCGCCGTGAAGACGCTGGAACAGGTAACACCAAAAACCGGTTTCGACTATCTGCAGAGCTTAGGCTTTACAACACTGGTAGACAGCTACACAGACAGCTCAGGCAAGACATATACGGACATCGCCCTGCCAATGGCTCTGGGCGGGCTGACTAAGGGCGTTACAAATCTGGAGCTCACCAGCGGCTTTGCCTCCATTGCCAGCGGCGGCACCTGGCACCGCCCGGTCTTTTACTCGAAGGTTATGGATCATGACGGAAATGTTCTTTTGGATAATACGAAGGAGACCGGTGTCCGGGTAATGAAGGATTCCACCGCCTGGCTGCTGACCAGCGCCATGCAGGATGTGATCTACAACGGCACCGGAAAACAGTTGAAATTCAAAAAACTGCAGATGCCCCAGGCAGGCAAGACCGGCACCACCACCGACAGCAGGGATCTCTGGTTCGTAGGCTATACTCCCTATTATACGGCGGGAATCTGGGGAGGCTATGACAACAGCAGCAGCCAGAAAAATACTTCTTACCACAAAGAGATCTGGCGGACTATTATGGAAAAGATCAACAACCGGAAAGCAAGGACTACATTTAAGAAACCAAAATCCGTGACCTCCACCCGGATCTGTACGAAATGCGGCAAACTCGCCATAAAGGATCTCTGCGACCAGGCCGTTGGCGGCTCCTGCTCTAAACTCGAATACTTCTCCCGGGAAAGCCTGCCCACCGAGAAATGCGACTGCCATGTGCGCCGCCGCATCTGCCGGAGTTCCCAGCGGCCCGCCGGTGATAACTGTCCTCCTGGCGGAGTGTATTCCGTTGTCTATCTGCAGAAGAAGGAGACGGATTCGGATAACAGGCAGAATACGGCGGACAACTCACTGATCATTCCGGACCATCTGACAAACTCCCTCTGCCATGTCCACCAATAATCCTATTGCCGCCGTTCCTATTTTTTCTTTCCTCCCCGGATCTTTCTGGGGGGAATCAGGCAGTGCCTGTCAAATCCAATCAGATCAGTACGCCCTGCCCTGTGCAGGGCTTCTTTTACCAGTTCATAATTTTGGGGATCGCGGTACTGGATCAGGGCGCGCTGCATCGCCTTCTCGCGGGGCTGCCGGGGCACATAGACCGGCTTCCTATTTCTCGGATCCAGACCAGTATAATACATACAGGTGGATATCGTGCCCGGGGTCGGATAGAAATCCTGTACCTGCTCCGGCATATAGCCGAGATCCCGGATATATTCTGCCAGCTCCACCGCCTCCTTCAGCGTGGAACCGGGATGGGAGGACATCAGATAGGGTACCACATATTGCTTCTTCCCTGTCAGCCGGTTCACCCGCTCATACCGTTCCAGAAACCGGAGATACACCTTATGCGGCGGCTTGCCCATGGCTCTCAGCACCTTATCCGACACATGCTCCGGCGCCACCCGGAGCTGCCCGCTGATATGATCCCGGCACAATTCCCTCAAAAATGTATCGTCCTGGTCTGCCATCACATAGTCAAACCGGATGCCGGAGCGGACAAAAACCTTCTTTACCCCGGGCAGCTTCTTCAGCCTGCGGAGCAGCTTCACGTAATCGGTGTGATCCGCCTGCAGATTCCGACAGAGGTTCGGAAACAGGCACTGCTTTTTCAGGCACACGCCCTTCTCTGTCTGTTTCCCGCAGGAAGGCTGCCGGAAGTTTGCCGTGGGCCCTCCCACATCATGGATGTAACCCTTAAACTCCGGATCCTTTATGATCCTCTCCGCCTCCTGAAGAATGGATTCCTGACTCCTCACCTGTACGATGCGTCCCTGGTGGAATGTGAGGGCGCAGAAGCTGCAGCCGCCGAAACAGCCCCGGCTGCTGGTAAGGCTGAACCGGATCTCCCGAATGGCCGGTACGCCGCCGGCCTCTTCATAATCCGGATGGTAGGTTCCCGTATAGGGATAAGCATAGATATCATCCATCTCCTGTGTCGTGAGGGGTGCTGCCGGCGGATTCTGTACTACCAGCACCTTATTGGGATAGGGCTCTGCCAGCGGTCTCGCCGTATAGGGGTCGGTATTCTCATACTGGATCATAAAGCTCTCCGCATACCTTCTCCTGTCACTGCAGATTTCATCAAAGGAGGGCAGGATCACCGGATTGTAGGCACTCAGTTCTCCTACCTTCGTCCGGTACACCGTTCCTGGGATAAAGGTGATGTCCCGCACCGCGAGACCGCTGTCCAAGGCCTCTGCAATCTCCAGTATACTGTGTTCCCCCATTCCATAGGAAATCAGATCCGCCCCGGAATCCAGCAGAACAGAACGTTTCACCCGGTCGGACCAGTAATCGTAATGCGCCAGACGCCGGAGACTTGCCTCAATCCCTCCGATAATCACCGGGACTTTCTTGTATGTGCGCCGGATCAGATTGGCGTATACCGTCACCGCATAATCCGGACGTTTTCCCATGACGCCGCCGGGGGTATAGGCGTCTGTCCGGCGCCGTTTCTTCGCAACGGTGAAATGGTTTACCATGGAATCCATATTGCCGCCGCTGACAAGAAATGCCAGCCGCGGCTCACCCAGTGCCGTGATGCTTCTATCATCCCGCCAGTCCGGCTGCGGGAGAATTCCCACCCGGTAGCCGTGGGCCTGCAGATGGCGGCTGATTATGGCGGGGCCAAAGGAAGAATGATCCACATAGGCATCCCCGATAACATACACAAAGTCACACTGGTCCCAGCCCCGAAGTTCCATATCCTTCCGGCACACCGGCAGAAAATCTTCTCTCCTACTCATCCGTCCCCTCTTCCTTTCCGAAAAACCGCAGAATTTCAACTGCCGACCGCTCGTTCATGCCAGGAACCTCCTTCAGTTCCTCCAGGCTGGCATTCTTAATCTGTTCCAGGGAGGAAAAATGCCGCATCAGCGCCTTTCTCCTTACAGCTCCGATGGTGGGGATATCATCCAGTATGGAACGGACCTGCCCCTTGCCCCGGATCAGCTTATGATATTCAATGGCGAAACGATGTGTCTCGTCCTGGATTCTTGTAATCAGACGAAATCCCTGCCCGTGGGTATCCATGGGAATTTCCCTATTTTCAAAGTAAAGCCCCCGGGTGCGGTGATGGTCGTCCTTCACCATGCCGCACACCGGCACCTGGATCCCCAGGGCATCCAGGACCCGTTCCGCTATATTGACCTGGCCTCTGCCCCCATCCATGAAAATAATGTCCGGCAGATGTTTAAAGGAATCCTCCTCCGACAGATTTTCCCTCTGACTGTGTTCAAACCTTCTGGTAAGCATCTCTTCCATGGAAGCGTAGTCATCCGGTCCGCTGACAGAACGGATCCGGAACTTCCGGTAATCATTTTTCTTCGCCCTGCCGTTCTCAAATACCACCATGGAACCGACGGTCTCAAACCCATTGATATTGGAAATATCATAGGATTCCACCCGCACCAGCCCCTCCATATCAAGCAGTGACTGGATCTCCTCCATGGCGCCGATGGTGCGGGCACGCTCCGCCTTCAGCTTCTCCGCATCCTTCGTCAGCACCATAAAAGCATTTCTTCGGGCAAGCTCCAGCATCCGTTCCTTCTGCCCTCTCCTGGGATGGCGGAAATATACCTTATGCCCTCTCTTGGCAGACAGCCAGTCCAGAATGGCCTCCGCATCCTCCACTTCCTTTTCTGTCCAGATCTCTTTCGGGATATAGGGCGTCCCGGAGTACATCTGCTTGATAAAGGCGGACAGCACCGCCGTGTCCGGCTCCTCCTCCACCCCGGTGAGATAATAGTGCTCCCGTCCCAGCATCCTTCCGCCGCGGATAAAGAACACCTGCACAACGGCCTCGTCGCCGCCCCGGGCCAGGGCGATAATATCCCGGTCCTCATTATCATCCGAGGTGATCTTCTGCTTCTCCGTCACCTGCCGGATACTGTTGATCTGGTCACGGCAGGCGGCCGCATCCTCAAACCTCATCTCTTCGGAGGCCCGGGTCATCTTCTCCGTCAGTTCTGCCAGGATTCCCTTTGTATCCCCCTGGAGAAACCGCAGTGCCTTCTGGAAGTTTTTCTGGTACTCCTCCTGGGTCACCCCTCCCTGACAGGGCGCCAGGCACTGTCCGATCTGATGATAGAGACAGGGGCGCTCCTTTCCGGTATCCTTCGGAAGATTCCTGCGGCAGTTTCTGAGATGGTAGAGCTGGTTCACCAGCTCAATGGTCTCCCGTATCGCCTTGCCGCTTGTAAACGGCCCGAAATAACGGCTTCCGTCCCGCTTCATCTGACGCGCAAAAAGAAGCCTTGGAAAGGCTTCCTGTACACTTGCTTTCAGATAAGGGTATGACTTGCCGTCCTTCAGCATCGTATTATAGCGCGGGCTGTGTTCCTTGATCAGATTGCACTCCAGAACAAGGGCCTCCAGCTCGCTGTCCGTCACGATATATTCAAACCATGCGATCCGCCCGATCATCCGCTCGATCTTCGGGGTCACACTGCGGCTCTTCTGAAAATACTGTCTCACCCGGTTCTTCAGGCTCACCGCCTTTCCCACATAGATGATCTCATCCGCACTGTCATGCATCAGATATACCCCCGGCTTCGCCGGCAGCTTCTTTAGCTCCTCTTCTAAGATAAATCCCTCTTTCACGGCTTACCAGTCCTTTACAAATCGTTCAATCACATCCACAAGGCCATCCTCGTCACAGGAGGGCGCCACATAATCTGCCTTCGCCCTGACCTGCTCCGGCGCATTGGCCATTGCGACGCCCAGTCCTGCGTATTCAATCATGGGCAGGTCATTAAACCCATCCCCGCAGCACAGCATCTGTCCCCGGGAATATCCGAGCCGCTGCAGCAGGCGGGAGACGCCATATGCCTTATCCACGCCCAGCGGCATCATCTCCAGATAAAATCCCTCCGAGCGGTAGACGGATAATTTCCCCTGGAAATCCTTCGCCGCTTTCTCTTCCAGCACAGCCAGCTTCTCCGGTTCCCCGGTGAGGATACACTTATTGACATTAAAATGTACGTCCCGGTGAAAATCCTCCGGCACCCACACCGGCATGTCACATCCCTTGGAATCAATGAGAATATAGGGATCCGTGTCGCTGTGGGCAACGATCTTTCCATTATAATATGTCAGGATGCCCGTCCCCTCCCGCAAAGAATAATCGTACAATTCATGAATCATTCCCTCCGGCAGCGGGATGTCGTACACAACCTCACCACTGCGGCAGTTGGTGATCCGCCCGCCGTTATAGGACACGATATACCCGCCGTACTCTTCCAGCCGGATCGCCCGTGCCTGATTCCGTATCCCCTCCGTGCATCGTCCGGAGGCGATGGCCACCCGGATTCCGTTCTTCTGGCAGTCAATCAGGGCATCCCTGGTCCGGTCAGAGATTTCTTTGTCTGTATTTACCAGTGTGCCGTCCACATCCAGCACCAGCAGTTCATAAGCCATTATTCTGTCTCCTCATTTGTCTCCGCTAAATCGTTTTTCTTTTTCAATTTTATTCCCGTTGCTTCCTCGTAGATCTTCACAAATTCTTTTCCTGTGATGGTCTCCTTCTCGATCAGATGGGAGGCCAGCTTCTTCATAACCTCCACATTTGCCTCGATGATCTCCCGGGCCCTGGCATAACACTGATCCAGAATCTTCATCACTTCCTCATCGATCTGGCTCTCGGTTTTTTCCCCGCAGGTCATTACCGGCCTGCCGTCCAGATACCGGCTCTGGACCGTCTCCAGTCCCATCATGCCGAATCTTTCACTCATGCCGTACTGTGTCACCATGGTGCGGGCAATATCGGTAGCCCTCTCAATATCGTTGGAGGCTCCGGTGGTCACGTCATCAAACATCACCTCTTCTGCCGCCCGTCCCCCAAGGAAAGTAGTAATCTCCGACAGCAGCTCGCCCTTCTTCATAAGGTATTTTTCTTCCTCCGGCACCTGCATTACATATCCCAGGGATCCCTTTGTGCGGGGGATAATGGTGATCTTCTGAACCGGCTCCGTATTTTTGAGAACCGTCGTGACAAGGGCATGCCCCGTCTCGTGATAGGCAACAATCTCCTTTTCCTCTTTGCCCAGGATCCGGTCTTTCTTCTCCTTGCCGGCAAGAACCACCTCTACCGCCTCAAAAAGATCTTTCTGGCTCACAACCTTCCTTCCGTCCTTTACCGCCATGATCGCCGCCTCATTGACCATATTGGCGAGATCGGCCCCCACGGCGCCGGAGGTAGCCAGGGCAATCTCCTCCAGATCCACCGTATCGTCCATCAGAACGTCGTGGGAATGCACCTTCAGCACATCGATACGCCCTTTCAGATCCGGCTTTTCCACAATGATCCGGCGGTCGAAGCGCCCCGGCCGGAGCAGCGCCTTGTCCAGCACCTCCGGCCGGTTGGTGGCACCCAGAATAATGATTCCCTTATAGGAATCAAATCCGTCCATCTCCGAGAGAAGCTGATTCAGCGTCTGCTCCCTCTCATCGTTCCCGCCGCCATAGGAACCGTCACGGCTCTTTCCAATGGCATCGATCTCATCAATAAATATAATACAGGGTGCCATGGATGTGGCCTGCTTAAACAGATCCCTGACACGGGAGGCCCCGACGCCGACGAACATTTCCACAAAATCGGATCCGGAGAGGGAGAAAAACGGCACTCCCGCCTCACCTGCCAGCGCTTTCGCCAAAAGGGTTTTTCCGGTTCCCGGCGGTCCCACCAGAAGAGCTCCCTTGGGGAGCTTGGCGCCGATTTTCTTATATTTCTCGGGATTCCGAAGGAAATCCACCAGCTCCGTCAGAGACTCCTTTGCCTCCTCTTCCCCTGCCACATCCGCAAAGGTCACTCCGGTCTTTTTCTCCACATACATCTTGGCATTGGATTTGCCAACGCCTCCCATCATGCCTCCCCCCTTTGTCATGGAGCGAAGGAAGAACCAGATCAACAGCCACAGGCCGCCGATGGGAAGGACATAGGTCAGCAGAAAATCCAGTATGCCCGATCCCCGGTTGTCAATCTCGGCAGTAAACTCCACCCCGTATTTATTCAGCATGTCCTGAACCAGGCTGGTATCATTGAGATATCCCGTATAGTAGGTTACGGCAAACATAGAAACCTTCTCATCTGTTTTCGGCTCGATATAAATCATATTTGATTTAAAGGTAACCTTCTTCACTTCATCCTTTTTCAGCATCTCGATAAATTTACTGTATGAAATCTCTTTCCTCGTGTTGCTCTGAAGTGCGGAATTCAAAAAGAGGATCAGTCCCATGGCAAACATTGCCGCCAGGATACAGATGATAATATTGGTACGGAACTTTTTGTTCCGGTTTGGATCATTATTGTTCTGACGTTTATTGTCATTTAAATCCATGTTCTCGGGTTCCTTTCGAATTTATTTAGAAATAGTTTTCGCAGAAAATTTTTTTCCATAAAATCTGCCTTCTGCAAATTTTTTCCACATGGTTATAAGTATAAAAGATTTTATCATATAAATCAATGGTTAGTATGTGAAAGATTCGTGAATTTACTCTTGAAACAACTCCTTAAAAAGGGTATACTAGATTATATTTTTTGTATTCAGAATGGAGGAAGCTATGGCTGTAAAGTACGTTTTTGTGACAGGCGGTGTCGTTTCTGGTCTGGGAAAGGGAATTACCGCCGCCTCTTTGGGAAGACTTTTGAAAATGCGCGGTTACAAGGTCACCATGCAGAAATTCGACCCATACATCAATATTGACCCGGGCACCATGAACCCGATCCAGCACGGCGAAGTATTTGTAACGGATGACGGGGCGGAGACGGATCTGGATCTGGGACATTATGAGCGTTTCATCGACGAGAGCCTGAACAAGCAGAGTAATGTCACCACCGGCAAGGTATACTGGTCGGTACTCTCCAAGGAACGCCGTGGAGATTACGGCGGCGGCACCGTGCAGGTTATCCCACACATCACCAATGAGCTGAAAAGCCGTTTCTACCGCAACGACGGATGTAAGGAAACGCAGATCGCCATTATCGAGGTGGGCGGCACCGTGGGCGACATCGAGAGCCAGCCCTTCCTGGAGGCCATCCGGCAGTTCCAGCTGGATGTGGGACATGAAAATGCCATTCTCATTCATGTCACCCTGGTCCCATACCTGAAGGCATCCCAGGAGCTGAAATCCAAGCCCACCCAGGCCAGCGTCAAGGAGCTGCAGGGCATGGGGATCCAGCCCAATATCGTTGTATGCCGTACGGAGATTCCCTTGGACAAGGCCATCCGGGACAAGATTTCCCTGTTCTGTAATGTACCGAACAGCCAGGTAATCCAGAATCTGGATGTGGAAACCCTGTATGAAGTACCGCTTGCCATGGAGAAGGAGCATCTCGCCCAGACCGTGTGCAAATGCCTGCATCTGGATTGTCCGGAGCCGGATATCAAGGGCTGGGAGGATATGGTGGACGCCATTAAGCATCCAAAGAAGGAAGTGACCGTTGCGCTGGTAGGGAAATATACCGCGCTCCACGACGCCTACATAAGTGTAGTGGAATCGCTCAAGCATGGAGGCTTCAATCTCGGCGCACAGGTCAATATCAAATGGGTCAATTCCGAAGAGGTCACACAGGAAAATGCAGCCGAAATGTTCCGGGATGTCAGCGGCATACTCGTTCCCGGCGGCTTCGGCGACCGGGGCATAGACGGAAAAATCTATGCCATCCGCCATGCCCGTGAAAACAATATCCCATTCCTGGGTCTGTGCCTTGGCATGCAGCTCGCCATCGTGGAATTTGCCCGGGATGTGATCGGCTGGAACGACGCCCACAGTGCGGAGCTGGATCCCTCCACCACCCATCCGGTCATCCATCTGATGCCGGATCAGGACGGTGTAGAAGACATCGGCGGCACCTTACGGCTTGGTTCCTATCCCTGTGTGCTGGATAAGGAGAGCAGAGCCTATTCCCTGTATGGCACAGAGACGATCCACGAGAGACACCGCCACCGCTATGAGGTCAATAATTACTACCGCGATGATCTGGAGAAACACGGCATGAACCTCTGTGGTCTCTCTCCCGACGGCAGGATCGTGGAAATGTTAGAACTGCCCTCCCACCAGTGGTTCGTGGCGACACAGGCACACCCGGAATTTAAATCCAGGCCGAATCACCCCCACCCCCTGTTTAAGGGATTTGTGGCGGCAGCAATGAAATACGGCAAATGCGAATAAAGCCGCGGAAACGGCAGCCCGGCTTTGGAATAAAAAAGTAATCACTATATGAAAAAGAACTGGCACACCAAAGTACTCATCCGTGTGTCAGTTCTTTTATTGCTTCTTATCTGCTGCCTATCTCCTTTTTTTCTTCCTGCGCCAAAGGATCATCACCACTGCCGCTGCCACCACCAGAACGGCACCGCCCGACCACAGGGCAATCCACCGGGACGAAGCAGCCGGCCCCTTCTCCTCCGGGGAGCCGCCGCCCTTGAAAACAAGATACTCAATGGACGCCGCCGCCACACAATACCGGTCTTCCTCCTTCTTTACCTCAAGCTTTTTCAGGGAACCACTGCCGTCATAGGAATAGATCTCCTGAATATCTGCAAATTCCTTTGAGGAAGCAGGAAAATACAACATATAATCTCCCGATGCCCGGGCGGTATCCATAAGTGTATAGACCCTGAGACCTGCCGCCCCGCCGGCCTGTTCTATTATCCTCTGATACACCAGTTCCCCGCTCTCCATTTCCCGCAGCCGCAGGGACGGCGAATTGTCTGACCGGGAGGACTGGTAATCCGCCACAGAATACACCCCGGTATCCTCATCAATCGCTGCTATCCTGCCCCGGAAGGAATTCATTCCCTGGACAGCATTTCCCAGCGTTTCCAGATTGCACCCATATCCGCTGACTACGGCTTCCATCCCATCCACCTGTAACAGCACCCCCAGGGCCCGCAGCGCTATAATTCTCTTAAGATTTGGCAGGGCTGCCCTGGCATCCTGAGGCTGTTCCGTCTTGTTCAGATAGTAGACATTTTTCGCCAGTTTCTGATCTGCCGCCCGGAGCAGCGCATCTTCCATCTTTGAGATGCTTGAGACAAAGCGGCACGGCTCATATGTCTTTCCATCGGAAGTCCTTCCGCCCAGGGCGGCAATCTTAGAGCAATCCTTCATATACTGATGATACCTCTCCATCAAAGCGTCATTCTGATAGATCACCTGGAAAAATGGAAATCTCGTGTAATCCAGAGTTTCCTTTGTTCTTGGCTGGTCGGTGAACGCGATCCAGTCCGCCCTGTACATCAGATCAATATGCATATTCGCCGTTGTCTCCGCCATACTTGGATAATAGCATCCAAAGCTCAAATCATAATCCCACGGAAGCATCATGCTCTTTCCGTCCTGGTCAATATACAGTCCCATGTTGCGCAGCACGACAAACATATCATCCAGCTGAACAAGCCAGCTGTGCGCGGCAAAATACCGCACCGTCTCATCCACATCCATAATCTCTTCCAACAGCTTCAGGTACTGATCACTATTGACATCAATCTTATTCCCCTGAAAATCTTTTCCCTGGCTCAAGAGAGTGAGTTTCCTCTGCCAGCCCAGCACAGTGGGCATCATCTCCGCCACATCCTGCAGTGTTTCTTCGTCATCCTCCCATAGATAGGACTGTTTCTTCAATGCCCCGGATGCCTTGTAAAGACCATTGCCATCCTGCTTTAACACAGTGCCAAGATCAAAGGTTCCATCCTGTTTCATAAACCGGTCCATGGCAGTATCATATTCCAGTGTGGATTCTTCCGGCTTGGTAAGGTAAGGGCTGAGATCCTTGTCCTCCACTCCCTTATGCTGCTCCAGAATGCTGCTGTCCAGCGCCTCCACCATAAAATATACGCCGTAGTACTTTTGATTGATGTACAGCTTTGCCAGACCATATTGCGGCGTGGGAAGTCCCATCTCCGACATAAGCTTCATGGCAATGAATTCCTTCATCATGGATTTATCAAAATAAAAATTATTGAAACTGATCTTATGACATCCAAAAAAGTTCTGCCGCTTGCTAAAACCATTACTCTTCTTAATAAACTTTCCAAAATTGATGGTAAAGGAAAATCTGTCGCTGCCGGGGTTATCGGTTACGGCGTGCTGCAGCGTATAATTTCCCTTTGTCTTCAGTCCGGTATAACCGAGTGTTTTGTCACCGATGGTGACGCTCTTTGTCATGACAGTGGGCTTATCCGCCGCATTCTGTAACAGGTAATTCAGATTATTTTCATCCACCTCAATGGAGACCGTCTGGACGTCATCCTTCAAAAAATAATCGTTGTAGACTCCGTCTTTGGCATCCCCCTGAATTGATTTGTCTATCTCATAATCAGAGGGCGGGGTATTTGACAGCATACCTTCCGTAATCCGCTTATCCGTGGTGCCATGCTCCAGCGTCAGTGCCAGCGCCGGCACCCGTGGCAGCAGCAGAGCTGCCAGCAGCACCGCTGCCAGCACTGCCCTCGTCACAAGCCTTACCTCCCTTTTTCTGCTCCATCTCCAAACCATATCCTCTCCTCCTCTTACATGGCTGCACCGCGCGAAGCGGCTGAACCGATTTATAAGATATTTTTTCCATTGTACACGAAAGATGTATAAAAGTTATGTACTAATTATGTTCCTCATTCTTATACTTTTTCATTGTAAAAGAAGCAATCCGGAAAGTCAAGAGTTGAAAAAGGTCCGAAAAACCGGTTTCCCGGTTTCCGGACCTTTCAGGCAGTGCGAAATTAGTAAGCCTGTTATTTTACTGTTACCTTAATGGATTTCACCGCCTTGCCGCTCTTAACCTTCAAGGTGAGTTTTCCCTTCTTTTTGCCTTTGATTGTAATCTTACCTTTCTTAAAGGTTACCTTGGCAATCTTTTTATTCTTTGCCGAAAGCTTTGCCAGACTCATTCCTGACTTTGCGGGCGAGACTGTCACGGCAAGCCTTATGGATTTCTTTCTCTTTAGCGTCACCTTACTAACTGTCTTTTTGCCCTGCTTTACTTTGATGGAAGGATTCTTTACAGTTACCTTCACCGTGGCAGATACTCCGTTAGCCGCAGCAGTGATAACGGCAGTTCCTTTCTTCACGGCTTTGATCGTACCACCGGTTACCGTTGCTATTTTCTTATTTGACGAGGTCCAGACTACGGCTGACGAGGCGCCCTGTACCGTCGGTTTCACTACGGCACTATTTCCTGCTTTCCCTGTATACAGCGTTACATTTGCCGCGCTCAGGGTGATGGAGGCCTGCTGGCCGCCGTTCGGACCGGGACCCGGATTGGGATCTGGTTTGGGGCCTTCATCCGGATCCTTAATATCGGAATCGCCGGCTGATGTCGAAGTAACCGTAATCACACAATTCGCACGAATAGTCTTATCCGATCTGGATATTGCGTGGATCTTCGTTTTCCCTGCTTTCACTGCCATGACTTTACCTGTACTGTCTACTGTGGCGATGGCCGGCTCCTCCGATACCCACTCCACCTCTTTGTCTGTCGCATCTGCCGGAGCTACAGCTGCTGTCAGCTGTCCCGCTTCTCCTGCTTTCAGTTCCATGGCTGTTTTATCCAGAGTGATGCCAGTGACTTTCACAATGCCTCCTGCCGATTCCTTAATGGTAACCGTACAGTCTGCCTTGATCTCCGGATTTTCGGCTGATGCGGCGGTAATGGTAACGACACCCGCCTTCCTCGCAGTTATTTTTCCTTTCTCCACCTCGGCCAGAGTTTCATCCGAAGAGGTCCATATTACCTCTTTATTTGATGCCGTGTCAGGAATTATGGAGGCCTTAAGAGCCGCCGTGCCGCCCACTTCTAATTCCAGTTTGGTTTTGTCCAAAGTGATGTCGGCCACTGGAATGGAAGCCTTTTTCACTATAAGGGTAACATCCGCAGTTTTTTCTGAACCATCGGTGGCTTTGACAGTAATCACAACACTGCCTTCCCCTACGCCTGTCACCAGACCATTTCCATCTACTTCTGCAATGGACTCATTTCCGGAACTCCATTCACAAGTCTTGATTGTTGCATTTTCCGGAGTGATGTCTGCTGTCAGCTGTATGGTCTTTCCTACCTCAACCGCAGGGGCCGCAGGAGTAATCTCAATCCCCTGTACTTCAATCACTTCCATCTCCTTGACAGAAACATTTACAGTACAAACTGCGGTTATCTTATTGTCGCTCTTCGCTGTGGCTGTAATGGTGACCGTTTCCGCCTGTGTCACATTTTCACTGGCCCTGATAAGGCCATGCGCATCCACCGATACAATGTCCGGATTAGAAGAAGTATATTCGACTTCTTTATCTGCGGCATGCTCTGGTGTGTAAATAACGGTAAGCTGTTTGGATGCTGGAAGAATATGACCGTCAGCTGTATTTTTTATATTTTCCAGCGTGACTTCCTTTTCTTTAAATTCTATACCTGTCAGTTTAAGTGGAGCGATTTCTACATCTGACCCCTTTGCAGAAAACTCGCCTGTAAGCTTTGCGCCGGAAGCCAGCAGCAATTCATAAGAATATGTCCTATTATCCGCCAGACCCTTAAGAATTATATTGCCATCCGCATCAGCGGCTGCCCGTACAATCTCTTCCGTACCCTGTCTGATCACGATACTAGCGCCCTCCGATGCTTTAATAACAGCTGAAATTGTTTTGTCTGTTACCCCTTTGGATGCCAGTTCTTCCACCTCCGCCGCATTCAAGGCACGGTTATAAACCTGAATGCTGTGAAGCTGACCCTGTATATCGTAATATCTGCTGGTTTCATCGCAGTCTCTTCCGATCACAATATTGGCCGCTGACGTAACCATATCCGCAAAATCAAATCCCGCCATACTTGTCTTCTCACATGCCAGTACCCCATCCACATACATTCTGTATCCTGTGCTGTCCATTGTGAATGTTAATTTTTTTGTGGTGTTATCATATTGCTTACAGCTGTCCCAGGCAAAGCCGTTTCTGCAGTCGCTCCCCGGAAAATACCATCCGCCGCCTTCCCCGTTTTTTAACACCGTAACGAAACCGATCGTATTCATCAGTAATACTTTATTGCCAGAATCAGTAATGCCAAGCAATGAACCAAAATCAGAGGTATCACCCGTAAAAAGATTTTCAAACTTCCATTCAACATTGAAACTCAATCCCGATTCTAAGGCAGCATTTTTAAGCAGGTCTTTGTCCAGAGAAATACCGGCTTTACCTGTATCCTTTGCCGTTGCTGACTGAATATAACCATTTTGAATGCTGGATGTTCCGAGGGGTTTTATTGTATAACCTCCTGCAGTAATGATATTCCTCTCATTATCTATTGTTGCCGTAGAAGATGTAAAATCTGTGTTCAATAACAAACCGGAGGACAGATCAATGTCCTTCTTTATGAGCCCTTCCATAACAGATAATAACTCGCTCGCGGCATCGTCAACAGCCGCCTGCTCTGCCGTACCATCCGCCATTATGCCATTCGCCTTCGTCAATGCGCTCTTAAAATCAGCCAGTGACTGTGCCGTATACAATTCCTGCCGAACAGCATTTGCTTTTGCTAAAGCGGCTTCCAGATTCGTTTTATCGGATGACGATTCTTTGCCTGTCGCAAGTTTATAAACCTGGTCAGCGCTCAATGCCTCCGCATAAATCTTTACATCATCGAACTGATAAAAGGCATCGTCATCTGCCCAATCCCATGCCTGATTACCACCCAGGCAGATATAGTTTAATGAACCTATGCCGGCAGCACTCAAAAAACCTGGAACCGCGTGATTCCATGTATTTGCCGGCAATCCATCCACATAATAAACCGCTTTATTTTCTGAAATGGTCACAGTTACTGTGTGCCAGCCATTGTCATTCATATAATCGATGGATTCCACATTTTTTCCGTTTACATTATCTGCATCTGTAAAATCACAATATCCGTTTGCATTAAATTGTATCAATTGGCGTCCCTGAATGATGAACATAGGAAAAGTATTCGTCCCATTTGAGGGAGCTGCACCGTATGCTGAAAAAACCGGCGAAAACATAGCTGACTTTCCGTTAGCATTTACCGCGAAACTTACCGTTACCCCTTTTTTCTCAGCAATCTGAGCCGCATTTGAATTAAAAAGAGCTGCCGGCAGCTGGAAAAAATTAGCCCTTTTGGAAGCGCCGCCTTGCGCCGCCGCATTTTCGAAAACCCTTCCATGTGATGAATCCGAAGCATTTACAATACTTCCTCCACCAACAATTGTCCCCTTTGCTGCATCCTCAATTTCAAAATCATTTTCATAAATAGGCGCCGGCAACGTAACTGCAGCTTTACTCTCTCTCCCTCCATCCGGATAATAATTTACTCCAGTCAGCACCATACCAGCCGATAACAGCGCTGCCATAACACATTTAAATATTCTGTTTTTTTTCATTCCGATACCTTCCTTCTGTCTTTTCGTAATGTTTGCAGTATCCTGTGCACCCGCGCCTTCCCTTGTCCCTCCTTCTTTCTGCCGTGCACATCCTCTCTCTTTATTTGTGAATAATTATATTACAGATGTGATTTTACGTCAATCAATTCCGCACAAATTTAATTTTAATTTCATGAATAATTTGTATAAACTGCACAAAAAATTCATTAGAACAAAAAAACATCTGATCCCTGCATATTACAAGGATCAGATGCACCGTTAAGCTGTCCGAATGCTTTCTTTTACGTCTCGTATTTATTTTCCTCCCGGACTGCCGCCAGATATTTTTCGTGAAGTTCATTCAGATAATCAACAGGATCTCCTGTAAACTCACTGATGTCTTCGGGCGTTCTATTATTACTGAACATTCGATAATAAATCTTTTCCTGCCCTTTTTCCATTCCCTCTTTCATTCCCCGCTCAATTCCCTGCTCAATTCCCCGTTCTATTCCCTGTTGAATCCCTTGTTCAATCCCTCTTTCAATGCCCTTTTCCAGGCCAACTTCCTCAAAATAATCCAAAAAAGAATACATAGTGCAGTCGCCTCCCTTATCTCTTTGCTGATTAATTATCTGTTCTGCTAACAATTTGGCCTTTGTCTTTCCTGCAAATGCCGTAATCATATCAATCACAGCCTCCGGATGGTCCATCCTGCGGCCAATTCCTTCTGTCAGAAAACTTTTGTACTTCTCTTTATCCTTTCCACATTTCAGGCATTTAATAATATACCACAGGTCAGACTCATATTGACTGACCAGTTCATCACTCTGACGTCCCAGATCAATCAGATGAATCTTATAGTCCTGTACTATGGAAAGCCAATGATCCCGTTCTTCGGATGGCAGATCCAGCATATCCATCAGACAGGAAGGCCCCATCCATTCATCTGTTCCATAATACAAAATAAGTGATACCACCGGGTGAAGCTTTTGATCTTCTCCGATTTCTTTCATGCCGTAAAATAATCCCGTCTTCCTGTTTATATCCTTTAATCTGCGAATCTGTTCCTGATACCCGCTGTAAACATAACCCATATCTCGCAGAGGCATAATATTGGACAATTCACTTTGGTTTTCCACATGCAGTATCGCTAACTCCAAACCATTTTCTTTCAGACGCATCCGAATGTCCCCTCTGTGTTCATGGAGCGCCCCATCCGCTTCTTTATACACCGTCTGCTGTGGACACAGTTCAAGATTCTCGGGTCTGATATATTTTTTCCCGCCAAACAGGCAGACATTTCCAATATCTGCAAAAACATCCGGATATTCCAGTAATCCCTTAGTACTTAAATCTTTCTTCAATATGTACTCCTTTCCCTGTTCTGGCTCCATGGCGGGTCCAAATCTTCGCCATGGAGCAAATCATCCTTACGAATAAAAATGACAAACCGTTTCCTCGGAGTACCACAACCGGTCATGCTGCTCTTTTAAACATTTATTTACACTTCTAAGTGTAAAACACATTATCTGGAAAGTCAACGGTTGTTCAGACGGATTTTTGGTTGTTCAGACGAACAGGCCCGGTCATCGCCCCGTTAAATGAATAAAAAAAGGAGTACCGTGAATTAATTCACGATACTCCCCATATTAATTGCCCTGATTCTATTTAATTGTCACCTTGACGGACTTCACTGCCTTGCCGCTCTTGATCTTAAGTGTAAACTTGCCCTTCTTCTTACCCTTGATCGTCAGTGTGCCGCTCTTTAATGTGGCCTTAGCGATCTTTTTATTCTTTGCAGAGAGTTTCGCAAGACTGATTCCTGATTTAGCCGGCGAGACAGCCACCTTCAGTTTTACTGACTTTTTCTTCTTAACCGTCACCTTGCTGACTGATTTTTTCCCCTTCTTTACTTTAAGCGAAGGATTCTTTACTGTTACCTTTACTGTGGCAGACACTCCATTCGCTGCAGCCGTGATCACGGCAGTTCCCTTATTCACTGCTTTTATCGTGCCGTTTGTTACCGTTGCCACCTTTTTGTTGGAGGATGTCCAGGTAACGTTGGAGGATGTCCCTGTTACAGCAGCTTTCATTACTGCACTCTTAGAAACTTTACCTGTATATAGAGTGACTTTATCCCTATTCAAACTGATCGTGGGATTTTGCCCTGCCGTTCCATTGTTGTTTCCATCGCCGCCGTTATTTCCTCCTGTATTGCCGCCGGCAGCAGGGGTAACCTTCACCGGCACCTCCACCTCTAGCGGTTCATAATTCCCGGAAGAGTGGGTAAAGACCGCTGTATAAGCTGTCTTATCCTTGGCCAGCACCTGGGACGGATTTTTCCACTGCCACTGTGCCGGCAGGACAAGGGCGCTCAATGGAGTTCCCTCTGTGCCGCCCAGGCCCCCGGGCAGTGCATAGCTTGGATCCTTTGCTTTATTCACCGTTACTGTCACTTCAGCTTCCCGATCTGTTTTGGTAAATACAACGGCATATTTTCTCGTTCCGGCACTCAGCTTCGTGTCCGGCTGTTTCCATTCCCATCCCTCGGGCAGTGGAATCATAGCCAGCGTCAGATGAAACTGGTATGTGACGGCATCCACCGTTGGAATCACCAGCTCCTCCTTTGCCGGATCCTTTTCCAAATCTTCCATGGCCTTTTTCAGGGCAGCAATATGTTTATCCACAACGCTCTGCTCTGTTGCCGTCAATACTTCTGCCCGGGCCAACATAATGGCATTCTGTAGATTGAGTAATGATTCATCCGTATAAATTGTTTCTGCAACCTTTTCCTCCGCCTCTTTCAGGACTTTATTAAATTCTGTAAGATCAACTGATTTTACAAAAACAGCCTTTATCGTCACGTCATCTAAGACAAGAGCAGTATATGTTATGTTTCTGCCTGCCATCTCAGATCCAATCTGCCAGCCGCTGAATACATAACCGGCTGCCGGCTGTGCTGTCAGATACAGGCAGTCCCCGGCATTATACTGTCCGTCTCCCTGCAGTCCCTTTACAGAACCATTCTCTGATGGTTCCACCTTCACCGTACAGACCTTGCGTTTCAGGCCATCGATGGCTGCCGCAATGGCATCTGTCTGGGCATCCACTACATTTTGCTGGGAAGAAGGCATACTTTCTGTCACTGTTTTCTCCGCTGTATCAACCGCTCCCATTAACGCCTGATAAGATTCCGTTGTAAAACATGGTGTTTTTTCCTGAAGCGCCACAAACTGCTTCGCCCGTTCCAGCACATTTTTATAGCCGGTCAGGTCAGCATAATCGCCTCCCTGTTCTTTCAGGGCAATATTATCAATCTGATAGGACGCCTGATAACGTCCGGCCAGAAGATACAGCCCCTTAATGTTGCCGCCGTCTGTCGCCGTCACATCGCCGTCATACAATTTTGCACCGCTCTCATTTGTAATGGTCAAATGGGCCGCTGTCTGGCCCTTCGTACCGGTCAATGTCACATGAACCCACGTCGATCTTGGAATCGCTGCCGTCTTTGGCTCATTCACAGCATTTTCCACCGTCCATGTCTCAGAGCCAGGCTGTGACACAAGCTTAAATATAAATCCGCCGGCCAAACCATTATTTTCATTTTTATCATTATATGCGCACTGGTCTGTCACTACTGCCACCTGACCCGACTGGTTGTTTCCAGCCTTTAATGCCATATCATATTCCAGCTGATACTTCTCCGGCATCTGGAACCCATCGGTGTCGCCAAAGTAGGAATGCGCTCCCCTGCTGTTCGTTCCGGATTCTCCGGTAAAATCATAATCAACATAATTTCCGTGGACGGCATCCGATTTAATGGAAAGGTTTCCCGGAGCATTCGTCGATGCCCATTCCTGACTGACATCCGTTACCCTTTCATAGTCCTGTGTATACACACCGGACAGAGAGGAAGAACCACCATTCACTGCCATGGCAGGCTGGATATAGGAACATACCACATTGCTGATCTTTCCCTTAAAGATAAGATCCGGCCAGAAATTCCCTGAGCCAAAGTTCAGCTCCGGCGCAGATTTAATCCACGAAAGAACAGCCGCCTCTGGATTATTATTGCTAAAACCACCTTCTGTCGTCCCCGCCTTCAGCGTTGCTGTGGAATAGATTTCTTTGCCATCCTTGGACACCACCACACCCTTCGCGGTAATTTCCATCTGGATGGTAATCTTCTTATTCGTCTCCAGGTAATCTGTTCCGGCATTAAATCCGGATTTCAAATTGGCATCGAAATAATGATCGTTAAAATCATTAAAGCCGAGATAACTTCCACCGGTAAAATACAGTTTCCCCAGTTTATTATTAAATGAAATTATATTGCTCAGACGGTCGGAAGCTGCCGTCCTTGTTACATCAAAGCGGATAACCACCCCATTGGAGATGTCCTCTGCCGTATTATGATATGGATTGGCAAAGCCCGGACACTTCCCCTGTTTCAGCGATGACAGATCCAGTTCCTTATCCTTATAAAAAGTTTTCAGCGGGATCTCTGTCTGTCTGGAAAGCGTTTTACTTCCCGATACAGTAAATGTATAATGCCTGGAATACTCATAGCCGCCGCAGGAAACCGCAGCAGTCAGGCCGGCGGCAGCATCTTCATTCAGACGGAATACTTTGCCGTCATCCGAGACCGCCACACTGTTGCTCTTCCATGTAATCCTGCTCCCGCCCACACCGTATGCAGGCAGCGTAAGATTTTTCACAACAGTATCTGGAAACTGAATCTGTTTGTCCAGCGTCAGCCGGATGGCCTGGGTAGGATCCTTTACCTTATATCCCCACAGGCATTCCTGGTTGTTGTCCCCCACTGCGGTAAAGGTCATGGCGCTGACATCTGTTTCATCTATGGTGCCTTCACAAAATACGCCCTTATATGTTGTCGTGCCGATCTTTAGGGAAACATATGGTGTCCCTGCCTTCGAAGTCCAGGTTCCCTCATAGCCTCCTGTTATATTTCCTGTGTACCCAGTTACCTTGCCTGCATCATCTTTCACCGCTGTCCCGGATTCCAGCCGGATACTCTGCTCTGTTTCACATGCCAGCTTTGCTGCATCAACATTTTGTCTCTGGAACATAATGCCATAGTCCCCGGTAAAAAGCTCCTGGGAATATCCTTTTTCTGATACGGTCTCCCCTGCGTATTCAAAAGGCGCCGCCAGAATCCAGCCGTCCTCGTTCACCAGCAGCTGATGATTCCGCACCTCATGGGCCGCCGTGCCATCATTGAATTTATTGTGATAGATGACAAAGGCCTTACCGCTGTCCGGATCCACAATGGCCGAGTTATGTCCCTGGGCCGTATAGCCGTAAGGAGCAAAGTTCCACTTATAATAGCTGATCAGGCGCATCCCCGTGTTGCCCACAGTGTCTCCCGCCCTGCTGTTCACCACCGTCCTTGCATCCTTTCCCAGAACATCCAGATAGGGGCCTTTGACTTCCCTGGAGCGGAATACCCTCATATTATAGCCGCCCTTGGGATCGTAACCGCCATAGGACATAAACAGGAAATAATATTCCCCGATCTTCTGTATATAGGAGCCCTCCCCGCTGACTGCGGTACCTCCCGCTATTTTATATCCCGTGTAGGGATCGGATATCAGTCCGTCCTCGCCCGCCTTATTTCCTGTGTCCTTATAGGAAGTGCCATAATCCCTGAGACCGGTTTTCGGATCCAGCCTGATCATGGAGATTCCGCCTGACCAGGAGCCATATGACATCCAAAGATCGCCCTTGTCGTCATAGACGACGCAGGGGTCAATGGCATGAGCCTCCAGCGTCGGATTACCGCCCCTGCTGACATTATCGGTATAGCGTGCCGGAACCGTGGATTCGCCAGTCACCTTTGTAAAATCAAAAGTAACACCGTATTTCTTGGACATACCTGACTGGATCACAGGCCCCACATATGTCCAGTTTCCGTCCAGACGGTCCGCTGTCAGGAGCGATATGGTTGAATTCCAGTCCGGTCCGTTGATGCTCATATACATACACCATTTCTTCATGGGCTCGCTCCACACAATGTCCGGCGCCCACAGATTCCCCGCAACAGCATAACCAGAATCTGCCTTTCTGCACCATGCGATCTCATCTTTAAAAATAGTTACCGCCGATGCCTCTGTCACATTATTTGTAAATGATGTCCAGTTCTTCAGGTCATCCGAATACGCCCATGCACAGTGCGATCCGAAAAGATAATACCGTTTTGTCTCTGGATCCTGTATAATGGACGGATCGTGTACCCCCACCCTCTGGTATGCCAGTTTATCACTATATCCGCCCAGCTGTTTCTCATCTGTCAGCACGGCATCACCACTGCCTGCTGCGGCTGTCCGATCCGCTGTCCCCGGATATGAGATACTGCCCAGTGCCAGCACTGCCGCCATAATGGCGCCAAATGCGCGTCTTTTCCAACCTCTCATATGATAGTGCCCTCCTTAAAAGTGAATAATAATATAGATGGATTTTATCACACTCATGGCACGAAGGCAATCGAAATTTATTTTCTTGTGCAGCCCCTTCCCTATCGAATCCGCCGCTCCTTAATCTCCCCGCTCCGGTATCCCCTGAGAAGCCTCTCAAGATCCGAGATATGCTCACAGATCTCCCTTCCAATATCGGTATCCTTTACCATAACGCGGGCTTTCTCTGTCTCGATCAGCTGGGATTCCGATTCAATATCCAGGTTATCCTTCATCGCCTTCTGAATGGTCTCAAAGGGCTGGTGTGCCATAATCCGCAGACCATGGGAATTATAGATCAGCGTATAGCCGGCGATCCCGGTTTTCTTGTGATAATCTGAGCAGAATCCGCCGTCGATCACCAGCAGCTTTCCCCCGGCGCGGATGGGAAGCTCCCCCTCTCCTGTCAGAACCGGCGTATGGCCGTTTACAATATGAGACAGGCCGGAATACAGCCCGAACTCCCGCAGGATCATATTGCAGGTCCTTTCCTGCTCGTAGAACTTATAATAGGGGTTCTTCGGCTCCTCCCAGGTTTCCTCATCCAGCAGATACGTCCGCTCGAAGGTCTTCAAAAGCCGCCCGCACAGAGGCGACAGCCTGCCGCACCAGAGATACCACATAAAATCCAGATCCCACGCCGTCTTTTTTCCAGAAAACGCCCGTCTCGCCACCCTGTCCGCAAAGTCCAGATAGGCCTTGCCCTGATAGGTGACGCCGTCCATCGTCACGCCCTGAAAATTCCCCTCCTCATCCATTGGCACACAGCCGTGATAGAGAAGATTCTCATTATAGATCCGGTACATGCTCCCCTTCTCATACAGAAACCGTACATGGCGCTGAAGCCGGATGCTGTTGAGGAAATCCGTCTTCAGTTCTTTCATGATCTCCCATTCCTCTTCCGTCAGCCGGTAGGGATCCTCCGGGTCCACAGTGGGGAATTCGGCATCCTTCATGGCGTATTCCCTGCCGTCAAGGACAAGAACCCTTCTCTCCCGATCCACCTTTTCCAGGAGAAGCCGGCTTTCCATTTCATACTCCGGATGCTCCCGGATAATATTTCCCTCCAGCTTGAACATCATAACAGATATGGCCTTCCATGCCTTCTGTATGGGGTTTTCCCCCGTGTAATGCCGGATGGCGAACAGCGTCAGATGACGCAGGCTGATGCCGTATCCGTTTTCCAGTATTTCCGTATTCTGGTAGCGAAGATTATTTCGGATCACATTGGCGATGCACGCCTTACTCCCCGCCGCTGCCCCCATCCACAATATATCGTGGTTCCCCCACTCGATATCCAGGGAATGGTGGCTCATAAGGAGATCCAGTATCTTATCCGCGCTGGCGCCCCGGTCAAACATATCGCCCACAATATGCAGATGATCCACCGCCAGCCGCTTAATAAGCCCGGCCAGCGCCACGATAAACTCATCCGCATTTTCTATGCTAAGGATCGTATCAATAATTTTCTTATGATAGACCACCTGATTGTCATCCTCATCCTTCTGGACGTGAAGAAGTTCATCTATAATGTAGGAAAAATCCTCCGGCATAGCTTTCCGCACCTTGGATCTTGTATATTTGGAGGAGAGCAGCTTGGCCACCTCCACCAGATCATTCAGCAGCATCCGGTACCAGTCCGGCGTAAGCTCCCTCTCCTTGCGCAGCATCCGCAGCTTCTCCCTGGGATAATAGATCAGGGTACAGATCTCCTGCCGTTCTGCAGGGCTCATAATATCTCCAAACAGCAGGTCGACCTTTTCCTTTATCACACCGGAACAGTTATTTAATATATGATAGAATGCCTCGTACTCGCCATGCAGATCACTCATAAAATGCTCTGTGCCCTTGGGCAGATTGAGTATGGCATTGCGGTTAATGATCTCCCGGCACACAGACTGTCTGGTAGGATATTTCTCCGCCAGAAGCCTCAGGTATTTTCTTTCCTCTTTCTGCATCTTTCCTCCGCTCCTTTCCGATGAACTGCTAGAGCCCGCGCTCCCGCAGGCCGCTAATCATCCGCACATAAAATTCCCTCACATCAAAGCCGTCGAAATTTTCACGATTCAGATCGATCATATCGCCGTGTGAGATTCCCCTTTTGCCCTCCGCCTGCACAAACTGGTAATCCTCACCCCAGGCAAAGGACGCCGCTCCCACCAGTCCGTCATTGCTCTCATCAAAATTCTTGACAAACCGGCAGGAAAAATTCAACGGAAACCGCCCGCCGGAAGGATGTCGGAGTTTCGATCCCACACTCCGGCCGTACACCTCCGGCGCGTCCTTTAGGACCTCATTCCGCCGCAGGCACGCCTCCTCCGTGAGATCCCTTACTGCCGCCATAAAATCCGCCGAGGGCTCCCCCAGTCTCCGAAGCGTCCTGTTATAAGCCCCGGCAATGGCCTGCTGCCGGTTCTCCGGAATCTTCGTCAAAAGATAATCCGCAAACCGGCACCCCCGGTGAGGCGTATTAATCGTAGTAAGGCTCGCCACAAAAGGATGGGTTCCCAGCTCCGAGAGAGCGTACCGGCAGTCAAGCCCCCCCTTGGAATGAGCGATGATATTCACCTTCCCACAGCCGGTTTCCCGTACGATCTGACGGATCCGGGCGTCCAGCTCCCGGGCGCTGTCCGCTACCGATGCCGCAGAGCCATGATTTCCATAATATAGTGTGGCGCCGTTTGCCTCCAGCTCAGCCGGAATGCGTCCCCAGTAGTTAAAATTCTTTGAATCACGGAAAAATACGCCATGTACAAGCAGCACCGGGTATTTTGTCCGGCACAGCTTCTGGGACGCCCGCTCTTTATCCATCAGGAGCTTATTATTCTCAACCCGGACCTCTTTTCTCACTATCCCGATCATGATTCCCAGTACGATCAGGTTCACCACTGGTATCATGCCGCACAGCGCCCCGATAATCCGCCACTTCAGCCCCAGCTGTACCGAGGTAATGTAAATTCGGATCATGCCGTTCCAGAAGACCACCGCCTCTATCAGTATACAGCAAACGGCACTGCCCACACACGCCGTCCAAACCCAGGGGCTTTCTGCCGGAAGGACTTTCAACCACCAGTACACATTGAATACAACAGATATTCCGGCAGAGATCAGAAAGATCTCCAGCAGCTCGCAGCCGTCCGCATTATTTCTCAGCCGGGGGCTCTGCAGCTTCCAGTTGGCATAACACGGCACAATATTCATCACTACAAACAGGGTCATCAGCAACAACCCCAGGCCAAGCCATACAATCCGGGAAAGAAGTATGATATGGCCCAATAAAAATATATTCGCAAATAGGGCGGCAAGAACCGCCTCTGCTATTCTCACTATGTATTTCATCTCATCATTCCCCTACACTCCGGACTGCTTCTACAAAGCTCCGTACCTTATCTGGATCTTTTCCCGCTCCACCCGCTCTCTCCACCCCGGAGCTTGTGTCCACGCCATCCACCTGGGTCGCCGCCAGCGCCTCTCTTACATTATCTGCATCCAGCCCCCCCGCCAGAAATGTCAGCTTCTGCGTCCGGGGCAGCTTCCTCAGCAGAGTCCAGTCAAACACCTTACCGCTGCCGGGTTTTTGCGCATCAAATACATAACCCGCCACATTTTCCATTTTCTCATACCGGGAAAATTCTGACAGATCACCGGCATTGAATGCCCGTAACACGGGAATCTGCGATTTCGATAGTGTCTCCTCCGACATCCTTCCGTGAATCTGCACAAGGTCAAAGCCCGCTTCAGCAATCTCCATAAGCTGTTCTTCCGAGGGCTCCACCACCACAGCCACGGTCTGGATCTGAGAATCCAGATAACCCATAATCTCCTTCGCCCGTTCAATGTCTGTATTTCTGCTGCTTTTCGGGAAAAACAGAACAAAGCCGGCGTAATCCACACCAGCTTCATTCAGATATTCCGTTTCCTCTATCTCTGTGATTCCACAAATCTTTATCTTTTTCATCCTGACCGCCCCCATGCTTATCTCTCATACTATTTTGCGATATTCTGCATGGTATGTCAAGGACGGATTCCTTTTTGCCGTCTAATGGCATTTCCGGCAGCTGCCACAGTCACAGCCGCAGTGCCCTTTTCCCTTTTTCCGGTCCGAAATCATTTTGGCCACGATAAATCCCACGGCGGCAAGCAAAATGCATCCGACAATAACAGTTCCCACGACAGACTCCATAGCCGTCCTCCTTTTTCTCTTTCTTCTTATGATTGTCCCGCCATGCCAGTCTTACCTGTCCACTTCGGCGCAGGGCTCTCCCTGTGCGGACGGAAGATCAAATACAGCAGGATGACTGCCAGCAGCAGGGCGGCCACAGTCCATATCGTGAATGCCCCGGACAGCAGCATACCCGTCTGATAGATGATCAGGGCAGTGCCGTAGGCAAAGACACACTGGTAAGCAATGGCAAATGCGGTCCATCTCCCACTGTTCATCTCCCCGCGGATGGCTCCCATCGCGGCAAAGCATGGTGCACACAGCAGGTTGAAGGCGAGGAAGGAATACCCGGCCAGCCGGCTCATCCCCTCAAAATCCAGGACGCCAAAGACAGCGACAACTTCCTCCTTGGCAGCCAGCCCCATAATGGTGGCAGTCACTGCCTTAATATTGCCAAAGCCAAGGGGCACAAAGAGCCACTGAAGCCCTCTCCCGATATAGCCCAGCACGCTGTTTTCCAGTTCGATATCCGGATGAAAGCCGAAAGAACCGTCTGTCACGCCAAACACAGAGCCAGCCCAGATGAGAATGGCCGAGACAAGGATCACCGTACCCGCCCTCTTAATAAAGGACCAGCCCCGCTCCCACATACTCCTCAGGACAGAACCTGCCGCCGGCAGATGATAGGCCGGGAGCTCCATAATAAATGGCGCCGGATCTCCTGCAAACATCCTTGTCTTCTTTAATATAATACCTGATAGTACAATGGCCGCAATGCCGAGAAAATAAGCGCTGGGGGCTACCCACCATGCCCCGCCGAACAGGGCGCTGGCCAGAAGAGCGACAATGGGCAGCTTGGCGCCGCAGGGAATGAACGTAGTAGTCATAATAGTCATTCTTCGGTCCCTCTCATTCTCAATCGTTCTGGATGCCATGATCCCCGGCACTCCGCAGCCCGTTCCAATCAGCATTGGGATAAAGGATTTTCCTGAAAGGCCAAAACGACGGAAAATGCGGTCCATAATAAAGGCGGCGCGGGCCATATACCCACTTCCCTCCAGGAAGGCCAGGAAGATAAACAGCACAAGCATCTGGGGGACAAATCCCAGAACGGCACCTACGCCGCCGATGATACCGTCAACAATCAGCCCCTGAAGCCAGCCGGCACATCCCAGTGCCTCCAGTCCGTCTGTCACAAGAACAGGAATGCCGGGAACCCAGATCCCGTGATGGGCCAGATACCAGCCGTCCCTGAACAGCCCGTCATTGGTCCAGTCCGTCACGAGCGCTCCAACGGATGTCACAGAAATATAGTATACGATAAACATAATCGCCACAAAAACCGGCAGTGCCAGAAAACGGTTTGTAACAATCTTATCAATCCTGTCCGAGGCTGTCAATTTTTCTCTGTCTCCCTTCGTACAGCATTCATCCACGACGGATGAAAGAAAAGTATATCTCTCATTGGTGAAGATACTCTCCATATCGTCGTCAAAAGCCTCCTCCAGGGCGGCGATCTCAGAAGCTGCGTCCGGCACGCTATGCAGATGCTCCGCAATACGATCATCGCGCTCCAGCAGCTTGATCGCAAAGAATCTTCTCCGTCCTGCATCAATCTCACTGCCAAGGCACTCCTCCACCCTATGCACCGCGGCCTCCACCCGTTCCGAAAACCCGTGGACGGCGGCGGCCACTGCCTTTTCCGCCGCCACAACAGCCTTGGCCGCCGCCCGGTCAATGCCGGTTCCTTTCAGCGCAGAAATCTCCACCACCTCACACCCCAGCAGCTGACTCAGTTTATCCACATAGATCCGTCCGCCATTCTTTTCTACCACATCCATCATATTCACTGCCATCACCACCGGAATCCCCAGCTCCATAAGCTGTGTAGACAGATACAGATTCCGTTCCATATTTGTGCCGTCCACAATATTCAGTATAACATCCGGCCTCTCACGGATAAGGTAATTGCGCGCCACCACTTCCTCCAATGTATAGGGAGACAGGGAATAGATCCCCGGCAGATCCGTCACCGTCACATCCGCTTCATTTCCTGCATAGACTGCCTTCAGCTTTCCCTCCTTCTTCTCCACCGTGACACCCGGCCAGTTACCGACATACTGACTGGCACCAGTCAGTGCATTGAACAGTGTCGTTTTGCCGCTGTTTGGATTTCCTGCGAGTGCAATTGTAATCGACATATCTTGTTCCTCCCCATAGTTTACTTCTTCTAATAAATATTGGTTATAGCTTTCTCTGATTAGTTATCACTAACCACAGAACAAAAAATTTTCTATCCCACCTCAATCAGTGCCGCATCCTCCTTCCGAAGAGATAATTCATACCCCCGGACGGTTACCTCTACCGGGTCTCCCAGAGGCGCCACCTTTCTCACATAAATATCAATCCCCCGGGTGATTCCCATATCCATAATACGCCTTCGCACCGGACCGGCTCCTGTCAGCCCCTGCACTCTCACCGTCTGTCCCACGGCAGCCTCTCTCAATGTCATTGACTCACTCCTCCTTTTCTCAATTCGCGTCGTTGAAGGAAACAACAATCTTCTTTGCCATATCCTTCCCCAGCGCTATGCGGGAATTCCTGACATTCAGAATCAGATTTCCACCGATCTCAGATACTACCGTCACCACTCCGCCGGTAATAAATCCCAGATTCTCCAGAAAATTTCTTGTGTCCGCTCTCCCACCCACCTTTTTTATCCTTACAGGTACGCCTGCCTGGGCCATCGTCAAAGGCATCACACATCATCCTTTCCAAAAGAAATTATTCGTTTCTTACATTTGTTAGTATATTCTAACTTCTATTAGTTGTCAAGAACTTTTTATTGTTTGATGTTTCCCGTAAGGAATGCTATAATAAAGCGTGTATATTAAATCAAGGCATTGTGAATCAGCCATTTACACGGGAGGTAATGATGAAAACCAATGAATCAGCAGAAAATTATCTGGAAACAATTCTTATATTAAGTAAAAGATTACCGGTAGTCCGCTCCGTTGATATAGCCACAGAGCTTGGTTTCAAAAAATCCAGTGTCAGCGTGGCCATGAAACACCTCCGGGAAAAGAATCATATCACCGTGACCGATGCCGGATTTATCTACCTGACAGAGGAGGGAAGGGAAATTGCCGATATGATCTATGAGCGGCACGATATCCTCACCCGGTGCCTGTCATCACTGGGCGTGCCGGCAGATATTGCCGAGGAGGACGCCTGCCGGATCGAGCACGTCATCAGTCCGGAAAGCTTTCACGCCATAAAAAAGTATGCAGAAGAAATGAAAGCACTGGAATAACGTTTCCATACCTCCCTCTCAGCCTGTATCAAACCATCCTTCCCTTCCTCGCCGGCCCGGCGATCCCAGTTCCCATTTCAAGTCCGCAATAACATATGCGGTTCGCTGCATTCGCTGCTATTGCGGCAAAAAGTGACGAATCTCTTATCTAAAAGTCACAATACTATAACCTGACTGAGGTATGATACCTATCAGGGAGGGATTACTGTGAGAATGAAATTACGGATAAAAAAAGTAATGCAGAAGCTTTTGTTGGGAATTAGCGGTATTATCTTTGGCGCGCTGTTTATGATAACCGGGCTTCTGATATTCACAATAGAAGTCGTATTTCAGGGTATGGAAATTATATTCGCTAATCTGAACTAGTACAACGAATATTTTGATCAGAAAGGAGCCTGAACTCTATGAAATATATACTGCGGGTCATCGGAAGGACCGCCCTTCGCTTACTTGCCATCCTGCTGGTGATCGCCACACTCACCGCCGCATACTTTGGCTATAAGGGCTACCAGATGTATCAGGACGCCGTACGGGAGACCCCCATCACAGAGATAGGCAGAACCATTCGTGATAACGGACATTACGTGCAGTACAAAGAGCTTCCCGCCATCTATACCGATGCGGTGATCTCCGCCGAGGACAAACGGTTTTATACTCACCCCGGCATCGACCCCATCGCCATCGGCAGGGCTGTATGGAAGGACATGATTTCCCTCTCCTTCGTGGAGGGCGGAAGCACCATTACACAGCAGATTGCCAAAAACCAGCTCTTCACCCAGGAAAAGAAGGTAGAGCGCAAGTTTGCAGAAATCTTTGCCGCGTTAGCACTGGAACGGGAGTACAGCAAGGAAGAATTATTTGAGCTGTATGTCAATACCATTTATTTTGGCAGCGGATACTACGGGATCTACGAGGCGGCACAGGGCTATTACGGCAAAAATCCCTCTGAGCTGACGGACTATGAGGCAATTATGCTGGCAGGTATTCCCAATGCGCCGTCCAACTATTCCCCGGATACCAGCATGGAGCTGGCCCGAAAGAGAATGTCCCTTGTCCTGGATAAAATGGTTGACTGCGACAAGATCACGGAGACCAGAGCCAATGAAATTTTAGGAAATATAACAAAATAAGCCTCCGAAAACGTGTCTTTCCGAAGGCTTGTCATGATCACGTGCGTGAGAGGATTCGAACCCCCGACACCTTGGTCCGTAGCCAAGTGCTCTATCCAGCTGAGCTACACGCACAACGCAAATATTATGATACTCAATCCGCCAAAAAAAGTCAAGCACTTTTTTGTTTTATTAAAAAACATCAATAAAAATGATTAAATTTAATCATTTCCAAAATGCATTTTATGTGATAAGATATAAAAAAAGCTTTGAAGGGGACTAGTAACTGCCCGTTCTTTTTACAGAGAGCTGCCGTCCGGTGCAAGGCAGTAAAATAACAGCAGTGAACTGACCCCTGAGCTGTGTACCCGAACCCTTTATTCTTATGTAAGGTACACCGGACCCCCGCCGTTACCCGGGAAAGGCATGTTAGTGCCGATGAGAGCATATCTATGGGAGCCCCCCCATGGATATGAAGTAGAGTGGTACCGCGAAGGTCGATACACCTTCGTCTCTACAACCGCCTGGTTGTGGAGGCGGAGGTTTTTCCATGTATTTATCAGAAATGAGTAAATTGGAGGTATTGAGAAATGAAACATGTTGACAAGTATGAAAAGGCTTATTTTATGCCGCCGGAATGTACCTACGACTGGGTGGAGAAAGACGCCATCGACAAGCCGCCGGTCTGGTGCTCCGTAGACCTGCGGGATGGCAACCAGGCTCTGATCGAACCCATGAGCCTGGACGAAAAGCTGCAGTTCTTCCAGATGCTGGTAGATATCGGCTTTAAGCAGATCGAGGTGGGATTTCCCGCGGCTTCCGAGACGGAATATGAATTTATGCGGGCACTCATCGAGAAAAATATGATCCCGGATGATGTGACCGTTCAGGTACTGACCCAGGCCAGGGAACACATTATCAAGAAGACCTTCGAAGCCGTAAAGGGCGCTCCCCACGCCGTAGTACATCTGTACAATTCCACATCCGTGGCACAGCGCGAACAGGTATTTAAGAAGAGTAAGGAAGAGATCAAACAGATCGCCATAGACGGCGCCATCCTTCTGAAACAGCTGGCAGATGAGACAGACGGCAGCTTTTCCTTTGAATACAGCCCCGAGAGCTTCACCGGCACAGAGGTGGAGTATGCGGTGGAGGTATGCAATGCCGTTTTGGATATATGGAAGCCATCCGCGGACAACAAGGCCATCATTAACATCCCCTCTACGGTGGAGTATTCCATGCCCCATGTGTTCGCCACGCAGATCGAGTATGTGCACAAGCATCTGAAATACCGCGACGCTGTCGTGCTCTCCCTGCACCCCCACAATGACCGGGGCTGTGGTGTAAGCGACGCCGAGCTGGGGATCCTTGCCGGGGCGGACCGCATTGAGGGAACCTTATTCGGCAACGGCGAGCGCACTGGCAATGTAGATATCGTAACCCTGGCCATGAATATGTTTTCCCACGGAGTGGATCCGCTGCTGGACTTTTCCCGGATGCCGGAGATCCGCGAGAAATATGAGACCTGTACCCGGATGCATGTGGATCCCCGCCAGCCATATGCCGGAGATCTGGTATTCACGGCCTTCTCCGGTTCCCACCAGGATGCCATCGCCAAGGGAATGCAGTGGCGCGAGGACAAAAATCTGAAGATCTGGAGCGTCCCCTATCTTCCTGTGGATCCCCAGGATGTGGGAAGGACCTATGACTCCGATGTGATCCGCATTAACAGCCAGTCCGGCAAGGGCGGCGTCAACTATATTCTGAAACAGAATTTCGGCATATCACTTCCGGATGCCATGCGGGAAGAGGTGGGCTACACGATGAAACACGTATCCGACGAGGAGCATAAGGAGCTCTCTCCGCAGTGGGTCTACGAAATATTCGAAGAACATTATATCACGCCGACTCCTTATTTCCAGATTACGGACTGCCACTTCCGGCAGGTCGACGGCATTATGGCGGAAACAGAGATCTGCTGCGGCGACAAAAAGACCATTGTGGACGCCAACGGCAACGGACGGCTGGATGCCGTAAGCAATACGATCAAACAGTATTTCGGCATCAGTTACCAGCTGTCCTCTTACGAAGAACACGCCCTGACCCAGGGCTCTTCCTCCCGGGCCATCGCCTATGTGGGCATCACCTGCCAGGGTGACTCCTACTGGGGCGCCGGCATAGACGAGGATATCATCAAAGCGTCCATACATGCGCTCTGTGTCTGCGTAAATAAGCTGCCGGATATCAAGAAAACGGAACCGATCAAGGACGAACGCCTGATTCAGATGATGAACTTTATCCATGCCAATTACCAGACCGTGACACTAGACGATATGGCGGAGCATTTTCATCTGAGCGAACCCTATATCAGCAAATACATTCACGAGAAATCCGGCAGGACTTTCGTGGAGCAGGTGACAAATATACGGATGAAGAAGGCCAGGACCTTACTGAAAAACGGAAATATGACGGTGGAAAACATTGCCTTTTCCATCGGATACCAGAATGTCGAACACTTTAACCGGACATTTAAGAAACTTTATCAGATGACTCCGGTGGAATTTCGGAATAAGGGCAAATGATGTGCGCATATATTTAACTGTTATATTCGCTGCAGCAGGCCGTGTGTCCCACACCAGACAGGCAGGGACATACGGCTTTTTGTATGGGATCGATAGGAGGCCAGCTTCGCTATGGGAAGTAGGATCATAATAAAAAACCGGAAAAAATCCCACCTTATGTCAGGCTTTTTCACCAGAAGGATCATCACCGCAGCCATTGCGGCCAGCCTTGTGCTGGCGGCGGGGGCCATTGGGACCAAGGAATTCCTTCTGCATGATGCAAAGACGACCCGGATCGGCTTTGAGGATATCGGAGAGCTGTCCACACAGGCCGCCTGCTGTACCGAGGTGAATGTAACAGAAGCCCGTCAGGAGCTGTTCGGCCTGACCATCCCCTTTACCCAGAGCAAATATGTGTACAGCTATGATGTGGAGATCAAAGCGGGCATTGATTTCGGAGAGATTGAATGGTCCGTACATAACGCTGTCATTGAAGTAAAGCTGCCGGAGGTGGAGATATTCAGCCGGGAGATCCGGGCGGATTCTTTCAAGGTCTACCATGAAAAGGAAAGTATCTTCAAGCATATCACACTGGCCGAAAATAACGAAGCCATGAACCGTTTAAAACAGACGGCGGAGGAAAATGCCATCGCCAACGGGCTGCTGGAAAATGCGCGGAAAAATGCCGAGGCCATCCTGACCGGTTTCTTTGGCAGCGAATACGATCTCGGAAAATATAAGATAGAATTTATAAAAAAATAATACGAAATGATAAGAAACGGAGGAATTTGTATGCTCACAAGTGTCGCAATGATTTTGTTACTGGGATTATTATTCGGAAATATTTTCTCCAAATTAAGGCTGCCCAGTCTCCTGGGAATGATTCTCGTTGGAATTGTTCTGGGTCCCTATGCACTCCATGCAATCGACTCCTCTATCCTGGACATTTCCCCGGATCTGCGGCAGCTCGCCCTGGTGATCATTTTAACAAGGGCGGGGCTGGCATTAAACATCGCCGACTTAAAGAAGGTGGGCCGGCCGGCAGTCCTCATGTGCTTTGTTCCCGCCTGTGCAGAAATAGCAGGGGTGATCGTACTGGCCCCTCTGTTATTGGGCGTGACGGCATTAGAAGCCGCTGTGATCGGCAGTGTCACTGCCGCTGTATCCCCGGCCGTTATCGTCCCGAGAATGATCCGGCTGATGGATGATGGCTATGGAAGGAAACACAGTATCCCCCAGCTCTTATTGGCGGGAGCGTCGGTGGATGATGTATTCGTCATCGTACTTTTTACGGCATTCATCTCCTTAGCCTCTACCGGTACGGTATCTGTCATTGATTTTTTACAGATACCGGTGTCTATCGTTTCAGGTATCCTCACAGGGGCAGCTGCGGGGTATGCACTGGTATTCTTTTTCAAAAAGGTTCATATGAGGGATTCGGTTAAAATATTGATCCTCCTCAGCCTTTCCTTCCTGCTCCTCGGATGGGAGGACTATTTGGAAGGAATTCTGCCGCTTTCCGGACTTCTGGCTGTTATGAGCGCAGGAATCCTGATCCGGCGCTGCTATCCCGTCCTGGCGGAACGGTTATCCGCGAAATATAACAAGTTATGGCTGGCCGCAGAAATTTTCCTGTTCGTACTGGTAGGCGCAGCCGTTGATTTGAGATATGCCGTCTCGGCAGGAATCTTTGCCGTTCTGCTTGTTGTGGGAGCGCTGGCGTTCCGGATGGCCGGTGTGGCATTATCCCTTGTAAGGACAGGGCTTACAAAGCGCGAAAGATGGTTTTGCATGATAGCTTACACGCCGAAGGCTACCGTTCAGGCAGCCATCGGGGCAATTCCGCTCACTATGGGATTGGCCTGTGGACAAATGGTACTGACTGTCGCCGTCCTGTCTATTCTCATTACCGCCCCCCTGGGAGCGGTCTGCATAGATAACCTGTCCCGCAAATTATTAGACCCCCGGACATAAAATTCTTTCTCCGGCACAAGGAATAATGATAGACATTTCTTGACCGAAAATGTATAATTATTATAACTGACAATTTATTACAAAATCTGCAGAACTTTTTTAGGGAGGATTATTATGGGATTAATCAAAGCAATTTCAGGTGCCATCCGCGGGGTTGCCGCAGACCAGTGGAAAGAATATTTTTATTGCGATGCATTGGAATCGGATGTATTAGTTGTGAAGGGCCGGAGAAGGGCCAGCGGTAAATTTGGATCCAGCAACAAGGGAAACGACAACATTATCAGCAACGGATCCGTCGTAGCTGTCAATGAGGGACAGTGCATGATCATCGTCGATCAGGGAAAGGTAGTAGAATTCTGCGCGGAGGCAGGGGAATTTTTATACGATACCTCCTCGGAACCGAGCCTGCTTAGCGGTAATCTGGGCGAAAATATCGGAAAAACCTTCGCCTCCATCGGCAAACGCTTTACCTTTGGCGGCGATACGGGAAAGGATCAGCGGGTTTACTTCTTTAACACAAAAGAGATTATGGGCAACCGGTACGGAACGGCCAACCCGGTTCCCTTCCGCGTAGTGGATGCCAATATCGGCCTGGACGCCGATATCTCCGTCCGCTGCAATGGAGAGTATTCCTACCAGATCTTCGACCCGATTCTCTTCTACACCCATGTGTGCGGCAATGTTTCCGAAGAATTCACCCGGGACAAGATTGAGAGCCAGTTAAAATCCGAGCTGATGACCGCTCTCCAGCCGGCATTTGCACAGATTTCCGCCATGGGCATCCGGTATAGCGCCGTGCCGGCTCACACAATGGAGGTTGCCGATGCCCTCAATAAAGTATTATCGGAGAAATGGAGTGAATTGCGCGGGATCCGGATCGTCTCATTCGGTGTAAATACCATTAAGGCATCCGAAGAGGATGAGCAGATGATCAAGGATCTCCAGAAAACAGCCGTTCTTCGGAATCCAAATATGGCGGCTGCCACCCTGGTGGGCGCCCAGGCAGAGGCAATGAAATCCGCCGCCGCCAATACATCCACCGGACCCATGATGGCATTTGCCGGCATGAATATGGCAAATCAGGCAGGCGGCATGGACGCCGGATCTCTGTTCGCCATGGGGCAGCAGCAGGGCGGCACTCCTCCGGTGACTCCCGCTCCCGCTGCTCCCCAACAGCCGTCCGCCTCTGAAACAGCCTCCGCCGTTTCCTGGACCTGTTCCTGCGGAGCCCGGAACACAGGTAAATTCTGCATCGAATGCGGCAGCGCTAAACCGGCACCGCAGACCGGCTGGACCTGCTCCTGCGGAGCTGTCAATCAGGGCAAATTCTGTCAGGAATGCGGAACGAAGAAACCCGCCGATGCACCGCTCTACCGATGCGACAAATGCGGCTGGCAGCCGGAGGATCCACATCATCCGCCGAAGTTCTGCCCGGAGTGCGGCGATGTTTTTGATGAGAATGACATACAGTAAGGACAGAGTAAGGCAGGCCGGATGCGGGGGGATTCATTTGCAGCTTCTAAGCCCCCCCATTCCGGCGCCGCCCGGTCAGAAGGAGGATACCCCAAATGGATGATTTTAATGATATGAATATAGTTGACACAAAAGAAGAAACCGACCGGAAATGCCCCCAGTGCGGCGGCGTCATGGATTTTGACCCTGCCACCGGCAGCCTGAAATGTCCGTACTGCGATTATGAGGAGGCCATCAAAATACAGGAGGATGCTCCCCAAAAAGCGGAAGAACTGGACTTTTTTGCCGCGGAGCACACCGCCAGCGAGGACTGGGGAGCCGAGAAAAAAACCGTTCTCTGCAAGGCCTGCGGCGCAGAATCCATCTACGATGCCCTGCAGACCTCTGCCGTATGTCCCTTCTGCGGCTCCAATCAGGTAATGGAAGCAAACGACCAGGATACGATGGCACCGGGCGGCGTCGTCCCCTTCCGCATCAGCGATGAACAGGCCTCGACTCTGTTTAAAAAATGGATCAAACGGAAATGGTTCTGCCCAAAGCTCGCCAGGGACAGTGCAAAGCCAAAGCGCTTTAAAGGTATCTATCTGCCGTACTGGACCTTTGACTCCGACACCTGTTCCTCCTATCAAGGACAATACGGCATCCGTCACCTGATCGAGGACGAGAGCGGGGAAACCCGCACGGAGACAAACTGGTACAATACGTCCGGTACATACAATGAATTTATCAATGACGAGCTGGTGCTGGCCTCCAGAAATCATGATATGTCAATCCTTCAGAAGCTGGAGCCCTTTGATACGGAAAATAATAAGACCTATCAGCCAGAGTACATCGCAGGCTTCGTTGCTGAGCGGTATTCGATCGGACTGAAGGATGCCTGGAGCTACGCCATGGCCTCCATCAAAGATAAGCTGGCCCGCAATATTTCTGACCACATACGGCGTGAGAACGCAGCCGATACCGTACGGAGCCTTTCCGTGAGGACCGAATACACCAATATCACGTACAAGTATCTGCTGCTGCCTATCTGGATCTCGAATTTTAAATACAAAGACAAGGTGTACCAGTTTATGGTGAATGGGCAGACTGGTAAGGTGGCAGGGAGAACCCCTCTTTCCATTCCGAAGATCATTCTGACTACATTAGTTATCCTGATCGCCCTTGGATTGTTCTGTTATTTCAAGGTAATGCAGTAATAACAACTTTTTTGTTGTAGCTCAATGGCGCCAATTTGAACCCGTTTCTAAATTGGCGCCATTGAGCTAAGGGAGGAGAACGCATGAAATATTTACCCATCATTATTATTTTAGTACTGATTCTGGCAGTCGTCCTTGCCGTTTATTTTGGAGTAGTCTATCTGCGGAACAAAACCCGGGAATTTTCCCGGGCCCTGTTTGGGACATCCGACATCAGCCGGGCGGCGGAACAGATGAAACAGGAGTACTCCGCCACGCCGAAGTCCGTCTCCGCCATGACCAGCCTGCTCCTTCCGAAAATCACCATGGATTTCCCTGATTTCCAGTACGATGAAATGAAGGAACGGGCAGAAAATATACTTACCAGCTTTCTGCGTGCAGTGACAGAACGCCGCCCCGCTCTTTTACAGGACGGCAGCAGGGAACTCAGAGACCAGCTGGAAAACCATATTCAGATGCTCTCTGCCCAGGATCTGCAGGAACATTTCCACCAGATCAAGATCCACCGGACTGAGATCAGCCAGTACCAAAAGACAGAGGGAAGGTGCAGGATCACCTTCCAGTCTGCCCTCCAATGCTATCATTATATAACAAAGGCAGGCGATCCCTCTAATATGGTACAGGAAGGTTCACGGGAATACAAATACCAGACCAAATACAACATTGACCTTATCTATATCCAGGACCGGGATCTGGTAGAAAATGAAACAGACAATGCCATCGGGCTGAACTGTCCCAACTGCGGCGCACCGATCTCTTCCCTGGGCGCCAAAACCTGTGATTATTGCGGCACTCCGGTTATCGAGATCAATATCCACGCCTGGGCCTTCAGCAATGTGGATGAGGTCTTAGCTCAATGACGCCAATTTGAACCCGTTTCTATCACTGCTATTTTGTGAATGCGTGCATTCGTTTCAATCGACGCAGCCGCTGTTTCTGGGTCATTCTGGTCACTCCACATAAAAAAGACCGGCGTAGAGGAGCCACATGGCCCGGAACAGCCGCATGATCTGCCAGACGCCGATCCCTTTCAGGTCATATTCATTCAACAGATTATACTTCGCCTGCAGGCTTCGGACATCCTCAAACCAGACTTCATGCTCCCTGCCGTCACTGACATACCGGAAATAGGGCGACTGCGCCGTCTCATCAAAAAGGATCGGCACGTCATTCCGGATGGCGATCTGTACCGCTTCCACATTGCCGATGGTGACCGCACGGCTCTCACCCCTGACATAAGGGAGCGTCCAGTCGTAGCCATAGTTCGGTATCCCGAGATTGATCTTCTCCGACGGGATCTCCGTCAGGGCATATTCGATCACCTGTCTTACTTTATTTAAGGGCGCCACAGCCATGGCAGGACCGTAGGTGTATCCCCACTCATACGCCATCAGAAGCACCTCGTTGGCCGCCGCCCCCAATCCCCCATAATCCTTTCCTTCATAGAGAAGTCCCGGCTGATCCGCTGACGTCTTGGGAGCCAGCGCCACACTCACCACATAGCCTGCCTCATTCATTCTCCTCCTCAGCTCCGCCACAAAGGAGGTAAAGCGATCCCGGTCCTCTGCCAGTATATATTCAAAATCCACATCCACGCCCTGGAACCCCTTTTCCTCCATTGTCTGCAGCAGATTGGATATCAGCGTCTCCACGGCGGTCTCACTTATCAAAACCTCATGAATCAGATTATTATTAAAGCGCCCGTCCGCCCCAAGCGGCGTCAGCACAAGAATGGGGGATACAGAAAAGTCCCGGGCCTCCGCAATCATCCAGTCGTCCGATACATCAGGAGGGATCAGCTGCCCCTCCGTTGTAAACCCGTAAGAGAAGACAAACAGGTTTGTCAGGTAAGGAAGGGTCTGCTCCAGCACCCAGGGACTGATAAACGGATAGGCATAACCATTTGCCGAGACGATCCGGCGGTCCACGTCTCCCTCCCCGACAGGAACCAGAAGCGCCTGGCCCACCGCCAGCTGGTATGGATAGGGAATCTGGTTGGCATAGGACAGCTCTGCCATCGTCGTTCCATATAAGCCCGCGATCCGGTCCAGGCTGTCTCCGGGCTGCACAACATAAATCTGCATAAATGGTACTCTCCCATTGATTCTCTCCCTATATTGTATTCCCGCGTCTCCCTTTTCAGACCTGGGGGCAGGGCGGGACGGAACCCCGCCGCCCCATCTCGTCTCACGAACCGCTGGATTTGTAATGGCGCACGCCGTATTTCCAAAAGAGCCAGGCGGGAACAAGGAACAGACATGCCGCAAGGGGCAGAAATGCATAGAAAAGAGAATCTGTCCTGCCCAGGATGAACAGCAGGGGATAATACTGAAACAGCCCATAGGGGATCACAAAGGTGGAAAACAGCAGGATCTTCTTCCCATAAATGCCGATGGGATATTTTCCGAATTCCCTTGCCCCATCGGTAAAAACATTCATAAATTCGAGCCCCTCCAGCGTAAAAAAGCAGAGGGCGGCATAGATCATAAAAAGCCCGGTAAACACTGCCGTTCCGCCCGCCAGCATAAAGAATACCGTTACAACCCGGGACAGCCTCCACTGGGTTCCGGAGACAGACACTCCATAGATAAACATCACCACGGCCTGGAGGATCCTGCCGATCCTGGTCAGCTCAAACCTGCCTCCCAGCACCTGAATTATCTCGCTCTGGGGCCGGACCAGAATCCGGTCAAATTCCCCGGTCCTCACAACACCGGAAAAATCATCAAATCCCCGGGCAAAAATTTCTGCCAGGGAAAATGCCAGCAGATTGACGGCAAAGCAGAGCAGCACCTCACTGTAAGTAAAGCCCTCCACCGCCGGAAATCTCTGAAACATTACCAGGATCCCCAGAAAGACAGTAAAAGACACTAGAAACTGCCCCGCCGCCGCCAGAAAAAAGGATACCTTATACTGCATCATGGAACGGATATTAAGGGACACATAGTGTATATACAGATGGATTTTTTTCTTCATGGTCTTCTCCTCCCAGCTCAATGGTGGAATTTAGCGAAATACAAGGACGAAAAAAACAGCAGCTCACCAAAATACGCTTTACACGGCGTCAGCCGCCCTGCACAGTGATACGTCGCTCCGCCCTGACGCAGAGTCTTTTCCCCAGCCAGACAAGCGCTGCCAGCCAGAACAGCTGCAGCAGCACCGCCCTCCTCATCTGTGGGACCGTCATGCTCCCACTGTAGATCCGCAGGGCCACATTCTGCATAGAAGCGAAGGGGAGCAGCTCCACCACCGTCCGGATCTTGTCCGGAAAGAAGGGAAGAGGTATAATACCCCCGGAGAAAAATTCCACTGAGGAAACGAATACGATCCGGATCCCTTCCGCCGATATCGTAAAAAAAGAGATAACATAAACCAGCATACAGAAGGAAACCGTAACCGCCAGTCCCAGCAGCAGTGTCACGAGAAACAACAGGAAGTGAATCGGTCCCGCCGGCGGTTCGATCCCATAGGGAGAGGGAAGAAGGGCCGCCACGATCAAGATCGGAAAACACCGGAGCACCGCCCTTGACAGCCGGGTCGCAGTGCTTCTTGAAAACCACATATTATAAATGCTCACCGGCCGGCACAGCTCATAGGCAACGTCCCCGCTGACGATGGATGCGGTAATCTCATTCTCCATCATCCATGCCGCAAAGAAAGCCAGGAACGCCTGCTGCAGCCAGATATAGGACGCCGTGGCATGGAAACTCATGGGAAACGCCGCCGCATCCGCCCGGTAAAATGCCTGAAATGTCATGACTTCCATGAATCCCCAGAAAAATTGTGTAACCACGCCGGCCAGTGCCGCGGCGCGGTACTGGAGCCCCATGGAAAATCTCAGGCGGAAAAAGGTTAAATATTTTTTCATCCCGCGCACCTCCCTGGCTATATATGATAGGAACGGTACAACTCCGCCACCGTCTCATCGATATCCCCATTGCCCTTTTTGATATCCTCCAACGTGCCATCCAATAGGATCCGGCCCCTCCCGATGAGTATGATGCGGCTGGCAAGGGCTTCGATATCCTGCATATCGTGAGTGGTGAGAATAACCGTAGTGCCATGGGAGGCATTTCTCTTCCGGATAAAGTCCCTTACCGCCAGCTTTGATACGGCGTCCAGTCCGATGGTCGGTTCATCCAGAAAGAGAATCCGCGGACTGTGCAGCAGCGACGCCGCAATCTCACACCGCATTCTCTGTCCCAGCGAAAGCTGTCTTGCCGGCGAGCGGAGCAGTTCCTTCAGATCAAGAATCTCCGTCAGCTCCTCCAGATTTTGTTTGTATTCGGAATCAGGGATCGAATAGATATCCTTCAAGAGCATAAAAGAATCATTGACGGGAACATCCCACCACAGTTGGGAGCGCTGGCCAAAAACAACACCGATCTGCCGTACATGCTGAATCCTGTTTTTATACGGCACCCTGCCGTCTACAAGAACCTTCCCGCCGTCCGGCGTCAATATCCCGCTTAGAATTTTGATGGTAGAGCTCTTTCCTGCCCCATTCGGTCCTATGTACCCCACCATCTCCCCGTCGTCAATTGTAAAACTCACATGGTCCAGCGCCTGGATGATTTCATATTCCCGGTGAAAGAGCGCTCTGCAGGCCGCAGTAAATCCTGCATTCCTCTTTGCGATCCGGTAGGATTTGCATACCTGCTCCATTATGATCATAACTGCATCCTCCTATCTCAATGGTGCCAATTGTACTAAACGAAAAAAGCGCCGCACTCTCACGACACTTTTCAATATGCTGGTGGCCGGGCTCGAACCGGCACGGGTGTCACCACCCACAGGATTTTAAGTCCTGGGCGTCTGCCAATTCCGCCACACCAGCAGATCATAAACCGTACACCCGATCAGGCATACAATACGACCCAGATGGGACTCGAACCCACGACCTCCGCCGTGACAGGGCGGCGCTCTAACCAACTGAGCCACTAGGCCAAAATGGACCCTCGGGGACTCGAACCCCGGACCGTCCGGTTATGAGCCGGATGCTCTAACCAACTGAGCTAAAGGTCCTGATACCTTGTATAAGGCAGAAAACTCACCTTTAAGAGAATGGATTCCAAAGGGATAAAGCGAAACAAGTTCGCTTTGTTCAAATCCCCACCTGACTCCTCTTAAAGTTCCAGTGACTCCAAGGGGATTTGAACCCCTGTTACCGCCGTGAAAGGGCGGTGTCTTAACCGCTTGACCATGGAGCCATAAGCAAAACGTCAGCATGAAATATCATACCATAAAGAAAAAGAAAAAACAAGGGCTATTTTTGTTTTTATTGATTTTTAATTTTTATAACAGTAGTCATGTGTTCACACATCTTAATTTTTTCATTACTAAGAAACCTTCTTCCGTTCCACCAAAATAGGGAAGACCTAATTTCCCGTAAAATCTAATTTAGTCAATTTTATGAATCCTGAGCATTCCTGCTCCTATTTTGCTTGTATATTAATTTTATGAAAGGAATCTTATTGACTTTCTGAACATCGTTCACTATAATATATGTGAACAATGTTCAGAGGAGAAATACCATGAGGAACAATGAAAAAACCAAGCTTTCTATTATCGAAGTCACTACAGATTTATTAAAAGAATATAATGGCGACACAAAGAGAATTACATCACGTTTAATCGCAGAAAGGGCTGGAATCGGATTAGGCTCCATCAATTATTTCTTTGGAAGCAAGGAGAGTCTTATTACAGAGTGCATACAACGTATCATCAATGGGATATTGACGGGATTCACGCCAGAAATTACTGACACTGAGAGGAAAGATGGATTGACGGATAGAGCCCGTTTAATTTCCTGGGCCTGCCAGACCTTTGATTTTCTTTTTGAAAATCAGGCCATTGCCAATATATCGATCATAAGCGATATGCAGCATTATACTGCTGACAGTAATTCCGTTTACACACAAAAAGGGTTTGCATTTGCATTGAAAGGCAATCAAAATGAGAGCACGAAAAAATTACTTGTATTTATTCTTGTCTCTGCACTACAGACAGCTTTTCTTGCAAAAAGTACTGCGAAAGAGCTTTTAGGATATGATTTGTACTGTAAATTGGAACGGGATTTATTTATACATGATACCATTACATTACTTTTTGATGGCATGGATCGTAAGGGGGATAAAACCAATGAAATGTAATCACAAAAAATGGCTCTTTCTACCGATGCGCTGTTTCCTGTTTTTGACCGCCTTCTCCTTCTGCAGCATAATTACCCGGAGGAAATTAACCGAAATAACTCATTGGTGGACAATCCTTGCATCCGCCGCCAACATTGTTACTATTATTGTTCTATGGATGATTTGCAAAAGACAGGGCATCACCTATTGCGAAATGATACATTATAATTATAATAGAAAACAGGGAAACATCTTCCGGGGATTTGTGTTTATTGTCATAATGATATCGATGGGGATGGCAGGAATGTATGCGGCAGGGGTGCTCTGTTATGGCAGGTTCCCGTATCTTGCACCAATGATGACAGAGCCGGCCCCCCTGTATCCCGCCCTGTTAAATATTTTAGTGCTCCCAATCACAACAACAATCGCTGAGGACGGATTATATTTGGGATATGGGGTAAACAATTTTTCATCCAGATGGGCGGCTGTCTTAGTCTCCGCATTTTTCTATGCCCTGCAGCATAGCTTTATTCCAACATTATTAGATGTGAGATTTATCGTCTATCGTTTTCTATCCTTCTTCCCTCTGACAATATGGATCTGTTATCAATATTATAAAGGAAAACCTGTTTCCTATATCATGACGGGGCACTGGATCTTGAATCTGGCAACAACCATACAGATTGCAATAATGTCCCTATTGTTGTAATAATACATAGGCATAGGAAAACGTATTTGTATCTTTTCGTGCCGTTCTATACAGCGGCGGTTATTCAGTTTTTAGCTGGCTGCTATTCTCAACATGGGAATTAGATGTTAGCTAATTATATTTTCAATCTTGATCTTATCGCCCCATCATCCTCATCTTTTCCAACAACTTCAAATCCACTGCCCAGGCATAACCGCTCCGATGCTTTATTTTCTGGATGCCAGGACGCATATATATACTCAGCCTTTCCATAGGGAAATGTCTTTATGTATTCAATGATTCTATTTATTGTTTCTTTTCCAATACCTTTTCCCTGATAATCCTTTGCAATCATTAATCTGTAAATCTCATATCCGGGAGTATCATCAAAATCACATTCTTTTTCATATGTTATAAGAGTAAATCCTACCATTTTGTCATGACAGTATATTGCAAATGGGATACATCTGTAATATTTTTCTGCATCCTCTTTATTTGCATCTGAATGCGCATATGCCTCTGCCAAACTAAAAATGTTTGGATTTACAAATTGTTTTTGCCAATCATGTACATTAAGTTCAATACACTCCATCCAATTATCGTGATTTATTTTTTTCAAATTAACCATAGTTATAATCCACCTTTCTGCAAAAGGCACCAATCCGTCATGAAACATGTTGGCTGACTTTCGCTTTCTATATAAAAAGAAGTTTTTCATAGAAATGTATACCTCAAATAATCCACTTTTCCAAATAGGCGGCTATGTCATCCTCCTCATTTGAAAGTGCAATATCATCAGCAATATCTTTGACCTCTTGTACTGCATTTCCCATATGTCAAGTCCTGAAAAATAATCGCATAATTTCTGAGCCAGGCTGGGATAAAGTATCTCAACACATATCTTCAAAACTTCGTGCTTAAAGTCTGTAAAATCTGTATATTTGCTGTCTCCCCAGCTTTTATCCTGCTCTTTTGGATTGGTTTTATAATTCCAGTAATGTGCATCGAATGTGTCAACCGTAATTTCACAATCCATATCACATATTTTTCTTGCTGATTCAATAAAGCCTTTTGTCTCTATTACCGAAAAAGAAGAAGAACAAATAATTTTTTCGTTTACCCGTGCCAATGCCCCACCGCTGGAAATAAGAATATCCGGTTTCATTTCTTTTAAAAAGCCCAAGCAATTTTGTTCACCCCTTGATGTTGAAATACCAATTAAATACCCGCATTCTTTACATTTAGATAATATCTTCAGAGTATATTCAGATAAGGTTTTCTCATGATATGTTCCTCCGAAAATTAAATTCGTCTTTCATAAATGGATATGAAGAAGTATTTACGCCTTAAAAAAATCATATATTCTTTGATTAAAGTCCTTTGCTTCTTCATATGCAGCATGTCCCAAATCACTATACATGAAAATTTTACATGCAAGCTTTTCTGCAATTTCCATAGAAGCCTCTCCACTTACCACTTTATCCTGCATACCACCAATAACAAATACAGGGCATCGGATTTTATCCAATTCATCATATGTATTACAGGTAAGGCAGGCTTTTGCCAATGTAATAAATCGTGGTACATTCTTTGGTTTCTGCAATACAGTTAATAATGGCATAAAAGGTCGGTATCGTTTCACATATGAGTCAGAATACATTTTTACAGCCATATCTGCAACCAGACTCTTAATGCTATTTTGTTCCGTCATCTGAATCCAATTATTAATTACTGTTTTAATTGTATCATTATTTTTTGAAAGTGTCACAGCCAGAACTAACTTATTTACCAAATCTGGTCTGTCAATCGCAAGATATTGAGCAATCATGCCCCCTTGAGATACACCAAATATATCAGCATTAGTAATTCCCAGTGTATCCATCGCCATTGCTATGTCTGATGCTAATTCTCTTACTGTTATGGTTCCGCTAATATTTTCTCTGCGGTCAAACAGATAAACCTTATAATCTCTTGCAAAAATTCGATACATAAAAGCCAGAGAAAACGCTGCACCTTTAATGCTTCGAGTACTAAGGCCTTGAATCAAAACCAATGATTTCCTGCCATTCCCAAAAGCAGTATAGTTCATCTGTATATCCTGCATTTCTAATATATGTTCTTTAGCATTATATATCATAATAATCATACCACCTATTTTCTAATAATAATGAATCGTACCTAAGGACGCCATATAAATGATAAAATGGATAGACCAGCCCTATATTATTCCATTTCCTATGAAACCAGTCTGCTGCCTGATCCGCAATCGTTTCATTTTCTCTTATTCGCAATAACTCCATCCTCTTCAGACTGTCCCCCTTCCGTCTTTCTCTCCTCCTCTGCCTCCTTCTCCCTCTCCCGAAGAGCCTCCTGCAGCCCCGCCAGTGCGTCGAAGGGCATAAATTGTTTCGCCCGCTCTGCCCTGTCCATCTTCCCCTTCCTAATCTCCACTTCTGTGCCCTCCGATCTGCTCGTTCCGGCGCCTGGCAGTGCCTGCCTCCAGAAGATCCCTGCCCCGGATCAGCGCATTCTTCCCAAAACGCGACTTCACCTCCATCACCGCCCGCTGCAGCCCCCGCTCTTTCTCTACGGCAGGCAGATCCTGCAGCAGATTCAGCTGCTCATATCCCTCTTCCCTGACACGGTTACAGGTAATGCTGATCTTTCGTATCGGAAGAGCTCTCTTAACCATATTCCCATACAATCCCGCTAAGGGAGGGAGTATGATCCGGTATAGATTTGTGGCGGCGGGAAGGGATACGGTTCCCCGGTCCGACCTCTGCTGTGTTACATAAGAATATCCCACCACCAGAGTTACCGAGGTGGTCACCACGCCGCGTTCCATCATCTCCAGGCAGAGGGCGTCCGTCATCTGGCGCAGGATCAATGCCCCCTCCTCATAAGAATAATCCCGAAGCAATACCTGGCTGCTGGAAATGGAACTGCTCTTGGGCCGGTAATTTTTTATGTCCGCCATCGTAACACTTTCCCGGCCCCAGGCATGATCGATCAGGATTTCAGCGTCCACGCCAAACATCCGGTAAAGGGCCGCCTCATCCGCCTGGGCGATATCCCTCATCGTATACAATCCCATGCTCTGCAGCCTCTTTTCCATCCCCGCACCGATCCGCCAGAAATCGGTGAGAGGCCGGTGCTCCCATAAAATCCTGCGGTAGCGCTCCTCATCCAGATAACTTAGGTGATCCTTCTTATGTTTCGCCAGTATATCCAGCGCCGCCTTCGCCAGAAACAAATTCGTGCCAACGCCTGCAGACGCCGTAATTCCAGTTTCCTCCTTTACGGCACGCATCAGCAGAAGGGCCAGATCCTCTGCTCCCATCCGGTACATGGACAGATAGGGGGAGGCATCAAAAAATGCCTCGTCCACCGAGTACACATGTATGTCCTCCTTGGCCATATACCGCAGATAGATCCCGTAAATGTCCGCCGCATACCGGATATACAGCTTCATCCGGGGCGGCGCCATAATATATGGTATTGTCTCGGGAATCTCATAGACCCGGCAGCGGTTCTTTACCCCCAGCTCTCTCATAGCGGGAGTTACTGCCAGACAGATCGTCCCCTTATCCCGCTCCGGGTCCGCTACAACCAGTTTCGCCTTCATGGGATCCAGTCCCCGTTCCACACACTCCACCGATGCATAAAATGATTTCAGATCGATACACAGATACACTCTGTCCCCGTCCACAGCACATACCTCTCATTTCCTCTTTTGGGATAGTATGGCTGTAATCTGAAATTCTTACACTACGCTTTTATAAAAACGGATGACAAACCGGGCGCCGCATACCCTTCCTCTCCCTCTGATGTTTTCTGCCGTAATAATCCCATGCTGCTCCTCTATGATCATGCGCGCCAGGGCCAGGCCGATCCCCACGCTCTTGTCCGAAGAATTTTTACCCTTATAAAACCGTTCAAAGAGATGCGGCAGATCCTCCACGTCAATACCCGGTCCGTTGTCCTCCACAAGAATCTCCGTATAGATGGGATTCTCCACCGCACAGATCCGGATCCTCCCACCCTCCGGCGTGTGCTCCATGCAGTTTTTCACGATATTCATCAGCGCCTCCTTCATCCATTTCATATCTCCGGTAAAGGACACCGATGCCTCGCACTCTACTTCCAGCTGCTGCTGGCGCAGCTCAATGGGAATCTCAAGGGTTTCCGTGGAATTGCGGATCAATTCCGTCACGGCTGCCCTTCTCTCCTGCATCCGGATCGTACCGGCATCCAGCTTGGATATCGTCAGCAGGGACTGTATCAGCCAGTCAATATGAACCAGCATCCCCTCCATCTCCATCAGAAGATGTTTTCGTTTCTCCTCTGACAGCTCCCGGGAGGACAGCCGGGAAACGATGAGATTGATCGTAGTCAGAGGAGTCCGGATCTGATGGGAAATATCCGCGATGGAATCCGCCAGATATATCTTATCCTTCCTCAGAAGCTCCGCCTGGTTGCGCAGGCGCAGCACCATCTTCCCGATCTCACTCTCCAGAACCGCCAGCTCACCCTCCCGCTGTTCCTGGATATATAGATCCATATAGCCGTGGAGATATCGGCCTACCTTGTCCGCCAGTGCGGCAATGCGTTGATATCTCCGCCAGGAACAAATAAAATGATAGAGGCCGAAGGCACCACCTGTCACCAGGCAGGACACAACCCCCGGTATCCCCGCCGCCCCATTGCCAATAAATGCCGATACCATAACAAGCAGACAGAAACACAGCACTTCCCGCCATATCTCTCCATTTCTCAAAAATTTGATCATACGCAGTCATCCTCCATCAGCACACGCGGTAGCCCATCCCCCGGACAGTCTGGATGATCTGGGGCTTCGCCGGGTCCTTCTCTATCTTTTCCCTGAGCCGCTTGATATACACGGTGAGAGTGTTGTCATTGACAAATTCTCCCGCCACGTCCCATATCTCCTCCAGCAGACGGTCCCTGCTGAGAAGCACGCCCTTATTGTTGAAAAATACCAGCAGCAGACGGTATTCCAGGGCAGAGAGAAAGATCTCCTCCCCCTCCCTCCTGACCACCGCCCTTGTGGTATCAATGGTAATGCCGCCGGCCTCCAGGACAGCCTGCACCTTGCCTGTCCGGCGCAGCACCCGGTTGATGCGGGATACCAGCTCACGCGGCCGGAAGGGCTTACTGATGTAATCATCCGCTCCCATATCCAGCCCCGATACAACACTGTATTCATCTCCGGAGGCAGTGAGGAAGATCACCGGAATATCTGTATTCTGTTTCATGTAGGCACAGACGGCGAAACCATTTCCCTCCTCCAGCGAAATATCCAGAAGAGCCAGGTCGAAAATTTCCTCCTCCAGCAGTCGGACTGCCTGTGACTGACCGGAGACTGCCTTTACCTGAAATCCCTCTGCGGCAAGAAATTCCGTTAAATTCTCTATGATCGCCTTATCGTCCTCCACCAGTAAAATAGATGCCATATCACAAATCTCCTCTCTCCCTGAATGTTTTACAAATCTTTCCGGCCAGGGACTCGCAGGAGGCGTGCTCCGCCTGGATCACGGAATCCCAGCCTAGTGTCTTTATCTGCGCCGTACAGACCGGTCCTATACTGAACAACCGGCTGTCCGCTTTGATCAGCCCTGCATCGGCCAGCCTGCGCACAGAGGAGGCGCAGGTAAAGGCGATGGCATCGTAGGCGGACCGGCGGGGTTCCCCCTTCACAGGGCGGTTGGCATAGACCTCCCGGCAGTTAAGGCGGCAGCAGTGAGAGAGACTGCTCTCTACCGTTCCGGCCGTCCTCTCCGCCTTCAGATACCACACCACGTCTTCGGGTCTGATATATTTTCTCAGAAGGGCGCAGAGGGCTCCCCCCTCTGCCACATCCGGTTTCAGATCCGGCCTCAGTCCATGCCGCTTCAGTTCCTCTTCCGTCCGTTCCCCGATCACCGCGATCTTCGCCCCGGCAAAGAGCCGGACATCAATGCCGGCACTGGCGATGCCGCGGATAAATCCCTCCACTCCGTGGCGGCTCGTAAACACAAGCCAGTCCGGCGTCATTTCCTCAACCGTCCCCTTCCACCAGCCCTTGTAGACAATCTCACCCACCTGGAGCTCCTCCGCATCGATGCCCTGCTCCCTCAGAAGGGACGCCAGTACCGACGTCTGTTCCCCAATCTTCGGAACCAGACAGGAGAGCGCTGTCCTTTTTCTCCCCAAAGCGCCCAGACGGTCCCGCAGCCTTACAACAGATCCCGCCAGGATCAGCGCGGGCGGAGTCAGACCCTCCCTCTCCACCCGGACGGCGATATCTGCCAGCGTTCCCTGACATGTCTTCTGTCCCGGACAGGCGGCCCGGGAGATCACACATACCGGAGTCTCTGCCGGCATGCCTGCCTCCTGCAGACGGCGGACGATCTCCGGCAGCCTGCCAAGCCCCATAAGGAATACCGCCGTGTCTCCGCTCTCTGCTATGGCAAGAAAATCAATATCCGCCAGCTCTCCCCTCCGATCCTGGGCTGTCACCACATGAAATCCCCCGGAGACACCCCGATGGGTAACCGGTATGCCTGCACAGGCCGCCCCTGCCACCGCAGAGGTCACTCCTGGCACCACCTCCACGGAAATGCCGTTCTCCAGCAGGGCAAGGGCCTCCTCCCCGCCGCGCCCGAACACAAAAGGATCTCCTCCCTTCAGCCGTACAACACAGCGGTATTGCGCCGCCTTCCGGACAAGGAGGGCGTTGATCTCCTCCTGGCACATCACATGATGATGCTTTTCCTTTCCCACATACACAAGCTCACAACCATTCTTCGTCCTCTTCAGCAGCTCTGCCGGAATCAGCCGGTCATACACCACACAATCGGCCCGCTGTAAAAGTTCCCAGCCCCGCACTGTGATGAGACCAGGATCCCCCGGGCCGGCGCCCACCAGATACACGGTCCCCCCCTCTTCATACGCACGGGTGCCTGATGACAATGCAGCGGCGCACCGCCGGGCCGCCCGGGCTGCCAGTTCCATAACATCCGTCCCCTCTTCCAGGGCAAAGGCAGCTCTCTCGCCGTCCGCCGTGCCTTTCATGGCGCGCAGACGATAAATTCCCCCGGACACCTTCTCACAGAGCGCGGCCACAGGCATATGGCAGTCGCCGCCGCACAGTCGCAAAAACTCCCGCTCCGCTGCCACTGTACGGGCACTTTCTTCGTGGGCACACCGATCCAGCAGTTCCCGCAGCTCCGAATCCTCCTCCCGTATTTCCAGCGCCAGGGCGCCCTGGGCCGGAGCGGGGATCATCTGTCCGCAGGAAAGATACTGGGTGATCCGCTCCTGCATTCTCAATCGGTGAAGCCCCGCTGCCGCCAGCACAATGCCGTCCAGCTTCTGTTCCTCCATCCTGCGGAGTCTGGTATCGACATTGCCACGGATACCGGAGAAACGCAGATCCGGCCGAAGCCGGTGCAAAAGCAGCTGTCTCCGCAGGCTCCCGGTGCCGATCACCGCTCTCTGGGGCAGGTCCCACAGAGATGCCCTTTCCCGCAGGATCAGCACATCTCTTGGATCCTCCCGCTGCCAGGTCCGGGTAAAGACCAGTCCCTCCGCCGGAATCACGGGCATGTCTTTCATGCTGTGGACTGCCAGTTGTATCTCACCTGCCAAAAGCTGTTCCTCGATCTCACGGACAAAAAGACCCTTCCCGCCTATACTGGCCAGGGGCCTGTCAGTGATCCGGTCCCCTTTTGTGGCGATCACCCTGATCTCAAAGGAATGCTGTGGGTATCTCTCCTGCAGCCTGTCCCTGACGTACCCTGCCTGTGCCAGCGCCAGCTTGGATCCTCTTGTCCCTATGCATATCTTCATGCGTTCCCATCCCCCTCTGTGGCAAATAGCCGCTGTATCATTTCCCTGTACTCCTCCTGCTCCTCTTCACTGTCCAGCTGCTTCAGCTCCTGGATGGGCTCCCGCAGAAGACGCTGCAGGGAGGCGTTCAGCACCTTTTTCACGATCTTCCGTTCCCTGCCGCCGAGATCCAGCTTCCGATCCAGATAGGCGCAGCTGTCCTCCACAATATCGCGGCACCGTTTCTGGAGGGATTCGATGGTTCCATCCATCCGGCTGATATGAAACCACTCCTCCGTCTCCGCCACTGCCTGCCGGATCAGGGTAACACTCTCGCCCGCCAGTCTCTCCCTCTCCCTTCGGTTCTGTTCTGTAATCTCCTGCAGAGAATCCAGATCAATCATTCTCACCTCCGGCAGATCCTCCAGACGCCTGTCAATATCCCTTGGCGCCGCAAGATCCAGAAAATACCGGGGAATTCCCTCTCCAGACGCAGCCTGCCTCTCATATTCCTCCCGGACTACAACCAGATGGGGCGAAGCGGTGGCAGACAGAACTACGTCACATTCCGGCAGGAACCGGTAGCGTTCCTCATAGGGGATCACCACCAGCTCCGGAAACTGTTCCCGAAGTCTCCCTGCCCGGCGCATGGTGCGGCTGCAGACATAGATCCGGTCCGGTCCGTACTCCCGCAAATATACCAGCGCAAGCTCTGCCGTCCTGCCGCTGCCGATCACCAGCACCCGATGGCCGGCAAAGCTCCTGCCCGCCCCCATTACCTCTGCGAGACGGCGCACCCCCACATAACTGACTGACAGAGGCTGTTCACTGATCCTGTACTCCTCTTTGATCCTCTTTGCACAGCGGATCGCATCCCGGACCACCTTATTCAGTTCCTTCCCCGCCATCCCCATAAGCTGGGAAAACTCCAGCGACTCCGCCACCTGTCCCAGTATCTGGTCCTCTCCCAGCACAAGGGACTCCAGCCCTGCCGCTACCCGAAACAGATAGACCAGAGCCTCCCTCCCCCCGCTCCCCTGCAGGCAGGGACGAATGTCAGTTCCGGGAAAGCATTCCTCATAGCAGCGATAAACCTGATCTATTACTATTTCCCCATTATAAAAAAAGAAAATCTCGCTCCTGTTGCATGTAGACAAGACCATGCACTGTTTCACGCCGATTCTCTGCATTTTATCAAACAATTCTGTTTTCTTCGTATCGGTGAAGGAGACCAGCTCCCTCACCGCAAGAGGCGTCTCTTTGTAGCGGACACCCATATATCCAAATTTCATCATAGTCACTCTTCCAAACATGCCGCCAGGATTTCTTCCTTGCGCTGCAGCAGCTCATCCGATAAGATCAGCCGGTCCGCCTCTTCAAAGCCGATGCGGGCAATGGTGTCAGCAAAGCGTTCCCCTGCCTGTCCCCTGTCACGGAACAAAAGGATCGCCTTCTCCACAGCCGCCAGCACTTCTTCCTCGGACAGAAAGATCTTTGACAGCGCCTGTCCATGTGCCGTCCTCTTTCCCCAGCGTCCGCCGATATACACCTTAAATCCCGGCACTGCCCCGTCATTTACATGGAAGGGACAGAATTTTATGCAGCGGCCGCAGTTGTTGCAGACGCTCTCGTCAATGGTAATCCTGCCATCCACTACCTTCGCCGCCTTCATGGGACAATTCATCTCGATCTGGCACTTCCCACAGCCCTTGCACAACTCCTTGTCATGGGCGCGCACCATCTGTCCCACAATACCGACATCATTCAGATCCGGTTTGACACAGTTGTTCGGGCAGCCCCCGGCAGCAATTTTAAATTTGTGTGGAAGCTTCACCCCGCCATACCCTATGTAGAAACGCTCGTGGATCTTCCGGGACAGCTCGTAGGTGTCGTACAGGCCGTACTGGCATGTCGTCCCCTTACAGGACACTACCGGGCGCACCTTCGTCCCTGTTCCGCCCGTCTCCAGCCCTGCCCTGGCAATGTATTTCCGGAAGGGTTCAATATTGTCATAATGTACCCCTCTTACCTCCACAGTGAGACGCGTCGTAAATACCAGTTCTCCATTTCCGTATTTCTCCGCCGCCTCTGTAATGACACGCGCCTGTTCCGTGGAAATCTTGCCATTTACCGTAATGACACGTACATTAAAGAGATCGGTTCCTTTATTGTGCAGACAGCCGAGAGCCTTTACCCTCTTAATATCGTCCGCATTGATCGTACAAGACATAATCGCCCTCCATTCAAAAATCGGTCTGTTTTCTATCGGATATTGTAGCATTTTTTATATTGTTTGTAAATAGCTCTGCATGACTTCGCATGTCTTTAATATATCTTCCTCCGTATGCGCATCCGAGACAAACATTGCCTCAAACTGGGAAGGTGCCAGATAGATTCCGTGATCCAGCATATACCCGAAATAGTCGGCATAGGCCTCCGTATCCGAGCCTGCCGCCTGTTCATAATCATTCACCCCGCCGCTCCGGAAAAAAATGCTCATCAGGGAACCAAGCTGATTCACGGAGATGCCGTCTCCCCCCGCTTCTCTGGCCGCCTCGGCAAGCATCTTCGCCCTGTACTCCAGACGCATATAGATCTCCGGATCCTCCCGCAGTATGCGCAGCGTCTCCAGCCCCGCCGTCACTGCGATTGGATTTCCGGACAGCGTCCCCGCCTGGTATACCGGCCCCGCCGGCGACACCATATTCATGATCTCCCGCCTGCCGCCATAGGCTCCCAGGGGCATTCCTCCCCCAACGATCTTGCCCAGCGTGGTGAGATCGGGCCGGATCTTATAATAGTCCTGGGCGCCCCCCAGCCCAAGGCGGAAGCCTGTGATAACCTCATCAAAGATTAGCAGTGTGCCGTTGCGGTTTGTGATATCCCGGAGAAATGTGAGGAACGGCCATTTGGGAAGAACGACTCCCATATTGGCCGGTACGGGTTCCACAATTACCGCTGCAATCTTCCCGGGATTCGCCAGAAAAAGCTCGGCTACGGACACCTCGTCATTAAAATCCGCGATCAGTGTATTTTCCGCCACGCTGTCCGGCACCCCCGCGCTGTCCGGCATGGAGGTAGTGAGCGCGGCCGACCCCGCCCTCACCAGGAGTCCGTCGGCATGGCCGTGGTAGCAGCCCCTGAATTTAACGATCTTATCCCTCCCTGTATAACCTCTGGCAGCGCGTATGGCGCTCATCACCGCCTCTGTCCCGGAATTCACCAGACGGCTCACCTCCATGGAGGGGACCAGCTGGGAGATCAGCTCTGCAAGCTCCACCTCCTTCTCCGTAGGAGCGCCAAAGGTCAGTCCGTCTCCGCACGCCCTCTGGACGGCACGGACCACCCTGGGAGGAGCCGATCCAAGAATCCCCGGCCCCCAGGAACACACATAATCAATCATTTCATTTCCGTCCGCGTCCGTGATCCGGTCCCCCTTCGCCGACCGGATAAAACGCGGGATACGTCCCACTGCGCCATAGGCCCGGACCGGGCTGTTTACCCCCCCTGGAATGTGCCTTTTCGCTCTCTCAAATAATTCTGCCGATCTCTTCTCCATTGCCTTACCTCCGTTCTTCCTGCAGCCATGCGGCTGCCTCCAGTGCATGATAGGTAATGATCATCCTGGCACCGGCGCGCTTGAATCCAAGCAGGTTTTCCATTACAATCCTTCTCTCATCAATCCATCCATTGGCGGCAGCTGCCTTCACCATGGCATATTCCCCGCTGACATTGTACGCCACTACAGGGACGTTATAATGATTGACAATCTCTCTCATTACGTCCAGATAGGCCAGCGCCGGTTTTGCGATGATCATATCCGCTCCCTCCGCCAAATCCTGTTCCACCTCCCGGAGAGCCTCTCTGCCATTGGCAGGATCCATCTGATACGTTCTCCTGTCACCGAATCCCGGCGCCGACTGGGCGGCGTCCCGGAAGGGGCCGTAGTACCCGGAGGCAAATTTCGCGGCATAGGACAGGATTGGGGTATGTATAAAGCCCTCCCGGTCAAGGGCTGTCCGGATTGCCGCCACCCGCCCGTCCATCATATCGCTGGGGGCAATGACGTCAGCCCCTGCCCTGGCATAAGCCACTGCCGCCGCCGCCAGCAGGGGAAGTGTCTCATCATTCAGGATCTCTCCCTCTCTCACCAGTCCGCAGTGTCCGTGTGATGTGTACTCGCACAGACAGACATCCGCCATGACCAGCAGATCCTCATATCGCTCACGGATCATCCGTACCGCCTGCGGGATAATGCCGTTCCCGTCATAGGCAGCGCTGCCCGTCTCATCCTTGTGGGCCGGAATGCCAAACAGGAGAACCGCCCTCACACCGGCATCCACCGTCCGGTCCAGCTCCTCCGGCAGACGGTCCAGGGAGTACTGACAGATCCCCGGCATGGATTCCACCGGACGGCATATATTCTCTCCCTCTGCCACAAACACCGGATAGATCAGCTCGTCCACCCTCACATGATTCTCCCTCACCATATCACGTAATATCCCATTCATCCTTAACCTTCTCATGCGGTCCATCCTTCTCCATCTCCTTTATAATATTCTGGATGGCGGTTTCCTCCGGAACCCGTCCGGACGCCAGCCCCATCTGCAGAATCCTTTCATAGACAGCCTTCCTCTTCCGCCGTGGGATCCGTTCCCGGACCGGCCGTCTCAGTGAGCCGAGACACTCCGCCAGCTGCCCCACCAGCTCTGTCACCACATCATGATTCCGACGCTTCAGATACTGTGCCACAGCCGGGCTCTGTCCGCCGCTGCAGAACGCCGCCGCCACTTCCCCCTTCCGTATGTATGCCGGAAAGATAAAGTCGCAGTCCTCCGGCTGATCCACCGCATTCACCATAATGCCCCCGGCACGGCACGCCTCACTGATCTGATGATTCAGGGCGGCATTGTCCGTGGCCGCCACCACCAGCCGTCTGCCCCTGAGATCCTCACTCCCATATTCCCTGTGAATGCACTCCACTCCGCTGATCTCACATATGGACTCCTGGATATCCGGGGCGATCACCGTTACCAGAGCGCCGAAATCCCGCAGGACCATAACCTTGCGGAGGGCAATACCACCGCCGCCGATTACCAGGCAGGGAGCATCCCGAAGCTCGATAAACATCGGAAAATAAGCCAAAACATACCTCCAAAATTCCAAAAACCGCCGTATTATGTACCCGGTACACAACACGGCGGCATTCATTATTCATGCATAACTACGCAGAGACTTCTCTACTTTGCGTAATCTACAACCCGACTCTCCCGAATCACATTTACCTTGATCTGACCAGGGTATTGCAATTCAGCCTCGATCTGTTTAGACACATCACGGGCAAGAAGTACCATCTCATCATCATTTACCTGATCCGGCACAACCATCACTCGAATCTCTCTACCTGCCTGAATAGCAAAAGACTTATCGACTCCCTTAAAACTGTTGGAAATATCTTCTAATTGTTTCAAACGATTTGTGTAGGTTTCCAGCGTTTCACGACGTGCACCCGGACGCGCCGCAGATATCGCATCCGCAGCTTGTACAAGACAGGCAATGATACTCTCTGCCTCTACATCACCGTGATGAGCTTCCACCGCGTTGATCACCAACGCTGACTCTTTAAATTTGCGGCACAAATCCACACCTAATTGAATATGCGAGCCCTCCATATCATGATCGACTGCCTTTCCTATGTCATGCAGCAGTCCGGCACGCTTTGCCATACGAACATCAGCACCCACTTCGCCGGCCAGCAGACCGGACAGGTGAGCCACTTCAATGGAATGCTTCAATGCATTCTGTCCATAACTGGTTCGGAATTTCATCTTCCCCAGCAGACGAATCAGCTCCGGATGAATCCCATGTACACCGACTTCAAGAGTCGCTGCCTCCCCTTCCTCGCGGATCATCGTCTCGACTTCCTTCTTCGCTTTCTCAACCATCTCCTCGATTCGGGCAGGATGAATCCTGCCGTCCACGATCAATTTTTCCAACGCAATTCTGGCAACCTCCCTGCGGATCGGATCAAAACCGGACAGAATAACGGCCTCCGGCGTGTCGTCGATGATCAGGTCAATGCCGGTAAGGTTTTCAAGGGTACGGATATTGCGCCCCTCCCGTCCAATGATCCTTCCTTTCATCTCGTCATTTGGCAGGGAAACAACCGAGATCGTCGTCTCTGACACATGGTCTGCTGCACATTTCTGAATTGCAGTAACCACGCAGTCCCTGGCTTTCTTGTCTGCCTCATCCTTTGCCTGGCGTTCCAGTTCCTTTACCAAAACTGCGGTTTCATGTTTTACATCTTCTTCTACAGTCTTTAACAAGTACTCTTTTGCCTGTTCGGAGGTGAGTCCGGAAATCTTCTCTAATTCACGAAGATGGCTGTCGCGAAGCTGCTCTACCTTTTCCTTCTCCTTCGCAAAAGCTGCCTCCCGTGAAGCCAGTTTCGATTCCCTTTTCTCGAGTGCTTCCGTTTTCTTGTCTAAAGTTTCTTCTTTTCCTAACACACGTCTCTCATAACGCTGCACTTCCGCTCTGCGCTCTTTGATTTCTTTATCCAGGTCATTCTTGGTCTTCAGATTTTCTTCCTTCGCCTCAAGCAATGCCTCGCGCTTTTTTGTCTCTGCGGTCTTTAGTGCGTCATCAATAATCTCTCTGGCCTTCTCCTCTGCACTTCCCACCTTCGCTTCACTTACCTTCACATGGTATGAGATCGCCGTCTTCCATGCGATAAAAGCAGCTGCTGCCAGAAGGACTACCACAATGACTATCGTTACGATCACCTGTGCAACCGATAACTCTAGCACTAAGGAGCACCTCCATTTAAATTGTTCGTCATTCCGTATCTGGCTTTCCAATACGCGAACATACGACAGTTAATATTTTACACGTTTTTGACACAATTGTCAAGCCGTCTGATCTTCTTCCGGTACTCAGAGGGCGAGAGCCCTCTCTGCTTTTTGAACATGCGGCTGAAATACAGCGGATTGTCATACCCGACGATGCTGCTGATCTCTGTGACATTGTAGTCCGTCATCTCCAGCAGGCTCTCGGCGTTAGACATCCGCAGCGAGAGCACATACTGCATCGGCGTGACCCCCATATATTTCTTAAAATTCCGGATAAACCAGCTGGTGCTCATATGCCGGGAACCCGCATACTCCTCGATATTCAGGTCCTTGTTGTAATGTTCATTGAAGTAGGCCACGGCATCGTCGATCTCCCGTGCCAGTGTATGGTTATCCCGCCCGGTATCACCGCCCTCCCCCAGCTTCCTCCGGATCAGTATAAATACCTGGCGGAGCAGGATGGCCAGCATTTCCTCGTAATCCTCCCTGCACATCTGCAGCTCATGGATCATATGGCGGAACAGCTTTTGATATTCCAGGGAATACCCGCAGTAAAACATCTTTCTGTCTTCCGGGATGTCGTAATGGCGCAGGATATTGGTAACGTTGCTCCCAGTGAAATGCACCCAGTACACCTCTGTCTGGTCCACCCCGTAATATTCATATTTCTGAACCTCTCTGGGACGGAACAGCACCATATGGCCCGCCGTGACAATTTCCTCTTTTCCGTCCAGGTGGAAATGGGCACGTCCGCCTGCGACATAGAGCAGCTGAAAATCCAGCCTCCCCCGGGGCCGGTAGGTGGGGAGCTTCGGTCTTGTATACAATCGGTACGTCCCGCAGCTGTTAATGATCAACGGCCTGCTGCGGTCCTTGAATTCTCCCCTTCTGCAATCACTGCGGTATGCTGAGTTCGTATACATGGTCTCTCCTTTTTGTGTCAATGCCTGGTGTGAACACTAATAATAATATCATTTTGTGCATGTTTTGTCCAACATATACTATGGATTTCCCGCCGTTTAATTTTTATAATGTTGCTAAGTTCAACGGCGGGTTCAAATTGGCCCGTTGAACTCGGACAGGGTGTCGAAAAGTTCGTTTTACAGGCAGAATTTTTTTCGTAAGATACCGCAGCTTCTTCCGGATACATCTCTGGGCTGTGCATCTTTTAGCCGGCAGATGCCGCGGTGCAGAATATAGAAGTCTGGTCGGCCTGAAAAACAGGACTTTCGATACCCTGTTCTTTTAAAAAAATTTCCGAAAGGGGTGAACGCCATGTTACTACCAAACCATCACGAGAATCCGGCTGTCCTGCACGAGAATACAATGCCGGACCGCGCATACTACATTCCGGCATCCACCACTGCCGCCCCTCTCTTATGCCGGAATGCCTCTGACCGTTTCCAGCTCTTAAACGGCAGCTGGCTTTTCCGGTACTATGAGAGTATCTATGATCTGGACGAACACTTTCTGGACCCAGGTCACAGCAGAGCCTCCCTGGATGCGGTGACCGTTCCGGGAGTATGGCAGAATTACGGGTATGATACTCATCAGTACACCAATATCCGGTATCCGTTTCCCTTTGAGCCGCCCCTGGTCCCACCAGATAATCCCTGCGGCATCTATCATCTGGAATTTGATTTTCAGGAAGACAAGGACGCGCCCTGTACCTTCCTGAATTTCGAAGGAGTCGATTCCTGCTTCTATGTATGGCTCAACGGCACCTATGTAGGATACAGCCAGGTATCCCATTCCACCAGCGAATTTGATGTCACAAAATATCTCCGGGAAGAGACCAACATCCTCACTGTCCTTGTAATAAAATGGTGCGACGGAAGCTATCTGGAGGATCAGGACAAATTCCGCATGAGCGGAATCTTCCGGGACGTCTATCTGCTCCGGCGGCCGGCAGACGGTGTATACGACTATTTTTTTACTACCATGACTGCCGATCCCGCCGCAGACGGAAATGCCTCCGTCACCATACGGCTGAATTATTTCCGGGATGTAATCCCCACTGAACTGACCATCTGCGATGCGGAGGGTACTTTTGTGGCGGGCGCCCTTGTCACTGCAGAGACAGGCCCGGCAGACAGCGGCTATCCCGTCTGTATCACACTGCCTGTGCGCCACGCCGTATGCTGGAATCCGGAATCCCCCTATCTCTACACGCTGAAAATCAAGACAGAGGGAGAACTGATTACGGACCGGGTCGGTATCCGGGATATCAGGGTAATGGACCGGGTCGTCTATGTCAACGGCTCTGCCGTAAAATTTCACGGCGTAAACCGCCATGACTCCGATCCGGTAACCGGTCCCACTGTGGATGCGGAGCACATGAAAAGGGATCTGAAGCTGATGAAACAGCATAATATCAACGCAATCCGCACAAGCCATTACCCCAACGCGCCCATTTTCTATCATCTCTGCGACGAGTACGGCTTCTTCGTGATGGATGAGGCGGACATCGAAGCCCACGGACCCGCCGAGCTCTATTACCGGGAGGACAACTGGGATATTAAGAGCAGTCACTGGAATGAGCCCATTGCAGACAATCCGGCCTTTGCCCCCGCCATCCTTGACCGGGTAAGGAAATGCGTGCACCGTGATAAAAACCGGACCTGTGTCGTTATCTGGTCCATGGGAAATGAGAGCGCCTACGGCTGCACCTTTGAGCAGGCTCTTCGATGGACGAAGGAATTCGACACCAGCCGCCTGACCCATTATGAGAGCGCACAGTACCGGAATCCGGACAAATCCTATGATTTCTCAGATATTGACCTCTACAGCCAGATGTATGCCTCTCTGGATGAGATTCATAAATATCTGGATCAGAATCCGGATAAGCCTTATCTTCTCTGTGAATACTCCCATGCCATGGGAAATGGCCCGGGGGACCTGGAAGAATATTTTCAGCTGTTCCATAAGCACGAACTCCTGTGCGGCGGCTTTGTCTGGGAATGGTGCGACCACGCCGTTGACAAGGGCCGGGCAGAGAACGGCAAAACCATGTATTTCTACGGTGGAGATCACGGGGAAACAATCCATGACGGCAGCTTCTGCATGGATGGCCTTGTATATCCTGACCGCACTCCCCATACCGGGCTGCTGGAATTCAAAAATGTCAACCGCCCTCTCCGTGTCGTATCATTTCAACAGGAAACGGGCAGACTGACCTTTCATAACTATATGGATTTCACCAATCCAAAAAATCATATCACCATATCCTGGCAGGTAAGCTGTGACGGTATACTGACAGACAACGGCCATATCGACACGCCATCCATCCCGCCCCACGGGGAATGCACTGTCCACATTGATCCTGCTGTCCCGGAGAAGGGAAGGGTCTACCTCACTGTCTTCTGCCACAGCGCTGGCAATTCCCTTCTGACTCCCTGCGGCTCCCTGCTGGGCTTTGATGAAATTCCACTGGATAACAGAGACAGCAGCAACCAGATCCGCCATTCCTTATTGACATTCATGGAAACATATGGCCGCCGGATTGAGACAGAGGAGAACGGTCCCCATATCACCCTGAGAGGAGAGAACTTCACCTATGTCTTCGACAAAAGAACCGGAATGCTGGAGGCTATGACCTTTGCCGGCAAAGAACTGCTGACCCGCCGGAGCAGTCTCAATATCTGGCGTGCCCCGGTGGACAATGACCGGAAGATCCGGCTGGAATGGCAACGCGCCCACTATGACCAGACATCGGAGCGCACCCGGCACATCACCTGCATAGTCTCTGAAAGCGACACAAGGCTGTCCGCCAAAATCTCTCTCAGCGCCCCCACAGTCCAGCGCATCATGGATATCGACGCCCTGTGGACGGTGAAGAACTCCGGCGGTCTGACCCTTTCCCTGTCCTGCCGGCGCCAGGAAGAATTTCCGGATCTTCCCCGTTTCGGACTGCGGCTTTTTCTCGATTCGGTTCTGGACCAGATTACCTATTATGGCGTCGGTCCCGGCGAGAGCTATCGGGATAAATGTCGGGCGGGAAGACATGGACTCTACACGTCCACGGCGTCGGCCCTTCATGAGGATTATCTCCGGCCGCAGGAAAACGGCAGCCATTTTGACTGCGATTATATCATCGCAGGAACGGACGGCTATGGACTTGCCGCCACCGCCGGCAGCCCCCTTTCCTTCAATGTTTCTCCCTATACCCAGGAGGAGCTGACTGCCAAGGCCCACAATTATGAACTGGTTCCCTGCGGCAGCACCGTTCTCTGCCTGGACTATGCCCAAAATGGCATCGGCTCGGCCAGCTGCGGACCAGACCTGCTTCCCCAGTATCGTTTTCAGGAGAAAACATTTTCCTTTGAAATACACCTGATCCCTTTTATCAAAAATTAATACACCGGAAGGAGTGATTTTTATGAATGAACGCAAATATTTAAGATGGTACAATAAGGTTGGTTATGGTTCCGGAGATGTGGCCGGTAACGTCGTATATGCCTTTCTCTCTTCCTTTGTCATGATCTACCTGACTGATACCATCGGTCTCAATGCCGGCATCGTCGGCACACTGATGATGGTTTCCAAGCTTTTTGACGGCGTCACGGATATCTTCTTCGGCTCTCTGATCGACAAGACGAAAACGAAGATGGGCAAGGCGCGTCCCTGGATGCTCTGGGCCTTTGTGGGATGCTTTGGCACACTCATCGCCATATTCGCCATCCCTGTCTCTCTGGGTGAGACAGCCAAATACGCCTGGTTTTTCATTGCCTATACGCTGCTGAATGCCGTCTTCTTTACTGCCAACAACATCGCCTACTCTGCCCTGACCTCCCTCATCACGAGAAACAGCGGGGAACGCGTCCAGATGGGTTCCATCCGGTTTATGTTTGCCTTTGGCACAAGCATGCTGATCCAGTACATCACCGTCAATGCCGTGCAGACATTCGGCGGCGGCGCCTCCGGCTGGCGCACCGTGGCAGTTATCTACGCCGTGATCGGCCTCATTGTCAATACGATCTCGGTAATGTCTGTGAAGGAGCTCCCGGAAGAGGAGAATCTTCATCCTATGGAAACGGCGTCCGGGGAAGAGGAGTCAGGAGAGTCCGAAAAGTACCGTCTAAAGGACGCCATCCGCCTGCTTGCCGCCAATAAGTTTTATCTGATCATCTGCTGTATTTATATCCTCTCACAGATCTTCACTGCCACACTGAATATGGGAATCTACTTTATGACCTATATTCTCGGGGACGCCACCCTGCTGGGGGTATTCTCCCTCGCCATCAATATCCCCCTGATCGCCGGACTTATCTTTACGCCGATACTGGTAAAGAAGCTGAACGGCATGTACCGGCTCAACCTGGCGGGCTATATTGTGGCAACCGCCGCCCGGGGGATGGTGATCGCAGCGGGATATATGGGAAATCTGCCACTGATGCTCCTCTTCTCCGGTATCGCCTCCATCGGCATGAGCCCCCTGCAGGGTGATCTGAACGCGCTGATCGCCTCCTGCTCCGAATACACCTTCCTGACAAAACATAAACGGATCGACGGCACCATGTTTTCCTGCACCAGCCTTGGCGTAAAAATTGGCGGAGGGATCGGCACGGCGCTGGCAGGCTGGCTCCTGGCCGCCAGCGGCTATATCGCCAATGCCGCGGAACAGGCCCAGTCCTGTATCAATATGCTTTATTTTATGTATCTGTGGGTCCCCATGATCATCAACTTCATCATACTGATTCTTCTCTCCCGCCTGAAGGTAGAACAGGCAAATGCCGAGCTGCAGGAGCGGTAAACCGTTTTCCCTGCCAGACGGCCCAGATGGTATTTGTTCCGGCACCCTAGAGTGGTGCCGGAACTGCCCTGCAAAGAGATTCCGGGCAGTAGGCCTCCTGAAACATAAATTCCTCTGCCAGATATTGCAGATTATCCTCTGAGTGCTCCACCTCCCGGGCATAGACTCTGGCAATATCTACCCGGTCCTCCCTCTCATAGCTGCCCTTTGCCAGAAGTCTCAGGGCGTCAATATCCCGTATCATAAGAAAACTCACCACCGCCAGCTTCGCCTTCCCGATAAAGTCATAATCATCCACACACCGCGCCTGGCAGGTAAATACATGATACACCATCAGATGCTCATACTCATATTCCCTCTTCTGTGCCGCCAGCACCTCCCGCAGCCGCTGGTGCGCCCTGCCATACAAACTGGCACCATTCTCCGGCTCCACAAATTTTTCCTGCAGCTGACGCAGCAGGGATTCCCATTCCCCGCTCACGCTGTCCAGCCGGGTAAAGTCCGCCATGCGCTGGAGAAACATCCGGTACTGCCATTCCTGCGGCGCCCTCCTGTCCTTGACTTCCTCTGCCTTTTCGGGACAAGAAAGATATTGTTCCCAGGGAATTCTGCTAATCCCCTCTGGCTTATTTATATTCAGACACGCCTGTACCTCCTCTGCAAAGGAAAGATACCGCGGGATCCTCATCTCAATGGGGATCTCTCTGTTCTGCAGAATCCGTATTGCCCTGTCCCTGGCCGTCCTAATCTGGGATGCAAGGCGCTTTTCCTCCTCACTCTCCTCCCAGTCCAGCTCCTCCTCCGCCTCTTCCTCCACAAAGGTAATCCGTTCCTCCTCTGAATAGATCAGCCTCCCGGCCTCGGCACAGGCGGCACTGATGGAAATTTCCCTGGCTCCGCCATACTCCAGAAAATTCCTGGGTGTATCGGTACATACATCACAGAGTGCTTCTTCCCCCAGCTCACGGTACAGGTCGCAGAGTCCCTCCCGGTCCAGAAACGGACAGCGCCTGTCCTCTCCCAGTATAAAGCCATGGGATTCATATACATCTGTATCCTCCGGCCGGTATTCCCGGATGCTCCGGCGCAGCCGCTCCCCAAATTCTCCCTTCACGCTCATATAATACTCATAACTGGCATCATCAATGTCAATTTCCCATCCCGCGCAGCAGGTATCCTCACACCTCTGGGCAATACAGGAAAATTTCTTATAATAAGACGGATATCGCAAAATCATAGTTTCCTCCACTCACTTTCATCGGTCAGCCGGCCGGCGGCTCATCCTGGTCTCAGTTCCGCTGTCCCCTAATGAGCTATTATAAATTATTTCCGTGAAAAAAACTAGTCTGAATCCTTTTCCTGCGTTATAATAGAAACAGGACGGAGGTGGTATTATGGCATCAGAGAAAGAACTTTTCGTAACAAAGCAATATGTCCCTATGGGAGAACCGATCTCGCAGAACGACCACACCCTGATCTACAAGGTCAGGTGCATCGCGGAACCGGGGCATCCCGAAGGCATTCTGAAGATCTACCGCAAACAGAATATAAAGAAGCTGTACACACAGCTTAAGCTTCTGGATTACAGCCATTGGCCGCACATCTACAGTGTGAAATACTTTGACGACAGTACACTGGTGGTGGAGGAATTTCTGAAAGGGAATACTCTCGCGGAACTCCTGGCGCGGAACAAAAGCCGCAGGACCACCTTTAGCGAGGAGGATGCCTATCACATTATGGAGCAGGTCTGCCGCTATATCCAGGAGCTGATGAGCCTGCAGCCCCAGATCATCCACCACAACCTGAAACCAAGCAACATTTTCGTCACCTCCACCGGCCGGGTAAAATTTCTCGATTTTGTACCGGATTACAAGAAGAAGAGAACCACTCTCGCCGGCATACTCAATACCCTGGGATCTCTGTTCCACGAGATGCTCACAGGAAAGAAACCGGAGAAACAAAAATGCACCTGCGGAAAACGGTATGAATCCGTAATCCGCAAGTGCCTGGAGAAAAATCCTGAAAAACAGTATCAGAATATGCAGGAGGTACAGACCGATCTGGACTATGCCAAAAATCAGGTGATCGAAGAGGAGGAACGCGAGAGTGTCAGTATCCCTTACACCCTCACCTTCCCCTTTCAGGGAATCATACTCTCCTTTGAATGGCTGCTCCTCATATTCTTTTATAAGACAGATAACCTTCCCTCTGTTATCATGTTCGCCCTGATATTTTTCGTCCACTGTGGCTGCTTCGCCTTTCGGCGGCACTCCTATTTCCACAGGAAGGGTGTCTCACCCGGCGCCGCCCAGACCCTGCTGCCGGTTCTGGCACTGGGAGCAGTCTTTGTATGCCTTTATTTTGCCATGGTATTTGTCTTTCTGCCAGCTATGAACTAGTTTTTGTTGTACTAACCCAGCAGTTTGTTCGTCTTCAATGCGATCACCCGGTCCACCGGATATTTACAGCTGCTGCACTGGCAGGATGAGAACAGGGTGTAGGTGTAGGTCCCGTAAATCGCCATTCCCTCTACCTTTGGCGGCATTTTCGTTTTGGCAAGAGCCGTATTCTTCAAAATCTTCCCAGTGGCGCTGACCTTTCCATACGAGGGCATGTAGGTGCGGAGCTGTGAGATATACCCGCTCTGGGTCAGCTTGGTGCGGTAGCTTCTGGACACGATCATTGTCCCATCCTTGTCAAATGTGATCCCCTGGCATCTGGAGGGCATCGCCATGCTGTAACGCTGTGTCAGGGTCGGTATCTTCTCCTTGTCATTCACTGTATAGCCATACATTGTCGTGTTTCCTGCACTGTATGGCCCCACCCACAGAGTGCCGTCATAATATCCCATATAGGAGGAAGATGTCTTAACCTTGCACACGCTGGTATAGGCAGCCAGCGTCTTGTATGCACTTCCGCTGTTCACGGCATCGTTAATAAAGGAATAAGGAAAACAGCCCACCGAGGTTCCCTTGGAGATCCAGATATTATTTCCGTCATACGCCATTCCCCCTACCTTCGCCTTACTGGGCAGGACAATGGTTGTAATATAGGATTTAGCCGCCTTGCTCACCACATAGATCACGGAATAATCGATTCCCTTCGTATCATATGCGGATATCAGCAGGTAATTCCCGGCGTAGCACATAGCCTGCGGCATCATGGTCGTACAGGCAAAGCCGCCCACATTGGTATTCTTCATACCCGGGATGGAGAAGCCCTTGCTGTAATTCATACGGTTCTTCATGGCCGTATACTTTTTATAAGCCGGTGACTTGGTAAACTTCGCCTTGGTATTATATTTCTTCGCCGCCTTAGAGGTGGCAGAAACGGCTGCCGTCTTCGCTGAGACAGCGGCGGACAGAGTACTTTCCACCTCCGTGTTGTACACGGTGCGGTATGCGGATACCTGGAAATAATATGTGGTATTCTGCAGCAGCGAGGTCTTGTCATAGGTGGTCACTGTGCCATCCTTAATGGTAGCCGCCTTCGTATAGGCTGCCGATCCGGAAGGACGGGCATAGATATAATATCCCTCTGCACCGACAACGCTTTTCCATGTGATCCTCACACGCTTGGAGCCGCCGCGGGCTGCCACTGACTCCGGTGCCGCCGGCCGGTACTGGGACAGATCTACCGTCACAGCCCCTCCGGAAGCCGTAGAAGACGGAGACGGAGCGGGACTTGCCGTGGAATCCTGAGAGGTTCCGGGGGAAACCGAAGGGCTCTCCACCGGCTGCGTTGTCCCTGATGTATCCGCTGCTTTTGACTCCCGCACCAGGCCATTCAGTCCCGGTGCATTCCCCATGATCAATGCCAGCGTCAGGCAGAGCGCCATCCCCCTGGCAAAATTTTTTTTCTTACCATTCATACAATCTTCCTTTCTATGATTTACTAACACGCACAGCTCTGATTCCCAGCACAACGTCAGCTTCAGATGGATGCCGCTGCGGGGTGCTGCTATGTCTGACTATGATGGTAGCATCGTACCGTGTCAGTAAAGTGAAAAAAGATTGTCAGAAATTGGTCATTCTCCTTCGGACGGGCTGCAGTAGCGGTCCCACATCGCAGTGGAATGATCGAAGGTCAGGCAGAGCCAGAATGTGTCCGTCTCTTCCTCGTCCTGCTCCTGCGGCACGTCGATGCCAAACTCACAGGCATATCCCTCCGCCACATCATCCATCACCACAGTAAATATCTTCCCGCTGGAGAGCCGGCTGAGCACTGCCGGCTGAGCCGGTACAGGCACATCCTCATCCGGCACCTCCCGGACCAGCTTCCCGTCCGCGTCATAATACTTCATTCCCTCTTTCATCAGACGGGCCAACTCCGCATTCTCCAGCTGCAGGATCAGTTCTCCGCTGTACATATCCTGGAATCTTGCATTCTGGGAATTGCCAGCCCTCACTACCGCGCCGTCCAGTGTAAATTCTGCCTGTCCGCCAGCGATCTTCAGCTGCCGGATGCCGGAATCGTCAAAAGAAAACTGCCCCAGCTCATCAACTGCCTGAAATTTCATAATGTCCAAAAACCTCCCTGTAATATACCTGATATTCCTCTACCATCCCATACTCCCTGGCGCCTTGAAAATAATCGGAAAATACAGTTCCCATCTCTCCGTAGTACCACGCGTGCATGGATTTCTCCTTCTGGTTGAATTTCTCCCATAGACGCTCCCCGGTATCCCGGTACTCATATGCCATGGAATACAGATTGGCCAGCTTGTCCCCCAGGGCAATATGCATCGCCGGCCGTTCTCCCTCATTTCCAAGCCGCGCCCTGAGCCGGTCAATGGTCTCCTGTTTGCGGATCCTCCAGGTCTCCCCCGCCGGACAGTCCTTCCTCTTGCACTCGCTCTCTCCCGCCACCAGACCGGCGATCCTGCCGCCAAATGCCTGGCGCAGCTGATCAAAGGTCACCGTTGTATCCTCCAGGACATCGTGCAGCAGGGCCGCCGCCTGTTCCTCCGGATCCTCTGTCATGCGACGCACATAATCCCAAGTCCGGATCAGATGGATCAGGTAGGGGATGTCGGTCCCCTTCCTCGTCTGTGTCCGGTGGGCCTTGGCAGCAAATTTCAGAGCCCTGTCCAGACAGGGGAAATCCGCCGACCTGCGTCTGAGCTCCGGACAGATGGAACAGATTTCCTCGTCCTTTCCCGCTCTCTCCGCCTGCAGCATCCGGCAGAAATAATTTTCAGAAGACCTCAGCACAGCCGGGCATTCCGGTGACATCTTCATGCGCATTCTCCTTTTTCGCTCAATGGCCGTCTAGCGTTTCTGTATGTATCCTCTCTTTATGCCAAAGGCAAATAGCAGCCCCTCGGAGGCCAGAAGTGCTTCCAGCAGCGTCTGTACAAAGTAATAGCTGTTCAGTGCATAATAGCTCATTCCGATAAGATACCGTACGGCCTCCTCCAGCTCCAGTGCGGCAGACGCCACAAGAAGAATAGCGGCAAACAGTGTGATTCCCCTGTTTCCGATTCCCTGATAGTGCAGAAAACAGATGACAAAGCAGACCAGCTTGATCCCGCTGAGGATCACAAAGCTCACGGAATCCTCCTCATGGTGGATGGAAACATACACCAGCTTATCAATATTTACCATAATCATCATGGCGAAGCCAACTACCAGCGCCAGATCCCCATTTCCCGCCTGGGTCATCCGATGTACACTGTAAGCCCAGAGCAGCGCCGCCAAAAAGGCAAACGGAGTCCCCAGAAGATAGATGACCACCACCAGTATGGACAGATCCGGGATTTCCAGATCCTGTATGAGCAGCAAAACACTCTGCACCAGCGCATACGCCCCGGCAAACAGGGTGATCAGTGTAAGCACACGCAGTATGGTCTGCCACTTCCTGCCCTCTATCGTATATAAATGATCCATAACCAAACGCCCCCTTACGGTCTGATATCAATATTTTAACACACTTTTTTTCTAATTCAAATAGAAAACAGTATATATTTCCGGAATTAGGAAATAATGAGAAAAACTATAAAAAAGGAGAATGATATTATGCAGCTGACTGAAGCAGAGACAAATGTGATCAAGGATTTACAGACCCAGGAGAAAACCTGTGTGGAAAAATACCGTTTCTATGAGGCGTCCGCCCACGACCGCCAGCTCAAGGATCTCTTCCACCGCATCGGCGATGAAGAGCAGGAGCATTTCGAATCCCTGGGAGAAGTTCTGAAAGGAAGCGTACCGGATGTAAAGGCGGCACAGACCAGGATGGAGGGCTACAATCCCACTGTAACCTACTCCGCAGGAGACAATTCAGAGGAGAAAAAGCATGACCAGTTTCTGTGTACCGATTCTATTGCGACAGAGAAACTCATCTCCTCCACTTACAACAACGACCTCTTCCGTTTCGCCGCTACCAATGTCAGAAAGCTTCTGAACCACATCCAGACAGAAGAGCAGAATCACGCCGAGATGATCTATAAATATAAGACAGCAAACGGAATGGCCTGATCTGCCACTCCGGGATCCGGCCGGGGTCCGATCATCGGACCCTCCGGATTTTTTTTGCATTTACTGTCATAATTCCCTTTCCTCCCGCATATACTGGTGGAAGGGAGGAACGCTATGAAAAAATACATAAAACCAATTCCAATATTTCTCATCGCATCTGCCGTTATTGCCATCACCGTATCGCTCAGATATGATACGCCCCGCTCGTCCACAATGACCGGCGCCACTGGCAGCTCCATCACCGCTGTCTCTGCCGGAGAGGAGGACAAGCCCGCCGGTGAAATTCCCCTGCCCGGACAGGACGGCATCCGGGAACTTTTCTACAACCCCGCCAGAAACTCGATCTGTCTCATCCGTCAGTCGGGAAAACACCTTCAACTGTCCACACTGGGAGTTGACAACGTATGGACTCCTTCCACAGAGTGGAAAATTCCGTCAAAAGCCCGTCTGGCACATTTTGTCTATGGCACTGACGGCAAATTGTATGCCTGTCTGACCGACTCCAGTAAAAAGGCCGCCGGGCAGAAATTGGTAAGACTGAAAAAAAATGGAACTATTTCCGAGATTCCTCTCACGGATCTGGAAAAGATCCCAAAAACACCACGGGATTCCGCCATTAAGAAAAACGGGGCCAGTGCGCGGCAGCAGATCGCAGATATTAAATTCAGCGGCACCGCACTGGCCATTACATATCAGAACAGCGCCGTAAAATTCTATAATGTGGAGGAGGGACAAGCTCTGGGAGCATCCTCTCTCCGTGGTGACGCGCATCAGAGTATCTTTTATAAATACCACTATCTTACTTCCTATTCCGGAAAGTCCTCCTCCGCCCTCCGGCTCCGGGATTATGATATCCGGACAGGGACGCTGGAGCATACCATTATCCCCGTCTCACCAGACTGCACCGACAGGGAATTTTATCTGAGCAGCTACAAGGAAACCATCTGTCTTCTGTCTTCAGACGGGCTCTTTACCGGAGGCTTTACGGATTCCCGGTTCCACAGGATCCTGTCCCTGAAGGAGACCGGACTTACCGCTATAGAGTCAGTGCAGCTGTTCCAGGCAGCCCGGGACCATGTAATCTATATTTCCTGTCTGGACGAAGACGGAGTTCTGCATCTGATCCGCATCGACATCGCCCGGATCAATTCTACCGCCCGTGCCAGCGATCAGAGAGTCGAAAAAAACGAACTGGATTTCTCGCCCTCCGTGTGATACAATAGGTTCATCAAAAGATATCTCAACGGCCCGGCTTTAGCCCGCCGTTGACCAGAGGGAGACACGGAATGAAAAAATTTTTACAGGAATTTAAAAACTTTGCACTTCGCGGAAATGTCATGGATCTCGCCATCGGCGTCATTATCGGAGCCGCCTTTCAGGCCATTATCAACTCTTTGGTGAAGGACATTATCTCACCCCTGATCGGGCTCATCGCCAATACGGATCTAAGCGCCCTGCAGTTCACGATTCTGGACGTACCGATACGCTATGGCTCCTTTCTCACTGCCGTGATCAATTTCGTCATTATGGCTTTCGCCATCTTCCTGTTGATCAAGACAATGAATATCATCGCCTCCCTGGGCAGGAAGGGAAAAGAAGAGGAACCAGAGACCACTATCAAAATCTGTCCCTACTGCCAGAGTGAGATCCATATCAATGCAACAAGATGTCCGCATTGTACATCTGAATTTATCGAAACAGAACGGGCTGACTAAAGGTCAGCCCGTTCTGTTTATCTTAGCTCAATAGCGCAGCGATGCGTTTCCCGTCCAGCCATGTTTTATCTGGCCAGCATCTTTTCGGTGGTAATCATATCAATTCCGTAATCCCGGAACATTTCATATGCCTCCTCCAGCTGGTTCACCGTCCACGCATTCACCACCCTTCCGCCCCTGTGCATATAAGCCACGGCGGCTTTTGTCAGCAGATTATACCTGGCGTCCAGGTCGATCCGGTTCTTGATACACCAGTCCAATATACCGTTATCCACCTCCACCACTTTATTTCTCTCCTCCGCCCCATAGACATACTGGAGCTGTCCCTCCTCCAGGACGCCGAGACTTTTGAGAAATAAAAGATTGTCCTGATGAACGCTGATAAATACCGCCCTGTCCAGCAGGCCGTAATCATCTGTCATATCCACGATCTTCTGAAGCTCTTTCAGCGTACACGCCTCCTTAAGCTCGATCACCGGGTGGACAGAGGAACTCTGTGCCATTACTGACAAATATTCCTCCAGGGAGGGAACCTTCAGGCCAGGATAAGAACTGATCTTGTCCCCGGCAATAATCTGAAATTCCCGGATTTCTTTCAGTGTCAGCATGGATACATCCGTATCAAAACCGCACATGCGTTTCAGGGATTCATCATGCATGATCACGAACTGTCCGTCCCAAGTCTTCCTCACATCGCACTCCACCCCCCAGAAACCATTCTCCACGGCAAGACGGAATGCGGGGATGGTATTTTCCGGGGCTTTTGTACTGTATCCCCGGTGGGCGATCATCTTCTTCCCCCTGACCTCCAATTCATATACCTCAATCTTCACACTGGCCGAGGATCTGCCGTCCGCCGCCTTGGCCTGCAGCACAGTAGTTCCCGCCTTCATCCCGGTGACGGTCCCTGACTGGGAAACTCTGGCGACCCCAGGATTACTGCTTGTATAAGTTACTTCCCGGTTACTGGCATTGGATGGCTTTACATGGGCATCGATCTCTACCGTCCCGCCAACCGATACGCGCAGCGGTGAAATTTCTGTCTCCAGTGCTACCGACTGGCTCGGGATCTGTACCTTCACTTTACATACCGCCTTCTTCTTCGTCCCGTCCGTGCTGACTGCCGTGATCACTGTCTCCCCCTCTGCCCGGGCCTTTATTACTCCCGCCTTAGATACCGTTGCTACCTTTTTGTTGGATGAGGTAAACCGGACCTCTGGCGAAGTGGCATTGACGGGCTGGACAGAGACGGCCAGCGTGCTCTGGGCTTTGGCATCCATAGTCAGACGGGCGGCCGCCAGCCGTACCTTTTCAACCTTCCGCCCCACCTGAATCCGGATCTTCGCCTTTTTCCCCGGATTTTTCCTGGCCTTAACAGAAATATATGCCCTTCCGTATTTCTTTCCCCGGATGACTCCCTTCTGATTCACGGAAACCACGGATTTTTTGGATGATTTCCATTCTAATTCCCTGGAAGAAATCCCGGAGGGCTTTGACTGGAGCTTCAGCTTCCTCTTTTCTTTTTTATTGATCAACAGTCCCCTTGAGGCGTCTTTTATTTTTATTGTTTTGGAATGGGCCGCTTTTTTCGCCTGCGCCACATCCGGCTGCAGCAAAATTATCATGGCAGCTATCACTGCCAGAAGGGCGGCTGCCCCTAAAACGGCCTTTCTTTTTATCGTTCCCATTTTCCCACTCTCCCTGTAAAAAAGATATCCATTCATATTCTGCCACTTTACAGGATAAATGTCAATATGGGAGATTCTTAGGCAAAATCTTTACATCGGTAAGATGCTGTGTTATAACCACCCTATAAAAATCTGCCTCATAAATGGAAGACCGAAAGCAAGCAAAAGATATGGAACCATATATCGTTTTATAATCACCTATTTTTACAAACCCGTATTTTTCATATAAGCCAATTTCTCCACTCAAAATATAAGTCATACTGTTCAGACAACTCGTCCCTTTCCGTAAATGTGGAAATGAATTTCTGTCATATATCTTCTCCTTTTTACTCTAGCTCAATGACGCCATTGAGCTAGAAAATTGCCACATCAAAAATACTTAACTGCTTTTCTTTCAACGATTTTACTTTTCTCTCTGTTATCTTATCGTTCTCATCCAGCGCACCACACAATATGGATGACTCTGGTGCGTATTTTTCACAATTCTTTACAACACTTTCTTCCCTATAATTTGCATAACAATATCTGCATCCATTGTTACATGTATTATACGTCCCAATGTCTATACTTTCGATGCATCCACACTCCCCGCGTTGATTTTTATCCTTCTCTGCGTTAAGCCTGCATCCAATCATATCTTCAATAAGAGTTTTATCAATACAACAGTTGTGTTCAATACCACACTCAGACAAATCGATACGCTCAGCACAGCTTGCTATCGTCATTCCATTCTTCTTTGCCATACCGGCTATCTTCTTTGCAAATGCTGACAACTCATTATTGTCAATCTCATATGAATCAAGTAACTCCATATTCTTCTTATTCTTCGCATACAGATCAACAAAGCTCATCACACATTTCTTGGTGTATCCTTTCAGGGCTGCTGCCGTTTCCTCATACACTTTCAAATGATATTCCGGCGTATATTTCTTTGTAAAAATAATAGGGTCATATCTCCATATTACCCTTTTCATTCCAATTTTTTTTGATAACTCCTGAAATATAGGAATCATTTTTTCTCTTTTGTGCGGAACATTACACTCCATGTCTTTTCCATATCCAGTCAGTGTAAACTGAAAATAGTAATCATACGAAGCAAGTTCATCCAGTCTGTTCAGCATCGCCTCCGGATTTTTTGTCCAAAACACAATACAATCCACCACTTCAGGTGTTATATCAATCTTACTTACCTGATGTGCATTCATTGGGTTTCTAACATATACGAACCCTTCTTTTATTCTATTAAAAAACCATTCCGAATAATAGTTAGGAATGTCGGTTCTTCGGCTTACACTTAAAATCATTACTATCCTTCTTTCTTTCCCGCCTTTCTTATTAATACTTGAATACTGCCCGGGAATTTGAAAAAACCCTTGAAAATACTGAGGTTTACGGTGATAAGGAAGTATAGAAACTAACTTATCATCAACTGGCTTTTGATAAGTCTGATAGTTTCATTAAATATAGTAAAGATAAATTATTTTATGCTTGATAATAATTTGGGTTTTCTTCAATATATTGTTTAATACCAACTTGTTGAAAATAATGGTCAAGAATATCTGCTATTTTATCATATTTTGCTTTTGTTTTCTATATTATAACGGAAATAACTTATTGCTTAGTTTAGTTACGCAATAGAACGCCATTTTTGAGGGCATACAGACAAAACCCTTACTCCGCCATTTCAACGCCCGCAAAGCCGCATAAATCAAGAAAAAAAATACCTCCTACTGCGTAACAATCCCCATAATAAATTGAGGGCGAAAACTGTTTTCCCGTTCATTTTCTATCTTTCTCCCGTTAGGGCATTTTCAACAGCTTTCTTTATAACAGTGCTTGAATTTGTTGCCCCCGATACAGTGTCAACTTCTATTTTCTGTTCTTCAACAATTCTGTCTACAACAACTTCTGCACGGCTTCCACGCCCATTTTTATGCTCCAGAATATCAATGTTTGTAATTACTCCGGCTTGAACGGTTACTTCTACTTTGGCATAAACAAAATCCACATCATATTCTCCGGTATAAACTCCGTCTGCAACATTTGAAATATCTAAATTACTAAACGTTGTTTCTTTTACTGCCCTTTTATAATCTGCCACACTTTTCAGATAAACCGCCATAAAAGTCAAACCAATAAGGAAAAGAAGAACTGCTGTAAACAACAGGATTCTTTTTCGGGATAATTTCATTTCAGACACCTCTCAATCTTTTTTGTTATCCGCTTAGACAGTGCTTTCTTATTCTTTGCATTTGCACACACCACTTTTCCCGCCGCTTTCATGCCTGCGATCTTGAAAAATTCGTCCATACTGCGGATCGCCCCTCTGCTCTGTCCGAATATCCACGAAAAGGGCGCGGGGGTATTGCAGGAAGTCAAAATCATATATTGCTTCCCCCGTAAGCGTGGTTTTGGAAATGTATCTGTTTCTTCCATCGCCGTTCCCAGCAATCGGTCAAATAAGTTTTTGACAGGAGCCGGAACATTCGCCCAATAGACAGGGGCCGCAAGGATAACAAGCTGACTCTTATGTAATAACAGGGCAATTTCCTGTATATCATCTTTCTGGACGCAAATATGCGTATCCATACAAATCCGGCAGCCTGTGCAGAAAGAAAGTTCCTTTTCATACAGATTGATTTTCGTTACAGCATATCCCGCCTGTTCAGCTTTATGAACTGCCAAATTTAACATGGCGGCTGTCGTTCCGTTTGTATGAGGACTGCCTAAAATGGCAAGCAAATTTTTTTCATTCATAATCATCACCCCTTTGTCGCAATCGAATGGTAAACAAGAGAAAAACCATATTCCAAAAATTTTATTTTTGATAAACCCATTGACTTTTTAATATATTCTTCTTTGTTAGCGGCAAGTTGAATGATTCCGGAAAGCATACCCCAAAAATTCAATATAGCAGGCATAATTTCCAAATCACTTCGTAAATCTCCCTTTTCCATGCCGGATAACAAAAAGTTTTTTATCTTTTCATTTATTTCTTCCCCGATTTGATAAGTTTCCTTTTCTTCCGGCAGATAGTTTTTGCTCTCAAAGTCAATGTTGATTTTATCCAATACCATTTTGAAATAAAAAGGAAATTCCTCTTGATACTGCACCAGCCCGCGGCAGATATAGTCATATCTTGCTTTTGTGGTTTCATGCTGTATCAGCGCAGAAGATATATAGTCGTCAAGTTTCTTCATACTGTTTAATACCAAAATGCCGACAATCTCTTCCTTATTTTCAAAATATACATATAATGTTGCCTTACTATATCCGGCGGCTTTCGCTATTTCGTCCATAGAAGTCGCGGCAATCCCCCTTTCCATAAACAAAGCGGATGCCGCAGACACTATGTTTTCCCGGTGTACGCTTCTAGGCTCTTTCTTTCTTCGTCCCATGTGTTCCTCCTTGCAATAATTAAACTTACAGTTTAATTATATAGCGTGTATTTCCTCTTGTCAATGAGGTTTAGAGATAAATGTTTTATGGCAACTTGTAAATCCCTATCCATAACGGAAATTTTATCCTTTTATTTGGCATTTCTGTAACTCCCCCGTATTAAGAAGCAAGGAAATCTTTTTGAAGAATTTTTCTCAAAACTTCGTCAAAAACGCCCTGTGCGGTGTTGTGGTAGTGAGAGGGTTTTCAAGAGGGTTTGGGATAATTCCAACAAGCAAAAAGGTAAGGGCAATCAAGCGGGCGCAGGGACGACGGCTGGCGGCGAAAAAAGCGAGTCTGTGAAACTTTTTCTTGACATAGTACCAATATTGATAAGAACAACAAGTGAAAATAAATAAGCCTGCCTTGTTACTTGACCGGTACAGGTAGGCTTATGTCTAATCTTGGAGGTCAACCACTTTGCGGGCGGTTGCTTCCTCTTTTGTATCTATAATATAGCATACTCCCCGGATAAATTTAAGAAAAATTTCCGTTAAGGCAAACCGTCGGGAAGTAATAGACTGCTGCCCATAAAACCGTATCAAAGGGTGTATACGCTGTTCTATCCATAAAAACACCGCCTTTTCTTTGATAACCTCATTATACAAAATTCTTACGCAAGACACATGGTTTTTACGCTCTCGTTTGTGTGCTGTGTGTGTGCTACGCTTCAAAATTCAGCGCTTTTTACCACAATTTCAGAAAACATATACATAAAGAAAACCCTTGAAAATACTGGACTTTCAAGGGCCTTTTTAATCTCTTTAATTATCTTGTAATTATCGTTTGCTGAACTGTGGTGCCCTGCGGGCTTTCTTCAGTCCATATTTCTTTCTCTCCTTCATACGGGAATCACGGGTAAGATAGCCTGCTTTCTTAAGGATCGGTCTGAAATCTTCATCTGCCTTATTCAATGCGCGGGCGAGACCATGACGGATCGCGCCTGCCTGACCGGTAAACCCACCGCCGCGGACATTTACCTTTACATCATATTTATCCGCTGTATTTGTCGCCTCCAGCGGCTGACGAACGATGATCTTAAGGGTCTCAAGACCAAAGTAATCGTCCATATCTTTTTTATTGATGGTCACTTTACCAGTTCCCGGTGTAATGTATACGCGGGCAACGCTGGATTTTCTTCTTCCTGTTCCATAAAATGTTGAACTAGCCAATGTTACTTCTCCTTTCTAAAACCCTCTTAAATTTCCATAGCTTCCGGCTTCTGAGCTTCGTGTTTGTGCTCTGGTCCTGCATATACATGAAGCTTTGTAAGCATCTGACGGCCAAGCGGTCCTTTGGGAAGCATGCCTTTTACTGCGTGAGTAATAACAAATTCCGGTTTCTTCTGAAGCATTTCCTTTAAGGTAGCTTCTTTCATACCACCAACGTACTCAGAGTGGTGATAGTATTTTTTCTGATCCAGCTTTTTACCAGTTGTCTTTACTTTCTCCGCATTTACTACGATCACATAATCACCGGTGTCAATATGAGGTGTATAGATAGGTTTCTTCTTTCCTCTTAATACATTCGCTACCTCGGATGCAAGACGTCCCAAAGTCTTTCCCTCGGCGTCTACCACATACCATTTTCTTTCCACTTTGGATGGATTTGCCATAAAACTTTTCATCCTGGGGATCCTCCTTAATTCTGTCTGCCAGCCTGTCAGTCTCTGTCCGTAAGACCGGGGCCGGTTTCGGTTTTCAATATCTTTATGTTAAAAATACCTTACCGGGGCATTGGATCGGGTATTTTTCACGTCACAGTATCATATTATATAATATTCCCATTTTTCTGTCAATACCTAATTTCCATTAACATCAGGCCGCGCGCCGGAGCAGTGGGGCCTGCCTTATCCCGCTCCCCCGAACGGACTGCCTCTTCCACCGACGCCACGGTTCTTCTTGTCTGCCCCACCTCGATCAGCGTCCCCGCGATAATGCGGACCATATTATAGAGAAATCCGTTCCCCCTGACCCGGATGACAATCTCCCGGCCGGCCGGCGCCGCCCTCTCTTCCACCGTTGTTTCCAGAACTGTGCGCACCTTACTCTTCACCTGGCTCCCGGCGGAACAGAAGGCAGAAAAATCATGGGTTCCCACAAGAATCCCTGCCGCCTCCTGCATGGCACAGAGGTCCAGAGGGCGGCAGACATGGAAGCTGTAACGGTTCCGCACCGGAATCCCGATAGGCGTATTCAGGATAGTATATTCATAGGTCTTTTCGCTCTCACAGTACCGCGGATGAAAATCATCCGCCACCTCCTCGGATTTCTGTATCCGGATATCTTCCGGCAGAAAATGATTCAGGGCTATGGCAATCTTCTCCGGGGGAATCCGGGTATCTGTGTCAAACACGGCTACATTACCCATCGCATGGACGCCGGAATCTGTCCGGCTGGCGCCGGTCACCTCAGTTTCCTTTCCCAGAAGGCGGCACAGCGCCTTTTCCAGCTCCTCCTGCACCGTCACGGCATTTTTCTGAATCTGCCAGCCGCAGTAGCCGGTGCCGTCATAGGCAATGGTCAGTCGGATCCGTTTCATCACACACTCCATTTCTATATCCTGAAATAACTGGTGACAACCACCACCAGCACAAAATAAATCACTAGAACTCCATATACTGTCTTGTCCACTGTCCGGTACTGCAGCGGCTTCATCTTCGTCCTCCCCTCGCCGCCATGATAGCAGCGGGATTCCATGGCCATGGCCAGATCGTAGGCGCGCCGCACCGAGGATACCAGCAGCGGAACCAGAATGGACACCATGGCCTTCATTCTCTTCCAAAGAGTACCCTCATCAAAATCCGCTCCCCTGGCACTCTGGGCGTTAATAATCCGGTTTGCCTCATCCAGCAGTATCGGTATAAACCGCAGCGCCAGCGACATCATCATGGCGAAGTCATGTACCGGAACCCGCAGCGCCTCCAGCGGCTTTAACAGGGATTCTATGGCATCTGTCAGCTGGTTTGGCGTAGTTGTATAGGTCAGCATGGAAGAACCGATAATCAGGTAAATGAGCCTCATGGACATAAAGAGCCCCTTGCGCAGCCCCTGCCACGTAACCGTAATAAAACGCCACTGAAAGGCAATATCTCCCCTAGTCCAGAAAATATGAAAGAAAGCGGTAAACAGCAGCAGGATCAGGATCGGTCTCAGCCCCTTTACGATATAAGAAAAGGGCACTCTGGACATTATGATCACAGACACAAGAAACAGCGTCACGACGATATACCCGGTAAAGCTGCTGAAGATAAAGAGTGAAATAAGGTAGACCAGAACTGCCACTACCTTGACCCGGGGATCCAGCCGGTGCACCGGTGATTCCACAGGATAAAATTGTCCGATGGTGATATCCCGTAACATAATTCAGACTTCCTTTCCCGCCGCACGGAGTATACTGTCCACTGCCTGCTCTATGGTGATGGCATTGTGGGGCAGGGAGATTCCCCGTTCCGCCAGCCCCTCCATTACATAAGTGACCTGCGGCGCCATCAGCCCGATCTTCTCCAGCTCCCTGTAATGTGAGAAAACCTCTTCCGCCCTTCCATCGTATCTCACAGTCCCCTGGCTCATCACAATCAGCCTGTCCACATACCGCGCCATGTCCTCCATGCTGTGGGAGGCGATAATCACGGTAATCCCGCGTGTCTTATGAAGCTCCTCCACGAGTCGGAAGATCTCATCCCTGCCCTGGGGATCAAGCCCGGCAGTGGGCTCATCCAGGATGAGCACCTCCGGCTCCATCGCCAGAACACCGGCGATGGCCACACGGCGCTTCTGGCCGCCGGATAATTCCAGGGGAGAGACGTCCAGCAGCTCCTGACCGATCCCCACCTGCTTCAGCGCCTCAAAGGCGTGAAGATCCGCCTGGAGATCCTCCATTCCGATATTTCGGGGACCGAATTTGACATCTTCTATCACCGTGCTCTCGAACAGCTGGTGTTCGGGATACTGAAATACAAGGCCGACCCTGCTTCTGAGTTTTTTCAGCGAATAATCCTTATCAAAAATATCCTCTCCGTCAAAGAAAATACTGCCGGAAGATGGTTTCAGAAGTCCGTTAAAATGCTGGATCAATGTGGATTTCCCCGAACCGGTATGCCCGATGAGTCCGATCCGTTCTCCCCGGTCAATCTTTAAATTGACATGATGCAGAGCTCTCTTCTCAAAGGCCGTACCCCTTCCGTATATATGCTCCAGCTCATTTACTATGATCATATGAACGCCTCCTGCCCCCGGATGCAGCCGGCAGCCGCATCCACCAGTTCCTGTACTGTCAGGATATCCCCTGGAATCCGCATCCCTCTTTTTCGCAGCTCATAAGCCAGTCTCGTAACCTGGGGAACATCCAGATGACAGCGCTGCATCGTCTCTACCTGGGAAAATATGTCCCGGGGCGTTCCTTCCATAACGACACGGCCTCTATCCATTACAATCACTCTGTCCGCCGCCACTACTTCTTCCATATGATGTGTAATCCAGAGCACCGTAATATTTTCCTTCCGGTTTAGATCCGTGACCGCCTGAAGAACCTCTCTTCTGCCCACCGGATCAAGCATTGCCGTGGCCTCATCCAATACGATGCACTTTGGCTTCATGGCTAGAATACCGGCAATTGCCACCCTCTGTTTCTGTCCGCCGGACAGATTGTTCGGGGATTCCTTTCGGGCATGCAGCATACCGACCCTGGAAAGCGACTCGTCTACCCTCTTCCATATTTCCTCTGTGGGGACGCCGAGATTTTCCGGCCCAAAGCCCACATCCTCTTCCACGACATTATAAACAATCTGGTTATCCGGGTTTTGAAATACCATTCCGACCCTCTGGCGGATCTCCCATACCATTTCAGCTTGGGAGGTATCAATATTATCCACAAATACCGTACCGGACTCCGGAACCAATAATGCGTTGATATGCTTTGCCATCGTAGACTTCCCGGAACCGTTATGACCCAGGATCGCCGTAAAATCTCCCGGCTTTACCTGAAAGGAGACATCATTGACGGCCGTTTCCACTGCAATCACATTATCCTCATTATCCCGTCTTATGTAGTCAAATGTAACATGCTCCGCACGAATCACTGCTGTCTGCCCCCTTCTATAGATATAAAGGACTGTCTTAACCGACAGTCCCCTTCATATCACCTTATACTAACTCAATCACAACTTCCATTGCTGCATCGCCCTTGCGCGGTCCGATCTTGATGATTCTTGTATAACCACCATTGCGGTCTGCATACTTGGGAGCAATCTCATCAAAGAGAAGGTTTGTGACGTCAATTTCTTTTGTTCCCTTTTTCCGGCCTGCTGTGGCGGCAGGAACTTCTTTTACTGTATAGAGCATCTTCTTCATCTGACGTCTTGCATGAAGTCTGGACGGGCTGTCTTTCTTAATCTCTTTGTCCACAGTATCAAATACTGTCACCTTCTTGCCATCTACAACTTCTTTTACTCTCTTTCCGTCCTTATCTTTCTGAGGCACCTTAGCCTGAACAGTTACTACTTCATAATTATCTCTCTCACGAACTGCCAGCGCGATCATATGTTCAGCGATCTTCCGGATCTCTTTTGCTTTTGCTTCTGTTGTCACAATCTTGCCATGATACAGCAGATTTGTTACCTGATTTCTCAGCAAAGCTTTTCTCTGGCTGGAAGTTCTTCCGAGTTTTCTATAGCCTGCCATTATCTTTCCTCCTTGTTCATACTATTATTCAGATTCTCCCATACTGAGAGACAAACCAAGTTCTTTTAATTTAGCCAGCACTTCCTCCAGGGACTTGCGTCCTAAATTGCGAACCTTCATCATATCTTCTGCCGTTTTGTTTGTCAGCTCCTCTACTGTATTGATGCCCGCTCTCTTCAGGCAGTTGTAGGAACGGACAGAGAGCTCCAGCTCATCAATGTTCATGTCCATTACCTTCTGTGATTCATCCTCTTCCTTCTCTACAATAATCTCTGCCATCTTTGCCTTCTCTGACAGATCAATAAAGGAATTCAGATGCTCGCTCAATACCTTTGCTGCAAGGCTGACTGCCTCATCCGGCTCCAGTGTACCATTTGTCAGTACATCCAGTGTCAGTTTGTCAAAGTCTGTTATCTGACCAACTCGTGTATTCTCAATCTTAATGTTTACCCTTTCGATCGGAGTATAAATGGAATCAATAGGAATCACATCAATCGCCATATCTTCCCGCTTGTTTTTGTCTGAACTCACATAACCGCGGCCATTCGTCACTGTCATCTCTATATAAAGCTTGCAGTCCGAACCACCGTTCAGTGTAGCGATAACCTGATCGGAGTTTACAATCTCCAGATCGGCGTCACACTTAATGTCCGCTGCCGTCACAACTCCCTCACCATGAGCATCAATATACATCATCTTGGGAGTGTTCAGGTCCGCGCTGCTGTTCCTGATTGCCAGGTTCTTGATATTCATGACGATCTCTGTCACGTCCTCTTTTACTCCAGGGACTGAGCTGAACTCATGTACCACGCCATCAATCTTTATCTGGCTCACAGCCGTGCCAGGCAAGGATGAAAGCATGATCCTTCTCAAAGAATTACCCAAAGTAGTTCCGTATCCTCTTTCAAGTGGTTCTACTATAAAACGTCCATATTTCTTATCTTCTGAAATTTCGGCAATTTCAATTCTCGGTTTTTCAAATTCAAACACTCCTGGACCCTCCTTTTGGGTTTACTTAATTACTTAGAGTACAACTCCACAATAAGCACGTCGTTCACCGGAACATCGATCTCCGCCCTTGTAGGGATCGTTTTAACCGTTCCGGATAAGGCTTCCTGGTCCGCTTCCAGCCATGCAGGAACAAGTCTGCCGCCGGTCACCTCAAGGATATCCTTATATCTCTGTGCTCCTTTAAATTTTTCTTTGATCTCGATTACATCGCCAGCCTTTAACTGATAGGATGGGATATTTACCGCTTTGCCGTTTACCAGTACATGTTTATGATCAACGATCTGTCTTGCCTCTTTTCTCGTTCTGGCGAATCCAAGACGGAACATAACGTTATCCAGTCTCAGTTCCAGAAGAATCATCAGGTTGTCACCTGTCGTTCCATATTTAAGCTTCTGCGCCTTTGCAAAATAATTGCGGAATGGTTTCTCAAGCACTCCGTAAATAAACTTTGCTTTCTGTTTCTCTCTCAGCTGCTGTCCGTACTCGCTGAGTTTCTTTCCGGTCCTGGCGTTTCTCTTGGACTTTTTATCGATTCCCAGATATACCGGATCCAGATCCAGGGATCGGCATCTTTTCAAAACAGGCGTCATATCTCTAGCCATTCTAAATTCCTCCTATATAAAATCAAATCTAATTACAGTCCGAAATTTGTACTCTTGTACGAATTTCCCAAGCCAATTCATTGGCCTAGCCAATTCTTTGGCTTTCTATACTCTTCTGCGCTTCGGCGGTCTGCACCCATTATGCGGAACCGGTGTGACATCCTGGATACTCGTCACTTCAATACCGCAGGCCTGGATTGCACGGATTGCTGCTTCTCTTCCGGAGCCTGGTCCCTTGACCATTACCTCTACTGATTTCAGTCCATGAGGCAGGGCAGCCTTGGCTGCTGTCTCTGCTGCCATCTGAGCCGCATAGGGAGTGGACTTTTTGGAACCACGGAATCCAAGTCCGCCTGCACTTGCCCAGGAAATCGCATTTCCCTGTAAATCTGTCAGCGTTACGATCGTATTATTAAAAGATGACTGAATATGTGCCTGTCCGCGGTCAATATTCTTTTTGACACGCTTTTTTGTCACTTTTTTTGCAACTTGTTTAGCCAATTGTCTTACCCTCCTATATTATTTCTTCTTGTTTGCTACAGTACGTTTCGGACCTTTGCGGGTTCTGGCATTGGTCTTTGTCTTCTGGCCACGAACCGGAAGCCCCTTTCTGTGGCGGATTCCCCTATAGCATCCAATTTCCTGTAATCTCTTGATATTCAGGGCAACTTCCCTGCGAAGATCACCCTCTACTGTCTGTGTACGATCAATGACATCGCGAATCTTGGAAACATCTTCATCCGTCAGATCCTTACAACGGATATCCGGATCAACATTTGCCTCAGCCAGGATTCTCCTTGAGCTGGCAACACCGATGCCGTAAATATAGGTAAGACCTATTTCAACACGTTTTTCCCTTGGTAAATCTACACCGCTTATACGAGCCATGTGCGCTTTACACCTCCATTAAAATTTTAGTTTTTCTGATTTCGTAGAGAACGCAATGCGTTCTTCGAAGTGTTTGTTTTACACTTCTCTTACTATGAAAAATGCCTTTGGCATTTTTCGGCGCAGATCTTTTATCCGCCCCTTGTTGTGAAGAACGCAATGCGTTCTTCGAAGTGTTTGCCCTGCAAACACTTTGCAGCCGCTTTAAATCACAACAACTCTGTGAAACAAGAACCGGTCTGTCCCATGACAAATAATTACCTATTATTTATATAGAAGGAACTCCACCGGAGAATTCCACAGTGCTCACCGTTGTGATATCACAATGCCGGTATAACTGCCGGCCGGGCAGTCTAATGACGGTTCCGGCACTGTAACACAGAAAGCAAGAACTTGAATTTATTCACACGAAAATAACCAGAAGCATCGATACTTCCGGTCCTCGATATATTCATTAGCCCTGTCTTTGCTTGTGTTTCGGATTCTCGCAGATAATTCTGACGCGACCCTTTCTTTTAATGACTTTGCATTTTTCGCAAATCGGTTTTACTGATGATCTAACTTTCACAGTAATACCCTCCTTTCAAAAAAGTCCGCTTAAAAGTATAACATAGCGCTTTGCAGATTGCAAGTGCTTATTTAATAAAAATTGGTAACAGATTTCTATTTACACGAATATATAAAAACTGATTATTTATCCCGCCATACGATCCTGCCTTTGGTCAGATCATACGGGGACAGCTCCAGTGTTACTTTGTCGCCCGGCAGAATGCGGATAAAGTTCATACGGAGTTTTCCGCTTATATGCGCCAGGACCTTGTGACCATTTTCCAATTCCACCTGAAACATTGCGTTTGGCAATTTTTCAACTACTGTTCCCTCGATTTCAATAACATCTGATTTTGACATTTTTACCTCCATTCATACACGTTTATAACAATGATAAGATTTCAGGATCACCTTCCGTGATCAATACTGTATTCTCATAATGAGCGGACCGTCTGCCATCCTGTGTTACAATGGTCCAGTCATCCTCCAGCATCCAGACGTCATAGCCCCCCGCATTCACCATAGGCTCAATGGCCAGCGTCATACCTGGACGCAGCCGGATTCCCCGCCGAAACGCAGGTTTAAAATTGGGAATCTGCGGCTCCTCATGCATCTCTCTCCCGATTCCATGTCCCACCAGGGCACGGACAACGGAAAACCCGTTTTTCTCTACATAATTCTGGATGGCAGATGAGATCTGATAAAGATGACATCCTGCTCTTGCATATCTGATTCCCTGGAAAAAACTCTCTTTCGTCACATCCATCAGGCGCTGTGTCTCCGAATCGACCGCGCCGACACCATGAGTTCTGGCAGCGTCTGACTGATATCCCTGATAGATGACCCCGGCGTCCAGACTGACAATATCTCCCGCAAAAAGGCGGTGCTCCCGGCTGGGAATCCCGTGGACAACCTCATCATTGATGGACACGCATATAGATGCCGGATATCCCTGATACCCCTTGAAGGAGGGAATGCAGCCCGCGCCGCGGATCAGCTCTTCCCCCTTCTTGTCAATATCCCAGGTGGTGATACCCGGTTCAATAGCCTCGGCCAGTTTCTCGTGAACCTCAGCCAGGATCTTTCCGGCATCCCGCATATACTGAATTTCCCGTTCCGATTTGATCGTCACTGCCATAATTATTTTTCCAGTATTGTGACAATTGCTGCAAATACGTCATTCAGATCCACCGTGCCGTCAACCTCTTTCAAAATTCCCTCTTTGGTATAGTAATCGATCAGAGGCTGTGTCTGCTCATGGTATACGCTCAATCTCTGCTGAACGGTCTCCGGCTTGTCATCATCACGAAGAATCAATTCCCCGCCGCAGGCGTCACAGATTCCCTCTGTCTTTGTGGGATTATATTTTACATGATATGTTCCGCCGCATTTTACACAGGCACGTCTGCCGGACATACGGGTTACGATATTTTCATCCGGTACATCCACATCAATGGCATAATCCAGCTTCTCGCCAATCTTTGCCAGAGCGTCGGTGAGAGCCTCCGCCTGCGGGATTGTTCTTGGAAAGCCGTCCAGTACATAGCCCTTCTTTGCATCATCCTGGGCGAGACGGTCTACTACCAGATCCACTACCAGCTCATCCGGGACAAGGAGGCCCTTATCCATATACCCCTTTGCTTTCTGACCCAGCTCGGTGTTTTCCTTAATATTCGCCCGAAAAATATCTCCTGTGGAAATATGGGGAATCCCGTACTTCTCAGAAATCATCTTTGCCTGAGTACCTTTTCCGGCACCCGGAGCACCTAACATTACGATTTTCATACTACACATCCTTTCTTAAATAAAAGCGATAAGAGACCTCCCACCAGTACAATTCTGGCAGGCGGTCATCTATTTTTTTCCTGCCGCTGGACACGGCATATGAATTAGTTTCCAAGGAATCCCTTATAATGGCGCACCAGAACCAGAGACTCGATCTGCTTCAGTGTCTCGATCACAACGCCTACTACGATGATGAGCGACGTACCACTGAATGAAACATCCGCTCCAAATGCACCGGAGAAGAAGATGGGAAGTACACAGACAATAACCATTCCAATCGCTCCCAGGAATACGATACTGTTCAGCACGGAAGTCAGATAATCTGTGGTAGGCTTACCCGGACGGATACCGGGAATAAAGCCGCCCTGTTTCTTCATATTGTTGGAAATCTCAAGGGGGTTAAAGGTAACTGAGGTATAGAAATACGCAAAGAAGATTACTAATACAATATAGACAAGTAATCCCAGTGAGTATTTAAACTCTCCCCAGCTTCCGATCTTGCACCAGTCGCTCTGATTGCAGACAGTCAGAAGTTTCTGGAATACTGTTGCATTCGGTCCAGTGGCCGGCTGAATGCCGGCGAAGCTGGCGATCACCACCGGAAGCGACATCATGGAACTCGCAAAGATTACGGGAATTACCCCCGCCGTATTCACCTTCAGCGGAATATGGGTTGACTGTCCGCCAGCCACCTTTCTCCCCTGGATTTTCTTTGCATACTGTACCGGAATCCTTCTCTCTCCATCCTGCAGCCACACGATAAAGACAAACATGGCCAGTATAATTGCCAGAATGATCACACCTGCCACAATGGCATTTGTAATATTGGCAGCCCCGGCAATGTATGTGGTATACAGATTTGACAGATCGCTTGGAATACGCGCCACGATATTGATCAACAGGATAATGGAAATACCATTTCCCACTCCCTTCTCCGTGATCTGCTCACCGAGCCACATCAGGAAGGCCGCACCTGCGGTCAGGGCAACGACAGCGACGATCAACGGCACATATCCGCCGTCGGTAAAAAGATTCTGGTTGCGGAATCCGATAATGATTGCCACACCCTCGATCACTGCCAGAACGATTGAAAGGTATCTGGTATATTCGTTTATCTTCTTGCGTCCATCCTCTCCATCCTTCTGCATTTCCTCAAGACGGGGAATAGCGATGGTGAGAAGCTGTAAAATAATGGACGCTGTGATATACGGTGTAATGTTCAATGCGAAGATGGACATTCTTGAAAATGATCCACCGGTCATGACATCCAGAAATCCCAGCGCCTGATTGTCACTGAACATCTCCTGTATTACCTGTGCGTCCACGCCGGGAACCGGAATATTACAGCCGATCCGGACAACGATCAGGGCAAAAAGGACATACAGAAGCTTTGTGCGGATCTCTTTCGTCTTTAACGCATTCTGAATCGTTGTTAACATTAGATCACCTCTGCTTTTCCACCAGCAGCCTGAATCTTCTCAGCAGCGCCTGCACTATAGGCATTTACTTTTACATCAAGCTTTTTGGTTAACTCTCCATTTCCAAGAATCTTTACTCCGTCTTTCGGATTTTTTACAATACCCTTCTCAACCAGTGCCTCCACTGTTACCTCGGCACCGTCATCGAAGGCGTTCAGAAGCTCCACATTGATCCCGACGATATCTTTACTATTGATGTTTGTAAAGCCTCTCTTCGGCAATCTCATATATAATGGCAGCTGGCCGCCCTCAAAACCGGGTCTCGGAGCACCGGAACGGGCTTTCTGGCCCTTATGGCCTTTGCCGGCAGTCTTACCATTTCCTGAACCGTGTCCGCGGCCTTTTCTAAAGGCATTGCTCTGTTTTGAGCCTGCCGCCGGTTTCAATTCTGATAAATTCATTCTCTGCACCTCCCTGATTAGATTTCTTCCACCTTAACCAAATGTCTGATCTGCTGGATCTGTCCGCGTGTCGCTGCGTTATCAGGCATTTCTACGGTTTTATTTAATTTTCTGAGTCCAAGAGCCTCCACCGTTTTTCTGTGCTTTGGAATCGCACCGATTGTCGATTTCACTAAAGTAATCCTCAATTTATCTGCCATTTCTCTGCACCTCCTAGCCCAGAACTTCTTCTACGGAAATACCGCGAAGCTTTGCTACTTCCTCCGGAGTCTTCAGCTCTTTCAGTCCCGCGATGGTCGCAAGAACTACGTTCTGCTTATTACGGGAGCCAAGAGACTTCGTACGGATATTTTTGAATCCAGCCAGCTCAAGTACGGCACGGGCAGGACCACCTGCGATGATACCGGTACCTTCTGGAGACTTCTTCATCAATACGGAAGCACTTCCAAATTTGCCAATAAAATCATGAGGGATACTGCGGTTCTCATCCAGAGGTACTTCGATCAGAGCCTTTGTTGCAGCTTCTTTCCCTTTACGGATCGCTTCCGGGATTTCTGTTGCCTTACCTAAACCTGCACCAACGTGTCCGTTGCCGTCGCCTACAACGACAAGTGCCGTGAAACGCATATTACGACCGCCCTTAACAACTTTGGTAACACGTTTGATTGATACTACTTTATCTTCTAATTCAAACTGACTAGCATCAATAATCTCACGTTTCATGTGTTCTCCTCCTTACTAGAATTCCAGACCAGCTTCTCTTGCTGCATCTGCCAGTGCTTTCACTTTACCCTGATAAATATAACCGCCACGGTCAAACACGACTGTCTTGATACCATTATCCAGTGCCTTTTTAGCAATCACTTCGCCAAGCTTGCCGGCAGCGGTGATATCATTTGTCTTCTCCAGGCCGTCTTTTACCTCTGACTGAAGGGTGGACGCAGAAACAATTGTATTACCAGCTACATCATCAATTACCTGTGCATACATATGCTTATTGCTGCGGAACACAGACAAACGTGGTTTCTCAGGAGTACCAGACAAACGGCTGCGTATTCTTCTATGTTTATTTTTGCGAACTTCGCTTCTAACCTTCTTACTAACCATTCTTAATTACTCCTTTCTATTTCTTACCAGTCTTACCAACTTTACGCCGGATCACTTCATCTACATATTTGATACCTTTGCCCTTATATGGCTCCGGTGCTCTCTTCTCACGGATCTCAGCGGCATACTGGCCGACCTTCTCTTTATCGATTCCCTTGACAATAATAAGGTTCTGACCGTCCACGGTAACCTCAATTCCTTCCGGATCTTCCATCTCTACCGGGTGGGAATATCCCAGGGAAAGGGTCAGCTTCTTACCCTGCTTTACCGCACGGTAACCAACGCCGTTTACTTCCAGTTTCTTCTCATATCCTTCCGTCACACCTACGATCATATTGTAGATCAGTGTTCTTGTCAGACCATGAAGGGATTTCATCTTCTTTAAATCGTTAGGACGGGTCACTGTGATCTCCTCGCCCTCTCTTGTAATGGTCATCTCAGCGGGAAGCACTCTCTCCAGAGTTCCCTTTGGACCTTTCACCGTCACCTGATTATTTTCTGCAATATCTACAGTTACGCCTGCAGGTACCGCGATAGGCATTCTTCCAATTCGTGACATGCCGTTACCTCCTATTTCGGAAATATATATATTTACAGTTACAAGACATACAAGACAGCATCCGATTGCTAAAGCAATCGCCTGCACGCGGGCATTCACCAAACGAAAGCAAGTACTTCCCCGCCCACGTTTTCTTTGCGTGCCTGCTTATCTGTCATCACGCCTTTATTTGTAGAAATAATAGCGATTCCAAGACCGCCAAGCACGGTGGGAAGCTCATCGGTGCCTGCGTACACGCGGAGTCCCGGCTTAGAGATTCTCTTCAGACCGGAAATGATCTTCTCATTCTTGTCCCTGCCATATTTTAGTGTCATATGAATGGATTTGAAACCATCTACCTCTACTACTTCAAAGTTCTTGATATATCCTTCCTTCAAAAGGATCTCCGCAATCGAAACCTTCATTTTGGAAGAAGGAATATCAACTGTATCATGTTTTGCAGTATTTGCATTACGGATTCTTGTAAGCATATCTGCAATAGGATCACTCATCGTCATTCTCGGTTTCCTCCTTTACCAACTCGCTTTTTTAACGCCAGGAATCTGGCCCTTGTAAGCTAATTCACGGAAGCAGATTCTGCAGATTCCGTATTTTCTCAGATATCCGTGTGGACGTCCACAAATCTTGCAGCGAGTGTACGCTCTGGTAGAGAACTTTGGTTTACGCTGCTGCTTAATCTTCAAAGACTTTTTAGCCATGAAATTACCTCCTAACTATTTCTTAAACGGCATACCAAACTGTGCCAAGAGTTCACGTGCTTCTTCATCTGTCTGAGCGGTAGTAACGAAGATGATATCCATACCTCTCACCTTGTCTACCTTATCGTACTCAATCTCAGGGAAGATCAACTGCTCTTTAATGCCAAGAGCGTAATTTCCACGACCATCAAAAGCATTTGGATTCACGCCACGGAAGTCACGTACCCGCGGAAGTGCAAGGTTGATCAGGCGATCCGCGAATTCATACATCTTCTTTCCACGAAGTGTAACCTTACATCCGATTGGCTGTCCCTCACGAAGTTTAAAGTTCGCAACGGATTTCTTTGCTCTTGTTACAACAGCTTTCTGACCTGTGATGATCTCAAGATCACTGATTGCTGTATCCAAAACCTTGGAATTATCTTTTGCTTCACCAACGCCCATATTGATCACGATCTTCTCGAGCTTTGGTACCTGCATAACATTTTTATACTCAAACTTCTTCATCATCGCATCGACGATCTCGTTTAAATATGTCTCTTTTAATCTGGCCATCCTAACAGTACCTCCTCTCTCTATTAATCAATAACAGCGCCTGTTTTTTTGGCATAACGGACTTTCTTCTTACCCTCTTCCATCTTGAAACCGACACGGGTAACCTGACCGTCCACAACATACATTACATTTGATACATCGAAGAACGCTTCCTTATCCACGATGCCGCCCTTGGTATTGGTCTGGTTAGGCTTTACATGCATCTTTACCATATTGATGCCCTCAACCTTTACCTTACCGTCCTTCACCTCAAGGACCTTTCCTTCTTTCCCTTTATCTACACCGGCAATAACGCGAACGGTATCACCTTTTTTGATCTTTGATGTTGCCACTTAGGGACACCTCCTTATAATACTTCTGGCGCTAAGGAAACAATCTTCATAAATTGTTTTTCTCTTAACTCTCTAGCTACCGGTCCGAAAATACGAGTTCCTCTCGGAGTCTTATCATCCTTGATGATAACTGCTGCATTCTCATCAAAACGAATATAAGAACCGTCTGGACGACGGATTTCTTTAACCGTACGAACTACGACTGCCTTTACCACATCACCCTTCTTTACAACTCCGCCTGGTGTTGCATCTTTAACCGTAGCAACGATGATATCGCCAACAGCCGCATATCTTCTAACAGAACCGCCAAGAACACGGATACACAGTAATTCCTTTGCTCCTGTGTTATCAGCAACCTTAAGTCTGGTTTCCTGCTGTACCATAACAAATACTCCTTTCCTGAGTTTCAATTATTGAGGCCAAATGCTTGATCTGGCTAAAGCCGGGCTTATTACCGGGCTTTTTCTATAATTTCAACAAGTCTCCATCTCTTGTCCTTGGACAGCGGTCTTGTCTCCATAACCTTAACTCTATCGCCAATATTGCACTCATTGTTCTCATCATGAGCCTTCAGTTTGTAAGTTCTCTTTACAATCTTTCCGTAGAGGGGATGTTTCACGTTGTCTACTACTGCTACCACGATGGTCTTATCCATCTTGTTGCTCACAACTTTACCTGTACGGGTCTTTCTAAGATTTCTTTCCACAACAAAATCCTCCTTTCCTCAGCTTAGTTTGCTGCTTTCTGTTCTTTCGACATCGCTGTCTGGATACGAGCAATGTTTCTTCTGACTTCTTTAATTCTGCTTGTATTGTCAAGTTGGTTTGTTGCGTTCTGGAATCTAAGGTTAAATAACTCCTTCTTGGCAGCGACTAACTCATCATTTAATTCGGCCAGTGACATTCCTGCGATTCCGCTCAAAAATTCCTTACTCTTCACTGCCTGCACCTCCTTCTAAGTCCGCACGGGAAACAATCTTACATTTGATCGGCAGCTTGTGCATAGCCAGTCTCAGCGCTTCTCTGGCTGTCTCTTCCGGCACGCCGGCAATCTCAAACATAACGCGGCCGGGCTTAACAACGGCAACCCAGTACTCCAGGGCACCTTTACCTTTACCCATTCGGGTTTCGGCTGGTGTCTTCGTAACCGGCTTATCAGGGAAAATCTTGATCCACACCTTACCGCCACGCTTCGTATGACGTGTCATGGCAATACGCGCTGCCTCGATCTGATTGGAACGGATCCATGCCGGCTCGGCAGCCACAAGACCAAATTCTCCATAACTGATCTTATTTCCTCGTAACGCTTTTCCTCTCATGGAGCCGCGAAACTGTTTACGACGTTTTACTCTCTTAGGCATTAACATTATTTATCGCTCCCTTCCTTTGAAGTAGCCTTGGCGTTTTTTCCGCCTTTGGTTGGAAGTACTTCACCATGGTAGATCCATGCCTTCACACCAATCTTACCATACGTTGTATTTGCTTCTGCAAAACCATAGTCAATGTCTGCACGCAGTGTCTGCAGCGGAATGTTTCCTTCGCTGTAAAATTCCGTACGTGCCATATCTGCTCCGCCAAGCCGTCCGGAGCAGGCAGTCTTGATCCCCTTTGCCCCCGCTTTCATGGCGCGTCCCATACAGGATTTCATGGCGCGGCGGAAAGAAATACGGTTTTCAAGCTGCTGTGCAATATTTTCTGCCACCAGCTGGGCATCGCTGTCCGGCCTCTTCACCTCTTTGATGTCCACCAGTACCTTCTTTGCCGAATAAGAAGCGAGCTTTCCTTTCAGCTTCTCAATCTCGGAACCGCCCTTACCGATCACTACGCCGGGTTTAGCAGTATATACCAGTACCTTTACACGATCTGCAGTTCTCTCAATCTCAATCTTGGAGATCCCTGCGTGATATAATTCCTTCTTTAAGAATTCACGGATTTTATAATCTTCAACTAAGTTGTCGGAGAATTCCTCAGGATCTGCATACCATCTGGATTCCCAGTCTTTGATAACGCCGACTCTCAGGCCGTGTGGATTTACTTTTTGTCCCATCTTAATCTCCTTTCATTATCTTTCATTCAAGATTATGGTAATATGACATGTTCTCTTCTCGATGCGGTAAGCCATACCACGCGCTCTTGGTCTGATTCTCTTCATTGTGGTCGCTTTGTTTGCAAAACACTCATCAATATAAAGATTTTCCGGGTTCATGCCGTTGTTATTCTCAGCATTAGCCACTGCGGAATTCAGCAGTTTCTTGATTACTGAAGACGCATATCTTGGATTATATTCCAAAATACCAAGTGCTGTCTGTACATCCTTGCCGCGGATCGCATCCAGTACGAACCCTGCCTTCTGGGCAGAAATTCTGGCATGTGACAACTTAGCAGATGGTCTTGTATCTTTGTTCTGGTTTCTTTCTTTCTTGATCTGTGATCTATGTCCTTTAGCCACTTCTCAGAAACCTCCTTTCATACATTTGAAACAAAATTTTCCGAAGTTTGCTTTGCAAACTTCCAATGGCTCGAGCTTGCTCGAGACAATGCGGAGCAAGAACAGCAAAGCTGTTCTTGGAAGCGTCGGTTTCTCACGACGCTTTTTAACCTCTTTTTTCGTCCTTGCCATGACCTTTATAAGTTCTCGTCATTACAAACTCACCCAGCTTATGGCCTACCATATCCTCTGTCACATATACCGGCACATGCTTTCTTCCATCGTGAACAGCAATTGTATGTCCTACAAAGCTCGGAAAGATAGTAGAACGGCGTGACCAGGTTTTAATTACTGATTTATCTCCGGACTCATTCATCGCATCAATCTTCTTCAGAAGATGAGCGTCCGCAAATGGTCCCTTTTTTAATGAACGTGACACTAGCTTTTACCTCCTTATTGTCTGCGTCCGGCCTAATTACTTAGCCAGCGCTTTGCCATCCCTGCGACGGATGATCATCTTATTCGACTGCTTATTCTTCTTTCTCGTCTTATAGCCCAGTGCAGGCTTGCCCCAAGGAGTACATGGACCGGAACGTCCAACAGGAGCCTTACCCTCACCACCACCGTGCGGATGGTCATTGGGGTTCATTACAGAACCGCGGACGGTGGGGCGGATACCCATATGGCGTTTACGTCCTGCTTTACCGATATTCACAAGGTTGTGCTCGGTATTGCCAACCTGTCCGATGGAAGCGCGGCATACAACCGGAACCATCCTCATCTCGCCAGAGGGCATACGCAGGATGGCATATTTGCCTTCCTTCGCCATCAGCTGTGCGCTTACGCCAGCCGCGCGGACCAGCTGTCCGCCGTGCCCCGGATGCATCTCGATATTATGGATCTGAGTACCAACCGGCATATCTTTCAATTCCATGCAGTTGCCAACCTTGATCTCTGCATTCTCACCGTTCATAATGGTCTGGCCGACTTTCAGTCCAACCGGAGCGAGGATATATCTCTTCTCGCCGTCGGCATAGCATACCAGCGCGATATTCGCCGTCCTGTTCGGATCGTACTCAATTGTCTTAACGGTTGCCGGAATACCATCTTTATTTCTCTTAAAATCAATTATTCTATATTTTCTTCTAGAACCGCCGCCACGGTGTCTCACCGTGATCTTGCCCTGGGCATTGCGTCCCGCATGCTTCTTCAAGGAAGTGGTAAGGGATTTCTCAGGTTTATCCGTTGTGATCTCTTTGAAATCATAACCGGTCATATTTCTTCTAGAAGGTGTATATGGGTTATAGGTTTTAATTCCCATGAGTTACACTCCTTTCAAAATTCATACTGTCTTTGCATAGTGAAAAACGCTTAATGTTTCTTAAATGCGTGCGTTTCTCAGCCGCGCATTAAAGTCCTTCAAATATTTCAATATCCGCGCTGTCCTCAGTCAGCTGAACGATGGCTTTCTTTCTCTTGGCTGTCATTCCCGTCACCATTCCCCTTCTGCGTTTCTTTCCGCCGAGGTTCATGGTGTTGACCTTTGCTACCTTCGTTCCCGGAAACATCTTCTCTACTGCTTCCTTAATCTGAGTTTTCGTAGCCTCTGTGTGCACATAAAATGTGTATTTCTTGTATTCCATTCCCGACATTGACTTCTCCGTGATCACCGGTTTGTCAATAATGTCATAATATTTCAGATCTGCCATTATGCGTACACCTCCTCGATTGCTTTTACAGCGCTCTTGGTAATAACTACGGCATCGTATTTCAGAATATCGTATACATTGATGGAATTGCTGTAAATACCTCTTGCCGTAGGAAGATTCCTTACAGAAAGAATGGTGTTGGCAGCATCACCGTCAACAACTACCAGTGCCTTGTCTGCTTTCAGATTTGCCAGAACTTCTTTCATTCTCTTTGTCTTGGGAGCCTCAAGATCCAGAGAATCCACAACGATCAGTTTATCCTCGCTTACTTTGGAAGATAAGGCAGACTTAATCGCCGCTGCCTTCTCTTTCTTATTCATCTTAAATGAATAATCTCTCGGAACCGGCGCAAATACAACGCCGCCGCCAGTCCACTGGGGAGCGCGGATGGAACCCTGTCTCGCATGTCCTGTTCCCTTCTGTCTCCAGGGCTTTCTGCCGCCGCCGCGAACCTCAGAACGCGTCTTGGCTTTCTGTGTACCCTGACGTTTGTTGGCCAGCTGCAGAACAACCGCCATATGAACCAAATGCTCATTTACCGGAGCAGCAAAGACGGAATCATTCAGGTCGATCTTTTCCACTTCTTTGCCTTCCATATTATAAACAGATACGCTTGCCATCTGTGTCTTCCTCCTTTCCGAAAAGTTATGCCTTAACGGATTCTTTAATGATTACTGTTGATTTTTTCGGTCCCGGTACTGCGCCCTTTACTAACAGCAGATTGCTCTCTGCATCCACGCGCACGATCTCAAGATTCTGGATCGTAACCTGTACTGCGCCCATCTGACCAGGCATTTTCTTGCCCTTAAATACTTTGCTAGGATCCGATGCACTACCATTGGAGCCTGCATGTCTATGAAATTTGGAGCCGTGGCCCATCGGTCCGCGGGACTGTCCATGACGTTTGATAGCGCCCTGGAAACCTTTACCTTTGGTCTTTGCAGTCACGTCGATCTTGTCACCAGCCTCAAAGATATCTGCTTTTATTTCCTGTCCCAATTCGTACTCGGCTGCATTCTCGAACTTGAATTCCGTAAGGAATCTCTTATAGTCCACTCCCGCTTTTGCCAAGTGTCCTTTCTGCGGCTTGTTCAACAGCTTCTCGCGAACATCGCCGTATGCTACCTGAACTGCCTCGTATCCGTCATTCTCTACGGTCTTGATCTGGGATACATAAACCGGACCAGCCTGCAGCACGGTAACAGGTGTCAACACACCGTCTTCGTTGAAAATCTGAGTCATTCCAACCTTTGTAGCTACGATAGCTTTCTTCATTTTCTAATCCTCCTATTTGGAAGAAAACACACTCCTCTGCACACAGAGGATTTTCCTCCTAAAATTTCTACAGCGGATTGTCTCTGTCATTGCCAGGAAACAATCATACTAGATGGTTACTGCCATGTCCTGAACCGGAGACCCGCATCATAACCATTCCATCCGATGACAATAATATAAGATTATTTCATCTTGATATCAATCGCAACGCCAGCAGGCAGTTCCAGACGGGAAAGTGCATCTACTGTCTTCTGCGATGGCGTCAGCACGTCGATCAGTCTCTTGTGCGTCCTCTGCTCGAACTGCTCACGGGAATCTTTGTACTTGTGTACGGCACGAAGGATCGTGATGATCTCCTTCTTTGTGGGCAGCGGTACAGGTCCGCTCACCTTTGCTCCCGTTTTTTTAACTGTTTCGATCAGTTTCGAAGCCGCAAAATCGATCAGCTGATGATCGTACGCCTTCAGAATGATTCTCATTTTCTGAGATTTTTGACTTGCCATAAAAATAGCCGCCTCCTTTTCGTACTTTTTAATTGGATAGTACGACAAGTGGTGACTGTACACTCATCCGTGTGTGTCGTATCGGTTCATTAATAAATACCTCACTGACTGAGGTGTGACTCACACGTTTATCTGCTCAGTGGCAGAAAATATGTTTCTGTACAGTGACTTGCCGTCAGGTTTACCGGCTGGAAACAATGCATATTGCCGCTGATCTCCAGCCTCTTGACATTCGCTCCATGGAAAAACCCACCGAACGGTGGCAACCTCCCATTTCATCGCTATCATGTCACAGCAAGGTTCACTATACCATAAAAAGGGAAATAATGCAAGAAAAATTTTTAAAAAAGCATCGGCCGGATAAAAAAATGGAATGCAGCTCACATTCCAATAAATTCCCTGATCCTCTGATTGTTTTTATCATCCAAAATATACCCGGCATCTGTCACCTCAATCTCATTATATCCTCTTGGCGTTAATGCTAAATGATCGTTCCCACAAAAAAAACCGATAGACTTATTATATCCACAGCTCGGCTCATATCTTTTTCTCCCGCAAATCTTTGTTCCTTTTAATATCCATAATAACGCTGCTCTTTCTTCTTCATTAAGTGTAATCTTCTGGCCTGTATTGCCATCTGTAATGACAACTTTATCTGACATCACAAATTTACCCATAACCTCTCCCATAGTTCTCGGTGTTCGGAACAAGCACAATGCCGCTAAAAGGATCAACAGGGAAGTGAAACATAGAACCTTCTTTATTTTTGAACAATCCATAGATACCCCTTTTTTATATATAATTCTAAAGGAATGTTCTCCCTCTTTTTTTACATCCCCTTTATTCCTTAATATTCCTAAAAACAATTGTTTATTAAATAATCACAAAAGAAAGATCCCCTTCTCTTTCTTCTATCTCCTTCACCGTCAGATCTGCCACGTCCACATAGCGGCCCTGCCGGATCATTGCCAGCAGACGGTCCAGTTCTTCCTCTTTTCCCTGGGCCTCCATCTCCACTGAGCCGTCATACAGATTCGTCACCCATCCGGTGACGCCAAGGCTTCTGGCTGCCTGCTGCGCCCTGTATCGGAATCCTACACCCTGTACTCTGCCATAGAACCGGTAATATCTCCGCATCTGCCATCACCCTCCCATCTGCCAGCGCCCGCTGGCGCCACAGGGCAGTGTCAGTCTTCCGCCCCGCACAGGAAGGCCGATCTCGTCAGACTCCACAACGCCGCCATACCGCCCCGTAAGCTCCAGATTCATCATATAGGAGAGAACGGCTGGCTGTAGTCCCGTTGTATAGGAATTGATCAGGAAAAACAACGGATCCTCCGACATAAGACTGGTACAGAGCTGAATGAGCGGATACACCTTTTCCTCAATCTTCCATATCTCGCCCTTCGGTCCCCGCCCATAGGAGGGCGGATCCATAATAATCCCGTCATATTTATTTCCCCGGCGGATCTCGCGCTCTACAAATTTCACACAGTCATCTACGAGATACCGGATAGGCGCGTCGGCAAGCCCAGAAGCCGCTGCATTTTCTTTCGCCCAGGATACCATTCCCTTTGACGCATCCACATGGGTCACTGCCGCACCAGCCTTCGCACAGGCCACTGTGGCGCCGCCGGTATAGGCGAATAAATTCAGGACTCTGACCGGACGCCCTGCGCTCCGTATCCGTTCCCCCGCCCAGTCCCAATTCACCGCCTGTTCGGGAAACAGTCCCGTGTGCTTAAAGCTAAATGGCTTTAGATGAAAAGTCAGTTCACCATAGGAGATTTCCCACTGCTCCGGCAGATCAAAAAATTCCCACTGGCCGCCGCCTTTGCTGCTCCGGTGATAGTGTCCGTTCTTTCTCTTCCACTCCGGCGCCGTGCGCCGAGTATTCCAGATCACCTGAGGATCGGGGCGCACCAGAATATAGTCCCCCCACCGCTCCAGTTTCTCACCTGACGAGGTGTCCAGCACCTCATAATCTTTCCATTTGTCTGCCATCCACATAAATTGTCTTATCGCCTTTCTTCTAATCAGCAGGTTATCTCCGCCGTCATTCCAAGCAGTTCCTTATTTTCTGCAAGAACCGGCTGTATCACCTCTTCGATAAATTCACTCACCTGACTCGGCGCCCGGCCAACATATTTGGAAGGATCCATCGTCTCCTGCAGCTCTTCCAGCGTCATGGGGAATGCTTCATCGGCGGCGATCAGTTCCAGAAGATTGTTCTCCCGCCCTTCCACCTTCACATTTCTTCCCGCCTCCATCGAGAGTTCACGGATCTTCTCGTGAAGCTCCTGCCGGTTTCCACCCGCCTTTACGGCGTCCATCATAATATTTTCAGTGGCCATAAAGGGAAGCTCTGACATAAGGCGCTTCGTAATTACTTTATCATACACGACAAGCCCGTCCGCCACATTCATATACAGATCCAGGATTCCATCCACCGCCAGAAAGCCCTCCGCCACACTGAGCCGCTTATTGGCCGAATCATCCAGCGTCCGCTCAAACCACTGGGTCGCCGACGTGATGGCAGGGTTCAGGGCATCCACCATAACATAACGGGCCAGGGAGGCGATCCTCTCGCTGCGCATGGGATTTCTCTTATAGGCCATGGCAGATGAACCAATCTGGCTCTTCTCAAAAGGCTCTTCCACTTCCTTCAGATGCTGGAGGAGACGGATGTCATTGGAAAACTTATGGGCACTGGCCGCAATGCCGGCGAGGATATTGCAAACCCGGGTATCCAGTTTGCGGGAGTAGGTCTGTCCCGAAACCGGAAAACAGGAGGCAAATCCCATTTTTTCTGCAATGCGCTTATCCGCCTTCCGGCACGCCTCCTCATCCCCGTCAAACAGCTCCAGGAAACTCGCCTGTGTACCAGTGGTTCCCTTTGATCCCAGAAGCTTCATATTAGAGAGGACATAATCCAGATCCTCCAGATCCATCACCAGCTCCTGCATCCAGAGGGTGGCGCGCTTGCCCACTGTGGTTGGCTGTGCCGGCTGAAAATGGGTAAATGCCAGTGTGGGCAGATCTTTATATTTCATGGCAAAGCCCGAGAGAACGTGTATTACGTTCACCAGCTTCTTCTTTACAAGCTTCAGTGCCTCCGTCATAATGATCACATCTGTATTATCTCCCACATAACAGGAGGTGGCGCCGAGATGGATAATGCCGGCCGCACCTGGACACTGCCTGCCATAGGCATAGACATGGCTCATTACGTCATGCCGGACCTCTTTCTCCCGCGCTTTCGCCACATCGTAATTGATATCATCCTGATATGCCTTTAGCTCAGCGATCTGTTCATCAGTAATGCGGGAATTTCCCTCGGCATCCTTTAACCCCAGTTCCTGTTCCGTCTCGGCCAGGGCGATCCAAAGCTTCCTCCATGTGCGGAACTTCATATCCGGTGAGAAGATAAACTGCATCTCCTTGCTTGCATATCTCTCCGACAACGGGCTCACATATCTGTCTGTACTCATATTCTTACGTTCCTTTCCTTCTATATGCTGGACAGTGACTGTCATCACCTGTCATAGTCTCCACGAATGTCTTCCTTCGGCGGTTCCACCGGATAATTGCCGGAAAAACAGGCGTCACAGTATCCGGTATCGCCCCCGATCAGCTCCGGCAGCCGCTCCCCGTCCAGATATCCGAGAGAATCGGCTCCGATCAGTTCACAGATCTGTTCCACCGTATTGTTGTGGGCGATCAGCTGATCGCAGTTCGGAACATCTGTGCCGAAATAACAGGGGTACAGAAACGGGGGTGAGCTGATCCTGACGTGAACCTCCACCGCGCCCGCATCCTTCAGCATCTTAACGATCCGCCCGCTGGTAGTCCCCCGGACAATGGAATCATCTACCATAACCACGCGTTTTCCCCGGACGACCTCCTTTAACACATTTAACTTGATATGCACGCTGGACTCCCTGGCCGACTGCTTCGGCTTGATAAAAGTCCTGCCCACATAGCTGTTCTTCACAAAGGCCACGCCATAGGGTATATCCGCCTCCAGGGCAAATCCCATGGCTGCCGCATTGCCGGAATCCGGAACGCCCACCACGATATCCGCCTTGGCCGGGTGCATCTGTGCCAGAATCTTTCCCGCCATGATCCGTGAATTATAAACGCTGACGCCGTCCACATAGCTGTCCGGTCTGGCAAAATAAATATACTCAAAGATGCACTTCGCCGGTTTCACCGTGCACAGGCTCTCGTCGGAGGAAATGCCGTCCCTGTCCAGCATAACGATCTCACCGGGCTTCACATCCCGGACATAGGAAGCACCCACAGCATCCAGGGCACATGTCTCGCTTGCCAGCACATAGCAGTTGTCGCGCCTGCCAATTACCAAAGGCCGGAACCCAAAGGGATCCCGGGCGCCGATGAGCTTTCTCGGACTGGAGATCACAAGGGAATAGGCCCCCTTTATCTTACGCATGGCATTCTTCACAGCATCCTCCACGGTTCCCGTATTGAGACGCTCTCTGGCGATATGATAAGCAATCACCTCCGAATCAATGGTTGTCTGAAAAATCGCTCCCGTGTGCTCCAGTTCCCTGCGGAGCTCTGGCGCGTTTACCAGATTTCCATTGTGGGCCAGCATCAATGTTCCCTTTACATAATTCAGCACCAGGGGCTGTATATTATAATGATTGCTGGCGCCTGCCGTGGAATAGCGCACATGCCCCACTCCGATATTCCCCTTCAGTCCCCCCAGCTTCTCCGAGTCAAAGACCTCGTTTACAAGGCCCATTCCCCGGGCAGACAAGACCCTGCCCTTCGGCCCCTCCGTATCGCTCACGGCTATGCCGCAGCTCTCCTGTCCGCGGTGCTGAAGGGCAAATAACCCATAATAAATGGTAGACGCCACATCTCCGCCATCCAGATCATAAACACCAAATACCCCGCACTCCTCATGAAGCCCCTCCTCATAAAGATGGTCCATACCTTCTCCTGAACATTCGCTGATCTGCATATTTATCCTGATTCCTTTCTTAATTTAAACTCTCTGGCTCCTCATTTATCACCAGAATCTGCCGCCGGATCTTGTCCTGAAGAATCCTGCGGACAGATGTATTGATCACCTTTTCATCAATCTTTCCCGATACAACGGCATCCAGCAGCGCCCTGTACCCCCTTTTCAGGTCCTCCGGCATAATGATCATATCACAGCCGGCTTTCACTGCCTCCACAACCACGTATTCAACCGTATAGTTCTTCGTTACCGCCCTGCTGTTCAGAGGCGGCGTCATGATCACACCCTGAAAGCCCACCTCTTCCCGGAGCAGATCCGTTACAACCTCTTCCGATAGAAACGCCGGCAGCTTATTGTTCACCGTAATTTTGCTGACTGCCGTATTGGACATCATCACACAGTCTGCCCCCGCCTCAATACCGTCGGCATAAACAGAAAAATTGTTATTCCGAAGTGTCATCAGACTCTCCTGGTTGTCCAGGATGTCCTCCTCATAATCTCCCATTACACTGCCCAGGCCCGGAAAATATTTCAGGGTCACCGCCAGTCCGCCGTCGCTTATGCCGGTCACGGCGGCGGTGAGCCTGTCGGAAACCGTATCAGCATCCGTTCCAAAACAGCGGGAAGCATATCCGGGGTTCGTCTCCGTCCCGATATCCGCCACCGGGGCCAGGTTCAGGTTGAAGCCCCATTGCCTCAACTGCCCGGCAGCGCCCATACAATCCTGATACACCTGTTCGTCTGATTCGGATGCCTGCCTGTAGGCAGTGGCGTTCCCCGGATTCTTCATCGCCTTCACCTTCCCGGCAAGAGAATGATCTCCGGCACACTCCTCTTCTGCCGCCACATACATTGCGCCGCCAGAGGCCAGCGACTGAATATCCGATACGAGCTTCTTCGTCTGCTCCTCATCCCTGACATTCCTTTCCGTCAGATAAACGCCTCCCACTGCACATCCCTGCAGCTGCTCCCTCATCTTCTTCGTAAGGCGGTAACGCCTGCCGGAGGCCTTCTTCGGCGGATCAAGCTGGGAGAGCTCCACAAGAAACATCTGTGCCACCTTCTCCTCCAGCGTCATATTTTTTATAATCTCTTCAGCTCTGTTAAAAGCCTCATTGTCTGATACTACCGGCTGCTTCCCGGAGGCAGCCCCGTCCGATGCATTCTGCAGCTTGTCCTTCACTGCCGCCTTCGTCCCCTCCGGCGTCTTCCACTTCTCCCGTCCCTTTTCCCCGCTGCCGCAGGCAAAGAGAACGAGAACAGCCACTGTCATGCAGACTACTAATAGAAACCGCTTCATCGTGATCCATACTCCTTTTCGTGCCCTTTTGACACAGCATTTATTATACTATATAATAATGTTTGGGTCAAAAGTTTTTTGTCCCGGCCATTTAGTAAAATTTTTTCCTGTTTTTTTAAATAATTTGTGTAAACCGACCAAGCTGCCCCGCATAGGATAACAGTGTAAATGAATCTTAGGAGGCAAAATTATGAGTGATTTATCAGCAACACAGTGCGGAGGCGGATGTTCCTGTAACGAAGGAGGCGGCTCCTCCTGCTGGATCATCATCCTGCTTCTGCTCGTATGCGGAGGCTGTGGCAACGGCAGTGGATTCGGCGGATTTGGCGGCGGCGACTGCAGCTGCATCATCTGGATCCTGCTGCTTCTCTGCTGCTGCGGCAACGGCAGTGGATTCGGCGGAAACTGTGGCTGTGGCGGCGGCTGCGGCTGTGGCTGCTAAGGATTCATAGCCATAATCCACATCAGACAGCATCAAAAGGGGGTCTGCATCTGCAGGTCCCCTTTCCCGTACATAGAATGTGAATTTTTATATTTTATTTCTTTTATATCTTGAATTATAGAATAATTTAAATATAATAAAGATATTAACCCATACAGCGCTGTACCAGCCTTCTGTATGGAAATAACAAAAAAGGAGAGAACGATGAGACTTGAACTAAGGAATATACACAAGAGTTTTGACGGCAAGGAAGTCTTAAAGGGAATAAACTTCTCCGTTCAGAGCGGCAGGGCGTTGGGACTGCTGGGCAGAAACGGCGCGGGAAAAACCACCTCTATCCGTATTATAATGGATATATTCCACGCCAATGAGGGCGAGATCCTGCTGGACGGCAAAAAATTTGAACCCTCCAAAAACCAGGTGGGCTATCTGCCTGAGGAACGAGGTATGTATCCAAAGAAAACTGTGCTGGAGCAGATGATATATTTTGCCAGGCTCCGGGGCCTTGACAAAAATAAGGCCTCGAAAAATGCAGCAAAATGGCTGGAACGGCTCCAGGTATCCGAATACGCAAAACGCAAAATGGATACGCTTTCCAAAGGAAACCAGCAGAAGGTCCAGCTGGCCGCAACACTGGTCAGCGATCCCGATATCGTTATACTGGATGAACCCTTCTCCGGCCTTGACCCCGTCAACTCCCAGATCCTCAAAGACGTGATCCGGGAACTGATCGCCGATGAACGTATCGTAATCTTTTCCAGCCATCAGATGAGCTATGTAGAAGAATTCTGTGAGGATATCTGTATCGTAAATCAGGGAGAGATCGTCCTTGACGGCAATCTGGATGAAATCAAGGCAGAATATGGCAGGGGGCGAAAAATCCTGTCCGCCCTGAACATGTCCCTCCCTGAACTGGAGCAGTGCTGCCGCGAAAAACTGTCCCATCTGCTGGAGGTGGAGGGCAGGACCCGGCACAATGTTATATTCCGGCTCCAGGAGGAAACGGACACCTGGCAGATCCTGGACAGGCTGCGGGCAGAGCGGATCGAGATCGACCACTATGGTTCCTATGAACCCTCCCTCAATGATATTTTTGTATCCTGCGTGGGTGATAGTGTGACAGAAGAAGGGAGTCGTGAACCAGAATGAAAAAATTATTTCAAGTATATTGTTTTGAATCGGGCAACTACTTTAAGAGCAAGTCCTTTATGCTCTCCACCATACTGATCTGTGTCCTTGCCATCGCTGCCATCAGTCTTCCTGGACTGCTGTCCGGCAGATCCTCCGGCGAAAAGGATTCCAAAGAAAATACCAATGCCATTGCAGAGACCATAGCACTTTATGACCCCGATGGCATTATCACCGACGAGCTTCTCAATTCCTACGGAAAGGCAGAGATCCGAAGGACAAAAAACGAACATGAAGTGAAGGAATCAGTCCGGTCCGAGGAATCGGAAGCCGGATTTGTCATCCATTCCCTATACGAATACGATTATTATGTCTTTAACCAGTCCATGATGGAAAATTCCAAAGAGCTTTTCTCCCAGTTGATGAGCACGGCTGCCAGAATGAAATACTGTAAGGACAATAATCTGAACTATGATGAACTGGTTCAGATGGATGAAAAAAATATCGTATGCCACGAGAATATCCTCGGTAAGGATTCCCGGTCAAATTACTTCTACAGCTACATCCTTGTCATACTGGTATTTTTCGTTATTGTTATGTATGGCATGATGATCGCCACCAGTGTGGCCAACGAAAAGAGCAACCGGACCGTGGAAATTCTTGTGACCAGTACATCCTCCACCAGCCTACTGTTCGGAAAGGTTCTGGCAGGCGCCACGGCGATCCTGTTCCAGCTTGGTCTTATTTTCGCCAGCCTTCTGGGAGCCTATCATCTAAACCGGGACAATCTGGACGGCATGCTGGATTTCATTCTTAACATCCCCGCAGATGTTCTTGTGACATTCGCAGTATTTGGACTGGGTGGTTTCCTGATCTATGCATTTATGTATGGCGCCCTGGGTGCCCTCGTGTCCAAGATAGAAGATCTGAACAAGAGTGCCGGAACAGCCCAGATGCTCGTTATGATCATTTACTTTCTTGTATTGTTCCAGATGCAGGAGCCGGACGGCATCATTATGAAGGTACTTTCATTTCTTCCTGTCAGCTCTTACAGCGCCATGTTTATCCGCATCGCCATGGGGACGGTGGCTGTATGGGAGATCATACTGGCTGCCGTGATCCTGTATGTATCCGTGGTGGGTATGGGCTTCATCGCAGCTAAGATTTTCCGCAACTCCACACTCCGTTACGGAAATCCCATTAAACTCACCAATGCATTAAAGGGACTCCACAGCAGGGAGTGATCCCGGAAAAGCATGATATCTCAGCGGCGGATTCAACTTCGCACCGTTGAGCTAACTTAACAAGAGGACGTGCAGCACAGATAAGCACTGCAGGTCCTCTTGCTGTTCTTACAGGAAAGCCCAGTTATGCGCGGGTGTTCACCGGAATCGCGCCCTCTGCGGCCTGTTCTCCAGCCCAGGGCTCCAGTCCGTCATAATACAGCTCCCTTTCCCTGTCAGTAAGACAATAATAACACTCCATATCCACCTCGTAGATTGTCGTGTCATCCACCACTACCCTCGTCTCAGGATCACGTTTTCCATACTGCTTCATGATCTGACAGCACCTTACATATTTCTTACTATCATCATATGTCGCTGTAAAAATCCCGTATCCTGTCCATCCTGGATGTCATTCCCACAAACAGCCGGTCCACCAGGATCAGGGCCGTCATGGCTTCCACTACCACTACCGCCCGGGGCACGATCACCGGATCATGGCGTCCCTTGATCCGGACGGACACGTCCTCTCCCTGCCGGTTTACGGTTTTCTGCTGCCGGAATATGGAGGGCGTCGGCTTAAACGCCGCCCGGATAATAATATCATCCCCGTCGCTGATGCCGCCAAGAATTCCACCGGCGAAGTTTGTCGCCTTCTTTATCTTCCCGTCTGCATCCATATAAAATGCATCGTTATTGTCAGAACCATTTTTCCCTGCCACGGCAAAGCCCGCTCCGATCTCCACTCCTTTCACCGCGCCAATAGAAAAAATTCCTCCGGCCAGCGCCGCATCCAGCTTTCCAAAGACAGGTTCCCCAATCCCCGCGGGCATCCCGGTGACGACGCATTCAATAATGCCGCCGGCAGAATCCAGCTCGCTCATCTTCTGCTCCAGATATTTCTCCGCCGCCTGGGACTGCTCCAGATCCGGCATCCTAAGAGGGCTCCTCTCTACATCCTCCCAGGATGTATGCCCCTCCCTGCACACAAAGGGGCCAATCTGCTTCGTATACGCCCTCACCCGGATCCCCAGTTCCCCCAGGATCTTAACTGCCACCGCGCCTGCCGCCACCCTGCCGGTGGTCTCCCGGCCGGAAGAGCGCCCGCCGCCGCGATAATCCCGGAAACCATATTTGGCGTCAAAGGTATAATCCGCATGGCCCGGACGGTAATACTGCGCGATATCCGAATAATCCTTTGATTTCTGGGAAGTGTTTTCCACCATCATGGAAATGGGGGTTCCCGTTGTGCGTCCCTCAAATATCCCCGAAAGAAGCCTTACCTCGTCCGATTCCTTCCTGGGCGTAGAATAACGCGTCTGCCCTGGGCTTCTGCGGTCCAAAAATGGCTGGATGTCTTTCTCCGACAGCGGAATGCCCGCCGGACACCCATCTACCACGACCCCGATGCCGTACCCGTGGGATTCCCCCCATGTTGATATCTTAAAAATCTCGCCCATTACCGAACCAGCCATTTTTACACTTCCTTTCAAAACTTCTTTCTTTTTTCTCCGTTCTATTGTATAATAAAATAAGTACAATTGAAAGGAGATTTTTATGTTTAGTCAGTTTTTTGGAAATTATTTGTTGGAAAACCAGAAAATTACCGCTGAGCAGTTCGCCTCCTGTATCGAATACACAAAGGCTAATCGTGTAAAACTGGGGTTTATCGCCGAAACAAAAGGAATGCTCTCATCCAGTCAGGCAAATGAGCTAAACTATCTGCAGATGAATTCCGACAAACGTTTCGGAGATCTGGCTGTAGAAAAGGGATATCTAACAGAAGCAGAGGTTGACTATCTACTGGGACTTCAGGGGAACCCATATCTGACCTTTGTTCAGGCATTACAGGAAAACGGTCTGTTTACTTCAGATGAGATCAACAGCAGCCTTGCTGATTTTCAGGAAGCCCGCCACTTTTCAGACGAAGTGATGGAGGCGATCAAAAATGCAGATATAGATGATATGCTCCCGGCTTTTGTGGAGACTCCGGACAACCGCTATCTCGGACTAATCGGACTGGCGCTCAGAAATATTATCCGCTTTGTCAGTTCGTATCTGCGCATCGAGGAGGGTTCCTTCGTCTCATCCGTGAAAGCAAGGTATCTTGCATACCAGCACACAGTGGGCGACTATGAAGGTTTTCTCGGGTTCTGTTCAGACGACGACGGCATTCTTGCCATCGCAGAGGGATACGCAAAGGAAAGTTTTGGCACGGTAGATGAAGATGCTCTCGATTCCGTCGGTGAATTTACAAACTGTGTAAACGGCCTGTATGCCGCCGAACTGAGCTATCAGAATGTCCATCTGGACATGAAACCGCCGGAACTTCTTTTTGATGCTGCTATCGAAGAAGATAATACATTTTATTCACTTCCCATCTTTGTGGAAGGCAAAAGATCAAACTTAATCGTGAAATTAGCCTGACAGGAGGAATGTAAACTATGGCAAAAATATTGATTGTAGATGATTCCCGTGTATCCCGCCGAATGCTGCGGGGCATTCTCACGAAAGCCGGACACGAGGTGATCGGTGAGGCGGACAACGGACAGGAAGGATACGAAAAATTTATTGAACTTGATCCGGATATTGTCACGATGGATATTACAATGCCGGTTCTGGATGGTCTGGGAGCTCTGGAAAAAATCATGGAACTCAACAGCGAGGCCAATATCATTATGGTAACGGCTGCCGGCCAAAAAGAAAAAATGGTAGAAGCCATCAAACACGGGGCCATCGAATTTATCCAGAAACCCTTCGACCCGGATCAGATCACTACTGCCATCGAACATCTTATGCCTTGATTCTTCGTTTTATACAGGCTTCCCTCCCTCCGGCCCGGCAGCAGGTACATATATATTTTAACCGCTGCGCTGCATACCGATGGGAAAGGAAGCCTGTTTTTCTACTAAAATCCAACCCGGATTCTTGTAATAAAGCTGTCAAACCCGGCGATGATATCATTGAATTCGCCTTCTGTCATAATCCCTGTAATAAATCCGAATTCCCCTTTCACACCGCCGTCCACTGCTTCTATCTCTTCAAATTCTGCTTCGGCTTTCCCTCTCTCCGACTCACTGATGCGGACGAAGAAACGGTTCTTCATCTCATCCATCGGAGCTACCGGCATCTTCTCATCCTCCCAGATTGTCATTACATTGATATTCATATGCTTCACGGCGTCCACGACATCCGACACCACGGCGCTGGCCGTTGCCTCTTTCCCGGCTCCCTTGCCATAAAACATAACGTCCCCCAGCATATTTCCCGTAACACAGATCGCATTAAATACATCGTTTACCGCATAGAGGGGGTTGTCACTCCGGATCATCTGCGGCGCCACCATGGCATACAGCCTGCCGCCAATCTTCTTACTGGTGCCAAAGATCTTGATCGCCGCACCGATGGATTTTGCATATCGGAAATCCTCTGCCGTGATCTTCGTGATTCCCTCTGTATAAATATCCTCATAATCCACCTGCTGCCCATAAGCCAGGGAAGTCAGTATGGCAATCTTGCGGCAGGCATCATAGCCCTCCACATCCGCCGTGGGATCCTTCTCCGCATAACCCAGCTCCTGCGCTTCTCGCAGCACCTCATCAAAATCAGAACCATCCTGCGCCATCTTGGTGAGAATATAATTCGTCGTACCATTGAGTATACCGTTTATCTGCTCGATCCTGTCTGCCGTCAGGCTCTGGTTCAGCGGACGGATTACCGGAATGCCCCCGCCCACGCTGGCCTCAAAAAGGAAATTCACACTCTTGCTCTTGGCAATATGTACCAGCTCGGCGCCGTACGCTGCCACCAGCTCTTTATTGGAGGTACACACACTCTTGCCTGACATAAGCGCTTTCTTGACAAATTCATAGGCGGGCTTCGTGCCTCCCATGGTCTCCACCACAATGGAAATCTCCGGATCATCCAGGATTACATCAAAATCATGGACAACCTTATTTTGAACCGGATCCTCCGGAAAATCCCGGAGATCCAGCACATATTTCACCCCTACCTCCTGTCCTGCCCTCTTCGCTATTATATTGGCATTTGTGTTCAGCACCTTTACCACTCCGGAGCCCACTGTACCATAACCTAATACTGCTATCTTAATCATCGTCTTCTTCCTCCATCCTGTCTAACATTTCGCTGACTGCCTTCCACTCCGCCTCAGTGATGAGATTCTCAGGATTGATCACCAGGATCAGCTCACTGCCATTCCTTGCCACAAAATCCGCATATCCGGTCTCCTCACTCTGAATGATCCGCGGAAATTCCTGCGCATTTTCGCTGTCAATCTGCAGTATTCTGTAAATCCCATCCACAATACAGGCAATCTTCCCATTCCTGGTACGGAATACAAGCAGCTTTGTTTTCTCCGTCACATCTGCAGGAGGCAGGATCAGACGCTTTTTCAACGCCATAACCGGGATCATCTCCCCCCGGATATCCGCCACGCCTTCCATAAAATCCGGCAGCCCTGTCGGCCGGGCCAGTTCCCGGTGCTTCTCTATCCCCTGCATATGGTCTACATCTACCCCATACATTTTGCCGCTTAAGTAAAATGAAACAATTTCCTTCATTCGCTGCCCTTCTCTCTTATCAACTGTTGATCCACTTCAGGTACGCATTCATAAACATATCAATACCGCCGTCCATCACAGCAGACACATTCCCCGTCTCTGCCTCAGTGCGGTGATCCTTCACCATCGTATACGGCTGCATCACATAAGAACGGATCTGGCTCCCCCATCCGATCTCTTTCACCTCGCCGCGGATATCCGACTCCTTTGCCAGATTCTCCTGCTCACGCAGTATCAGGAGCTTTGCTTTCAACATCTGCATCGCCTTATCCTTATTCATATGCTGTGAACGCTCATTCTGGCACTGTACTACAATCCCCGTGGGGAAATGCGTAATGCGGATGGCGGAAGACGTCTTATTGATATGCTGTCCGCCGGCGCCACTGGATCGGTAAGTGTCGACCCGTATATCGTCGTCGTTTATCTCAATGTCAATATCCTGCTGGATATCCGGCATGACATCGCAGGAAACAAAAGAGGTCTGTCTCTTGCCCGCCGCGTTAAATGGCGAAATCCGCACCAGACGGTGTACGCCATGCTCGCTTTTCAGATAACCATACACATTTTCACCACTGATCTCCAATGTGACGGACTTGAGCCCAGCCTCATCCCCATCCAGAGAATCCAGCACCTTCACGGTAAATCCTCTCTTGTCCGCCCAGCGCTCATACATCCGGCAGAGCATGCTGGCCCAGTCACAGCTCTCAGTGCCCCCGGCACCGGCATGAAGGGTTAATATGGCATTCTCTGAATCATGCTCTCCGGTGAGCATCGTCGTGATCCGCAGATCATCAAAGGTTTTCTTAAACTCTTCAAATTCACCCTGGATCTCCGGGATCAGGGACTCATCCTCTTCCTCGTTCCCCATCTCGATCAGGGTCATCATATCCTCATATGCCGCGCTGAGGTTATCGGCGCGGTCAATGATATCCTTGAGATCCTTTACCTCTTTCATGTCGGCGCTGGCCTTCTCCGCATTATCCCAGAAATCCGGCGCCTCCATATTCCTCTCAAGCTCTTCTACCCTCAGCTTCTTGTCTGCTAAGTTAAAGTGAATCCCTTACTTCCAAAAGGGGTTTCTCAAAACTGCTTAATTCGATTCGGATATTATCCAGTTCGACCACTTTTTTCACCACCTGTTTTATATTTTTTGTCTGCTATGCTCTTCCGCAGCAATGCTTGTATTTCTTTCCCGAGCCGCAGGGACACGGATCATTTCTGCCAATCTTCTCCGATTTTCTCACCACCGGGGCATTGGCGCTGTCATCGCGGTTCGTTCCCGTAACTTTCGCCACCTGCTCGCGCTCCACCTTTTCCTCTATGCGCACATGCATCAGCATCCGCACCGTCTCTTCCCGGATGGACTCTGTCATCTCATTGAACATATCGTATCCCTGCATACGGTATTCCACCACCGGATCCCTCTGGCCGAATGCCTGCAGGCCGATACCCTGCCGGAGCTGGTCCATATCGTCTATATGGTTCATCCAGCGGCTGTCCGTCGCCTTCAGAAGCACAACTCTCTCAATCTCCCGGATCTGCTCTGTCTCCGGGAACTCTGCCTCCTTCTGTTCGTACAGCTGAACAGCCTCCTCCTGAAGCTGCCGGATCAGATCCGCCTTCGTGATCCCCTCAAATCTCTCCCTGTCAAATACAACCGGTTTCACCGGGATCATCGGGATCAATATCTCATTGAGCTCATTCAGGTTCCATTCCTCCGGAAGCTGGTCTTCCCCGATCACAGCACCCACATATTTCTCCACCAGCTGCTGGATCATCTGGATGATGTCTTCCCTCATATCATCGCCGTCCAGTACCTTGCGGCGCTCCTCATAGATGATCTCTCTCTGCTCATTGTTGATCTGATCATACTCCAGCAGGTTCTTCCGGATACCGTAGTTATTGCCCTCAATCTTCTTCTGGGCACGCTCAATGGCTTTGCTGAGCATTTTGTGCTGAATCTGCTCGCCCTCCGGTATCCCCAGGGAATTGAACATCTGCATAAGATTCTGTGATCCAAAGAGCCGCATCAGGTCATCCTCCAGGGAAATATAAAACTTCGACTCACCCGGATCTCCCTGACGTCCGGAACGTCCACGCAGCTGGTTATCGATACGTCTCGACTCATGCCGCTCCGTGCCAATGATCTTCAGGCCGCCCAGCTCCACAACTCCCTCGCCCAGTTTAATATCCGTACCACGCCCCGCCATATTGGTGGCGATGGTGACAGCACCCATCAGACCCGCATCGGCGATAATGTCTGCCTCCATCTCATGGAACTTGGCATTCAGCACCTTGTGGGGGACGCCTCGTTTCTTCAGCATCTGGGATAATTCCTCCGACGCCTCAATGGTAATGGTTCCCACCAGGACGGGCTGGCCCTTTTCATGGCTCTCCACAATCTCGTCCACAATTGCGTTGAGCTTCTCCCTCTTTGTCTTATAGACAGAATCGTTCCGGTCCACACGCTGAATCGGCAGATTGGTCGGAACCTCCACCACATCCATTCCGTAAATCTCACGAAATTCCTTCTCCTCCGTAAGGGCAGTACCGGTCATACCGCATTTCTTACTATATTTATTGAAGAAGTTCTGAAAGGTAATGGTAGCCAGCGTCTTGCTCTCTCTCTTGACCTTCACGTGTTCCTTCGCCTCAATCGCCTGGTGCAGGCCGTCGGAATAACGGCGCCCCGGCATGATACGTCCGGTAAATTCATCTACGATCAGCACCTGGTCGTCCTTCACCACATAGTCCTTATCCAGATGCATCAGGGCATGGGCACGCAGGGACAGGTTTACACAGTGCTGGATCTCCAAATTCTCGGGATCGGCAAGATTATCCAAATGGAAGAAACGCTCTACCTTTTTAACGCCCTCCTCGGTGAGGTTCACGGTTTTTTCTTTTTCATTTGCCACATAATCTCCCGTCTCACCGCTGTCCTCCTTCATAATGATATCCATTTTGGAGAGTTCCTTCTCCGTACCTCTTTTCAGCTGACGCACCAGATTATCACATGCCTCATAGATCTTTGTGGACTTGCCGCTGGACCCGGATATGATAAGGGGCGTCCTGGCCTCGTCAATAAGAACCGAGTCCACCTCATCCACGATGGCATAATGCAGATCCCTCTGCACGAGCTGCTCGTTATAAATCACCATATTGTCACGGAGGTAATCAAATCCCAGTTCATTATTTGTGGCATAGGTGATGTCGCAGTTATATGCCTCCCGTCTCTCATCATTATCCATGCTGTTCAGGATCACTCCCACCGTCAGACCGAGAAACTGATGGATCTGTCCCATCCACTCCGCGTCACGCTTCGCCAGATAGTCGTTGACCGTCACAATATGGACCCCCTTGCCCTCCAGCGCATTCAGATAGGCAGGCAGGGTTGATACCAGTGTCTTTCCTTCACCGGTACGCATCTCTGTAATGCGTCCCTGATGCAGGATCACACCGCCGATAAGCTGTACACGGAAATGGCGGAGGCCGATGGTTCTCCGGGACGCCTCCCGTACAACGGCATAGGCTTCCGGAAGTATATCATCCAGCGTCTCGCCCTCCTCCAGTCTCTTCCTGAATTCCGGCGTCTTCGCTTTCAGCTCTTCATCTGAAAGCTTCTCCATCTCCGGCTCCATACCTTCGATTTTATCCACGATGGGAATCACACGCTTCACTTCGCGTTCACTGTGAGTTCCAATCACTTTACTCAATAATCCCATTCTTTCACTCTCCATTATTTTCTAGCTTATTCAATATAATCCCACATTATTGTAACACTAGTCAGGAGAGGTTGCAACAAATATTTTCTTAACGCACCCCTGCGTTGAGCTATGGAAAAGGGGCACCTTCTCACGAAAGTGCCCCCTGATCGTCCTAAGTCCCGGCAGATTCCGGATTCCTGTCCCGTCCTGTCAGAATTCCGGTTCAATCAGCCCGTATGTATTTCCTTTCCTCTTATATACTACATTGACCTCGTCTGTCACACCGTTACGGAATACAAAGAAATTGTGTCCCAGAAGCTCCATCTGCACGCATGCTTCTTCCGGATCCATCGGTTTCATGGCGAATTTCTTGGTTCGGATGATCTCGATCTCTTCATCATCGTAGGCATCCTCTTCCAGAAAATCTTTACTCAGCTGTGCGGCTGCCTGCTCTTTGTCGATCAGCTTATTTTTATATTTGCGAAGCTGTCTCTCAATGATCTCCTCTACAAGATCGATGGCAACATACATATCAGTGCTTGTCTGCTCTGCACGAATAATACTGCCTTTCATTGGTATCGTAACTTCAATCTTCTGACGACTCTTCTCTGTACTTAATGTAACATGTACCTCCGTACCGGCATTGAAATACCTTTCCAGTTTGCCTATCTTGTCCTCCACCGCTGAACGTAACCCTTCTGTTATGTCGATGTTTCTGCCACTAATTACTAAATTCATAATGCTCAGCTCCTTTGCCCATAAGTTTCAGGAGAAATATTTTCCTGTAGATTTATTATACTACAATTCAGCTTTTCGGGCAACTAATATTTTGGGCGCAATTGTAAGACAATTATAACAATTGTATGTTTCCTGTTTTTTATGCTACAAAAGTCTCCTTTTTTTGTGGACATTGTTGATAACTATGTGTATAACTGACAAATATCGCAAAATCGCCCTTTTATTTGTTGATAACTTTTAAGCCCGTCCCAGTCTACAAATGTCGCCGTACAACCGTTCCTATTTGAATTGTGTATACAATGTATCTTCTGATGTGATATAAAATGGCTGGCCGAGAAACGCATCGCCCTGCGCGTAATAAACCCAAGATGGTCTTTCCTATCAGATAAAAAAGTGCCGCACCGACAGCTCCGCCTGCCGGCACAACACCTTATAACATACTAATTAAACGGCTCGCTGCCTTATCCAATCACCCGTCTTGCACAGTATGGCGTACGGTAACGCAGACTGCTTGTAGTAATTCCTGTTCTCGGATTACTTGCATGGACAACCCGTCCGCCGCCAATGCAGATTGCAACATGGTTTACACGCCCCCCGCTGGTATAGAAGATCAAATCCCCCGGCTGCGCGTCAGATACTTTAATCTTCTTTCCGGTCCTGGACTGTTCTCCGGAGGTACGCGGAAGACTGATACCGAATTTCTTAAATACCGACATGGTAAATCCAGAGCAGTCAGTTCCCCTTGTCAGGCTGGAGCCACCATATACATACGGATTGCCTACAAACTGGAGTGCATAGGACGCAACCGCAGAGCCGTCACCGCTCCCCAGTACGCTTCCACCGCCGCCTTCACTGGATTCGCTGCTTCCGCTGGCGCCGCCTCCACCGCTGTTGGAACTGCTGCCTCCGCCGGAGCTGCTGCTTCCGCCGGAACCGCTGGTGCTTCCCGAACTATTTCCGGAGCTGCTTCCCTTATTACTGGAACTGCTGTTGGAACTGCTCTTATTTGAGGAAGAATTGCTCTTATTCTCCGATGTGCTGGCGCTCTTTCTCTCATTTTCCGCTTTCCTTCTGGCAGCCTCCAGTTCAGCCTGACGCTCGGCCTCCTCTGCTGCTGCTTTGCGCCTTGCCTCCTCGCGCTCTTCCTCAATGGATACCGCTTTCTTAAACTGTACTGATATTTTTACAAATTCTTTTGACACATATCCATTCGTATCGCCATCTACACAGATCTTCGCCCAGTCCCCTTCATCCTTGAGAACCTCGTAGCTTTCCTCTCCTGAAATTAGTGTCAGCACGGCGCTTTCACTGCTCTTCTTTTCCCGGACCCTCAAGGTCTCCGTTGTCACCGTGGCCCATTTGGTTCCGAAGTCATCAATCAGCTTTTCCGCACTGTAACCGATGGCAAGATAATCTTTCATTATGTACCCGGTAACGGATCCTGACTTTATCTGTACCCAGTCGCCTTCTGTCTTGGTAATCGTAGCGGCGCTTCCCCGATAAAGCTTGCCCACGATCTCATCGTCTGTGCTGGGCTTTTTGCGTATATTCACATAATCAGCGGCAATCGAAATGCCCACATTGGCATATTCCGATTCCGGCTTTGGTGTGGCTGTCGCCTCCGGCACTGCCGTAGGCTCCGGTGTGGCCCCCACTACCGCTGTTCCGCTGATGGTCACATCAGCACCGCCAGTATTGGCTGTATCGTCGCTAAATGCCACGATAGCCTCCGGATTCGACTGGGCCGCTCCGGCCTGGACGGAACAGTACTGATCCAGCGTGTACGACATACCGGCAAGTTCAGTCTCGGTTCCCATGGTAGTAGATGTGGAAACCACATAGTGACCGAATACGCCGAAAGACAACACAAGGGTTGCTCCCAGTACGGTCCTGACCACCTTCCTCTGCTGCATATATTTTCCCTCCAATATTGTTTCTCAAACCGAAATATCATCCTAATTGTTACAAAATTATTAACTGTACTTCACAGTATAACAACTTGGAAGATATCTGTCAAGCCCTGTAATAACCGTTTTTTTACATATTTTTTCCAGTTGTCTTCCAGCCCTTCCTGATCCACTGAATCATTCTACACCAATTGACCCGGATGCCGTATTTTTGGCTCTTTTCATTTCTTATTATCTGTGTTACAATTGAAATACAGGATACCACTGCGAAACCGCAGAGTATCTTCATATGAAAGGGGGGATACCATGGAATTGTGTGACGGCATTGATATCGCGGCATATTCTGTTATGAATGCCCAGACCCAGACCATGCAGGCCATCGGCACAGGGATACTTGCCAAAACCCTGGATACGGCAGAAGCGGCAGGCGCACAGCTTGTCCAGATGATGGAGCAGTCTGTAAATCCACATCTGGGTGGAAATATTGACGTTATGGTATAGAGCGCCGGTGCAGGGCGCTCTTTTACGGCTCAGCGGCATCCCTGAGCCAGACAAACCGTATTCAAAAATGATGTTGGGGGGAATTGCAATGAGCAGACGTATGCGTACACTACTGGCCCAATACAAGGAACTCTGCGGCCAGACTCTGAGCCCAGAGAAATCCGCAGCGGCAAAAAAAGAACTTTTGATACAGATCCAGTTTTTCCAGCACGAACGCCTTGTCCATCTGATCGTTACCGTTCTTTTTGCCCTGCTCACTGTCATTACTCTGCTGGCGGAGCTGTTCCTGATGAAACCGGTACTCCTTCTCTTATCCCTGCTCTTTCTGGTACTTCTGGTCCCCTATGTCGGACACTACTACCTGCTGGAAAACGGGGTACAGAAGCTGTACGAATACTATGATTCCCTGGACTGAGCCCCGCAGGTCTGAAAGGAAGGCGCTGTTCCGTTATTTTCTGGCCACTATTGCCTCAATCTCGATCAGGACATCCTTTGGCAGCCTTGCCACCTCCACACAGGAACGTGCCGGGCATTCGGTCTTAAAATATCTGGAATAGATTTCATTTACCTTACCAAAATCATTCATATCTTTTATAAATACAACGGTTTTCACCGTATCCTCCAGTTCGGCACCCGCCGCCCTGATCAGCGCCTCCAGATTGCCCATAGCCTGTTCCGCCTGTTTTTCTATGCCGCCCTGCACCAGTTCACCTGTGGAAGGTACGATAGGAATGACACCGGAGGTAAAAATAAATCCGTTTACCTCAACTGCCTGGGAATATGGACCGATGGCTGCCGGAGCCTGATCTGTGGATATGATTTTTTTCATAATGCTTCACACCTTTCTTTTTTTCATCTATCTTTTTTATTATATAAGTAATACCGCCGTATGCGGATAGCTGCACTTCTCAGCCAGCCATTATTTAGTATAACGCATTCTTTCTGAGAATTCACTAGTTTTTTGCATTCATCTCTAGTATAATAGGACAAAAAGCATACACAATGGAGGTAAACAATGACACCAGAACAAAAATTACTGGGCTCTACGGCCCGGCTTTCTATGATAAAATCTTCAAAATTCGGTATCTATCTCGGTTCCGATGAGTACCCCGGACTGGAAGTTCTTCTGCCCAACAATCAAGTGCCCCCGGACATCACCCTGGGGGATTCCCTGGAGGTTTTCCTCTACCGGGATTCCGAAGATCGTCTCACCGCCACCACCACCGTTCCCTATATCACCCTGTATGAGACAGCTCCGCTAAAGGTAACCGATGTCACAAATATTGGGGCCTTTCTGGACTGGGGGCTTGCGAAGGATCTCTTCCTTCCCTTTAAGGAACAGACGAAACGGGTCCGGGTGGGAGATACGGTTCTGGCCGCCCTGTACATTGACAAAAGCGACCGCCTCTGTGCCACCATGCATGTCTACGATTACCTGTACCAGGACAGCCCCTATCAAAAGGACGATATTGTCCACGGCATGGTATATGAGATCACCGACTCCTTCGGCGTGTTCGTCGCTGTGGACAACCGGTATTCCGCACTGATTCCCCACAATGAAATGTCACGGGAGCTGCATGTAGGAGACGAGATCGACGCCAGAATCAAGGAAGTAACGGAGGAGGGAAAGCTGACCCTCAGCCTGCAGCAGAAACTGAAAGTACAGATGGGGATGGATGCCGGGAGGATCCTTGAACGGCTGGAGAATGCCGGGGGTTTTCTCCCCTTTCACGATAAGACGTCACCTGAGATCATCAAGCGGGAATTCCATATCAGCAAGGCCGCCTTCAAACGTGCCATCGGCAGGTTGAAAAAACAGGGAAGGATAGAAATTACAGAACAGGGAATCCGGCTGATAATGGCTTCGCACCCTTGAGCTAAGATAAAAAATCCCTCCACGCTTTGGGGAGGGATTTTTTATCAGTTATCCAGAAATCTCATACGGCTCTCCGATGACTTTTTCGGTTTCATGGCCACGCCTTCCGGTTTCTTATTCAGGCCGGCAGCCTGACGCAGATTGTTGGACAGAGTATTCTTGCAGGCATCGCAGTAACGCCCGGTCTTTATTGTCTTTCCGCAGCTCTCACAGGGAAGGCCCACCGGAGAATCATCCGAAAAGACAAGACGCTCCTCACGGATCCAGGATTTAATCTGCCGCACGCTTACATCCATGTCAGAAGCAACCAGCTGAATATCCGCATTGGGATTTTCCCTGACATACTTCTTCACTTCCACAAACTTATCTTCCACCTTTTTCTGGCAGGAAGGGCAGATCCTCTGTCCCTGGATATAATTAAATAACTTTCCGCATCCTTTACATGTTATGACTTCCATTTCCTTATCCTCCTTTTTAGCAATCGCTGCCTGTGCACAGGCAGATAAAATATATCTTTTCCACTCCGGCATTTCGCAGGGCAGTCCCGCATGCCTCCAAAGTCGCACCGGTCGTATAGATATCATCAATCAAAAGTATACTCCGGCAGATGGACAGCCTTTCCAGCCATCGGGGGTTTACGGCAAAGGCATCCTTAATATTTTCCTTTCTTTCTCTGTCATTCAGCCCCTTCTGTGGGCGGGTACTCCGGGTGCGCAGCAGGGCATCCTCCAGCACTGGTATACCGGTATGCCTCCCTACGACGCCGGCAACATAGGCCGCCTGGTTAAAGCCGCGGAACCATCTGCGGCGCCAGTAAAGGGGTACTGGTACAATACAGTCGGGATTCCAGCAGTACAGAAGCCCTCCTCTTTTTCTCAGGATCTCCTGTCCATAGAAATCACCGTCTGGCAGGCACCCCTGATATTTAAAATCTGCCATAGCTCTCCGCATTGCATCCGTATATACCCAGAGCGCCGTTCCCTGCTCCAGGATACTGTCCCTCTTTCCGCAGTCCATGCAGTATTCCTCTTCCTCATCTGCAATGGGCTTTCCACAGCGCCGGCAGCTCGGTTCTGTCACTTCCGGGAGCCGGGACCGGCAGCCGTCACAGACCCCCTGTCTGTCTCTCCCCAGTAAAGCACCGCATACCGGGCACTTGGCCGGAAATAATAATTCTAATACATTCCACATTCTCCTACCCTGACTCTCTCCCTCTATCATAACAAATTTATCTGCATTTTGCACTATATTTTTTTCACTTTTGCATTTCCACTATCCTCTCTGCCAGAGACGAATATCTCATCTGTTCTGATTTGTTTTGGATCATCCCCCGCACGGTGTCGCGGCTTCCCACAATGGTTACGCACTTTCTTCCCCGTGTCACTGCCGTATACAGGATATTCCGGTTCATCAGCGGTCTTGGCCCCGCCAGCAGGGGCAGCACCACCGCCGGATATTCGCTGCCCTGGGATTTATGTATGGTAATGGCATAGGCAAGCTCCAGCTCATCCATATTGCCCTGGGGATAGGAGACATATTTTTCATCGTCGAAGCAGACCGTGATTTCCTTATTAAACAAATCTATTTCCGTAATAACGCCACAGTCTCCATTAAATACGCCGCTCCCCTCCTCGATCACCATCTGGCTGCCGCCCCTGATCTCCCACTTGATCTGGTAATTGTTCTTCGTCTGCATCACCTTATCGCCCTCCCGAAACAGCTGGCCATGGCTCTCCATCTGATTCTTCTCCGGGCTTTCGGGATTGAGATACCGCTGAAGCACCTCATTGCAGCGATATACGCCAAGCTCCCCCTTTTTCATCGGCGTGAGAACCTGGACATCAAAGGGTGTACAGTTCGTGTAGGCCGGCATCTTCTCCCGCACCAGCCAGAGCATGACCTCCAGGACTCCATGGCTGTCATCCCTTTTCAGGCAGAAGAAATCCCTGCTGTTATTATCCAGTTCAATTTCCTCGCCGTCATTGATCCTGTGGGCATTTAGTATAATGTCGCTCTCTGCCGCCTGCCGGAAGATCCGGGATAATTTTACCACATTAAAGCAGTGGGAACGGATGATATCCTTTAACACATTTCCAGGCCCCACACTGGGCAGCTGATTCACATCTCCCACCAGGATCAGCCTTGTTCCCACGGCCACCGCTTTCAGCAGACTGTGAAAAAGATAAATGTCCACCATGGACATCTCATCGATAATGAGAACATCTGTTTCCAGGGGATTCCATTCATTTCTTCCAAAAAGCTCCTCCTGCTTATTTTCCTCCCTGTTTTCCCCCTCCAGCAGGGAACCATTGTATTCCAGAAGACGGTGTATCGTCTGTGCCTCGCATCCGGCTGCCTCGGACATCCGCTTGGCGGCGCGCCCGGTAGGAGCCGCCAGAAGAATTTCCATCCCGGCCTCCCGCAGGCACCGGATGATCATATTGATGGTGGTAGTCTTGCCCGTTCCCGGCCCTCCCGTGATCACTAACAGCCCCGTGCTCATTGCTTCCCGGACGGCGGTCCTCTGCTGCCCGTCCAGCTCCAGCCCCTCCCTCTCTGCCACAGAATCAATCACGGCATCACAGTTCCCGGTATCCCGGCTTATGGGAACATTGAGGTCCGTCAGCATCCGGGCACAATTCAGCTCCGAATAAAACAATGCCGGAAGATACACATCCCTCTCCTCCGTCACAATGACAGCCTTTTCCAGCGCCATCTGTTCCAATACATCCATCAGCTGCCCGGCGGACACCTCCAGCCGGTATATGGCCTCCTTCAGGAGCTGCTGCTCCGGCATATAAACATAGCCGGCACCCGTGCCAAGGCCCAGCACATATAATATGCCCGCCCGCACACGGTAATCAGAATCCATGGCAAATCCGGCCTTGCGTGCGATATCATCCGCAATGCGGAAACCAACCCCCGATATGTCCTCCGCCAGCTGATATGGGTTCTGTTTTACGACATCATACAGTCCCGCCCCATAGGCTTTAAAAATCTTCACTGCCAGCTGGTTCGAGATCCCATATTCCTGAAGAAAAAGCATGGCGCTCCGCATTTCTCTCTTTTCCTCAAACTGGAGGGAGATAGCCATGGCTTTCTTCTCACTGATCCCCTTGACCTCTGCCAGGCGTTCCGGTTCCTTCTCTATAACCTCAAAGGTCCTGTCGCCAAACCGGTCCACAATCCTCTTAGCCAGTCCGCCCCGTATCCCGGCAATGGCACCGGAAGAGAGATACCGCAGCATGGCGTCCTGATCATCCGGATCCTTTGTCTCCAGGGACGCCACCTTCAGCTGCTCCATATAGACGGGATGTTTTACAATCTCCCCTCTGACACATACATATTCACCCTCACTGATAAAGGGAAAATTTCCCACACAGGTCTCTGTCTCCCCCTCCGGATCCTCCAGCTCAAATACCGTATACCCGTTTTCCACATTGCGGAAAACAATGTGGGAAACATATCCTTTTCTCTCTTCCATCGTAATCTCCATTCACAATACAAAAATACCGTTCAGTCCCAAAACTCTCATTCTGCAGACTGAGCGGTATTCAAACTGTCCTCTTACAAATCACTAATTCACAGTCTCGCCCTGATTTGCCTTAATGGATTCATATAGCTTTTCGGCAATCCCAAGTCCCTGGCCGCTGTATACCATATTGTTCGCAATCTCCTCCAGATAATTGTCCGAAAACATATCGACATAATCCGAACTGCTGTCCTCACTGTCCTCATCATCTGAAAAGGCTTTGGCTACCTTTTCCATATTTTTATACATCTGCTGGATCATATAGGATTCAAACTGTCTGCAGGCATCCAGTGTCTCTTCATCCGTATTTGCCCCCTTGATCTGGCTGCTGACCTTATCTGCCGTGAGATCATTGGCGTCCAGCGAATAATTGGTAAGATAAGTATTATCCAATGAAACTGACATAGCCTTCCTCCTTTACTGGCATTATGAACGAAGATTATTGGCCTGCTGAAGCATATCATCCGATGCCTTGATCGCCTTGGAGTTCATTTCGTAGGCGCGCTGCGCAATAATCATGTTGACCATCTCATCCGCTGCCTGAACATTGGAGCCCTCCAGACGTCCTGACACAATCTTGGAGTTCAGATCCTGTGCCGTGTAGATCGTCGCCACCCCAGATGCCTCTGACTGGGCATAATTGGAAGCTGAGATCTTATCCAGTCCCCCGGCATTGGGGAAATGGGCCAGACCAATCTGAATCCCGATGTACTGCGGGTTATTGTTGGCATCCGGATAAGCCATATTACCAAACTGATCCACCTGTATCTTGGACGAGCGGTATGTAGCCGGCAGGGTAATGGGATTTCCGTCGGTATCCAGTACCGGATTCCCCTCGCTGTCTGTCAGGGCAAGGCCGTCGTTGGTCACTGCCATAATGAAATGACCATTTCTCGTATACGCCGTGGATCCATCATTTGTCCTTACCATGAAAAATCCCTCCCCCTGGATGGCATAATCAAATGCTCCATTGGAAGCAAGGAGATTTCCCTGTGTAAAATCCGATGATATGGATGCCACTCTGGTACCCAGTCCCACCTGAGCCCCCACCGGCTTAGCCTCACCGGTAGTCGTCGTTGCCCTTCTCTGCAGATTCTGATAGATCAGCGATTTAAAATCTGCAGCCTGTGTTTTATATCCTGTTGATGAAATATTGGACAGATTGTTGGCGATCACATCCAGATTGGTCTGCTGACCGATCATTCCACTCGCCGCCGTCCACAAAGCACGCATCATATGGCGCCACCTCCTGTTTGTCTATTACGAAAGTTACTATCAGCCTGAGAGTCTGCCTACCTGATTCGCAGCCCTGTCTAACATACTGTCATAGGAACGGATCACCTTCTGATTTGCCTCATACGCCCTTGTAGTCGTAATCAGATCCACCATTTCCTTGATCACATTCACGTTGGACTGCTCCGTATATCCCTGCAGCACCTCAGCCTCCGCTTCTATCATTGTGGCTCCGTCCACCGGTTCATACATTGTATCTCCATATTTCGCCAGATAGTCGTAATCCTGAAAATCCGCTATCTGCAATGTATCCACTTCCTGCCCGTCTGCGACGATCTGACCTGTGCTGGATATACTTACCTTTCTGGCCGACGGATCAATGACAATGTCGCCGCCCTCTCCCTGCACACGGTTGCCCTCCTTATCTACCAGAAAGCCATCCTTCGTCAGATGAAATTGTCCGTTCCGGGTATAGCGGGTATGGGTCACTCCATTGCCGTCAACCACATTGACAGTAAAGAAACCTTTGCCGCTCAAAGTCACATCATATGTATTCCCGGTCTCCCTCAGTGAGCCCTGGGAATAATCGGTGTAAACTTCCCCAATCTTCACACCCAGACTAAATCTTCCGATTGCCTGATTGTGATACGCCTGAGATCCATCTCTTATTTTGATTCCGAGTACCTGGTCAAACGCCTGGCTTGTCACGCGTTCGTCCTTATAGCCAATGGTATCGGAATTCGCCATGTTATTGGAAATAACATCCAGCCTCTTCTGATCGTTGACCATCCCTGTCCATGCAGTGTAAAGACCTCTCAGCATACCATACCTTCCTTTCTTTTTTTAGTAATATATCCCCGGTCCCTACGCCTCCTCGGGACCGTTCGCTGTGCCGCTGAGGAACTCAACATATTTGCCGGTTCCAATGGCTACTGCTGTCATTGGTTCTTCTGCTGTCATCGTTGTGATGCCGGTCTTGGATTCAATAAGCTCCTCCAGGCCATACAGCAGACTTCCGCCTCCCGTAAGCACGATGCCCCGGTCTGCAATATCGGCAGCCAGCTCCGGCGGAGTTTTCTCCAGTACGCTGTGCACTGCCTCAACAATCTGTGAAGTCGTGTCCTTCAGGGCCTCTTCCGTCTCCTCCGAGGTCACAGTGATCGTTTTGGGAAGTCCGGTTACCAGATTCCGTCCGCGCACATCCACAGACACGCTCTCTGGCCGCGGATACGCGGATCCAATCCGGATCTTAATATCCTCTGCTGTTCTCTCGCCAATCAGCAGATTGTGTTTCTTTCTCATATATCTGACAATGGCGTCATCAAAGTCATCGCCCGCAATCTTAATGGATGTGCTGACTACCGTCCCCCCAAGGGAGATCACAGCGATATCCGATGTTCCGCCTCCTATATCCACTATCATATTGCCGCAGGGTCTGGCAATATCAATCCCCGCGCCGATGGCCGCCGCAATAGGCTCCTCAATAATCTTTACATCCCGTGCTCCCGCCTGAAAAGCAGCATCCTCTACTGCCTTACGCTCTACCTCCGTGACCTGGCTCGGTACACAGATACTGATCAGTGGCTTGCGAAATCTCTGTTTTCCCACCGCTTTTTGAATAAAATATTTGAGCATCTTCTCTGTCACGGTATAATCGGATATCACACCCTGACGGAGAGGACGGACCGCAACGATATTGCCCGGTGTACGTCCGAGCATAAGACGCGCTTCTTCACCGATCGCTTTGATCCTGTTGGTATCCCTGTCGAAAGCAACCACGCTGGGCTCTTTCAGGACCACGCCTTTTCCCTTTACATACACCAGGATACTTGCCGTACCCAGATCTATTCCAATATCAAAAGCCACGATACTAATCTCCTTTCTCTATCTCCTGTACATTATTCCCAAATTAGCATACACATACTCTTATTATAAACTGATTTTACAATAATTCAAAGTCTTTTTTTCAAAAATATTTTCCCAGCTCCTATTCGGCGTCATACGCCGCCTGGAGCATAATGGCGCATTCTACCCGCTTTCGCTGCAGCTCACACCCTATCCCGTACGGCTTATTGATATCCCCATGGCAGTGATAGGCATTCGCCGCACATCCGCCGCTGCAGTAAAATCTGGCAAAACAATCCCTGCATTCTTCCTTTGCGTACACATTGCACAATTTAAAGGTATCCTGCAGACCGGTATTCCGAATCCCCTCTTCCACATTGCCAAGACAGAATTTCTCCTCTCCCACAAACTGGTGGCAGGGATACAGATCCCCCCAGGGCGTCACAGCCAGATACTCCGTGCCGGAGCCGCACCCCGACAGCCGCTTATACACACAGGGACCGCCGCTGAGATCGATCATATAATGAAAGAAATTAAATCCTCTCCCTTCCCTCCGCCGGTGCAGCATCTCCCTTGCCAGCTCATCATAGCCTTCACAGATCACAGGAATATCTTCCTCCCGGATGGCATACGGCTCCTCCGGCCCCGCCACCACAGGTTCCACCGAGATCTGTTTAAATCCCGCGTCGGCAAGGCTCAGGACGTCCTTCACAAAGTCCAGATTGTAATGGGTAAATGTACCTCTCACATAATAACGTTCCTGGCCGCGGGATTCCGCTACCTTCTTAAATTTTTCCAGGATCAGGTCATAGCTGCCGCTTCCATTCTTAAAGGGCCGCATATGATCATGAACTTCCTTTCGTCCGTCAATGCTGAGAACAATATTATCCATCTCCCGGCTGGCAAATTCTACCACCTCATCATTTAGCAGAACGCCGTTGGTCGTCAGGGTAAAACGAAAATGTTTGTCCCGTTCCTTCTCGATTCCGCGCCCGTATGCAACCAGACGCTTCACGACGTCGAAATTTAAAAGGGGCTCCCCCCCGAAGAAATCCACCTCCAGATTCCGGCGGCTGCCGGAATTCGCAACAAGGAAATCCAATGCCTTCTTCCCCACCTCAAAGCTCATCAGGGAGCGGTCGCCCTTATATTCCCCCTCGCCGGCGAAACAGTACCGGCAGGCAAGATTACAGTCGTGGGCAATATGCAGACAGAGCGCCTTCACCACAGTCTGGCGTTTCCTGAAATCAATAACGCCGTCCCGGTATACATCCCGGGCAAACAGGGCGCCGCTGTCCTCCAGTTCCTTTAGGTCCCCAAAAATCTCCTTCATCTCTTGTTCATCGACGCCCTGTGCTCCGTATTTTTGAATTATATTTCCGGAAATCTCCCGGAATTTCTCATCGTCATATCTATGTTCATCGCTTTCGTCCATCTGTTCCAGTACATCATAGACCACATCGTCTACCACATGGACCGATCCGCTGTTGACATCTAATACAATATTATATCCGTTGTTTTTAAATTGATGTATCATGTTTCCTCCACGCGTGCGCATATTCGGCGCACCTTTTGACGGCGCCAGGCCGCACCCTGACAGAACAGGGCCGGACCGGCGCCGCCGGACTGAATATAATCCGATCCGGTCACAGGGCCGGACTGTGTTCACAGGTCTGATTGCCTACGGTACAGGATGTCTTGCACGCAGACTGGCAGGATGTCTGGCACTCGCCGCATCCGCCCTTCTTCATGGATTCTTTCAGATTTTTAGTTGTCAGGGTCTTAATTCTTTTCATGATAAATGTCCTTTCCGGGGAATCTACTCCCGCTTTTTACTCGATAAGTATTTACTATCATAGCACAACACAGACTTATTTTCAATATAAGATTACCGTTTTCCGGCTTTTTTAGTCCCACCGGCCACAGGGCCGGATGGCTTGCCGGAACTGGCTGCGGGGTTTTCTGCCGCCGCCATACGGTTAATGGAAAAGCCAATGCCCAGCAGCGCCCAGTACAGCGGGGCCACCGAAATGGTGGCATCGTTGGCCAGCCCTGCCACCATATATCCTGTGATTCCCAGAAACACGCAGATCCCTATATTGGGCAGAAAGCCCTTCCTGCCTCTGGCAAAATACTGCCGGAAGGTGTCGACAGCGTACAGCAGAAAGATTCCCAGCATCCCCAGCAGGGCGATCAGACCGTCCTGAACCCATACCTGCAGATACATATTATGCGGTTTGGACATAATCTGTGCCTCAAAGCCGTTATTTCTCTTGCCGACATAATCGTGATTGGGGAACTCATAGACGAAGTTATCCGCCCCGGCTCCCACCAGTATGTGCTTTGGCAGCAGCGGGAATGTTCGGGACCAGATATACCCGCGGCCATTGGCAAGAGACATGTTGTTTTCAAATCCGAAATGCGGGATCTCCTGCAATTCGTCCAGCTTGCCAAAGATGTTCTGGTAGATCAGCCGATCCTTTCTCCACAGAAAGCTCCAGCTGTCGCCTCCGCCGCTGACGATCAGCATCGGATACGTCCTGCCCTCATATTCCGCCGAAGCCTGTGAGAAATGCAGGGCCTCATTGTCCCTTAGCGTCAGTACCATAGTGTGGGAGAGATCGTTTTTCTCCACCGCCTGGTATTTCTGTTCATCCTGCACCTCATACAGAAAACCGTCCTGATAGGAAATGCCAAGCTCCGCCTGTCCGCCGGAACTTGTCCTGACCACCAGTTTTCCGTCCCTGATAAATAATTCTTCTATCATATGAGTCCCCTGTGCCATGGTGGTCTGGGTCAGGCGGTTCCACATTTTGTCAAGAAAGGCCGGCCTCACTGCTATCAGGAGCACAGCGGCAGCCACCACCCCCCCGAGAACAGAAAAACCAATCCTCGGCTTCTTTATCAGCACAGGCACACAGAATACGGCCAGCATAACCAAAGATGCCCCGAGACCGATAAAACCGGTAAAGGAGAGGGAGAAATAGAGGGATATCAGCGTGACCGCCACGGTGAGCGCCGCCACGGCTTTCATCCAGATCCTTTTCGACCAGACCGCCAGCCCTGCCATCACCGGCAGCACGAGAGCGGCATAAGAACCGATGTAGTTCGGATTGTAGAGAGTGGAATACACCATCCCCTCTTCAAAATTCAGGCTCACCTTCACCTTCAGTACAGAAGCCTCCAGCGAAGTCAGGATGGCATGCATCCAGCCGCTTTTCATATAGTCATATCCCGCCGCCTGAAACGCCCCCAGGACGCCTACGATCAGAGCTCCCACGGCAAAGGCGCCCAGCAGGATATAAATTTCTTCTTCATGGTGCAGAAAGGCATAGGTGAAGAGGAAAATTGCGGCATAAGAAAAAAGAACCACGAATCCTTCCCACTGCTCATAGCCTCCCCAGAATGCCTCGCCCGGGCTGTAGGCAAACAGAACAGACGCCAGCGAGAAGACAACAAAGCATCCAAGACAGATCATGACGAAACGGGAGCTGTCATCCCGGAATACGGTTTCTTTCTTACCATAAAGATAGCCTCCTGCCATGCAGGCAAGCACCACCCCGATCAGAAGCAGCAACCGGGATTTGTAATACAAAAAGAAATCGTAGACCGTGCCTGCCTGGGAAAACCACGGCTGGCTCTGCAGGCCGCTGTCATATTTATGGATAATGCAGACCAGGGGGACCACCGCCAGCACGAGAATAACCGGCAGCAGCGTCCCAATGGTCTTTCTTTCTCTAATGGTTTCCTTTTTCTTCATCGGTTTCATTACCATCCCTTCTCACTGATCCATTCCAATAAATTTTCTGATCTTCTTCATTTTTTCCTTCGCCATCCGGAAACCGTGCCAGTAGGACATCTCCAGCCGCCGGACATCGCTCTCAAAGCTGTTCAGCTTATGATTCGGGCAGATCACCATGGCCTTTCCCTCTCCCGCCATCTTGTGGCAGAATTCCACCGTCTCATTATACAGCTCCGGCCGGCCCAGGATGGCCTTCTTCAGCCTTGGGTACTTGTGCCCCAGCATACGCGCCCCCATCTTATCATATTTGCCAAGCCGTTTCACAAATCCCCGGGGCTGAGTCAGAATGACCAGCAGCTTGTCACAGCCGTCCTCCAGTGCTTTGCGCACCGGAATCGGATCGGAAATTCCGCCATCGTAATATTTCTCCCCGTCCATCTCAATGGCCGGAAAGAACATGGGCAGGGCGCACGTGGCCCGGAGCATGGTAAATTTGTCATCCATCTCCATGGCGTCCCTGTACTCCGGCTCTCCGGTAGCGGCATTGGTCACTCCCACCAGGCATTTCCCCTTGTAGGAGAAAAAGGTTTCCTTATCAAAGGGCACCAGCTTATTGGGTATCTCATTATAGATAAAATTCAGGCCAAAAAGACTCCGCTCCTTCCGGTAGTTTCCCCGGCTCATATATCGTTTGTCATTCCTGTACTTCTGTACGATTTCCAGATTGCGCTGTGGCTGTCTGGAAATATAAGATACTCCGTCCGCGATTCCTGCCGACACTCCAATACAGTATGGCAGCAAGATATTTTCAGACAAAAGCGCATCCAAAACCCCTGAACTAAATACCGGGCGGAACGTTCCACCCTCCAAAACTATTCCTGTCACCTGTGCAGCTCCTTTCTATCTCCGATCCGGCATACGCCGGATTTGTATCCCTGCTCAACGGCGGGTTCAAATTGGCACCGTTGTGCTAAGTATAGCATTTCCCCCCGGGAAAATCAATTACCATATAACAGTCTGTCTCCATATTTTGAAGGAGCCAGACCATCATTTCCCGTGGGACGGAAACACACCCCGCCGTGGGGCGTCCCTCCTCGCAGTGGAGAAAGATGCCGGACCCACGCCCCGGTAACCTTGCCTTATTGTAATCTGTTGCCAGTCCATAGCAGTATGCCTTTCCCATTTCCGTCATGTGCTCCGCCGACCTCCAGTCGGCAGGAACATCCCTTCTGCTGACGATCCGGTTATAATAACGCGATTCCCCGTCGTCCACAAGATAGTGGCTGGCATCCAGACGCCGGTACGGAAACCGCGTCCCGGGACTGGGGCAGATGCCGAAGGCATAGAGAAACGACAGGCGCCCCGCCGGGGTCCTGCCGTCTCCCTCCTCTCTCTTCCCGTATCCGTTCCGCCCGGCCCAGCCTGTACATTCCCGCCGGGTCTGCCAGAAGCCGGCTTCTTTCTGCTGGAAAGAAACCCGCACCCGGGACTCCTCCATGGCAGCCGTTACAATCCTCTGGCCCGGTTCCCTGTATACAATGTCAGAATAATCCATATGCCATAACCATTCCTCTTTTTGTTCCAGTATATGAAGCCGCCGGGCTTTGATGCTCCCACCGCCTTGTCTGTTCAGTCCCGTATCGCCCAGCGCAGCTTAGCCGGCCTGGCCCGCCCATTTCTGGAGCACTCCCCGGCAGTGGGCCGGATCACATCCCGCGCAGTCTCCCGGTACACACCCTGGCCGGCCAGCTGCTTAAAGGATCTCTTCACCATTCTGTCCTCTCCCGAATGGAATGTGAGCACCGCCGCCCGGCCCCCGGGCTTAAGGACGGCAGGGAGCTTTGAGAGAAAGGCATCCAGAACCTCAAATTCACTATTAACGTCAATCCGTACCGCCTGAAAGACCCGCTGGCATGTCTTCCTCTCTGCCTCCTCCCTTGCCCTGGCGGGCAGTGCCGGAAGAACCTGTCTCACAATCTGCCGGAGTGCCGCCGTAGTCTCAATGGCATTTCCCCTCTTCTGTTCCCTGCTGATGGCAGCTGCAATCTGCGCCGCATAGGGCTCGTCCGCATTTTCTACAAGCATTCCCTCGATCTCTTCCTTTGACAGCTCCTTCAGCCTGTCGGAGGCGGGAATGCCCTTCCGGGGATTCAGCCGAAGATCCAGAGGTCCGTCGGTCTTGTAGGAAAATCCCCTCTCCGGATTGTCAATCTGCATGGATGACACCCCAAGATCTGCCAGCACAAAGTCAAAAAGTCCGGCCTCCTCCGCCACCTTGTCAATCTCTGCAAAGTTCATCTGCTTCACAGTGAGGATATTTTCACCGTACCCGGCCTGCCGCAGCCGTTCCTTTGTTTTCTCCGATTCAATGGGGTCCACATCCAGGGCAAAAATATGACCCTTCCCCTGCAGGCATTCCAGCATCTTCCTGGTGTGCCCGCCATATCCCAGCGTGGCATCCAGTCCCCGCTGACCAGGCTGTATCTGCAGAAAATCCAAAATCTCTTCCACCATTATGGAAATATGCATCCCCGCCGGTGTACTGCCCTTGCGGATTACCTTCTCCACTGTATCCGCATATCTCTCGGGATCCAGCTCCTTATACTTCTCTTCATACCGGCGCGGATGCGTCCCCTTATACCGGGGCCGCCTTCTGTGGGGCCCGTTTCCCTGCCCTGCTCTTTCCTCACTCATCCCGTCTTTCTCTCCTCTTCTGGTGATTCTTTTCTATTCTTTCATTTTATTCGAAAAGCCTCTCTCCGTCAAGCTCCCGCCGCCGGCGGTACGGACCCGGAAAAATTAAACAAATGGCCGGAAATACCGATATATACAGTACAACAGTCCGGAAGGGAGAGGGATCCTATGAGTCTTACGGTCAATCCAAATACAACAATATATAGTTACGATACAGAGAAGGAAAACACAGCAGTTAGAAACGGCACCATCTATGCAGGTCCCCAAAAAGAAGCGGGGGTATACATACCCGGAGGCAGGCTTGCCGCCGCCCAGAAGAAATCCATGAAGATGATCATGGATCAGTTCCACCGGGACATCGCCCTGGATCAGAGCCTCAAAGACCGGGCCGCACACCGGGACGACATAAAACAGCAGATTCTGGATAACCAGAAGGAGCTTGCACAAATCGATGAATCCATCGCCTCATACAGAGAAGAATTCGGGATAACGGACGAGACACCGGAAGAAGATTACCCTGACCAGTTCAAACAGATCCTGTCCGATCTGGAAACCCGGCGTTCCATCTGCCAGAAAGAACTGGATCCGGACAATCCGGAGAATCTATACCGTCAGGACCGCAGGGAACAATATATGATCTCAGACATTAAACTGGCGCGTCTCAAAGACGATCCCATGTATGATACCCAGAAGGATGCGGCTGATGTCATGAGTTCTGCGCTGGATGCGTCTGTCCGGGAATTCATCAATGAAGCCAGAAAAGAAGCCGATGACCGGGCCGAAACGGTAAAGGAAGAAGCCCAGGCACATCAATCCGAAGAAGAGAAAATAGAAGAGAAGCTGCTGACGGCAGATAGGGAGGCTGAAAAGAAACAGTCGGAGCTGAAGAAATTCATGGAGGAACAGCATATGATCGACGAAGATGCCCTTGGGCTCGCGGTAGACCAGCGGCTCTGACCGGCACGCTTAAGCCAGTCAGAGCCATTGGATCAGTCCGCACGCTGTATCCAGACCCTCATCTCATTCTCACCCCGGTTCGCCCATGTATAATAGGGTACAAATTGAAGCTTCACTGGGTTTCTCCTGATCTCCTTCACCACCCGGTATAATCCCCTTCCCTCTATATAGACAGGCTCCTGCCGATATCCGGAAAGGGTGATTCCCTCCACTGTCGTCCCCGCAATCTCACGTTCCTTCACTTCCGGTTCTGCATGGACGTCAAGACTCAGAAGGTGCAGATCCTTTCCGTTGTCCACCTCTTCCAGACAGTAGACAACAGGCCCCCGCATCACCGCCACTTTCCCGATATCCTCACGAACGCGGCTGTCCGCCTCGAATACATGGACTTTCATGGGAAAACTCAGCTCCAGACAATCCTCCGCTCCCCACGCCTTCGTCACATACAGATAGCCATTTTCCGTCCGGGTCCCGGCTCCCTCCGTTCCCCTGACCTGATACTCATCCGCACACCATTCGGGAATGCGCAGGGCAATGGTGAAGGGCTCCGACGTCCCTCTCACCTTCACGCTGACCCCGCCGTTCCACGGATAGCCGGAAATAACCGAGATCTCTGCAGTCTCTCCCCTGATCTCCTTCTGTACCATGCTCCCCATATATAGGTGGATATACAGGGTATCCTCTTTTTCCGTGTAGGCATAGGAGCCGATGGAGCTCAGCAGCCGCGCCAGATTAGGCGGACAGCAGGCGCAGCCAAACCATTTCTGCCGCACCGGCTTGACATGGAATTTGCGCTCATCAAAGCGGCATGCCTCCGGCACCGCCTCCAGTGGATTTACATAAAAGAAGCTCCTGCCGTCCAGCGCCATACCGCTGAGTACACCATTGTACAGCGCACTCTCCATGGCGTCGGCATATTTGGAGTCCGGTCGGATCTGCAGCATCCTGCGCGCCCAGAATACAAGTCCGATGGCGGCACAGGTTTCGGCGTAGGCGGTGTCATTGGGCAGGTCATAGCGGTAGGAGAACGCCTCTCCCAGATGAGTGGCGCCGATACCGCCCGTGATATACATCTTCTCGTTCACCATATTATCCCACAGCTTCTCACAGGCGTCAAAGAGCTCTCCGTCCTGACAGAGCCGGGCAAGATCCGCCATGCCGGAATAGAGATATACCCCCCGGACGGCATGCCCTGTCACCTCATCCTGCTGGCGCACCGGCACATGAGCCTGATGATAGAAATACCGCAGATCCTCTTCGTGCCCCTTCTCGATCTTCTCGGGATGATCCTCACTGTCAAAATAATAGGGACGTCTGCCCCGCTCGTTCACGAAGAAATAGCTCAGATCCAGATACCTCTTCTCCCCGGTGGCCTCATAGAGCCTCACCAGCGCCATCTCCGCAATCTCATGTCCCGGATATCCCTTGCATTTTCCCTCCTCCGGACCAAAATAATTGTCTATGTAATCCGCAAACCGCTTCGCCGCATGGAGAAGCTTATCCTTGCCCGTAGCCTGATAATACGCCACCGCTCCCTCCGTCAGATGGCCGAAACAGTACAATTCATGATGGTCTCTAAGGTTGGAGAAGATCTTGTCTTTCCCGTTGATGATGTAGTAGGTGTCCAGATATCCGTCCTCCTGCTGGGCCGCGCAGACGATATCAATGGCGTCATCCGCCCTTTTCTCCAGTTCCGGATCCGGATGCTGTGTCAGTGAATATGCCACCGCCTCCACCCATTTATAAAAGTCACTGTCCTGAAAAACAAAGCCGTAAAACTTATCCTCCAGATGATCCATGTCCTCCGGAAGGGCCTGAAATCCCCGGAACGTATACTGCGGTTCCTCGAAGGATTCCCCCTGCTCCCTCCGCTCCTCATTCTGTTTCCCCGCCACCTGGAAATTGCGCATGCAGAAGCTGGGCTCCGCCCCCTCTACCTGATCGTTCAGGGCGTCCCACTGATACGGCAGGATCTCCTCACGTACCAGCTCCATCTCACTTTTCCAGAAAGAATCCGTGATCCTGACCTTCCTGAGTGAAACGGGAGTTGTGTAATCATTTTCATTCATTCCTTCTACCTCTCTTTACTGTTTATTTATCTGGGAAAATCTCCGCCAGCACATCACAGGCATCTCCGATCAGATTCAGGCAGGGACGTTTCTTATAATATTCCTCCGTCCTTGGCTCCGGTGTAATTCCCGTCCGGTATTCCTCCGAGACAGATGATTTCTTTTTGTCCAGTCCCAGCAGCTCCCGGCAGACAATACTGCCATTCCTCGCCTCAAAGGCAGCCGCCAGTCTCTGAACCGCATCATAGTTCCGCTTCTTCCCCTCTGGATCTTTCGGATCCGCACTCCCCGTCAGGGCGCCGGCGATAAAAAACATCGCCGATACCGTTCCACATACCTGTCTCAAACGCCCCATACCGCCGCCAAATGACTGGCAGAGCTTCAGCGCCTGTTCGGTGTCCACTCCCAGCAGATCGCTGTGGGCAAGGATCACCGCCTGGGTACAGTTATATCCCTCCCTGAAATTTTTCATTGCCTGTTCTCTGCGTGATTCCATTCTGACCTCCAATGAGTTTATATATGGGTATTGTATCATAAATTATTTAAACTTCCTATTGATTTTTTGACGAAAATCTGTTTTTATATAAAGTATCATAAGATTAAGAAAAGTGAGGGTTCGCCATGAGTGCTAAAGAATGTAAACCAATTATGGAAGGCAAGGTGCGGGAAATATATGATAATGGTGACAATCTGATCATTGTCGCCACCGACCGCATCAGCTGTTTTGATGTAATACTGAAAAACAATGTCACGAAAAAGGGAACCGTTCTGACCCAGATGTCCCGGTTCTGGTTCGAAATGACAGAAGATATCCTTCCCAATCATATGCTCTCCGTAGATGTAAACGATATGCCAGAGTTCTTCCGCAAGCCGGAATTCGACGGCAACAGTATGATGTGCAAGAAGCTGAACATGCTGCCCATCGAATGTATTGTCCGGGGTTACATCACCGGAAGCGGCTGGGAGAGCTACAAGAAAAACGGCACGGTGTGCGGCATCACACTTCCAGAAGGATTACAGGAATCCGATAAGCTCCCGGAGCCCATCTACACCCCTTCCACCAAAGCAGAGCTCGGGGATCACGATGAAAATATTTCATTTGAACAGAGCGCAGCCCATCTTGAGAAATATTTCCCCGGCAAGGGAGAAGAATATGCGGGGAAGCTCCGCGATGCCACTATCGCCCTGTACAAAAAATGTGCGGATTTTGCGTTGACCCGGGGAATCATAATAGCCGATACAAAGTTTGAATTCGGTCTGGATGAGAGCGGAAATATCGTTCTCGGCGACGAGATGCTCACACCGGACAGCTCCCGTTTCTGGCCCGCAGACGGCTATGAGCCGGGACACGGACAACCCTCCTTCGACAAACAGTTTGCCAGAGACTGGCTGAAAGAAAATCCGGATAATGACTGGACGCTGCCGGAGGATATCGTCCAGAAGACCATTGACAAATATCTGTCCGGCTATGAGCTGCTGACAGGTGAAAGGATAGGATGATCCAAAACGAAACATTACACAACAAATCCGCTCAACGGCCCTGATCTATCGCTGCCGTTGAGGGGATTTTTAAAAGAGCAGGAAGCTTACGCTACCTTCACCTTCACCCTGCATTTTCTATCACTGGTTTTCATGCCCACAGTCACGGTGGCGCTCCCTTTCTTTAAGCCCCGGATGTTCCCCGTCCCAGAGACCTTTACTACCTTGGGACGGGAACTTTTAAATGTAAGAATGTCTGATTTTATTCTCCAGCCCTTCTTCACACCGCTCCTTCCCAGATCATCGATCTCTGGTATTACACTGATCTGACCTGTCTTTCCCTTTCGCAGCCGGATCTCCTTTGCCGTGGGGATCAGTCTCAGAACCGTCTGGGAATCATAATATTTCTTTTTCTTACTCTTTACTGTGGTCACTACCGCCACATATTTGTCTGTAGTATACACCATTCCTTTCAGTTTTTTATTTTTGGAGGACAAAAGGTAGGACGCCTTTTTAAACGTCGGGCCTTTCTTTCCCTTTGACGCACCGAATGCCGAATAGCCAACCGACGCCACTGAATCTGGCAGTGATATTTCTTTCAGCCCGCACCACCGGAACGCCTCCGGCTCGATCACCCGGATTTTCCCAGGCAGCTTCAGCTTGGTCACCGATGCAGCAAATGAACCTTGAAAAGCCCCCTGGCCTATGATCTTTAAGTTCTTGCTCCACCGTATTTTCTTCAATCCGCTACATCCATTAAACGCATATGGCGATATCTCCGTTATATGATCCGGCAAATATATTTCCTCCAGTTTTTTACAATCCCATACCTGCCAACCTTTGAATTTCCATTTCTTATTCTTTGAAAAAACAATCCTCTTTACAAATTTATTCCTGATTGATTCAGATGAGACTAAGCTGGAAGGCATTTTGTATTCCTCCAGCGTATTATGATTTGGGTAACAGATCATGGCACTTTTGTCCCAATTATACAGGATACCGTTTTCCGCTTTCAGATACCGGCTCCCCGCCTCCACTTCTACACTCGCCAGATTGAAAAAGCTGGTGGAAAGATCGGCCATCTTAAATTCCCCGGTTTCGTTTTTCAACGGCCGCAGCGTCCTAGGAAGTATCAGCTTATCAATATGATAATCCTGTACATGGGGATGCAGGCCATAGCTGGGATTCGATGAAGAATATTCATCCACATTCAGGCTTATCACCGTCTTCCCTCCCAGCTTTCCCGGTATGGTCAATACCGTCTCCTCTTCTGGTATCGTTATGCCCACAATCTCAACTGCCCCCTGAAATCCATCCAGTTCCTGATAGAAAAAGGTAAAACCATTCTGCTCCGCCTGTAACACACTCTTTTCCTCTGCCCTGCTGACCCCCCCATAAAGTGACGAAAACAAAATAACCGCTGCCGCCATGCAGCCTTTGCATCTGGCTGCATAAATTTTATACCTGATCTTAAGTCCTGTCATAACTTCCTCCTATCCCAGTATTAACAGCCAGCACCATACTCATTGATATGGCAAAAAGCCTTTTCCAATCCAAATGTTTCATACGCATCTCCTCCATCTAAAATATTTTTTAAAATGTTTCTTTATCTATAATAACGATTGAAACGGAGATTTTGGGACAAAAATTAGAATTTTTTTCAAAAAGATTAAAAATGGGAATGGCTCTGGAAAAGGAATTTAAAAGAGGGGCGAACAGCCGCCCCTCTTCAAAACTCAATCATTCATCTTTTTTTAGTAGTAAAGTCATCTTATTCACCATATCATTTATGGCGTTTGCCTGTGTGGCAACCTCTACGGTATCGCCGGCATTCGTTTCCGCCATGGCGCTTATTGCACTGAACTGTTCATTCTCGTTCCGGATGCTTTCTGCAATATCCTGATTGATCAATACCGTATTCTTGATCACCTCCGACTGCTCCCTGTGGGCATCCCCCATGGCTTTTATGGCGGCCACAGACACATTGAGAAAATCCGTCATATCCTGCATTCCTTTAAAAACATTTGCAAAATATTCATTTTGTTTTCCTAATTTATCAGAATTTTCTTTTACCTGGGCAATAATTTCGGCAACATTCTGCTGCACCCGTTCTATCACCGTCTGGACATCCTTTAAGGATTCCTGGGTGTTATTCGCAAGATTTCCAACCTCTGTTGCAACTACGGCAAATCCTTTCCCTGCCTCTCCCGCCCGCGCGGCTTCAATAGAGGCATTCAACGCCAGCAGATTCGTAGAGGATGAAATATCACTGATAAGGTTTAAGGTTGCTCCTATTTCCTGGACGGCTTCTGACAACTTTTCGGTAATGCTTGTTGTCGCATTCATGGATTGCGACACTTCGGTATTGATCACAGACAGATCATTCAACAATTTCTCATTCTGCTTTGATTTATCCAGAAGATTTTTGGAAGTATCCTCTACTTTTTCTACATTTTCTGCAACAACGCCTTCCCATTTGCTCAATTCACTGAGATTGTCCATGCTTTCATCCGTTTTAGCGCTTAACAGATTACTTCCCGTCACTAATTGCTCGCTTGTTGAGGCAAGCTCCTGGGCAGAAGCGCTTTCATTGCCGGAAATCTGTGAGAGAGCCGAACCCGCCGTATATAGCTTTCCTGACAGCTCCTGAACGGCGGCAAGTACGCTGTTCACATGTTCATTATTCTTTTCCAGTTCATCTTTCTTCGCACTCACTAAAAAATGGGCCACAAAGAAAACAAAAATAATTAATCCGGATAACGACAATACTAATGCAACCAGACACATAATAATATCTGACAGGAATAATTCATCCTTTACCGGAAGAAGGTCGGTCCCACGGATAAACCAGCCTATAAACAAAGAAACCATACACATCAAACCGCTTGCCAGCAGCATTTTAATGTCCAGAAAGAATGCCATTAAAATGAGAAAGAAGAATAAAAATCCCCAAAATGTTCTTGTAGGAAGCATATATAATAAATAATTCCATTGAAGAACCAAAACGATCACCGAAAAGGTTTTACCAAGCTTTAATCTGCCTTCTCTTAAATATCCCTCCTGATCAAAGGATGATTTTATGATAAGTATTGCTATCACAAAAAATGTGACGTCCATGATCCCCAGGCCAATCGTGGCAAGCCACGGTACGGCAGGATATAATCCAAACATTTTTTCCGTATTAAACATGACAGTCGCACACATACAGGCACTTACTAATATAAAAAGCCCCCATTTAAATACCGTAGACAGATAAACTTCAACAGCCGTTTTTTTCTTGTTCACAATAAAAACCTCCTAAAATTCATATAATTGCACGATGTAAGATAAGCCTGCACCGACAGTGGCAATCACAATTCTGTTACCTGATACAGCATATGTATCCCACATTCTGTTTAAACATAAAAGAGGACATGTATTTCCGGTATAACCATATTCCGTCCCTAAAAAATGATACTTTCCGTCAGTAATATTTAAAAGTTCCAAAGTTTTTATATTAAATTCATCACTGAGCTGCGAGAAGATAAAGAAATCTATATCTTCTACGGCCAGCGAATTATTATTTAATACTTCTATTATCATATCATACCATACCTGCGGAAGAAAATCCATCTTAAAAGGATTCCAGATTAATCGTTTTTCATTTGGTTCTATAGCTTTTAACGGAACCTTTGCCATTCCACATCCCGGATATGTCACCTGTTTGTAATAGTCTGCGTCCACTTTAACCAATGTTTCCAAAAAGCCTCTGGCTGCTGGTTCCTCTTTACTTTCCAGCATGATACAGGCGGCAGCATCTGCAAAAGTTCCATAAACCACTGTATCGGACCATAATGCGATCGGCGTTATACAGAAGCACCCGACAACCAGCGCTTTTGCTATATTGGAGTTTTTCATATACTTATATACCACATCCATTCCCTGTACCATTCCGGTACAATTGGAATTTAAATCAAAAGCAACCTTTACATTGCGCAGCCGTTCTCCATATAATCCTGCCAAAGTCATGGCGTTTGACGGAAACAAATATTCCGGAGTATCCGTACATACTACAATCATCTCAATACTCTGTAAATCAATTCCATGCTTTTTCACACAGTCCTCGATGGCATTTTGACACATTGTAATAGTGTTTTCATCTTCAGATATAAAATATCGTTTCCGTCTTCCCAAATGCTCCATTAAATTATGGGCACTCAGGCCTCTTTTTTCAAAATGTTCGTCAATCTGTTCATTGTACACCTTGTTTTCCGGAACATAAATGCCGGTTCCCTTGATCAATACATTTCTCATAAGCATATCCTCCAATCATCCGTATTCTAAATACGCTGACTATTACTGAAAATTTCCTTCACTGCCGGATAGAGTCTGCGGAACTGCTCATATTTTTGCTCATATTTTTCCACCAGCTCCGGTTCCGGTCCTATCGTATCCACCACCCGGACCATGGCTGCTGCTGCCTCCACCACCGAGGTATATTCCCCGCATCCCACTGCAGCCAGCATGGCGGCCCCCAGCGCCGGTCCTTCCTCCTGAGCGATCTCATCCACTTTAAGATTAAGGATACTGGCAATCATCCGTTTCCACAGGGGACTTCTTGCGCCGCCTCCGCATATCTTCGTCCTCTCGATATGGATATCCAGGGATTTCGCCACCTCCAGGGAATCTCTCAGGGCAAATGCAACACCTTCCATTACCGCCTGTGTCATATCCTTCCTGGCAGTATCCATGGACATGCCAAAGAACATGGCTCTGGCGTCCGGGTTATTGTGGGGCGAACGCTCTCCCATCAGATAGGGCAGAAAAAACACCGAATTGTCCCCCAGCGCCGTGATACCCGCCTGCTCCCGGGAAAAATCCCCAGTCTTCAAAATCTCCTCATTCCACCACTTATTACAGGACGCCGCACTGAGCATACAGCCCATCAGATGATAATTCCCGTCTGCATGGGCAAAGGAATGAAGAGCATTCCCCGGATCCATCCCAAATCTCCGGCTGGATATAAAGATCGTTCCGGAGGTTCCAAGAGAGAGATTGCATTTCCCCTCTCCCACTGTCCCGGTTCCCACCGCCGCCGCCGCATTATCGCCCGCTCCGGCGATCACCCTTACTCCCCTGCCCAGACCAAGCTCTGCTGCAACTTCCGGTTTCAATTCGCCCGTCACCTCATAGCTCTCATGGATCTCCGGCAGCATCTCTTCCCCGATGCCGCAGATCTCCAGCATCTGCCGGGACCAGTGGCGGTTTTTCACATCCATCAGAAGCATGCCGGACGCATCCGACACATCGGTACAGAAGCTGCCGGATAACCGGTAGGCCAGATAGTCCTTTGGCAGCATGATCTTATGAATCGCTCCAAAATTTTCCGGTTCATGTTTCCGCATCCAGAGAAGCTTCGGTGCCGTAAAACCCGCAAATGCAATGTTCGCAGTCCAGTCTGACAGTTTTTCTTTTCCGATGGCCTGGTTCAGATACTCTGTTTCTTCCCCTGTCCTGCCGTCATTCCAGAGAATAGCCGGACGGATTACCTGATCGTCCTTATCCAGAACTACAAGTCCATGCATCTGTCCACCGAAGCTAATCCCGGCGGCCTGTGATCTGTCTGTGTCCGCCAGCAATTCCCGCAGCCCCGACAGGGTCTGCTGATACCAGTCCTCCGGATGCTGTTCAGACCATCCCGGCCGGGGAAAATACAGCGGATATTCCTTTGAGACAATTTTACGGATGCCGCCGTCTCCATCCATCAAAAGAAGTTTTACGGCAGATGTTCCCAGATCCACACCAATATATAACATAGCTCCCCCTTTCCACTAATTTACCATGGATTCTCCGTCGGATACCTTACTCCTTTGGGCTGATTGTAACCAATTTCACCTGCCGGCACACCGATATATCGGAACACCTCAAATAATTCCTTTCCATAATGCCCAAATGCCACCGCGCCATGATGAGGATAATTTCCCTCAATCAGCACATGGCGGTAAAACCGTCCCATCTCCGGGATGGCAAATATGCCGATGCTTCCAAAGGACCTTGTGGCCACCGGAAGGACTTCTCCATGGGCGATATAGGCCCTCAGGATATTGTCCGCCGTGCTCTGCAGGCGGAAGAGGGTGATGTCTCCCGGGATGATGTCTCCCTCCAGTGTTCCCTGGGTCACCTCTTCCGGCAGAGACCGCGCCATAATGAGCTGATTCTTCATCTCACAGAAAGCCAGCTTGCCGGACGCCGTATTCCCACAGTGAAATCCCATAAACACATCCTTTAGCGTGTAGTCAGCCTTCCCCTTTATCTCACTGTCATACATATCCTTCGGCACGGAATTGTTAATGTCCAGAAGGGTAACCGCATCGCCGCTCACCACTGTGCCAATGAATTCACTTAACGCCCCATATATATCTACCTCACATGACACCGGTATTCCCTGGGCAGTAAGACGGCTGTTGACATAACAGGGAACGAAACCAAACTGCGTCTGAAAGGCGGGCCAGCACTTCCCGGCCACTGCCACATATTCCCGATATCCCTGGTGTTCCCGAATCCAATCCTTCAGTGTCAGTTCATATTGCGCCAGCTTCGCCAGGATTTCCGGTTTCTTGTTGCCCTGTCCCAGCTCCTCCTCCATTTCCTTCACTACATCGGGAATCCTCTTATCCCCAGCGTGCTTATGAAACGCCTCAAAGAGATCCAGCTCAGAATTCTCCTCGATTTCTACACCCAAATTATACAGCTGTTTGATAGGAGCATTGCAGGCAAGAAAATTCATTGGCCGGGGCCCAAAGCTGATAATCTTCAGACTGCTGAGTCCCACAACGGCTTTCGCAATAGGAATAAATTCATGGATCATGTCCGCGCAGTCCCCCGCATCCCCTACCGGATATTCCGGTATGTACGCCTTTACATTGCGAAGTTTCAGATTATAGCTGGCATTGAGCATGCCGCAATAGGCATCCCCCCGCCCGCTTGTGAGATCATCCCCGCTCTCCTCCGCTGCGGCAATAAACATCTTCGGTCCGTCAAAATGTTTCGCCAGCAGTGTCTCGGATATCTCCGGTCCAAAGTTCCCCAGATAGACACACAGCGCATTGCAGCCGGCCGACCGGACGTCTTCCAGCGCCTGAACCATCTGAATCTCACTCTCCACAATACAGATTGGACATTCATAGATTTCCCCGGCGTCGTACTTCTCTCCATAGGCCTTCACCAGCGCCTCCCGGCGGCCCACAGATAAACTCTCGGGAAAGCAGTCGCGGCTTACCGCAACGATCCCTACTTTAATCTTCGGTATGTTTTTCATGGACATTCCCCCCTTAAACAGTAATCTCAATCTGATTGCCTTCCGGGCCAATCACAGCACTCTCATAATATCCATCCCCCGTTATACGCGGGCCACTGATAACAGAAAAGCCGTCTGCCCGAAGAAGCTTTGTAATCTCGTCCACCCGTTCCCTGCTTCCAACACTGAACGCCATATGTATATACCCGGTCCGGACCAGTGATTTTTCCACATCCAGCATGTCCGGCTTATGCATAATCTCCAGCCTGGCCCCATCTTCAAATGAGAGAAAATAGGATCGGAAACCTGTCTTTTTATTATAATATCCATCGTTGGCAGCGGCGCCAAAATACGTGACAAAAAAATCCCTCATCGCTTCGAGATCTGACGCATACATTGCAATATGTTCAATCTTCATGACAGCCCCCTTTCTTAACATCCGTCTGTATCACACTAATAAATTAGCAGAATTGTGAAGTCCCGTCAATAGCAACAAAAAGGGATACCGTCCAGATATCCTCCCAAAGTCCTGCAGGGTATCTATTTTGGCATCCCACAACCAACAATTGCCGATAGTTCATATCACCAAAGCATCATAAATAGTATCTAACCGTCAATCAACGTTTGTATTTGATGACAGGCGTCCAGCAACAGCTGCTGTATGTTCAGGAGGCTGTCCAGCGTCGCTTTTCCCTCCACCTGAGGCAGTTTTTTCTCCTCCTTCTTCCTGACCCTGCCAAGCAGGATATAGTCCGTCTGTACCCCCAGTGCCCTTGCCAGATTACCAAGCGTATAGGCAGAAAAACCCTTCTTCCCCGTTTCAATCTCATATAAAAAAGAGGTGGAAAGTTCCGCTGCCTCCGCCAGATCCTCTCTTGTCATCCCACGCTCCAGGCGCAGGTCCCTGATACGCTCTCCTACAACACAGTTATCCATACTCTTTCCTCCAATCCTGTAACTAGTACTCACAAAATATTATGCCATGTAAGGGGCTGCAATTGGACATATATCAGCATCCTTTTCTCTTTCACGGCCTAACTTTCCGCCTGTTTTCCTACTACAGCCGCCAAAAATATTGGTCACATAAAAGCATACGTTTGGTAATACAGCCCCATCAGTAAGATTCTTTCTGATATTTTATAAACTGTTTGAACCGCCGTTTTTCCTTTTATGTTTTCTTGTACTGGAGGTAAATCGTGTTGAAAGATAAATTAAATTCGTACCTGCAGCTGCAGTTGAATTTCACTTCTTCTGAGGCCGGCAGGATTATTTATGGTCTGCAGGGACTGCTGTCTGAATTGAGCAAATTGCTTATCATTCTGGCTGTCTCTTTCCCTTTGGGATATGCGGATGAAATTCTTGTTGCAACCGTCGTTCTGTTATCCATCCGCTGCAACAGCGGCGGACTGCACTTTGCCCATTACACAAGCTGCCTCCTGTTCACCTGCAGCTTTTATTCGGCAGTTATTGTCCTGTCTTCTTTCCCTTTGACAGACGCTTACCTGTCATTTGGCCTGCTATTCTCTCTCAGTATATTTATCCTGACCGGACCGGTTACCTCTGTTATGCGTCCCCGGCTGACGCCACAGGAGGTGCAGAGGTATACACAGCGCGTAATTTTTCTTATGTTGATTTATTCCTCCGTATTGATCCTGCTGGAATCACTGCCCTATAGAAAAATTATCTATTGGGTCATAGTGTTGCAAATATTCCAATTACTATGTGCAAAAATTGCACGGAAAGGAGAAAGCTATGAAAAATTTTCTTACACCAAAGATTTATAAGCTTTGTACATTATGTATGGCCCTTACCATTATTATGACGGCGAAACATCCCAGCTATCTTTTCTTTGGCGAACCGGAGTTTCCAGCTGAATCGTAACAAAATATGACAGATTCCGCAATTAGCTAAAGCATATGTCTGCTGGTGCTATTGCACGAATTTCGTTGGACTATCCAGCCACACACACTGTACTTTTCAAAAAAACACTCCATTGGCTTATTCCTAAACCAACGGAGTGTTTTTTCCTGTCATAAGAGAGAAACAGATATAATTCTGTCCCATGATCGATTTGTTTTCTACCATGAGACCAATCTTGTATTTCTGAACCAGTTTCTTGGCATGATACAGCCCGATGCCCCGATCCTCTCCCTTTGTGCTATACCCCTTCTGAAACATATTTTGTAACTCCTGATTTCTTATTTTGGAGTGAGGATTTGCCACACGAATCATGATCCCCTCCCGCTTTTCCACTTCAAAGACCAGATATTCCGTCTGCCCTGACGCTTCCATATCCTGAATCGCATTATCAAACAGCGTTCCCAAAATCTCTACCATGTGGATATCCTCGATTCCACAGTCTGCCAGACTGCATTTAAGTTTCATGCGGATCCGAAGTCCGGCCTCCTGGGCTTCCGTTATTTTCTCATATACATGGGCAATCATAATGGGATTCTCCAGAATCAGCACATCTGCCGGCATCTCATAATCAGCCAGCTTCCCCAGATACTTCCTCTGTTCCTCCACCAGTGTATCATAATCATCGTACACGATATGAAGAGAATAGACGGCATCCAGCTGATTGCGGAATTTGTGCTGCCTTCGTTTAATCTGGTCGATGACACTGCGAAATGCATCAAAATACTTTTTCCGGATCCTCTCCTCATAACGGTACTTCATCAGCCTAAAGACAAGAAACCATATAAACACCAGACATATTGTGACATAGACGTAATCTCCCAGTTCAAGCTCCAGCGTCATTTGAAAATTTACAACTGCTGTCAGCATCACAATGAGACTGAACACCAGCAGGATTATGTACCAGACCTCTTTCCGGGTACACCATTTCCCCAGATACCAGATCGGAGCCTTATGCGCCAGTACATAGCAGAGAACGGCGCTGAAGAAAGCGGCTGCCAGATTCGTGATACTGTCAGGCCAGCCAAACCTCAGCAGAAAGGCAAATGGGAAAAAGCATACTAATTCCACAATTCCGCCCATCACCAGGCTCAGTACTGTTGTGACCAGACTATCCTTCCACGAGACCCGGTATCCCAGTTTGACATATAAAACTGTGATAAGATAACATCCATTGATCCAGCTGTCTGGTACAGTGAGAATATAAACTGCCGCCACAGCCACAAACAGGACTGCCCACCGCTTCGGAATCTTCTCCTCCCTCCCAAGCAGTCCGTTTAATATAAAAATACTACATAATAATTCCAGCACGACAGCACCGGCTACTGATATATACACCATGTCAATAACCTCTCTTCACATACGCTTCGTACTCTTTACGAAACCTTTTTTTCATTACGGAGCCCATGCCCAGGGGTTCCTTGATACCCTTTATGTAAATATACTGATTCACATAATCCACCGATTTTATATAAGCAATATTGACCGCCGTTCCCTTTAACGGCGACAGAAAAACAGAATCCGATACCTGGCTTAAGAAACGTTTTAGCGGCAGATTGGGGACTTGAATGCACTCCTCCGCACTGTAAACTGACAAAACCCTGTTCTGGTGCACCACATACCGGATCTCGTCCACATCAACGGGATAGGTAATGCCATCATTTCTGAAATAAATCCGTTCCGGCAGCTTTGACGTCTTCTCCCCACGGGTAAGAACCTCAGTGACAATCCTTTTGACCCTGTCCTCATCAATTGGTTTCTCAATGTAATCGTAACAATGCACACGGTGCAGCAGATCCACCTCCAGGCCCGCAAGCGATGTAATGAATACAACCTCTGCCCCGGCGCAGGAGGGACACTCTTTAATTCTTTCCACAAACCGGATTCCAGAAAAATCATTCCGCTCCCTGGGACATAAAATAATATCCACCAGATAAAGGTCAATGCGGTGTGTCAATGCGAATCCAAGCGCTTCTTCCTGCCCGGAGAAGGCAAATATACCGGCCTCCGGTACTGTCGATTTAATTAAGCAGACCAGCTTGTTTCTTGTCATATCATTATCTTCCAGTATAAGTATCTGTTTCATCTTATTCCCTCAGACTTGCTTTTAATATGCGTACAAAATACTCAAACAGATGAATTGCCATTCTGGTACTTTTTTCTTTGGAGGCATTGGCAATAATCCGCCTGAGTGCATCTTCATCATCATAGGAATCATTGGCTACAAAGTAGTTTAAATCCACATCATAATCCCGGTGAATCTGTACTGCCTTATCCAGTGTCATAAGAGTTTTTCCGCTCTCAATCTTTTGATAGGATGATACATCCCAATACAGCTTATCCGCGAATTCCTGCTGTGTGAGGTTAAGCTTCTCCCTCAACTCCTTCAGTTTTCTGCCAATTTCCATAACCTCCTCATCGCTTATCATCCTGTCCATCGTCTGGGCCACTCCTTTTTTAACTCAATGATACCAACAGACTGCCCGTCAGCGATACGGATTTATATTCTATTTGAAAAGAATTTCATTCCTCTTCCAGAACGTCAGACCCTTCCCTATCAACTACGGAGGAGAAGCTTCATGTATGTAAACCATCTTTCCAGGTTCTATTTCCTTACCGTTATCGTTACCTTTGTTTTCTGGCTGCCGTCGTTAAACATATTGTACTGATAGGTAATCTTCTTCGGTATCTTTTTCCCCTTTAACCGGATCCCCCTGTCTGTTATTTTCCCGGCGGAGAGCTCCGTAACGACATTTGTCTGGTTGAAATTCCCGATGGGCACATAATAGTACCCGCCAATCTTTTTGACTTTCATCGTCCTCTTCTGGTGGATATAGTCGCAGTCCTCCAACTGGGTAAAGGAAATATGCAGGTTTCCACTGATCAGGCTGTTATTGTCGCAGTATAGTCTTGTCAGCATTTTATTTTTTCTTAAATCCAGTTTCTTTAGCTTATTGTTGCTGCACCATAAATAATTCAACTGAGTCAGATGTCTAATGTTGAGCTCTTCAATTATATTATCATCGCAATCTAATGTTGTTAATTTTTTATTGTTTTTCAGATTCAGATTCCTTATCTTATTACCCATACAATAAAATTCTTTCAGCTTTTTTTGTCCTCTCACATCTATCTTTTTCAACTTATTTTCACTTACACTTATAAAGCTCAATTTCTTATTGGCTGATAGGTCTATTTTACTGATCTGATTTTCCCGCCCATAAAATTTCAATAAATTTACATTATGGGATAGATCAATCCCCTTTAGTTTGTTTCCCGCACAATACAGCAGCTTCAGCCTGGGATTATTTTTTACATTGAGTTTGCTTATCAAATTATTATTGCACCGCAGTTCCTTCAAATTTTTCAACTTACTTACATCCAGTTTCTCAATGGAATTTTGGGAACAGTCCAGCTTCTCCAGATTTGGGAAATATTCAATCCCTTTCAGGGTCACCGCATTGTTATATTCCAGTCCCAGTTTATACTCTGACGACCTTCCTATATTTATCTCCTTCACTGCCTCTCGCTCTGCGTCGCTGAGTTTCCCATCCCGGTCCGTATCGAAGGCGTATTTAACATACATCTGGAAATCGTCATCCGGGAAGGTATCCATACCAATCTTGATACTTTTCCCCTGTGCGGGGATTCTGTCCGTCCCAAGCAGGGAAAGCATCCCCGCTGCCAAAACAATCAAGACTTTCATCATTCTTTTCATTTCTTTCTCCATCCTCTCTCATCTATATACAACCTGATTACTATATTTGCTGTATTCCTTCTGACTGCCATTTTTATACAGAGCCTTTATCCTGATCTTTGTGTTCTTTTTTATATTCTTCCATGTATACTTTTGTATTTTCTTCGAAACTTCTTTTATTTTCTTAAATTTCTTTGTTTTCCCGTCATATTGATAGACAATATAGTGTGTCGCTCTTTTTACCTTTTTCCATTTCAGTTTCATAGACTTGCTTTTCGGTGTCCCCTGAAGCCTGGGCCTGCTGAGATTCGCTTTTACATTTATGATCCCATAGTCAAATGCTCCCCTATATCTGTCGTAAACCATAACGGTTGCCTTTCCCCGTTTTAACGCCTTGATCACTCCCGCATTCGTAACGCTGACAACCGACGAATCACTGCTCCGCCAAACAATTTTTTCTTTTGTCCGTCTCTCTGGCAGGATACGGACAGAGAGGCTTCTGCTGTCACCAATGGTCATATCCAGCATGTTCTTTTTCAGCCATATATTACTGACATATAATTCTACCGTAATTTTACACTGAGCTGTAAATGAGCCATTCCTTGTCTGTATATGAAGCGTAGTCGCACCCTGTTTTATTCCTGTAACCCTTCCGCTCTTATCCACTCTGGCGATAGAGGGATCCTCTATTCTCCATATAACATCCTTGTTGGTAGCATTCGCCGGCACCATATGCCAGACAGGCGTTACTGTCTCGCCGGCATCCAGCGACAATGCCTGCTGTATTGTAATTCCCTCTGCCTCTACTTCCTTTACCGTAATCCTGCAGGAATCTGTAAATCCGCCCTCCTTTGACACCACGCTTACCGACACGGTTCCCGGTCTTCGTGCCACGTATCTTCCCTTTCCGTCCACCTGGAGGACTGACTCATCCGATATATTCCACTCATAATCCTGCACCGTGGCATCCGCTGGCATTATATTTACTCTGATCCGTCCGCTCTTCCCATCCTCTACATCGGTTTTATCCGGAATTACCTGAATCCCCGTTACCGGAACATAGGATTTCACGGTAATTCGGCATTTCGCTGTCCATTCCTCCTCTCTGCCGGATACCGTAATCACTGCCGTCCCCTTATGCAATGCTGAAACTTTTCCGCTGGCATCCACTGCGGCCACATTGGTATTTGAACTCTGATACGTCACTTCCCGGCTGGTGGCGATTTCCGGACGGATCTGTACATTCAGTTCCGCCTGCTCCCCCTCGTACAAGACAATATCTTCCACAGAAAGATCCATAATGGGAATATAGACGTCATTTTTTTTCACATACCCCCACTCCTCCTCCGTATCTCCAAAAGTACCCTCTTCTAACTCCACCCGGTAAAAATCATTGCATTTTGCCACTACATCTACTTCAGTATCTCTGGTAACTTTACATTTTATCTCTGTATCATAAGAAGTGATTCCCTCCACATCCGAGCATCCCCAATACACAGTAGCGTCTGCCTTTATGGAGCCCACAACGAATTCTCCCATTCCATCATTTAGAAATGTTAAATTTGACATTAACAATGTCCTAACCACAACATCCCCACCCGCTTTGCATGCCATCCGGATAACAGCGGTTCCCTCTTTCAGACGCTTAACTAACCAATAATCATCCACCTTCTCTACGCTGCAGACGGCGCTGTCGCTTGTGGTAAATGAAATATCCGATAACGTTTTGGATCCCGTAGGCTCTGCTGCCAGTTTCACCTGTCCGCCCACAGCCCCACCCAGACGGAATCTGGCGGAACCAGATTCCCCATATATTATTATTCTGGCCCCTTTTCCTACCGTTTCTGCCCGAACGAGCAGATTGCCGTCTATAATACACAATCCCAAAATCACCAATAACAGGAGCGCCCTTTTCCATTGATTCATTCTTTTCATCTTATCCCTCTCCTCTATTTCCTGATAGAAACCTTTTTAACCGCTCTCTTCTTCGCCCCAGCTGTCCGCGCCATCTTAGTAAACTTCCCGGATAACTTTCTAGTGGTCTTGATTCGGATTCGCGCTGCATTTTTCAAAGCTCTCTTTTTGATTCCCTTTAATTCATACAATCTGCCGTTTAAATACACTTTATTTCGTATCGTGATCCTTTTTCCGGTAATACGGATCAGTGTTACCTGGTTTTTCTTCCCACCGGATTTCGTGATCCTGTAAACACAGCCGTATCTTTTAAATATCTTTCCTTTCTTTTCAGACACCTTGCTCCACATGGCAGTGAGGGTGATATGATCAGAAAATCCGTCCCTGGCATCCTTTAACTTAGTTTTTTTTGTTACTTTTCTGTTATGGTATTTCCAGCCGGCAAACTTGTACCCCTTCTTCTTTGTCTTCTGCCCCGGCAATAAATCCGAACTGCCCCAGACAACATTTTGTCTGTCAGCTACCTTACTGCCGCCCCGTTCCTCATAACAGATGGTATATTTCCGTTTGGCAAATCTGGCGTATAGAACGGGGATAAGATTGGAATCGTCCTCTGTAAACTGCGAGCTATGTATGCCGCCATAGGTGGTTTGATCGGAAATCTTTAATCCCCCTGTCTTGGCTGTGTACCATCCAGTCAAATAGTATCCGCACAAATTCGGTTCCGGCAAATCCAACAGTATGTTATGGGAATTCCATGTATATTTGATTCCATCACTCAGGGAATACCTATCTTCCCTCACATTTTTAAGCGGCTCAGGCAATGAGACATCCAGTCTCAGTGTGTATGCTTTCTCAATCCAGACCGCTTCCAGGATTGTGTGATCCCTTTCACTGTTCAAGGCGGCATCCTTATATTGTATCGCCGATGCATTGGCGGAGGTTATCACCCTGCCGGTCTCCGTTTTCCATCCCGAGAGAGTATATCCGGTCCTGACCGGGATTTCTTGTCCCACTGGAATCAGACCGGCACTCCACCACTCCGCTTTTGCCCCTCTTTCCTTTCCATCCAGCGAAGTCCCCTCCGCCCTGTATATCACCCTGTAAGATTTTTTCTCCCATCCGGCATATAGCTCTATATTTCTATCCGGAATCTGGTTGAAATGATATGGTTGAGACCTGGTTTTATCCCTATACCAGCCGGTAAAGGAATATCCCTCCTTCTCCGGCTCCGTTGGCGCACAGTCCCTGACACCGTTATAGTATTTAGCCAGTACTTTAGTTCCACCATCCGTCTGAAAGCTTTCTCTATATCCATTTTCTATGTTGAGGATGACATTCATTTGAGAATCCATGGAATCATTGAAAGAACCGGAGAAATTGAAATAATATGTATAAGATACCGTCTGTATCTCGTCGGAACAATACACAAGCCCAGTAGCAGGGTCGTAGCCGGAGTTGATTCCGTCGCCTTCCGCACCGTCGATTCTCACATCAGAAATTTTAGACAGATCGATTGGGAGGTCCAGATCATTTAGATCCACCACATATTTCCCATCTTCAAAATATCCCCCTGCCGTTCTCTTCTGTTCCGAACAAGTTAGAAATTCCATCGCCTCATTTGAAGCCAGGTCAATATGTGAGAGCGCACATCCAGATACTTTTAATTCTCTCAACATTGTGCAGGAACTGATATCTAAAGTTCCCACAGGCGAATGAGAGCATGCAAGAATCTGCAGCCTAGGATTATGGGAAAGGTCCAGTTCTGTTATCTTGGTATTATTACAGTAGAATTCTCTTAGCTCAACGGTGCCAATTGAGCCCGCCGTGGGTGGCGTATTTTGGCGAACTACTGTGTTTTTCGTCCTTGTCTTGCGCCAGCAAGACTGCGTCCTCCAGCCTTGTATTTCGCCAAAATCCACCATCCACGGTCGAAGATTTCAGAACGGTTATTTTGCGAATGCGAAGGCAGTTGAATGAGTCGTAGCGGTGGCTACGGCGATTGAAACTAACGCACGCATTCACAAAATAGCAGTTTTTGAAACGGGTTCAAATTGGCGCCGTTGAGCTAAATTTCGGAAATGCCTCTACCCCGGCAGCACTTGTAATATCCATCCGGCCTGCAATGGATAGTATCCTTACCGTTTCGCACTCCTCTTTTGACAAATATCCGTCTTCGTCCAGGTCAAACTGATTCCCGGCATATTTTCCCGTCAGAAATACTTCCTCATTTATGTATTGGAGAAATTTTTTATCCGGAAATACATCCTGTCCATTTTTGTCAAGACCCGAAGAAAGTGAGATGGGATATTCTATCCCTGAATCGCTTACAAGCTCCGGCGTATAACCCTGAGAGGTAACGAAGCGGAATCCTGCCAGTAAGATTGCTGCACATAACGTTATCAATACATTTATTGCGTTTCTTTTCATAATTTCCTCCATTTTTCTTATTTCATCCTAAACTTTATTATACTCTTCGTCATGTGACAAAGCAAGGGCCGGCTGCCGCTGTTCTCAGCGTCAAACGACCCCTTTCTCTCCTGTGAAACCATGTTTTATTTACCTCTGCACCCTTCCGGAAGCATCCCCTCCGGCCAGCCGTTCCACCTCAGACACTGACACAAGATTATAGTCCCCTTCTATGGAATGCTTCAGTGCCGAAGCCGCCACGGCAAATTCCACCGCCTCCTGCGGGGGCTTTCCATTGAGAAGGGCATAGATCAGACCGGCGCCAAAGCTGTCGCCGCCTCCCACACGGTCAGTAATGTGGAGAGGGTACTCCCGGGAAAAATAATAGTCCTCTCCATCGTACAGCATCGCCGCCCAGTTATTATCACTGGCAGAGATCGAGGTGCGGAGGGTGATGGCCGTCTTTTCAAAGCCGAAACGGTCCATCAGCTGCTTTGCCACGCTCTGATACCCTGTCTTATCCAGCTTTCCACCATAGATATCCGTATTCTCCGCCCGGACGCCAAATACGTCCGACGCATCTTCTTCGTTGGCGATACAGACATCCACATACTGGCACAGATCCGTCATGGTCTCCCGGGCCGCCTGTCTCGTCCAGAGCTTGCCCCGGTAGTTCAGATCACAGGAAATCTTGACTCCCTTCTCCTTCGCCGTCTGACATGCCTCCCGGCAGATCTCCCTGACATTCTCTCCCAGAGCGGGAGTGATCCCGGTAAAGTGAAACCAGTCTGCCCCGTCAAAAATGCTGTCCCAATAGAATTCCTCCGGGCGCGCATCCTGTAGTGCCGAATGGTTTCTGTCGTAAATACAGACAGAGCCTCTCTGGGACGCGCCTTTCTCCAGAAAATAGATTCCCACGCGCTCACCGCCCCGGATTATCCTTGAGACATCCACCCCATACCGGCGCAGGCTGTCCACCGCCCCCTGTCCGATGGCATGGGAAGGGAGCCGGGTAACGAACGCGGCGTCGATTCCATAACGCGCCAGCGACACTGCCACATTGGCCTCTCCGCCGCCGAAGGTTGCCTGCATCCGGTCGTTCTGGAAGAAACGGTAATATCCTTCCGGCGCCAGCCGCAGCATAATCTCGCCAAAGGTGATCACTTTCGCCATGAGTCCCTCGCCTCCCTCACTATCTTCCTGGATTTCATGCACAATTCTTTTATCTCATCCCACTTCTGATTGTCGATCAGGTCAGCCGTCACCATATAGGAACCGCCGCAGGCGGCGATCAACGGAGATTTCATATATTCTCGCAGATTTTTCAGGGAAATGCCTCCTGTGGGCATAATCCGGAACATGGGGAAGGGGGCACTGAGGGCCTTAATCTTTGCCAGTCCGCCGGACTGCTCCGCCGGAAAGAACTTGATGAGCTCCAGCCCGGATTTCAGAGCCGCATGGTAGTCCGTAGCGGTGGAGCAGCCGGGATAGATGGGGATCTTTTTCTTCTTTGCATAATCCACCAGATCCTGATCGTAGCCTGGTGTGACAATAAACTCTCCGCCGGCATCTAATACCATATCAATGTGATCCCTTGTGGTAACCGTCCCCGCTCCCAGGATCATATCGGGACATACCTCTTTCATGCGCTGGATGGCGGTATCGGCGCCGGCGGCGCGGAAGGTGATCTCAGCGATGGGAACTCCCCCTTCGCAGAGTGCCTCTGCCAATGCTACGGCATCCCTCTCCGGGTGATTCAGACGCACCACCGGGACAATGCCGATCTTTGTTATCTTCCTGTCTAATTCATTCATACATATCTCTCCTTTCCGATGCAAACAGGCCGCTTCAAAGTCCTATTTCCACTTCTATACTCCGGAATAGGCGGCAAAGCCCGCATCAATAGGCAGCACGACCCCAGTGATGGCGCTGGCAGCCTCCTCACAGCAGAGGAAAAATACCGAGCCAAGAAGCTCTTCGCTCTCCACAAACCGTCCCATGGGAGTTCCCGACAGAATCTTATTGGAGCGCGCCGTAGGAGTGCCGTCCTCCTGAAAGAGGAGGGAACGGTTCTGATTGGAGACAAGGAATCCCGGCGCAATGGCATTGCACCGTATCCCGGATCCTGCAAAATGTGTGGCGAGCCATTGTGTAAAATTAGACACCGCTGCCTTTGCCGCAGAATACGCTGGTATCTTCGTAAGTGGGATATAGGCGTTCATAGAAGACACATTCAAGATACAGCCTGATTTTCTCTCCACCATATCCCGGGCAAAGACCTGTGATGGGAGAAGCGTCCCCTGAAAGTTCAGCTTAAAGACAAAGTCCACGCCGTCCGGGTCCAGGTCGAAAAAGGTTTTCTGTCCCTTCGCCGCCTCATGCTGGTATTCGTTATCCGTAGTGGCACGGGGATTATTTCCGCCGGCGCCGTTCACCAGAATATCACAGGGGCCGAGCTCTTCCCGAATCTTATTGTATACCGTCTCCAGCGCCTCTTTTTCCAGGACATTTGCCCCATAACCCTCACAGGTAAATCCCTCACTTTTTACCTCCTCAGACAGCTTCTTCACACTCTCCTCATTGAGATCCAGAGCAGCCACCCTGGCCCCGGCCTGGGCAAATGCCTTCGCCATAGTGCCGCACAAGATGCCGCCGGCTCCTGTCACCACGACTACCTTTCCCGTAAAGTCAACCTTTAATGGTAAATCTATCATACTATCCCGTCCTTTCTTAAAACCCAAAAAATGCTTTTGTATTTCGATAGCTCAAATCCGTAATCAATTCATCCAGATATTTTTTATCATCCGGATACTGGCCGCTCTCCACCCATTCCCCCACCAGCTCGCAGAGGATACGCCGGAAATATTCATGCCGCGTATAGCTGAGGAACGAACGGGAATCCGTCAGCATTCCCACAAAGCACCCCAGTACGCCATTGGCAGCCAGCTCCGTCAGCTGATTCCTCATCCCCGGACGGCTGTCATTAAACCACCAGGCGCTGCCCTGCTGAAGACAGCCGGCTGCGCCGCCTCCCTGGAAACATGCCATAATGGTGGCGATGGCCGTATTATCTGCCGGATTCAGCGAGTAAAGGATCGTCTTGGGAAGTCCCTCATTTTCCACAAAGGCGTTCAAAAGAGCGGCGAGGTTCACCACACCGGACTGGCTGTTGACGGCATCATATCCCGTATCCGGACCGAGTAATCTAAATTGGGGCTTGTTTATATTCCTCAGACATCCAAAATGAATCTGCATCACCCAGTTTTTCTCGGCATATTTTCTAGCGCAGGATATCGTAACTCTGGTCTTGTACGCATCTGCCAGGGACGGATCCGGACACTTTCCCGACATGGCCGCGGCAAACGCCTCGTCAGCCATTCTGGGGTCCGGCTCCTGATACATACAGTAATCCAGTCCGTGATCGGCGCACAGGCAGCCATGCCCAGCAAAATACTCAATGCGCTGGCAGAGGGCGTCGATCACCGCCGCGGTGGAATTCAGCGGACGTCCCGTCACCTCCGACAGAGTGCGGATATAGCCGGCAAAGCCCTCCTTTTCAATATTTACCGCCCTGTCCGGCCGGAACGCCGGGCGCACCCGGATCTCCATATCTGCCTCGGCGGCCATCCGGGCATGGTATCGGAGATCATCCACCGGATCGTCCGTTGTACAGATGGCGCGCACATCAAATTTTCTCATGAGACTGCGGGCGGAATACCCTTTCAGGATCTCATTACAGCGGTCATATATGTCGTCCGCATTGTCAGGCGTCAGCGGATCATAAATGTCAAATCCCCTCCGGAGCTCCAGATGGCTCCAGTGATAGATCGGGTTTCCTATCAGTTTTGGCATCACACTGGCAAAGGCACGAAATTTCTCACGGTCCGGCGCATTTCCCGTAATCCTGTCCTCCGTAATCCCCGCCGCCCGCATGACGCGCCATTTATAATGGTCGCCGCCCAGCCATACCTGCGATATCGTATCAAACCTCCGGTCCTCCGCAATCTCCTGTGGACTGATATGACAGTGATAATCAATGATCGGGAGCTTCTCTGCCGCCTGATGGTATAATCTCACGGCGGTCGGTGTGGACAGGAGAAAATCTTCATCCATAAATGCTCTCACTTTTTGCCCTCCATACGCTCCAGCATATCCCAGCAGCCCCACATATACATAATCCCCAGGGCGCGGTCATACAACCCATATCCAGGGCGGCACTCCTCGCCCCATATATGGCGTCCATGATCCGGGCGGATATACCCGTCAAAGCCGCAGTCATGATAGGCGCGCATAATCTCCAGGATCCCCACATCACCGTCGCAGTCCCGGTGGGATACCTCCGAGAAATCCCCGTTGGGATAATGCCTTACATTCCGTATGTGGGCAAAGGCAATCCGGGAACAGTAACTGCGGATGATATCTGGGATATCGTTGTCCATATGTGCCCCCAGCGAACCGGAGCACAGGCAGAGGCAGTTGTAGTCGTCCTCCACCATAGCCAGGAAACGTTCGATGGAAGGCTTATCCACCAGCAGCCGGGGCAGGCCGAAAATATCCCAGGGCGGATCGTCGGGATGAATCGCCATCCGTATCCCTGTCTCATGGCAGACCGGCATAATTTCCTCCAGAAAATATTTCAAATTATCCCAGAGCTTCTCCTTCGTCACGGGGCGATATGCCTCGAAGAGTTCGTCCAGCTTCGCCATCCGCTCCGGCTCCCAGCCCGGAAAGGTCATGCCCCGGAGATTCTTGAGTATATAATCCGCCATCTCCCGGTAGTCCTGCCGGATCTTGTCCTTCTCATAATACAGAGCGGTGGATCCGTCCTCCAGCGGGTGAAAGAGATCGGTCCTGGTCCAGTCAAAGATTGGCATAAAATTGTAGGTTACTACCTTGACGCCGAATTTCGACAGATTGCGCAGCGTCTGTTTATAATTCTCAATATATCGGTCCCGGGAGGGCAGGCCGATCTTAATATCATCATGGACGTTTACACTCTCCACCACTTCCATATGAAAGCCGTGCCCCTCAATCTGCTGCCGCATTTTCTCGATCTCACTGATCTCCCATACCTCTCCGGCGGGTTTATCATGGAGCGCCCAGACAAGCCCCGTCACTCCCGGAATCTGCCTGATCTGTTCCTGGGTGATGCTGTCGTTTCCCTCACCATACCAGCGAAATGTCATCTGCATGGATCATGCCTCCTTCTCCCTTATATCCTTGTATCAAAGATGCCGCAGAAGGAATCCACCGGATCTTTGCCGGTAAACGCCTCTTCTCCCGTCATCAGCTTGTCCACCAGGGCGTCCAGGGTGGAATCCTTGCTGTCATAGGTGTTAATATAGGTGCGGGCCTGTGGAATGTCCGCCAGCACGAAGGGATGTCCCGTGCCGATCACCACCACCGGGAGTTCAAACACATACCAGGGAATCTCTCCGCCGCCCTTCGTCATGCCGAATGCGGGTCTGGCTACAGGCTGAAAGCCCCCCGCAATATCCACCAGCGTAATGATGAGATCCTGATTTTCACGGAACTCCTGAATGGGCGTCTTGCCGGCGAAATACATATTCAGATCCGGCTTCTTTCCCTCCTGTGCCTCCTTCATCATCTGGTCAAGAGGGCTCTCATAGATAAAGGCATCAAAACCTTTATCCCGCAGCTTGTCCCGCAGTGCCTCCGCCGGGGAAGCCTTGGCGGCAAACAATGTGCCCAGCCCCGGTGCAGACAGACCCTTCACATGCACGATCATGATCCTCTTATACCTCTGGGGAGTGAGGGGAAGAACATCCTTATCCTTGTATTTAACCAATGTCACCGATCTGTCGGATATTTCCTTCTGCATCTGGATGTGTTCCGGGCATCCCACTGTCTCAGATATCTTCTCCCGGGGAGGAACGATCTCATTCTTTGCTTTTCTGTGCAGTCCCATATGGGCCTTCAAAGCCAGGATCCGGTGCAGCGCATCATCCAGACGCTCCTCGCTGATCCGCCCGTCCAGAACCCCCTGTTTCATACTGGCGAAATCCTCTTCCATCTCATTGAAGAATAGGAACATATCCACTCCCGCCGCAATGGCAGCCGGAAGGACATCGCTTCTCTTCATACGGCAGGTGAGTCCTACCATATGGGAGGCATCTGTCAATACCATGCCATTAAACTTCAGCTTCTCCCGCAGCAGCCCCTGGATCAGTTCCGGGGACAGGGTGGCCGGCATCATTTCCTCATCCGTTATGGTGGGGTTAAAATATCTGGCATAGGCGGGCTGCATAATGTGCCCCGCCATTATGGCCTCCAGACCGTTGTCAATCAGGTTCTGATACACCATGCCAAAGGTGCTGTCCCACTCCTCACAGCTCATAGTATTTACGCTGTTTGCCACATGCTGGTCCCGGAAATCCAGCCCGTCACCCGGAAAATGCTTGGCCGCACAGCAGAATCCCGGATTCTCATGGGCGCCGTCCAGATATGCCTTCGTCATAGCCGCCACCCTTTTCGGATCATTTCCATAGGTCCGCAGACCGATCACCGGGTTTTCCCAATTGTACAGAATATCGCTGACTGGCGCAAAGGATAAATTGCAGCCGATGGCTGCCGCCTCTTTATTTGCCATGCGCCCCAGCTCATAGGCATAATTGACATTTCCTGTGGCCGCTATCTTCGTCTGGCTGCCGATCAGGGTGCCGTCCGTACAGGCGCCGTCGCCGCCATTTTCTGTGTTACAGGCTATAATCAGCGGGATCTTACTGTTCTCCTGCAGAATACGGTTCTGTTCATGGATCTCCTCCGCCTTTCCCGGATTGTACCGTATACCGCCGATATGATAGTCATTCACTGTCATCTTAAGATAGTCCTCATCACGACTGGAACCCATATTAAAAAATAACTGTCCGATCTTTTCATCCAGACTCATATCCGCTATGGTTTCCTCTACCCATTTGCAATCCTCATCTGTCAGGTAAAAAGGCTTTGCCTTCATATCTACCATGATTTACCTCCATTCAAATTTTCCAGAAAGTTTTTTCTCTGTTCCTGCTGGTATCCGTCTCCAAAGGTTCCCGCCATAAACCGGGGAAGTCCCTCTGTCACAAACTCCTTCCAGCTCTGTTCTTCCCGTCTCACGAGAACCGGGTAAAAGTACACCCCGTTCTGCTCCGCCGCCGCCAGATCCCCGGCGGCATCCCCGCACATCAGCACATGATCCGCCCGATAGCCCCTGCCCGTCAGTTCGCTGATACAGTCTGCCTTACTGCCCGAATCCTGCGCCATAACGATATCCGTGTGCTCCAGAAGTCCGTGCTTCTCCCACTCATTCAGGACAGCTTCCCGGTTGGCACTGGAAACCACAGCCACATCCGCCTCCTTATGCGCCGCTGCCAGGGCCTTTTCCACTCCCGGGAAGGGATAAATCTCTTCCTCGGGGAGTTTTTCCACCGCCTGATTCACCGCTTCACTCCAGGCAAGAGCCTTGCGCAGGCAGATGCTATCCCGCTCCCCTATGGCACGTGCAAGAGCCCCATTGGATAATTCCGGAGCAGACTGAACCCACTGCTCCAGAGCCGGGAGATCTTCTACTCTCCTGTACTTTTCCTGTATCTCCCGCAGTGCCCTGGCCAGTCCCTTAAAGCGGTTGATGCCCCTTGTCATGGTAAAGAGATTGATCTCGTTCCACCGCTCCAGGATCTGATCCCGCCATCTCTCCAAGCCCCATTCCTTCACCATGCAGGGACCGAAACAATGAAAATGCTTGGCGTTCATCGTATCCATGGCACAGCCGTCACTGTCCACGCAGATAAGAAAATCCTTCTGTTTCTTGTAGTCTCTCAATTCTTTAACCTTCACTCTTACCTCCCTGATGCCGGCGCGCCAGCTCCGCCACATTTTCCTCAACCCTTCTCCGGTTCAGCGGATAGATAAACTGAAGACATACGGCAACCAGAACAAAACCAATGGCAGGGGCAATGCATGAGAGCCGGAAGATCCCTTCTGTGACAGCGGGCTCAAAGGCCGTTGCCTGGGTATATCCGATAAGCGAGAGCAGGGAACCTACCAGTCCGGAGGACAGTGCCTGCCCGAGTTTTCTGGCAAAGGAATAGACCGAATAGATGGTGCCGTCCTCCCGGACCCCATTTTTCACCTCGGCGTCATCAATGACATCTGTAATCATCGCCCAGACGATGGTATTAAAAAATCCCAGTCCGATATAAGCCACCGTGAAAAATCCCACATACACATAGGGATTGGCCGGATGGACAAAAAGGCAGACGATAAAAATTACGGCCGACACCAGGCAGGATACAACAGAGAGTTCCTTCTTCCCAAACTTAGTGGAAAGCTTGACGGCGAAGGGGGCACAGATGGCCAGCACGGCGATGGAACTGGTAAAGGAAGAAGCCGACTGTGCCGCACCGCTGCCGTAAAAATTGGGAAATACATAACCAGCCATCCCCTGCATGGTCAGCATGGCCAGAAGAAGTGCGATAGCCGCGGCAATGATTCCCAGAAGGGCACGGTTGGTAAAGAGATTTTTGAACAATTTCCCCACATTCAGCTTCTCGTTGTTGGCAGGCACCTCCACCCGTTCCCGTACCAGATTAAAGCAGAGAAAATAACAGACAATGGCCAGGACACTGAATATTCCCGCAATCACCGTCATCCGGGGACCGGAAAGCACGGTATTTCCCTTCACTGTAATGTAGGCGAAGAGAGGAGTTCCCGCACCGATGATCAACCCGGCCAGCGTTGCACCGATGGTCCTCCAGGTGGACAGCTCCGCCCGGTGCTTTGGCTCCGGCGATATGGCGGAGGCCATGGATCCATAGGGAATATTGATGGACGTGTAGAAGATGGAACCCCATAGTATATAAGTAACCACCATCCAGACCACCTTGAACCCATACGGCATACCGGAAAACCCGGACTGATAGATCAGAAAAGATGCGATGGCCACCGGTCCGCACATTCTTTTAATCCAGGGCTTGAACTTGCCGTCCTTTGTCGGCCTGGACCGGTCTACAATCTGTCCCATGGTCACGTCTGTAATGGCATCCACAAAACGAGCCGCCATCATCAGCAGTCCTACCACGGCGGCAGAGATCCCCATTACATCCGTATAAAACTTCAGCATAAAACTGGATGACAAGATAAATGTAAAATCATTTCCAAAATCACCAAACATATACCCCAGCTTGTCCTTCATCCCAAACGGACGGACAGAGGCCGCAGTTGTGGTTGAATTTGTATTCATAGTTTACCTCATTTCTGCGCTGCTTTTTCTACATAAAAATATCTAAAGCCCTTGTGACGCTTGTGACAAGCAACGCACAGACACAAACATCGGTTTGAAGAAAGTTCCGATTGGCGGAACGAGTCTGATCGGCAGAAGTTTCGGTATACACACAAACTTCAAAAGTTAGGAATAGTATGGCTGATTCCGGAAATAGTATTCTCCGGCAGAAAAATTTCTAAAAAAATAACCCTCCTTATATTCATAAAGAATACAAGAGGGTCTCACATAGAGCGTTTCATGGTTTACAAATCTATTCTTATAAGTATTCCGCAATCACAGAAGCTGGATTTTTCTTTATCTCCTTGACAGTCCCCGTTGCAATAATCCTTCCTCCGGCAGCTCCACCACCGGGACCAAGTTCGATTAAGTAATCACAGTTTCTCAAAACATCTATATCATGTTCAATAATAATCATGGAATTTCCCGCGTCAACAATGTCATTTAATAACCGCATCAAATGGTCGGTATCCCGAAATGACAATCCGGTAGTAGGCTCATCCAAAATAAATAAGCATCCTCTTGTGGACTGACTCAATTCCTTCGCAAGCTTAATCCTCTGTGATTCACCGCCACTTATGGTAGTAATCTTTTGCCCAAGCTTCATGTATCCCATGCCAACCCGGATCATGACTGTCATAAGTGCGGACAACTTTTTATCCTGCCTAAAAAAAGCTTCCGCTTCCGCAAAGGACATCTGCATAATTTCATGAATAGTTTTCCCATTATAGTTTACTTCAAGCGCCTCCGGAACATATCCTGTCCCATCACAGTCCTGGCACCGTATGAATAACTGATTTCCCAGTCCAATATCGATGGGAATCTCTCCTAATCCCTGGCAGCACAAACACCCCCCCTCAGAGTTCTTAGAAAACAGCCCTTTTCTGTAATCGTGCTTCTTCGCATAGGATGTGCTTGCCAACAAATACCTGATTCTTTCCAATCCACCGAGGTAACTGATCGGTGTTGATGTACTCTTTCTTCCTATCGGTTTTTGATCCGCAATCATACATTTTACTATTTTCTCGATGCCCTGCACCTCTAAGTTTCCCAATCCCGTGTCTTCTTCCAAATCCTCCTCTTTGTCCGCCGATAAATCAACGAACCGATTCTTCAAATTCTTCTTTAATATAGGAACCAGGGCATCCGATATCAAACTCGATTTCCCACTGCCTGAAACTCCAGCAATTCCCACCATAACACCCAAAGGAATTCTGGTGGAAACTGAATATAGATTATGTATCGTTATATTTTCCAATGTTAGCGCATAATTCAAATCCACCCTCCGGCCTCTGGCAATTGTCTGCATCTGACAGGAGCTGTTCAAATAACCGGATGTGATGGAATCTTTACAGCTTAAGAATTTCTCATAATTTCCCTGAAACATCAATTGTCCACCATAGTCTCCCGCACCAGGTCCGATATCCACAATATAATCCGCCTGCTTCATAAAATTCTTATCATGTTCCACAACAATTACCGTGTTATGATTCTCAACCAGTTTTCGAATTACCTGGATCAGTCTCTGTTTTTCTATCTCATGCAGCCCTATGGTCGGTTCATCAAACACAAAAATTAGCGATTGCAGATTCGTAGTCAAGTAGCTAACCAGAAAAAGCCGCTGTACCTCTCCGCCGCTTAATGTCGGCACAGCTCTCCCCAATGATAAATGAGACAGCCCTGCTTCCTCCATCCATTCCGCTTTCTTTACAATCCCCTTGATCACTCCGTCTTCATTCATCGGCAGACCTTGAATAAAAGCCTTCAGCTCCGTTATGGTTAATTCTGCCAGTTCTCCGATATGTTTTCCCTGAATATAGGTATTTAATGCTTTTTCTCCCAGGCCATACCCCTTACACTTTTGGCATACACATCTTTTTGTGTACATCTGATAAATGTCACTATGCTTTCTTCCTTTTGAAAACATAGTATCCCCGGTGTAATCCCGAAACATCGCTTCTAAACCGTCAAAACCGATTGCTGCGTCTCCGTTTATCAACTCATTTCTTTGCGTATCACTCAGTTCCTGTATTCTCGTTTCAAAATCAAGCTGATGTTTTGTACAAAAAAGCGTGAGCTGTCTTACATACTCTTTTTTCCTTACGATTTTTCCGTGAAACAGTTCCGATAACCTTTGATTGCTTGGTTGTAACATCTTCTCTCCGTTTATCTGCGTAATGAAACCTCGCCCGATGCAACGCAAACACATCCCCTTTGTTGTATTCCGATTAAAAAACTCCAAACCAGGCATTGTATTTTGGCGCATTCCATGGTTTTGACCAAAACCATTATACTCTCCATATTTGGCATACAGATAGGCCAGTCCGTGTATCATCTGACTTTTGCTGCCTACCGTACTTCGTATATTTGTTTGCCGGATCACTCTTTGTTCCAATGCAACTGTAGGGGACAATCCTGTAATCTCACCATAAGTCGGATTGGTCTCCGTTTCCAGACCGCTAAACGTCAGATACAGGCGTCTGCCTTCCTCATAAATTGTATCAAATGCCAGACTGGACTTACCCGAACCGCTCACACCAGTAATTACGGTCAATTTTCCTAATGGTATATCAACATCAATGTGTTTTAAATTATTCGTAAATGCGTTTCGGATCCGAAGCATGTCCCCTCTCATATTACCGACCTCCTTTATCCTGAGATATCAATGATTCCTCTTTTAGGATTACATTATATATCACATCTAAATATTCTTTTGATACTCTTTTCGCCGTTGCCTGAATTACCACAACCAGTCCGTACTTCGGAAAAACGCCTATCTCATTTCCGCCAAAGCCTCTGGCAAAATATGCATCCTCATGAATCCACCACAGAAAACCATATTCCTGCATTCCAAAATACTTCACAAACTCTTTGGTATCAATCTGTTTTGCTGTTGCCATATTTAGATACGCTTCGCTTATGATTCGCTGCCCCTGATATTCTCCCCGGTTTAAACATAAATTTCCTATCTTCGCCATCTCCTGTGCTGTCAGCATACCGATGCTGCTCATATTATTGTTTCTTATTCCAAAATCACGATCAACCGCATCGCATACAATTCCAAGAGGTTGATATAGATTCTCAAATATAAAATTCTCTATAGATTGTCCTGTCACCTTCTGTAACACCTGCGTCAACAAATAAATATCAGCATCTTTATAGTAGAATTTAGTACCCGGTGTATATGCACTCGGAAGCTCTAAGATTGCCCGGCCCCAATCCTCCTCCGCCTCCACGGCTGCCCAGAGTGGCTGACTTGCATGAATCCCAAACTGCCAATAAATCCCAGAGGAAAGCGTCAATAAATTTCTTATAGTAATTTTTCTATGCGCCTTTGCCGTCATATAATCAAAGGACGCTTCCAAGTATTCACAAATATAGTCATCCAGTCTCAAAAATCCCCTGTCGACAGCAATTCCCGTTCCCAAGGAGATGATACTCTTTACAACAGAAGCAATGCAATGCTTTTTTCCATCAAACTTATTATTAAAATTTTTCGAATAAACATTCTGTCCATTCTTTGTAATAAAAATATTGTCAATATTCTTATATCGCATTTCATATACATAATTTTCTATACGATCATGTGGCTTCTTCATCTTACCTTCTTTCCCCCATTTTCTTTACCGGTATATAGATATCCATTTGTGCTGCTCCAAGCTGACAATCCCAGCGCTCATCATAATATTCAAAATCAAATAACGCATCTTCATCAATACAATATTCTGAATTTGGCAGCCATACAAAATATATATAACGGAATGCCGCCCAAATTTCTCTGTTGGTATTATTGCCATTCACTGTAAACACCGCATACTCTGCTTTTGGCACCACCCTGCGATATACGCCTTCCGGAAGAAATGTATTCTTGTCCACTTCCACTCCCGCAATATAATAAAATGCTAACGGATCAGAACTAAATTCCTCCGAATAATCTTCAAAGCCATACATAGTATGTTGATTTTTTCTTTCCATGGCACCCAGGTTGCTCTTTAGCTCGAACCACGACTCTCCTATGACATCAAAACCCTCTCTGGTGTGCTTTCTATATCCGGCAATTACAAATTCTTCCCTTTCTTCAAAACGCGGTTCTATAGAAAACACACCCTCTACCGCAACACGTTTCAAATATCCTGTAACAATTTCTTCTACACTGCGATATGTAATCTTTGCCTGCTTTTCCCTTGCCACAAGTGGCTGCATTCCGAAAGTATCCTTAAACACCCGGTTAAAAGTCTGAATACTTTTAAATCCGGCACCGTAACAAATATCTGCAACAGTCTCTGTTGTCTCGCATAGCTTTTTGTGTGCCATGGTGAGACGGCGCTTACGGATATACTCTGTAATACTTAATTCTGTTACCGATGAAAATATCTTGTGGAAATGAAAGGCAGAGTACCCGAATACCTCTGCTAAACGATCATAGGTCAGTTCCTCATATATATACTCATCAATGTAATACAATACCTTTTCTATCAGCTGTAGGTTATTCATATTTACCTTCTTTCAAAGTTGATAAATTAATTATACAACAGATTTTCCTGCCTGTATTATCATTTCTTGCGAATTGTAGTAGCCTCGATGAATTTAATATACTTACCCGCTTACCTGTTTTGCCCCTGCAATTGTTCAAGTCTGTTTCGTACCTGTTTTCTGAGCGGTGCACTTTGGCGGTCAGCTCCTTGCTTTGCCAACTGCCATTTCTTTTCATCACCATGCTATAAATTTAATTACCACGAAACGATTTAAGGATTATTTAATAACTTCTATGCTACACTAGGAGCACAAAGCGAAAGGAGCAGCGTAAATGTATTTACGAATACTGAAAAAAGACCTAAAGCGCAAAAAGGCGATGAACGTGATCTTGCTTGTATTTATCATACTTGCGTCAATGTTCGTATCGTCGGGCGTAAATAATATCATAAGCGTTACAACGGCGCTTGACGATTATCTTGAAATGGCAGATGCGCCCGATTACATTGCGATGACAATGAACAAATCAGGCGCAGTCGATATTGATAAGATATTAAATTCTGCCACTTCGGTGGAAAGATTCGGCAAGGAAAAAATACTGAATATAGAATCTGCCAATATCACCTTTGAGGATGAAATCAAAACCGCCTCACACTTGAACTATATTTTTCTTCAGAGTGCCGAGGATATGTCCATGAATTATACTCTTGACAACGGCAGTATTCTTAAATCGGTAAAGAGCGGCGAGTTTTATATGACAGCCGGCATAGCGGAGGATATGGGTCTTGAGATCGGAGATAAAATGACTGTAAAGCTCGGCGGCGTAAGCTGCAAACTTACGTTCGCAGGCGGCATCAAGGACGCGGTTCTCGGCTCAACCGGAATATCAATACAGCGTTATATAATAAGCGCCAAGGATTTTGAAAAATTCATCTCTGAGGAAAATGTCGAGAAATTTTATGGCTGTGAGCTGGTTTACATACACACCCCGGATATGGAAAAAACGCTCTCCGAAATGAAGCCGCTTATTGACAGCGCCATTTTTGCAGCGGACAAAGCACTAATCAAATCTTCTTATGTTTTTGATATGATGATCGTTGGTATCCTCCTTGTGGTGAGTCTTATTCTTGTTGCCGTGGCGTTTGTGATTCTGCGGTTTACCATTGCTTTCACGCTTACCGAGGAGTTTCGTGAGATCGGCGTGATGAAAGCCATCGGTATCCGCAATCGAAAGATCAGAGGTTTGTACCTTGCAAAATACGCAGCGCTTTCCGTTATCGGTGCGGTTATCGGTCTCGCGCTCAGCTTTCCTTTCGGTGAAATGCTGATGCGCCTTTCCTCAAAATCCATTATTATAAACAATACAAACGCGGCTTTTGCCAACGTCCTTTGCGCGGTGCTCATGGTGGTTGTCATTATGCTGTTCTGCTACGGCTGTACGAGAAAAGTCAGGAAAATGTCGCCCATTGACGCTGTGCGAAACGGTCAGACGGGTGAGCGATTCCGCAAAAAGAGCATCATGAGCCTTGGGAGATCAAAGCTTCCCGCAACACCGTTTCTCGCTCTGAACGATATCGTCAGCAGTCCGAAACGCTTCGGTATCATTACCTTCGCTTTCTTCCTTTGCTTGTCACTTCTGCTGATCCTTTCGTCAACGGTTTCCACGGCAAAAGGCGGTACTTTTGCAAACGCTTTTGGTCTTCCGGACTTCGACATATCAGCAAAGGGCGAGGCAATGGAGTTTATGACGGAGGACGGGCATGAAAAGCTGAAAGAATACCTTTCGGATATAGAGGAAAATCTCGCCCGAAACGGTATACCCGCACACTGTATGCAAGAAATGATGTTTAAGCTGCCCGTGTCACACGATGGGAATGAGAGCAACATTTTCATATATCAAGGTACAGGAACGACTGCGGATATGTACGAGTACATCGAGGGCACGCCGCCGCAGTCTGCCGGCGAGGTTGCCTTGACCCGTCTTGCGGCCAATAAGATAAAAGCGAATATCGGCGATACGATTTCAATAAAAACCACCGACGGCGACAGGGAATTTATCATAACGGCGCTTTTTCAGACCTTGATGAATATGGGCGAGGGCGTGCGGTTCCACGAGGACGAGGAAATAAATTACATACAAGCGCAGGGCGCGATCTTCACACTGATAAAATTCACAGACGCTCCCGATAAAAAGGAAATAGCCCGCCGTAAGGAAAAGATTCAGGAGCTTTATCCCGAACTTGACAGTGTAAAGAACCGCGCTGAATGCATATCAGATGAACTCAAAGTTACGGATACTGTTGATACGGTGAAACGAATGGTTGCTGTTCTCACAATCATTTTAGCGGCGCTTATCACTGTACTTATGGAGCGCTCCTTTATCGTCAAGGAACAGGGCGAAATTGCGCTTATGAAAGCAATCGGCACGCAAAACGGAAAAATCTACGCTACCCATACCCTGCGTTTTGTTTTCATTGGAGGTATAACGGTAATTGCCTCGGAACTTTTCGCTCTGCCTCTTACACACCTTTTCATTGATCCAATTTTCAAGATGATGGGTATGGAGCTTGCTGTTGATTATGTAATAAGCCCGTTTGAAATGTTTCTTGTCTTCCCGCTTATCATTCTTGCTACAACGACAACAAGCGCATTCCTCACATCACTGTATACCGTAAAAATAAAAGCCCTGGACACAGCTAACATAGAGTAAGAAAGGAAATCTGACATGAATATTCTCGAAGTAAAAGACCTCTGCAAAACGTATATCGTAAACAAGCGGCAGAACAACGTATTGAAAAACGTAAATTTCAAAATTGGCGAGGGAGAAATGGTCGCCGTTATGGGTCCGTCAGGCTCTGGAAAATCCACGCTGCTGTACGCAGTTTCGGGCATGGATAATCTTACCGCAGGGGAGGTAAACTTCTGTGGAAAAAATATTGCAGAGATGGGCGAAAGAGAACTTGCAGACCTGCGCCTTGACGAAATGGGCTTTATCTTTCAGCAAATGTATATGCTGAAGAACCTCACCATATTGGATAATATCATACTTCCCGCAACGCAATCCAAAAAGCAGCGTGAACCCCGCAGGGAAACGGCGCGGCGCGGCCAGGATTTCATGCGCAGGCTCGGCATTATCGACATTGCCGACAACGACATCAACGAGGTTTCGGGCGGCCAGCTTCAGCGGGCGTGCATTTGCCGCAGTATGATAAACAATCCGAAAATGATTTTTGCCGACGAGCCGACAGGGGCTTTGAACCGCACTTCCTCCGACGAGGTAATGGAGGAACTTGTAAAATTAAATTCCGGGGGAACAACGATCATGCTCGTTACTCACGACGTTAAGGTCGCGGCAAAATGCACAAGGGTCATGTACATTGTTGACGGGAACATAAAGGGAGAGTTTGACTTAAACGACTGCTCCACGCAGATGAGAGAACGGGAACACGCATTGAATAACTGGCTTCTGGAGTTAGGGTGGTAACATGGATATTCTCCTTTTTGAGGACAACAAGGAGCTCGCCGATCTGCTTTGTGATTTTCTCCGTGCGGAAAATCATACGGTATCGGCGGTTCAAATAACAAAAAAGCCTTGCTGCTGTACGAAAGATACGGCGCAAGGCTTGTCGTGCTTGAGATCATGCTCGCAAAAATATGCGGGATTTTTAAGCGGCAGTACGCTCTTGATGGAGAATAAGGGCAGGGCTTAGAGAAAGGTTGGTAAAAAGACAAACTCCGATGAAAAGAGATTCAAAGCATAACCTTGATTTACTGTTTCTTCCAATATGTCCATTTCACTACTGGTTTGTAACCAATAGCTTTATAGAAATCATGAGATCCTCCTGTCATATGTGTTGCACCCAATGCTTTTGTCCTTCGATACATTTCAGATAAAGCGGCGGCGGCAAGTCCTCTCTGACGATATTCCGGAATGGTACAAAGTGGTTCCATATAAGCCAGTTTATTTTCAGGAGTCCACCACATTCCTGCATAACACACATATTCTCCTTCTTCATCAGCAATGGTAACAGACAGATTCGTTGTTGCGTGCGGTGCCACCTTTAATAAATAGTTACTCTGCTCATATTGATGATCCCATAATCCCTCACTTTGTTCATGATCGAATCCTTTCCAGCAACACTTACTTCCCTTATCCATATCATATTCATCTGGATTCACAAAATGAAATCCTTTCGGCAACGGATAATCTAATACATCATTAAAATCAAATTGCATATCCCAATTTTCTGATTTTTGATGATATCCTGCCTGTTCTGCAGCATTCATTAGGGCGTCCTGCCCGCCAAAAAGAATCAGTTGTATTTCTCCGCCTTTTATTGGCATATGGGCATCCGCATAGGCAATCATTTCTGACGCTAATTTCTCATATCCGGGTTTTAAACTAAAATAAATGTCCGTCATAGGATTTTCGTAAAAGCAAAAAGCAACAATCTTACCGTTATCCTCCCAAATGCGATTTTTATAAGAATAAGTGATATCCATCCAATACGCAAAAGATGAAAAAGCATACTCAAAAAACGGGGCAGCCACACCGTTTCTCCAATCACGTTCATAGATATCGAGCATAAACTGATAAATTTTACCGCAGTCTGCCAGTACACTGAATTGTCTTGTTGTTATATGTTTCATTTTTATATCCATTCCTTTCACATGAACTTTTGTTACAAGATTATTGTATAAAAGATAATCCTGCTCTACAAGTACCAAGAACAGTTATAATTAATATGGAAACAAAGAAGACGCCTGCCATTTATGCAAGCGCCTTAAAATTATCCATATATTATTTTTTTAACTGTACTATATGCCAGTCCATATTGCTCGGATAATACATCCATCGAATAACCTTCATGAAACCTTTTTTGTATTTCTCTATTTCGCTCCTGATAAAAAGTTCGGGCGCCACTCATTGCTCCCCACTCTTTCTTTTCCGAAACTTTCGGAACATAAAGCACACTCCCGTCAATATAAGTCTGAAGCTCCTTTAATAATTGTTTTGGCAATATTTCCGCTGCATTTATATATTTCATATCTGCCACTCCTTATTTATACATTTATAAATAAAGTGCAGAAACAGCAGAACATATAGTATTATTTGCCCATACAGAATTCTATATGCCTGCTATTCTGCATGGGCAAAAACGTTCTGGACTCCATTTTTATATAATGCACGCATTTTTCGCCTCATAGCCTTTCCCCCTATCTTTTAATTAATAAAACAAGCCTATACCTTCCACCAGTATCACATTAACCTGTCAAACCTGACTTTTATGGCACCGTTTTGGCACCGCTGATCACACCTTTTTACTGAATAAATTGTAATTACTCGATGATAGTAGCCACACGGCCAGACCCTACTGTCCTGCCACCCTCACGGATTATGATAGTATTTTATGTAGTATCAAATAATGAAAAATCGTTAATTTTATGCAATAACATTTACAAAGTTAGATTTTTTGTGCCATACTTAGTAATATGAAACTCAAAATAAACTAAGAGAGTAATCCGTTAAAATACCCGTATGTGAATCAGTTTAACAAATAATCATTAATATACCATTCGTTATCTTTCAACTCATCATACAAAGCCGTTTTCCAAGAATTCTTATTTACTATTTTATTACTTTCATAAATCCAAGCTAAATGTTCCTTCACATCTAATGAATCAACTTCATTTCTCAATTTTTTCATATAAATCTCAATATCATTCAACTCTTTTAATGCATGAATTTCATATAACGTTTTCAATTTAAAGACATGAAAACTATTATTTATCTTATTTTTATCTTCGTCTTTAATATCAGGTTTTGATGTATCAATATAAAATGTTATTTCAAGAGGTTCACTACTTTGCAAAAAACAATATAACCATCTTACCCCTTGAAAATCATCAAAATATGGATGCCATACTTCATCATATAAATCACTAGCCGTATAGATGTCCTTGTTACTATTGCAATCACGGCATGATGGAATCAAATTAGCAGGCGTCACAACAGTTGTTGCATACTTAGATTTGGGTAAAAAGTGATCTAATGTTGCAACATCTCTAACTCCACAAAAAGGACATATTTGTACAGAATTTAATAATTTATTATAATAAAATCGACCTGGTTGTTTTAATCCAACCATACGATATGTATATATCTTTTTCATTTCTTCAATGCTAACAACACCATTTACTTTATCCTTTGGAGGAAATTCACATAATTTATTTTCCTCCCCAGCTTTAATATACAATTTCTCATCTGCATCCAATTCCTTTTCACAAGATTTAAGTAATATCTTTAAATCTTTATCAGCAACTTGGCTAATACATTTATTAAATACTTCTTTTACCTTTTCACTAGGCATATTAATTTTAATCATTATCGTTCATCCGATTCTTTTTTTCTTTTAATAATACCCTCAAAAATGCTTGTGCCTCATATCCCAAATTACCATTAAACTCTTCCATAATTTCTTGGAAAGAGTCAAATTCTTCAACATTTTCTCTTAAAATTCTATAAACACCAGATTCTGTTACTTCGTGTCTAAAAACTTCACTTGTTAGTAATCCCACATTTTCTCCAAATGATTCTATTTGAAGGCGCTCTGCGGAAACACTTGCTCCATATCTTCGCAATTTCCAGACACAAGCACTTGGTACTTCCTGCAAAACTACAGGTGAATGAGTTGCCACAATGGCAACTCCATTTCTATTAATAAGCAGTTCTGAAATAGCACGAGTAAAAGCTGCCAACAGCGGCGGATGCAAATGTACTTCCGGTTCATCCATTAGAACCAGTGTCCTTTCCTCTACTCGTGCTATAAGACTTGATAATGTTAATAATACAATTTTATGTCCACTACTAAGATCGCTAAAAACTTTACCTGCATTTGCAATTATATCTTCAATTTCTCCAATTCCTACATGTTTTGTCTTTTGAAACTCCCCCTCATTTAAAAGTTCAGAAATCCTATTTTCTTTAAATATTGGATCTGAGTTTAATATTCCTATTATATCTTTCCATAAATTCAATTTAGAATTCATAAAGCATGTTCGCAAAGTTTCAATAAACTCCTCAGTCAGATCTTCCACCTTTTTATTTACAAGATTACCATTTTTTTCTCTCCTCTTTAATCCAATGTAATTATATTTAATATTAGTCGCCTCATTTTCTAAAGGTATTTCATAGTCAAACGCACTAAATGACACAAAAACTAGTCCCGCAAATATTTGAGCAGCATCTTTTATTTCTCCATCTTCTTCATTTTCATAAAATAAGCCATCATTATTCATAATGGATCTTACCATATTAGTCAATAAATATGTTTTTCCAACCCCATTACGACCAATTATTACATGTACATTTGTTGGCGGTTTTGAATTTGGATGCACCTCAAAATGAAAACTTGTTCCCTCATGTGTGCTTTTATTTTCCAAAATATAATTAAAATTATATTTTGAAAGTCTAACCTGCCCTTTTGCCAAGCGATGAAATTGTCCCAGAACAGTAGTCTGCGCAATACTCCTCATTAAAGAATCATATACTACTTTTTGATTTCTAAATTTCTTATATATTGCATTATCATACGCAATATCATTTAAGGCATTTAAAATCTCATCTCTTACATCACCTCCAAGAGATGTTAATTCCAAGTAGTATGAATCACTTTGCCCTAATGAAAAAAAATTAGATTCCAATTGCTCAAATTCAGAAGGAAGATCAGGTCTCCCTTCTTCCTGATCTTTTTCTCCAATTTTTACTGAGCCAAGGTTCTTACAATAACCGTTTGCATCAAAATAAACAACTGAATACATCGTCTTAAAAGTAAACCAATCGTTCCAGTTGTCAGCTATAAGTCCTATTACATCTTTTCCCTCAACTTCATTAATTGAATCCACAATAAAGAACTTCACTATAAATACCCCGTTAAAAAATTTTTTGTACTATTTTAGTATAACATATCAACTAAACTATTACTATATGAAAAATCGAGTAGGGGAGATTAAATCTCCCCTCAGACTGTAGACAAAGCGGTGTTAGGACTTGTGTCCTAGCACCGCTTTGTCTACAGTCTGAAATATTAACCAAAATTGGTTAATATTATTATGCACCAATTTCGGTTTATATGCAAGTGAAAGGTGTGAGAATTAGTGATTATATATAACAAACTATGGCAAACAATGAAAGAAAAAGGAATTTCACAATATACACTGATAAAAAAATATAAAGTTAGTCCTGGACAGATAACACGTCTTAAACGTAATGAAAGTGTAAGTACACATACAATTGATATATTCTGTAAAATTTTAGATTGCCAGTCTTTGATATTATGGAATACAAAAAAGAAGATTAGGACTGCCAATACTGGAAGATCTAATCTTTCTTTTCACCATTTTAACTTCATAAATTAATTTTTTTATTACTGTCTTATCTTCTATTCCTATACATGATCTGTTTACGAAAATATTCGAGTTGAAAATTCAGATTGATTTTATTATCCTCATTTATCAAATACCTGTCAATACCTCTTTTAAATTCACTGTCACATAAGTCAAATATTTTTTGATTTTCTACTCCTCGCTTATATTCGCGTAAATACCTTTCACGGTCAGCATGATCTATTGTTTCACTTACTTCCCAAATGGGATTATAAATTTTTTCAAGAATAAACTGTCTATATTTTCTATTTCGACGAAATCTATCAAAGAAAAAATCCATATCCCCATAAGCCTCATCCCATTCGAATCGCGAAAAATCACAATATTCAAGAAAAAAATCTAGTTTCTGCTCTGTTGTATTCAAATAAAAATATTTACTCCAAATATGTAAAATCTCATTTGTCCGATTATAAAATTTCTCAAGTGTATTTTTTCTTTGTTGCCTATATGCAATTACAGACGTAATAAAAGAAAGTATAGCACTTCCAAATAAGGCAATTAAAATATTTTTCCAAAATTCATTATCAGCACAATAAGCAATAATATAAAATATCAACGAAAAAATCCAAAGTAACAATGTAACCCATGTTGCATATTTATAGTTTTTCATACTTATCCTCTTCTTTCTACATCATCCTTTTATTATTAAAGTCAAATTAAACTCATGTCACATTCTTCGTTTAAAAAATTTTTATTGCAAAAGGGGCTTTCCATTTCCGGAAAGCCCCACAAATTGAAACAATAATCAAATTACTCAATAATTGTAGCCACACGACCAGACCCAACAGTCCTGCCACCCTCACGGATAGCGAATGTCAGACCCTGATCCATAGCGATCGGGTGGATCAGTTCGATGGTCATCTCTACGTTATCACCAGGCATGCACATCTCTGTTCCTTCCGGAAGCTGAACAACACCTGTTACGTCAGTCGTACGGAAGTAGAACTGCGGACGGTAGTTGTTGAAGAATGGAGTATGACGTCCACCCTCGTCCTTTGTCAGAACGTATACCTGAGCGGTAAACTTAGTATGGCAGGTCAGTGAACCGGGTTTGGAGAGAACCTGTCCTCTTTCGATCTCGGTCTTCTGAACACCACGGAGAAGTACGCCGGCGTTGTCACCAGCCTGAGCCTCATCCAGCTCTTTGTGGAACATCTCGATACCAGTTACAACTGTTTTCTTTGTCTCTTCCTTGATACCAACGATCTCTACTTCGTCGTTCAGGTGAAGTGTACCAGCTTCTACACGTCCGGTAGCAACTGTACCACGGCCTGTAATAGAGAATACGTCCTCTACAGGCATTACGAACGGTTTATCTGTATCACGCTGCGGATCCGGAATATACTCATCGATGGTGCTCATCAGCTCCATGATAGCGTCGCCCCATTTGCTGTTGGGATCTTCCAGAGCGCCCAGAGCGGAACCCTTGATGATCGGGCAGTCAGTGAACTCATACTCTTCCAGCTGCTCAGTAACTTCCATCTCTACCAGCTCGATCAGCTCTTCGTCGTCTACCATATCACATTTGTTCAGGAATACAACGATATAAGGAACGCCTACCTGACGGGACAAAAGGATATGCTCCTTTGTCTGAGCCATAACACCGTCTGTAGCAGCTACAACAAGGATAGCGCCGTCCATCTGTGCCGCACCAGTGATCATGTTCTTAACGTAGTCAGCATGTCCCGGGCAGTCAACGTGTGCATAGTGTCTGTTATCTGTCTCGTACTCAACGTGTGCGGTAGAAATTGTAATACCACGCTCTCTCTCTTCGGGAGCCTTATCAATATTCTCAAAATCAGTAGCTTCGTTTCCGGATACTCTCTCAGCCAGTACCTTTGTGATAGCAGCTGTCAGAGTTGTCTTACCATGATCGACATGACCAATCGTACCAATGTTACAATGCGGTTTACTTCTTACATACTTTTCCTTAGCCATTTCTAAACGTCCTCCTAACATTTTTTAATATAAATTTAGAAATAATTGCCATATATAGCCTTATTATAGGGGAATCCCGCTAAAAAAGCAAGCCCTCTTTTATAAAACATGCCTTTTACTGTTTCACAGCTTATTATCGTCCGTTTTTCTCGCTCAGAACCTTTTCCTGAACATTTTTCGGACACTTCTCGTATCTCTCGAAGAACATGGAGTAGTTACCACGTCCCTGGGTAGCGGAACGGAGTTCTGTGGAATAACCGAACATCTCGGCAAGCGGAACAAATGCTCTTACGATCTTGCCACCGCCCAGATCATCCATACCCTCGATCTGGCCACGTTTTGCATTCAGGCTTCCGATGACATCGCCCATGTATTCCTCTGGCATGGTTACTTCCACCTTCATGATCGGCTCAAGCAGTACGGCGTCGCCCTTCTGCATCGCCTCCTTGAAGGCCATGGAGCCGGAAATCTGGAATGCCATTTCACTGGAATCGACTTCATGGTAAGAACCGTCATAGCAGTTCGCATGAATACCCAGTACCGGGAATCCGGCAAGGATACCAGACTGGGAGGCGTCCTGAATACCTTTGTCGACAGCGGGGATATATTCCTTTGGAATCGCACCGCCGACTACAGTAGATTCAAACTCATATGTCACCTCTCCATTCGGATCGATCGGAGTAAAGCGTACACGGCAGTGACCGTACTGACCACGTCCACCGGACTGCTTTGCATACTTGGAATCCACTTCCACTTCTTTTGTAAATGTCTCTTTGTAAGCAACCTGAGGAGCACCTACATTGGCCTCTACATTAAATTCCCGGAGCAGACGGTCAACGATAACCTCCAGATGCAGCTCGCCCATACCTGCGATAATAGTCTGGCCTGTTTCCTGATTTGTGTGGGCGCGGAAGGTCGGATCCTCCTCTGCCAGCTTGGAAAGCGCCTCGCCCATTTTTCCCTGGTCGTTCTTCGTCTTCGGTTCGATGGCAAGCTCGATAACCGGTTCCGGGAACTCCATGGACTCAAGGATTACCGGGTGCTGCTCGTCACAGATCGTATCACCGGTCGTTGTCAGCTTAAAGCCAACGGCGGCAGCGATATCACCGGAATATACTTTATCCAGCTCGCTTCGCTTGTTAGCGTGCATCTGCAGGATACGTCCCACACGCTCTTTCTTGCCCTTTGTGGCATTCAGCACATAGGAACCGGAATTCACTGTACCAGAATACACACGGAAGAAGGCAAGCTTGCCGACAAACGGGTCTGTCATGATCTTAAATGCCAGAGCGGAAAACGGCTCGTCATCCGAAGAGTGACGGACAACTTCATTTCCATCCTCGTCTGTTCCTGTAATATCAGGAATGTCCGTAGGTGCCGGCATATACTCAATAACGCCGTCCAGCATCTTCTGCACACCTTTATTTTTGTAAGCGGAGCCGCAATATACCGGAACCGCATCACAGGCGATGGTTCCCTTGCGGAGCGCCTTTTTCAGATCGTCAACGGAAGGCTCTTCTCCCTCAAGATACTGCTCCAGAAGATCATCATCCAGTTCGCAGATCTTCTCTACCAGGTTGTTGTGCCATTCCTCTGCCTGATCCTTCAGATCATCCGGGATAGCCGTAATCTCGATATCTTCACCTTTATCATCTTTGTAATAATATGCCTCCATCTCGAACAGATCGATCAGTCCGATGAAGCTGTCTTCTTTTCCGATTGGAATCTGAACCGGAATCGCATTCTTGCCCAGACGGTCAATGATCGTCTGTACCGAATAGAAGAAGTCAGCACCCATCTTATCCATCTTGTTGATGAATGCCATACGCGGTACATTGTAAGTGTCTGCCTGACGCCATACATTCTCTGACTGCGGCTCAACACCTGCTTTCGCATCAAATACACCCACTGCTCCGTCCAGTACACGAAGCGAACGCTCTACCTCTACTGTAAAGTCAACGTGTCCCGGAGTATCAATGATGTTAATACGATGTTCTAACGCACCCGCCTTTGCTTTGTGGTGATCCTCCAGTGTCCAGTGGCAGGTCGTAGCGGCAGAAGTGATCGTAATACCTCTCTCCTGCTCCTGCTCCATCCAGTCCATGGTGGCAGTACCTTCATGAGTATCACCAATTTTATAATTAACACCGGTATAATACAGAATACGCTCTGTCAGAGTTGTCTTACCAGCGTCAATATGAGCCATAATACCAATATTTCTGGTACGCTCAAGTGGATATTCTCTTCCAGCCAAGGCTAGTTCCTCCTTTTTCAAAATAAATGCACATCGCCGTTTCCTACCAGCGGTAATGAGCAAAGGCCTTGTTAGACTCTGCCATCTTGTGCATATCTTCTTTCCTCTTTACAGATGCGCCCGTGTTGTTGGCGGCATCCATAATCTCGTTCGCCAGTCTGTCTTTCATGGTCTTTTCCCCACGATTGCGTGAAAATGCAACCAGCCAGCGAAGAGCCAGGGCCTGTCTCCGGTCCGGACGTACCTCGATCGGAACCTGATAGGTAGATCCGCCGATACGTCTTGCCTTTACCTCAAGTTCAGGCATAACATTGTTCAACGCCTCATCAAATACTTCCAGGGCATCCTTGCCGGTCTTCTCTGCAACCGTCTCAAATGCTCCGTATACGATTCTCTGGGCAACGCCCTTTTTGCCATCCAGCATAATGTTATTCACCAGCTTGGTAACAACCTTACTCTTATATACTGGATCTGCCAGAACGTCTCTTTTCTGAATATGTCCTTTACGTGGCACGTTACTTCCCTCCTTAATAATAAATTAATTCACAGGTACTCACTACTTGTGTCCGCACCAGCTTAAATCTTGCTCAATTGATCAAAGGTAATATGGCTCTGCCATATCATTACCAAATATATGAAAGATGCAAAAATTAATCCGGTACTTTTTTAACCAGTAAGCATTATTTTCCTGCTTTCGGTCTCTTGGCACCATACTTGGAGCGGGCCTGCTTTCTGTTGGCAACGCCTGCCGTATCCAATGTTCCACGGATAATGTGGTATCTGGTACCCGGAAGATCCTTAACACGTCCACCACGGATCATAACGACACTATGCTCCTGAAGGTTGTGGCCCTCGCCCGGAATATAGCTTGTCACCTCAATACCATTGGAAAGACGTACTCTGGCAATCTTACGAAGTGCTGAGTTAGGCTTCTTCGGTGTAGCAGTACGAACAACAGTACATACACCACGCTTCTGAGGAGAACTTGCATTGACAGATTTCTTCTTCAGAGAATTGTAGGATGACTGCAGTGCCGGAGAATTTGATTTCTTGGCAACTGATTTTCTTCCCTGCTTTACTAATTGGTTAAAAGTTGGCATTAATTTTCACCTCCTGTATATAAATTTGTGTGCGCTGCCGGATTTCTGATGCCGGAAAAAGGCACAGCAAACCCTACAAACGCATGCTAAATCATTATAGCGTGCGGTTTTTGCTTTGTCAAGCACAAATCTGGCATTGCAAAAGAATTCTTATCTGTGCTATACTTTTCCCAGAGACTGCCGGAATGATGCAGTCAATATCCAGGCAAGGAGATGATATTACGTTGGCACTCCAGTACAACATGCACATAAACGAAGATCCTGTTTCTTCCCTGAAAAAGAACCGAAAGATGATATTGATCGTGATACTGACCGCCGCCGCAGGGATCGGCATACTGATGACCATTTCTTATTTTCTCAACAACCGCTGTTACGGCGGCTACCGGGTGGACAACGAGGTGGGACGGAGTGACAGCAATAATGTCAGCTATACCTATTATAATGGAAATATATTAAAATACAGCCGGAGCGGAATCAGTACCATCGACAATACCGGAAAGAGCCTGCAGAACGGCGGGTTTGAGATGAAACAGCCCCAGATTGATATATGCGGCAGTTACATAGTGGCGGCAGACATCACAGGCCGGCAGTTCTATGTGTATAACGGAAAGGATGAGGGCACAAGGATCGAGACCACGCTGCCCATCGTCCGGGCGAAAATTTCAAAAAAAGGCATGGCGGCAGTCCTTCTGCAGGACTCCGATTCCAATGTCCTGAACGTCTATGATCCCTACAACAGCACAAACAGCCTGCTGGTGGAAATACCGACAAATGTAACTGAGGAAGGCTACCCTCTTGACTTTGACATCTCCGCCGACGGGACCAGCGTAATCATCGCCTATATGTCCAGGGACGGCAAAACGATAGAAAACAAAGTGAATTTTTATAATTTCACAGAGGTGGGCCAGGACCGGAATACACTGGTGGGGGGGAAAACCTTTGACGACAGTATGATCGGTAAAATAGAATTTATGGGAAACAATGAAGCAGCCATATTTCACGAGAAGGGCGTGACCATCTTCAGTAATATGAAACAGCCCTCCGTGACTGCCGAACTGACTTTTTCGGAGGAGATTCAGAGTATGGCGTATAATGAAAAATATCTTGCAGTAGTTACCGGCACCGCCGATGCGGAGCAGAAGAAACTTCATCTGTACGATCTGAGGGGGCGGGAAAAACTGACTCAGACCATCTCCTACAAGTATGACGACATGCAGCTGTACAACGAGGAGATCATTTTTCTGTCAAGCCGCAGCTGCCACATCCTTCGTACCAATGGACACGAAAAATTCGTCCAGGAATTTGACCAGGAGGTGGACGCCCTGTTTCCCACCGCCAACAAAAGTGTATATACGCTGATCAATCAGGATAAGATACAGAAGATTACATTAACCGGCAACTAATATTCGCTATATGCAAAGGGAGGCTTCTATGGAAGGAAGAATTGCAGAATTTATCGCGCTGTCTGTTATCGTACTAAGTACATGTCAGGGGGCATCGAGAGGGCTTGTTTTAAAAATATATTCGCTCGTAAGGATCATCCTCCTTCTGGCCGCCACAATCCTTCTCGTCCCCCTGCTGCTGCCCCTGTTCCCTTCTGATCTGCAGGCAAGAGAGGGAATTGCTTTACTGGCGGCCCTGGTCATCACTGGCATTACCCTTCACATACTGGAACGGGTTCTGAAGATCATCGACCACATTCCGGTGGTCAATACGGTAAATAAACTGGGAGGCGCCCTGCTGGGCCTTGCCATTGGTCTCCTGCTGGTCTGGACGGCGCTGCTGATCATCGGCGCCCTGCAGGAACTGGCGTGGTGCCGGCAGGCGTCCTCCTATATCGGCCAGAGCCCGGTACTAATGCAGTTTCAGGCTCTTAATCCCCTCTCGAAAATTCTGGAGCATTTTGAGTTTCCGGACATCATTCCCATGGCACGCGCCACAGCCTTCAAGCTATAATCAGTTCATCGCATTGCCCGACACGGCGGCGGTGCTTGCGGCAGCCGGCGTGGGGGTAGCTTTTGTGAGGCCGGATCCCATTGTCTCCACCGTTGTCTGGTTCTCCTTCTGGACACCCAGGGCCATCTGCTGAAGATTTTCAACCTGCCTCTTCACCTGATCCAGTGCGCTCTGGTTTCTCAACGTCGCCACCCCGATCACCAGGGCGATCAGCGCCACCATACTGCCCAGGCTGTAGCCAAGACGGCTCTCCCGCTTCTGCTTTTTGCGGCTCTGAACCCTGACCTGTTCCTTCTCCTCCATGATCCCGCGGATGTTCCGCAGAACCCGGTCGTCCTCCTGTTCCACAATATGAACGCGCCGGTTGCTCTCACGTTCTATGTAAGCCAGCATCTCGGGATTTTTCTCATAATAGACATAATGACCCTTTTGTTTTTCGAATCTTCCATTCCGATACAACAAGAAGCTGTCCTCTTTTTCATTTTCTTCATATAGATAAAGCACCTTGTCACGATGCTGGAAGTTCTGCTTATGTATCTCCAACAGCTGCGGCGCCTGTTTCGCCGAAAAGCCGCGGCAGGAAAAAAACCAGCCGACGATCTCGAGATCCGTAAAATTCTCTTTTATCTCCGTATAGATCCGGTCCCACACGCCCTGATCCAGAACCGGTCCGCTCCTTCCCGCAAATCCGGGAATCTCCACGATGCCGGAGATCTGATAGATCTTCTCTCCATTGTTCAGAAATGTGCCGCCCAGCAGCATGGCGGCCTTCTCCGTCCCACGCCCCTGTCCCGCCAGTTCCTTTGCAAAGCGCACTACATAATCTTCAATATATACCCTGTCACGCCCCGGCGCTTCTCCAATCTGCCTCACACTCTTGGGCCTATTCCACTGCATAACAAAACCTCCTGTTCATTCTTATTGACTCCATCATATCATGACCGTTTTGCGGTTTTTGTCGATATGAATGCAAACAGGAAATTTTCTGATTTTTTTATCTCAAAATATGGTTAATTTGCTAAAAATATGAGAATACTTTTCTTATCATCTATGAAACCAGAAAGGCAGAATTGATTATGATACAGTATTTTAACCCTGATGAGCGTCAGTCTCTTATCCGTTTTACCAACTCCCTCCGGGGACTCCTGGAGAAGCATTACAGTGCGGGACGGGATATCGTTCTGGTCTGCATCGGTTCAGACCGCGCCACCGGAGACTGCCTGGGACCCATTGTGGGCCATAAACTAAAATCCTACGAAAGAATCCTGAAAAAAATCAGCTTTCATCTCTATGGCACGCTGGAGAAACCAATCCATGCCAAAAATCTGGAGGCCACCATTCAGTTTATCCAGCTCTATCACCCGGACTCCCTGATTATCGCAGTAGACGCCTCCCTGGGGGTTATGGAACACGTGGGTTATATCACCCTCAGCGAGGGATCCCTTACACCCGGTGTCGGAGTGGACAAAAACCTCCCCGCCATCGGCGATATTTGCATTACCGGCATTGTCAATCTCTCAGGATTCGGCGGGCAGATGCTGCTCCAGACAACCCATCTCCATCTCGTGATGCAGCTTGCCGATTTTATCGCATCGGGCCTGTACCGCAGTCTGTCTACCCGTTCATCACAGCTCCGTCCTGCCCTCCAGCGCGCGGAATAAAGTCATCTCATCAATAAACTCCAGCGCTCCCCCCACGGGCACGCCGCTGGCGATCCGTGTGACGCGGATTCCCGCCTGTTTGACATATTTGCTGATCCAAAGGGCTGTTGCCTCCCCCTCCACTGTGGAATTGGTAGCAATGATGATCTCATCTACCTCTTCCCTCTGGAGGCGCTGCATCAGCTCTTTTAATTTCAGATCGTCCGGCTGGACGCCCACCATAGGGTTTACCGCCCCGTGCAGGACATGATAGAGCCCCCGGTACTGTCCCGTTTTTTCATAAGCGGCGAGATCACTTGGCTCCTCCACAACCATAATCGTAGACGCATCCCGCTTGGGATTGCTGCAGATCGGGCATATCTCCTGATCGGAGAGATTAAAACACCTCTTGCAGAGACATATTTTTTTTCTTGCAGTGAGAATGCTGTCCGCCAGATGCTCTACCCGCTTCACCGGCAGATTCAGTATATGAAAGGCAAGCCTTTGCGCCGACTTCGGCCCGATATTCGGAAGGCCTGCCAGTTCTTCAATAAGATTATTGATGGATTCGCTGTAGTAATTCATCAGAATGGGAAACCTCCGCCGAGATTCAGTCCCCCAGTGAGCGCCTCCATGGATTTGGCGCTGTCTTCCTCCAGCTTGCGCAGCGCCTCATTGGTGGCTGCCACAATGAGATCCTCTAACATCTCAATGTCATCCGGATCCACAACCTCCTCCGAAAGCTTTACAGAGAGCACTTCCTTCTTGCCGGACACCTTCACCGTAACGGCGCCTCCTCCTGCCGCCGCCTCGTATTCCTTTTCCTCCATCTCCTTCTGTGTCTCTTCCATCTGCCGCTGCATACGCTGCGCCTGTTTCATAAGATTGTTCATGTTCCCCGGCATTCCGCCCTGAAAGCCTCCACGCTTTGCCATAATGTCTTCCTCCAAATCTAAAATTTAATCCAAAATTTCTATCTCTACATTTTTTATCATATTCCGCAGCTCCGGCAGTGTGTTCATCTGGCGCCTGCTCTCCACAAACCGCACGTCAAGGCGGATTTCCTTCCCCGTAAGCTGGGCTGCCGCCTCTGCCACCTCTGCCTGATTGTCCTCCCTGCGGAAATACTCTGCTGTCGTCGATTGGGGAAACGCCAGAATCAGGGACCCCGAATCCGAGACGGAAAGTCTTACCTCCTCCAGCATCTTCTTCGCCACCGGGCTGACCCTGCCGAGAAGCTGTTTCCAGTTCGCCACAACGGCCTTCACATCCTCCGGTACTGCCTCCGGACGAAGTTCTTCCTTTGGCTGCGGCGCCGCCGCAGCGCTGCCGGCGGAATCCGTTGCAGATACACTAAAGCTTCCCGCAGCGGCGGCCTCCATCAATTCCTCATTCTTCTGCTCCAGAATGTGCAGACGGTTTACCAGGGAATCATAATCCCGTTCCATCTGGGGACGGCAGAGGCGTATCATGGCCACCTCCAGCATAACTCGCTTATTGCTGCCATATTTCATTTCACCGGCAAGTGCGGACAGCACACGGATATAGCGGAATATCATCTCCGCCTCGATCTCCTGCGCGTATCTCTCCAGCTCCCCGATATTCTCTGCCGACATATCCACCAGCCTGCCGGTTTCCTCTGTCGTTTTTACAATAAGCAGATTTCGCAGATACCAGACGAACTCATTCACAAACTGGGTCAGATCCTTTCCCTGTTCCACCACCCGGGCAATGAGTTCCACCGCTCCCTCCGCTCTATTCCGCAAAAGCGTCTCCATCAATTCATGATATACGGTATGGTCCACCGCGCCAAGAACCTTCAGGACATTTTCATAGGTCAGTTTTTCTCCAAAATAAAAGGAGATACACTGCTCCAGCAGGCTCAGGCCGTCCCGGAGGGCGCCGTCCGCCTGCCTGGCAATATAGGCCAGCGCCCGATCCTCCGCCTCAATCCCTTCCCGGTCAAGAAGCTCCCGCAGCCTCTCTGCAATGGTTTCTACGCCGATGCGCCTGAAATCATACCGCTGGCAGCGGGACAGGATCGTAAGCGGTATCTTGTGCGCCTCTGTGGTGGCCAGGATAAAGATCAGATAGGAAGGCGGCTCCTCCAGCGTCTTGAGAAGGGCGTTGAAGGCACTGACGGAAAGCATATGCACCTCGTCGATAATATATACCTTATAACGCCCCTCTGCAGGGGAATACTGAACCTCATCGATCACCTGCCGGATATCGTCCACCCGGTTATTGGAGGCCGCGTCAATCTCCACCACATTCATGGATGCCTGCCGCTCAATAGCCCTGCACATGGCGCATTCTCCGCATGGGCCCTCCGGCCCCGGATTTTCACAATTCACGGCTCTGGCAAATATCTTTGCCACAGTGGTCTTTCCCGTACCGCGAGTACCGCAAAACAGGTAGGCGTGTCCAATCCGGCCGCCCCGAATCTGATTCACCAGCGTCGTCACGATATGCTCCTGGCCTTTCACATCAGAAAAATCCGCCGGCCGGTATTTTCTATATAATGCCTGATACATAAATTATGGTTCCTTCGTTCCAAAACTGATGCCGAGACCCTTTGCTTCTTTAATAATAGAAGATTCCGGATCTACCATTTTCAATTTCCCCGCCACTTCCTCCAGCGGCACAGGGATGATCTCATCGTTCTTAAATCCTACCATATAACCATATTTCTCTTCCAGGATCAAATGGGCCGCTGCCGCCCCCAGCCGGCTGGAGATCACACGGTCATAGGCGCATGGACTGCCGCCCCGCTGTGTGTGTCCCGGAACCGTGATGCGGATCTCCTGGCCGGTGCGCTCCTCGATCTCCGCACCGATCTTGTAGGATACGCTGGGATACGGATTGTTCTTGAGCTTCGCCTTCAGCTCCTTCTTCGACAGGGCGGCATCTTCTTTGGAGATGGCTCCCTCTGCCACTGCAAGGATGGAAAAACGTTTGCCCGCCTCCGTCCTCTTCTGTATCGCCTCCGTCACTGCATCGATATCATATGGGATCTCCGGGATAAGGATTACATCCGCCCCTCCGGCAATGCCGGCATGGAGCGTCAGCCAGCCCACCTTGTGCCCCATCACTTCCACGATGAAAACGCGCCCATGGGAATACGCCGTCGTGTGAATACAGTCAATGGCCGTTGTGGCAATATCCACTGCGCTCTGAAACCCGAAGGTCATATCCGATCCCCATATATCATTATCAATGGTTTTCGGAAGTCCCACGACGTTTAATCCTTCCTCCCGCAGCATATTTGCCGACTTCTGGGTTCCATTGCCGCCGAGTATAACCAGACAATCCAGCTTTAGCTTATGGTAGGTATTCACCATGGCCAGCACCTTATCCATGCCGTTCTCATCCGGCTTTCGCATATTTTTGAAGGGCTGCCGGGAAGAGCCGAGAATCGTGCCTCCTTCCGTAAGAATACCAGAAAAATCGGATGGCTTCATCTTAACATATTTTTCATACATCAAACCCTTGTACCCCTCCAATATACCGATGATCTCGGTGTCCGGATCCGCATTGTACAAAGTCTTTGCCACGCCCCGCATGGTTGCGTTAAGGGCCTGACAGTCGCCGCCGCTGGTCAAAAAAGCTACTCGTCTCATGTTCGTACTCCTTTCATCGTCTCAGATTTTTTATATAACCTTTTATTTATTGGAGCGTTTCACACTGCTCCACTTACCGTACACTTTCTTTCCTTTGGAATCCTTCCGGTAAGCCCGTACCTTCACATAGCAATACTTCGTCTTCCAGTTAATGATCGTAACTTTATTGTATTTGCTGTGCATCGAACGCTTTTGCTTCGTAAGCTTTTTGTTACTGCCGAATTTGTACTGGTAACCGGCGGCATTCTTTACCTTCTTCACCGTGACTGTAACCTGTTTGTTTTTCTTTTTCTTCACCGTGCTGACTACAGCCTTTGCCGGCTTGCTCACGGGCTTCGGTTTCTGCACCACCGGCTGATTGACCACCGGAAGCTTCGGAATTACTTCCACCACAGTTTTACCGCAATAATGACAGGTTCCGGTTTTGCTGCCAGCGGCCGTCGTGGTTGGCTGTTTTACGGTATATTTATCAATAAAGTGCGCGGAGGGATTTGCAGCGGCCGCCATGGGGGCCGTTCCCTTCTTCGCCTTGCAGATGATACAGAAGGATGCCTTTCGTCCCGGAGATATACAGGAAACCGGATATTCCGTACCCATTACTTCATAAAAATGCTCATGGTTCGTATAAAACTCAATGAGCGCCTCTGCATCCGCCTCGGCCAGCGCTTTCAGCCCCTCATCCTCTGGCTTTGTAAGATAGGCCGCATCCGCCGCGTTTGACAGAAAAGCATGTTCCACGATCATGGAGGGAACCCCCCACTTGGCACCGCCCTTGATCACTCCGTAGTAGTCGGCTGCCGTACCCGTATTGTCGGTCTGTGTATCCCAGTTATACTGGGCATTCCAATATGTTTTGCTCTCACTCTTCCTTGCCTTCACACCCCGGCTGGCCGAGATCCCGGTCTTTTCGTGGATCTTGGTGAGGATCTTCATGGGCAGGCCGATAATCTGATATCTGGGCAGCACCGACTCCCAGATCTCCGCTCCGTTTGCGGTCATTGAGGAGGCGGAATTGAAATGCATGCTCAGCAGCAGATCCGCTTTCTTATCCCGTGCAAAAGCAGCGCGGTCAGCCAGTGACACCGCCTTGTCTGTCTCTCTGGTGAGATACACCTCAAACCGCCCGTCCTTCTCCAGCAGCTCCTTTGTATACTCTGCCACCTTCAGCGAGAGGTCCTTTTCCTTCACCTGTACCGATACAGCCGGACCGGACGCCACCTCCTGCATCACGGAGGTGCTGGTTCCCGCATCCGAGCCGCCGTGCCCGGGATCCAGTACAATACAGATTTTTTTGTCCGCTGCCGCCCTCGCCGTGCCAGCAGGGACAAATCCTATCACTCCCACAAGTAAGGCCGCTATAAGCAGCCATGCTGTCTGTCTTCTCTTCATATCCTTCCACTCCTTTCCTGTTATGCGTCAGATAATGCAAACCGGAATGCCGCCTCTGGCGGCACCACTGCTAGATCAAAAAGTCTGATATCATTTTAACACGTACCTTTTTTTCGCGCAATATACATTGCAAAATTTATTCAAATGTCCTATAATTTACTGTAGCATATCAGTAGGAGTGAAGAAAATGGAATTTTCCGTGGGACAGCGTATTAAAATGAAGAAACCCCACCCCTGCGGCGAAAACGGCTGGGAAATCCTCCGGGTGGGTATGGATTTCCGTCTGAAATGTCTCGGCTGCGGGCATCAGATCATGGTTCCCCGCAAAACAATAGAAAAAGGATTCCGGGGATTTATTTGATTGCAACTTTCCCTTGCTTTTCCTGCCCGTCCATGCTATACTGTATATCCGTGATGTAAAAAATCATATTCCTTGTTCTTTCCCGATATTCCCATATCCTGGGGAAGAGCCAGAGACCAAAAGGAGGTACAGGCAACTATGAATAAGTATGAATTAGCTTTAGTTGTTAGTGCAAAAGTTGAGGACGAAGTAAGAAACGCCACCGTCGAAAAGGCAAAAGAGTATATCACTACCTTTGGCGGAACCATTACAAACGTCGATGAATGGGGCAAGAAAAAACTTGCTTATGAAATTCAGAAGATGAGTGAGGGCTTTTATTACTTTATTCAGTTCGATTCCGAGCCGGATACGCCGGGCGAGCTGGAGCAGAGACTTCGCATTATGGACAACGTGCTCAGATACTTATGCGTGAAACAGGAGGCATAAGATAAGGAGGAGTCTTCCATGAATAAGGTAATTTTGATGGGTAATCTCACCCGCGACCCTGAGATCCGTTACAGTCAGGGTGAAAATTCACTGGCAATTGCTCGTTTTAGTATCGCAGTCAACCGCCGGTTCTCCCGCCAGGGCGACACCGACACCGATTTTTTCAACTGTACCGCATTCGGCAAGCAGGCAGAATTCGTTGAGAGATATTTCAAACAGGGTTCCCGTATGCTGCTGTCCGGACGCGTACAGAATGACAATTACACCAATAAGAACGGTGAAAAGGTCTACAGTGTTCAGATCATCGCAGAAGAAATAGAATTCGCAGAGCGCAAAAGCACCACCGACGCCAATGCGGCGGCAGCATCCGGTAATTTCGGAGGCGGCGCACCTCAGCCCACAGCGGCGGCTAACGATGATTTCATGAACATTCCGGACGGAATCGAAGACGGACTGCCATTCAACTAGTATAAGGAGGTTTGTTAAGATGGCTTACAATAAAGACAGAGGCGATTCTCCCATGAGAAGGAGAGGTCCCCGCAGAAGAAAAAAAGTATGTGCATTCTGCTCTGACAAGGAGCATGACTTTATCGATTACAAAGATACAGCCAAGCTGAAAAGATATATGTCTGAGAGAGGTAAGATTCTTCCCAGAAGAATCACCGGTACATGCGCGAAGCATCAGAGGGCTCTTACTGTAGCGATCAAACGTGCCCGCCACGTTTCCCTGATGCCGTATACCCTTGATTAATATGACCCGGCTCAGCTGACAAGCTCAGGTTTCTGCAGCCACAAATAAGGAGGACTGTCCGACAGCCCTCCTTATCCTTTTATTCTGCAGTTTTCCCGTCCTTTTTTTCATACAGCTTTATTTTGCGTATCACAAAACCATACTTCGCCGTCTCGTCCCTGTCCAGATAGACGGTATATTTCTGAAAATATCCTTTGTCCTTCTTATCCCGCTCGGACACCAGCCCTGCGTTCACGATCATTCGGTATCTGCCCTCTTTGTACTCTATGACCTTCTCCGTCTTCATACTGTAGGTTTTTCCGGTAATCCGGCTTACATTATAAAAAATCGTAGTCCCGGATTTCACAAATACATAATCCGGGAATCTGCCGCTGTAGGCAAATTTGTATTTCGCGTTTTCCCCAAAGAGATTCTTCACCTCTTTTTTCGTCTTTTTCTCCACCTCGGCAAAAGGTGTACCATACTTCACCTTTTCATCGAGATAGTAAAGATTGTACAGAGACATCATTGTGGCAGACATATCATCCCACTTAAAGGCATGTCTCCCATTTTCATAATAAGAAGCGCTAAAGGAAAGAAATGGCCGGATCCGCGCCGCCAGCTCCTTCAGCTCCGTCCTGACGGCGTCCGTCACATCCACCGGGTACACCACTGCCGGCGCAGGAGTCGGAGTGGGTTCCGGGGCGGTCACTGGTTCTGCCGCCGGCGCAGAAACGCTGCCCGGGCCACTGTCGTCTGGAGACTCATCTCCCCCTGCAATATTTTCGGTTCCCGGCTCCGCTGTCTCTTTGTTTCTGAGCTTCGAAAGATCCAGTCTCCCTGTCAGTATCATCCATGTCATAACAGATGCTGCCGCTACGATAACAATGGCGATCGTACTTCCCACTATGGCGCGGCTGGCAAACAGCCTCTGCCACACCGTCGTCCGCTGACCACAGCGGTAGCAGAACTCATCATCGCTCCGCAGCTCTGTCCCACACTTTTTACACTTCATACTTACCTCCATTTCGAAACAAACTTATTGTTCTCACATCACTCCATAATTATTATGGTATTATCATACACGATTCCAAAGGGAATTTCAACATTTGCATTTGTAAAGCATAGAAAATCATGTTATAATAGATACTGCTTATACCCATTGGGAATTTGTATGCAGGGAGGTGTCAATATGACAGATAACAAAATCCGGGGGACGCTCCGCTCATATCTGCGCTGGCCGCTGATGTTAGGAATCCTTCTTATTGTAATGAATATCCAGATCTATACGGTAAGCCTGCGGGCCGGGGTTATTATGTCCGTCTATACTGCGGTCTATCTGCTGATTGCCGTGCTCCTCTACCATTTTAAACGCCGCGCCCTGCTGCATGACCTCATAGACTATTCCATGCGGTTCCATGTAACAGTGAACACACTTGCTTCAAATCTTGATATTCCCATTGCGGTAGCGGGACCCGATTACCGCTGTATCTGGGAAAATAAACAGTTCCGCGCCAAATTCTCTTCTTCCCAGAGAAAACGGTTTCATATCAGCTCCGCCATTCCGGCCATCTCTGAATCTTCTTTTCCCGACAGCACGGAATCAACAGGGGAGATACACTTTCATGATGCAGATGTCTACTACAAAGTGATCATCCAGCGGGTGGATCTTGAGAAAGCACCGGAACCGGCCAGGGAGAATGCGGGAGAACTCGGTCTTGGCGACACGCTGTACGCCCTTTTTGTCTATGACGAGACAGAAATCGTTCATTATATACGCGAAAATTATGACCAGCGCCTGGATGTGGGACTCCTCTATATCGACAATTATGAAGAATCCCTGGCCATGGTCGATGATGTGCGCCGCTCCCTGCTGGCTGCCCTGATTGACCGGAAAATTAACAAATATATGCTGAATATTGACGCCATCACCCGCAAGCTGGAAAAGGACAAGTACATCTTCCTGTTCCGGCACAAATTCCTGTCACAGCTGCAGTCGGACAAGTTTTCCCTGCTGGACGAGGTAAGGAATATCAGTGTCGGCGAGGATGTCTCCGTCACGATCAGTATCGGCATCGGCATACAGGGAGATACCTTCCGCAAGCGGCAGGAATACGCCCGCAGCGCCATTGACCTGGCCCTCGCCCGGGGCGGCGACCAGGTTGTGGTAAAGGCAAAAGAAAATATTCTGTACTATGGCGGCAAGAGCATCCAGAAAGAAAAAAATACCCGGGTAAAGGCCCGCGTCAAAGCGCATGCCCTGCGGGATTCCATCGAGGCGGCGGACAAGGTTGTCATTATGGGACATACCATTCCCGATGTGGACGCCATCGGAAGCGCCATCGGAATTTACCGCATCACCCAGGTTCTTGGCAAACCGGTACGCATTGTGATCAATCAGGTAACCTCCTCTCTCGCCCCCCTTCTTGAACTGTTCCGGGACAACCGGGACTACCCGGAAAATCTCTTTGTCCGGAGCGAGGAAGCGAGAGAATTTATCGGGGGCGGCAGCGGAGTGCTGCTGATTGTGGTGGATGTAAACCGGCCCTCCTACACGGACGCCCCGGAACTTTTATCCCTGGTGAGCTCCCTTGTGGTCATCGACCACCACCGGCAGACCGGGGAATTTTTTGAAAATCCCACGCTCTCCTATGTGGAGCCCTTCGCCTCCTCTTCCTGTGAAATGGTGGCGGAAATCCTGCAGTACGCTGGCGACGAGATCTACCTGAAGGCAGCCGAGGCGGACGCCCTCTACGCCGGAATCATGGTGGATACAAACAATTTCATGAATAAGCCCGGGGTCCGCACCTTTGAAGCGGTTGCTTATCTGCGGCGCAGCGGCGCCGATATTCTCCGGATCCGTAAAATGTTCCGCTCCGACCTGGCCGAATACAAGGTCCGGGCCGAGGCGATACAGAATACACAGTTATTTATGAATTCCTTCGCCATAGCGCCCTGCAACGCCGACGACTGTGCCTCGCCAACCATTGTAGGCGCCAAGATCGCTGACGATCTGCTGGATATCAATGGGATGAAAGCTACCTTCGTCCTGACCGCCTATGAAGGAAAAATATACATCAGCGCCCGATCCATTGATGAACTAAATGTTCAGGTAGTCATGGAAAAGCTGGGGGGCGGCGGACATATTTCCAGCGCCGGCGCACAGCTGTCCGGCTGCACATTACACGAGGCTGCGGATAGGATCCGGAATATATTAACGAAAATGAAAGAAGAGGGTGACATAGAATGAAAGTAATCTTATTACAGGACGTAAAATCATTAGGCAAAAAGGACGCCATCGTAGAAGTAAATGACGGCTATGCCAGAAACTTTATATTCAAGAAAAATCTCGGCATCGAGGCAACTCCCAAAAACCTCAACGACCTGAAGCTCCGTCAGAAAAACGAAGACAAGGTGGCTGCCGAAAATCTGGAGGCCGCCAGGGAATTTGCGGCAGAGATCGCAGAAAAATCCGTTGAAATGGCTATTAAATCCGGGCAGGACGGCCGGGTATTCGGCTCCGTCTCCACCAAGGAGATCGCCGCTGCTGCCAGAGAGCAGCTGGGATATGACCTGGACAAGAAGAAAATGCAGCTGCGGGAACCCATCAAAAATCTTGGCACCTATATGGTCCCAATCCGTCTTCATCCAAAAGTAACCGCAGAGCTCAAGGTCATAGTAAAGGCCCGATAGCAGCTGTGGAATCCTTTACTTAGAAAGGGAGAGGCATATACTATGGAGGAGGCAGTTATCAAAAGGATCATGCCCAACAGTCCTGAGGCAGAGCAGTCCGTTATCGGCTCCATGCTGATGGATCAGGAGGCAGTTATTTTTGTGTCTGAGAAGCTGGAGGAGGATGATTTTTACAATCCCCGTTTCCGGACACTCTTCGCCGCTATCATAAAGTTATTCCGCGCTGGCAGTCCGGTGGATCTCATCACCCTCAGCCACCAGCTGAAATCCGACCATGTTCCGGAGGAAATCGGCAGCCCGGAATTTATCGGCAATATCATATCTTCCGTTCCCACCTCCGCCAATGTAAAATATTATGCGGAAATTGTGGAACAGAAATCCTTTATGCGCCGGCTGATCCGGATGACCGAGGGCATCACAAACCGGTGCTATCAGGATACCGGGGAGCTGGACGCGCTGATCGAGGACACAGAGCGGGAAATATTTCACCTGGTGAACAGCCACAGCACCTCAGAGGATTTCACCCCCATCAATGAGATCGCCCTGGAAACACTGGAAAATATACAGAGCGCCGCTATGAGCACCGGTTCAGTAACCGGGATCTCCACCGGCTTTCGGGATCTGGATTACCGCACGGCCGGCCTGCAGCCGTCAGACCTGATCCTCATCGCCGCCAGGCCATCCATGGGCAAGACGGCATTCGCCTTAAATATCGCCGAATATGTCGCCATGATCAACCATATCCCCACAGCGGTATTCAGCCTGGAGATGTCCAAGATCCAGCTGGCAAAGCGACTTATCTCCATGAACTCCAAGGTGGATTCCCAGCATATCCGTACGGGGACGCTGGAGGATGACGAGTGGGCAAGGATTACAGAGAGTTCCATTATCCTGGGGGAATCCTCCCTGGTCATCGACGATACCCCCGGCATATCCATTAACGAGCTCCGGAGCAAATGCCGGAAGCTGAAGACGGAACGGGGACTGGGACTGATCATGATCGACTACCTGCAGCTCATGTCCGGAAACAGCGGCAGCAAAAATATCTCCCGGCAGCAGGAGATCTCGGATATCTCCCGTTCCCTGAAGGCTCTGGCCAGGGAGATGAACTGCCCTGTCATCGCCCTGTCGCAGCTCAGCCGTGAGGTGGAAAAACGTGAGGACAAACGTCCCATCCTGTCCGATCTCCGGGAATCCGGAGCCATTGAGCAGGATGCCGACGTGGTCATGTTTTTGTACCGGGACGAATATTATACAAAGGACGCCTCCCAGAAGAAGGGCGTGACGGAAGTAATCATAGGGAAACAGCGAAACGGCCCCACCTGTACGGTAGAACTGAAATGGCTGGGCCAATACACGAAGTTTGCCAATCTGGAATATATCAGGGAATAACGCCGGATCCCGGCGACACTGCCCGGGCGGAATATTGTCATATGATGGCGCAATGTGGCATACGTTTTCTGGTACTTTTTGTCATTTACCAGAATTCGCCATTTTTCTCATGCTATAATGAGAAAAAACAAGCCACAGGAGGGTAATCGTATGGACAAGATACATTACATAATTTCAGACGCTGCCAAAGAACTTCATGTAGAAGCTCATGTACTCCGCTACTGGGAAGAAGAGCTGGCACTGAAGATTCCCAGAAATAATATGGGACACCGTATCTATGGTGCAAAGGAGATGGAATTGTTCCGGCAGATCATGCGCTGGAAGGAGGAAGGCCTCTCCCTGAAGGAGATCCAGCTGAAATGCGCCCCTTATTCTTCTTCTGACCCTGCCCGGGATAATCTCCAGGTCATCCAGTATCCCGGCGAGAGCGCTGTTGTGACAGAAACACGTCCCTCCAATGATGAAAAGATGACTCAGTTCAAACAGATCCTTGGACGGATTGTAACAGATGCCATCCGGGATAATTCCGATGAGCTGACAGCGGATATTGCCAATAATGTATCCGATCATGTCAATAAGGAGCTGGATTATCTCTTCCGGGAGAGGGAAGAAGCAGATGAACAGCGCTTCCGTAAGCTGGACGAGACCATCCGCAGTCTGCAGAGAGCAAGACAGGAAGCGGCCGCCGCCCAGATTCCGGAGGTTAAGACAAAGAACCGGCGCCGTTTCAACAAACACAAACAGACCAAGTAAAAGAAATGAGGATATATGAACCGATCAGATAACCTACTTCAGGAAATACACCATTCCTTCCCTGCGGGAAACAGGGATATCCGAACCTACTCCCCCCTGGCACTGGCCTATCTGGGAGACGCCGTTTTTGAGATTATGATCCGCACCCTAATTACAGAGCACTCGGCAGGACGGGTAAAGAATCTACACAAACAGGCAAGCTCTCTTGTAAACGCAGGCGCCCAGGCAAAGCTTGCCGCCTCCATCCAGGAACAGCTTACGGAGGAGGAACTCTCCGCCTTCCGGCACGGCAGGAACGCCAAGGCATCCTCTGTGGCAAAGAACGCCGACATTCATGATTACCGCAATGCCACAGGACTGGAAGCCCTTTTTGGATATCTGTATCTCGCCGGCAGGTCGGGAAGAGCGGCAGAACTATTGAAATACGGACTGGAACAGCTGGATATCACAATCTGAGTGAACGAACAAGGGAGGAAATCATGGAAGATCCAAAAAGAGAGACAAAAAAGACTTTATACCACGATGATTCTCAGACAGAATCACGCATCGAGGGACGTCACAGTGTTCTGGAGGCATTTCGCGCAGGACAGCTGATAGAACGTCTCTTTGTTCAGAAGGGCTGCAAAGACGGCCCTGTCCTGTCCATCCTTCGTGAGGCCAGGAAAAACGGGACCATGGTAGATTTCATTCCCAGGGAGCGGCTGGATCATATGAGTGAGACAGGCCACCACCAGGGCGTAATCGCCACTCTCTCCGCCTTTCACTACAGCACGGTAGAGGATATGTTTGCCCTGGCTGAAAAAAGAGACGAGGCCCCCTTTCTTTTGCTTCTGGACGGCATTGAAGATCCCCACAACCTGGGTGCCATCATACGAACGGCAAACCTGGCCGGCGCCCATGGTGTCATCATCCCCAAGCGCCGCGCCGTAGGTCTCACAGCCACTGTAGTCACCGCTTCGGCCGGCGCCATACACTATACGCCGGTTGCCCGGGTCACCAATCTCGTATCCACCATGGAGGATTTGAAGGAACGGGGCATGTGGTTCGCCTGCGCCGATATGGAGGGAGAGGTCATGTACAGCAACAACCTTACCGGCTCCATCGGACTGGTGATCGGAAATGAAGGAAATGGGGTAAGCCGCCTTGTCCGGGAACACTGTGACTACACCGTCTCAATTCCAATGAAGGGAGATATCGATTCCCTGAATGCCTCTGTGGCAGCCGGTGTCCTGGCCTATGAGATCCTGCGGCAGCGAAGGGAGCCCTCCCATGGCTGACAAAAATTACAAAACATATACGGACGGCCAGCTCCTGGCCATGAGCCATCAGGGGGACGACTGTGCCACCGACTTTCTTCTGGAAAAATATAAGGCTCTTGTGCGGAAGAAAGCCCGCACCCTGTATCTGATCGGCGGCGAAAACGATGATCTGATACAGGAGGGCATGATTGCCCTGTACAAGGCAATCCGGGAATACGATCCATCCCGCGAAACATCCTTTGTCTCCTTCGCCGTGATGTGCATCGAACACCAGCTGTACAATGTGATCAAAGGCGCCAACCGCCTAAAAAATTCCCCTCTCAACAGCTATATATCACTCTATGCCCCAACCGAAACGGGAGAACATACTTCCCGCGAAACTCTGGCAGACACTCTCCAGCCCACGGAACTCATAAATCCGGAAGACATTCTAATCGATCAGGAAAATGTATCCGCCCTGGAGCGCGTGATAGAGAAGGATCTGAGCAGCTTTGAATCCACGGTTGTCCATCTCTATATAGATGGCTGCAATTACCAGCAGATCGCAGAATTATTAAAAAAGAGTGCAAAATCCGTAGATAATGCACTGCAGAGAGCAAAGAAAAAATTAGAAAAAGCTGTTAACGGGATTTGAACCCGTGACCTCCGCCTTACCAAGAAGCTATAACGCTTTATCTGTGTTTTCACAGTTTTACTTGATTATGCGTGAAACGCTGTATTTTTGCGGAAGTCTTTTAACAGCTCTGCGTTCTTTATCATAGTGCGTTATAACTTTCCCAACAAAATTGTAACACAAACAATCAGATATTGAAAACAGCCCCAACCGTATAGGTCAGGGCTTTTTCTTTACTGCTCCACAATCTTTTTCAGCAACCGTATAATTTCCTCATTCTGTCGCATTAAGATAAAATTCTGTTCCACTTGCGCCCTTGCTAATTCAAGGGAAAATGTTTCATTTGCACTGCCGCTTAACAGACTGCCGAATGAATACAATTTGGAGCCTGCCAGACTTCCGGCTATCTCTTTTGCTGAATCGACATTCCTACGTCTTAAATCATTTTCGGTGTAGCTGTCGAAATCAAGTCCAAACTTTTCCATAGCCGCCTTGTCTTTTGCTTCTTGCTTCGCTTGCTTTTCTGCCGCCTTGTCCTCTGAACTCTTTCCAAACATAGCTTTTTACCTCCGTTTCTTTTTTTGGTGCTTTTACTATACCCAATTTCTGGAAGAAAGGGCACAGACAAAATTATCAACCGTCCACCCACATAATGAAATCAATCTTCTTTGCGTCCGTAAAACCAGTATGAGGGTATTTCTCGTTAAACAATCGGAGGATAGCTTGTCCGTTGGCTGAATCCAAATATTCATAAAATCGACTGCAATACTCATGGTACAGCTTGATAATCTCTTTTTGGCGGGCAGATGTATCTCCGCCATAGCCGGGCAGTTTCATCTTGAAATGGTTCTCTGCAACAATCTTATCCCATATAGGTCTGTTCGGATTGATAACATGTATCAGCTTA